>NZ_CP040093.1:0-1200000 GCF_006016075.1 Caloramator sp. E03 | reverse complement strand
CTGAAGATAGGCTTGGAATGGGCCTTGTTGCCTCTATGGATATGGTTGATAATTTGATGCTAAAATCCTATCAGCTGCAAAAATCACCTTTCTTAAATAGAAAACCATTTAAAGAAAAGGCTTTAGATCTTGTTAAGAAATTAAATATAAAAACTCCTAATGTAAACTATCCGATTAAATATCTTTCAGGAGGTAATATTCAAAAGATACTTTTAGGGCGTGAGATATATATAAAACCCAAACTTTTGATTCTTGTTTATCCTGTAAGAGGTCTTGATATAAACACATGCTATACTGTGTATAACATAATGTGTGAGGAAAGATTAAAGGGAAATTCTGTAATATTTGTAGGTGAGGATCTTGATATTTTAATTGAGCTTTGCGATAGGATAATGGTAATAAACCGCGGGGAGATTGTTGGAATTATAAATTCAAAGGATGCAACTAAAGAAAAGCTTGGGCTTATGATGCTTGGCATAAAGGAAGGTGAAGATAGTGAGATTTGTTAAAAGGGATAATGTAGATAATTTTTTTAGAATTAAAGTAAAAATAATATCTATAGTTTTAGCATTTTTAATTATGAGTATTTTCCTTTTTGCTCTTAATATAAATCCTTTAGATGCATTCTTTGGGATGGTAAAGGGGGCTTTTGGATCTCCCCTTAGGATAAGGCAGACTACAATAAAAACAGTGCCTCTTATAATAACATCCCTTGGGATTCTTATTGCCTTTAAAATGAAGTTTTGGAATATTGGTGGAGAAGGACAGATACTTATAGGTGCCTTTGGAGCTTCTATATTTGCACTTTTTTATAATAATTTTAATAGACCTGTTCTTCTAGCTTTAATGGCATTATCCTCCCTTGTATTTGGAGGGCTTTATGCACTTATTGCTGCATTTTTAAAACTGTATTTTAGAACTAATGAGACTATAGTAACCCTTATGCTCAATTATATTGCACTAAAATTTATAACATATCTTCAGTATGGCCCCTGGAAGGATAAAAAAGCTCTTGGCTTTCCTAAAATAGCAAACTTTCCAGATAATGCACTGCTTCCAAGTTTCTTTGGTGTAAACATTGGCTGGGTTATAGCAGTTATATGTTTAATTTTAGTTTATATATTTATGAACCATACAAAAAAGGGATATGAAATTTCAATAATAGGAGAAAGTATAAATACAGCAAGGTATGCAGGGATAAATATAAAAGCAGTAACACTCCTTTGTGTTTTTTTAAGCGGGGCACTTTGTGGCCTTACGGGGTTTATTCAGTCAAGTGGTGTAAACGGAACATTATCAGTTGAAATATCAGGAGGAGTTGGATTTACATCAATAATAATCGCGTATCTTTCTAGTTTAAAGGAGCCATTTATACTTATAGTTTCGATACTATTTGCAGCACTTTTACAGGGAAGTTCATATATTGAAACATCCCTTAAAATACCAAATTCTGCAGCTCTTATCCTTCAATCACTTATATTGTTTTGTATTCTTGCATCGGAAATATTTACAAGCTACAGGTTGAAGATTAAAAGATGATAGTAATTTAGGCTTATTTAATATTATTTGTTCTGTTTTTTATGATGTGAAATGGAGGTTATAATATGACAAGTTTTTTACATGCTACAGTTATAGCAGGTACTCCACTTCTTTTATCAACTCTTGGGGAGATATTAAATGAAAAGGCGGGGAACTTAAACCTTGGAGTTGAGGGAATGATGTTAATGGGGGCTGTTGCAGGATTTTTAGCAGCAAAAGGTACAAATAATGCATTTTTAGCTGTGCTTTGTGGATTGCTCTTTGGGTGTATTGGTGCATTTATATATGCTTTTTTAACTGTAACTTTGAGAACAAACCAAACGGTAACAGGACTGACATTAACTATATTTGGAAGCGGAGTATCAAGCTTTGTAGGGCAAAACCTGTCAGGGCAAGTTGTACCAGATAGGGTTAAATATTTTTTAACCCCTATAAGACTTCCTCTATTAGGCAAAATCCCATTTTTAGGCAATATATTTTTTAACCAGGATATTCTAGTGTATATTTCTTATATTTTGGTTTTTGTAATAGCAGTGTATTTTTATAAAACAAGGGCAGGATTAAACCTTAAGGCGGTTGGGGATAACCCTTATGCTGCAGACGCTGCTAGTATAAACGTTGCTTTATATAAATATATAAATATTATTGCAGGAGGAGCTCTTTGTGGCCTTTCTGGAGGGTATTTGTCCCTTGTATATGTTCCTGCATGGCAAAACAATATAACAGCAGGAAGGGGATGGATAGCAGTTGCCCTTGTAATATTTGCAGCCTGGAATCCATACAAGGCCCTTCTTGGAGCATACCTTTTCGGCGGATTAGATATAATTGGCTTTAGAATACAGGATGGATTTGTATCAAAATACTTTTTAGATATGCTTCCTTATATAGTTACAATAATTGTACTGACATTTTTCTCATTCAAAAGGTCAAAAAAGAACTCTCCACCAAAATCTTTAGGAGTTTCCTATTTCAGAGAAGAAAGGTAATTACTATTTACTCAGATTTAGGAAAGCACTTTTTGCGAGGAACTTAGCAATAGCCCTTAAATGGATTTAAAAAAGAAATTTCTAATGAGCCTTAGCAGCTATTGCTTTTTGAATTTTCAAAAGTTCGTAATTCTGCGTAGGACGTGCAGAGCTCAGTGGCCGATATAGATGTAGGCTCATGAGGGTAGGATTTTTGAAAATAAAGAAAAGCTTAGAATTGCTAGAGCTTATGAGCATTTCCAGGGAAATGCTTCTTGGGGCTTAACAAAAAACTTTTTCAACAGCATGATAAAGTTTATTTTGAGATAAATTTTAAAAATAAGTAACAATTTATAATAAATATATGCTATACTATTTATAGCAAATAATTGAAAAGGGTGGGTTGGTTTGTTGTATACGGCATTAGAAAGTATATTAAGCATTGCATCATTAATAACAATAGGGTTTATATTGGCACAAAGAAGATGGTTTGATGAGAAATCTTTAAATTTAATTGTAAAACTTATAATGCAAGTTTCGCTTCCTGCTTTGATGATAAATACTATACTGACAAACTTTACAAACAAGCAGTTTTTGGCTTCAATTAATGGCCTTATAATACCAATCTTGTCAATATTGCTTTGCTATTTAGTGGCTATATTAATTTCAAAGTTTTTGAATATAGATATAAAAAAACGAGGGCTTTTTGTTTCCTTGTTTTTTAATTCTAATACCATATTCATGGGAATGCCGATAAATGAAGCTATATTTGGTGATAAAAGTATTCCTTATGTATTGCTTTATTATATTGCAAATACAATTTTTTTCTGGACCTTTGGGGTATATGAGATAAGCAAAGATGGGACAAGCAACCATGAAAATATATTATCCTTAAAGCCCTTAAAAAACGTAATTTCTCCTCCCTTTATGGGATTTGTAACTGCTATAATTATTTTAATACTAAATATAAGCCTTCCTAAATGGATAATGGATACATGCAAATATTTAGGCAGTTTAACAACCCCATTATCTATGATTTTTGTAGGAGCAACAATATATTCAACAGAAATCAAAGATTTTTATATAAATAAAGAAATAATAGGCGTTCTAATTGGAAGATTTTTCATATCACCAATTATTTTAATATTGCTTACATTAGGGCGTGATATAAATGAGCTTATGAGAAACGTATTTGTAATACAAGCAGCTATGCCTGTTATGACTAACTCTGCTATCATTTCCAAAAAATATAATTCAGATTATAAATTTGCTTCTGTCATGATAGCAATATCTACAATTGCATCCCTTTTTATAGTACCATTATACTCATCGATTCTTACGATGAAATGAGACACCACAGACACCGTCCATTGGTTCAGCCACCAGGGCATTGTGTATCAGGACGGTTGTGTACCGGTGTATCGGGACGGTTAGTGTGAAAATGTCCATTTACAATAAAGGAAAAAAGTACAAGCCAAGGGACGGTTACTTATTTCATACACAATATCTGCAAAATCAGGGGGACATGTATAAAATATTATGTCTATTATTTAATATAATAAGTAACCGTCCCTTCTGTTACCTTTGAAAAACCACAAACTTTTTCATGCCGTCATTGGGGCTACTTTTAGTCATGACCTGTTACTTATTTATCTTCACAACCAAGCAATTGTGGGTATTGGGACATTAGGGCGTCGAAAACACTGGAACGGTTACTTATTTATTTTTAACTCATAACAATTACATGTAACACGGGTATTGGCAAAACTATAAACTAGGACGGTTACTTATTTATCTTAAGAACATAATAATTTGATGAATAAAACCACCTCTAACATGGAAAACTAAAGAAAAAATACAATATATGTTGGAGGTGTATTTTTATGCCACGTACTGCACGCCAAAAAAGTTATGATTCAATTTATCATGTTATGGTAAAAAGCATATCAGAGGTTTTGCTATTTAAAGACGATGAGGATAAAATAAAATTTTTAAAGATAGTAAAGGATGCACAGGACCAGTTTGAGTTTAGAACATATTCTTATTGCCTTATGGATAATCATGCTCATTTTATAATCGATGCAAATGGCTCTGACATATCAAAAGTTATGCACTTTATCAATTATAAGTATGCTATGTATTATAATAAGTTGTACGGCAGATGTGGCCATCTCTTTCAAGACAGGTTCAAAAGCTTAATCGTAAAAGATGATAGATATCTCTTTGCACTAACAGCTTATGTTCACTTTAATGCGACAGATTTAAAGGGTTATGACAAAAATCCAGAGGATTATCGTTTTTCATCTTTAGGTATATTCTTAGGAAAAAAGGCAGATGAGTTTGAGCTTATAGATGATAAATTTATATTATCAATGTTTAGCTTAAAGGAAGCTCATGCAAGGGCTATGTATAAAGACTTTATATTTAAAGTAAAAAGTATAGTTGATGTTCAAAGGGAAGAGTTTAAAAAAGAGGGAACAGAGTACAGAAGTATGAGAACTATTCTTGTGAGGGATCTTTCTCCTGAAAAGATAATAGATATAATATCAAAAAAGTTTAGCATAGATAAGCTAATGTTAAAGATAAAAAGGGCAAATGAAGCTAAAGAGGCAAAGGCAGTGCTTTGCTTTGTTTTAAGGAAGTTTTGTGATTTAAGGTGTAGTGATATATGTAAGATACTTGGGGGGATGGGGCAATCCAACATTTCAAGATTGTGTAGTTATGGGAGAGAGCTTATAAAACATGAGAAATATAAGAAAATAGTAGAGGATATATTAGAACAAAGAGCAATTGCTATTTAAAAGTTAATTTTTATTTATTAGAATTTCTTCAGTGCTTGTATAATCTATATTACTTGTAAATTAATAATTAGTATAATATATAGAAGTATTGGTAATAAATAAAAATATAATCTTTTATAATAGGACAAGCTTTTAAAATAAATCGTATAAAAAATACTATAAAGATTTGATGAAAAAATTATATATGGAATTCATAGCTTTACTTATCTATTTTTATATATAAGCATATCAGATTTTAAAAATTTAAAGGGTAAGGTATTTTCAGGCTCTTGTTCATTTTATTCTATGTAAGAAATTTTACTTTGGTTAATAGTTTGAAGTTTAAAATAATAAGTAACCGTCCCACCGTATCATTAAAAACACTTAACTTGTGTTAGCTTGTTTAAATTTGAATTAAACAAATATAAAAAGCTAAAAATAGGTGCAATAAAATATATTTACAAGGAGGCATCATATTATATTTAGAAAAAATAAAAAGGTTAATAGTAAAGTCACAAGAAAAATAGTAAAGGAGATACTTTGTCCTAATAAAGCATATAAAGCTGAAGTTATTAAGCGTGAAAATGGTTTGTTTTACATAGAAGTATATAAGTGGGATGAAGAGTGGAAAACATGGTTACAGGTATCAAGAGAAGCTTCTATAACAGATACAGAAGAAAATGCTATAAAAATTTCTACAGAAAAACTCCACAGTTTTTCTGTAGATGATACTGATTTTGAATAAATATAAGTTTTAATTATTTTTCGTTATTAAATTAAGGATTAAAATAGGAGGAACTAATATTGGGATGTACTCTGTTTTATTATATAAAATTAAAAAGTAAATGTACTTTTGAAGATATAGTTTCAATTGTTAAAAATCATGCTAAATCTTTTAAGTGCATAGTAAATATTAAGGATAATAAGATAGAAATTAATTTTTTAAATGGAAAGAGTGAGCCTCTTATTCTATCTCTTGAAAATGACAAAATAGAAGACTTTTTTAAATGGAATGGAGATGATGAAGAATACTATAGAATACTTGATATGTTTATTGGTTTAAAACCGTTATTTAAATCATATAAGATATGGGATGATTTTGGAATATGGGATAATTATATTATTCAAAACAAACCATGTAAAATAATAAAACGTTATAGTTTAACAGATAAGGAACAAAAACTTCTACAACGTATTATTGATAATACAAAAAAGGAATATTCCCAAACAGAAATAGAAATATTACATATTATGTATCATTATAAAGAGATAGCTCCCTTTAGCAAGAATATTTGCCGTATAATAGTACAAGATTTTATTAAAATATTTGATATAAAAACAATGACATCTAAAAAGCTTGAGCAAATAATTAATGCTGCAAATGAAGTTAACTGGTTTGATGGGTATTTAGATTTTACAAAGGAAAACTATATGTTTGAGTTTATATATATTGTTGTAGCTATTTGGATTAATTTTTGCTTTTCATACAAAAACAAAGGATTAGTAAAGGAGTTGCCTTTTAATATCAGAGGGCTTGAAAGCAGTAAATTAGCTGCAATATATGGAATTACGTCTAATTTTTTAAACTGCCATAGTGGGACTATAAATTCAAAACATGCAGAAATGAATAAATTTGTTGCAAAGTCTTTAAGTTGCAGTAATCCATTTTTTCTATCTCAATTAGGAGCTGAAACTGAATTGATACTTTTATTTTCAATACTGGATTACTTGGGTTTTAGATATGATGTAGAAATGTAAATTGAAATATATTAATGAATTAATATATTTTAAAAAGGAAGTTTTTATAAATAAGGTGCCAGGCACCGGAGAATGGAAAAGTGTTTATGATAGTAAAGCAATAAGAAAAATATTAACCTTGGGGATTATCCTGAGGTTTTATAATGCGTTATTTGTTCATTTCTCAACTATAAAAAATAAGTAATCGTTCTTACTTTTAGTAACCACCATTCTCCGTATTGAAATTAATATTAAACTATATATAATAAGTAACAGGTCATGACTAATCAATAGCCACAACGACGGCATGAAAAAGTTTGTGGTTTGTCAAAGATGACAGTAACAGGATGGACGGTTACTTATTATATTAAATAAACATAATATTTTATGGATGTCCCTTAATTTTGCAGATATTGTGTATGAAATAAGTAACCGTCCCCTGGCTTGAAAATATCAATGTTAAATTTTTACGGATATTTGTTTCACACTAACCGTCACTCTATTCCATGCCTAAATACTTTTACCTATTGTATCCTCTTCCTAATCCATTACAAGTCCCTCTGCCAAGCCCTTTACCTTGTCCACCTCCGAATCCAACACCGTATTTTTGTCCTATTCTTTGTGAACCTGTTCCATCACAATTTGCCATATTATTTTTTATTGCGTTTAATATTTCATCGGCCTTCTCTTGAGTTAAGCTACCTTCTTTTACCCTTTCATCTAATATTTCTTTTTTGCTTTTGAGCATTTCTGCTTTAAACTCCTCAAGCTTTCCTGATTCCTTTGCAATGGTTCCATAAGTTTTGCCCTGTGATCTTTCTTCATATAACTCTTGTGTTGTCTTTCCAGTAAGTTTTGATACAATATCAGCTGGGCTTGTTGCAGCATAAGCAAAAGCAGTTGTAGTAGAAATTATACCTACCACCAAAAGACCTAATGCAATTTTTTTCATATTCATAAAATCAACCTCCTGAATATTTTTATTTTATATTTTGATTATAATTTCATTATGTGATTATTTTATGGGATTTTTGTGTAGATTTCGTGAAGCTCATTTATTTTTTAAAAATTTTATTTTAATATATAGATAAAAATACAAGGCGGTGGTTTTATGAGCAAAATTCTTATTGTTGAAGATGAAGATAAATTAAGACGTGTTTTAAAATTATACCTTGAAAATGAGGGATATATTGTTGATGAAGCAAGGGATGGTGAAGAAGCTTTAAATGTGTTTTCATCCCTAATACATTCACTAATAATACTTGATGTTATGCTTCCCAAATATGATGGATGGAGCGTTTTAAGGAATATAAGAAAAAAAAGCGATGTTCCTGTTATAATGCTTACCGCAAGGGGAGAAGAGGAAGATAAAATATTTGGATTTGAACTTGGAGTTGATGACTATGTTGTAAAGCCTGCAAGTCCGAGGGAAATAGTTGCAAGAACCCGTGCTATTTTAAAAAGGGTTAAAAAAAGCAATGAGGAGGATGGATTTTTTATAGATAAAGCAGCAAGGGAAATTAAGATTAATGGGAAGGCTATTGATTTAACTTTAAAAGAGTATGATCTTCTTTTATATCTTTATGAGCATAAAAATGCGGCTATTTCAAGGGAACAGATACTTGATGCTGTTTGGGGATATGAATATTTTGGAGATCTTAGAACGGTTGATACCCATATAAAAAATATAAGGGAAAAACTTGGGGTTTATAGAGATTATATTCAAACTGTAAGAGGTTTTGGATACAAATTTGAGGTGAAAAAATGAAGGGAATAAGACTTAAATTATTTATATATATTAGTCTTCTTATGATACTGCTTCTTCTATTTAATATTCTTCTTCAAAGCAGCATATTAAACAGATATTATTCTAATACAGAAAAGGATAAGCTTATTTCTTATGCACAAATAATTGAAAAAAACATTGTAAATCCTAATCAGCTTAGTATAGAACTAAATCGTATTTCAAACACATTAAACGCAAGAATATCTATTTATGACGATAGAGGAAATATAATTTATAAGGATTATTCTCATATAATGGGCATGACCGGGAAGATAATGAATATAGAGAAAAGCAATTTGCATTTAGTATTAAAAGGACAGATAATTTATAGAACCGATGAGGCAATGCTAAAGCAAAGCAAAATAATATCTCTTGGCTATCCTGCTAAGGTAAATAGCACTGTAGCAGCTATATTTATTCATATTCCAACGGTTGAAATAAAAAGTACCGTTGAAAATATATCTAGACAATTTACTTATCTTTTATTTATTGCAATACTTATCTCTTTTTTAGGGGCTTATATTTTAAGCAATAAATTTTCTAAACCTATTTTAGATATAAAAAACGCAGCTAAAAAAATATCAGAGGGGGAATATGATATAAGGTTAAATATAGATACTGACGATGAGATAGAGGAACTTTCAAATACAATAAATGTTATGGCAGAGAATTTATCAAAAACAGAAAAATTAAGGCGGGATTTTATTGCAAATGTAACCCATGAATTTAGAACCCCTCTTGGAATTATAAAGGGGTATGCAGAGGCATTATATGATGATATTGTGCCTATAGATGAAAAAAGGCAGTATATAGAGGATATAATAGAAGAGGTTGAAAAACTAAACAGGCTCGTTAACGAAAATTTAGAGCTTTCTAAAATTGAATCTAAAAACATAAAATTAAACTTTAAAACTTTTAATCTTTATGATTTGTTAAAAGATATTGTTGATAAAGTTAAGATAATAAAGGGAAATAGGGTAATAAATCTATCAGGAGAAGATGTTTTTATAAAAGGGGATATGGAATACCTTGAAAGAGCTATATTAAACATCATATCAAACTCTATAAAGCATACAAAGGATGACGGCTTAATAGAGATAAGTTTAAAAAGCCAAAATGGAGCTTATATAACTATAAAAGATGATGGAGAAGGAATAGAAGAAAAACATCTACCTTATATATTTGAAAGATTTTACAGAGCAAAGGAAAAAGGGACAGGTGGGCTTGGGCTTTCTATTGCTAAAGAAATAATAAAACTCCATGGTGGAGAGATAAAAGTTATAAGCAAAGTAGGAGAAGGGAGTACTTTTGAGATAAAATTGCCACGCAGTTAACAGCAGTTTGGTGCCAGGCACCGGAGAATGGAGAAGTTTTTATAGTAGTAAAACATCAAATAAAGCCTCAGGGATTATCCTGAGGCTTTATAATGTCTTATTTAATATCTTAGCTATAAAAATGAAAAACCGGTTTTTGCATTAAGTAACCACATCACTCTATCTTGGATTTGATGTTAAACTATACATAATAAGTAACAGGTCATGACTAATGAATAGCCACAACGATGGCATTAAAAAGTTTGTGGTTTTCCAAAGGTAACAGAAGGTAACAGAAGGGACGGTTACTTATTATATTAAATAATAGACATAATATTTTATACATGTCCCCCTGATTTTGCAGATATTGCGTATGAAATAAGTAACCGTCCCCTGGCTTGAACTTTTTTCCTTTTTTGTAAATGGACATTTTCACACTAACCGTCCCTTATAACAGTTTGATTTTTTTATATAAGAAAAATAGCTCCTATTATTGTCAAAAGTATTAAGGATAAAAAATTATATAATGTAAATTTTATGATATAATTCCTGCTTTTTTGAGGATACTCTCCTAAATAAAATTTATAAGATATAATGCTTGCTAATGATGCTATTATAGTTCCTAATCCGCCTATGTTGACACCAAGGAGTAGCTGCTTATAGTAATCTGTAAATTTAGATAAGAAAATGCAAGCTGGAACATTGCTTATAAACTGGCTTAAAACTATTGAAGTAAAGTAGGTAGATGTACTGCTGTTTAAATGATTTTTCATGTAATTGCTTATTAATGATATATTAGAAACATTACCTATAAATATAAAAAAGCATACAAATGTTATTAGCAGGGGATAGTCTACTAATAAAAGAAGTTTAGAATTTAAAATTAAAGCTGTAAAAAATATTAACAAAAATGTTATCTTATAATCTATAATTCCAAAAACAGACAGTACTACAATTATGAATAAAAATATCCACAATACTGCTAAAATATTATTATTAATTTTTGTATCTTTAAGAGAAATGTCTATTTTTTTATTAGTATTTTTAATATTTAAGATAAAAAGCAATGAAAGCCCTGATAAAGCAATAAGTAGTATTGTTATGAAAAATTCCTTTGCTGTTATATTATAGTATGAAAATATATAAAGATTTTGAGGGTTTCCTATTGGAGTTAGGCTGCTTCCTATGTTTGCTGCTATCGTTTGAAGAATTATTGTAAGCATTAAGTCTATATTTGATTTTTCGTTTATTATTAGTGATAGTGGACCTAAAGTAATAAGTGCAATATCATTTGTAACAAACATGGACATAAAAAAGCTAAGCATTATTAGTACTAAAGAAACTCTTCGCACACTTGTGCATTTATTTAAAATATAAGCTGCAATATAGTCCAGTAAGTTTAAATTTTCAAAGGCTTTCACAACCACCATAAGGCTAAAAAGAGAGGATAAAACCTTAAAATCAATGTATTCTACCTTAGGGAAGGATATAAAGCAGCTTAATAATGCAAGAGTTAAAGATATAGTGAATACAATATCTTTTTTTATAAAGTCGATTATAAAATTAATTTTATTAAATCTTATTACATATTCTGTTTGGTACACTGTTTTCCTCCTTATAAACAAAAATGCATCAGTAATTATAACATAAAATTATACCGAAAAGTAGTATCGTTTAATGCAAAGGGGCAAAGGGGGACGGTTAGTGTGAAAATGTCCATTTACAAAAAAGGAAAAAAGTTCAAGCCAAGGGACGGTTACTTATTTTATACACAATATCTGCAAAATTAGGGGGACATGCATAAAATATTTTATCTATTATTTAATATAATAATTAACCGTCCCTGCTGTTGCCTTTGACAAGCCTAAAACTTTTTCATTCCGTCGTTGTGGCTACTTTTAGTCATGACATGTTACTTATTATAGATATTCTTATATATAAATTTGAAACGTCCAACAATTATCCATATTTTTAAAGAATTGAAACTTATCAATTTGAATTATTTTTGATTTTTACATTAAGAAAAGAAATTTAAAAACTGCTTTAATTTAAGCTTAAGTTTATTTTTGTTTAAGTTAATAAAAGACTTTATTAAAAACATTTTTGCGTTACTTATATAAGCAATATTTGAAAATAGTGAAAAATATATGTTAAATACTATCAAATAAATAATGTATATCCATTAGCTGTAGTCTTATTGTATGTACTTATTTTTGAATGGCTAACGATATGGTAAAAAGATAAAAAACGTTATAAATGTGACGTTTAAGGCTGATGTAAAAGTTTATTTTTGTTAAGCCCCGTAAAGGGTTTCCCTGCTATCAGCTCATTTTCCCAAGCAATTATAAGCTTTTATTTTTTTAAAGAGACCTACTCTTGTGAGCCGATATTCGTGACGGTAACTAGGCTTTGTACGTTCCTGTGGAGAATTATAGAATTTTGAAAAGTTAAAAAGTAAGAGTTAAAAACCTCATGAGATATGCCTTTTTAAAATCCATTCACGGGGTTTATGCAAAGTTCCTATCACAAAAAAGATTTGTAGACAATCTGAACTACCAAAGGGCAGTATTTTTTATACTTTTAAATTATTTAAAAATTACCTACTTCAAATTATAAGTTAGAGTCCTAAATTAATCATATATTGTATAAAATAATTTGTTGTAATAAAATTACAATTAGAAAGATTATACAGATAATTTTAACTCTGTATATTTTGTGAAGGTGATATATGCCACTTGAAATTACACGTGATGATATAACTAAAGCCTCATACTGATGCAATTGTAAATGCAGCAAACACCTCATTTTTGATGGTGGAAGAGTGGACAGGCAATCCACATAGACGCAGGACAAGAGTTTCTTGAAAAAACAATAAGGGACAGCTCTTTTTTTATGATTTAAAATGGTATAAGTTTATATGTTATTATATAGAACGATTTTAAATCAAAATTTGGGAGGAGAATAGATGGGGTAAGATTTAATTTTAAAAAGATATTTTTTATAGTGTTTTTGTTTATGATTATTTTCTCAAAGGGTGCAAAGGCGGATATAGGACCTAAACCTTCTATAACTGTATATGTAAAAAATTTCAACTCACAATCATATTATCTTGACCTTTTAGTAAATGAAAAAACCTACTTTATTAAATTTGATGATTTTAATGACAGAAAATACAGTGCTGAATTAAAAAATCTTAATCTTTATAAATATAATAAAGATGGGTGGATTGCGGCTCATATAAGAAATTGGCTTTTATTTGGTGATTTGCATGGTAAGTATGATAAGAAAAAGAACATGATGGTTCATTATTTTACGTATCATGGTGTGCCCGAAACCTTTAAAATAATTGCTGAAAATGAAAAGGGGGATATTATTGTAAGCAATGAAATTGCCCCTCATCAGTTTAAGGCAGAAGTAATATTTGATATGAGTACAGGAAAGGTTATAAAAATATCATCTCCCTTTAAGGTTTATGATATTAAATTTTTCATTTTGCTTATAATCTTTACTATAATTGTAGAACTTTTAATATCTATTCCTTTTAAATTAAAGCCTAAAAAAGTCATTGTTTATGTCAATATTTTTACTCAGCTGCTTCTTCAAACATCTATTCTTGCAACATTTAAACTTTATTCCTTTAAGGCATCCTATATTGTATTTTATATAGAGGAGATTATGATTGTATTTATTGAATATTTTCTTTATAGAGTATATACTAAGCATTTAAACAAGAAAGTTTTGGCTTTATATACTGTTTTGTCTAATTTAGTTACTTTTTTAATTGGGATTTTAATATCTTAAAATTATTTATATAGTGTTTTATTTATTATATAATAAAGTATTTTAAAGCTGTTGTGCTTTTGATAATTCATGCCGTAAAATCAGGTGCATAAATATGGTGCCTGGCACCGGAGAATGGAGAAAACTTTTTCACACTAACCATCCCTAGAACCCACTAAACCTAAAATGCATAATGAAAATAATATTTTACCAATCCAAAGGGTTCTCTTAAAAATCCATACACTTCGTGATATATATATCTTTTAACAAAAATACCTGAATAGGTTGAATTAATATTTAATTTTTTAGTTACAATTTTTGCTCTAAGCAGATGAAATTTATTTGAAACAACAACAGCAGTTTTTAAATTCATTTTATCCATAATTTTTTTTGAATTATTAAGGTTTTCGTATGTATTTTTTGATAGCTCTTCTTTAATTATCTTTTCTTTTTTTACTCCTTTTTTAATTAGATATTTTTCCATTGCTAAAGCTTCTGAAATATCCTCTCCTTTTCCTTTACCGCCTGAAACAATAATATAATCAGCGTATCCTAAATTATATAATCTTATAGCTTCGTTAAGCCTTTCTTTTAAAAAGGGGCTTGGCTCTTGCCCATAAACCATACATCCTAAAACTATTATACAATCTGATTTTGCTGGTTTTATGAAATATCCAAAGGATGCTACCATGGATAAAAGTACAAAATAAATGGATAAAATTAAAATTATACCCCAATTGAATATTTTTTTAAAAATATTCATTACGATCACCTCATGACTATTTAATCTTTAATTCATAATAAATAAAAAATATTTGAAATTCAATGGCAGATATAAATATGTTTTACCTTAATATTGTATCGAATTATTAAATATAATAAAATTACAATAAAAAGAATTGATTAAAAATTATGCAAAAATTAATGCTACAGTTTATAATTAATATAAATTACATTTTATTTAGTATATTTTACGGAGGTTGATATTATGCCCCTTGAAATTATACGAGATGATATAACAAAGGTTCATGCTGATGCAATTGTAAATGCAGCAAATCCATCCCTGCTTGGTGGAGGAGGAGTGGATGGGGCAATACACAAAGCTGCAGGGCCACAGCTTCTTGAAGAGTGCCGTACTTTAAATGGGTGTGAAGTAGGACAGGCTAAAATTACAAAAGGGTACAATCTCCCTGCAAAATATGTAATTCACACTGTAGGGCCGATATGGAGAGGAGGAAATAATAATGAGGAAAAGCTTTTATCAGACTGCTACAAAAATTCACTTAGGATAGCTAAAGAGTATAATCTTGAAAGCATAGCCTTTCCTCTTATTTCAACAGGTGCCTATGGTTATCCAGTAGATAAAGGATTAAAAGTTGCAATATCTGTAATAGGGGATTTTCTTTTAAACAATGACATGAAAGTTTATTTAGTGGTTTATAATAAGGAAGCATTTAAAATTTCAGAAAAGCTATTTTCATCGATAAAGCAATACATAGACGATAGATATGTAAAAGAGCATACAGAGAAAAGATATAGAAATATTGAAGAAAGGCAGATAAGAGAAATTTACAAAGAATCTATGAATTTCTTTATGGAAGAAGCTGAACAGGTTGTAAAGAAAAGGTGCCTTGAGGATGTAGTAAATGAGCTTGATGAGACTTTTACACAGATGCTTTTAAGACTTATTGATGAAAAGGGACTTACAGATTCACAGGTTTACAAAAGAGCAAACATTGATAGAAGACTTTTTTCAAAAATCCGAAGCGATATAAATTATAAACCAAGCAAGTCAACTGCTATAGCCCTTGCAATAGCACTTAAGTTAAACCTTGACGAGACAAAGGATTTACTATCTAAGGCAGGTTATGCACTATCTCACAGCAACAAATTCGATATAATTATTGAGTATTTTATAAAAGAAGGAAATTATAATATTTTTGAGATAAATGAAGCACTGTTTGCCTTTGAGCAAAATCTCCTTGGAGTATAAAATAAAAACTTTACTTTTAGAATAAGCTTTTGGGGGACTATTTTATTAAAAATGTCGCTTATAAGACGACATATCGAACAATATATAGTGCTATCCTTTAATTAAAATAAAGTATTGGAGGAGAGCACTATGAAAAAGGGTTTAACTGAGCTTATATTTATTCTTGATAGAAGCGGATCCATGAGCGGGCTTGAAAGCGATACTATCGGAGGATTTAATTCAATGCTTGAAAAACAAAAAAAAGAGGAGGGGCAGGCTTTAGTCACAACTGTACTTTTTGATGATAAATATGAACTTTTGCATGAACGTATTGATATTAAAAATATTATGCCCCTTACAGAAAAAGAGTATTATGTTCGAGGTACTACTGCACTTTTAGATGCAATAGGAAAAACTATAAATAAAATAGTTAGTGAGCAGAAAAATTTAAAAGAAGAAGAGAGAGCAGAGCATGTAATGTTTGTTATAATTACAGATGGTATGGAAAATGCAAGCATTGAATTTAGCTATGAAAAAGTGAGGAAGATGATAGAACATGAAAAAAGCAAGTATGGATGGGAATTTATATTTCTTGGTGCTAACATAGATGCAATTTCGGTGGCAGAGCGTTTTGGAATAAGCAGGGATAAAGCAGCAAATTATAATGCCGACAGTAAAGGGACTCTTCTTAATTATGAAGTAATAAGCGAGACAATAAGCTGTCTTCGTACAAACCACAAAATATCTAAAGACTGGAAGAAACGCATTGATGAGGACTATGAAAAACGAAAAAGGACATAATATGTTAAAGCCTCTTTCCTATGAAAAAGGAAGGAGGCTTTTTATAAATAAAATCGTGGACAATCCTGGGGACAGTTACTTATTAAAAATACATTATTGGACAACCCAGGGACGGTTACTTATTATAGATATACTATTGGATATTTGTAGGATACTTGCATGCTCAAAAAAGTGTATCATATACAAAGAATCAAAGAATAGAGAAAACTTAATCATGGACAAACCTAGGGACGGTTACTTATTATCTTATATTAAACTAAAATATTTTAAGGGGTATCATATAGCAGAATTAATTGAAATTTCAAACATAAATTTTTAAGATGAGAATTAGGCAAAATAAGTAACTGTCCCCCAATCCTATAGCCCCGGATTTTTCCCCAAAATTTTGTAGATAGTTAATATAATAAGTAACCGTCCCTCAAACTTGTCCCTCAAATTTCACCTAAATTTTACATTTCAAAAAACAAAATTGAAATTATAGCGTCTAATATATGAAATGGAAAAGTTAGCTTGGAGGTGCAGGATTTGTCTATAAGTGAAAGGGAGTTTATAGAAAAAATAACTGATTATAAGCAGTATCTTTATAAAATGGCATTTTTATATGTAAAAGATGAGAATAGTGCACTTGAAATAATAGATGAAACAGTCTTTAAAGCTTATTTATCCTATAAAAAGTTGAGGAAAAGTGAGCACTTTAAAACATGGATAACAAAAATACTGATTAACTGTGCCATAGATTATTTAAGAGATAAAAAGAAAATATGCGGCAATATAGATGAAGTTGACGTTAATATAGAAGAAAAAGAATATGTGGACTTATACAATGGAATAAATTTATTAAGTGGTATTCAAAAGAGCATAATTATATTGAAATATTTTTATGATTTTACAATAAAAGAGATATCAGAAATATTAAACATATCAGACAGCACGGTTAAAAATAACCTTCATAAAGCCTTAGAGTTTTTAAGAATTCAATTGAGGGAGGAATAGGTTGTGGATAATTTTAAAATGGAAATTGAAAATATTAAAATTCCTGATAAATTAGATGATACTATTGAGAAATCCTTAAAAAGAGCAAAAAAAAGAAGAAGAATAAATTTTATAAGGAATTTAAGCACATCCATAGCAGTAGTTTTGGCAGTGTTCACTTTGGCGGTAAACACTTCTTCAGTTTTTGCCCAGTCTATGATGAGAATACCTATAATAAAAAATATTGTACAGCTTGTAAGCTTTGATAAAGGCCTTGAAAATGCAGTAAAAGAAGGTTATATAAATACCATTGATAAATCAGCAGAGGATAAGGGGATAAAAGTTACCGTAGACAATATTATATTTGATGATAAGAGGCTTGTTATACTTTATTCCATTGAAACACAAGAACCATATAATGATATATATATGAGAAGAATAGAATTAGCAGATGAAAAGGGAAAAGGAATAGAAGGATGTACATTGAGTTATGGCATGTTAACTCCAAATGATAATCATAATTTATTTAAAGGCAGCATCGATGTTCATTTTATAGAAAATAAACAAATCCCTCCAATTATATATTTAAGTTCTGATATGATAGACATAAAACATAATGATGAGGATAATTATACAAGTATTGAAGGGAGCTGGAAGGTTGAGATTAAAATCCCCGATTATTCAGGAAGGCAAACAGATAACTACTCAATTAATAAGGAATTATTAATTGGTGATATTAAAGTAAAAATTGGAGAAGTTAAGATTTCCCCTGCAACATGCGAGATTAATGTTTCCTTTAACAGTGATAAATATAAGTCTTTTAGATTGGTAAATGCTCATATTATAGATGAAAAAGGTACTGTTTATAAAAACTATCTTTCAACTATATCTGAAAAAAACGAATGTGAAAACAAATATATATTTGAGAGCCCGTTTTTTTCAAATTCAAATCACCTAAGGCTATGCTTTGATGGGATATATTTTATCCCTAACAGGGATGATTATATTACTGTTGATATTGAAAATAATAAACTTATAGATAGTGCTGGCTATGGAATAGGACTAAAATATATAAATAAGGGAAATAATGAGCTCAACTTAGGATTTGAAATTACTGATGAAGAAATTAATAAAAATGCGATAAAATATAATTATGTTGGAGGAATTGATTTTGGTGATGTTTATGATGAGCAAGGGAGAAAATGTAATGTGGCTTCTTATGGATTTGAAAGAGATAATGATAAAGGGAGTCAAAACATTGTTATAACAAATCTTTATCCTAAAACGAAACTATTAAAGATTAAAATAGAAAGAGCATGTAAGGGAATAATGCAGGAAGTGAGCATTGATATAAAATAATTATTAGTTAATTTGTGGGATATGAATCTTAATTAAATTTTTATAAGGCTTATTAAAAATTTTTATTGGAAAAAGTACGGTTAAGAATTATTCATAAAATAGTTCTTGGCCGTACTTTTTTGCCCTCTTCTTCATCTCCGGAGCCAGGCACCAAGGATGATGAATTGTTACTTATTATTTTATATTAAATTAAAATATTTTAAGGGGTAGCATGTAGCATAGTTAATCCGAATTTCAAATATAAATTTTTAAGATGAGAATTGTGCAAAATAAGTAACCGTCCCCCAATTCTTGATATTGTTAAAAATTCCAATGCAGATTTAAAAATATTAGACACATATATTTTCCCAATACTATTTTTATATAGGCATAGTATTGAAATTAGCCTAAAAAGCATATATTTAAGATTCTATGGGCAGCTACCTGAAAAAATAAAAAGCAAAAGTGGGCATGAATTAAATAGTTTATGGGAGAAAGTAAAAGAAATTCTTAATATTACAAAAAGTGAAGATTTTATAAAACAAATTCAAGGCTATAAGACAAAAATAATAAAGTTTTCAACAGAAGATATTGATATAAATGAAATAGATGAATTTATAAATGAAATTGATAGCATAGATGCAAATGGTGATGTATTCAGATATCTTATGAATAACAAGGGTAAATTATATTTTTCTAAAAATAATTATGTAGATTATGATAATTTACAAAGTACCTTTAACAAATTTTATGATATATTTGATTATTTTTATGATATGATATCAGAATACTTATAAAGTGATTCTTATTAAAAAACAACTTTCCCTACATTTTTTCTATATTTTTCATTTTATTGATAATAATTGTATATAATGTCGCATTGGTATATAATAAATTATGATAATAAAGGAAAGGGTGTGGGGAGATGAAAACTTTATTTGAACTTTGCAGGCCGCGGGACAGCGTTTTTGATGAAACTAAAAGAGATGATGTAATAGATTTAACAAATTTAATAAAAAACAGGATAAATCCTGAGGAATTTTTTGAGGAAAACTTTATAACTCAAGGCATGAGCATATTATTTGATACAGCTTTTAAAAGATTTCACAGACAAGGACAAACAGGGATAATAAAACTTACCCAGTCTATGGGCGGCGGTAAAACTCACAACATGATAGCTTTAGGTCTTCTCGCTAAATATCCAAAGCTTAGGAATAAAATACTTGGTGAAAAATTCAATTATAGTCCCCTTGGGGAGATAAAAGTCGTTGCCTTTACAGGGCGAGAATCGGATGCCCCCTTTGGAATATGGGGTTCAATTGCAGAGCAGCTTGGCAAAAAAGAATATTTCAAAGACTACTATTCTCCTCTTCAGGCACCAGGTCAATCAGCATGGGTTAACCTTTTAAAGGGTGAGCCTCTGCTTATACTTCTTGATGAACTTCCTCCATATCTTGAAAATGCAAAATCAAGAGTCGTAGGGGATACTAATCTTGCAGTAATTACAACAACAGCACTTGCCAATCTCTTCAATGCCATAGCAAAGGAAGAGCTCTCAAATGTGTGCCTTGTTATATCTGATCTTAGGGCAAGCTATGAAAGCGGAAGTGAGCTTTTACAGTCATCCTTTAAAGAACTTGAAGGAGAAATAAACCGTTTTGCACTAAACATAGAGCCAGTTCAGCAGTCATCAGACGAAGTATATCATATTTTAAGAAAAAGGCTTTTTAAAGAACTTCCCAATAATGATGAAATAAATGAAATTGCAAATGCATATAAATCTGCAGTAAATGAAGCAAGGCAGATGGGATATACAAGCATATCAGCAGACCAGATATTTATTGGAATTAAAGATTCATATCCTTTTCATCCAGTAATAAAAGATTTATATGCAAGATTTAAAGAAAACCCAGGTTTCCAGCAGACAAGAGGTCTTATAAGGCTTATGAGAATAATAATAAATCAGCTTTATAAAGGAGATGAGCCATTAGCCTCAAAGAAATATTTAGTTAATGTTTATGATTTTAATCTTAACGACCATGAAATGTTTACAGCAATAACACAGATAAAGCCTTCCCTATCCAATGCAATATCCCATGATATAGCATCAAACGGAAAAGCAGTAGCACAAATTTATGACAGCAGTTTTAACGAAACATCTATGCAGGATATAAGCAAAATAATATTAATAGCATCCCTTGCAGATGTACCCCATGCACTCCTTGGACTTTCAGAACATGAAATAATAGGTTATCTTTGTGAGCCTGATAAAGATATAACAAGGGTAAAAAGAGCACTTCAAGAACTTGCAATGAAAGCATGGTATCTTAATACAGACAGGGACGGCAGAATATATTTCCAAAACACTAAAAATATAATAGCAGAAATGAATTCCCTTATAGATTCTTATGACAATGAAAATGCAAAAAAGGAGCTTAGATTATTCCTTGAAGATAAATTTAAACCAAGTTTACAAGACTGTTACCAAAAGCTATATGTATTTCCTGCATTAGATGAAATTGAGCTTGAGCAGGACAAAGTATCCCTTGTAATAGTTGAGCCTTATGAGTTTGCTAATGATTTAAACCCTGAAGTTAAAGATTTTTATAATTATCAAAGATTTAAAAACAGGATAATGTTTTTAACAGGGCAAAGAAGAACTATGGAAAATCTATATACAAAGGCAAAGGAGCATAAGGCAATAAATGCAATAATTAAAAGGATGAAGGATGAGAATGTAAAAGACAGCGATCCTCAATATCAAAAAGCTTTAGATAAACTTGATAAAATCAAGTTAGAGCTTTTGCAATCAGCAAGGGAAACTTTCCAATGCCTTTATTATCCTTCAAAAATGGGGTTGCTTAAGGTAGACTTTTTAATGCAGTTTGTAGGAAATGAATACAGCGGTGAAAAGCAGATAAAAGAAATTTTAATGCAGAGGCAAAAGTTTACAACGGATTTAGATGATGAAAAACTAAGAATAAAATGTGAAGCAAGGCTTTTTACGCAAAAAGAAATGAGATGGCAGGATATAAAAGAGAGGGCAGCCACAAACGCAGAATGGCAGTGGTATGAGCCCAGTGCATTAGATAATCTTCTTCAAAATATGTTAAGAAAGGATATATGGAGGCAAAGCGGCGGATACATAGATAAAGGCCCTTTCCCTAAGGAAAAGACGAATGTATTGATACAGCAGATAAGGTATGATGAAGATACAGGAGAGGCTGTATTAAGGCTAACCCCACAGTATGGGGATAAGATTTACTATGAAATAGATGGCACTGCCACAAGTGCTTCAAATTTAGTTGATAATCCAAACGAATTTAAAACAAAGGAATTAAAGCTGTCCTTTGTTTGTATAGATTCAACTGGAGAACATGAAACTGGAGATGCAGTTTTCTGGAATAATAAGATAACAGTAAAGGGCAGGATATACGACAAAAACGGAAAGAAAGTATTAGAGCTTAAAGGCTCACCCAATGTAGATATAAAATTTACAACCGATGGTTCAAATCCTAAAGAAAACGGAGGAATATACGAAGGAGAGGTTGAAATTCCAGATAATGCTGTCTATGTTATAGCTATTGCAGAGGGAAAAGGTATTTACTCTGAACCAATTCAGATAAAAATAGAAAAAGGTGCAGTAAATTCAAGGGAAATAGATAAAACAAAAAAATTAACCCTCATAAAAACTTACATGTTTCAAGATACTAAATCAACCTATGAAGAGATAGGAATGTTAAAAAAACATGGAGTTCAACTTTGTGATGTAAGGCTTGCAATATTTAAAAATGATACATCCTCAAAGGATGGATGGATTGATTTATCAATGGGCAAAGGTATAATATGCAGTGCAGAGTCAGTTGAAGGAGTATTAGAGGGTTTAAGAAATTCTTTAATAAAAGAAGGCAGCGTAAATATAACATTTGAATATAATAAAGCTATATTTGAAACAGGGCAGAGATTTTTAGATTACATTGCAGATAAAAAGAAAACACTAAACGAATTTGAAGAAAGGGAGATAATTCAGTAATGGCAAAGGACGTAGTAGGATTTGGCTTTAACCCTAAAGAATCGGAGCATCATTTTCTTGTTATAATTCCAAGGGGAAACGATAAAAAGATTATAGTTTATGAAAGGTTTACATGGCAATACGATAAAGAAATTCAGGTTTTAGATATAAAAAGGGATATGCCAAAGGTGGAGCTTACAAAGCATAAATGGAAGATGATAGAGGAGAGCCTTAAAACTGAATTTAATGAAAGGCTTAAAAAAGATAAACTCCCTGTGGGAAAATGGCAGATTGGGCAAATACCAGTTCACAGGCTGTTTGGCAAGGAGCTTGTTTTGCTTGCCTGGGCAATAGAGGATTGCGATCCAAGTGTAATACCTGCTGCCATAAAGAACTGGCTTGGGCTGTCTAAAGAGGAAAGATGGTGGCTCTTTACCATGACAAATGCCGCAACAGGAAATATATACGACAAAAGGGGCTGGAGAAAGGCAATAAGATATGCACTAACAGAAAATCCCATTGAGGAATCTAAAAAGCAAATGAATTTCTTTGATTATGCTATACAAAGGGAGATAGATAAATAGGGGTGTTATAATGGATGATTTAACATTTATAGAAAAACAATTTCCAATATCAAAACTTTCAAAGGAAAGCTATAAGGAAAGAAAGGCAAATTTAGGGCAAACACTAACTGGCCTTGGCAAATGGTGGGGAAGAAAGCCCCTTATACTTGTAAGAGCAACGCTTCTTGGGCTTTTAATGCCTTCAACAGATAACCCTAAAAAGGATAGGGAAATATTTTTGAAAATACTTACAATGGATGATAAGGGATTAGAATTAAGAAAGGATAAATCAATTCCAGCCTCTGAAGTATACAGATACTTAACTTTAAATGAGAGAAACAGGTATTTTACTGAAGAAGCAGGGAAAATACAGTACATAAAAGGCTTATCAAATGATGAAAAATATATTGCTCAAAGCCTTGCCTTTAAAAGGATGAGCTACGATGAAAAATTAAAATACTGTAAAAGGCCTGAGGAGGTTGAACTTAAAGACAAAAAGGAATGGGATGTTATAAATGAGCACCTTGGGACAAAGGCATACACTCTTCAGGAGCTTGTAAAACAGCTTGGGGAGAAAAGATTTGGAAAGGTTCCAACTGTTGGAGACTGCTTTGCAGGGGGAGGAAGCATTCCCTTTGAAGCAGCAAGAATGGGATTTGATGTATATGCCTCAGATTTAAACCCAATTGCAATGCTTTTAACATGGTCATCCCTTAATATATTAGGAAGTTCACAGGATGAAATAGAAAAGTTAAAGGAATTTCAAGAAAGAGTTTATAAAATGGCTGATGAAATAATAACAAAGTGGGGTATAGAGCATAATGAAAAAGGGCATAGGGCAAATGCATATCTATATTGCAATGAGACTGTATGTCCAGAATGTGGATACAAAGTGCCTCTGTCACCATCCTTTGTTATAGGTAAAGGGACAAAAACAGTTGCAATACTTAAGGATAATGCTTATGGTGGATTTGATATTAAAATAAAGATGAATGCAACAAATGAAGAGATGAAAAGAGCTGAAATAGGAACGGTTGTAGATAGTAAGCTTGTTTGCCCCCATTGTAATATGGAAACTCCTATTACAGCAATAAGAAAGGACAGAAGGCTTGAGGACGGAACAATAATTTACGGTTTAAGAAGATGGGAAAAGAATGAATTCTTGTCAAGTAAAGAGGATGTTTTTAAAGAGAGGCTGTATTGTATAAGGTATGAAGAGGAAAATGGCAATAGATATTATACAGAGCCAACAGTAGAGGATTTAAAAAGAGAAGAGAAGGTAATTGAGCTTTTAAAGGAAAGATTTAATGCATGGCAGGAAAAGGGCTATATTCCAAGCAGTATGATTGAGGAAGGGGATAAAACGGACGAACCAATAAGGACAAGAGGATGGGCATATTGGCATCAGCTGTTTAACCCAAGGCAGCTCCTTGTTCACGGGCTTTTGATGGAGCTTATTGATAAGGAGGCAAAGACAAAGAAGGAGAAGGTTGTTGGGCTGTTGGGGGTGAATAGGTTAGCTAATTTTAACTCAAAAATTTCCAGATGGAATTCAGGAATAGGTGTTGAAAAAGTTGTTGATGTGTTTTCTAATCAAGCTTTAAATACTTTATATAATTATGGAAATAGAGGAATGATAGATGTCATTAATGCCTGGATTTTCACATTAAATTGTTTTGATATTAACTTAAATTCTTGTTTGTATCTTTCAGATGCACGAACAATTAAATCTACCGCTACTTTTTGGCTTACTGATCCCCCTTATGCTGATGCTGTAAACTACCATGAGCTGTCTGAATTTTTCCTTGCATGGGATAAGAAAATGCTCCTTGATGTATTCCCAGACTGGTATGCAGATTCCAAAAGAGCCCTTGCTGTTAAGGGAACAGGAGAAGATTTTAATCAGAGCATGGTTGAAATTTACAAAAACTTAGCAAATAATATGCCGGATAATGGAATGCAAGTCGTAATGTTTACCCATCAGGCAGTAAGTGTATGGGCTGATTTAACATTAATACTTTGGGCTGCAGGGCTTAAAGTTACTGCAGCATGGACAATTGCAACAGAAACAGAATCAGGTGGACTAAAGGATGGGAATTATGTAAAGGGGACTGTTCTTCTTGTATTAAGAAAGCAGCTGTCTGATACAACAGCCTTTATTGATGAACTTTACCCTGAGATTGAAATTGAAGTAAAAAGGCAAATAGACAGCATGAGGGAACTTGATGATAAGGATGATCCTAACTTTAACGATGCAGATTACATTTTAGCAGCATACTCTGCGGCACTTAGAGTTTTAACTTCCTATAAAAAAATAGAAGATATTAATGTAGAATATGAGCTTTCTAAAAAAAGTCAAAGAGGATATGTATCACCAGTTGAAAATATAATAGGTGAGGCTGTAAAAATAGCTTATGACTATTTAACCCCATCAGGATTTGATATATTTACATGGAAAACATTAACCCCACAAGAGAGGTTTTATATAAAGGGCTTAGATTTAGAAAAAAGCGGTGTAAATCAGCTTTCAGTTTATCAGGAAATAGCCAAGGGATTTGGTGTAAAGGAATATAAAAATCTTTTGCAAAGTACAAAGGCAAATAATGCAAGGCTTAAAACTGCCCTTGAATTTGGAATGAAAAATATAGGTACAAGCGATAATTTCAGCAATTCCCTTTTAAGAAATGTTTTTGCTGCCCTGCATCAGTCAATAAAAGAAGAAAATACAATGCAGGGTAGAAACTGGCTTAAAAATGAACTTTCAAATTATTACTGGAGCCAAAGAAGTACAATAATAAATATACTTGAATTTATTGCTACATTTGAACATATAGAAAATATGAAGCATTGGCAGGAGGAAGCAAAATATTCAAAGCTTTTAATAGAATTAATAAGACATGACGGGGTATAATGGGGTGGTATTTTGATTTACAGATATTCATCAAGAAGACAAAAATTAGATAAGGCATTTTTAGATGAAAAGTTAAGAGGAGCATTGGCTTATGATAGAATAGCGGGCTATTTCAGCTCCTCTATTTTTGAAATAGCAGGTGAGGCTTTAGAGTCAGTAGAAGGGAAAATCCGTGTTGTTTGTAATTCAGAGCTTTCAATAGAGGATGTAAAAACGGCAAAGGCAGCAAAGGAAGCACAAAGAAGAGAATGGTGTGAGAGTGAGCCTGAAAAAAAGTTTGTAAATGCTCATGAAAGGCTTAACAAGCTTTATAATCTATTAAAATCAGGGAAGATGGAGATTAAAGTTATACCCAATGATGTTTTTGGGCTTATACATGGAAAGGCTGGGGTAATAACTTTAAAGGATGGAAGGAAAACATCGTTTATAGGGAGTGTAAATGAAACAAGCAATGCATGGAAATTAAACTATGAGCTATTATGGGAAGACGATTCAAAGGAAGCAGTTGATTGGGTTCAGGAGGAATTTGATTTTTTCTTTAATAGTAAATATGCAGTACCATTGTCGGATTTTATAATTGAAGATATAAAAAGGTTGTCTCAAAGAAAAGTTATATATTCAATTGATGAGTGGAGAAAGGATGCAGACATAGCGTCAACTGTTATAGAATCTCCTGTTTATAGAAGGGAGCTTGGACTTTGGGAACATCAAAAGTATTTTATAAGCCTTGCCTTTGAAGACCATAAAAAATTATACGGGGCAAGATATGTACTTGCGGATATGGTTGGGCTTGGTAAAACTATTCAGCTTGCAATGGCTGCACAGCTTATGGCCTTATATGGGGACAAACCTATACTTATTATAGTGCCAAAAACTTTGCTATGGCAGTGGCAGGATGAGATAAGCAGCCTTCTTGATATGCCATCGGCTGTTTGGAATGGGAAAGAGTGGATTGATGAAAATGGGCTTAAATATCCTTCAAATGGAGATATAAGCATAAAAAAGTGTCCAAGAAGAATAGGAATTATATCCCAAGGGCTTATTACAGCTAATTCACCTGTTTCAGATTATTTGTTATCAATGGACTATGAATGTGTAATAGTTGATGAAGCACACAGGGCAAGAAGAAAAAAGTATAATCAGGGGAATGATGAAGGAAGAGCTCCTTTATATAATCAAAACAATCTTATGAAATTTTTAATGGATATATCTAAAAAAACAAAGAGCATGCTTTTGGCAACTGCAACACCTGTGCAGCTATACCCCATTGAAGCTTGGGATTTACTTGAAATATTATCACAGAAAAACGACAGCGTTTTAGGAAGCAGCTTTAGCAGGTGGAGAACCCAGACAGGGAAGGCTCTAAATTTGCTGCTTGGGAAAGAAAAATTTGATGAATTTGATTTGAGCATAATAGATTGGATAAGGGATCCATTCCCTCCAGAGAATGAAGAAGAGATAAACTTTGGCATTATAAGAAAACGTGCTTGGATGAGGGATGAGGATTTTGTACTTTCAACAGATGCAATAAATTCTCTTCCTGTGCCTGATTATAGAAGGCTTGGAAGAATTGCAAACAATAATTTTATTCAATTTTATAATCCTTTTATAAGGCATATAGTAAGAAGAACAAGAGATTTTTTGGAAAACACTATAAACCCTGAAACAAATGAGCCTTATTTAAAGAAAGTAGAGGTAAAGTTATTTGGGGAAAGTGAAAATGAGGCAATAGTTTTGCCGCCTTATCTTAAAAAAGCCTATGGATATGCTGAGCAATTTAGTTTATTGCTTCAAAAGAGGATAAAAGGAGGAGGATTTTTAAAAACTCTCCTTTTAAAAAGAGTTGGAAGTACAATAGTTGCAGGCAAAAACACAGCAGAGAAAATGCTTAATAATTGGAATATGTTAAAAGATCAGGAGGACTATGAAGAAGATGTTGAAAAAATAGATGAAGAAAAAGAGGGAATTAATAATTTAAGCATGGAAGAAGAGGATTGCTTAAGAAATTTTATTGAATGTTTAAACAGCAATCAATCAAAGGATCCAAAATATGAGCTGACTTTAAAGCTACTTATTGATGAAAAGTGGATAGATAGAGGGTGTATTATATTTTCCCAGTATTATGATTCTGCATATTTTGTGGCAGAAAATCTGTCAAAGGATTTAAAAAGTGAAAAGATAGGCCTTTATGCAGGGGGAGATAAATCAGGTTTATTTTTTGGAGGTATTTTTGAAAAAAAGGCTAAGGAAGAATTAAAAAGTATGGTAAGGCATCATGAGTTAAGAATACTTGTTGGAACAGATGCAGCAAGTGAAGGATTAAACCTTCAAACACTCGGCAGCCTTATTAACCTTGACCTTCCTTGGAATCCTACAAGGCTTGAGCAAAGAAAAGGAAGGATACAAAGAATAGGGCAGATATATGATGAGGTATATATTTACAACATGAGGTATAAGGATTCTGTTGAGGACAGAGTGCACGAACTTTTGTCATCAAGGCTTGAAAATATACGAAATCTGTTTGGACAAATTCCCGATGTTTTGGAGGATGTTTGGGTTAAGGTGGCATTAAACGAAATTGAGGAGGCAAAGCATATAATAGATGCGGTGCCAAAGCAGCATCCCTTTGAACTGCGGTACAACCAAGTTAAAAAGATAAATTGGGAGAGCTGTGCTAACGTTTTAGACAGCAGCGAAAAGAAAAAGTGCCTCATGCAAGGCTGGAAATAGGACAACCTAAGGGACGGTTACTTACTATTTTACCTATTCTTATAATTAGTTATAAGGCATCTTGAAGGACAAAAGCAGCATTCCTAAAACCCCCTTTAACAATCAGTTGCCGTACCCAGAACCCATATAAGAGGTCATAGGAAGGCAGTTACTTAATATTTTATGTTTATACCAAATGTTGTTATGAGAATCTTTTAATTGGAATATATGAAAAGTAAATAATAAATTTTATTAAGATATGAAGATGTTATATAAATGTATACATAATAAGTAACAAGTCATGACTAATCAATAGCCATAACGACGGCATGAAAAAATTTGTCACTTGTCAACTGGATGGCGCTTTTTTCCTCTATTCTCCATCTCCGGTGCCAGGCACCAAGGATGGAGAAAACTTTTTCACACTAACCGTCCCTCTGATTTTTAAGTATTATAATAGGAAAAAATAGGTAAAATATTAATTGTTTAAACTAACCAAATAAGGATAAAATTTTTTATAGTTAAAAATATTAAAAGGAGGACATTTTATGCCTGATATAAAGTTTGATATAAAAAAGAATATTGGAGTTTTATCGGAATCTTCAAAGGGCTGGAAGAAGGAATTGAATTTGGTTTCCTGGAATGATAAAGAGCCTAAGTATGATTTAAGGGAATGGGACATGGAGCATAAAAATATGAGCAAGGGAGTTACTTTAACACTTGAAGAGATTAAAAAGCTGAAGGAAATTTTAAATGGTATGGATATATAAATAAAAATTCTTGAAGGGGATGGGTTTATGGTAGATAGAAATAATATTGACGATGTTTTTAAAGTCATAAATGATGACTTCGATTGGATGATTGAGGATATGACGCAATATAATAATATAGTGAAGGAGAAAATTCATCAATATATTAATCAAGATTGTTTTGATGATGCTGATGATTATAAAGAAAAATATAAAGATATGAAAAAGCTTATAGAAAAAGTTATGAATTTAAAAAGTGAATTTATCTCATTATGTATTGATGATGAAAAAAATAACAACAAAATCACAGAAGACAATTATGATGATTTAATGGATTGGACGGATACTAATCCTGAAGAAGTTTTATTATTTGGAGATAAATATAAAATAAATTCCTGGAGAGAAGTACTTCTTTTGGTAGTAGAAGAAATAGGGAAAAAGAATAAACAATTTATTAATAATATTGATGAGAAAGAGGAGTTTAAAGGACGTACGAGAATATATTTTTCCTATGATGAATCACAAATAGAAAAAAGATTTTATAAAAAATTACCTAATGGTTTATATGTTATGGTAAATGCTAGTGCAAATTCTATAGTTTCTTTATGCAGAAAATTATTAAGAACTGCAGGCTTTACTGATAAAGATTTGAAAATAAAAGTTAATCAAGAAAATAAAAATAGCATGATAGAAGAAATTAAAGTGGATAATGAATCAGGATTAGGAATAATTAAATTACCTAAAAAATATGGCAGTATTTCAATAGATAAAGAAATCTTTAAAAATATTGTTTATAGCATATTAAAAAGAAAAGAAGAGTATGGAACAGAGTATATTGAACCAAGAAAAATTGAAAGTAAATTTGACAATGTAATTATAAGCAGAACCAATTATACAACTTCCTATCATGTAATAATTAATATTATAAATTACTTAAAAGATTTTCATTTGCTTGATAATTATAATGGGACTAAAAAAGGAAAATATAAAGTTGTAGATGATGAATCGTTAAAGATGTGGATTGATAATAATATTTTGAGGTAACATTAGTTATTAATATATAATATCAAATACATAAGGTATACATTAAAGCCTTGATGAGATAAATATTTTATAAAATATACTTAAAGCCTCTTCCTATAAAAATAGGGAAAGAGGCTTTTTGCGTGCACTCAACATGGCCGACAGCTTGGTAGTGGAAACTACTAATCATAACAAGGGCGTTCATCGTGATAGGGAACTGAAGGAAGCCAAAGGTAAAGTCCCAACTCAATGAGACAACCCCAGGGACAGTTACTTATTATTTAAAATATCCTTACTAATTATTTACGGGGTATCTTTTAGTAGCAATATGTGAGAATGATAAAATATAAATTTTAAGATAAAAGAACAATATACACATTTTTAGAGATAATAAGTAACCGTCCCTAGATTTTACTCTTCTCCATTTCCGGTGCCAGGCACCAAGGATGGAGAAAACTTTTTTACACTAACCGTCCCAAAATCTTATAAATGTTTTTGTTTGACAAATAGTCATTAACCGTCCCTATGCATCATATTTTTTATTAAAGCTATTTTGGGAGATAGTGTATGAATAAAAATATTGTACCTTATCAGAGGGATAATCCTACAGATGAAGAAAGATTTTTGCAGTTAAAGTATCTTTTGAATCAGTCGGGAAGAGAGGAAGATTTTTGCAATATAATAGAATTGTTAAGTCCCCCAAAGGATATTGAAACTATTGTACCTAAAGGATGCGGGAAGGGCGTTTCTGTTGCTGTAATTGGAGCTGGGCTTTCGGGATTATGTGCTGCCTATGAACTTAGAAAAATAGGATGTGATATTACTATATTTGAGGCTTCAAATAGAATAGGAGGCAGGGTAAATACAGTATATTTCGATAGAGAAAAGCAGTATTTTGGTGAGCTTGGAGCAATGAGAATAGGGGTATCCCATGAGACAACATGGCATTATATAAATCATTTTAAGCTTAAAACAAGACCCTTTGCTTCAAAAAATATAAATGGTCTATTTTATATAAGAGGAAGTTATGCAAGGAATGATCCACAGGGAAAAAGCGTTGAAGAAAATATATATCCAAAATATAATTTAACTGAAGAGGAGAGAGAAACTCCGTGGCAAAAATTATCAGAAAAAATTGTAAATAAGTATTTGAATAGTCTTTCGCCAAACATTAGAAGAGAGCTTATTGAGATTAAAAAAAATTATTCAGAGCCTATTAAAAATATAGATAGTATGACCTTAAGAAGGGCCTATGAAAATCTTAGATTGAGTCAGGATGCAATTGCTATGATAGGCTTTCTTTCAGCCTTTGAAGAGAGTTTTTTAAATATAGGTCTTACTGAAATACTTCAGGAAGCATATACTGCGGATTTTGGATTTACTTACTATATTGATGAAGGCATGATAAAGCTTGCAGAAAAATTCTATATGGAATTGAATAATCAAAATTGTGGAAGGGTAGACTTTAGATTTAATAGTCCTGTTGATGGAATTTATAAAGATGACAGAGGCAAAATAATACTTGAAATTAGAGAAGGCTGTAAAAATAAATATTTTAATGACTTTGATGTGGTAATTTGTGCAATACCTTTTTCAAGCCTTAGAAGAGTTAATGTTGCTCCGCCCTTTAGCGTTTTAAAATCTCAGGCAATAGCGGAATTAAACTATGGATATGCCCAAAAGACTCTGCTGTTTCTAAAAGAAAGGTTTTGGGAATATGGAGGGGAGGATAAAAGAATAGTTGGAGGAAGTTCCCTTACAGATTTAATTCCAATTTCTATATTCTATCCTTCAGATAATTCAGTACCTATTGAAGGAGTGTATAATGGATGGACGTTTAAAGGTGGTTTCCCTTCAAAAAAGCCAGGCGTTCTGCTTGCATCATACAATTGGGGAAATAATGCATTAAGGCTTGGAAATGAAAATTATTGTCTTAGATTAGATGATGTTGTTGAAAGCGTTGAAAGGGTTCATAAACTTTATAGGGGATATATTTATAGAAATCTTTTATCATGGCAGAGCATTTCATGGGTAAATATTGATTATATATGGGGTGGAGGGTGCCTTCCCTTCCCTGGCCAGAAAATTTTATTCTCCTATGAAATAACAAGACCAGAGATGGATAACAGGGTATTTTTTGCAGGGGAGCATATTTCGCAAAAACACCTTTGGATGCAGGGGGCACTTCAAAGTGGCATGATAGCAGCAAATGAAGCAGCAAAATTCATTAGTAAAAATAACATAAGGCATAATAAGTAAAACTTTTTTATTTGCAGAATTAAAGGAAATAGCTGTAAGAGACTATCTTAATGGTATAGGATATCAAGTATATATCTGTAAAAATATGGTATTAGAGCAACTGCTCAATTACAGAGATGGATTTTCAGGTATAATAGTCATGAGGAGCTAAAAGCTTCTAGAACAGAAGGAATGCTAATCATGACTAATGCAAGAAAAACCACTGTCTGCTTGACAGGGAGCAGTTAAGAAAAAATCTTCCTGAAAGTGAGAATTTTTATTGACAATAATAAATAATACTACTGAAGATTTTATGGAGGACAGTATGGATGCTTTTATACTTATGACAAGAGTACCTATTGAGGGTGAAGCTAAAACAAGGCTTATAGGGAATTTATCTAAAAAGGAATGTGCAAACCTTCAGCTTAATTTTTTAAAGGATATTATAAGCCTTTTTGATTATGTAAAAAATTATGCAGATATATTTATTACCTACACTCCTGAGGATAAATTTAAAATAATTAGGGATATAATTCCTTACTATGTTATTCCTTTTCCGCAAAAAGGAATAAGCCTTGGGGAGAGGATGAAATATGCCTTTGAATATGTTTTAAGTAAACATTATGACAGAGTGGTTCTTATGGGCTCAGATATACCTATGGTAAAATATAATCATATAATTGATGCTTTCAAAGCTCTTTATAATAATGATGTTGTAATAGGTCCTACCTTTGACGGGGGGTATTATCTTTTAGGTATGAAAAGGCTATATAAAAGTCTTTTTGATGATAGCGTAAAATGGGGAGGAGAAAGCGTATTTGAAAGAACTGTAAATATTGCAAGGGAAAACAATTTAAATGTATCAATAGCCCAAAAAAACAGAGATATAGACACCTATGAAGATTTAATCTATCTTGCTGAAAATATTAGTAATTGTAAAAAAGCAGGGCAGCCTTATCCTTATAACACAGGTAAATTTTTAGAAAAGATTGGGGTAATATAAATGCTTAAAGATAAGATTTATGATGATGTTTATAGATATATAAAAGAAAATAGAAAAGATTTTAAAATAGATTTAAGTGAAGATTTTCAGCTTGAATTTCTTGCTCAGGGAGAATACAATATAAATTTTATAATTAAGGATAAAGTCAATAAGTATGTTTTTAGAATAAACACTAAAAGCCAGCTTGAAATAGAAAATCAGATAAGATATGAATATAATGCCCTAAAAGCTTTAGAGAAAACCAGTGTTACGCCTAAGGTTTATTTTGTTGATGATAGTAAGTTGAAATTAAATTATGGAATACTTATAATGGAATTTTTAGAAGGAAGGCCTTTACAATATAGCAATGATTTAGAAAAAGCAGTATATATATTTTCTAAAATTCATACTTTAAAAAGCGATGAGGTAAGTAAAAAAATTTTTATAATTGAGGAAAACTTGTTTACTGAAAGAATAAAGGAAGCTCAAAGGCTTTTAAAGGAATTCTTTATATCTTCACTTGTTGATGACAAATTAAAGGTATTTTTTAATAAGTTTTTAGACTGGGCAGAAAAAAATAGACATAAGGAAAAATATTATATAGATAATAAACTTCATGTTATTAATAATACTGAGGTTAACTCCAACAATTTTATAATAGGAAAGGATAAGAGCTACCTTATAGATTGGGAAAAGCCTGTAATAAGCGATCCGTGCCAAGATTTAACACAATTTATTGCTATAACTACAACCCTTTGGAAGGCTGATTACATATTAAGCGTGGAAGAGAAAAATAATTTTTTTAATTTTTATATTGAAAGAACGGGTTATAAGGATATTAAAGAGAGGGTATATTTATATCAGCCCTATCTTTATTTGAGAGCTCTTTCCTGGTGTGCTTATGCCTATTTAGAGTATTTAAAACCCGATAAAGAAATAAAAAACGAGGATACTTTTAAAAAGATTAAAAGCTATCTTGATATCAGCTTTATGAAGGAAATTTTAAAAGAACATGTAGATTTTAAATTCATATAGATATTATGAATAGTTAATAGATGAAGTATAAAGTTTATCTATTAGCATTCACCCTCGGTTATACATTATAATTTTGCCGTTGGACAAAATAAATATCGAGGTGATAAAATGGCAAAAAACATTAAAAAACCTTTAGCTTTATTCATGGTACTTTTAATTGCTTTATTTTCAGCAGTTTCATGTACTAAAAAGGAAAGTCAGAACCAGGCTCAAAATCAAAACCAAGCTCAGACTACACAGAGCGGACTTATGAAAATTTTAAAAACAGAAGATGTTAAAAGCAAATTAAACGATAGCAGCTATGTATTAGTTGATACAAGAATTAATGATGCGTTTAATGGCTGGAAGCTTGATGGAGTTAAAAGAGGAGGGCACATTCCTAATGCAGTAGATTTTTCAGCGAATTGGCTTAAGGTTGATGCAAAGGATAAGGATAAGACATTAGATGAAGCATTAAAAACAAAAAATATCTTAGCTGACAAAAACATAATTTTATATGATGCTAACGGCAAGGATGCAGAGGAAGTTGCAAAATATTTAAGTGCTAAGGGATATAAGAATCTATATTACTATGATATAAAGCAGTGGGCAGCGGATGATTCCCTTCCACTTGAAAAGTTTAAAAATTATCATTTAATTGTTCCTGCTGCTATTGTAAAGGATATTATAGACGGTAAAAAACCTGAAACCTTTGAAGATGCAGGAACTATTAAAATAGTTGAGGCAAGCTGGGGAGAGGAGAAGGACTCTTATGCTAAGGGCCATGTTCCAACAAGCTTCCATATAAATACAGACAATGTTGAGCCACCTCCAGCATGGATGCTTGCAAGTGATAAACAGCTTGCTAAATTTGCTGTTGACTATGGCTTTACAAAGGATGATACAGTTATAGTAACTGGTGAAAATCCAATGGCAGCTTATCGTGTTGCAGTAGTTTTAAGATACATAGGCGTAAAAGACGTTAGAGTATTAAATGGTGGTCTTCTATCTTGGAAACTTGCAGGCTATGAAGTTGAAACAAAGAGCAACAAGATAGTTCCTGTAAGCGATTTTGGTGCTCCTATCCCAGGAAGACCAGAGCTTATAGATACAATAGATGAAGTTAAAGCAGGAATGAAAAAACCAAATGAGTTTATGCTTGTTGACAACAGAACTTGGGATGAATATATAGGAAAGAGCTCAGGATACAGCTATCACCATAAAAAAGGACGTATACCAGGTGCTGTGTACGGCTATGCAGGTATTGGAGATTCAAATTCCCTTCAATACTATAGAAACATAGATGGGACTATGAGAAATGGAAATGAGATATTGAATCTCTGGAAGAGTGCAGGAATAGATACAAGCAAACACCTTTCCCTTTACTGTGGAAGCGGATGGAGAGTTTCAGAGATTATGACCTATGTAAATGTATTAGGACTTGATAACGTAGCAATTTACAGCAATGGATGGATAGAATGGAGTAATAAGAACAATGCCTTTGAAACAGGAGAACCAAAGAAATAATTTAAATAAAATATTTTTCCTTTTAATACATTCAATACAAATACTTTTGATTTTTGCATTATCTATATTAAGCTATCTGTCAGATAAAAAAGCAGGAGTCAATCATCATATGATTTATATGAGCTATAAATATAAAGAGGGTATATATTCCCCCTTAAGTCTTAAAATACAAAGCATAATAATTGTTTTGATTGTAATACTTTTACTGCAAAGTTTATTAAAGAGCAGAAGAAGGCTTATAAAAGAAGCTTTTTCATTTAATAATATGATGGCTATAATAATAGGGGTATTTCTGCTACTTATAATAAATTTTAGTTTCTTTAAAAGCATGATAGCTTATGTATATTTTGTAATGGTATTTGAAATAGTATTTGCTTTACAGATATTAATAATCTTAATAAATAAAATGCTAGGAAATTCCTAGCATTTTATTTTTACCTTAAGCTTTTCAACATCTATTTTCTTTTTTATGAAATATGATGAAATGAATAGAATTAAAAGTAGTGCTATAGAAATATAAAATTCAATTGACATAGGAGATGAGGATTTTTCACCAAGATTAACATACACATAAACACCAGGTATTATTCCAATTAAAGTTGCTATAATAAAATCCTTATATTTTATCTTTGAAAGTCCGGCTCCATAACTTATTACATCAAAGGGCAAAAGAGGAATAAGCCTTAATACTAATATTATTAAAAAACCGTTTTTACTAAGGCCCTCTTCAAAATAATTAATTTCCTTTTTGATAATTTTTTTAATTGCCTCTTTTCCAAGAAGCCTTGAAATATAAAAGGAAAGTGTTGCACCGCAAAGAGCCCCTATCATTGTTAAAATAAAGCCCTTGTAAAGCCCAAAAACAAGCCCTGAGGCAATAGCAAGAATAGAATCGGGGAAAAGGGTTAGAGGAACTAATGTAAATAGTATAATATAAATAACTGGAGATAGAATACCAAAGGAGCTTATATACTCTTTAAACTGCTGGGGTGATTTTATAGCAAATACATCTAATTTATTTAGTATAAATATTGAAGATATTAATAATATAAAAGCTGCTGCATATACTAACTTCTTCTTTTTTTCATTCATATTTTAATCTTCCTTCCCTTTTATCGAATTTAAAATAAGATTTTTGCATATAAACCTGTTTTTCCAGCCCTTAAGTGGGCTTAAGGGCTTTAAATTATATTTTAATTTTCCTTTTCCATCATAAAAAATCAAATCGAGAATATGAATTGATTTTTTGTAAGGTAAAGCAAAAGAATTAACACAGGTTGCACAGTAGGAAAGTATTACTTCAGAGCTTGCCATTGAGGCCCTTTTAAAAACCTGCTTTTTAAACAAATCTTTATTAGTTACCCCTATCATTCCTCCGTTTCCACAGCAAAGTGTTTTATCTTTAGAATAGGAAAACTCTTCATATTCATATCCTAAATTTAATAGTATATCTCTTATTGCTTTGTGTATTTGAGGGTAGCCTCTTGTAGGGCAAGGATCATGAAGGGCAAAATTTTCAATATCCTCTGCCCTTTTAAAATCTTTAATTCCATTTTTGGCTATGACTTCCCAAATTGATATTACTTTTAAATCTTTGCTGTTTTCTAATATTGTATTATAGCATGAGGGACAGGCAGTTATTATATTTTTAGCCCCCATAATTTCTATATCTTTAATCAAAAGGGAATAATATTTATTGAAAAGCTCCTTTTGTCCCATAGAATGGGTAGGATTCCCACAGCACTTTAATAATATCCCTATATCGTTATTATAAACTTTTTTTAAATAGTTGTAGGTTTTAATTATAAGATTAGGGTTATATGATGATAGGCTGCACCCTGGAAGAAATACATTATTAAATTTTTTATTTAGTGAATTTGATGATGCAGTAAATATTTTTGAAAAACTATTTTTCTGATGATACTTTATTGTGCTGTATCCTTTAACAGGGGGAATGCCTTTATTATCCTCACAAAGTGCACTTCTTAGGGATAAAAATATTTTATCAAGAGGTATTTTAGAAGGACAAACATTAAAACAATAGCCACATTGCGTACATGAAAAGGGAATTTCTGCTTTTAAGGGTTTATCTTCAGAAATGTCCTTAAATAAATTTAAGGGTGATGTACAGTATTCATTCAGCATGGGGCATCCCTTCATGCATAATCTGCAGTCTAAGCATTTGTTTTTAATATCCTTAGCTGTTTTATCACAAAGCATATTATATTTTTTTCCCATTTTATACTCCTTATCTTATATCTTTGTATATAGATGCTATTTTTTCTATTGGTACATTTAAAATATATAAAAGCTTTATATACTGCATTAATAAAAAGGTTTTAAAAGGTCCACCTTCAATAAACCTTCTTGCTGATGTTCCTATCTTATCCTTTAAAACAACTGTATTTGCTCTCTTTTTAAGCCTCATTGACAGCTCAAAGTCTTCCATTAATGGTATATCTTTATAGCCTCCAATATCTTCAAATACACTTCTTTTAATAAATATCCCTTGATCTCCAAAATAAAGTTTTAAATACTTTGCCCTTAAGTTTGATGTGTAGGATATATATTTTAAAAAAGGGGAGCTGTAATCATAAAAATATAAAGAAAAGCATCCCGCGTCATAACCTTTACTTATTGCTTTTTCGATGCTTTCAATTGAGCCTTCTGATATTTTGGAATCACAGTGTAAAAACCAAAGTATTTCCCCCTTTGAAATTAAGGCTCCATTGTTCATCTGCTTAGCTCTTCCCTTTGGGGAGGATATAACCTTTGCATACTTTGAAGCTATTAAGACAGTGTTATCTGTACTTCCCCCGTCTACAACAATTATTTCCTTTGAAATTTCTAAATTATTTAGCTGTATTAATATTTTTTCAATATTTTTTTCTTCGTTTAATACTGGGATTATTATAGATACCATATTTGACACCATGCTTTTTATTTTTAGTATTAAGATTATAATATAAATTTAGTTATTTGATATATCATTATTTGATTATTAAATAGTATAAGCAGTAATCATTTGCAATACAAATAGTTATTGCTGCATATATACTGTTTATAGATAATAATTATGTTAACAGGTGTTATGGGAGGTTGTAAAATGCATAGAATAATTTATGATTGCGACAATACCATGGGGCTTTTAGGTAAAGATGTTGATGACGGGCTTACTTTATTATATCTTTTAGGATGTGAAGATGTAATATTGGAGGGAGTTACCTTAACCCATGGAAATAGCTCAACAAAGGAAGTTTATGATAATACAGTCAGAATGTTTAATGCTTTAGGCATAAAAAATATACCAATTTATAAAGGGAATGATACAATTTGTGATAAAGTATCTGATGCTGCAATATATCTTGCAGATATGGCAAGAAAATATAAAGGTGAAATAACACTTCTTGCAACAGGTTCAATGACAAATCTATATGAAGCATATCTTTATGATAATGAGTTTTATAAAAATCTTAAAAATATAGTTATAATGGGAGGGGTTATTGAGCCTTTAATAATTTCCGGTGTTAAAATCGATGAGTTAAATCTTTCCTGCGATTATAAAGCCTCTTTAAGCGTTTTAACTTCCAATGCGGATATTACTATTTTAACAGGAAATACATGCCTTCAGGCTTTGTTTGGTGAAGAAGAGATAGAAAGGTTAATAGATATAAAGGGAGATAAAGTAATAGATTTTATTAATGAAAATATTAAGGGATGGTATGAATTAATCTATAAAAGCTTTGGATTTAAGGGATTTTGCAACTGGGATTGTGCAGCAGCACTTTATATAACCAATCCAGAACTTTATGAAACTAAAACTTTTAATATATATCCTCAATTAGAGGAATTAAAAAATGGATTTATAAATATAAAAAGTGATGGAGATAATGGATATTTTGTAAGAATTCCATTAAAAATTAAGGATTTAAAAAAGTTTAATGATATATTAATTAAGAGCTGGTGTAATATTAAAAACTTATAAATATGGGGTTGAATGAATGAAGAAGAATAGTATTATTAAAATATTGATTTTAATTATTGCTGTATCAATTTTTTTGCTTGTCCCCTCATTTCAAGGAGCAGTTAAGCATGCTATTTTAATTTTGAGCACATTTAATGTAAATGCTGTAAAGGAATATATTTTATCCTTTGGAATATGGGCACCTATAGTTTCATTTTTGCTTATGGTTTTTCAATCTATAGCAGCCCCCCTGCCAGCCTTTGTTATAACCTTTGCCAATGCAGCTTTATTTGGATGGGTTAAAGGTGCAATATTATCTTGGTCAAGTGCAATGGCAGGAGCAGCTCTTTGTTTTTATATTGCAAGGTTTTACGGAAGGGATGCAGTTGAAAAGTTAACGAGCAGATTTGCCCTTGAAAGCGTAGATGTTTTTTTTGAAAAATACGGTAAATATGCGGTTCTTGTTGCAAGGCTTCTCCCCTTTGTAAGCTTTGATATAGTAAGCTATGCAGCAGGCCTTACAACTATGGATTTTTTGTCCTTTTTTATTGCAACAGGAATAGGACAGCTTCCAGCTACAATAGTTTATTCCTATGTGGGAGGAATGCTTACAGGAAGTGTTAAAACCTTTGTTTTTGGGCTTATGATATTGTTTGCATTTAGCATTATTATATTCGTTGCTAAAAAAATCTGGAATGAGAAAAATAATAAATAAATTGACTGTATAACTTTATAAAGAAAATATTTTATCTTCGTTTATATATTTTGTCAGAATTTCATAGTGCTTTTTCATGATTTTTTCTTGAAGATTAGAAGGATATGATAAAACTCCGTCCTTAAGGCTGTAATCATCACAAAAAAGCAGTGAATTAGGCCTTATTTTTTCTATTCTTTTGAAAAAATCCTTAGACATTCTAAAAAATCCATAGCCTATATCTAAAATATCATTTGGGTTTATTTGAGAAAACAGATAATTGTAAAAAGGTTCATAAAAAGAGTCAACATCAGGACCTACAAATATTGGGTCAAGACATATTCTGACTTTAAAGCCCATTGATATTGCAGTTTTTGCAGCCTTTATCCTTGCATCTAATGATGGAGTGCTTCTCTCATACTTTTTTATTATCTCATCAGGAGAGAGGGTAAAGGCTACAATAAGGTTGTCTATTGCTTTATGGGTTTTATAAAAACTCTCGTTAGCACTTTTAGTTCTTACTTCAACTAAAAGGTTTGGTAAAGATTTAAAAAAATCATAGAAGTAGTCTAAATAAGGTACTATGTTGTGAAAAGCTATTAAATCCGTATCATAAGAGGCTGCAAGAAAAACAGATTCTTTTGAAGTTATATATTTAATTTCTGATTTAAAATCTTCAATGTTTACAAAGGCTACAATATTAGAAGAGGGATACATTCCCTGAAGATAGCAGTATTCGCAGTCGAATATGCAGTTTAGCAAAAAGGATGTGTAGTAAAAATTAGAATAACCGAAGTTTTGGCATACATCAGGCCCATTGTACACAAAGGGCTTACTTTTTACAGCTAATATAAGGGACTGATTTTGCTTTTGAACAGAAAAATTTTGATTTGTTCGGTTGAAAACATCCTTGTAGTGCTTTATGATTATTAAATTAGAATTACAGTATTTTTCTATAATATTCTTAGTAATAGGATAATTTAAAGCACCCTCTTCTATATAAATAGAATGAAAAAAATATTTATTTGAGTTTTTCAATAATCTGTTCAAAAACTCTCTTCCCTTCTTTTTTAATTTTAACTTCCCTGCATGAAAAATCATTTAAGATATTAAGAGGTTCTAAACCTTTAAGTTTTGATTTTTTTACTTCCTTAAAGAGCATTTTTTTCATTGCCTCTGTAAAGTTAAGGCTTTCACAGAGCAAATTTACTGCTCTTTCTTCCTCTTCAAAAGATATTTTTGATGAATCATTGAGATTTTTAAGTTCATCTATTATTTCAACAATGTAGGGTATATTATTTTTAATATAATCTTTAAGCATTTCCTTATCTAAATCCTTTGGGGTTAAAAAATCAGATATTATTTTTAATATTACAGTATTGTGTGTATATAAAAACTTTTGTCCGGCCTCCATTATGCCTACTGATTCCATATCAAAGAGCATATCTTTATCTTCTTTATAATCTTCTTTAAATATAGGTTTTGATGAGCAGCATAGTGTTTCCTTAGGAATATTTTTACCAAAATAAACGTCAGGATAATAGTCCTTTCCTGTGTCCATATCCTTAACTTTGTTTATTGCAATTAGCTCACCAAGAGCATATTTTAAGCTGTTTGTGCCACAAAATCCTATGTTTATTAGTATATCTTCTTTTTTAGATTTAAAGGTAGATAGAAGATATATAGCTGCCATTGCACTCTTTATTTTCCCAACACCACTTATAACAAGGGCAATATCTGAGTTTTTATATACCTGATAATTATTTATTTTCATGTCTTTCTTTAAAGAGAAATATTCAATTAATGGAGAAGCTTCTAACATCAATGCTGTTACTATAAACACCATAATATGGCATTCCTCCTATCAATATGGTGCCAGGCACCGGAGAATGGAGAAAACATACTTGTATGCATAATAAGTAACCGTCCCTTTCCTATTATGCTCTAAAATATTATAACATATCAAATTAATATGGTGCCAGGCACCGGAGAGTAGAGAAAATATATTTATATGAATAATAAGTAACCGTCCTTCAGAGCCTTTAAAGGTGGATATAATTTGGAGTATAATATTTATGAATACGGTGCCTGAATACGGTGCCAGGCACCGGAGAGTGGAGAAGTATGCAAAGACAGGAGTGATAAAATGAATAGGAAAAAAGTTATTATAGTAATTTTAATGATATCTATTTTAACTTACTTTGGATATAAGCAGATTTATGCAAATAAGGTAAGTGAGAATACATACTATGGAACTGTTGAAGCAGAGACAGTTAATGTTTCATCACAGATACAAGGCAATATAGAAAATATAAATGTTGAGGAAGGACAAACAATAAAAGCAGGTGACATAATAGCAAGTATGGATGATAGTGAAAGTAAAATAAAATTAGATATTTCAAATATATCAAAGGAAAGTGCAAAAAATGAGCTTCAAAATCTTAAAAATGGTACAAGACAAGAAGAAATAAATGTACAGGAGGCTGTAGTAAAACAATTTGAAGCACAAATTAACCAAGGTGAGGTTCTTTTAAAACAAGCAGAAAACAACTTAAATCTTGCAAAAAAGAATTTGGATTATTATAAAAAAGTATATGAAGATAATAAAAGTTTATATGATAATGATGCGATTTCAAAGAGTCAATTGGATTCAATAAAATTTCAATATGATTCAGCCTACATTGGATATGAAAATGCTAAACAGCAAGTTGAATATGCAAAAGCACAGCTTGATTCATTTAAATCCCAGCTTATAGCTGCAAAGGAAAAGTTGAATCTGCTGAAAAACGGTGCCACAGATAACGAAAAACTTTCTGCACAGCTTAATTTAAATCAGGCAGAAAAGTCACAGGAATTATCAAATATAAATTATAATAAAACTGTAATAAAATCTCCTATAAATGGAGTTGTTGAAACAGTAAATTTTAAAAAAGGCGAATTTGTTAATGTTGGAAGTCCTATCGCTACTATTTTAGATATGAATAATCTGTATGTAAACATTTATGTTTCAGAAAAAGATTTAACAAAGATTAAATTAGGTAAGACAGTAAAATTAAAAAGTGATTTTATTAAGGATAAAGAGATAAATGGAAAAATAATTTATATTTCAAATAAAGCAGAGTTTACACCAATGAATATTGTAACTAAGGAAGATAGGACAAAGCTTGTTTTTAAAGTAAAGGTTAAGATTATAGATAGTATTGATTTAGTAAGGGCAGGCATGCTGATGGATGTTTATTTAAATTGAAGGTGATAAAATGGATTATGCAATTTCAATAAAAAACCTGACAAAAAAGTTTGGGAACCTAATCGCAGTAGATAATATATCCTTTGATATACCAAAGGGCAAGATCTTTGGTTTTTTAGGTCCCAATGGCTCAGGAAAATCTACGACAATTAGGATGATATGTGGAGTTTTAACTCCAACGACAGGTACAGGTACAGTTTTAGGATATGATATAAGAAAAGAATCTGAAAAAATAAAGAAAAATATTGGATATATGTCCCAAAAATTTAGCCTATATGAGGATCTAACTGTAGAAGAAAATCTTGATTTTTATGGTAGTATATATCTCTTAAATAAAGATGAGCTTCAACATAGAAAAAAAGAATTAATTGAAATGGCAGGGTTAAAAGGTAAAGAAAAGGTATTAGCAGGGACATTATCAGGTGGATGGAAGCAGAGGCTTGCTTTAGGTTGCTCCCTTATCCACAGACCTAAACTTCTTGTTTTAGATGAGCCAACTGCAGGTGTTGATCCAGTATCAAGAAGGGAATTCTGGAAGCTTGTTCATCAGCTTGTTAATGAGGGCATTACAGCTCTTGTTACAACTCATTACATGGACGAGGCTTCAACATGTGATATAATAGGTTTTATTTATAACAGTAGACTTATAACAATAAATACTCCAGAAGGGTTGTATAAAGAACATGGAATAGACAATCTTGAGGATATATTTATTAAATATGTTAAAGAGCTTTCAAACAAGGATGTTGTTTCTTCCTTTAGAGAGATAAAGTCACTGGGAAATGAGGTTGAGTAATTTGAATCTAAAGAGAATGATTGCTGTAACTAAAAAGGAATTTATTCATATAAAAAGAGATAAGGCAAGCCTTGCTATAGCTATTATAATGCCTGTAATGATGCTTATTCTATTTGGATTTGCAGTTACAAGCGATGTTAAAAATGTAAAGCTTGTGATATATGATGGAGACAAAACGGTAGAAAGCAGAAATCTTATTACTAAATATGCAAATTCTAATTATTTTAAAATATATAAAATGGTTGAGCCCTATAATGAAGTTGAAAAAATAATAGGAGCAGGTGAAGCTAAAGTTGGGCTTGTTATTCCAGATAACTTTGCAAGAGATATAAGAAGAGGTGGAACCTCACAGATCCAAATACTTGTTGATGGTTCTGATCCCTCAGTAGCAAGGACAGCTGCGGCATATTCTGTTATGATTGCAAATGACTATTCTGTTAAAGTTAATGAAGTAGGTTTAAATAGAATGGGGAAAGAATTTGCAGCCTCAGCAGTTGATGCAAGGCCGAGGGTTTTATATAACCCTATGCTTAAAAGTGCATTATTTAATGTACCTGGGATAATAGGGCTGATTCTTCAAAATATAACTGTTATATTGACAGCTTTTTCAATGGTAAGGGAGAGGGAAAGAGGAACGATAGAACAGCTTATTATGACTCCTGTTACTTCTATTGAGCTTATTGTTGGAAAGTTAATTCCATATATTATTATAGGATTTATTGATTTTTTACTTGTTGTTCTTCTTGGATATTTAATATTTTCTGTGGCAGTAAAGGGAAGCATTTTGTTGCTAATATTTTTCGGAATAGTATTTTTAACATCTGCATTAGCAATGGGAATGTTAGTATCAACCTTTGCAAAAACGCAGCTTCAGGCAATGCAGGCAGCTTTTGCAATACTTCTTCCAAGTATACTTCTTTCAGGATTTATATTTCCCAGAGAATCAATGCCTAAAATAATATATTATATTGGAAACGTATTTCCTATAACATATTTTCTTGAGATTTTAAGAGGAATAATAGTTAAAGGTATAGGCATAGACCTTTTATATAAAAATATGATTTCTTTATTTGTGCTGACAGTTCTTATAGTGTTAATAACGATAAAAAAATTCAAAAAGACCATAGATTAAATATCAATATGGTGCCAGGCACCGGAGATTGGAGAAAACTTTTATTGCTGCCTTTACAGGCAGTTTTTTTATAGGACAACTCCCGGGACGGTTACTTATTTTAGATACACTCTATATGAAATATGGGGAGTGCATAGAAATAATAAATAACATAGTTATTTAATATAATAAGTAACACCCCATGACTAAGCAATAGTCACAACGAATGGATGAAAAAGTTTGTGGGTTGTCAAAGATGACAGTAACAGGAGGAACAGGAGGGACGGTTACTTATTATATTAAATAAACATAATATTTTATGGATGGTCCCCTTAATTTTGCAGATATCGTGTATGAAATAAGTAACCGTCCCTCGGATTGTCTGTAGCTTATAAAGTCAGACGAGGACTCCGTTATAATCTTTTCTTCCTGGGAAAAGAAGTGGCTATCTAAAAGCATAATAGGTAGGGAGAAAAATTCAGTTGATAATTTTGTATAGCTGAGCATAAAGCATTTTATTTATTATGTTTAATTGAATTGGCATTTATGCTCATATTGATTTTAAATTTTCCTCGTTATATAATATACCCATATAGGGTATACGGAGGTGAGAGAATGCCACTTTTTAATTATAAATGTCTTGAATGCGGTAACATTTTTGAGGAGCTTGTAAGAACTGCGGATGAAAAGGTTGCTTGTCCAAAATGCAAAAGCAATAAGGTAGAAAAGAAGCTACCACACAGATTAAATTCATCCTCATCTGTACCAGTATCGCATAAAAGCAGCTGTGGATGAGGTTCTCACTAAAAAGGCGGTGCCTTTAAATTATTATTGAGAAATTTATAAATTGAGGACTGTAAAGTATCTTTTCCAAGTAGCTTAAGAGTATAATTCTCTGGGATTTTTCCTCCGGATGACATTGCTGAGGAAAATAACCGTGGTTGGATTATTCTTTAAATAAAATTCTTTAAAAAAGTTTATTAAATTAAACAGATGATTGTATAATATCAATAATGAGTAAAAAAGTTTGTAAACCTCCCGTCCACTTTTAACGACTGGAGGTTTACAGCGAAATTTTTATATTTTAACCCTAGCAGGCCTTGAAAATCAAGGCTACCGCAACGGGTTTTAATCGAGCCATGTTGGAATTGAAACAGGTAATATCTCCCCTTCCCAACATATTTCTTTTGAGTTTTAATCGGACCATGTTGGAATTGAAACTTTCAAATTTTCAAGCGCTAATTTAAAATTTATAATGAAATATGTTTATTATTAGCCTGTAATCGAAGAAGGTTACAGGCTTTAGAATTTTTTGGATATTTAAAATATATATAGCTTGAGGATTGGTTAAATATTATTTCTTATAAGTTAATAAATAAATAACTGTCCCCACTAAACGCTAATGCTAATAAAGTTGGTATAATTTTTTTGTTTTTAGTAATGCTATCCCTTAGAAGGGTTATAATATCTTCATCAATTTTAATAAGTTAGAACCTTTAAGATTTTTATATTCTTTCTATTTAAACATACAAATTACATCTTTACATATTGAACTTATTAAAATGCATAATAAACTAAATAAAATTTAAAATTTTTATATGTGGTATAAAATAACGCATAACATGTTGAAAATAATTATATATTATGATATTATATAAAGGCAATACATAAATTTAATAGAGGAGGATAAAAATGCAAAATAATTGGCACAGCAAAACTGTAGACGAGATATCAAAGGAACTATCTGTAAGTCTTTCAGTTGGTTTGACATCAGATAAGGCAAGGGATCTTATTGAAAAATATGGTTATAACGAACTGAAAGAAAAGGAAGAGCAATCGCTTTTTCAAAAAATTTTAGATCAGTTTAAAGATTTTCTTGTTATTATTTTAATTGCTGCAAGTATTGTATCAGCTGCTATGGGAGAGATAACAGATTCAATAGTAATTATTGCGATAGTTATTATAAATGCAATACTAGGAGTAATGCAGGAGGGAAAGGCAGAAAAAGCACTTCAGGCTCTAAAAAAAATGTCATCGCCTAATGCTAAAGTTTTTAGGGATGGTAAAGTTCAAGTGCTTCCTGCAAAAATGCTTGTTCCAGGGGATGTTATAATAATTGAAGCAGGAGATATAATACCTGCTGACATTAGAATTGTTGAGAGCCATAATCTTAAAATAGAAGAATCTTCTTTAACTGGTGAATCAGTACCTGTTGAGAAGGATGCAAAAAAAGTTTTAGATAAAGATGTTAGCCTTGGAGACAGAGCTAACATGGCATATATGAGTACTACAGTTTCTTATGGAAGAGGAAAAGGTATAGTAGTAGGTACAGGCCATAAAACAGAAATTGGAAAGATAGCAGATAAAATTCAAAATATAGAGGATGAAAAGACTCCTCTTCAGCAAAAGCTTGACCAGCTTGGAAAATGGCTTGGAATTGCCTGCCTTGGTATATGTGCTGTTGTTTTTGCTGAAGGGATAATAAGGGGAGGTTCTTTAATTGAGATGTTTATGGTAGCCGTAAGTCTTGCAGTTGCGGCAATACCGGAAGGGCTTCCTGCAGTTGTTACAATTGTTCTTGCTCTTGGAATGAAGAGGATGGTAGAGAGAAATGCAATCGTTAGAAAGCTTCTTGCTGTTGAAACCTTAGGATGTGTTGATGTAATATGCTCTGATAAAACTGGAACACTAACCCAGAATGAAATGACAGTTGTAAAGGCCTATTCAGGTGGAAAATTCATAGATGTAACAGGAAAGGGTTATAATCCTGCAGGGGATTTTATAAAAGATGGAGAAAAGATAAACGTTTTAGAAATTCCTGATTTTAAGCTTTTATTTTCAATTGGAACTTTGTGCAGTGATGCATCTTTAAGCAAAAAAGATGATGGTAAGTTTGGAATTGTAGGAGATCCTACTGAAGGAGCCTTAATAGTAGTTGGGGAGAAGGCAGGACTTTTAAAAAGTGAACTTAATAATTTATATCCAAGAATTCGGGAGATTCCCTTTGATTCAGATAGAAAGATGATGACGACATTTCATGAGGAATTCATAGAAGGTATAGTATCTTTTACAAAGGGTGCACCTGATATTGTACTTGATAGATGCTCTAAGATTCATTTAAATGGTAAAGTTGTAGAATTAAATGATGATATGAGAAATGAAATAAAAAGGGCAAACAGTAGCTTTGCAAAAAGTGCCCTTCGTGTACTTGCCTTTGCATATAGAGAGTATGGTGAAATGCCTAAAATAATATCCTCTGATACTATAGAAAAGGATATGATATTCGTAGGGCTTATGGGCATGATTGATCCACCAAGGACTGAAGTTAAGGATTCAATAAGCCTTTGTAGACGTGCAGGAATAAAACCGGTTATGATAACTGGGGACTATAAGGATACAGCAGTTGCAATTGCAAAGGATTTAAAGCTTATGAATGAAGGTGACGGTGTTTTAACTGGTCATGAACTTGATAATATGTCCGATGAAGAGCTTATAAAAAGAGTTGAAACAACAAGCGTATATGCAAGGGTTTCTCCTGAACATAAGGTAAGAATTGTTGATGCTCTAAAGAAGAATGGCCACATAGCTGCTATGACCGGCGATGGAGTAAACGATGCTATGGCCCTTAAGCGTTCAGATATAGGGGTTGCTATGGGGATTACTGGAACGGATGTTGCAAAGGGAACAGCAGATATAGTTTTAACTGATGATAACTTTGCCAGCATAGTTTCTGCTGTTGAGGAAGGAAGAATAATATATAGCAATATAAGAAAGTTTGTATTTTTCTTGTTATCCTGCAACGTTGGTGAGATACTGATTGTATTTTTAAGCATGCTCTTTGGATATCCAACTCCACTTGTTCCAATACAGCTTTTGTGGCTAAACCTTGTAACTGACAGCTTCCCAGCATTAGCCCTTGGTACAGAAAAGGGAGAGCCTGATATTATGGACTTAAAGCCAAGAAGTGCAAAGGAGCCAATACTTGATAGATCAATGATAATAGGAATTGCGGTTCAAAGTATAGCACTTGTTGTTGCTGTTCTTGGTGCTTATTTTATAGGACTTAATAGATATCCAGATTATTTAACGAATCCAGAACATTTAAGCTTTGCAAGAACCTATGCCTTTGCAACATTGATTACGGCAGAACTTATAAGGTCTTACTCTAGCCGTTCAGAAAGGTTCACTATATTTAAGATAGGCGTATTTACAAATAAGATACTTGTATATGCATCTATCTTCTCATTACTTCTTTTGTTTGCTGTAATTTATATTCCATTCTTAAGACCTATATTCCAGACAGTATATCTTACCCTTTGGGATTGGACGGTAATTTTAATGTTCTGTGCAATACCCTTTGTATCCGGTGAAATTTACAAGGTTATAAAAAGAAAGATATATAGATAAGAAAAAGGCTGCAAATCGCAGCCTTTTTTTAGTTGCCCTAATATGACGATAGCTTGTCAACATATAGGGACGGTTACTTATTTAACACAAGATATAATATTTTTGATATAGGGGGGAGGATTAATAATAACTGAGTATAGATAATAAGTAACCGTCCCCCAAAAAGACATATTTTGTTTTTACCATTAGGTGGCACCTGAGGCATTGAGAATTGCCCACAAAAATCAAATATTAAAATTTAAATTAAAATAATTAAAATATATCTAGATAATTATTAAAAAAATTAATATAGATATTGAAATAATTAAACATATATATTATACTGTAAATAAGGAGGTAGAAAAATATGGCATATAAACTAATCACAAAATGCCCAGTTTGCAGCTCAAGCCTTAGAGTTAAAAGGCTTCAATGCTCAAAATGCAACACTATTATTGAAAACGATTTTGAACTTACAAGTTTTTTGAATTTAAATAGTGAGCAGCTATATTTTGCTGAAGTGTTTATAAAAAACAGAGGAAATATTAAAGATGTTGAAAAGGAGCTTGGAATTTCCTATCCAACGGTCAGGGCAAAGCTTGACGATGTGATTGAGGCCCTTGGATATTCAATTCCAAAACAAAAAAGCTCAAACAAAAGCGATATTATTAATATGCTTGAAAATGGTGAGATATCACCTGATGATGCTATAAAAATGTTAAATGAATAAGGGGGTTTTTAAAATGAGTGATGAGATTATAAGAGTTTTAAAGATGGTTGAGGAAGGAAAGATTAGCTCAGAAAAAGCTGCAGAGATAATTAATGCTTTAAAAAATAATGAAGCACTACCTGAAGTAAAAAATAATAATCAAAAAATGTTAAGAGTAAAAGTTTTATCTGAGAAAGGTGACAATGTAAATATAACTATTCCAGTGAAGTTTGTAAAATCTGTATTGAAACTTACTAAAAAACTTCCAATTGAAGTTGAAAATGAGAGCTTAAAGGATGTTGATTTTGACGAAATTATTGGAGCTATTGATTCAGGATTAGAGGGTAAAATTGTTGATATCAAATCAGATAAGGGAGATATTGTTGAGATTAGCATAGAGTAGGTGGCTATATGAAGATTATGATAAAAACCCAGGGGTTAAAATGTAAAGTCCCAATTTATATTCCAATGGCATTTGCCAAGTTAGCACTTAAAGTATATATAAAGAAGGAAACTTTTAATAAGGAAATTACAAAATATATTGAAGCTATCGATTTCGATTTACTAAACCAATCCTTTAATATTTTAAAAGAGTATAAAGGACTTAAAATAGTAGATGTTCACTCTGCCGATGGGACAGAAGTTGAAGTATGGTTATGATTTGGGGTGAAATTTATGGAAAATGCCGCAATTGAAAGAAATAATGTAGGGATAAAGGATTTGCTTCAATATAAAAGCTTTATGATTAAGCTGATAGCCTACTCAATATCAAGATTTGGAGATTCAATTGATGCAATTGCCTATGCCTGGATGGTATATGAATTAACAGGCTCAAAACTTTTGATGGAGACTTTATTTGCTGTAAACGCAGTTCCTAACATAGTATTAAGCCCCTTTGCAGGTGCTTTTGCATATATGGTTCTATGAATAAGAATTTTAAAAACTCTTAATAGTATTGGGCTTAGCATTTTTCATCTTGACATTAGATTTAAAAGCGTATATAATTTCTATATACCCTATGGGGGTATATAGAAGGAGGGATAATATGAAAAAGGTAAAGCTTTTAAAGGATAGATGCGACAGTTCACCATTTTGTGCAGCAAAAAGAGTATGTCCAGTTGCTGCCATAGAATTTAAAAAGACAGGTCTCTTTTCAGGGAATGTAGTAATAAATGAAGAAAAATGTGTGGGCTGTGGAAAGTGCGTCAATGTTTGTCCTCATGGCGCCCTAAAAATATGAAAATAAAATAAGCTGCTGATGTTAAGGCAATAATTGCAAACAAAAAACTTAAAAAACTCAATCAGCAATAAAGGGCAGATGAAATCTGCCCTTTAAATATTTTATTTTACTGATAAATAAACCTTATCTCCAACGGAGAAGTTTTCGTCATTTAAACTATCTACCTGTATTTTGCCTAAGTTTGAATTTATAAAGTAGGTAGTATAGGCTCCCTTGAATTGTTTGCTGTGAATCTTACCTTCAAATTGCCCTTTTTCTCTATTTATTATGAATTGCTCTGGGCGAAGGATTTCCTTTTTACCATCTAATTCTATTAAATTAATTCTGCCTATAAAATCTGCAACGTATATGCTCGATGGATTTTTGTAAATCTCCTGTGGCGTTCCTACCTGCTCAATTTTTCCTTCATTCATTACAACAATTCTATCTGATATACTCAATGCCTCTTCCTGATCGTGGGTTACAAAAATCATAGTTACACCAAACTTATTTTGAATATCCTTTATTTCTTCCCTCATTTTTACTCTAAGCTTTGCATCAAGATTGCTTAAAGGCTCGTCTAAAAGCAGCACTTTAGGATTTAGAATAAGTGCTCTTGCAAGGGCAACCCTTTGCATTTGTCCTCCGCTCAGTTTATTTATTTCAAAATTCTTATATTCAGAAAGCCCTACTACTTTTAGAATTTCTTCTCCTAATTTTAAAGCCTCCTGCCTGCTAATCTTTTTAAATTTCAGCCCATAAATTACGTTTTTAATAACGTTCATATTAGGGAAAAGAGCATAGTTTTGAAAAACCGTTGCTGTTGGTCTTAGGTTAGGAGGAAGATTTGTAATATTTACGCCGTCTATAAAAATTTCCCCACTGTCTACATCACAAAAACCGCCTAACATTTTTAGAGTAGTTGTTTTCCCGCAGCCGCTTGGCCCAAGAATTGATATTAATTCTCCCTTGTTTATTTTAAGGTTAAAGTTATCAACTACTGTTTTATTTCCGTATCTTTTACTTATATTATTAATGTTTACAAACATTATATCACTCCTTGGAGAATTGTAGCTTTAAAAGCGATGAAACTGAAAGGTTTATTATTATAGTAGCAAATATAATCATATTTGCTAAAACACATCCAACTCCAAGATTTCCTTCTTTTATTGCACTAAAGAGCTGAACCGTTGCAACCTCTTTGCCAGGTGAAACGAGGAATATTAAAGCACCTATAGTTACCATAGTTGAAGAAAAAATATTAACAAAGCTTGTTACAAATGCAGGCTTTAGTATAGGGAATATTATATCCTTTAGCATGTAAAAGTTATTTGCACCTAAGTCTTTAGCAGCGTTTTCAATTTCAGGGCTTTGCTGGCTTAAAACTGCAGAACCTGCCTTTGAGCTCATTGGAAGCTGCTTAAAAATGCAATTTAAAATAACTATTGAGCTTGTACCAATAAGTACTAAAGGAGGATTTTTAAAAGCTAAAATATACGCTATTCCAAACAAGGTTCCCGGCATCATATAGGGAAGAGTTGCTGTAAAATCTAAAAATGCAGCCCCTTTTAATTTATTTCTTTCAACTACATAAGATAGTAGTATTCCTATTATACTTCCTGCTATTGCAGCCGTGAAGGAATAGTAAAGACTTCTCTTAAAACTTAATAGTTTTGCCCTGTCTATTTCTTTAAAATAATCGAGTGTAAAGCCAACCTTTCCACTATTAAAAGTTGCAAAACTTCCAGCTAAAATAGTAGCATATTTTAAAATTACTATTGATACAAAAAAGAAAGTAATAAATATGATAATAGATTTAATATATATTGGCAAATTAAGATTATTTGCTTCAGAGCTGTTTGAAGAATCAACTATCTGATAGGAATATACTTTATTTTGCATCATCTGTTTCCTATAAATTATAAACAAAATAAGAGAAGGGATTAGTAAAAAAATGCTCATAGCTGAGGCTAAGGGTATATTGCTAACCCCTGTTATATTAAGATATGCTTCCGTTGCTAAAACATTAAATCCTCCTCCTATTACAATAGGTGTACCAAAGTCAGAGAGGCTTGTAACGAAGCATATAAGTGAGGCTGCTATAATACTAGACTTTGCCATAGGAATAACTATTGAGAATAATGTGCTAAGGTCGTCTCCTCCTAAATCTTTTGATGCGTTAATTAAATTCTTTTCTATTGACTTCATTGCTATAATTATTAAAAGTGCTGCCCTTGGAATATGGGCTAAAGTTTCCATAATAACAATACCAATAAAACCATAAGGATTTAAGTGAAGATGAAGAACTCTATAGGTTATAAGCCCTCTTTTACCAAAAAGTATTATAAAGGAAAGAGAGTCTACATAGGGTGGGGATATCATGCTTATAAGTAAAAGTATATATATAAATTTTTTTAAAATGCCTTTTATTTGTGTCATATAAATTGCAATAATTATAGATATGATTATTGCAAAAAAAGTAGATAAAGCTGCTACTAAAAAGCTATTGTACAAAAGTTTTGTGCTCTTTAATGTCAGCTGTTTATAGGCCTCAAGAGAAAAACGCCCATCTATAAATATGCTGTTTAAAATTACTGATATTATTGGCCATAATATAAAGGTTATTATTATTGCATATAAAAGAATAAATATTATATTTTCTTTTAATTTCGAAATAAGGGTATCTTTGTAAGATACCCTTTCATTACTATAGCTAATCATACAATCCCTCATTTATAGCTATTTTTTAATTTTTTCATTCCAAGTTTTTAGTATTTGTTCTCTGTCGCTTCCAGCTTTAAATATGTCAGCCTTCATAAGATTTTCAACCTTTGCATCCTTCATAACTTCTGGGGTTGCAATGTCGCTTCTAACAGGAAGTCTTGGGCAGAGATTTACTATAGTTTCCTGGCCCTTCTTTGATAATACCCAATCAACGAATGCCTTTGCACCATCCATATTTTCTGCACCTTTGAAGATAGCAACAGGTGCAACTGTCCATGGAATACCATCTTCAGGGAATATATTTAATACGTTATGGCCCTGTCCCTTTGCTATCTGCTCTCCATCAAGAGGTGATATACCTATTGCAACTTCTCCTGCAACTGCCTTTTGTGGAGGTTCTCCACCTCTTTGTGGGTAATATGGTATGTTTTTGTTTAAATCGCTTAAGTAGTTCCAAGTTTTGTCCTCTCCCCAAACTTGAATAAGGGATGATATTATACAAAAGCTTGTACCCGAAATATTTGGGTTTGGCATAAGTATTTCATCTTTATATACAGGATTTGTTAAATCAGCCCACTTCTTTGGAACTGGAAGTTTCTTTTCTTTTAAAACATCTTCGTTAACAACAAGTCCTGCTGTAACTATTGTCATACCAGTCCAATATCCGTCTTTATCCTTGTATGCATCTGATATGTTTGACGCTTCCTTTGATACATAACTTTCTAAAAGACCTTCCTTTGCAGCTGCCATAAATCCGTCTGCACCGCCTCCAAACCATACATCAGCGATTGGAGTTCCCTTTTGTGCTTTGGCTCTTGATAATACTTCTCCAGAGGATATATCAAGAAATTCAACTTTGATTCCTGTGTCCTTTTCAAATTCTGCAAAAATCTTTTCCTTGCTGCCCATTGCAGCAACAACTTTAAGCGTTTTGCTTTCCTTTGGTTTTTGCTCTGTTTGTGTTGCTGAAGTTTTGCTTTGACATCCAGCAATACTAAATGCAATTATTGCTGCTAAAATTAGAGATAATAGTTTCTTCATTTTCATCGTGTTTCCCCCTTTAAAGTTATTTGCCATAGTTATTTTATCATGATTAATTATTTTAAAGAACAGTAATAGAAATTTCTAATACAATGTAAAAATATTTAAATAAATAATAAATCTAATATAACATTATATTTTATGATATATTTTGTTGAGTTTATATGTATTGGAGGATTAATAATGCTTATTGATCTGCATCTTCATGAAATGAAATATTCAAGCGACAGCAAAATAACTTTACAAGAGATTATAGACAGGGCAAAGATGTTGGGATTGGATGGTATATGTATTACAAATCATGATAACAATTTTATAAGGGATGAAATAGAAGAATATTCACGAAGAAACGATTTTTTAATAATAGCAGGGGCAGAAATTTTAACTAAAGAAGGAGATGTTTTAACTTTTGTAAGGGAAAGGGTGCATATTCCCGATAATACAATTGGAGTCAATGAACTTATGGATTTTATAGATGAGAAAAAGGGTGTTGGAATAAGTGCCCATCCCTTTAGAAACAACAACAGGGGACTTGGAGATAATATAAGAAATGTTTACAATAGATTATCAGGGGTTGAGGCTTTTAATGGGAGTACTTTCCTTCATCACAATCTTTATGGGCTTGCAATGGCAAAGGAATTTGGTATTCCCTGCACTGGAGGAAGCGATGCCCATGTAATTGATAAGGTTGGGGTTTTTGCTACTTATTTTGAGGATAATATAAGGGATGAGGTGGATTTTATTGAAGCTTTAAAATCTAAAAGATTTTACCCTGCAATGCTTAAAAATAATAAATATGAAATAATCGATATGTTTGAGTAAGGCAAAAGCCTTACTTTTTTTATAGACAAGCCGAGGGACAGTTACTTATTATGTATGATACTAAACTAATTTGCTAACAAGTGAGGGACAGCCACAAATCACATAAGTGTCACCATTAAGGATGAAAACAAAATATATGGTCGGTTGTCTTAAATCAGTTTCTAAAATATCAAATATAGACAAGACTAGGAACAGTTACTTACTATTTGAAATATCATACTAACTAGGTTATGGGGCAGGGGGATGCTAATTTTTTAGGGGGTTTTGAATTTGTAATTGTTAAAATAATAAATTATATCAAAATATATAAAATAAGTAACCGTCCCTTGTAGTGCAAAGGGACGGGAGTGAGGGCAAAGTATATAGTTATTAAGGCAATTGGAGCTGACTGCAATAATTGAGAAACTGGTGGGCTGCAAATGGTGATAAGGAATTCTGTATAAATTTCCTGGCAGTATCAATGATTGCCTGGATACCATAGCCAGCCTCAAGTATATTTAGTATTTCTTCCTTTTTAAAATCATTTTGTCGACTACGAAGTATTTCTTGTTGTATACAATTGCAAACTTGCATTGGATCAAGTTTCTGGTAGATATGCAATCCATTTTCATTGGCGCTTATGGATTGACAGTTTAAAAGTAGTATAGGAACTTTTAGATTCATGTTACAGAAATCCTGGTAATTCCCAATATATAGGGTGTTAGGCGTTGGAATAAAATTATCATTATTGGGCGGAATTAGAAATTGAACACTTTCGATTCGATAATTTTTGTCTATAGAGCCATGAACATGTACTTTAAAATTTTTTTCTATTTGTTCTATTATTTTTGCTAACCAAGCCATGATGACTCCTTTCAATATCATTAGACATTTATCTGAAAATTTAGTATAAAACTCATCTAAATTTCATACTCAAATCTGATGTTTAATCAGATTTTGAGTGTTATTATTTTAACAAAAGTATAGCATCATTTATAATTTTGTACAATACAAAATTCAGAAATTTTCAACAAAGGAGGGTGGAGTTTTTTAGATAAATTTTTAAAAATAATAAAGTAAAATGGGGAAAGGAGAAAAAAATATGACATTTAAGGTTATGGGTATTACATCTGGAGAAAAGATGGAAATAGTGAAATTTTATTAAAAGAAGCTCTTTTGTACTGTCAGGAAGCAGGAGCAGAAGTAACTATGATCAACCTTAGAGATTATAATATTCTTGATTGCATAGGTTGTACAAGTTGTACACGTGGCATGGCTCAAGGAAAAATACTGGGTGCATATTAGACGACAAGGATGATAAGAAAAAAATAATGGAGGTTTTACTGGATCAAGATGGTGTTATATTCTCAATACCAACCTATGATTTGATGGCTAACTCTTTGTATTTAAGATTTGCACAAAGAAGTCTTAGTTATGAAACGGCATTTCTTGAAAAAATCCATGCAATCGAACATAAGGACAGGGTAAGTGCTTTGATTTCAGTAGGTGGTTCTACACGTTCGTGGCAATCTATGGCTTTGGAAAGTTTGCAGGCAACTATGTTTACAATCGATTTGAAAGTGATTGATATGTTTCTAGCTGAAAGAGTGCCTGCTCCAGGACAGTGTCTGCTCAATGACGCTATGATGGCACGAGCAAAGAAGGTGGGAGAAAACATCATGAAAGCAATTTCAACTCCTCCTAAAGAACGTAAATGGCTTGGAGATGAGGATATGGGATGGTGTCCAAACTGTCATTCAAATGCATTAATTCTTGGACAACCACAATGGGATGGGTTACATTTCCCTATAGAGTGTCAGGTATGTGGAGCAGGGGGAACACTTGAAAAAACGGAAGATAATAAGTGGAAGTTTGTAATAATGGAAAATGGCTTATGCCGTGATAGAACTACTGTAGAAGGTCGCGGAAAACATCTTGATGAAATTGCACATACACAGGGTGGATTCTATATGGATCCCAAAAATTTGGAGATAGTTAAAGAAAAGATTGGTAAATATAAAAATATAAAATTCAAAGAAATTTAAAAATAAGAATAGAAGGAAAGCTCATTTAAAGCTGATTTAAAGAATAAGAAATATTTCATTAGTTGCAAAAATCCATTGAGTTATTCCAGTAACAATAAGAGGTTTGACTAAACGTAAGTGGATAACAGTATTAAAAGGTATTATACTATAAGAGCAATCTTAAAAAATATATAAACTTAAGTTGGGTTATAGTAAAATTAAATGTAACTTATGTAGTGTGTTATAGATTTTACAAAATAAATTTAGTTTAGAATAAAACTCCTGCAAATAACTTAATTGCTATTTGCAGGAGTATTTTAAAGCATTTGTGAAAATTTTATTAGTAAAATCATTATATAGCTATATTCTATTCTTTTTCATAATATCATTATCAAAAAATATACTGTCAACTACCTTATTAAGAAGATTATCATAAACTACAATATTTATTCCTTTAGAAAAGTTTGCATATTCTTTATCAATTAATATGCTTGGAATATTCTTATCATCACTGCAGGTTTTTATTTTTATTTGAGTATTATTAAGGCCTATATCCTTTACTATTTTGTCCTTGCTGCTTATTTCTTCAATTATGCTGTTGTTATTTAAAATAGCGATATAATTATAATTTTCTTTTAAATTAAGCCCAATGTTTTTTAAGGAATCATCAAAATTTAAATATTTATATTCATTGCAACTTACAATTATAGTATAGTTTTTATTCTTTAGAAGATCTATATATCTTTTTATATCTGTTTCATTTCTTAATTCAATAGCAGTTCTTACCTGATTATATATTTCATAGTCTTTGTTCCACTGCTCATAGTTCTTGTCGTTTCTGTGATCGCTTAAGTCATAGTTTTCTTTTAAAAACTTTCCTAAATGAAGGGAAACTTTATCAGCACCATATATATTAAGATGTCCACCATTAGCCATGTCAGTCTTAAAATCAAAGTCTATTTTATTTAATATATTATTATAATTAATAAATGGAATACCGTTTTCCTTTGCTATTTTATCTACCATATTAAACATTTCTGCAGGTTTTTCATGCCAAATAAGTGTCTCTTTTGTGATGTTATAATCATAAGGGGCATTATTAAAAACTAATTTAAAGCCTTTTTCCTTAGATAGCTCTATAATTTTATATAAATATTTATAGGACTTTGGGGGAAGGTTTGAAACTTCTGTAGTTTGAGCATTCCATGTATTTTCCTTTCCATATTTTGTATGATCTGCATCAAAGCCCTTTGAATAGTATGTATTATTTAAATCAGGGTAAAAATCCTGCTCCGCAAGCTCCTTCCATCTACTGTGATATTTAATAATCCTAAATACATAGCTTATCCAATGGGGCCTTGGTGTACAATTTAAAATAGCTTCATATTTATTTATAGAAGGTCTCATGTTATCAAGAACATATCTAATATATCCTTCTTCGCCAAAATTACGTATAAGCCCTAAGTAATATAAATCAACAACTACTATTGGATTTTTTTGCTTTTTAAGTACCTCTTTTAAAAGATAATAAGTAACATCAATAGGCTGTCCACCTGTAGCATAGTTAAAACTTGTTATTCCATATTCATTCCATAAAACATTTGGGTTAATAGTACTATGCATGTGGCTTGAGCCCATTAAAACTACATCATATTGCTCATTTGTAGCATAAAGCCCTTGGTAGAGTTTAGCTCCATGATCCGTCTTTATCGTAAATATGGAACCCAAAAGATATATTAAAATTAATAAAATTATAGAAAAAATAGTTGCTTTATAAAAGGCTTTTTTAATCACTTATTTTCCTCCTAAAACTGAGAATAAATAAACTGCTTAGCACTATAGGCAGGTCCATATATTCCAAAGATTAATAAAACTAAGATTGCTGCAAAATATAAAGCCCATCTGAATGCACTGTTTTGTTTTGATAGTTCATGACGGAGACTTTTATTTCTTTGTAGTATGTTGATAATTAAAATTACGGCTATTCCAAGTAGAGCTATAAAAAAGTCTTTAGAATCCAATCCTAATTTATATATATCCCCATTTATAAATACAAAGGGATTAAAATAATTCATATTTTTTATAATCATTTTTGCCTTTGAAAAGGAATCGGCTTTAAAAAATATCCATGCAAAATCAACTAAAATAAAGGTAATAATTATTTGAAAGAGTTTGTAGCTAAAAGTATTAGTTTTTATATCAAGTTTTTTAATAATACTTTTTTTAACAGGTTTTAAAAGATCTGAAAGTATTAAATAAATCCCGTGAAGAGCACCCCAGATTATAAAGTTAACAGCAGCGCCGTGCCAAAGCCCACTAACTAAAAAGACAATCATAATATTAATATAATTTCTTAATTTGCTACATCTGCTTCCTCCTAATGGGATATATAGGTAGTCTCTAAACCAAGTGCTAAGAGAAATGTGCCATCTTCTCCAAAATTCCTTTATGGATTTTGAAAAGTACGACCTTTCAAAGTTTTTATATAGTCTAATTCCTAAAATCTCTGCTATTCCTCTTGCAATGTCTGAATATCCGCAAAAGTCACAGTATATTTGAAAGGCGAAAAATATATTCGCAGTAATTATCTCAAAGCCTTTAAATTTAGAAGGATCATTATATACAGTGTTCACTAAAATGGCTAATCTGTCTGCAACAAAAAGCTTTTGAAAAAATCCCCAAAGCATAAGAAGTAAGCCATTCTTAATTCTATCATAATTAAAGGAGTAAGTTTCATCGAATTGGTGCAGCAAGTGCTTTGATTTTCCTATGGGACCTGCTATAACTTGTGGGAAAAAGGATACAAATAGAGCGTATTTTCCCAAATTCCTTTGAACCTTAACATCCTTTCGGTATACATCAATGGTATAGCTTAAGGCTTGAAATGTATAAAAGGAAATACCAAGGGGAAGAAGATAGTTAAATTTAGTTGTATTATATGAGATATTAAAATTAGAAAGAAATTTTTGCATAAGACTATTAAAAAAATTACTGTATTTAAATACAAACAATATTCCTAAGTTGATTGCAAAACTTAAAAATACCCATGTCTTTTTTAGCCAATGACGTTTTCTTTCATCTTTAATATTGTCTGTTCTTTCAATTAAAATACCACTTAAATATGTAACTAATGTGGATATAACTAAAAATATCGTATATTTTATGCTGTAGCTCATATAAAAAATATAGCTTGAAATAAGTAACCAAATCCATCTAAACCTTTTAGGTATGATAAAATATATGAAAACAACAAAAGGGAAAAAAACTGCAAAATCAACCGAATTAAAAAGCAAACAAAAATACCTCCCTAAATAATTTAATTTGTTTATGTATACCATAAGCAAATTTTAAAACGCATTTATAAATAATGCTAATGAAATTATATACTTATTATTTATTAAAATCAATGAGAGAGCTAATGAAGAAATCAAGGGACGGTTAATTATTTTTCATACCATTTTTTCTTTTGTTTTTTAAGAATAGTGTTTTTAGTTTTGTAGTTTTTGTAGTTTTGGGACGGTTAGTGTGAAAATGTCCATTTACAAAAAAGAAAAAAAGTTCAAGTTAAGGGACGGTTACTTATTTTATACACAATATCTGCAAAATCAGGGGGACATGTGTAAAATATTATGTCTATTATTTAATATAATAAGTAACCGTCCCTTCTGTTACCTTTGAAAAACCACAAACTTTTTCATTCCGTCGTTGTGGCTACTTTTAGTCATGACCTGTTACTTATTTCCCTTCCAATATTTACAGTTTGATGAATAATACGAATAGAACCACCTCCTACTTGGAAAAATAATACTAAAAATATAATCTAAGTCGGAGGTGTTTTGTTATGCCAAGAATGGCAAGAATGAAGTCATTTGATTGCATCTATCATGTTATGGTTAAAAGCATTGTTGAGGCCCCTCTTTTTAAAGACGATGATGATAAAATAAAGTTTATGGAATTTGTTAAAAAATCTCAGGAACAGTTCGAGTTTAAAGTTTATTCCTACTGTCTTATGGATAACCACGCCCACTTCATAATAGACGCAAATGGTGCGGACATATCGAAGATAATGCACTTTATCAACTACAAATATGCAATCTATTACAACAAAAGGCACCAAAGAATAGGGCACCTTTTCCACGATAGATTTAAAAGCCTTATAGTTGATAATGACAGATATCTTTTTGCCTTAACAGCCTACGTTCACTTTAACGCAACGGATATAAAGGGCTATGAAACAACTCCACAGGATTATCGCTTTTCATCTTTGGGGATATTTTTAGCAGAAAAGAAAGATGAGTTTGAACTTATAGATGACAGCTTTATACTTTCAATGTTTAGTCTTAAGGAAGCAGCTGCACGAGCAATGTATCGTGATTTTATATTTAAAGTAAAAAGTGTAATTGATGCAAAGAAGGAGGAGTTTAAAAATGAGCCTACGGAATACAGGAGTATGAGAAGGGTACTTGTAAGGGACTTATCCCCTGAGAAGATAATAGAGATAATATCAGAAAGGTTTAATATAGACAAATTAATGCTTAAGATAAAAAGGGCAAAGGGAGCGAAGGAGGCAAAGGCGATACTTTGTTTTGTATTAAGGAAGTTTTGTGATTTAAAATGCTCTGATATATGCAAGATACTTGGCAGTATAGGGCAAGCGAACGTATCGAGGCTATGCTCTTTAGGGGCTGAGCTTATAAAGGAGGAGAGGTATAGAGCAATAGCGGAGGAGGTACTGACTGTAGGTTCATGAGTATTGTAATATTATAAATCAAAAATAACTATTTGGTTTAAAAAACGTGTAAGCTCTTAATGATATCATTTTAAATTTGAAAATACAATAAAAATAAAGAATAAAATTGGACACTTAAATTGCAATAATAAATGCAACACTCTGTGAAAAATCATGTAGTATAAGGACTAAAAATAGTCAAAATAGCCTTAAATCCATCTTAATTATCAATCTATATGTCACGCAGGGGTATGTCAAGGGCTGCGTAGCAGGCGTAGCTTTACCCTTGACATACCACAAGTGGCATCTACAATATTCATAATATGATTTAGGCTATTTTTAATAATTCCTCGTAAAAAAATTTTCAGGAGTTTTGTAATTTAGTAATTTTCGTGGGAGTGTATTCATCCAATTTTGAATTCTTTTAATGGTATCAATAGATATATCCTTTATACTCTTTCCCTTAGGGATAAAACGACGTATAAGACCATTATGTCGTTCGTTAGTTCCTCTTTCAAAAGAAGAAAAGGGATGGGTATAATATACCTCAACATCATATTTTTTAAGAATGAATTGTAAATTACTAAATTCAACTCCATTATCTGCCGTAATACTCTTGAAAATCTTTTTAAAATTATCCTTATATACTTCCATAAGTCTCTTTATAGAATCATCAACAGACTTAGCATCTTTATTATCTAAAAGCATTATTATTTCATAACGGGATTTACGTTCTGTTAAAGTTAAAAGAGCTTTATCGCCTGATTTTTTACCTATAACAGTATCTATTTCCCAATGTCCAAATTCTTGACGAGAATTAATTTGTTCAGGCCTTAAATCAATACTTTTACCTAAAAGGCGTTTGTTCTCCCTAATTCTTTTCTTTTTAGGTTTTAAATGTGTTTTTAAAGGTAAATCTATATTACGTATAGATAAAAATCCTCTATCAATATAGTTATATAAGGTCTTAGTTGAAACAATGAACTCATCTTTCCAAGAAGGATCAGTTTTGCAATAACCAACGACAGTATCAACAGACCAATTATTTTTACGGATTTTTTCTTCTGCAAATTTTATAAAGGTTTCTACTTTAGCCAATTTAATTTTTGCTCCGCAATTTGAGCGGTGATTTTTATAGACAGCTTGCCCAGTTTCAGGGAAATAACTTGAATAATAAGATAAATCACTTTTTAATTGTGATACAGTACCACGTTTAATTTCACGGCTTATAGTACTTGGACTTCGTCCTAATTTTTTAGCAATATAACGAATACTTTTACCTTCTTTAAGCAAGGCAAAAATTTCTCCACGTTCATAAGATTTCAGATGTTTAAAAGAACGTATAGGTGTGTTATAATTATTTTTATGAACCATAGTGAAAACCTCCTGTATGTTTGGATTTGTCACCTATATCATACATGATTTTCACTATGGTTTAAATATTTTTTACCTGTTGCATTTAATTATACAATGAATCAATAAAATTGGACAAGCTATCTTATAAGAACTAATTTTTATAATAAAAATATAAATTTATCTAAAGAGTGAGTTGCTTATGAATATATAAATAATAAATAATACCATTCCAAAGATCTAAATTTAGTTATCAAACTGTAATCTCATAACATTTACTATATGTGTTTTTGCTGCAAATGTCATATCAACTTCTTTAATCTTTTTATATCCTAAGCTAGACCAAAACTTTATAGCTCTATAGTTATCTTGGATTACTTAAAGCTTTATGTACAATTTTTCCCAGTTCTTTACCTCTTTCATCTGGTTCAATTAATAGTAAACCAAGCATCCATTCACTTATAGTTGGGAAATCTTTCACAATGTCAACTATACCCGCAAGTTTGTTATCATGTCCGAATATTCCTAAAACATATTTATCTTCATAATTTTTGCTTGGTGGTAAAACCATAAATATTTCATCTATATCTTTTTTATCTGGTAATACTCCTTCAACTAAAAGATAATAATCGGAACATTTCTTACATAATTCTTCAACAATCTTATATTCATCAATACAAAGTGACTTAATCTTATATCCATTTATTAGATTAATATTAATAGTTTTCATAATATATTCTCCTATTTAACTAATTAGTTTTGTTAAGTTATATGATATTTGAATTTCATCTCCCCTTTGAGTTATCTTATATATAGCGAAAAACAAAATACCTCCCAAGGAGAGATGAAATTATGTGCAAATCATTGAATAAAATTTCATATCCAAGATGCCATAGTTCTAATCTTTATCGCTTTGGGAAAGACAAAGCAGGTAATCAAAAATATCAATGTAAAGACTGTAGACGTCAGTTTACTCTTGAAGATTATAGGGGCAAGAAAAATCGTGTATTGAGAGGGTATCCTCGTTGTCCTGTTTGTGGTAGTGGTACTTATTTGCACCATGATTATGAGTACTATTCCCATTATACTTGCAATTCTAAAAAATGTGGTCATTCTATTTATGTTGCAAAACCTATTAATATACCCTCTGCATCTTGTGAATTAATTAAAGGAAAAACAGATTTTAAAAGAATGAGATTTCCATTATTTTTAATTCTTACTGCACTTAACCTCTATTATCTAAATGGTTCTTCAACAAGAAGAATATCTCAATTTTTTAAACTAACCTACAATGTCAAAGTTTCTCATGTAACTATTGCATCTTGGTGCAAAAAATTTGCTCCAATTTTTCTAAGTATAGCTAATAGACTTACTGAAAATCTTGATTTAAGTGCATCTGATGAATGGCATGCCGACGAAACTGTTGTTTTTATTAATGGTAAAAAACATTATCTTTGGTTAATTATAGATTCAGAAACCAGAATGGTTCTTGGTTTTAATTTATCTCCTTCAAGAGATGCTTCTCAAGCTTTTTCCTTGTTTAAATCTGCAAGTAAGTTTGGATGTCCATCAGCTATTGTGACCGATAGATTAGGCTCATATAATCTTGCTACTAAAACTATTTTTAATTCTTCAAAACACATAAAAGTTCAATCATTTAAAGATGATATATCCAACAACTTGCTAGAAGCTTTTAATGATACATTTAAAGACTGGTATAAACGTAAAAGAGGCTTTAAATCATTTGAAAGTGCAAACACTCTAATAGCAATGTTTATTTTCCATTATAATTTTTTAAGACCTCACTATTCTTTAAACAATCTAACTCCTGCACAAGTTGCTGGTATTTTAATTGATGAAAAAAATATTAATAACTGGCTTCTGTCTGCTTAATTCTCAAATAAACCATATATTCTTAACACACCTACATTTTAAGTTTTAAGTAGGTGCCTTCGGCATGCCTTTTTTTGATAAATCCAGTATTATTAAACTTTATTAATTTAGATTACATAAAAAGCTGTGTAATTTTGTGTAATTATATGTATAACTACGCTATTTTTTCATATTTACTTAACACAATCAACTAATTTTAATGCAAATAAATTATAAATATTTTACTGTGCTAATTTAGTATAGCATAAAGAGATACTATTTTAACTAAGTATTATTGCTTTTGAAATAATAAACTTAAATAAATGAAATATTATGTTTAAATATTTTAACTTTGATTTATCTTTAATACAGTTATATTATTGTTATTAGAAATTTGAAAAAGTCCTATGTAGTATTTATGTAACAAAAGCAAGTCAATCTTCTAATCTTCAAATTTTATGATTCTTGATTTTTATTATTAAGACTATCTATAAAAATCATGGAATAAAAGGTTTTCTTTTTCATTAATACACTATTTTTTCTTAAACAAATTTATTAAAAAAATTTAAGGCATAATAAGTAACCGTCCCATATTTTAATAATTCCTTTAGCAGGAAATTAATTATTTATATAGAAAATAATAGTAACATAATGGATTAGATGAATAGGGTATTAACAACGATTTGTTTTAGATTAAGAATTATTTAGGCAAGGATTTTATCCTAAGAGTATGTCTGTTATATAAGTAATTTAAAACTTTTGAGGTAAGTTATTATGTATCCAGTTTTAATATTAAATTTTAGGGTGATATAAAAGAATAGAATCTTTGCTTATTTTATATATAAGATTTTTACTTAGGCGTTAGAAATTTCAAAGGAAATAGATATGAAATTTTGAAAGAAAGATTTATAAATGTAATGGAAAGCAAAATAGGGGGTTAAACTATGGCATTATATGAAATGATTATTAAGGAGGTGAGTTTTTGAAGGTTGGAGCAGTTATAGTTAAAAAGGATGGTTTTAATTTTAGCATATCAAAGGATGAATTATTAAATAAAATACTACTTATTCTAATAAAATCATATAAGGAAGGGCTTGATGTTATAGTTTTTCCAGGTCTTTTTGGATGTTTGTTTGAAAATGATAGGGATTATATTGAGAAAATACTTAGAATGTCAATTAACTTTAAAAATATAGCGATATGTCCTGGAAGTTATTTTGAAAATGCTGAGAACAAAACATATCACTCCTCATGTATTATACAAAATGGAAGGATACTGCTGCGACAAAGGCAGCTTTATCTTGCAAAATGGGAAAAGGATTTGGGTCTTTCAAGAGGAGAGAATATTAGCTTTGTTAATTTAAAGGGATTTAAAATTGCCCTTTTGATTTCAACGGATACTTTCTATCCTCAGGTTTCAAGATATATCGCAATGTCAGGGGCAGATTTAGTTTTATCTCCTGTTTCAATATATGGAAAAACTTTCTCCTATCAGATGTCAGCTCTATGGCAGAATGTACAGCAGAATTTATTTTTTGGTGTTGAAAGTGGTTTAAAAGGAAATTTCGATGGTAAAGATTTTTACAGCCTTTCAATAATACATGCCCCTCTTGAAATGACAGAAAGGGAAAATGGAATTTTAGAGATTGAAAGAAATAATTATAGCAGCATTATTATGGCACAACTTGATAATGAAAAAAGAAAAGAAGCAATAAAAAAATTTAATGTGTTATCCCATCTTAATACAAAATTGTATGAGGATATTTTTAGGTGAGTGATATTATGGATATATTTGAGGTTTATTTTAATCATAAACTAAATATCAAAAGAATAAATAAGCATCTTAATAAAAGCCATATAAGGGAAAAGGCTAATAAGTTTGATGGAATCAGAGCGGGATGTGTGCAAAGAGAAATTAAAATAGTAAAATCCATTGAAGAGTATGCAGATATGCTTCATAGATTTATTAAAGAGGGAAGTGAAAAAGGCTGTGATATTATAGTTTTCCCTGAATATAATTTTCTTGACCTTGTAGGTATATTTCCGTTTTTTGATAAGATAAATAAATCTTTTAATAAAAAGGATTCTAATGAGAACGAAAATACTGCTATAAACAATAAAGATAATGAGCTTATTTACAGCATCTTGCTTTCAGCATCAGAGCCTATACAAAGAGCAATCGAATATATTCTTTCTTTTTATGCAAAAATGTATAGTGTATATATTTATTCAGGAAGCTATCTTTTAAGGGAAGGTGATTATCTTTATAACTGTGGTACTCTAATATCACGAAATGGAGAGATTTTAGGAAGACAGAAAAAACTCCATTTAACAGATTACGAAGAAAAAATTGGGTTAAAAAAGGGTGACGAACTTTTAGCTTTTGACCTTGATATAGGAAGGGTTGCCTGTCCTATCTGCATGGATGCAACATATTTTGAAACGTTTAAAATTGCAAGAAATCTTGGGTGTAATATCATTATATTGCCTATTGCAAATAATGAAAAATATAACACTTACAGGGCACTTAGGGGTATTTGGTCAAGGGTTCAGGAGTCCTTTGTTTATGGATTTAAATCTTCATTAAATGGAGAAGTGTTAGGTATTAAATTTACAGGCAAATCGGGTATTTTTGCTCCCATTTCATTAACTGAAAGAAAGGATGGTATTGTTTCAATATCTAAGAACTATTATGGAAACAGCCTTGTAGTTGCAGATATTGATATTAAAAGATTAGAGTTTGAAAGAGAAAGGGCTCAGTATTTTGGAGATACTAATGAAATATTTGAAAAGGACTATTATTCGAAAACCTATAATAGGATATAAGTATTTTTCTTATTTAATTGAAATAATTGATATTTCAAAGGGTTTAAGACTATAATATTATTTATAGTATAGTTAGTTTAAGGGGTGTATAAAGTGAATATTTTAATAAAGAATGCTTATATAATAACTATGAATCAAAAAGGAGAAGTACTTGAAAAAGCGGATTTAGCGATTGAAAATGATAGGATAAAATATATAGGGAAGGATATAGATAATTTTAAAGCAGATAAGATAATTGATGGAACTAAAAAAGTTGTTATGCCTGGGCTTATAAATTGTCACACCCACATGGCAATGTCACTTTTTAGAAATTATGCTGATGACCTTCCTCTTTATGAATGGCTTACGCAAAAGATATGGCCAATTGAAGATAAACTTACAGGGGAAGATGTATATTACGGCACCATGCTCAGTATTATTGAATCTATAAAATCAGGGGTTACCTGTTTTTCTGATATGTATTTTTTTATGGACGATACAGCAAAGGCTGCTTTAGAATCAGGTATTAGAGCAAGGCTTGCTTGGGGTATGATAGGTGATAGAGCAAATGATAATACGAGATTTGATATAACAAGAAGATTTTATAATGATTGGCAGGGTAAGGGCGATGGAAGAATAACAATAATGGCAGGACCTCATGCTCCTTATACATGCAGTCCCGAATATTTAAAAAGGGTAGCTGAGTTTGCTAAGGAAATGAACCTTGGAATACATATTCATCTTTCTGAAAGTAAAAGAGAAGTTGAAGAAAACTATGAAAAATTTAGTAAATCGCCAATAAAGCACGTATATGATCTTGGAATTTTAGATGTTCCGGTTACTGCAGCCCATTGTGTGCATTTATCGGATGAAGATATAGACATATTAAAAGAGAAAAATGTAAGCGTTGTATATAACCCAGGAAGCAACTTAAAGCTTGGAAACGGATTTGCACCAGTTGTAAAGCTTATTGAAAAAGGGGTTAATGTTGCCCTTGGTACTGATGGTTCTTCAAGTAACAACAATGTAAATATGTTTGAAGAAATAAATTTATCGGCAATAGTGAATAAGGGAGTTTCAGGGGATCCAACTGTTGTTTCAGCAATTGAGGCATTAAAAATGGCAACAATAAATGGTGCAAAAGCACTTTGCATGGATAGTGAAGTAGGTTCCATTGAAGAGAATAAAAAGGCTGATATTATAATAGTTGATATAAATAAGCCTCATTTTTATCCAATACATGATATAGTATCTTCTATGGTATATACGGCACAGGCAAGTGATGTTGAAACAGTTATTATAAATGGGAATATCGTAATGGAAAACTATGAAATAAAGACAATAGATGTTGAAAAAATTTATTATAATGTTGAAAAATGTATAAATAGGCTTATTGGATAAAGTATATTGTACAGGAGGTTAAAATGGCACAGATTAAAACTATAGAATTTAAAGATGGAGTTTTAAAATTAATAGATCAAAGGAAACTACCTTTAAGTTTTGAAATTTTTGAATGTAAAAACTATAGGGATGTTGACTTTGCAATAAAGGATATGGTAGTAAGAGGTGCCCCGGCAATTGGGGTTAGTGCTGGATACGGGGTTTATCTTGCAGCATTAGAATATAAAAATCTTACAAAAGAAGAATTTTTAAGTCAGGTTAGAAGAGCATGTGATATGCTTTATGTATCAAGACCAACTGCAGTCAATCTTATGTGGGCAATAAACAGAATGAGAGATTTGATAAATTCTAATAGTGAAAAATCAATAGATGAAATATGTGATATTATAAAGTGTGAAGCGGATAAAATTGCAAAAGAAGATGAGGAGATAAATAAAAAAATTGCAAAGTATGGAAATGAAATAGTACCACAAAATGCAAGGATACTTACCCACTGCAACACAGGAGCACTCGCAACATCAGCCTATGGAACTGCTCTTGGAGTTATAAGAGAAGCCCACTATAGTGGTAAAAATATATTTGTTTATGCAGATGAAACAAGACCTCGCCTTCAAGGAGCAAGACTTACAGCCTTTGAACTTGTACAGGAGAAAATACCTGCAAAGCTTATACCTGACAATGCTGCAGCAACGCTTATAAGGGACGGTAAGGTTGATGTTATTATAGTTGGTGCTGATAGGATTGCATTAAATGGTGATACAGCAAACAAAATAGGAACATTTATGCTTTCAGTTATTGCAAAGGTTTATAATGTGCCTTTTTATATAGCAGCGCCAACATCAACAATAGATTTTAATATAGAATCGGGGAAGGAAATAGTAATTGAAGAGAGGGACAGTAGGGAAGTTACACATATTGAAGGTGTAAGGATTGCCCCAGAAGGGATTGAAGTGTATAATCCTGCCTTCGATGTAACTCCAGGCGAAAATATAAAAGGAATAATAACTGAGAAGGGTATAATAACAAAACCTTTTAGGGAAAATATATTAAAGCTAAAATTATAGAGGCAGTCTAATCTGCCCTATAATTTTTATCACTTCATGGACAAGCCAAGGGACGGTTACTTACTTCTTGGAAAATATGGATAATTAGATAACAAATTAGCAAAAGAGAGATGCTGAATTTTTAGCAAGCTTATGGACAAGTTTAGAGGGACAGCCATCAATGACACAAGTGTTACCATTAAGGATGAAAACAAAATATACAGTCGATTGTCTCAAATTAGTTTCTAAAATATCTAAATATAACATTATACTGTAAATAAAATAAGTGTTTTCAGAGTAGTTATTTCTTTTTTGCATTAGAGATTTAATGATTCTTAAAAAAATAAATATTAATTCAAGTTGGGGGAAGAGGGAGTTAGCAACTTGTTTTGAATAATAAGTAACTGTCCCTATGCCTGGGCTTCTGAGTTCTATTTGAAAAATAGTATGTTGCTGCCTTTATATTTGTTATTAATGTAATAAGATAATTAATTATTAATTGTAAATTAATATAATAAAATAAGTAACAGGTCATGACTAAAAATAGCCACAACGACGGAATGAAAAAGTTTGTGGTTTTTCAAAGGTAACAGAAGGGACGGTTACTTATTATATTAAATAATAGATAAAATATTTTATACATGTCCCCCTGATTTTGCAGATATTGTGTATGAAATAAGTAACCGTCCCTCGGCTTGTACTTTTTTCCTTTTTTGTAAATGAACATTTTCACACTAACCGTCCCTTAAGATCTTAAGGTCCTAATGGAATAAAGGCAAAATTCTTTAGGTAAAATATTAAATATTTAAATTAATATTCCATTACTATAAGGAGGTAATTTATGGATAAGGCGATAATTGGTGGTACAGGTGTATATAGTATAGGTAATAGCATTTCAAAAGAAATTGAAACAATATATGGCAAAGCTTATGTTGATATAGTTAATATTAATGGTGAGGAAATAGTGTTTCTTGCAAGGCACGGTAAGGGACATTCAACTCCACCACATCTTATAAATTACAGAGCTAATATGAAGGCACTGGAGCAAATTGGGGTAAAATATATATATGCGACTGCTGCTGTTGGTTCTTGCAATGAAAATTACTCTGTTGGAGATGTTGTTGTTATAAAAGATTTTATAGATTTTACAAAATCAAGACCTCTAACATTTTATGAAGGTGGAGATTCTTCAGTTGTTCATACCGATATGAGTGAGCCTTATTGTAGAAATCTTATTTCAAGATTTTATGATGAGGCAAAAAATCTTTCCATAAATATTAAAGGTGAAGCTGTTTACTGTTGCACAGAAGGTCCAAGATTTGAAACTGCATCTGAAATTAGGATGTATAAAAGATTAGGAGCTGATGTTGTTGGTATGACCAATGTTCCAGAGGTTGTTCTTGCTAAGGAACTTGGTATGTGCTACAGTGCTGTTGGAATTATAACTAATTTTTGTACTGGTATTTCATCAAGCATTGAACTTCATGATATCGAAGGTGCCATGAATAGGAATAAAGAGATAGTAACTAAAGCTTTTATAAATGTTTTTAAAGGTAATTTAAATCAAGAAAGCTGCAGATGCAAAAATAGCAGAATAATATTATAAAAGGAGTACTAATATGGAAAAGGATAAATATTTTGCTTTTGATACGAAGGCAATTCATGGTGGCTATAATGGTAGGAACCCAGATAATGCTTTAAACCCTCCAATATTTCAAACATCAACTTTTACCTTTGAAAGCATAGAACATGCTGATGATGTAATGAATTTTAAAAGCAGTGACTATGTTTATACGAGAGGGAATAATCCTACATTAAGGCTTTTTGAAAACAGAATGTCATGTCTTGAGGAAGGAGCAGGTGCTGTTGCTTTTTCTTCAGGTATGGCGGCAATAAGTAGCGTTTTGTTTTCTCTTTTAAAGCCTAATGATAATATAATACTTCATAGAACTCTTTATGGTTCTACTTTTAGTGTTGCAAAGAATCTTTTACCTAAATACGGCATTCAATCAAAGATAATAGACCTTAGGAATTTAGATTTGCTTAAAGAATCAATAGATGATAATACTAAGGTTATTTATTTTGAAACTCCATGTAACCCAAATCTTGAAATAATTGATATAAAAGGTGTTTGTAGTATTGCAAAAAATAAAAATATAAAAGTTGTTGTTGATAATACTTTTGCTTCCCCTTATTTTCAACGACCTTTGACTTTAGGGGCTGATGTTGTAGTTCACAGTGCTACAAAGTATATATGCGGGCATGGAGATGTTGTAGGTGGAGTTGCTATATCAAAGGATTTGGATTACATAAACTATCTTAAGTTTGAATATATGTGTGAGTTTGGAGGAGTTTTAAGCCCATTTAACGCTTGGCTTTTATTAAGAGGTCTTAAAACTCTTGGAGTTAGGATGAGACAGCATGAGAAAAACGCAATTTCAGTTGCAAAGTTTTTGAAAAATCATAAAAAGGTTAAAAGTGTTTATTATCCTGGATTTGAGGATAATGAAGGTTATAAGATTGCAAAGGATCAGATGTATGGATTCGGAGGGATGGTATCCTTTGAAGTTCAAGGAGGCCTTGAAGTTGCGAAAAAAATTGTAAACTCTTTAAAGCTTATTAAAATATCTGTAAGCCTTGGGGATTGTGAAACTTTGATTGAAATACCATCAATGATAACCCATAGAGGATATCCAGGAGATAAGCTATTAGATTATGGATTCTCTAAAGATTTGATCAGAATATCAGTAGGACTTGAAGATGAGGCTGATATAATTTATGATTTAAAGAATGCATTGGATAAAATATAGAGCTTTGATTATATCAAGGCTCTTTTTATAAGAAAATTTTGGGGGTGGCTAGGTTGAAAGCTTATTATTATATTTTTTATAGCTTTATTGTATATTCCTTTTTTGGATGGATTATTGAGGTTATATTTCACCTGTATAAAGATAAAAAATTTATAAACAGAGGATTTCTATTTGGACCTGTATGCCCTATATATGGGGTTTCAGCGGTGTTTTTTATAGTTTTTTTAAGTCGATTTAATAATATTATATTTATATTCTTAGGTGGTGCAGTTTTAGCTTCTGCTATTGAAATAGTAACAGGTTACCTTATGGAAGTAATGTTTAATGCAAAGTGGTGGGACTATAGCAACGAAAAGTTTAATATAAAGGGATATGTATGCTTAAAATTTTCATTTATTTGGGGAGCATTAGCAGTATTTTTTATAAAATTTCTAAATCCCTTGATTTCTAAAATAGTATATTATTTTATAGAAAACTTTGGTGAGTCATTATATAGCTTTATATTTGGAGGATTTATAGTTGATATAGTCCTTACATTAAACAGCCTTATTGCATTTAGGTCTTTTTTCAAAGAACTCCAGGATATATTACTTGAAATAAAGTCAAATGTAGATAATCTTAAGGAGAATTTAGCTTTTGATGTTAAAGAGAAGATTGAAGAAAGGATAGATAATCTTAATGGTTTAAAAGAAAGGTTAATTGGGAGAATAAATAAAAGGCATATATATCTTATGAAGGCATATCCCCACATGAAGTCTAAAAAATTTGATTTAGCAATAGATGATATTAAAAAGAGATTCGAAAAATATTTTAATATTTAACTAAGTGATTAAGTCCATAAATCTGTAGAACCAATAAGCTCGGCGTTCAAGATGCCTACTATTGGATTTAAAGATTTATGGGCTTAATTTTATATTAAAAAAATTTAAATATATTTCACATCCTAAATAAATTCTGCATACAAAAAAGTAAGGGGTGGTATATATGACCTCAATGAGCAAGCTTTTTAATAGAATTTATGATATGGAACTGTATGAAATACAAAATAATTTTTTCTATTTGGGGGAAGGAATAAGCAGGGTGGTTTTTGCTATAAACAATGATTATGTATTTAAAATTGCAAAAGATTTAGACGGGGATTATCAGTGTAGCGTAGAATATTATGTTTATTCCCATACAAATAAAAACTTAAAAAGCTATCTTTGCCCTATTATTTGGTATAAAAGAGGAATGATTGTAATGCCAAGGGCAATTCCTCTTTCATATTTTATAAAACAGCCTTATATTGATATTTCTAAAGTAAGGTATGATAGAAATTCCTATAAAGACCTTGTTACTCTTGCAAAAAAGTTTGACCTTTTATTTGAAGACATAGTGTCAACTAGTTCCTGGGGAATTTTAAATAATAGAATGGTTTTGATTGATTATGGATGCACTAATTAAATTTTACAATGCAGAGGAATGCAGAGGGACGGTTACTTATTATATGTACTTTAATGTACGTAACATTTTAGGGGACAGCTGCTACTGCACAAACTATCATAAAATATATAAACTTAATCTTTTTTAAAGGGTAATAAGATTAAATATGAGTAATAAGTAACTATTATGAAAACATTTGTTGTATTTACAATATAATGTTATATTTGGATATTTTAGAAACTGATTTGATCGACCGACAATATATTTTGTTTTCATCCTTAATAGTGATACTTGTGGGATTGGTAGCTGTCCCAAAGCTTGTACATTTTATATTGAGCAGTTATTTATTATCTATAATTTTGAAAATTATTAACCCTATCTATTACAGTAAAATTAATTTTTTATATAAAATAAGTAACCGTCCCCTAGCTTGTATTCTGAAAAATTCAGCTTGCATGAAAAACATTGAAATTATATATTACCCTATGTATAATAAAAAAGTAGAACTTTTCAGATAGTTAAAGCTGCAAAAGCTATTAATTATAAGTTTATTTTTTCAATAAAAGCAACCTTTCATTTGTATTAATTTAATTCGGAGGAAAATTTTATGGATTCTTTAGCAAAAATGAAAAAAAGAATGCTAACTTTTTCATTGTTAGGCATTATACTTTTTTTAAATCTTTTTTTATTAGATTCATTAATTATTAAAGTTGAATCATTAAAGCAAGAGTACGAAACTTTATCAAAGAAAATTGAAAACAGCAATTCAAACATATCGCATATATCAGAAAAAGATATTGAAAAACTATTTAATGGAAATGAGGTTAAAAATGCAAATTAAGTATTACGCAAAAAAAATCTCTCTATCAATTTTATTAGTTTTGAATATACTTTTATTTTTATTATCAGTTATAACTTTTGGAGCAATTTTTAAATCGGGCTATGAATTTTATAAATTTAATAAAGATGTCTCCGTGCTTAAGCCAAAATGGAACAATATTGAAACAGCACAGACTAAAAAGTATGAAATTATAAGGGATTGGTATGAAAATGACAGAAATCATTTTAAAGAACTTCTTGGCAGCCACTCTTCAATGAAGGATACTATATATAAAGAATACATAAGTTTAAATAAAAAATTATATGAAATTGATAAATTAGCCTATTATGATTCAAAGGGGTATACTCTTTATTCCCCCGAACTTACTGAAGCCTACTGTGCTTTAATTTCAGCTGCTAAAGCAAGAGAAATGCTCCTTTATGACATTACCTGTGGTAAAGTTAAGGATTTAAACAGCTATTATTCTGAGAATTTATATTATATAATAAATAATAAATCAACAAGTCAGGATAAGTTAATAGATATAGATAAAAATTTTGAATCTTATAATCAGCAAAAGATAATAGATACATTAAGCAATCTTCATCTTCCAGACCACTTCTATTATGGACTTAAAATATTTTTTGTTAATGCCCATACAAAAACTGAATTGGGTTTTTTTAATAGAAATTCTATGGGAGAAAACAACTTTATTGTTGTATATAATCAGCCTACTGAGGAAATGATTCACACTACAATTCATGAATTTGGCCATTTAGTAGAAAATAAAATTCTTTATGAATTTAAAAAAAATAAAGATGGTTTTCTCATAAATGAGGAAAACAAGCAGGCTATGCTTGAATATGCAAAGATATATAATAAAACTTCATATTATACTAATTATGATGATTATTCTCTTGAAAAGTGGGGAAATTCATTAAACGAAAATTTTGCTGAAGATTTTGCAAGCCTCTATGATTTATCACCCAAAGATACTTTATGGCAGGGAGACCATAAAAAAGAAGTAGAGTATTTTATTCAAAGAAAAATTGCAAATAAATATATAAATAATTTCCCTTTGATTAAAAGTGCAAAAATAACATCACCAGATAATTCATCAGAAATAACATTACCCTTTAACATGGACTGTAATTTTTATACAAAAAGCTCTAAAGTTAATATAAAACTTGATATTCTCCCAATTAAAGGTAAAAACATAAAAGTATCAGTATACTCAGATGATTACTATAATTGTATTCCAATAAACAGTAAGAATGAAGCAACCATAACTTTACCCAAAAAAGGACAATACGATATCTATATAGAATCAAGTGCTTCAGATAATTCCCTTGGTACAATGGTTCACTGCTCCAATTTTAAAATTGTATACGACTCAAATTAGCTTTTAATATTTAGGTTTTGTCATATACTTAATAAGCTTTCGCACCGTTTTTTATATGCGAAAGCTTATTATTTTTGGAAACTTGGAGGGACGGTTACTTATTTTATGTAAAAATCTACAATATATTTCATATAGGAGGGCAGTTATAAAGGTTAGGTTATTCTGTAAAGGATTACATAAATTTTATAATGATTAATATCTTATTATCATATATATTATTATGAATAATGATATAAATAATAAAATGAAATGTGTTTTAAATTTTGAACACATTGAAAAATCTATTAAATTTAATAAATACAACAAAATTTCAGAATATTAATAAAAATATATTGACTAACATATTTTACCATGATATTATAAAAATATGATGTAATCCATTACATAATATAATAGAAAGGCTGATATTTATGGCAACAATAGAAGAAGTAGCAAAAGAAGCAGGTGTGTCTGTTGCAACTGTTTCAAGGGTATTAAATAATAAGAGTCCTGTTTCTATTAATGCGAGGATTAAAGTTGAAAATGCAATAAAAAAGCTTAAATATGAACCTAATATGCTTGGAAGGAATTTAAGAAGATCTGAAAGTAGAATGATATTAGCACTACTTCCGAGTATATCTAATCCATTTTATGCAAGTATAATTCAAGGTATTGAAGATATAGCTGTTGAAAATAATTATGGTGTACTTTTATGTGAGACATCATCAAAGAGCGAGAGAGAAATGTTGTATTTTAATTTATTAAAACAAAAACTTGCCGATGGTGTAATTTCTCTTGATCCAACTATTGATAAAAATAATTTAAAGGAAATTGGAATAAGATATCCTTTTATTCAATGCTGTGAATATGATGAGGATCTAAATATTCCTTATGTAGCTATAGATAATAAATTGGCAGCATATAAAGCAGTTAAACATTTAATATCGATTGGACATAAAAATATAGCACTAATAAACTCTGATGAAAAATTTCTATATGCAAGGCTTAGAAAGGAAGGATATATTGAGGCATTACAAGAAAACAATATAGAAGTAGATGAAAAATTGATGATTAATTGTGATTTGGATTTTGAAAGTGGAAAAAAAGCGATGAAACAACTTTTAAAATCTAATGAAAGTCTAACTGCAGTTTTTGCTGTTGCAGATATATTGGCAATAGGAGCAATAAAAGCTATAAAAGAAGCTAATTATAGGGTACCTGATGATATTGCAGTTGTTGGATTTGATAACATACCTATGGCAAATATGATAGATCCTGCTTTAACAACAATAGCACAACCTATGTATCAGATAGGTTGTACAGCTTGCAAGATGCTTATTAAAAAAATAAACAATAAAGATGAAACAATTGAAAACTCAATCCTTGGATTTGAATTGATAATAAGGGAGTCGACTATGAAATGATGTTTATAATTCAGCAAGAAAATTTGCTGAATAATATAAAAAAGGGGGATAAAAATTTATGAAAAAGAGCATTAAGACTTTTGTTACAATGATTGCCGCGATGATATTCATCATTTCTTTTACTGGCTGTGGACAAAGTAAACAATCCCAACAAACAAATACAAGCAATAGTTTATCTGAAAATACTAAAAAGGAGATAACTATAGGATTGTCTTTCCCAGCTGCAGATCACGGATGGCTTGGAGCTATAATTACCAATGCTCAAGATGAGGCAAAAGCACAGGGAGTAAAGTATATAACAACAACGGCAGATAATCCAAACAAGCAAACAAGTGATGTAGAAGATTTAATTACAAAGAAAGTTGATGCTATTGTAATGCTTCCTATTGAATCAGCTGCATTAACTCCAGTAGCACAAAAGGTTATGGATGCTAAAATACCTCTTGTAATTGTTGACAGAGAAATTGAAAGTGATAACTTTACAGCCCTTGTTAAAGGTGATAACAAAGGCGTTGGAATTAATGCAGCAAAGTATATTGCGCAAAAACTTAATGGTAAAGGTAATGTTGTTATAATTGAAGGAGTACCTTGTTCAGTTACTACATTAAGAACTGAAGGATTTAAGGAAGTTATAAAGAATTATCCAGATATAAAAATAGTAGCTACCCAAGCTGGAGACTTCCAAAAAGAAAAGTCTTTAACTGTTATGCAAAATATACTTCAATCTCAAAAACAAATAGATGCTGTTTATACTGAGGATGATGAAATGGCCTTTGGTGTTCTTCAAGCAATAAAGGAGGCTAAAAGAACAGATATAAAGGTTGTTACTGGCTGTGGCGGACACAAAGATGCATATAAATTAATTAAAGATGGTGATCCATTATTCCAAGCTACATTTATCTATTCTCCATTAATGGTTAAAGATGGAGTTAAAATGGCTGTTGATATAGTTAAAGGAAATATTCCTAAGAATAAAGTAACAGTTTTAGAGGCTACTCAAGTTACAAAGGATAATGTGGATAAATACTATGATCCAAATGCTAATTATTAACATATTAAGCAGTGGAAGATATTTGTATCTCCACTGCTTTAAAATAGCAAAGTGAATAGAGGTGAAACTGTGGAGGATTATATTTTGCAGATGACAAATATATGCAAGGCCTATAATAAGGTTGAAGTTCTAAAGGAAGTAAATTTCAATGTAAAATATGGAGAAATTCATGCTTTAATAGGAGAAAACGGAGCAGGAAAGTCCACACTAATGAATATACTTGGAGGAGTAACCCAAAAGGATAGTGGTATTATAAAACTTATGGGAAGAGAAGTTAATCTTTTAAATACATTAGATGCAAAAAAAAATGGAATTAGTTTCATTCATCAAGAATTAAACCTTGTAAATGATTTGACCGTTTATGAAAATATGTTTCTTGGATCAGAAATAGTCAATAAGTTTGGATTTATTGATGTTGAAAAAATGTGCAAAAAAAGTCAAGAGATATTAAATAGTATGGACATTAATATCGATCCTAAAACAAATGTTGGAGAGCTTGATGTGTCTTTTAAGCAAATAGTTGAAATAGCAAGGGCATTGCTTCAGGATTCAAAAATAATAATAATGGACGAACCAACTACTTCACTTTCTGACCACGAAATAGAAAATCTCTTTAAACTTATGAAAGGATTAAAGCAATCTGGTGTAAGTATTATATTTATTTCTCACAAGTTAAAGGAAGTTATGAGAATTTGTGATAGTTATACAGTATTAAGAGATGGAGTGGTTACTGGTACAGGAAATATACAGGATACAGATGAGCAACAATTAACTAGATTAATGGTTGGCAAAAGCATAGCTACTTTGGAATACTATAGAAAAAGAGAAATAGGGGATGTAGTTCTTGAGGTAAAAAGTCTTAATAGTAAATATTTCAAAAATATAAATTTTAAATTGCATAAAGGGGAAATATTAGGATTTACAGGGCTATCGGGAGATGGAAGATCTGAACTTTTTCAGAGTATATTTGGATATTTAAAATTAAATACGGGAGAAATTTTAATAAAAAATAATGTTTGTAAAATAAATCATCCCAATAAAGCACTTAAATCAGGAATAGCATTGCTCCCTAAAAATCGAAAAGAAAATGCTATTATCAAAGATATGAATGTAGTAGAAAATATCACAATAAGTTCTCTTGAAAAGTTTGTAAAAGGATTTATTATTGATTCAAAAAAAGAAATTGAGAGCTGTAAAGAAAGAATTGAAGAAACAAAAATCAAAGTAATGGATATTAATATGCCAATTACTAATCTAAGTGGAGGCAACCAGCAAAAGGTTGTATTATCAAAATGGATTGAGGCAGATGCGGATATAATAATACTTGACAATCCAACGCAAGGTGTGGATATTGGGGCCAAAAGTGATATGTATGAGCTTATTATGAAGCTTGCAGAAAAAGGGAAAGGAATAATAGTTTTATCTTCTGAAGTGCCTGAAATCCTTAAGCTTTGTGATAGGATATATGTTATGTATCATGGGGAGATAACTGGGATACTTAATAGAGAAGAAGCTAATGAAGAGAATATAATGCTTTATGCAGCTGGAGTTAAAAGGAGTGAAGTTTCATGATTGAAAGTGAAGTAGTTAAAAATAAAAAAAGTAAATATTTAATCTCTAAATTTTTATGGTTTTGGACAAATTATAGTGTTGTTGTTGCTTTTTTTATCATTGTAACAATTGTTGCAGTAATTAATAAAGATTTTTTAACTAAAGCAAACATAATTAATATTATCAGACAGGCATCTATTATAGGAATAATTTCACTTGGAATGTCTCTTGTAATTCTAACAGGAGGGATTGATCTTTCAGTAGGATCGGTATTGGCTCTTGTTGGAGGTATTTCATTAATTACTTTAAATAAGACTGGAAGTGTATTAATATCGGTACTTTGTGCATTGTTATCAGGAGCTACTATAGGACTAATAAATGGGCTTTTAATAACTAAAGGTAAAATTACTCCTTTTATTGTAACGCTGGGTATTATGGCATCGGCAAGATCTTTAATATTATATATATCAAAAGGTGGAAGTATATCTGGAAAAGTTCCAAAGTATATACAAATTGCAAACGGTGAGATTGTAGGTATAGCTTATCCTATTTTTATATTTCTTTTTCTTACAATACTTATGATTATCCTTTCACAAAAAACTAAATTTGGACGGTATGTTTATGCAATTGGAAGCAATGAAAAGGCGGCACTTCTTTCTGCTATAAATATAGATAAAATAAAAATCATAGTTTATATGATTTGTTCTACATTAACAGCACTTTCAGCAGTAATTGAATCTTCAAGACTAAATTCAATTTCTTCTGCAAGTTCAGGAATATCCTATGAGCTTGATGCAATAGCTGGTGTTATAATTGGTGGGACAAGGATGTCTGGAGGTAAGGGTAAGGTTATAGGTACTTTTTTTGGAATATTAATTCTTGGTGTTTTAAATAATACATTAAATCTTATGAACGTATCACCTTATCTTCAGGGATTAGTTAAAGGATTAATAATAATAACTGCAGTCTTATTACAGAAAAAAGAGTAATTTATATATTAAATTAGGAGGATATATCTATGAAATTAGGATTTTTAACAGGTTGCCTTGGGGATATACCAATTGAAGAAAAGATAATATGGGCAAAAAAACAAGGGTTTGACTGCATTGAAGTATCATGCTGGCCTAAAGTAAATACAAGAGATTATTCAGGTACAGATATTGATGTTGAAAATTTTGATGAAAAGATTGCTGAAAAATTAAAGATGATTCTTAAAAGAGAGAATATTTTTATTTCATCACTGGCTTATTATGATAATAACCTTCATGAAGATTTAAAGATAAGAAAATCCTATCATAATCATTTAAAAAAGGTAATTGATGCTGCACAGCTTTTAGATGTAGAAATGGTTGGAACATTTATTGGAAGGAATATGAAGCTTACTATAAATGATAATTTTAAGCTATTTGAAACAGTTTTTAGTGAAATACTTGATTATGCAAAGGAAAGAAATGTAAAGATAATTATAGAGAATTGCCCGATGATTGGATGGAATAAGGATGGGTTTTCAGGTACTATTTCTTATTCACCAGAACTTTGGGATGAAATGTTTAGAAGACTCCCTTATGATAATTTTGGGCTCAATTTTGATCCTTCTCATCTTGTTTGGCTTAAAGTAGATTATATTAGAGCACTAAAGGATTATAAAAATAAAATATTTCATATTCATGCCAAAGATACAGAAATTAAAGAAGAAATGCTTTCATATTACAGCATATTTGGTAAACAGATAAATAAGATGAATGAATGGGATAATGGATGGAACTTTGGAAGGATACCAGGAAGGGGACAAATTAATTGGGATGAGTTTTTTAGAACGTTAAGAGAAATAAATTATGATGGAGTAATTAGTATAGAACATGAGGATAAGGAATATGAGGGCTCAATAGAAAAAATCAAAGAAGGACTTGAATTAGGGAAAAATTTTTTAAGAAAGTATATATAATTTGATATTACGGGGAGGCAGGTATTAATTAAAAAAGAGGGGGCTATTTATGAAAATTAAAGTTGGAATAGTAGGTTGTGGATCTATATGTCAGTATAGGCATGCACCTGAGTATGCTAATAATCCCAATGTCCAAATTGTAGCATTTTATGATCCTAATGAAGAAAGAGCAGAAAAAATGGTTGAAAAATATGGAGGGTATGTTGCCAAAAGCTATGAAGAAATAATAGAGGATCCTAATATTGATGCTATAAGTGATTGTTCTACAAATGAGATGCACCATATTGTAACTTGTAAAGCTCTTAGAAATAATAAGCATGTATTATGTGAAAAACCTATGGCAATATCAGTTGAATTAGCTGAGGAAATGGTTAAAGCAAGCAATGAAACTGGTAAAATACTTATGATTGATCATAATCAAAGACTTGCGGCAGGGCATATAAAAGCAAAGGAGATTTTAAAAAGTGGAGAGCTTGGAAGAGTATTAACTTTTCATACTGTTTTTGGCCACAAGGGACCTGAATACTGGAGTGTAAATAAAAGCAATTCAACATGGTTTTTTAATAAAAATCGCTCAGTTCTTGGAGTTGCAGGGGATTTAGGTATTCATAAGATTGATCTTATAAGATATCTTCTTGAAGATGACATAGTTGAGGTTAGTTCTTTTGAGAGCACACTTGATAAAAAGGATGATAAAGGTAATAAAATAGAAGTTAGTGACAATATGGTATGTATTTTAAGAACGGAAAAAGGCTCACTTGGTACTGCAGCTTTTAGCTGGACTTATTATGGTAACGAAGATAATAGCACAACATTATACTGTGAAAAGGGTATAATGAAAATTTATGGTGATCCTTCATATCAAATTATAATAACAAAATTTAATGGAGATGAAATATTATATAGGACAGGAGCTATTCAGACTAATGACAATCAAACAAGTACAGGAATAATTGATGAATTTATATCTTCAATACTTGAAAAAAGAAGACCACTTATAACTGGTGAAGATGGATTAAAGGTATTAAAGGTTGTTTTTGCTGCAATAGAATCATCAAAAAAAGGTATTAAAATTAGATTGTAGATAGAAAGGTTTGTCACCCAGATTGAAATGACAAATTGTCATTTCAATCTGGGTGCTTTTTTATGCTTGTTATTGCTAAGAATTAAATAAAATAAGTAACAGGTCATGACTAAAAGTAGCCACAACGACGGCATGAAAAAGTTTTAGGCTTATCAAAGGCAACAGCAGGGACGGTTAATTATTATATTAAATAATAGATATAATATTTTATACATGTCCCCCTGATTTTGCAGATATTGTGTATGAAATAAGTAACCGTCCCTTGGCTTATACTTTTTTCCTTTTTTGTAAATGGACATTTTCACACTAACCGTCCCCCCAAAAAAGTGACAAGTTCATATAAATATTATTAAATTTTTATTACAAACTAAAATATATAAAAAGTTTCGTGCTAAAATAGAATTAGCCCATATCCTTTGGAGTGGGACTAATTTAAAGAGGTGGAAAAAATGAAAATAGGTTTTATTGGCGCTGGAAAGGTAGGTTGTGCCTTTGGACGCTATCTTACTGAAAGAGGACTTGATGTTGAAGGTTATTACAGCAGGTCTATTTTATCATGTCAAAGTGCTGCAGACTTTACAAAAACAAAGGTTTTATCCTTAGAGGAGCTAATCCTATCCTGTGACTACATATTCATTACAACTCCTGATAATGTTATATCATCCCTTTGGGAGAGCATTAAAAATTTTGATTTAAAAGGAAAAAGCATATTTCATATGAGCGGGTGTTTAACCACCGATGTTTTTTGTGATGCAAAAAAGATTGGGGTTTTTTCCTATTCCCTTCATCCCCTTTATCCCTTTACCGATAGAGAATGTTATAAATACTTAAAGGATGTTATTTTTTCTGTAGAAGGAGAAAATATAAATAACATAAAATCTTTTTTAGATTTGGCAGGGCTTAAATATTTTTTAATAGATAAAAATGATAAGGCAAAATATCATGCAGCGGCAGTATTTGCTTCAAATTATATCGTGTCTTTAGCCAAGATTTCCAAGGAAATACTGTTAGAGTGCAATATGGATGAAAAGTTTATAGTTGATGCAATATATCCACTTATGCAGGGAGCTATTTTAAACATAAAAGAAAAGGGTGTTGAAGATTCTTTAACAGGGCCAATAGTCAGGGGAGATTACAACACTATAAAGCTTCATCTTGACAGTATTGAAAAATATAAGGAAATATATAAAAGTTTAGGACTTACAGCACTAAATATTGAAATGGAAAAACTAAAAAGATGCAAAGATGAAGATTGCATGGAGAAAATGGAAAAGCTAAATAAAATAGAAAAAATGTTAAGGGGAGATAAGTAATGAAAAATACAGTTGCAACTTTTAAAGAGGCAAAGGAAAAGGGTATAAAGCTTACTATGCTTACAGCCTATGATTATTCCTTTGCAAAGCTTGTTGATGAGGCAGGAATTGATGGAATATTAGTAGGTGATTCCCTTGGCATGGTTGCATTAGGCTATGAAAACACATTATCCGTTACAATTGATGATATGATTCATCATATAAAGGCAGTAAGACGAGGGGCTAAAAATGCACTTATAGTTGGAGATATGCCTTTTCTTTCATATCATATATCAGTTGAAGATTCTGTAAAAAACGCAGGAAGGCTCATTCAGGAGGGAGGATGCCACGCTGTAAAGCTTGAGGGTGGAATTGAGGTTTTAGATAAGGTAAAGGCCATAATAAAGGCACAAATTCCTGTTATGGGGCATATAGGCTTAACTCCCCAGTCGGTAAATATGCTTGGGGGCTTTAAGGTGCAAGGTAAATCAAAGGAGCAGATAAAAAAGCTTATAGATGATGCAAAGTATCTTGAGGAGGCCGGGGTATTTTCTATAGTTTTAGAGGCTGTACCTGATGAGGTTGCTAAAATTATTACTGAATCCATATCAATCCCAACCATAGGCATCGGTGCAGGAAAATACTGCGATGGACAAATACTTGTTATAAACGATATGCTTGGACTTTTTAGCGATTTTACTCCAAAGTTTGTAAAAAGGTATAGAAATCTTGGGGAGGAGATAAAGTCTGGAATTTTAGAATATATTGAAGATGTAAGAGAGGGAAAATTCCCTGAGGATGCACATTCTTTTAAGCTTAATAAAGAAATTTCCGATGAGATAAAAAAGCTGTATTAGTAAAATAAGACAATTAAAATTTTTGTTTTATAAGCACAAACTTATATCTATACCAAAATGGCTTGCTTAATTATATTAATAATTACATTAGCAAAATAAATATTGTGCCACTTAAAAGCGGCAGGATGGAGGATATTATGGAAATAATAAGAAGCGTAACGGAGATGAAAAGCGTTATTTGGGATATTAAAAATACTAAAAAGAGCATAGGCTTTGTGCCTACTATGGGATATCTTCACGATGGGCATAAAAGCCTTATTGAAAGGGCAAGATTAGAAAACGATACTGTTGTAGTCAGCATATTTGTAAATCCTACTCAGTTTGGACCGGGGGAGGATTTTGAAAGATATCCAAGGGATGAGGAGAGGGATAAAAAAGTATGCCTTGATGCAGGGTGTGATATTATATTTATGCCAGAGAGCCAAGATATGTATAAGGATAATTATTCAACCTATGTTGAGGTTTTAAATTTAACAGAGGGGCTTTGCGGTGCTTCAAGGCCAGGGCATTTTAGAGGCGTTGCAACGGTTGTTACAAAGCTTTTTAATATAGTAAAGCCTGACAGGGCATACTTTGGGGAAAAGGACGCTCAGCAGCTTATTGTAATAAAAAGAATGGTTGAGGATTTGAATATGGATGTTGAAGTTGTAGGATGCCCAATAGTGAGGGAAAGGGACGGACTTGCACTAAGCTCGAGAAATACATATCTTAATGAGGATGAAAGAGTACAGGCCCTAAACCTTTATAAATCCTTAAACCTTGCAAAGAATATGATAGATAAGGGAGAGAGGGATGTAAAAATAATTAGGGACGAGATGATAAAACTTATAAATACTGCAAAGGATGCAAAGATTGATTATGTTGAATTTGTTGATACTGAAAATTTAAAGCCTATAAATATAATTAAAGGCGAGGTTTTAATCGCCCTTGCAGTTAAAATAGGCAAAACAAGGCTTATAGATAATATTAAAATAAAATGTAATGATTAGATGTAAAGGAGGATATTATGCTTTTAAATATGCTAAAGTCAAAGATACACAGGGCAACGGTTACAGAGGCAAACCTTAACTATGTTGGAAGCATTACAATAGATGAGGATTTAATGGATGCGGCAGACCTTTTGGAAAACGAAAGGGTTCAGATTGTAAACATAAACAACGGTAAAAGGTTTGATACCTATGTTATAAAGGGAGAAAGAGGAAAAGGGCAGATTTGTCTTAACGGTGCAGCAGCAAGGCTTGTTCATCCTGGGGATAAGGTAATAATAATGTCCTACTGCTTTGTTGACTATAGTGAGGCAAAGGATATAAAGCCTAAAGTTGTGCTTGTAGATGATAATAATAGGGTAGAGAGGATTATACAGGAAAGAGAGGGAATGGTAGTATAAAGCTCAAAAAGGTGCCAGGGAGACCTCCGAAAAAATAAAGTTTTATTGAAAAACATACGATATATAGTATTTCAATACTATTATGCGCTACTATATATTGTTACAGCAAATTTTAATCTGCTATTTTTCGGAGCCTTCCCAGGCACCGGAGAAAGGAGAAAAGAGGAAAAAAGTGCTACCCAGTTGGCAAGTGACAAACTTACATAGTTAAGTTTGCTATTTGTTAGCTGGGTGTTTTTTTATAAATCAATAAATAAGTAACAGGTCATGACTAAAAGTAGCCACAACGACGGAATGAAAAAGTTTGTGTTTTTTCAAAGGTAACAGAAGGGACGGTTACTTATTATATTAAATAATAGACATAATATTTTATACATGTCCCCCTAATTTTGCAGATATTGTGTATGAAATAAGTAACCGTCCCTTGGCTTGTACTTTTTTCCTTTTTTGTAAATGGACATTTTCACACTAACTGTCCCTAAGCTTGTACACGTATTATGCATTTATCTGCCATGTTATTACATTTTTTGACACACCAAAATAAGTGAATCTTCATATTATTTATTAGGGTGGGGGAATAAATTCTATAGAGTGAGGATAATGTATCAGCTTGCTAAACTTTAAATCATAATGCGTTGGCTTATGCTCATGAGAAGATAATATCAGATATAAAAGATATAAATATAGAAAGCTTCTATAAAATTTTTCATAATTAAAGGGGAATTTTAAGGCAGATAGAAAATTTATAAAACATTATAAGATGCAGGTGAATGAAATGGATTATATGTTTAACTATTTTAATAAAATGCTTCAAAAATCCTCAAAAGAATATGAAACAGAGCTTATAGACAATTTAAAGGAAATACAGGATTTAATACTTCGTTTTAATAAAAGCAATGGAAATATAAAGAGTGACGTAGGAAAAAAATTATATCAAAGGCTTAAAGATATAGGCTGCATATCCTATAGTATTGATATCTTAAAAAAATTGATAGAACTTCAGCCTAAGAAAAACTCTCTATATATGGAACTCAATATTAGCAAAGAAAAACTTGCACTATTGAATGATACTTCTCATAAATCCCCATCACCATATATAAAAAATAAATATACTATCTACAACATGGATGGATATAATAAAATTCTCCATGTTTTAAATACGTCTATGCCTTATGTGAATAACGGTTATAGTATTCGCTCTGATTATATAATAAAAAAACAAAAGGAATATGGATTTAAGCCTGTTGCTGTTACAAGACCGGGTTTCCCTAATGATTTTTTCCCAAACGCTATATTAAATTCCCAGAAAATCCTGTTGGAAACCTTTGATGATATACACTACTATAGACCTTATTTAAATGAATTTATGCGCTGTACCCCAATAAAACAATATATATCACACTTTTCAGGTGCTATAAGTTATGTAGTAGCAAAGGAATCTCCACATATAATACATGCTGCTTCGAACTATGTTATAGGCTTATCTGCCCTCAACGCTGCCAGAGGGAACAATAGGCCTTTTGTATATGAAATAAGAGGATTTTGGGAATTATCTAAAGCATCAAAGGAACCTCTTTTTGCTTTTTCTGAAGAATTTAGCCTGTCTCAGCTTATTGAAACATATCTATCTTATGAAGCCGATATTGTAGTGGTTATATGCGAACATTTAAAAGAAGAGCTTATAAGCCGAGGAGTTGACGAAAATAAAATTTATATAGTCCCTAACGGTGTAGATTGCAACCGTTTTGTACCTTTAGAACCTGATAAATTAATTAAAGAGAAATATAATTTGTATAACTGCTTTGTTATAGGCTATATAGGAAGTATAGTAAATTATGAAGGGCTGCAGAACCTTATTGAAGCTTTAAGATGTCTTAAAAAGAAGGGATATTCAGATATTAGACTTGTTATTGTGGGAGAAGGCGAAAGTAGAAAAAACTTAGAAGAACTTTCAAGAGAACTTTCTCTTCAGGATTCAATTATTTTCATAGGGAAAATACCTCATAACCAGGTTGTACAATTTTACTCTGCTTTTGATATATGTGTATACCCAAGGTTGAAAAAGAAGGTTACTGATATGGTAACTCCATTGAAGCCTCTTGAGGCTATGGCTTGTGGCAAAGCAGTTGTATGTTCTGATGTAGATGCTATGAAGGAAATTATAATCCCTGAAGTAAACGGGCTAATCTTTAATAATACAATTGAAGATTTATGCAGGAAAATTCAGCTTTTATATTTAAACAAAGACTTTAAAATAAGTTTGGGAAATAAATCAAGAAAATGGGTTGAAAGCAATAGAGATTGGGACAATATTGTAAAAATATATGAAGAGATTTATAGAAATATTTATGAGAAATCAAAAGGGTGAATATTATGATAAAGTTTTCCTTTCCAATTGAAAATCTTAAAAGGAGAAAAAAAATAGAAGTTTTTGATCTGGGCGGAAACTGGACTGAGAAAGAATTGAGTATAGCAAATAATTATCTTTTAAGCGGATATTGCTATATTAACAAACAGTTTAAACCTGTAAAATGGGAAAAGGATATTTGGAACTCGAACCTAATAAAAGACAGGAGCTGGCAGTTTAGGCTTCACACTTTGATTATGATTCAACATCTTACAAACGTCTATGAATCTTCCAAAAATATTACCTCAATTATTAAAGCAAAAAATATTCTATTAGACTGGATGGAGCATAATTACCCAAATTCAAAATCAGAAATGGCATGGCATGACCATTCAACAGCACTAAGGGTTATAGCTATATGCAAGTTTTTTGAAAGCTGGAAGGAATGTGACTGGGATAATAATACAGCAGTTAAAATTGCACAGCTCATAGAAGCCCATTGCATCAAATTATCAGATCCCAATTTTTACAAAGAAAAGCATAATCATGGCTTAGATCAGGATATTGCTCTTTATGTAGCATCTACAGTATTTTCTAATCTTGAAAAAGCACCTCAGTGGCGTCAATTGGCTTTAGAAAGGTTTTATAATCAATTGAATCAGATATTCGGCTTTGATGGAAGCTATCTTGAACACTCACCAGGTTACAGCTATCTTGTATGCCAGAGGCTTTTCAATTTTCTTAACTTTATGAAGTCAAATGGAGATTGTATAAGTGAAAAACTTGAAAATATAATAGCTTCTCAGCTTCAATTCATTACTTTCATGCTTCAACCGGACGGTATAATAACTCCTATAGGTGATACTCAAAGGACACTTTTAAAAATAAAAAAATTCAAAAATCCTCCTAAAAAAGCATTGGACAATTTTGATTATATTTTAAACAAAGGCATAATAGGTGAATTTCCATCAACAACTGATATGATATACCCTGTTGGAGGATATTTATCAGCCCGCAACAGATGGGATTTAGATTCAGATACAGTTCATCTTATTTTTTTAAGCAGTTTCCACTCAAATGTGCATAAACATCATGATGATTTGTCAATAACTTTGTTTGCACATAATCAGCCTATTCTAATAGACTCTGGAAAATATAACTATAATTATAATGATCCTGAAAGACAGTATGTAGAATCTAATAGGGCTCATAATACTGTAGTAGTAGATGATATGAATACAGATATATCTAAAAACAATATAGGAAAGTCAGGAATAACTGATTACTATATGAGTGAAGAGCTGTGCATTGGAATTGGTACTCACTGCTTATATCATGGAGTTGTGCATCAAAGAACAGTAATTTTCTTAAAACCCTATAATATAATCATTTTAGATGAGCTTTCAGGCTATAAAACACATAAATTTGAGCAAATTTTTAATTTCTATCCTAATATTGACTGTAAAGTTGATAACAACAAAATATCAGGATATATAAATGACAATTGCAGAATACAGCTTACACCTTTGCTTGCTCAAAATGAATTGGAATTTAGCTTGGTTAAAGGTCAAAAAAAACCTCTCAGGGGCTGGTGTTCTATAGAATATGCCAAGCTGACTCCAAGCTTTTCAGGAAGTTTCATTCAGCGTGGAAAAAAAGTCCGTTTTGCTACTCATATAAATCTAAAACCATCTTTATATGAGGTAGAATGTTTTTTATGGGAAGGTAACTTTGTAAAAATTTCTTTGGTTGGAAGGAATCTGGAATTAAATTTAAGTGATGATGAAAAACTTATTATCTTTAACAGCAGAACAGAGAAAATGATTAAGATATACAATCAAAAGCTTTATGAGGAAATAAAAAAAAGGATATATATTGAATCTATTTCAGTTGATAAACCAAGTCCTCAAAAGTTAGGGGAAAAGATTACCTTTAGCTGCTCTGCATTAGGTGATGATCTAAATTATGCATGGTATGTATATAAAGATAATGAAAAAATATTTGCTACTTCTTATTCAAGTAAAAATTATTTCCTTTGGGAACCTTATGATGTTGGCAACTATAAAATTAAAGTATTTATAAAGGACTTATCAGGAAACAAAAGGACAATAATATATAGTTCTTTTATAATAATATAAAGTGAAATGATAGGTATTTTAAAATACCTATCATTTATTGTTATCCTAAGAATCTTTTTAATATCTCTTTTTTTCAGCTTCATCTTCTATAATGCCTATTCTGAATCTCCTATCAAAGTTAGTAAGAGTGTTTGCAGAGTGAACTACTATCATATAGTTGCCTTCTGAAAGTATTTCATGAGGCAGGTTAATCATTTTAGTTTAAACTGTTACAATCGGCCTATAATCTGAAGTTACCTCAAAATCCTCTATTTCATGTAGAATAATACTATGCATTTTTTGACGTTCTTCTTCAATTTGTGATTTAACTATATAGGCATAGTTGAATTTGTCAGAGGAATACATTTTTATTCCCTCTTTAGCCCAAATTTGAATATATAAAGGAGCTTTTGTATTTAAGCCGTAGTCAAATTTCACTTTTTTAAATATATCTTTATCTATTACTGCTGCAAAGGGATTTACAAAATCAGTATACCTGTATTCATTATTTGGATTTGATAATATTAGTTTAGAATACTTCTCTAAATATGCAAAATAAGTACCTTTTCCTGCTACCTGAGCTTTTGCATGCTGAAATACATTCATTAAATCCCATAGAAAATATTCGCCATAATAGCTTAGTGGATGAAAGATAGATATATATCTGCAGCTAACAGAAGGTATTTGATTATCAATATTTTTATATATACTCTCATTAGTATTTAAGACTTTAATTTTAATATTTTCTTCATTTCTAATAATATTTTTAATTTCTTCTATATCTAATAAGTAATCCTTAATTAATAGAATAAGTTCTTTTCTCTTATAAAGCTGCCTTTTATAGTTTTCTAATATTTGATATATCTCTTCTAAGCTGCTTGCACAGGATATAACTGTTACCCCTATACTATTTTCTTTCAGATAATTAACTCCTATTTTATCCAATATATAATTTAATCTGTGCCTGTAAGTATGTTTGCTGAATATCTCCCTTTGTCCAAGAAGAGAGAGCCTATCTCTTAATTTTTCATTATTTAAAAGTTTATTTAAGTTCTCCTCAGTTTCTTTTTTATTTTTACTCATAAGAACCAAGCCTAAAAACATATTCTCAATTCCTTTTGAATAACCGCTTACTACATTTGTTCCACAGGCTAAAAGTTCAAAAACTCTTCTTGAAAACATAGTGGGACTATTTTGGATTGAATTCACATTTAAAAAAATATAGTATTTTTTATATTCCTGAACCATCTGAATATAAGGCAGACTTCCTTTTATATACGGCTCATAATCTTTGGGAAAATGGAAATATGGATTTGGATTATTAAAATTTCTATCATATATGGACAAATCATATTTAAGTGCTGGCTTTAATATTATCTCCATGTCCCTGTTTCTTAAATCATGCCCCTTGCTGTGATAGCTTCCTGCAAAAGCTATTTGACCGAGTTTTTCAGCAAGGCGGTTTATTGGATTGTGAATTTTTGGCTGTGCAGCAAAGGGGAGTACATAAACTCTGGTATGATTTAGACTTTCTACATATTTTGGAATGCAGTCAGCGTCAGTAGTAAATACATAGTCAAAAAGTCTTGCTAAATCAATAAAATAGGAAAAATGTATTGGATCTTCTTTGTTCCAGAATACTGTTTTTATATTATGTCTTTTACAATAATCTATTATTGGCTCAATAACACTAACTTTAAACCCTAAAGTGCCGCTTATTAATTGCCTCCAGTCTCCATTTATTCCATACCAGATTGATTCCATAAAAAATATCTGGGGATTTTGCGATTGTATAAGAGATTTCCAGTTTGATGGAGACAAATATATAAGGTCACATTCTTCTTTAAAACAAATATAACTGAACTCATCCAAAATAGCAGCTATTTTAACCATATTCTCACACCCTTCTAATGTTTGCTTATATACTAATATGATTATTTGTCGAATCATGTTACTGATAAAATAAAAAAAGGTTCTTTCTACTCTTAGTTGAAAAAGTAAAATTTTGCCTGAATATTCATGTAGAATTACAATTTAAAATTAAAGCAAAATATTACTCATCAACTAACTTTGAAAGAACCTGATTTTTGATAATAATATTATGAATTAAGCAGTAAGTTATTTGATAACCAACTGCTTTATAGGTTTGTAATTTTTGAATTAGGTGGCACTATACTATCCTAAGGCTCAAATCTAAGGATTTGTAGGAGTGGGTTATGGCACCGGTTGATATAAAATCAACCCCTGTTTTTGCAATGTCGCTTATAGTATCTAAGTTTACATTTCCTGAAACTTCAGTTAAAGCCCTGCCGTCTATTAACAAAACAGCTTCCTTAATAAGCTGAAGGCTCATATTATCAAGCATTATTATATCAACACTGCACTTTAAAGCCTCCCTTACCATGTCTAAATTTTCCGTTTCAACCTCAATCTTTTTAAGATTGGAGTATCTTTTTTTAACAAGCTCTACTGCATTATAAATTCCCCCAGCTGCCTTTATGTGGTTGTCTTTAATTAATATGCCGTCGGACAGGTTGAACCTGTGATTTACAGCACCTCCAACCATTGTTGAATATTTTTCAAGGATTCTAAGATTTGGAGTTGTCTTTCGTGTATCAAGAAGCTGTGCCTTTGTCCCTTCTATCCTTTTAACAAATTCCCTTGTAAGCGTTGCAATACCGCTCATCCTTTGTATAAAATTAAGGGCAGTTCTCTCACCAATAAGTATATTTTTGGTTTTGCCCCTTAATGTGCATACTACATCTCCTTTTTTAATTTCATTTCCATCCTCTTTTAAAACCTTAACATCAACATCTCCTAAAATCTCAAAAACCCTTTTAAATACGAAAATTCCAGCTAAAATTCCATCCTGCTTTGCATAAAGATTTGCACTGTTTTGCAGGCTGTCAGGGATTATAGACTCAGTTGTTATATCCTCATAGGTTACATCTTCGTTTAGAGCATCTATTATAAGTTTATCAATGACTGATAAGTTCATCCTTAAGATCCCACCTTTTCTCTTTTATTAAATCTATTGCTATTTTTAAGTTTTCTCTTTTTACCATTTCAAAGTCAGTTATAATTTTAGGGCTTACTTTCTTAAGAAGGGTTTTATCTGAAAGGTTATTAATATAATTCGCAGCCCTTTTTGAAAATACTAAGCCTTCAAGGAGGGAGTTGCTTGCAAGGCGGTTTTCACCGTGAACCCCGGTGCAGGATACCTCCCCTGTTGCAAACAGGTTTTCCATAGAAGTTTTAGAATATAAATCAACCTCAATGCCCCCCATAAAATAGTGCTGTGCAGGGGCAACAGGTATAGAATCCTTTGTAATATCTATTCCTCTTTTTAAACACTCGCTGTAGATTTTAGGGAATCTATGCTTTACATAAGAAGAATTCAAATGGGAAAGGCTAAGATAAACACAAGGGGAATTTGTTTTTTTCATTTCACTGTAAATCTTTGATGATACCTCATCCCTTGGCAAAAGCTCATCTACAAATCTTTCACCCTTAGAATTTAAAAGATAAGCACCTTCACCTCTTACGCTTTCTGATATTAAAAACCTTCTTTCATTTGTATTTTCATAAAAAGCCGTTGGGTGAAACTGTATATATTGTATGTCCTTTAGCTTTATGCTGTTTTTAACTGCAATAGACAGCCCATCTCCTGTTAAAATCCTTTGATTTGTTGAGTTTTTAAATAGACCTCCAATTCCTCCCGTTGCGAGTATAGTAAACTTTGAAAATATGTTTATTTGTTTGTTTTCCTTAATAAATATTCCTCCAAGACATCTGTTATTTTGGGTTATTAAATCACAAAGATAGAAGTTTTTATATATCTTTATATTCTTTCGTTTTAAAACTCTTTCAATTAAAGCGTCTGCAACTTCTTTTCCAGTATAATCTTTGTGGTGGACTATTCGGTTTGTGCTGTGGGCACCTTCCCGCGTGTATAAAAGATCATCATCTGATTTGTCAAAATCAACCCCAAGCTCAATAAGCTTTTTTATATTTTCAATAGACTCATCTGCAAGAATCCTAACAGCAGTCAAATCGTTTTTGTAGTTTCCAGCCCGTAATGTATCTTCAATAAAGGATGGCTTATCAGAAGCATCCTTTGCAGTTGCAATTCCCCCCTGTGCAAGATATGTATTAGTCTGTGTAATATCTCCTTTAGATACAAGGGCAATCTTTAGATTATCTCTTAAATTAAGTGCAGAATAAAGCCCTGCAATTCCAGTCCCCACTATTAAAACATCACACTCAATATCCATTTTATCACCTTGCTAAAAGAAGCATGTTTTCAAGGGCACGTCTTGCCTTGTCTGCAACTTCCTCATCAACATTAATTTCGTGTTTCATATATAATAGGCTCTCATATACATCTTTAATTCTTGTTTTCTTCATATTAGGGCAGGTTGCAGTTTCCCCTGGGGCGTAGAAATTTTTATGGGGGTTATCCCTTTTTAGCGTATGAATTACTCCTTCTTCTGTTGCTATAACATAGTTTTTATAGTTTGTATTTGTGGCATATTCTATAATTTCCTTTGTGCTTCCCACAAAATCGGATATGTCCCTGACTTCCTTTTCGCATTCAGGGTGGCTTAAAACCACTAAATCCTTTATTTCATCCTTAAGCATAAGTATGCTTTCCTTTGAAATCTTTTTGTGGGTTGGGCAAAATCCTTCCCAAAGAATTATCTCTTTTTCAGGAACCTGCTCTTTTATGTATTCCCCAAGGTTTTTGTCAGGAAGAAAAACTATTTTTCTGTTATCAAGCTTTTTAATGATTTTAAGTGCGTTTGAGGAAGTTACAACAACATCGCAAAGGGCTTTAACCTCTGCAGTTGTGTTTATGTAGCAAACAAAGGCGGCGTCAGGATGCTTTGATTTATATTCTGAAAGTTTATCGGTATCAACCATGTCAGCAAGGGGGCAGCCTGCGTCAATAACAGGAAGGAGAACTGTTTTTTGTGGGGATAAAATTTTTGCACTTTCTGCCATAAAATGAACCCCGCAAAGGACTATTACTTCTTTATCGGATTTTTTTGCAATATCGCTCAAATAAAAGGAATCCCCAACATAATCAGCAACATCTATAACTTCTAAAAGCTGATAGTTATGGGCAAGGATTAAGGCATTTTTCTCTTTCTTTAACCTATTTATTTCATCTATCATCTTTACACCTCGCTTTACAGTTGTATATACACTATTGTAAATAAAGGCAATCGCAATTACAACTATATTTTCTTAATTTATTATTAGTAATTTTAACGTTAATTATTAAGCGAAAAGGTGCCTGGCACCGGAGAGAGGAGAAAAGAGGAAATAAGTGCCGCCCAGTTGACAAGTGACAAAGTAAATTGGGTGTCACTTTTATCTATAATAAGTAACCGTCCCTGCTCACCTGCTTATCTTGGATTAATATGTTAATATTACTTTTTTAACATAAACTTATAAATAGAAAAATAAAATAATAATAGGAAATTTGTAATTAATGTTTTGGGGGGAATTTAATGGGTAATAACAAAATACTTACCAGTTTACAAAAACTTGGTAAGGCATTGATGACACCAGTTGCTGTACTTCCAGCAGCTGCACTGCTTTTAAGGCTTGGTGCACCAGATGTGTTAAATCTAAAATGGATGTATGCAGCTGGTGATGCTATTTTTAGCAACCTTGCACTTTTATTTGCAGTTGGTATTTCAATAGGATTTGCAGAAGAAAATAATGGGGTTGCCGGCCTTGCTGCAGCTGTAGGATACTTTGTTCTTACAAAGGTTGCAACAACTTTTAACGACAAAATAAACATGGGAGTTTTGGCAGGTATAATAACAGGTATTTTAGCTGGAACCCTGTATAATAAATACAAAGCTATAAAACTTCCAGATTTTTTAGGATTCTTTGGAGGAAAAAGATTTATTCCTATTATCACATCATTTTATTCATTAATTATTGGAGTTATAGCAGGATATGTATGGCCTCTTATTCAAAATTTCATAAGCTCCTTTGGTAATGCAATAGCATCATCAGGGGCAGTTGGCGGATTTTTCTTTGGACTTTTAAACAGACTTCTCATTCCTTTTGGACTTCACCATGTTCTTAATTCCTTTGTATGGTTCCAGTTTGGTGAATTTAAAGATGCAGCAGGTAAGATAATTACAGGAGATTTATCAAGGTTCTTTGCAGGAGATCCTACTGCAGGTACCTTTATGACAGGATTTTTCCCAATAATGATGTTTGCTCTTCCAGCAGTTTGTTTTGCTATGATTATGGCTGCTAAAAAGGCGCATAGAAAAGAAGTTGCAGGTATGCTACTTGGAGCTGCTTTCACATCATTTTTAACAGGAATAACTGAACCTATCGAATTTTTATTCATGTTTCTATCACCAGTTCTTTATATTGTTCATGCACTTTTAAGTGGATTGTCACTTGCAATAACTGCAGCACTTGGAATGAAATGTGGATTTGGATTTTCAGCTGGGCTTATTGATTATGTATTAAACTTTGGAATATCAAGTAAACCCGTTGGACTGCTGCTTGTTGGACTTATCTTTGGTGTAATCTATTATTTTGTATTCTATTATATAATAGTTAAATACAATATACCAACCCCTGGAAGAATAGAAGAAGAATCTACAGCAATGTCAAAGCTTTCAGCTTCTGAATTAAATGAAAAAGCCAAAGAGATATTGAAATTTTTAGGAGGAAAGGATAATATTATAAGTATAGATGCATGTATAACAAGGATAAGGGTTAGCGTAAACAATCCAGATATAATAAAAGAAGAGGATTTTAAAGCATTAGGTGCTACCGGAGTTATAAAGATGGGTAAAAATAACTTCCAGATAATTGTTGGGACTATGGCAGACATATTAGTTACAAATATTAAGGCAATAATGAAAGGAAGCAATTAAAAGTTTTAAATTACCCCGGGTTATCCCGGGGTTTTTTGAGGTGGTTTTATGAAAAGATTTATTGATAGTTTCTCCCATGAACTGCTTAAAATGAATAAAAAAGAAATTATAAACTCAATAAAATTAAGTGAAGGAAGGGTAATAATATCTGAGGTAATTGGAACCCTTCAGCCTCTAATGGTTAACATAAGCAATGCAGAGCTTGCCTGTGCATTTGGTGCAGATATTTTACTTCTTAATATGTTTGATGTTAATAACCCCTTAATAAATGGTATTAGCGTTAATGATAAAAATGAATATATCCGCGAAATAAAAAGGCTTACGGGAAGAATTGTCGGTATTAATTTGGAGCCTGTAAGTAGCGATAAAGGTATCTTTATATCAAAAGGCAGAGTTGCTTCAAAGGAAAATGCGATAAAGGCAAGGGATATGGGAGTAAATTTAATACTTTTAACAGGTAATCCTAATGTAGGAGTTACAAATAAAGAAATAATAAATTCAATATACAATATAAAAGAGGCAGTAGGGGAGGATGTTATAATATTTGCAGGAAAAATGCATTCTTCAGGGATTTTAAATGAGCAGGGAAATAGAGTAATAACATTAGATGATATAAAATACTTTATAGATGCAGGTGCCGATGGGATTTTAATTCCTGCTCCTATGACAGTTCCGGGAATTACAGTTGAATATGTAAAGGAGCTTATAGAATATATACATTTAAGGGGAATTCTTTCAATAACATCAATAGGTACATCACAGGAGGGTTCAGATGAAGGTACAATAAGAAATATAGCCTTAGCATGTAAAATGGCAGGGGCAGATCTACATCATATAGGTGATAGTGGCCTTGCTGGAGTTGCAATACCTGAAAACATATTAACTTATTCAGTTGCAATAAGGGGGAAAAGACACACATATTTTAGAATGGCAGCGTCAATAAACAGATAAATAATAAAATAATAATAAAAACCTCCTTTGTTTTTTAACAAAAGGGGTTTTATAATTTTTAATATATAAAATAAAATTAAAACTTAGAACAAAAGAAGCTCTAAGTTTTACTATAATTCTTTTTAACAAATTCCTTTGCTAAGGCTAATAATTTTATTAGATCCGATTTTCTTTGGTTGCTACTTTGAGCACCTAATATAACTATAATTACTCTTTTACTTTTGTTATTTATTTTTATGGTAGCTGTTGCAACAATACAATTGCCAGCTGCAGCTGTATATCCTGTTTTTAAACCATCAATTCCTGTTGATAATAAGCTGCTAAAAGTAGTTGGGAGTTTTTTGTTTTCAAAAACTATATATTGTTTATTAGTATATTGCAAAACTTCAGGATATTTTAATATTGTCTCCCTTGCTAATAAATACATACTCCTTGCAGTGGACTTGTTGTATTTCCCGTTTTCTGTAATTCCTGATGCATTTATAAAATTTGTATTTTTCATGTTTAAGCTTTTTGCTTTGTTATTCATTAACGTTATGAAATCTTTTTTTTCTATACTTGAAAAATAATATCTTAGTGCTTCGGCGCTGTTATTTGCAGATATTGCCATCATAGTTGACAGCAAGCTGCTTAATGATACCTTCTTTTTTGAACTTAATGGAATTGTAACAGCATCATTGGGCATTTTTGTAATCTTAGGTATTATTTGAGTTGTAGATTTTATATTGTGTTTTTTCATAAGTTCTCGGGAGAGAAGATAAGTCATTATTTTGCTTGTTGATGCAATTCCAAGCTGTTTATCGGCATTATATGAATAAATAACTTTCCCATCTATAGTTGCAGCATATACAGCTTTGGCATTGAGATTTATATTTTTATTTGCAGCTAATGCATAATTATCAAATAATATTGTAAAGACTAATACACTGATTAATATAAAACTCCAAATTCTTTTGTGCATTTTTATTCTCCTTTTATGAATTATATATTGTTATATGGAAAGATTAAATAATTAATGATTTTTAAATTAAACTTTACATTATATGTTATATTATATCGTTACAAAATATTAAAACTTTTGTAAAAGCGAATAATATTATTGATAAATGCTTGCTAATTTTGTATAAATGATAATTTATGATAAGACGAAAAAGGTGCCTGGCACCGGAGAGTGGAGAAAATTGTGATATAATAAGTAACCGTCCCTGGGCAATGGGGCAGATATAGCTGATAGGCAATAAGAGCCATGATAAAATTAATTTTTTATCATGGCTCATAAAGTAAGCTATTTATTTTTTCCTTTAGGTACTACCTTTTCTTTTTTAGCTTTACATTTAGGTTTTGCTATTTTCTTTTCAGAAGGGATAGAAACATCATTTGATTTTTTGATAGAAGGGGGATTTATTTTGTTTTCCTTAACTTTTTCCTTTTTCTCTAATTTAGTTTTATTATCATTATTTTTTATAGTTTTTATATCTAAAGTGTTTAAATTTAATTTTTGCTTTTTAATTTCTTTATAAAACTTTGTAAGATTTATGTTTTTCCCATCTACTAAAAGTTTTATTGATTTTGGGTTACCTTCGTAGTATTCACTATTTATATATTTTTTCTCCTTTGCTTTGTTAACGATTATTATAAGACCATTGTCTAATTTTTTGTATTTTACTTTGGCTTCGGAAAGGAGCTTTTTTGCATCTTCATTAAGAGGAACAGCATTTATTATTCTGTCAAATCTATTGATATCCAGCCTTATTTCAGGATTTATGCTCACAGTAACGGAGGCATATACGGTGTAATAAAGGTTATAAAAAAAGCTTAAGAAAAGAACTAAAATTATAGAGGCGGCAATTAAAAATTGTTTAGGGATTATTTTTCCTTTTGTTTTATATACATATTCCTGTCCTATTGACAACTTTTCTTTTGTCTTAATGCTAATAAACTCTCCTGATTCAGTAAACAAAACTGCATTTTTTCCATCATAGTCCATAACAATTCCCTTTTTTATCAATTTAATCACCTGCCTTTATATTAAGGTAAGATTTTATATATTTAAAGCTGTCATCTGAGAGAATAATTATAAGGGAAATCAGATAACGCCTCCAGCTTTCTATGAATTTTTCTTTTTTTGAAGTTAGTAAACATATTTTTTTTATAGGAAGCTGCTTAGATTTATACATTAGATTAACTATATCCTCATTCATTGATATTTTGATAGCAGTGTTTAATAATTCATTTCTTGTATCTTTGTGGCTTGGGGAAGATTTTATAAGATCTTTAAATTCAATTCCAAATTCTTTAAGCTTTCTTGAAAACTCATATATTTCCTGTGCCCTTATTTTATTTTCTATTTCAATTTCAAATTGGTTTAAAGAGTTTTTGTTTTGAATATCTATTATCTGTTCATCTATAAAATAAAGAGTATATTTTGAGCTGTTATTGCGGAAATAATCTATAAGGGAGTTTTTGATAAGCATTTTTGCATAGGAATAGAAATTTCCTTTTTCATTATCATAAGTATCTATAGCTTTATTAAATGCAATTAGTGCTATACTCAGCTCATCATCGTTTTCCCACTGGAGATTTCTTTTGCATATATTAGATGCAGTTTTATATATAAAGGGTTTGTTTTCTATTATAAATTCATCTTTATTACTAATAATGTCCATCTACTTCCCCCTTTCAATAATTTATACGAAAAAAATATATTTTTTAAAAGGGTACCCCTTTAAATTATTATAAACTTTCGTATTAAAAAGTGAAATTACAAATAAAGGAGGCTACATATATGAAAAAACTTATAGCTTTTACATTAATGCTCTTTATTACATTTAACCCTATTGCAAAGGCACAGGGGGAGGAGAGTGATGTAAATGTTAATGCAGGGATTACACCGGACAGTATATTATATCCAGTAGATAAGCTTATTGATGAGGTGAAAGTTGCATTAACAACAGATGATGAAAAGAAAATAGAGACGATTGAACAGGTTGCTCAGGAGAGGCTTGCAGAAGCACAGGTTATGGCAGAGGAGAATAAGGAAGATTTAGCAAAACAAACCGTTGAGGCATTTCAAGAAAAAATGAATACAGCTCAGGAAAACATAGAAAAGGTTGTAACAAATGATAATCAAAATGTTCAGCAGAAAATAGACAACAATGCTGAGCAGCTAAAAAATAGGATTGAAGAAAGATATAAATGGTCAATAGAAGTATTGAAAAAGATACAGGACAAGGTTTCAGATAATGCAAAGCCAACTATTCAAAAGGTAATAGAAATGCAGACAGCTAAAAAAGAAGCTGTAATTAATATGGTAGATAAAAGGCACGAATTGATAGATGCAAAAAAGCAGGTAAAAACAGCAGAAAAGCAGCTAAAAGAAGCAGAGGCTTCAGGAAATGAAGAGGAGATTAAAAAAGCTCAGGACACTTTAAATGCAGCAAAAACAACTTTTGAAGCAAAGAAGCAGGAACTTAAAAAAGCAGTAGAATTAAAAAGGGAAGCTGTTAAAAATGCAGGACTAAAAAAAGAAGTAAAGGATGTATTAAATCAAGAAGTAAAGAGCGGAAATATTACAATTAAAGAGGCAAAAGAGGTTGAAAAACAGCTGAAAAATAATTTTGGGCTATCTAAGAAAATTAAGGAAAAGGAAATAAAAAAAGAGATAAAAAATAAAATTGAAGAGAAAAGACAAAACAAAGTAAAAAATGAGACTCGAGGGACTTTAACCCAGATAACAGATGTCAAAACAGAATAAAACAAAGTGAAGGAAAAAGGTGTCACTGAGTTAGCAAGTGACAAATTTTGTTTACATCTTAAATGGTGATACTTGCGGTATTAGCGGCGATTATGGTAATTTTTACACTTTAACACAAAAAAGTCCTTCTATATTAGAATTAATTCTAATATAGAAGGACTTTTTAATTTTTAGTATATAAAATAAGTAACAACCATAGGGATGTCCAGCATGTAGTCAGTTTAAAGTATATAATATATGAAATAAGTAACAGGTCATGACTAAAAGTAGCCACAACGACGGCATGAAAAAGTTTGTGGTTTATCAAAAGTAACAGAAGGGACGGTTACTTATTATATTAAATAAACATAATATTTTATACATGTCCCCCTGATTTTGCAAATATTGTGTATGAAATAAGTAACCGTCCCTCGGCTTGTACTTTTTTCCTTTTTTGTAAAGGGACATTTTCACACTAACCGTCCTTGAGGCTTTATCCAAAAGAGTCACAAATCAGGAAAATAATGATATTAAAAAAGTAACAGGCACTGATTAGTTGATGAAAATTGTGATAAATTAAGTAACCGTCCCTTGGCTTGTACAAACCGTCCCTGAGGTTGTCCTACCGAAAGATGCCTGATACCGGAAAAAGAATGGAATTGTGATATAATAATTAACCGTCCCCGGGGGATGTCCACTATATAAATCGTGCGACCTCGTTGGCGGAGGTTATTGCTTCCCATGCCCTGCCGGGGGTTTTAGCATCTCCAATGGCGTAAATCTCCTTTGCACCTTTTTCTTTTAAAAGCTCGTAGTATAGTGTGTCCTTTGCCCTTCCTCCTGTTGAGAAGATAACATAATCTGTATCTATTATTATTTCTTCAACATCGTTAGGATCAAGCTTTTTGTCAAAGGGATTGTGTATGTTTTCAGGAACTAATGTATGCCAAGGAGTATATGGATCCTTTCTTTTTCTGTTTGCGTTTATATATACTTTGTTTTCTTCAAATTTTACAACCTTTGATGATGTGTAAGCTTTTATTGGATTTTTAAGAATATCTTCTTTTTTTCCTGTAGGGGAGCCAAGCCCCATCATAAGCCAAAGAAGCATTGAACGGTTAGAGTGTACAACTCCTGTCATAAGGTTTGGGAGCATTTCAACAACAGTTACATCAACATTTTTTTCATAGGATAGGGAATAGGCAAGCTCGCATCCTACAACCCCTCCTCCTATTACGGTAACTTTTTTAACATCCTTTGGGATATTCATATCATTTTTAAGAAACTCCCTTGCCTCAATATACCTTATTTTATCCATTCCATCAATTTGTGGCATAAAGGGTGAAAGCCCATTGGCACATATTATAACATCGTATTTTCCAATTAAATCCTCTTTTTTAACCTCACAGCCAAGTCTTATATCAAGTCCCTTTTCTTTAAGGAGGTTCATCTGATAATTAAGGTTATTGATATATCTTTCAACATCATGTTTAATCTTCATTTTTGAGCCTGCTATAAGCTGTCCGCCGAGCATATTATCCTTTTCGAACAAAGTAACCTCGTGTCCCCTTAAAAAGGCAGTCTTAGCAGCCTCGCATCCTCCAGGCCCTCCACCAACTATTGCAACCTTCTTTTTTACAGATGCCTTTTCAATTTTTTTGCAATCTTCAAATCCAGTGTAGGGGTTAACACTACAGCATGGGTGTCCTCCTAATATAAAGGACTGTATACAGCCCTCCTGATCTCCTATGCAGTGGTTTATTTCCTTTTCTCTTCCCTCAGAAACCTTTTGAGGCCAGTAGGGGTCAGAGAGAAGTGGACGGCCGAGCATTACAAAGTCTGCATAGCCTTTATCTAAAACATCCTCAGCAATTTCTGGCTTTCCAAGCTTTCCAACAGCAATAACCTTTGCACTTATTCCTTCTTTTTTAAAGTATTCCTTTAGTGTTCCTGCTATTTCCTTTACATAGGGTATGTCGTCAAAATAAGCTGGAGGGTGAGGAAAGAACCAGTTATCATAGCATCCCTTATCAACGTCAAAGGCATCAACCCCTGCTTTATAAAGAGCCTTACAGAACTCTAATCCTTCTTCTATTGTTCTCTCCATTCCTTTAAAGTTTTTCTTAAATATTTCATCACCGTAGGATTCTTTTAGAGCCTGGGTTAAGTCTACTCTGTATATTATTGGGAAATCCTCTCCGCATCTTTTTTTAATTTCCCTTACTACATCAATTGCAAATTGAAACTTGTTGCTGTACCTTCCAAATCTTCTTCTGTTCCAAGGGTTTGAGGTAAGCTGGTCCATAAGATATCCTTCGTGGCCGTGAAGCTGCACCCCGTCAAAGCCGCATACCTTTGCATTTACTGCCGACTGACCAAAACTTTTAACTATTTTTTTAATCTGTCTGTCGGTAAAGGGGAAGTGGGGCAGCTGTGGGACATAAAAGTTTTTATTTATAGATGCAGATTTTAGTATTTTGCCTTTAAGTGCAGGTTCAGGAGAGCCTACTCTTCCAAGTCCTGCTGTAAGCTGTATAAAAATCTTTGAATCAAAGGAGTGAACTTTAGCTGTTAAATCCCTCCATCCAGAGAGCCTTGTCCTTGATGAGCCGTCTATTCTTGGAAAATAAGTAGTATCGTTATCCTCGGAAACTGTAGGGTCGATACCATAGGATACAGGAATAAGACCTGTAATCAAAAGCCCTGTTCCTCCCTTTGCCCTTTCTCCAAAGTATTCAATCATCTTTAGTGAAGGCCTTCCTATAGGGTCTGCCATGTTTATGTTGCCCATAGGTGCCATTATAATTCTGTTTTTGATTTTGCACTTTCCTATGTTCTCGGGTTCGAAAAGCTTTTTATATTCCATAATTATCCCCCTATTCTACTATTACAGTGCCGTCTTCTTTAATTTCAATGGTTTGTCCTGTTTTAACATACTCTAAAAATTCATCCCCAAGCTGGTCTATCGTTATTATTCTTTTGTTTACCCAAACATCGGTTAATATTACTCCTGCAGCAGCGAGGGAATCTATATGCTCTGAAAAAAGCATTGCAGATGGAGCTATATTGAGTTTTGCAACGGATTCCAAAACCATACCGCCGGTTGTAGAGCCAATTGTCTTTGGAAGACACATTATTTTATCCGTAAGAACTTTACCGTAAAGCTCGCTATTATTCTGGTCGGCGCATATAACCTTCTTCGCCTTTTTAAGTGCGCTTTTTTGGAAGGAGGCGAGGATGTTAACTCCGCTGTGGCTTACAACAGCCTCACCTTTTATGTTTCCAGCAAGTACTACTCTTCCTTTAAATATCTTTGCCATGCTATCACCCCTTTTTATAAAAGTGCCACCCATGTGACAAGTGACAAAATCAATTTTGATTATATTAGGTCAAAAAATATAGTTAAGTATCTCATCATCGGTATAAAATCTTGCTGTTGAATAGGTTCTTAGCTTATTGGAATTTGTTATTACAGCTTTTTTTGAGCATAATGGGTTGTTCATATACATAAGGGGACAAATATATGTAAGCTTTGCTCCTGATGATATAAGCTTCTCATAATTTTTAGAATCCTTCTTAAATTCTTCAATAACATCCGGGGCAGCGCAAAGTATTGTGTTTACTTTTAATTTTTTGTTTTCCCTTTTTTCAAGTTCCTTTGATATTTTTTCCGTCCAGTATTTCAGTTGATTTAGGGATAAATGAGGACATCCTATAAAGCATAAGCTCGGCTTATCATCTTCATTTTTCCACATAACAGGGTAGGATTTTATTATTCTTTCTATTTCAGAGTCATCGATTATATAGGTATTGTAGTCCTTTACAAGAAGTTCTCTTTTATAGTCAACCGCCTCAGGGGTTAAGTTTTCTACATGGTAAAGCCCTACTGCCCCGTTTGATGCGCTGGCAGCTCCCATATCCTTAAGGTAGTCCTTAACATCATCCGAAAGATTATTTCCAAGAAACCTGTCAAGTCCTGCTATATAGGGAACATCCTCCATAACCTTCATTCCTATTGCGCTTCCTAAAACCTGAGGATTTGGAAGATAGCTTGTCTTAAGTTCAATCAGCCATTTAGCACGCCTTCCTTCATCGGTTAAAAAACCGAATTTTGGAGTTTTCCCCACAATTCCAGATAAAAGCTCTATAATGCCTGAGTTTCTATTTGTCCTTGCACCTATAACAGAATTTGCATATACAACGGCGGAGGATTCAGCCCAAGATAATATATCCCCGCGCTTTGGAATATTGCCTACTTCAGGAAGATAGCAGGTGCAGGTGAAGGCATTGTTATCTTTAAGTCCAACCCTGTTTAGCTGGTTTTCATATTCCTTCTGTTTTCCGTACATTATTTTAAATACTATTTTTTCAAGCAAATTGGCTTTAACGTTTTCATAGTCTATTGGCCTTGGATCAACGGTAAACTTTTCCTTTGTAAAAAAACCTTCACTAATAAGCTCCTCCATCATATCAAAAACCGGCTCTAATATAGGTATACCAAAGGATGTAACAAGATGTACAGGACCTGTGATATCAACTAATTCCTCTGCTCCAAAGGTTTCACCATAGAGAACAACTGATTTTAGAGCCTTTTTAAGAGTTTCTCCATGCTTACCCTCAAGAATTTCAATTTCTTTTGGAGTAAGATGCATTTTGTAATCCATTTTCCCCCTCCTTAAAGTTTATTTCTTAATAAAGTATAGAGAGTATGTCTTAATTTATTCCTTAATAATTAAACTTAATTTATTTGTCATATCCTCAAGTTCATTAAAGCTGTCCATAATATTTCTCATTCTCTCCTCCTGAGAATCTATGCTTGCCATAATTTCTTCCATAGCGGCGGAGTTTTCTTCGGTTATAGATGCAATTGACTGGATTTCGCTTGCAACATTAGAGGAAGAATCCTTTATTTTCCTTAGACTTTCATCTATTGTGTTTGAATATCCAAGAACTTTTTCGCTTTCATTTAGTATGTTTTTAAATAATTCATCAACCTTTTCCCTCGATTTTATGCTAAGATTCATAGCCTCGCTTCCGAGGGATATTTCCTTTGATAAATCTTCAGCTTTATGCTCGAGATTTAGTAATATTTCTCCAATTTCATCGGTTGATTTTTTAGAACTTTCGGCGAGTTTTAATACTTCGGTTGCAACAACTGCAAAGCCGCGTCCAGCTTCTCCCGCCCTTGCAGCTTCAATAGATGCATTAAGTGCAAGAAGGTTTGTTTGGTCGGATATTGAGCTTATAACCTTAAGTATGGAAGATATTTCGTCCTTTGTGCTGCTAAGCTCTCCCATTAATTTTACTGTGTTTGATATTATGCTCTGAAGTTTTATCATATCTTCAGAGAGCTTTTTAACCTCTGTTTTTCCTTCATCAGCGGTTAACATTATTTCCTTTGATGCATTTTTTAATTCTGATGATTCATTAAGGAGTGAATCAACATTTCCATCAACTTTGACAGTAGATTCGCTTATTTCATTAACGCTTGACGCTTGTGAATCAACGGCTTTAATTATCTGTGAGTAAGCCTGTGAAATATCCTGTGATATTTGTCCTGCTGCATTTACGTTTTCTTTAAGTTTTGTGCTAAAGTGAATGAGTATATCTATGCTTTTTTTAACTTCATTTAAGATATTTTCTATTTTCTTCTTTGATATTGAAGTTTGCAATTTGTCATTTTCTATTTCCTTCCTCATCTTTTCCCCAAGTTTGCTTTGGGCGATTATAACTGTACTAAACAGTATTAGGTATAGATTAAGTGAAATTAAGGTTTTTGATGGTACTCCATTGAATAAAGTTGTTTTGTATGCAAAGAAGGAATAGTTTGTAAGAAGCAGTCCAAGGATAGATGTAAGTATTATTGGTCTGTAATCATGATAAAGAGAAATAATAGCTATGGCATAGTAAATTATAATTATATTTACAAAGGATGTGGAACCAGTTGATGCGTTAAGTATCATAAATGAAAATACTATAAGGGCGATTGATATAAAATACATAATAAGATTTGTAAGTTTCTTTTTAACGACAAGAAGCGTTATACCAAGACAGATAAGGGAGCCTCCAATAAGTACAGTCAAGATTACGGTAAGTGGAAGCTTGTTGGCGATGTCAACAAGGACTCCAAGACCTAATGAAGCCCAAAGAAGTTTGATTAAGAGTTTGTTTCTGCTGTGCATAAATTCCATGTCTTTCATAATGAATACCTCCAATTGATAATTTATCCAATAATGCCATTATGTAATAGTTATCGTTAATATTTTAATAAACTTTAACATTTGGGGAAGGTGCCTGGCACCGGAGAGTGGAGAAAATTGCGATATAATAAGTAACAGGTCATGACTAAAAGTAGCCACAACGACGGCATGAAAAAGTTTGTGGTTTTTCAAAGGTAACAGAAGGGACGGTTACTTATTATATTAAATAATAGACATAATATTTTATACATATCCCCCAGATTTTGCAGATATTGTGTATGAAATAAGTAACCGTCCCTTGGCTTGAACTTTTTTCCTTTTTTGTAAATGGACATTTTCACACTAACCGTCCCCTGGGTTGCTGGGTTGTCATAGACTTGGCTAAAATTATGCATAAAACTTTAAAATCTCAAATATTGTATTATAAAAATATATATGTAATTTTATATCAATGAGGAGTGGTTGTGTGATTAAAAGAAGGATAATTATTTTAACAATTTTTATTTTTTTTTTGGCTTTTTTATTGTAAAAGGTGAAGATAATGATTCAATAGAGGAAAATGCACAAAAGACTGATACCACGGTTACACAGGTTGTAGAGGATAAGAATAAGGATGAAGTTGAGATTATTATAAGTGCTGCTGGGGACTGTGCTTTAGGAAGGGATGAAAAAAGCAGTTTTTCTGGTTCCTTTGATGATGAATTTATAAAGCAGAAGAAAGACTATAAATATTTTTTTAAAAACGTAAGGGAAATTTTTGAAAAGGATGATTTGACGATAGTAAATTTGGAGGGTACACTAACTAATGAAACTAAAAGGTCAGAAAAGCAGTTTGCTTTTAAAGGCTCTCCTTTATATGTAAACATATTAAAAGAAGGAAGTATAGAAGCTGTTAATCTTTCAAATAATCATACCTATGATTATTTAGAAAAAGGATTTAAGGATACAGTAGAGAGCCTTAAAAATGGTAAAATACTTTATTTTGGAATGAATAGAAGAGACTTAATAAAAGTTAAAGGAATTAATATTGGGCTTTTAGGATATAAAGGATGGACGTATAACAATTTCGTGAAAAAAACAATAAAAAATGATATAAAATATTTAAAATCAAAGGATGCACAGCTTATAATAGTTAGTTTTCACTGGGGAGATGAAGGTAAATATTATCCAAATAATATTCAAAAGAGTTTAGGAAAATATACAATAGATTCTGGGGCTGATTTGATACTTGGCCATCATCCCCATGTAGTTCAGGGTATAGAAAATTATAAGGGTAAAAAAATAATATACAGCCTTGGTAATTTCTGTTTTGGAGGAAATAAAAACCCATCAGATAAGGATTCCTTTATATATCAGCAAAGATTCAAATTTTCAAAGGGAAAGTTAGTTGATAGTAAGGAATACAGTATAATACCTGTATCTGTTTCATCTGTTAGTTATAGAAACAACTACCAGCCAACACCCCTTAAGGGCAGTGATGCACAAAGGGTATTAAGCAGGATAAAATATTACAGCAATATTAAATAGGAAGCGCTGCTTTTTATTTTATGTTAATATGTATAAAACGTATTTAATGTGATAATATTATACTATCGCTTTTATTAAAATTATAAAGGAGAATTTGTATGTATGATATTGTAGTAACAACGGCCTTTGGAATAGAATCGGTAACAAGCAGGGAGCTTAAAAATCTTGGATTTGAGGATTTAAAAGTTGAAAACGGTAAGATAACTTTAAAAGGAAATGATGAGGATATTGCAAGACTTAATATATTCCTTAGAACTGGGGACAGGGTTTATATAAAATTAAAGGAATTTACTGCATTAAGCTTTGAGGATTTGTTTCAGGGAACTTTATCTATAAACTTTGGGGATTTTCTTCCTGAGAATGCAAAGATGCATGTTATAGGCAAATCAATAAAGTCAAAGCTTTTCAGCGTTTCGGACTGTCAGGCGATTGTTAAAAAAGCTGTTGTGGAATCTATGAAAAAAAAGTATAAAAAGACCTGGTTTTCAGAGGATGGCCCTACATATAAAATAGAGGTGGCACTATTAAAGGATGTTGCAACTATAAGCCTTGACACATCGGGGATTGGCCTTCATAAAAGAGGGTATAGGATTGAGGCAGGGGAGGCACCCTTAAAGGAAACCCTTGCTGCTGCAATGGTACTTTTAAGCAGGTGGAAAAGTGACAGACTTTTAATAGATCCATTTTGCGGCTCTGGGACTATATTAATTGAAGCGGCACTTATTGGGAAAAACATTGCCCCAGGGATGAACAGAAGCTTTGATGCTGAAAATTGGTGCCATATTGATAAAAAGGTTTGGGATTTAATGCGTGAGAGGGCAAGAAGTGAGATTAATAATGAGCAGTTTAAAATTTTAGGGCAGGATATAGACGGAAGGGTTTTAAAGACGGCGAGGGAAAACATAAAAAGGGCAGGTGTTGAAGATTTTGTATTTGTTCAAAAGCTTCCTATGGAAAAGCTTTCTACAAAGAAGAAAAATGGAGTTATAATATGCAACCCTCCTTATGGAGAGAGGATAGGACAGATTAGGGAAGTTGAAAAGCTCTATAAAAGGATGGGAGAAGTGTTTCAAAACCTTGAAGGCTGGTCCTATTTTATACTCACAAGCCACTTAGAATTTGAAAGGCTCTTTGGAAGAAAGGCGGATAAAAACAGAAAGCTCTATAACGGCAAAATACTTTGTTACCTTTATCAGTATTTTTCACAATAGGTGCCAGGCACCGGAGAATGGAGAAAGGTGTATAATTACTTTTTCTATAGGTGGTTATATTCAGTCAGTTTTATTGTGGAGAAAGTATAATAAAAAATACAATGATTAAAATTAAAGAATACTGCTTATTTGAAATTATAAAATATCCTCCTGTATTAAGAAGATTTCTAATATAGGAGGATATTTTAGTCTGTTAAAGAGGTAAATATTAAAAAAATTAATATTTGTCGTATTATGTAAAAAAAAAAAAAATATACATATATTGCATAAAATATGTCGTATGTTATAATAAAATAGCAAAATATGCGAAATATGTAATATAGATTAAATTTTCAATTTTATTATTAAATTGTTTTTTATGATTTTTTAAAATATTAATTTAGAAAGGGGAGTTGTGTAATGGTAAAAAAAGATAACAAAGGCACTAATATTTTAAAGAACATTAAAATTACTTCGCTACTGATTATCTTGGTACTAATTATGGCAGCCTCACTTATTTCTATTTCATTACTTGGTATTAACGACATGAAAACATTAAGCAATGATATGAACAATCTATATAATGAAAGAATGCTTCCCTCCCTTCAATTAAAACTTTTTGAAACCGAATTTTATCAAATCAGAGTATCATTAACGCAAATGATTTTTTCAGGTAAATATGATGCAGAACAAGAACAAAAAATAAATAATAAAAAAGAAAGCATTGACAAAATACTTTTAAACTATAGAAATACAAAAATGAATGAAGAACAAAAGAGAATGCTTGGAGAAATTGAAAATACATATAATATTTTTATGGATAACGAAAAATTATTAGTTAATAAATTAAAATCCAATCAGGTTATATCTCAAGAAGAAATTCAAAATCAAAGAAATTTAACTGTAAACATTCAAAATGCTATAAACAGTTTAGTTGAAAAGAATGCATCTGAATCTAAAGCTGCTGTAGATAGGGCTAATTTACTTTATTCTAAATCAAGAACTATAATGATCTGGATTTCTATTTCACTAACTATTTTATCGGCAGTATTAGCATATTTAGTAATAAAGCTATTAAAAAATTCAATGGCACAGATTAACAATGTGGCTGAAAAGCTCAGTCAGTATGATTTTACAGTCGATATGGAAACTAATGGCAAAAACGAATTTGTTCAAATGAATAAATCCTTGAGCATGGTGGTAGAAAATATTAAAAAGGCATTGTTAGAAATTATAACTAATACTGAAACTTTAAGTGCAAGTTCCCAGGAGCTATCGGCTACATCAGAGGAGATGGCATCATCCTCTCAAGAGCTTGCAAATACTATGCAGCAGGTTGCAGATGGAGCATCTTCCCAAGCTAACGATTTACAGTCAATCGTTCAATTAATTGCTGATTTAACAAAAAGCATTGAAAATGTATATGGTGAACTTAGAAATGTAAAAACTGAAACCGATAATGCAACGGATAAAGCTAATATTGGAAAACAGGAAATGGACAAGCTTGTTAAATCTATTGAAGAAATTAAAAATGCCTTTGAAGTTGTTATAAATAAAGTTGGAAATCTTACAAGCTCTGTTAAAGAAATAAATAATATAACAAATGTTATAAATTCAATATCAGAGCAGACAAATCTTTTGGCACTTAATGCAGCAATTGAAGCTGCAAGGGCCGGAGAGGCAGGCCGAGGCTTTGCAGTAGTTGCAGAGGAAGTTAGAAAGCTTGCTGAGGAGTCTAAAAAATCCACTGCAGATATAATTGAGCTTGTAAATTCAATTCAATCTGATACAGATGAGGTTATAAAAACTTCAAATGAGGTTGAAAACTTTATAAAATCCCAGACAAATGCGGTAGGTAAAACTGTTGAGTCCTTTGGATTAATATTAGAATCAGTTGAAAACATTGCACCTTTAATGAATAGAACCTATGAGGGAATGGATGAAATAGTAAAATCTAAGGATATAGTATTAGAGAAGGTAGAAGGAGTAAGTGCAGTAGTTGAAGAGAATACTGCAGCAACAGAAGAAGTTTCGGCATCATCACAGGAGATATCAGCATCATCAGAAGAAATAGCATCAACTTCCCAGACACTAAGTGCTATGGCAATAGACCTTGCTAATATTGTAAATAAATTTAAGGTTAATTAATGTATACAAAATGGGGGGATAAAATGGGAGAAAGCAATTTGGCCGTAGACAATTTTGAATATATTGATCCTATTACCAATGTTTATAACAAATATTATTTAGAAAAATTTTACAAAGATTATAAAGATAAAATAATAGGTCTTGCTATATTGGATTTTGATAACTTTAAATATATAAATGATACATATGGCCATATTTTTGGTGATAAAGTTTTAATATTATTAGCACAAAAGCTTAAAAAATTAAATGAAGATAAAGGGTTTATAGTAAGATTCAGTGGTGATAAATTCATAGTTTTATATGTTGATAGGCCTTTAGAAGAGATTAATGAAAGTATTACTAAAATAATAGATGAATTTGAAGATGTTTTTGAATTTGAAGGCAAAAAATTTTTAATGACAGTAAGTGCAGGTATTTATTTAGGAAAACCTAATGAGGATTTGTATGAAATAATTAGAAGGGCTGATGTGGCATTAAATTATTCAAAAAGAACTAAGGTAAATAAGATGACCGTATTTGAAGGGATTTTAGAAGAAAAAATTGTAAGAAAGACAAAGCTTATGGCTTGTTTAAAAAAGGCCTTAGAAGACGATGAATTTTATTTAGTATATCAGCCTATATATGATATTAATTTAGAGAGGATATATGAAGTTGAAGCATTGGCAAGGTGGAAAAATAAAGAATTTGGAGAAGTTCCCCCGGTAGAATTTATTCCCATTTTAGAAGAGACAGGATTAATTATTGATTTTGGGTATGCGGTTTTAGAAAAGGTATTTAGACAAATTAAAGAATGGGAGAATATGAACATTAATTTAACTGTAAATATAAATATATCTCCTGTTCAGATAAGCGATATGAATTTTATAGAAAAAGTAAAAAGTTTAAAGGAAAAGTATAATATAGATACTAATAGAATAGTATTTGAAATTACAGAAACACAGCTAATAAAGGCAGATTCAAAAAAAAGACAAATTATAAAAAAGCTTCAAGAATTAGGGATATCTTTGGCTTTAGATGATTATGGGAGCGACTATTCTCAGATAAATAATGTAATTAAAATACCTGCAAAGTATATAAAAATATCAAAGGAAATAGTTGATTTAATAAGTGAAGACTATAGGGTAAAATTAATGATTAAATGCTTTATTGATTTATTCAACAGTTTAGGATATTTAATTGTGGCTGAAGGTATAGAGAGTATGCATCAATTTGAATACCTTAAAGAAATAGGATGTCATAAAATACAAGGCTATTATATTAGCAGGCCTGTTGATAAGGAAGAAATTGTAAAATTAGTAAAGCATAATTGAAAATCTTTAAAAAGTGCATTTAAAAATAAATAATTAAGCATAATTGAAAAAGGCAAACTTGTCGAAAGACAGGGACGCAAAGCCTCGGGTCTAAAGCGTATGCTATGATGGCTGGGCTACCAATTTATTGTATAACGATAAAAAGGTAACACAACCATTTGTGTTACCTTTTTATGTTAATAATGGGTGAAAATAAAATATGGGGGTGAAAATTTGAAGAGAGTATTAGTTGTTGATGATGCAGCTTTTATGAGAATGACACTTAAAACTATGCTTGAAAGGAACGGATTTGAAGTTATTGGTGAAGCAGAAAATGGAGCAGTAGCAGTAAGAAAGTATAATGAATTAAAACCTGATATAGTTACAATGGATATAACAATGCCTGAGATGGATGGTGTACAAGCACTTAAGGCGATAAGGCAGTTAGATCCGAGTTCAAAAGTTGTAATGATATCAGCATTAGGGCAAGAAAGCTTTGTAAAGGAAGCAGTGCTTTCAGGAGCAAAGGGATTTATAGTTAAACCTTTTAAGGAAGATTATGTAGTTCAAACTTTAAGCAAGCTATAATTTTATTATAAAACAGAGGGGAGGTGAGGCTATGGATGATATGCTTGAAATGCAATATGTAGTATTTGAACTATCAGATGAGAGGTATGCACTTAAAATAAGTGATGTTTATGAGATAATTAAAATGCAGAAGATAACCGTAATTCACAATAGTAAACCCTTTTTAGAGGGGGTTATAAATCTTAGAGGAAAGATTGTCCCTGTTGTAAGTTTGCATAAAAAATTTGGTCTTACTAATTATGAAGTTTCAAAGTCTACCAGAATTATATTTGTAAAAAGTAATGATGAGATGATAGGAATAGTTGTTGATAGAGTAAATCATGTAATAAAGTTTTCGGATATTCAGCCTCCACCTGATATGGTAGCGGGAATAGATGGCAATAATTTTACTGGAATAGGGATATCGGAAGAAGGAATGGCAAGTATATTAGAAATTAACCATATTCTAAGCGATTAGGAAGGAGGTGCAGCATGGGAGGGATTTTTGATAGCCCTGAGATGTTAGCTGCTTTTTATGAAGAAACTGAAGAACAGCTGCAGCAGCTTGAACAGGGGATATTAGACTTAGAACATAATGGAGGTACATCTGAGACAATCCAAAATATATTCAGGGTTGCCCATACGCTAAAGGGTTCATCTGCTGCAATTGGATTTGAAAAGATGAAAATACTAACCCATGAGATGGAAAATGTTTTAGATAAAATTAGAAATAATCAAATAAAAGCAACAAAAGATGTAATAAATATTTTGTTTCATTGTTTAGATTTGTTAAAAATTTTAAAAGAAGAATTTATTCTTGATAAGAATAATATTAAAACAGATATTTCACCAATATTAAATGAACTTAAAAAAATATTTGAAGGAAATGATTATGCAGAAAATAAGGAAAATAATCTTAAAGAAATTAGCATTGATAATAAAAAGTCTATAGATTTTGAACTTGATTTTGAACATATAGCTCAAATAGAACAGGCGGTAATTGGAGGGCAGAATTGCTTTATTTGCGATGTAAGTCTTGCAAAAGAAAGTCCTATGAAATCAGTTCGAGCACATCTTATATTAAATTACTTTAATGAATTAGGCTCAGTTATTAAAACTATACCAAATTTGATGGAATCTCAAATAGATGGAGAAATTGATAATATTTTGTATTTATTATTAACAAAATTAGATGCAAAAACATTAGAGGGAAAAGCAAAAAATGAACTTATGGATGTTGAAAGAATTATTGTAAGCGAATATGATACGGCAGTCTCTTTTAGTAAATCAAAAAATGCTGAAGTCAGCAATTCAAGCAGCAAAATAAATAACAACTTTGAAAATAGTGAGAAAAAGATAGGACAAACAGTAAGGGTTAATGTAGATAAGCTTGAAAAAATGATGAATTTAGTTGGTGAATTGCTGATTGAACATACAAGAATAAATCAAATTGGGAATGTGCTTCATAATAAATATACATCTGATAATTTAACAGATGATCTTTTAGGAGTTTCAACGCACGTATCAAGGATTATAAGTGAATTACAGGAAGTAGTTATGAAAACTCGTATGCTTCCCATACAGCAGCTGTTTAACCGTTTTCCAAGAATGGTCAGGGATTTATCTGAATCGCTAAACAAGGATATAGAGTTAATTCTTGAGGGCGGAGAAACGGAAATGGATAAATCAATAATTGAAGAAATGACCGAGCCTCTTATTCATATTATAAGAAATTCCATAGATCATGGAATTGAAACTCCTGAGGAACGTGTTAAATTAGGTAAATCTCCAAAGGGAATGCTGCGCATTTGTGCTTTTCATCAAGAAAATAATGTTGTATTAACGGTTGAAGATGACGGCAGGGGAATAGATTTAAACAAAGTAAAGGAGTCAGCAGTAAAGAAAAAAATAATTTCACAACAGGATGCGGATTCTATGTCTGAAGAGGAAATTATTAATCTTATCTTTTGTTCAGGACTTTCTACGGCTGAAAAAATAAGTGATGTTTCAGGCCGTGGAGTTGGAATGGATGTAGTTAGAAATTGCATTGACAAACTGAACGGTATAATTGATATAGAGACTAAAGTTTCAAAGGGTACAAAGGTTACAATCAAATTACCTCTTACTTTAGCAATTTTGACAGGACTTTTAGTTAAAATTAATGAGGAAGCATATGCCCTGCCTATGAGCAATGTATTGGAAATCGTTAGAAAGACTGAGAAAGAAATAGAGTATGTTAAAGGACAAGCAGTTGTTACAATAAGAGAAAAGTTAATACCCCTTATTTGGCTACAGGATTATTTTAATATTCCAAGGCAGAAAAAGAAAAAGAAAATTTTCGTTCTTCTTTTAGGCGTTGCAGAGAAAAGATTTGGACTTGTTGTGGATGAGCTTATTGGAAATCAGGAAATCGTTGTTAAGCCTCTTGGTACATATGTTGGTAAAATAGAAGGATATTCTGGAGCAACAATATTAGGTGATGGAAGCGTTGCATGTATATTAGATGTTGCTGGTATTTTAAAGATGATTGGAAGTAAGAAAGTATCTCTAATAGAAAAAGAAAATTGAATTAAAATATAAAGGTTTCGGAGGTAAATAATATGAGTTTTAAAAAAAATATAGCCGTTAAATATTTGGAAAATAAAGGTTTTTCAAATAATGTTAATAGGGCAATAAATTTTAATAGTAAGCTTGAAGGAAAAGTTAAAGAATTATCAGTAATTACTGAACAGATTACAAAAGGAACAGTTGAACAATCAACTTCTGTTGAAGAAACAAACAGCATGACAGAAAGAATTTTTGATTCTATTAATGGAGTCGTAAAAAATTCTGAACAGTTAAGAAAACTTGTAGATATGTCAAAAAGTTCATTAGAGGAGATGGCAGTTAGTATACAGCAGGTAGCAGGAAACAGTGAGAGCACTGCAAGTGCTGTAGAACAGATATCAGCATCAATAGAGCAGATGGGTAAATCAATAAAGGGAGTAGCAGGCAATGCAGAAAGCTTAAAGGGCTCAGCTCAAGAGGCAGCAGCGGCAATACAAGAGATAGTAGCAAGTATACAGCAGGTAGCAGGGAATAGCGAGAGCACTGCAAGTTCAGTAGAAGAAATATCAGCATCAATAGAGCAGATGGGCAAATCCATAAAGGGAGTGGCAGGAAATGCAGAAAGTTTAAAGGGCTCAGCCCAAGAGGCAGCAGCGGCAATACAAGAGATAGTAGCAAGTATACAGCAGGTAGCAGGAAACAGTGAGAGTACAGCAAGTTCAGTAGAAGAAATATCAGCATCAATAGAGCAGATGGGCAAGTCAATAAAGGGAGTAGCAGGCAATGCAGAAAGTTTAAAGGGCTCAGCCCAAGAGGCAGCAGCGGCAATACAGGAGATAGTAGCAAGTATACAGCAGGTAGCAGGGAACAGTGAGAGCACAGCAAGTGCTGTAGAGCAGATATCAGCATCAATAGAGCAGATGGGCAAATCCATAAAGGGAGTAGCAGGCAATGCAGAAAGTTTAAAGGGCTCAGCCCAAGAGGCAGCAGCGGCAATACAGGAGATGGTAGCAAGTATACAGCAGGTAGCAGGGAACAGCGAGAGCACTGCAAGTGCTGTAGAGCAGATATCAGCATCAATAGAAGAGATGGGCAAATCCATAAAGGGAGTAGCAGGAAATGCAGAGAGCTTAAAGGGCTCAGCCCAAGAAGCAGCTGCAGCTACTCAGGAGATGGTAGCAAGTATACAGCAGGTAGCAGGGAACAGTGAAACTACAGCAAGTGCAGTAGAGCAGATATCAGCGTCAATAGAACAGATGGGTAAATCAATAAAGGGAGTAGCAGGCAATGCTGAAAAATTAGAAAAAGCATCAACTGAAACTTATGGAATAGTAGAAAATATGGCAGCATCAATAAATCAGGTTGCAAATAATGCTCAGAATGTTGGTAAATTAAGTGATAATTTACATAATGAAGCAAAAACAGGGCATAAAGCAGTAGAAGATACTATGCAAGCTATACAAGAGATATCGGTGGTTATATCTAAAGCAGGAGAGGTTATAAATAATCTTGGAAAGAGTTCTGAAAAAATTGGAAGTATAATAGAAGTAATTGATGATATTGCAGAACAAACAAATTTATTGGCTTTAAATGCTGCTATAGAAGCAGCAAGAGCTGGAGAACATGGAAAGGGTTTTGCTGTTGTTGCAGATGAAGTAAGAAAGCTTGCAGAAAGAACGGCTACAGCTACAAAAGAAATAGCTGTTCTTATAAAAGGAATTCAAGGTGAAACATCGCAAGCTATAAAGGCTATTGAAGTTGGAACAGAAAAAGTAGAACATGGAACAAAATTAAGCAATGAAATGGGTAAGGTTATTGAAACTATAGTAGATGGAATAAATAATGTAAACACTGAAATCCGTCAAATTAATGTTGCAACTGAAGAACAGAGCAAAGGAACAGTTAAAGTTTTAGATGCAATGAAGAATGTTTTAGAGCAGGTAAATCAGATAAATACTGCTACAAAGGAACAAGCTCTTGCAGCAGAAGAGATAATAAAGGGGGTAGCAAATGCAAGAGAACAGGTTAAACAAATAACTGTAGCAACAAAGGAGCAGGCAAAACAAGGTCAAAACATGCTTAAAATTATAGAAAATGTTACAAAACAATCAGGTGAGGTAGCAGTGGCAGTAGTAGAACAAGCAAAGGGAGTAGAAGAAATAATAAAGGGAGTAGAAAATGCAAGAGAGCAGGTTAGACAAATAACCGTAGCAACAAAGGAGCAGGCAAAGCAGGGACAAAACATAGTAGTATCAGTAGAGAATGTAACAAATCAGGCAGAACAGGTAGCAGTGGCAGTAGTAGAACAAGCAAAGGGAGTAGAAGAAATAATAAAGGGAGTAGAGAATGCAAGAGAGCAGGTTAGACAAATAACAGCAGCGACAAAGGAACAGGCAAAGCAAGGACAAAACATAGTAGTATCAGTAGAGAACGTAACAAAGCAATCAGAACAGGTAGCAGTGGCAGTGGTAGAACAAGCAAAGGGAGTAGAAGAAATAATAAAGGGAGTAGAAAATGCAAGAGAGCAGGTTAGACAAATAACCGTAGCAACAAAGGAGCAGGCAAAGCAGGGACAAAACATAGTAGTATCAGTAGAGAATGTAACAAATCAGGCAGAACAGGTAGCAGTAGCAGTAGTAGAACAAGCAAAGGGAGTAGAAGAGATAATAAAGGGAGTAGAGAATGCAAGAGAGCAGGTTAGACAAATAACCGTAGCAACAAAGGAACAGGCAAAGCAGGGACAAAACATAGTAGTATCAGTAGAGAATGTAACAAATCAGGCAGAACAGGTAGCAGTGGCAGTAGTAGAACAAGCAAAGGGAGTAGAAGAGATAGTAAAGGGAGTAGAGAATGCAAGAGAGCAGGTTAGACAAATAACAGCGGCAATGAAGGAACAAACAATTACTGCTGAAAGTATTGTTAAAAATGTTAATAATGTAGCAGGACAAGCAAATGAAGTAGCAAATGCAACTAAAGTTCAACTTGATGAAGTTAAAAAATTAACTCAATATACCGCAGAAATAAATAAAGTTGTTAATGAAAATATAAAAGATGTAGAAAAAACTGCGGAAACTACTAAGGAAATTTCAGCATTAACAAAAGAAATGAAATTAGTTCTTGAAGAAATTAAAGGATTAGAAATGTAAATATTATAGAGGGAAGATTTTTCTTCCCTCATTGCCATATTAAAATGTGGGGGGTTATGATAATGCCAATAAATGCATTTGGTCTGAAAGATTTAGCGGAAATTATATATAATAAATGCGGCATAGATTATAAAAAATCTCTTACAAATTTGGAATCCAAAATTAATGATAGACTTAAAGAATTGGGATTATCATATTGGGAATATTGCGGCTATCTTAATATGGAACCAGATGAATGGGATATTTTAATAGAATTAATTACAGTAAATGAAACATATTTTTTTAGAGAAGAAAGTCTACTTGAAGAGTTCCAAAAGGTTATTCTTCCTCAATATTCTGATAGAACTCCACAAAATCCACTGCGAATTTGGAGTGCTGCATGTTCCACAGGAGAAGAACCCTATACATTGGGAATGTTAATTCAAGAAAGCGGCTTATTTGAGAAGGGTGCAGTACAAATTATTGCATCAGATATAAATAAAAAAGTTTTAAAAAGAGCTGAAAAGGGTATATACAATAAAAAATCGTTTTCATTTAGAAGGATGCCTGAGGGTTCATTAGAAAAATTTTTTGATGATTTAGGTGAGGAATATAAAGTTAAAGATTCTATAATGGAAATGGTTAAGTTTTTAAATCTTAATTTATTAGATGAGAAAAATCAGACTATTTTAGGAAAAATTGATATTATTTTTTGTAGAAATGTATTAATATATTTTGATTCAAATACTATTAAAAAGATAATAGAATCTTTTTTTAATATACTTAATAAAGATGGATACTTGCTTTTAGGTCATGCTGAGACAATAAATGGCATAAATAGTGATTTTAAAACTATTTATACGCCATCAGTTTTTTACTATAAGAAGGGGGCATGAAGTTGTGGATGATAAGAAATATAGTGTATTAGTTGTTGATGATTCTTCCTTTATGAGAAAGTGCATTAGCTTAATTATTCAAAAGGATCCTCAGCTTTATGTTGTGGATATAGCAAGAAATGGTATAGAAGCAATTGAAAAAATAAAAAGATTAAAGCCTGATATTGTTACTATGGATGTTGAAATGCCAGAAATGGATGGAATAATGGCTGTTGAACAAATAATGAAAGAACATCCATTGCCGATTATTATGTTAAGCAATCATACAGAGGAAGGTGCAAAGGTTACTTTAAGAGCATTAGAATTAGGAGCAGTTGATTTCTTTTTAAAGAGCGAATTAGTCAAGGAAGATGTTAGTGAAGAATTGATTAGTGATTTTTTAAATAGAATAAAGATATTAGCACAAAAAGCTAAAGTTCCTTTAGTGGATAATAAACATTATATTCACGAAGAAGTAAATACGCTTAAACAATCAGCTGCGAATAAGAAAATTGATATTATTATAATAGGATGTTCTACAGGAGGACCTGCAGCATTACAAAATATACTTCCACAATTTCAAAAGGATATTAATGTTCCTATTTTAGTTTTACAGCATATGCCGCCAGGTTTTACAAAATCGCTATCCGAACGTTTTGATAAAATGTGCAATTTATGTGTAAAAGAAGCGGAAGATGAAGAGATTTTAAAATCAGGCTGTATATATATTGCACCTTCAGGTTTTCAAACTTTATTAAAGAAGAATAATGTTGGGGAAATAGCTTTTAAAATTGAAAATAGTATTGATGATGAAATATTATATAAACCTTCTATTAATGTAACACTTAATTCTGCTGCTTATATATATAAGGAGAGAATGCTTATAGTTATTCTTACTGGAATGGGAAATGATGGATTAGAAGGGTGTAAATTAGCTAAAAAGTTTGATGCAAATATTATTGTTGAAGCTGAAGAATCTTGCGTTGTATATGGAATGCCTAAAGCAGTATTTGAAGCTGGACTTGCTAATATTCAGGTACCATTATCCAATATTTATCAACAAATAATAAATTATGCAACTTAAAGGAGAGGAGACAATATAATGACTTTAGAGCACTTAAATATTTTTATTGATTCTTGTAAAGAAGTAATAGGACAGATTACAGGATTGCAGCCTAAAACAGGTGATTTATATATAAAAACGACTCCTTTTGAAGGAAATAATTTAGTTATATTAATAGGAATAGCTGGAGATTTTCATGGGAGCACAATTTTATCGTTAAATGATGACTCAGCAAAAAAAATAGCTTCTTTAATGATGGGAGGATTTCCAATTTCTACATTAGATGAAATGGCTAAGAGTGCTATTGCTGAACTAAGTAATATGATATTAGGGCATGTATCAACTGCCTTTTCAAAAAACAAAATTAATATTGATATAACTCCTCCCACAATTTTAACAGGTGAAAATCTTAAATTAAGCTTAAAGAGTACTTGTATTAATTGCATACCATTTATTTTTGATGAGGATTTTTCTTTAGAAATGAATATTTCAATTAAATAAAATTTTAAAAATTCATAAAGGTAGCAGAGAGTGAATAAAACATAAAAGGGACGGCATGGTAGTGTGCCGCCCTTTTTTACGTGCGTCCATCTGGTCTTCTCCGGTGCCAGGCACCGGAGAATGGAGAAGATTACTTCGTAAAATGTAGGTGTTAAAAAATTTATCAAAATATGAATAAATTCTTTCAAAACGTTAAAAATATGACAATAAAAATAAAATTATTTTGAATTGACAAAACAATTATGAATATTATATAATATGATTAACCGGTTTAGTAAATCGGTTAAGTAAAATAGGAAGGTGAAAACAGTGTTTGATATTTGCGTTTTAGGAAGCCTTAATATGGATCTTGTTATAAATGTTGAAAAAATTCCTGCAATAGGTGAAACAATTCTTGCGCAGGACTTTAAGAAAGTACCTGGGGGAAAAGGTGCAAATCAGGCTGTTGCAGCTGCAAGGCTTAAAAGAAGAGTTGTAATGCTTGGATGCGTTGGCAATGACGATAACGGGAACATCTTAGTTGAGAATCTCAAAAAGGATGAAATTGAAACTAAGTATATAAAGACTGCACAAAATACTCCAACAGGCATTGCACTTATAACCGTTGACAGTATTGGAAACAACACTATTTCCGTTTATGCCGGTGCAAACATGAATATAAAAGAAGAAGATATTGATAGTTTAAAGGATGTAATTATAAATTCAAATATAATAATAGCTCAGTTTGAAACACCAGTTGATACTACTATAAAGGCCTTTAAAATAGCAAAGGAGCATGGAAAGATTACCATCTTAAATCCTGCCCCTGCAAGGAAAATACCAGATGAGCTTATAAAACTTTCTGATATTATAGTTCCAAATGAAACTGAAACTGAAATTATTACAGGAATAAATCCTGCTGATGATGAAAAAATAAAAACAGCAGCAAAATCAATTATAGATAAGGGAGCAGAATTTGTGATAATAACCCTTGGAAGTAGAGGGGCTGCAATTGTTTCAAAGGATAATTATGCAGAAATTGCAGCATATAAGGTTGATGCAGTTGACACAACAGCCGCAGGGGATTCCTTTATTGGAGGAGTTGCAAGCTTTTTATCTAAAAAAGGTCTCAGCTTTGATACTCTTTGCAGTGCAGTAAAATTTGCAAATAAGGTTTCAGCAATTGCAGTAACAAGACAGGGGGCACAGTCCTCACTGCCATATCTTAAGGAAGTATATGAAAAGTACGGGGAGGAAATATAATGAAAAAAATCGGAATACTAAATCATGATATTTCAGAAGTTATATCATCAATGGGACATACAGACAGCATAGCAATAGGGGACTGTGGTCTTCCAATACCTGATAATACTAAAAGAATTGATCTTGCACTTATTAAAAATATACCAACCTTTATAGATACTCTAAAGGCAGTACTTTTAGAACTCAAAGTTGAAGAGATTGTTTTAGCACAGGAAACAATTGATGTCAGCCCTAAAGTTTTTGAAGATATTAAAAGTGCAGTTGGAGATGTAAAGATAACTGTAATTAGCCATGAGGAGCTTAAAAAAGAGCTTAAAAACTGTAAAGCGGTAATAAGAACAGGAGAACAGACTCCCTATGCCAATGTAATATTAAAATCGGGAGTTGTATTTTAAGGGGGATAAAGATGCAGGAAAAAATGCCTATTTTGGAAATGAAAAATATATCAAAGTCATTTCCCGGTGTTAAAGCTTTAAGCGGCGTTAATCTAAGAGCATTTTCTGGCGAAGTTATGGCCCTTTTAGGAGAGAATGGAGCTGGAAAGTCAACTCTAATGAAGATACTCAGCGGAGTTTATAAAAGGGATGAGGGAACTATAAAGATTGATGGAAGAGAAGTTGAAATAAACGGAATTAAAGATGCTCAAAATCTTGGAATTTCAATAATTCATCAGGAACTTAGCCTTCTTCCTAACCTTACAATCTATGAGAATTTGTTTTTAGGAAATGAAATTTCAAGTGGCTTTAAGCTCAATAAAAGAGAAATGATTAAAAAAAGTGAGGAGCTTTTAAAAAGTTTTGACTTTACAGTGTCTCCAAAGACATTAACAAAGGAATTGACCGTTGGCGAGATGCAGATGGTTGAGATAATTAAGGCAGTTTCAAAGGATGCAAAGATAATAATTATGGACGAGCCAACAACTGCACTAACTGAAGTTGAAACGGAGAAGCTCTTTAAGATAATTGAAAGGCTCAAAAATAATAATGTAGCTATAATTTATATCTCCCACAGGATGGAAGAGATATTTAAAATATGCGATAAAATAACGGTTTTAAGGGATGGAACCTTTATTGGAGAAGAGGATGTAAAGGGAATAACGAAGGACAAACTAATATCTATGATGGTTGGAAGAAAGCTTGAGGAGCAGTTCCCGCGAATTGATACAAAGATTGGAAATTCAATTTTAAAGGTTGAGAACCTTTCTATGAAGGATAAGATAAAGGATGTATCCTTTGAGCTTTTCGAGGGAGAAATATTAGGTATTGCAGGGCTTATGGGCTCTGGGAGAACCGAAGTTGCAAAGCTTATATTCGGTGAATACAAAAAAAGCAGCGGAAATATTTACATCGAGGGCAAAAAAGCCGAAATCAATTCTCCAAAGGATGGTATAAGGGAAGGAATTGCATATCTTTCTGAGGACAGGAAAAAGGAAGGACTAATATTAAAGCTTTCTGTTCTTGAAAACATGACTTTATCGAATTTAAAAAAATATGAAAGCAAAGTTAAAAGAATAAACAGGGCGAAGGAACTTGAAGACTGCAAAGCATATACAAAAAAGCTTTTAATAAAAACATCATCCCCAAATCAGCTTATTAAAAATCTTAGTGGTGGAAATCAGCAAAAGGTTATAATTGCAAAATGGCTTTTAACTTCACCTAAGGTTTTTATAATAGATGAACCCACAAGAGGAATAGACGTTGGAGCTAAAAAGGAAATCTATCAGATATTAAATGAGCTTAAGGCACAGGGAAAGGGAATAATAATGATTTCATCGGATATGGAGGAGATTCTTGGAGTTAGTGACAGGATACTTGTTATGCACGAAGGCAGGATAACAGGACAGATTGAAAGAGATAAAGCAAATCAAGAGATAATTATGAAATATGCAGTAGGAATTACTGATTAAAGGAGTGGGAAAATGGATAAACTAAAATCGGTAATAATAAAATTTAAATCTTTAATTGGACTTTTGGCTCTTTGTGTTATTATTTCTATAATAACTCCAAGATTTTTAAATGTTAACAACCTTTTAAACGTTTTAACGCAGGTTTCAGTTAATGCAGTAATTGCAATAGGTATGTCCTTTGTAATACTAACAGGGGGAATTGATCTTTCAGTAGGTTCAATACTTGCTATAACTGGGGCTATATCGGCTTCAATAATTGTAAAATCAAACAGCGTATTTTTAGCAATAATAGCAGCAATTATAATAGGAGCACTTATAGGAAGCTTTAACGGAATTATAGTTTCAAAGGGAAAGATTCAGCCTTTTATAGTAACTCTTGCAGCGATGACGATTTTCAGAGGGGTAACTTATGTTTATACTAACGGAACGCCTATTTCAGGCCTTGGAAGGGACTTTACTTTTATCGGCAATGCAAAGGTTCTTGGTATTCCATTCCCAGTTATTATAACTCTTATAGTATTTTTAATAGCTTACTATATTATTAACGAAACACGTTTTGGAAGATATGTTTATGCCCTTGGAGGGAATGAAGATTCAACAAGACTTTCAGGTATAAATACCGATAGGATAAAGATGATAGTTTATATAGTTTCAGGGATTGCATCTGCAATAAGCGGTATTATAGTTACAAGCAGAATAGGCTCAGCATCTCCGAATGCGGGCTCGGGCTATGAGCTAGATGCAATTGCTGCAGTTGTTTTAGGAGGAACAAGCCTCTCCGGCGGAGAAGGAAGCATAACAGGAACTATAATAGGTGCTATGATAATAGGAGTTTTAAACAATGGACTTAACCTTATGAATGTATCTCCTTTTTATCAGTCAATTGTAAAAGGCCTTGTAATTCTTCTTGCAGTATTAATTGACAAGAGGAATAAAAAATAAATTTCTGTGAGGGGGAAATAAGATGAAAAAACTATTAAAATCTTTATCAATCCTTTTAATGCTCACTTTTATACTTGGCAGTTTTTCTGCATGTACAAATAAGCAGCAACAGGGTGCGACACAGGGAAGTAAAAAAATAGGTATGGTTATTTCAACTTTAAACAACCCATTCTTTGTTACAATGAAGGAAGGCGCTGAAAAGAAGGCAAAGGAACTTGGCTATGAAGTTATCGTACTCGATTCACAAAACGATGCATCTAAGGAAAGATCAAACGTTGAAGATTTAGTTCAGCAGGGTATTGCAGTTTTAGTAATTAATCCTACTGACAGCGATGCTGTTGCTAATTCAATTTCAGTTGCAAAGGATAAGAACATACCAGTTATTACAGTTGACAGAGCTGCAAACGGCGTTGATGTTGCCTGCCATATAGCATCAGACAACGTTGCAGGAGGAAAGCTTGCAGGAGAGTTTATACTTGAAACTTTAGGCGGAAAGGCTAAAATAGTTGAACTTCAGGGTATACCTGGTGCTTCTGCTACAAGGGACAGAGGTAAAGGATTCCACGAAGCAGTTGACGGAAAAGAAGGAGTAAAGGTAGTTGCAAGTCAGGCAGCAGATTTTGACAGACAAAAGGGATTAAACGTTATGGAAAACATAATCCAGGCAACTCCAGACTTTGATGCAGTATTTGCACACAACGACGAAATGGCGCTTGGTGCTGTAAAGGCTTTAACTGCAGCAAATAAGAAGGCTGTAGTTGTAGGATTTGACGGAACAGCTGATGCAGTTACTGCTGTTCAAAATGGTGAAATGGCTGCAACAATTGCACAGCAGCCAGATTTAATGGGAAGCTATGCTGTTGAAAACGCTGTTAAACTTATAAAGGGTGAAAGCGTTGAAAAGCAAATTCCTGTTGCACTAAAGGTTATAAAGAAGTAATATATAATTAAAATTGCGCCGCTAAAAGCGGCGCATAGTTTTAAGGGTGATGGCATGAAGAAGGTTACAATAAGCGATATAGCAAGAATTGCAGGGGTATCCAAAACAACGGTTTCAATGGTTTTTAATAAAAAGGATGGAAATATAAGCGAAGAAACAAGGGAGAAGATATATAAAGTTGCAAAGGAGCTTAACTATATACCTAATTTTGTTGCAAAAAGCCTTGCCACAAACAAGAGCTTCTCTATAGGAATTATTCTTCCAGATATAACAAACCCTTTTTTCTCTGAAATTGCACGGGCAATTGAAGATGAGGCAAACTTTTCAGGATATAACGTTATACTCTGTAATACAGATAACAGTGTAAAAAAGGAAGAAGAATATATAAGGCTTTTAATAAGTAAACTTGTTGATGGGATAATATTTATTGCAGGTGGTGAGAGTAAAAAGAGCCTTAAGCTTATAAAGGATAACAATATTCCCTTTGTTTTAGTTGATAGATACATTGACGGCTTTAAGAATTTTTATGGAGTATTTTGCAGAAATTATGAAGGTGTTTCAGAGGGCGTTGAATATCTTTTAAATAGTGGAAAAAGAAAAATAGTATTCGTTAAAGGCCCCCATGAACTTGAGATTTCGAAGCAGAGATTTGAAGGATATAGGGATACTATGAATAAATATGGACTTTATAATGAAGATTATGTTTTTGAATCGGATTTTACAATCGATGGAGGTAAAAAAGTAACGGAGGAATTTATAAAAGATATCGATAAATTAGATGCTATATTTTACAGCAATGACCTTATGGCAATAGGTGGGATTAAAGTCTTGCTTCGCAGTGGATACAATATACCAAAGGATGTCAGCATCATTGGTTTTGATAATATAAAGATTTCAGAGTTTATAGAACCAGAGCTTACAACAATAGCCCAGCCTATATATGAAATGGGAAAGGACTCATTTAAGATACTTTTAAGAGTGATAAACGAAGAGGAAGATGTAGAAAAGATTCACTACTACACCCCAAAGCTTATTATAAGAGGGACGGCATAATTTAGGTGCCTGATTAAGGTGCCAGGCACCGGAGAATGGAGAAAATATAAGAAGGACGGCATAACTTAAGGTGCCGCTCCTTTTTATCTTAAATATAATTTAAAGATTTAAACTGTGATACTCTTTTCCCCAATCGCGCATCATGTTAAGAATTGGCATGAGGCTTTTGCCTATATCAGTTAAGGAATATTCCACCTTTGGGGGAACCTGAGGATAAACCTTTCTATTTATAAGCTTGTCTGCCTCAAGTTCACGAAGCTGCTGTGTCAGCATTTTTTGTGTTGCACTAGGAAGAAGTTTTTTAAGTTCGTTAAATCTTAATGTTCCCTTGGTTCCAAGGTGCCATATTATAAGGGGCTTCCACTTCCCTCCGATTAAATCTATTGTAATTTCAAAGGTACAGGTATAATGTTTATTTTTAAATTCTAATACTGGGCAGTTAGTGCTCATTTTTTTCATCCTTTCTAAGTATCTTTTCAGGTACTATACTACAAAATAGTACGTACTTGTTATATAAAAACTTATTACTTATAATAATAGCATAATTTTAAAAAAGTTTTTAGATATTTTCAAAACTGCATTTTATAAAAAGTTATTGTAAATCCCCAAAACTGTTTTGTTTATAATTTAAGTTGTTGATATTTTGAATAGATTATTTAACCTAATATAAAATATAATAAAGGAGGAATATACAATGGATGCTATATTCAACAGAAAAAGCATTAGAAAATACAAGGACATTAAGGTTAGTGATGAAATAGTAAATTATCTTTTAAAGGCAGCAATGCAAGCACCCTCTGCAGGGAATGAGCAGCCATGGGAGTTTATAGTTTTAAGGGATAAGGATGTTATGAAAAAAATAACTGAGGTTCATCCCTATTCAAAAATGCTACTTGAGGCTGATGTTGCAATCGTTGTCTGCGGAGATGAGTCAAAAGAGGTATTTAAAGGCTTTTGGGTACAGGACTGCTCTGCTGCAACAGAAAACATATTGATTGCTGCAGAGGACAAGGGATTAGGTGCTGTATGGCTTGGAGTTTATCCACATATGGACAGAACAGAAGCTATAAAAGGAATTTTGAATTTGCCAGATAGTGTAATTCCTCTATCTATAATACCTGTGGGCTATCCTGATGAGCAAAAGGAGGCAGCAGATAGGTTTAAAAAGGAGAGAATACATTACGACAGGTGGTAAAGGTATTTGGCAATGGTGAAGGAGAAAATAGGTTGTAAAGGTAATGCTGAGCTGACAAGCGGCAAAAGAAGAAAAAAACAGCTCAATGTACAGAGTCGTCTTTATAATTAATTATAAATGTATGCTATAAAAGGTATAGCTGAAATTATAAGAAAAGCTACTTATTATGAATTTTTGTATTGGATTTGCTTTATCAAAGATGAAAATCAAAGAAAAAATAGTATATTAAAAATTAAAGATTATATAGGGAGGAATTGCTTTGAAAGTAGTTGCATTTAATGGAAGTCCTAAAGAAAATGGTAATACATATTATGCTATAAAAACTGTTGCTGATGAGCTTTACAAAGAAGGCATAGAAGTTGAAATAATTCATGTCGGGAACAAGGCAATAAGAGGATGTATTGCTTGTGGTGCCTGTTCAAAAAATAATGGGAAGTGCATAATAGATGATGAGGTAAATGGATGGGTAGATAAGATGATTAATGCGGACGGCATAATATTGGGCTCTCCTGTGTATTTTTCTGGAATAAACGGAACTATGAAATCCTTCTTAGACAGGGCCTTTTATATGGCAGGTAGAAAGCTAAGGTATAAAGTAGGTGCCAGTGTTGTTGCTGTAAGGCGTTCAGGAGGAGTTTCTGCTTTTAACCAGCTTAATAATTATATCAACTATGCTCAGATGCTCATGCCAAGTTCTAATTACTGGAATGTTATACATGGAAGAGCAATAGGAGAAGCCTCACAGGATGAAGAAGGAAACCAAATTATGAGAGTTCTTGGGAAAAACATGGCATATCTTTTAAAGCTTCGTGAAAACGGAAAGAATGTTGTTAAAGAACCTGAGATGGAAAATAAAATATATACTAATTTTATACGATAAATATTTTAATGAGGGGTGAATTTAATGGTAAAGGTTGTTGCTAAAAATTTTGCTCAAGAGGACAAGCTTGATGAAATAATTAAACTTTATGAGGAGCTTGTGGAACTTACAAGAAAGGAAGAAGGATGCATAACCTATGAACTTTTTCAGGATGAGAAGGACAGCTCTATTTTATGCATGATTGAAGAGTGGGAGAGCAGGGAGGCTTTAGATAAGCATCTTAATTCACAGCATTTTAAGAGAATAGTTCCAAATATAAAAAAATATATGATAAAAGAAACGGAATTGAATGTTTATAATAAATTGATTTAGTTTTTACATTTGTGCTGTATAGGTTAGATAAAAAATTATGGAAGTTCTAACCTATACAGCGTTTTTTATACCTTTTATGTTTTGCTTCAAAGCACATTAAATAAGTAACCGTCCCCAAAAAAGGTGCCAGGCACCGGAGAATGGAGAAAAACATGAATAAGTAACCGTCCTGCCAACTAGTGCCAAGTCAATACTATTTTTTATAAAAATAAAAAATTATAAATATAACATGAAAGAATCTGAATTAACGAATAATAAACGGGTAAATAAAAATAAAGTTTACTATTTGCAAGAAATTTAATTTTTTAATGTTGATTTATGAACATACAATTGGTATAATAATTAAAACGTATGTATATATATGCAGAAACGGAGGGTAATAAATGGAGGCATTTCTCTATCTTGAGGACGGAACGGTTTATAAAGGAAAAGGTTTTGGATATAAAGGAACTGCCTTTGGAGAGATTGTTTTTAACACTTCTATGACTGGTTATCAAGAAATACTTACTGATCCATCCTATGCAGGACAAATTATTACTTTGACTTATCCTTTAATTGGTAATTATGGAGTTAATGAAAAATTCAACGAATCATTTAAAAGTTTTGCGAGAGGGCTTGTTGTAAAATCTATTTCCAATACGCCCTCTAATTATATGAGCATGGAAAGTATAGATCAGATGCTTAAAAATATGGGTGTTGTTGGTATATACGATGTTGATACAAGAAGTATAACAAGAAAGATAAGAAACGGTGGAAGTTTAAAATGTATAATTACAAATGAGTTTACATTAGATGAAGTAGATGATGAAAAAAATTTCTTTAAGGATGCATTATTTAAAATAATTAAGAATGAAAAAGACGATTATATGAAAAAGGTTGGGACTAAAAATAAATATAGAATTGAAGGAAAAGGCTTTCGAGTTGCGCTTTTAGATTTTGGAGTAAAGCAGAACATCATCAGAAATCTCGTCAAAAGAAATTGTGATATTACTGTTTTTCCGTACTATGCAAAATATGATGAAATAATAAGCATAAATCCCCAAGGGATACTATTGAGTAATGGTCCTGGAGATCCAAAATGTGCTGTTGAGGCCATTGAAACAGTTAAGAAACTTATTGGCAAGGTTCCTATATTTGGAATATGCATGGGACACCAAGTTTTAAGCCTTGCCTTTGGAGCAGATACTTATAAGATGAAGTATGGGCATAGAGGTGGAAACCATGGGGTTAAAGATTTGAAAAAGGATAGATGCTATATTACTTCTCAAAATCACGGATATGCAGTAAATGTTAAAAGTCTTGAAAATACAGGTCTTATAGTAACTCATATAAATTTAAACGATGAAACTGTTGAAGGATTGAGGCATGTAAGCCTTCCAGTATTTTCAGTACAATTTCATCCAGAGGGTGCGCCTGGTCCTAATGATAGTGAATATTTATTTGATGAGTTTATAAATCTTATGGATAAGGAGTGGCATCATGAAAGTAAAATATAATAAACTTATGATAATAGGTTCAGGGCCTATAATAATAGGGCAAGCGGCGGAATTTGATTATTCAGGAACTCAGGCCTGTAAAGCATTAAAAGAAGAAGGGATTGAGATTGTTCTTGTAAATAGCAACCCTGCAACTATAATGACAGATACTAACATTGCAGATAAAGTATATATTGAGCCTTTAAATGAAGAAAGCTTGGAAAAAATAATAGAAAAGGAAAGACCTCAGGGGTTACTTGCAGGATTTGGAGGTCAGACGGCTTTAAACCTTGCAATGCAATTAAAGCAAAAAGGAATACTTGAAAAATTTAATGTAGAGCTTTTAGGAGTTAAGGAGGATGCAATAAAAAAGGCAGAGGACAGGGAAGAATTTAAAAAGCTTATGATTGAAATAAATGAGCCCATACCTGAGAGTGCTATTGCAAATAGCATGGAACAGTGTATAGAAGTTGCAGAAAGGATAGGATTTCCGCTTATAATAAGACCGGCTTATACTTTAGGAGGAACTGGCGGCGGATTTGCAAACAATATGGATGAGCTTAAAACTGTTTGCGAAAGGGGGTTAAAACTAAGTCCAATAAATCAGGTTTTAATAGAACAGAGTGTCGCAGGGTGGAAGGAGATTGAGTATGAGGTAATAAGAGATGGAAAGGATAACTGCATAATAGTATGCAATATGGAAAATGTTGATCCTGTAGGAGTTCATACAGGGGACAGCATAGTTGTAGCACCTTCTCAAACTTTAAACGAAAAGCAGTATCAAATGCTTAGAAATGCTGCTATTAAAATAGTAAGAAGCCTTAATATTGAGGGCGGATGCAATGTGCAGCTTGCCCTTGATCCAAACAGTGATAGATATATTGTAATAGAAGTAAACCCTAGGGTGAGCCGTTCAAGTGCCCTTGCATCAAAGGCAGCAGGATATCCGATAGCTAAGATTGCAGCAAAAATTGCAATAGGTTATAGCCTTGATGAGCTTAAAAACTATGTTACAAAGTGCTCTAGTGCTTTTTTCGAACCAGCAATAGATTATGTTGTGCTTAAAATACCAAAATGGCCCTTTGATAAATTTAGCTATGCAAAGAGAAGTCTTGGAACGCAGATGAAGGCAACAGGAGAAGTTATGGCAATAGACAGAACCTTTGAAAGTGCTCTTTTAAAGGCTATATCTTGTCTTGAAGGGAACTTAACAGGGCTTAGAATACCTTCGATTGAAAAGTTGGGTATAGATGAGGTAATCGATAAGATAAAACAGTGTGATGATGAGAGGATATTTGCAATATCAAGAGCCTTAAGGCTTGGAGTTGATATAGACAGATTATATGAGTTAACTAAGATAGACAAATGGTTTTTAAATTCTATTAAAAATATAGTTGACATTGAAAATGAACTTAAAGAGAAAAAGCTTGATAAGGATACCATAAAAAAGGCTGAGCTTATGGGGTTCACCGATGATGAGATATGTAGCTTAACGGGAGCTACAAAAGATGAGCTTGATAATATAAGAAAAGAATACAAAATATATCCTGTGTATAAGATGGTTGATACATGTAGCAGTGAATTTGAGGCACAGACTCCCTATTATTATTCCTGCTATGAAAGTGAAGATGAAAGCATTGTTTCCAGTAAAGAAAAAGTTGTTGTTATAGGTTCAGGGCCTATTAGAATAGGCCAGGGAATCGAATTTGACTACTGCTGTGTACATGGGGTATGGGCTGCTAAAGCTTTAGGATATGAGGCAATTATTATTAATAACAATCCTGAAACGGTAAGTACAGATTTTGATACTGCAGATAAACTTTATTTTGAATCCCTGTACATTGATGATGTTTTAAATGTTATAAGAAAGGAAAAACCTGTTGGAGTTTTTGTGCAGCTTGGTGGACAAACGGCAATAAACCTTGCTAAAAAGCTTCAAGATAGGGGAGTTAAAATACTTGGGACAAGTGTTGAATCAATAGATATTGCAGAGGACAGGGATAAATTTAGACTGTTCCTTGAAAAACTGAATATACCAACACCAAAGGGATGTGCAGTTACAAAAATAAATGAAGTTTTAAAAACAGCACAAGAAATAGGTTATCCTGTTGTTGTAAGACCTTCTTATGTAATAGGCGGTAGAGCTATGAGAATAATTTACGATGAAAAAAGCTTAATTGATTATATGAATATGGCAAGTAGTATATTTGAAGAATATCAGGTGATTGTAGATAAATATATTAGAGGAACAGAAATAGAGGTTGATGCGGTATGCGATGGAGAAGATATTTTAATTCCGGGTATTATGGAGCATGTTGAAAGAACAGGGGTTCACTCTGGGGATAGTGTTACAATATATCCTACTATTAGTTTATCTGATGATGTTATTAAAAAGCTTGTAGATTATACTAAAAAAATTGCTATAGGTTTAAAAACTATAGGGCTTATAAATATACAGTATGTTTATGATGGCAAAGATCTTTATGTAATTGAAGTTAATCCAAGGGCCTCAAGGACTGTTCCTATATTAAGCAAGGTAACGGGAGTTCCTATGGTAAAGCTTGCAGTTGAAGCAGCTTTTGGAAAAAAACTAAAGGATAGCGAATATGGTATAGGGCTTTTAAAAAGCAAAGACTACTACGTTGTTAAGGTTCCGGTTTTTTCAAACGAAAAAATAGCAGATGCAGATATATTCTTAGGCCCTGAGATGAAATCAACAGGAGAAGTATTAGGAATAGGGCAGAGTGTTGATGTGGCTGCATATAAAGCTTTTACTGCGGCAGGCATACCTATATTAAAAGAAGGAAATATATATGTTTCACTTAATGATTACGATAAGTTTGAAGCAGCACATATAATTAAGGAATATGAAAAGAGAGGATTTAAAATATTATCCTCAGAAGGGACGGCAAAGGTTTTAATAAAAGATGGCATAGAGTGTGAAATAGTAGATGTGGATGATGTTTTAAATATGCTATCAAAAGGGAAAATAGATTTTGTAATAAATACGCCAACAGTAGGGAATATTAATACTACAACAGGATTTAAAATACGAAAAAGATGTGCTGAGCTTAAAGTTCCTCTTTTTACCTGCTTAGATACCTTGAAAATATATTTAAAAGCAGTAGATGTAAAGAGGAATGATGTGCCAGTAATTTTTAGACCCCTCTCGGATTATTTAAACAAATAGGACGGAATCCCGTCCTTTTTTATTTTTTGAAGTATTTATTCCAATTAGGAATATTATTATATTCAATAATGAATTGTTCAATTGTAGATGAAAATATATTATATGTATTAGTAATATTATATTTTGAGTGAGGAGAAACAAACAATGAATGAAAATATAAAGGTTAATGATTTACGCTCGGCAATAGAATTGCTTAAAACTGTGCCTGATCAATTAATTGAGACAAATGAGGAAGTTGATCTCCATGCAGAATTGGCAGGGGTGTATAGATATATAGGAGCAGGAGGAACTGTGCAGCGTCCTACAAAAGTAGGGCCTGCAATGATATTTAATAATATAAATGGTTATAAAGATGCAAGGGTTATTATAGGTCTTTTAGCTAGCCGCAAAAGAGTTGCACTGCTTTTAGGTACAGAGCCTGATAAACTTGGATTTTTTCTAAATGAATCTGTAAAAAATCCTATTGAGCCAATTATAGTGCCTAAGGAAAAAGCACCGTGCCAGCAGGTAGTACACTATGCAAATAAGGAAGGTTTTGATATTAGAAAAATTATTCCTGCAGCAACAAACACAGAAGAAGATGCAGGCCCTTATATAACAATGGGGATGTGCTATGCATCAGATCCTGAAACTGGCGAATCAGATATTACAATACACAGATTATGTATTCAAAATAAAGATGAAATTTCTATTTTTTTCACACCTGGATGTAGGCATTTAGATGCTTATAGAAAGAAAGCGGAAGAGAAAGGTGAGCCTCTTCCTATTTCCATTAGTATAGGAGTAGATCCTGCAATAGAAATTGGGGCATGTTTTGAGCCTCCAACAACACCACTTGGATTTAATGAATTAAGTATTGCCGGGGCAATAAGAAAAGAACCTGTAGAGCTGGTTCAATGCCTAACAATTAATGAAAAAGCAATTGCTAAAGCTGAATATGTTATTGAAGGAGAAATAATCCCAAATAAGAGAATAAGAGAAGATATTAATACAAATACAGGTAAAGCAATGCCTGAATTTCCAGGATATATTGGAGTCGCAGACTCAGCAGTTCCTGTAATAAAAGTAAAGGCGGTTACACACAGGTTTAATCCTATTATGCAAACATGTATAGGGCCAAGTGAAGAACATGTAAGTATGGCTGGGATACCGACGGAAGCAAGCATTATTAATATGATAGAAAGAGCTATGCCAGGTAAGTTAGTTAATGTTTATTGTCACTCATCAGGTGGTGGAAAATATATGGCTATAATTCAATTTAAAAAGAGTATACCAAGTGATGAAGGTAGACAAAGACAAGCTGCTTTAATAGCATTTTCTGCTTTTTCAGAATTAAAACATGTAATTTTAGTTGATGAAGATGTGGATATTTTTGATAGCAATGATGTGCTATGGGCTCTAAATACACGTTACCAAGGGGATATTGATACTATATTTATTCCAGGGGTTAGGTGTCATCCTTTAGATCCTTCACAAACTTCAGAATATAATCCATTTATAACTCAAAAAGGAATATCATGCAAAGTAATTTTTGATTGTACAGTACCATTTCACCTAAAAGAATCTTTTAAAAGAGCAAAATTTAAAGATGTAGATGTTAAAAAATTTGTACCAGATTTATTTAAATAAATATTTTATTTATAAAAGGTGTGATGTGTATGAAAGCTATAATTGCAGATGATGAGATATGGGTTTGCAAACTTATTGAAAAGTTAATAGATTGGGATAAGCTTGGGATAAAAATTGTTGCAGAAGTTGATAATGGAATTGACGCATATAATGCAATTTTAAATGAAAAGCCTTATATTGTTATAACTGATATAAGAATGCCTGGGATAGATGGATTGGAATTGATAAAAAAAGTTAGAGAGTCAGGCATAGAAACAAATTTTATAATAATAAGTGGGCATAAACAGTTTGAGTATGCACAAAATGCGGTTAGATACGGTGTAGAGGATTACCTTCTAAAACCAATAAATAAAGAAGAATTACTTAATATTTTAATAAAGCTAAGGGATAGATACTTTATAAATAATAAAAAACTTGAAGAAGAAATGATGATAAGAAAACAGCTCACATACAATATAGGGAGAATAAGAAAACAATTTTTATATAATATATTATTAAATATCAACAACGTTGAAGATACTGATATCAATAAAATAAATAATGAATATAATTTCAATTTTAAATCTGGAAAGTTTCAAGGGATTATTTTAAAAGTTGATAAAAAAAACAATGAAGATATAAATGAAAACTATGAGAATATAATTCTTAATAAGCTATGTGAAATAGTTAAAAAAAACTTAAAAGAAATATGTCAAGATATAGAAACGATAAATTTTAATAAAAGAGTAGTATGTATCTTAAATTACTGTGAAGAAAAAAGTAATTTAATGAAAAAAATTTATAAAAAAATATTTGAAGATGTTAAAAATTATCTTGAGATACAGGAATATTTTTATTTAACTATGGCTTTTGGATTAGTTGCTGATAATATAAAATTTATTCCCGATTCATTAAAGTCAGCTTTGGATTTAATAAATTGCAGGGTAGTTTTAGGAATAGATAAAACATTAGATGCATCAAACTTTAATTTAGGGTGTGTAAATATTAGTGAGTTATTAACTGTGGAAAAAGAAATAAGTTTTACAAATTATATAGAGTCCTTTGATAAAAAAGGAATAGAAACTTGGATTAATGATTTCTTTAATTCAGTTAGATTTAAAATAGAAGAAGATCCTCTAATAATATTTAAAGGGTACAATAAAATAATTGAAATATTTTTTGATACAATGAAAAAAACTGATTTTCAATATGAAGATTATATCAAAGAAAAAATATACAAAAAATAGATAGTTGTAAAAGTTTAAATGAGATTGTTAAGAATATTGTTGAATCATTAAATGAATGTCTGGAGATGCATCTTCAATATAAAAAAGCCCAGGAAAACAAGCCAATAAGAGTTGCTAAACAATATATTAGTAAGAACTATAAAAAGGATATTACATTAGAGGATATAGCCAATGAAGTTCACTTAAATCCTGTTTATTTTAGTGTAATGTTCAAAAAGGAAGTAGGCATGAATTTTAGTGAATATTTAATTAATTATAGAATTGATATAGCAAAGGAATTATTAAAAAATAAAAACTATAATATATGTCAAATTGCAGATATGGTAGGATACAAAGATTCAAAATATTTTAGCAAATTATTTACGAAAGTTGTGGGGATTAAACCTTTAGAGTATAGAAAGCTATATTCATAATTTTTAGAAGTTAAATTTGGAGGATAAGATGATTGAGTATTTGAAGAAAATACTTGAGAAAATTTTGAAACATAAAGAACATTATCTAAAAATATTTTATTTTAATGCAATTTTTATATTGCTATTTGAAACGATTATCCTTATATATTATAGCATTAAATACCAGATTGATTTAAAGATATTAATAGTATTGAATCTTATTATTTTAGCTTTATTAATAGTTTCTTTTGTGTTATTTATATTAAGGTTTGAAGAAGAAATTAAAAATAATAGCAATTTAAAGTGTGATTTATGTAAAACTGATAAAGAATTTTTATTGAATAATCTATCAAAAAAAACTGAAATTGATGCACTTCAAAGTCAAATAAAGCCTCATTTTTTGTATAACACTCTTGAATCAATTAGAGGACAAGCTCTCATAGAGGGGGCTAGTGGAATAGCAGATATGACAGAAGCACTTGCAAACTTTTTTAGATATAGTATAAGCCTAAAAGGCTCTATTGTAACTTTAGAGGATGAGCTAAAAAATATTGATAACTATTTTCTTATTCAACAATATAGGTTTAATAATAAGTTTAATATAGTAAAAAAATTTGATGATTGCGATGAAGGAATCTTAGAATGTAGTATACCAAAACTAACTCTTCAGCCAATTGTGGAAAATGCTATTTATCATGGCCTAGAACCTAAAATAGGTAAAGGTACAGTTGTTATAAGGATATATAACACGCAGGATAGGATAGTAATTATTATTAGTGACAATGGAATAGGTATGGAGAAAGAAAAGGTTGAAGTTCTAAATGAAAAATTAAATAATGCATTTAAATTTATATCTGAAAATAAAGAACAGAAAAAATCAGGGATTGCACTTATTAATGTTGATAGGAGAATAAAACTTTTGTTTGGTGAAGAATATGGGATTAAAATTTACAGTACACCTGAAATAGGAACTGATGTAGAAATTGTATTACCATTAATAAGAAAAGAAGAGAATAAAACTATAATTTAAAGGGTAAAAAAATGAAACAAGAAATATTAAGAATGGAACGAATTAGAATAAATAATAATGAAATACAGCTTCACAATATTAATATTAACTTGTTTTATGGTGAAGTATTGGGATTAATAGGTTTAAATGATTCTGGTAAAACAACTATTACAAAAATATTAAATGGCACACAAGCTATAGATGAAGGCAATATATATTTATATGGTAAAAAAATAATATCTGACAGAATAAAAAAACCAGGTAAAATGGGTATTTTTTGCATATATAATAATTTACAATTAATACCTAACTTAACGATATCAGATAATATATTTGTTATCAGAGAAAATAGTTTAAAAAAAATAACTTTAAATGAAAATGCTATAAATAACGAAACAAATAAATTGTTAAAAATGATTAATATGAATGTTAATCCTAAAATGCTAATTGAGGATCTATCAATACCTGAACAGTATTTAATTTTATTAGTTAAGGCTGTTTCACTTAATTCTAAGATAATAGTAATAGATGATATATTTGGAGGATATTCAAAAAAGGATATTGAAAATTTAAAGCAGGTTATATTTGCTTTAAAAAATACCGGTATATCATTTATAATAACTAATAATCAGTTTGAAGATATAATGGGTATATGTGATAGAATGACGATATTAAGAGAAGGTACTACAATAAAAAATTTATACAAAGATGAATTCTGTGGGGAAAAAATCAGCATATTACTTAAAGGAATACATTTTAATGAAAAAATAATACAGCCTAAGAAGAGCTTTGAAGAGGAAATTTTAAAGATTAAGGATTTGCGTGTAAAAGGTTCAGTAAATGATATAAGTTTAAACCTGTATAGGGGAGAAATACTGGGAATAATGGACGTGGAAAGGAATTATGAGGAATTGTTAAAAGAAGTTTTTTTCTCTCCTGAAGGAAAAGAAAATAGTTGTGTTATTTTAAAAGGAAAAGAAGTTAAATTTAAAAACTATAGAGAGGCATTAAAATATAAAATTGGAATAATACCTGAAGATGGCCTTCAAAAAAGTATTTTTTATAATATGAGCTTAGCTGAAAATATAATTTTTATGAAACTTAAAAATATAAGCAAATTTTTATTCATTAAAAATAAAATTTTAGATTTTGTGTTAAAGGAATATTCAAAGACATTGAATATAGATTGCTATGATAAAGATATAGAAATAAAAGAACTAAATAGGCTTAATAAGCAGAAAATTCTTATGTATAGATGGCTTTTATATAAACCGGATATTATTATAATGTTCAATCCATTTAGAGGGATGGATCTTATGTCAAGAAAAGAAATTCATTTATTAATTGAATTTATGAGAAAGGAAGGTATTTCTTTTATAATTATTTCATCAGATCAATCAGAAATTCTAAATGTATGTGATAGAATAGCAATAATTAATAAAAGTATGGTTCAATATATTTTAAATGATGAAGAAAAAGATATTAATAAAGTCCACCAAATCTAAATTTACTCTCATTGTTTTCGAAAAATTCATACGATACTATATAAATGAAAAATAAATATACTTTCAATAGATTGAAGAAGGGGGATGAATTATGAAAAAATTCAACAAAATTTCAACACTTTTTTTATGTGTATTTTTTATGATTGCAGTTTTAATAACAAGTGGGTGTGGGAATTCGACAACCACTAAAACAACAAATCAAGAAACAACAAATAAAAGAAAATTAATAGGATATTGTATACCTGATACTTCAGAACCTTTTTTAGCTAATCTATCAAATAGTGTAAAGCAGATGTTTGAAAAAGATGGGGTTGAAGTTCAGATAGCAAATGCTGCTGGTGATGCAAATACGCAGGTAAGCCAGATAGAAAACTTTGCTACAATGAAAGCTGACTTGATAATAGTAATGGCGGTAGATCCAACAAGTGTTGCTGATGCAATAAAGAAAGCTCAAGCTTCTGGTTGTAAAGTATTAGTTGCAGGAAGTGACACAGGAGTATATGATGCGATTATGTATATTGACCAGTTTGAGGATGGAAAAATGATAGCTAAGATGGCTGCAGACTATATTTCAGCAAAATATCCTAATGCTGCACCAAATAGTATTGAAGTTGCAATACTTGAATCCAGGGATACACCAGAAGCAAGCCAAAGATGTGATGGTATGGCTGAAATAACTAAACTATGCCCGGCTGCAAAAGTTGTAAAGGTAATTGGAGGAATTAAAAATACTGATGCTGCCCAGGCTGCTGCCGAAAATTTATTTCAGACAAATCCAAATGTAAAAGTTGTTCTTTGCTACAATTCAGGTGCTGGAATAGGTGTAAATGCTTATGCAATGAGACCGGGCTCAAAGATAACTGATAAATCAGATTTTGCAGTATTTTGCTCAGATTTAGATCCACAAAGCAAGCAGGCAGTTATAGATTCTGCTTCAAACAAAAGCGTTTTACGTGGCGTTGTTAAATTTGGAGGAAAAGATTTAGCAGCTGATACTTATACACTTGCTAAAAAGATGATTAATGGAGAGCAATTTAACAAAAAGAATCCGGATCCACTTACACCAATTACTCCTGAAAATGCAAATGAATTTTAATTTTTAATAGGTTTATTAAAGGAGGGATTATTCCCTCCCTAATCTTTAAGAATGAGGGGTAGAGGCAATTGAGTAGTAAAAATGTTGTTTTATCCTTAAAAAACATTACTAAAACTTATCCTGGAGTTATAGCATTAAACGACTTTTCAATAGATTTTTACGAAGGAGAAATTCATGCCTTATTAGGAGAAAATGGGGCAGGAAAATCAACGTTGATAAAGATTATTTCAGGAGCAATTACTCCCGATGCAGGATATATAACGGTAAAAAATAAGACATTTAAAAAGATGACACCTAAAATTTCAAGGGAGAATGGTATAGAAGTAATATATCAAGAATTTATTCTTGTCGATTCATTATCTGCAGCTGAAAATATTTATTTAGGTAAGAGGACTGGGAAATTAGTAAATTATGATTTAATGGAATTAGAGGCAAGAGAATTATTTAAACAATTTAATATCGAAATAAATCCCTCAACTCTTGTTGGAGATTTAACAACAGCTCAAAGGCAAATAGTAGAGATTGCTAAGGCAATATCAAAGAATGCAAAAATATTAATTATGGACGAACCGAGTGCACCATTAACTGTTAATGAAGTTGAATGTATGTTTTCGATAATACGAAGGCTAAAGGAATGTGGTGTTACAATAATATATATATCTCATAGGTTAGATGAGATTTTTAGAATATCAGATAGAGTAACAGTTATGAGAGATGGATGCTTTATTTCAACTAAAAATACAAATGAAACAAATAGAAATGAGCTTATTAACCTTATGGTAGGAAGAGAACTAAAAGAATCATATCCTAAGAGAACAAAAACTCCAAGTGATATAGCATTAGAAGTAAAACATTTAACAGGTAATGGTGTAGAAGACATCACCTTTAACGTTAAAAAAGGTGAAATATTAGGTATTGGAGGGCTTGTTGGAGCAGGAAGAACTGAGCTTGCCAGATTAATATTTGGAGTTGAAAAAATTGAAAAAGGTGAGATATATATTGAAGGGAAAAAAGTGACTATAAAATCTCCTTCAGATGCTATAAAAAAAGGAATAGGCCTTATTCCTGAAGACAGAAAAATACAGGGATGTTTTTTGGATATGAATATAAAATGGAATATTTCATTTAATAATATAAAAAATATTTCAAAATATTTAATAGTTGATAAAAAAGTAGAAGAAGAAACTGCAAATAGATATAAAGATATTTTAAGAATAAAAACACCATCTATATTACAAGATGTGAAGAATTTAAGCGGAGGAAATCAGCAGAAGGTTGTTCTTGCAAAGACTTTAGCCTCGAATCCTAAGATTATAATATTCGATGAGCCAACTAGAGGAATAGATGTTGGTGCAAAGCAGGAAATATACAACCTTATGAATCAACTTGCTGAAAATGGTATAGCTATTATAATGATTTCCTCAGATATGGAAGAATTGCTAGGTATGTCTGATAGGATTCTTGTATTATGCGAAGGAGTCCAGACAGGAATTGTTGAAAAACAAGATTTTAGTCAGGATTATATACTAAATTTAGCTTCAGGCAGTTAATGGGAGGTAATATGATGAAGATAAAGCTGTTAATTAAAAAATATGCAATCCTACTTGTATTAATAGGTCTAATAATTACATTTTCCATTATATCACCTGTTTTCTTTTCTTTTGAAAATTTAATCAATATACTTGTTCAACAATCTTATGTTATTATTGCTGCTATAGGTTTATCTTTTGTAATGATTAGTGGAGGCATGGACTTATCTGTTGGATATCAGCTATCTCTTGTAAGTGTTATAACGTCAATATGTATGGTTTGGTATAACATTTCTATCCCAATTGCAATAATAATTGGTATAACAACAGGTATTATATTGGGACTTTTTAATGGAATTGCTACAGTATTTTTAAAGGTCCATTCTTTAATTATTACATTAGGAACGATGACAATCTTTCAAGGAATATCTTATATAATATCAAAATCTAATCCTATTTTTGGCCTTAAACCAGAGTTTAAATTTATTGGACAAGGATATTTATTCAATATACCATTTTGTATAATAATCATGTTGGTGTGTGCAGTGGTTGCAAGTTTTATACTTAACAAAACATATTTTGGAAGATATGTTTATGCTTTGGGAGGGAATGAAGAGGCAGCACGACTTGCAGGAGTTAATATAGATAAAATGAAACTTATTATTTTTTCAATATGTGGATTTTTTGTATCTATAGCAGCAATAGTATTAGTAGCAAGAGCAGGATCTGCAACTTCAGCAACCGGTGTAGGAACAGAATTTACTTGCATGACAGCAGCAGTACTTGGAGGTATAAGTTTTAAAGGTGGAAGTGGTAAGATATGGGGTGTAATGACTGGTGTTCTCATACTTGGAATATTATCCAATGGAATGCAAATAATAGGGCTTGGAACTTATCCTCAATATATTGCAAAAGGACTTGTGTTACTTTTAGCTGTTGGATTTGACACATATCAAAAAAGTGGCAAGAAGAGTAAGATGATAAGGAAAAATAATACTGAAAAAGTATTAGCACAGTAAAAAATGTTTGAAAAGCTATATTTAGCTTTTCAAACATTTTTTTTGCTAAAAACTTCTGATACATAATTCCAAAATAACTTTTCATTTGAAGAAAGCTTTTGTTTTTTTAGCTTTACTAAAGCTATCGTACTATTTATAGGTTTTGAAAGAGGTAGTATATATATATCGGGATTATTAAAAAAACGTACAACTTTGTCCATAAGAAGAGAAATACCTTCTCCAGCAGCAATAAGACCTATAATGGTTTCAATACGCGTATTGGTATATAATATGTTAGGTTCAAAACAGGCACTTTTACATGCAGATACAACTATATCATATATACCTGAATTTTGATCAAGAAGAATAAGTTTTTCATTTTTTATTTCATTTATATCAATTGATTTTTTGGATGCAAAAGGATGATTCTTAGGAATGCATACTGACAGTTTGTCAGTTGAAATTGGGATTATATCAAATTTATCCATATCAATATAGTTGGTTCTTAAAAAAGCAAGAGAATACTCAGAATCATAAAGCGAATATAATATGGATTTATATTCAGTTTCATTTATAAAAATATTAATACCTGGATATATTTCTTTAAATCCTGATATCAATGAAGTTATATTATACTGTGACATTACAGGAATTGTGGAAATTTTAAGCTTTCCCTTTGCAGGAATAGAAAAATCTTTTAATTTATTTTGAATATCTTCATATTCAAAAAGAATTTTTTCGCTAAAGGAAAGAAAAATCTTACCTGCATCAGTTAAATTTACTCTTCTGGTTGTCCTGTCAAATAGCATTACATTTAGCTCATTTTCAAGAGATGATATTCTTTTTGAAAGAGAAGATTGAGAAATATTAAGTTCAGCAGCAGCCTCTGAAAAACTTCCTAATTTGACTATATAATAAAAATATTTGATTTGAAGTATGTCCATAAATATCACCAACATATTCCTTTTTGGAATAAATAATAACATAAATTGAATTGATAGTAAAGATAATAAACTGTATATTAAGCTTAGCAATAAAATATTATTCAATTTTAATTGATATGTGTTTTTAGAAAGCTTAAAAATATAATATAAATAAATTTAGTTATAGGGAGGATATAAAATGGAAAAGAAGATGAGTCAGGTTGAAAGGGAAAAAATAATAAAAATACCTTTAGCTGATACAAGCTATATTAAAAGAAAATATTTAGACATACCTTATGCAAATAATTCAAATGCTCAAAAACTTGATATTTATCTTCCAGATGAAGGGGAAGGACAATTCCCAGTTATTGTTGCAATCCATGGAGGAGCCTTTGCAATTGGGGATAAAAAGGATATACAGTTAAATCCACAACTAAATGCATTAAAAAGAGGATATGCAGTGGTATCTGTTAACTACCGTTTAAGTGGGGAGGCACTTTTCCCAGCAGGGATTATGGATTTAAAAGCTGCTATAAGGTGGATAAAGGCAAATGCAGATAAATATGGCTTTAACCCTAATAAAATAGCTGCGTGGGGAGGATCAGCAGGAGGATATTATTCTGTAATGCTTGGGGCAACACCGATGATAAAAGAATTTGAAGATTTAACTATGGGTAACTCTGAATATTCATGTGAAATACAAGCTGTTGTTGATTGGTTTGGACCAACAAATTTCTTAAAGATGGATGAACAGCTTGCACAGGCAGGTCTTGGGCCAACTGATCATAATGATGAGGATTCTCCAGAATCAAGATTGCTTGGAGGTAAAATAACAGAAATTCCTGAAAGGGTAGAATATGCAAATCCTATAAATTATATTACTAAAAACATGCCTCCTATATTTATTCAACATGGTGATAAAGATCATATAGTACCATTTGGGCAATCAATACTTTTAGTAGAGAAACTAAAAGAAGTAGTTGGCAGTGAAAGATTTTATTTTGAAACTTTAAATGGAGCAGATCATGCAGATCCTGCATTTGAGAACCCTGAGAATATTGAAAAGGTATTAAATTTTTTAGACAAGTATTTAAAATGATTTAGTCAAAGGGGTAAGTATGATTAAAATAATCAAAGAGCATAATGACTTACATATTTCATTAATAGCTATAAAACTGGGAGAGGATATTAATGTTTGCATCTATGGTGGAGATAACCCTCATATAGGAGCGGTTGCTCTTGCAGTTCCAGATGAAAGACATGGGGTAAGTGCGTCAGTAATAGCTATTCCAGGACATAGGGAAGATGTAATTGCAAGGGAATATTCTGTTAAACTTTCCAAAGCTTTAGGATGCAGGGTTTGCATCTTATGTGGAATACATAAGGATAATGCTTCATTTGAAGATATTAATATATTTTGTAATCTTGTTGAAGAAGCGATAGAAGAGTTAAGAATGGAGATAGAGAAATGAGAATAGTAGTTTGTATAACTGGAGCAACAGGAGCTATTTATGGTATAAAATTTCTTGAAGCATTGAAACAGTATGATAACGTTACTACACATCTTATAATAAGTGAACATGGTAAGGAAAATATAAAAATTGAAACAAGTTATTCTTTGGAATATGTCTATTCATTAGTAAATTATGCTCACGAAAACTCAAATCTTGCTGCATGTGTATCAAGTGGATCCTTTGAATACGATGCAGTTGTTATAATACCATGCAGTATGAAAACATTGTCGTCAGTAGCTAATGGTTATAGTGAAAACTTAATTTCAAGAGTTTCAGATGTTGCTTTAAAGGAGAGAAGAAAATTAATTATATGCCCAAGAGAGAGTCCTTTAAATTCAATACATATTGAGCTTATGCTTAAACTATCAAATATGGGGGCATATATAATTCCTCCGATGCCTGCATTCTATAATAAACCAAAAACAATAGATGATATTATTGATCATCACATAATGAAGCTTCTTGATAAAATAGGTATAGAAAATAGAAAATCTAAACGTTGGGAAGGAATGAGTTAAATATATAAAGTTTATCCGTGCTTTTATGTTGTAGATAAGCTTTGATTATAAATAATAGTTAAAAAAATGAGGTGAGGAAACTCACCTTTTTTAATAGGGGGTTAAGCAATTTTTAGTAGGGGTGTGTCAATGTTAGATATAATAGGGGTTGCGTATTTACTGCATATATCAATTATTTTATCTATATTACTTATGTTGCCTAAACATATTACTACATTATAGTCAAAAGGATTTAATATTTGGTCAACACTGTATTCAAAAATGGTATTTGTTGTATTTGTTATGTTATCAATCTTGTCTTTTATGTCACTTATAACTATAGAGCCTTTTGATGTATTTATATACAAATCTATCTCAGAATCTTTTATGCCTTTTATTATATATAATGCAAAGATTATATCAGTTTCATTTGCAACTATTGCTACCTTTCCCTTTACTTTTTCAACTTCTAAAGCTAACTTATATGCTGTCATTATAGCACCTCCAATGAATATTTATTTTAAATATGGGAAACAGTTCAAATACTAATTTAATAACTTCTATTTATTATTTATTTGCTTTCTTTAAAATAATTATACATAAAACTAAATAAATATGCAATATATTTTTGTGAAAATATAAAAAAATAAGCCAAGTGTTATACACCTGACTTATTATTCGGGTCTTTGACAGTTGCAAGACAAAAAAAGTGCCTTAAAGCCTTGATATAGGCTTATTTTTTTGTCAAATTTTAAATTTTTATAGTGCACAATGTGTAACAATGTGTTATAATATAGATATAAATATATGAAGAGATGTGAAAAAATGAGATTACAAATTGTTAAATCAAAAAATGCAGCATCCTTATACGTAGTTAAATCTGTTTATGAAAAAGGCAATCGTACTTCAAAAGTAGTTGAGAAGCTTGGCACTTATGATGAACTTTTAAAAAAACTAAACGGACAAGACCCTATAGAATGGGGGAAGAGGTACGTTGAAGAGTTAAATAGAAAAGAAAAAGAAGAGAAAAGAGAAATATTAGTAAAATACTCGCCTGTTAAACAAATTAACAAAGACGAACAGCATACTTTTAATGGTAGTTACTTGTTTTTACAAAAAATATATAACGAGCTTGGGCTGCAAAATATCTGTAAAAATATTTCGGATAAACATAAATTTAATTTTAATCTAAATTCAATACTATCAAGATTAATTTATGCAAGAATTATTTATCCATCATCTAAGCTTGCTACATACGAACTATCAAAAAAATTTATTGAGCAGCCTGATTTTGAGCTTCAGCATATTTATAGAGCTTTAGAAGTAATTTCAGAAGAAACAGATTTTATTCAGTCAGAATTATATAAGAACAGTCTTAAAGTTTGCAATCGTAATAAAGGAGTTCTCTATTATGACTGCACCAACTATTTCTTTGAAATTGAACAGGAAGAAGGATTAAAACAGTATGGAGTATCGAAGGAACATAGACCCAATCCAATTGTTCAAATGGGACTTTTCATGGATGGAGACGGCATCCCCCTTGCATTTTGTATAAACAAAGGTAATACTAATGAACAAGTAACTTTAAAACCTTTAGAGCAAAAAATTATATCCGAATTTGGGCTTTCAAAATTTATCATTTGTACAGATGCAGGGCTTGCATCTACAGCAAACAGAAAATTTAATAATATACAAAATCGAGCTTTTATTACTACACAATCTATTAAAAAATTAAAATCACATTTAAAAGAATGGGCGTTAGACCCCAAAGGATGGCATCTTAGCGATTCAGACAAAGTATATAATTTAAACGAAATTAACGAAGAAGCAGATATTAATAAAATTTTTTATAAGGAACGCTGGATAAAAGAAGACGGGCTTGAACAAAAACTTATTGTAACATTTTCCTTGAAATATAGAAACTATCAAAGAACTATAAGAGGTAACCAAATAGAGAGAGCTCAAGAGGTTATTGATACCAATCCTACAAAATTGAAGAAATGTAATGCTAATGATTACAAACGCTTTATTTCAAAGACTCACTACACACCTGACGGTGAAGTAGCTGAAAAAGAATTATACAGCATTAATGCTGATTTAATAGCACAAGAGGCAATGTATGATGGTTTTTACGCAGTATGTACAAATATAAGTGATGATGCTGCCGCAATTATAAAAATTAATAGAAGGCGTTGGGAAATAGAAGAGTCCTTCCGTATTATGAAATCAGAGTTTAAGGCAAGACCAGTATATTTAAGAAGAGATGATAGAATAAAAGCGCATTTTACAACTTGTTTCATTTCCCTGATGATATATAGGCTATTAGAAAAAAAGCTTTCAGAAAAATATACGTGTAGCGATATTATATCAGGACTTAGAGAAATGAATTTTTATGAGATTAAGAATGAGGGCTATATTCCAATATATACAAGGACTGATTTTACAGATGATTTACATGACAAATTTGGCTTTAGAACGGATTATCAAATAATTAATATGAAACAAATGAAGAAAATTTTTAAAGACACGAAAAAATAAAAAACATTGTTCACTTTTTTGAAAAGTATAAAAGCCTGAGAGCCCTTGATATTCAATGGTTCTACAGGCTTTTTGCTTCTCGCAACTGTCAAAGATGAGATTATACATAAAACTAAATAAATATGCAATATATTTTTGTGAAAATATAAAAAAATAAGCCAAGTGTTATACACCTGACTTATTATTATATTTTTGACAGTGGGAGGTACAGGATGAACAATCGCAACTGCCGGAAGATTTTTTCTTAATATTTTTATATAGAATATATATTGCTGTAATTATTATGATTATTGTTATTATTCTTTCAATCATAAAAACACCTTCTTTAAAATAATATTTTTCCAAAGTTATATACTATAAATGAGGCTATCCATGCTAAAATTAACTGATAAAATACTGAAAAAACTGCCATCTTGCTTCCGTATTCCTTTTTCATGGTTGCTATGACTGACACGCATGGTGTGTATAAAAGAACAAATATTAAAAAGCTATAGGCTGAAAGTGGAGTAAAGGATCCTTTTAATACATTAGATAAATCTCCTCCATATATTACTCCCATTGTACCAATTACAACTTCTTTTGCCATAAGGCCTGTTAAAAGGGATACAGAATTTTGCCATTTACCAAATCCAAGAGGTATAAATATTGGGTTTATAAATTTTCCAATTGATGCTAAAAAGCTTGAATTCATTTCAGTCATTCCATTGAAATTAAAGTTTGATAGGAACCATACTAATATTGAAATTGAAAATATTATTGTTCCTGCCTTTTTTAAAAATCCTTTACCTTTGTCCCAGGTATGAATTAAAAGGTTTCTTATATCAGGCATTTTATATTCAGGAAGCTCTATTATAAAAGGCTCTTCGTCTTTTTTAAATATTGTATTCTTGAAAATAATTCCAATAACAAATGCAAGAACTATTCCTATGATATATAGCGAAAATACTACTGCAGTTTGATTGTTTGGGAAAAATACTGAAGCAAATAGTGCGTAAACAGGAAGCCTTGCGTTACAAGACATAAGAGGTACTAATAATGCAGTGAGTTTTCTGTCCTTTTCACTTTCTAAGGTTCTTGAGGACATTATTCCAGGTACGCTGCAACCAAATCCAACTATCAAAGGTATAAATGCTTTACCAGAAAGACCCATTTTCCTCATAAGTTTATCCATTATTAATGCCGCTCTTGCCATATATCCACAGTCCTCTAAAAAAGATATACCAAGAAATAGTGAAAGTATAACAGGAAGGAATACTACAACAGAACCGACTCCTCCAACTATTCCATCTATTATTAGAGATTTAAAATAAGGGCTACTGCTTTTTAATAGGTTTTCAATGAATGGGACAAGATAATCGTTTAGAAATAAATCTAAAAGATCTGCAAGAGGTTGGCCTACCCAGCTGAAAGTTAATTTAAATATTAAGTACAGAAATCCTAAAAATATTGGGTAAGCTAAAAATTTATTAAGTATTATTTTATCAATTTTTTCTGAGATTGTTTTTGTATTGTTCCTATTAAAAGATATTGATTTTTTAAGTATTGAATCTATATAGTCATAAATCTCCTTTTCTGATGAAAAATGATAATCATTATCATCTATGCTTTTTAAAAAATTACCGCTCATAAGCAGTACCTTAAGATTATCAATTCCTATTTTCTTTGATGCTATAATTGGAACTATAGTACAATTGATTTCTTTTGCTAATAAATCAAAGTTTATTTTAATGCCTTTATTTTCTGCGGCATCTAACATATTTAATACAAGTATTATTGGTTTTTTAAATTGTTTAAGCTGCATTGTAAGATATAGGTTTCTACTTAAATTTGATGCATCAACTATGTTTATAATCACATCAACCTTTTCTTTTAAAAGAAACTCCTTAGATATTTTCTCTTCATTAGAGAAGGTATCCATTGCATAGATTCCAGGCAAATCCACTATTTTTATTGAGTTTTCCATGTAACCTTCTTTTTTTTCAACGGTAACTCCTGGCCAGTTACCAACATATTGATTTGAACCCGTTAGAAGGTTAAAAAGAGTTGTTTTTCCCACATTTGGGTTACCAATAAGTGCAGCCGTTATCATATTACGCCTCCTTTACGTATATATTCTTTGCATCCTTCTTTCTTATTGCAAGATCAAAGCCTCTTAGATTAATTATTATCGGATCACCAAGAGGAGCATAATTTTTAACATAAACTTCGGTACCATAAGTTGCACCAAGAGCAAGAAGTCTTTTTACAAGCAATTCATTTCCTTTTATATCACATATATATACCTTCTTCAAAGGTTCTAAATCACATATACACATACACATCACCTCGTAATGAAATTCATTCTCAATTACATAATAACATAAATCATTCTTATTTTCAACGGAAGTTTTTTAATTAAATATTGATGCAAATTACAATATTATATTCTATAATTTTAAAAAAGTATAATTATAAATTTTTTTGCAAAATATAATTGGTTGTGTTATGATTAATTTATAAAAATTAATAAGCAAAACACGGGGGAGCTGGATAGGCCGGCTGAGAGTAAGAACCATAATTCTTTGACCCTATGAACCTGAACTGGATAATTCCAGCGTAGGAAGATGTTTGTAAATTTTTGATTTAAACACAAATCCTATGGGTTTGTGTTTTTTTGTATTAAGAAGGAGGAAAAATATGAAAAAGGCATTAACAATTGCAGGATCAGACAGCTGTGGTGGTGCAGGAATACAGGCAGATTTAAAAACATTCAGTGCAAATGGAGTATAAGGAATGAGCGTGATTACAGCAGTAACAGCACAAAATACACAGGGCGTTTTTGCAGTGCAGGATATTGATGAGGAAATTATTAAAGCCCAGATTGATGCAATTTTTACTGATATTAAGGTTGATGTGGTTAAAATAGGCATGGTTTCAAAGATTTCAACGATTGAAGCAATAAGTGAAAAGATAAGTCAGTATAATCCTGAGAATGTTGTTTTAGATCCGGTTATGATTTCAAAAAGCGGGTACTCTCTTTTAAAACCTGAGTCAAAAACTGCACTTATAAATAGGCTTATTCCCCTATCATCAATTATTACTCCAAATATTCCTGAAGCTGAAGAAATACTTAATGAAGTAAAGAATGAAAATATAAAAATCGAGACAGTAAGTGAAATGGAAGAAGCTGCAAAAGAAATATATAAACTTGGATGCAAAAGTGTTCTTTTAAAGGGAGGGCATATTAAAGGAGAAGCGGTTGATGTTTTATTTGATGGTGAAAATATTGTTCATTACAGCACAGAGAGAATTAATACAAAAAATACACATGGAACAGGTTGTACATTATCATCTGCAATAACGGCTAATTTAGCCCTTGGATTTGAAATTAAAGATGCTGTAAAAAGAGCAAAGGAATACATAACAACAGCTATAAAACATTCCCTTGATATAGGGCATGGAGTTGGACCCACTAATCATTTTTATTCATTATATAAAGCAGGAGGAATTTTAAATGACTAAAGATAACGAAAAGCTTGGCTTTTGGACATTTTTACTTTTATGGTTTGGAGCGGCAGTTTCAATTGCTGAAATATTAACTGGAGGTTTGATTGCACCTCTTGGCTTTAAAACCGGTGTTATTGTAATTTTAGCTGGGCATTTGATTGGAACCTTTGTGCTTGTTTTGGGAGGAGTAATTGGAACAAGAGAAAAGGTTCCAGCAATAACTTCAACAAATATATCCTTTGGGAAATACGGAGTATATTTATTCTCAATTTTAAACGTTCTTCAGCTTATAGGCTGGACAGCGGTTATGATAAAATCTGCAGCAGATTCAATAAACCTTATAGCAAAGAGTTTATGGAGTTTTGACAATGTTTTGTTAAGCATTGTTTTAGTTGGAGTACTTGTTGCACTTTGGATTTGGTATGGGAAGGATGGTATGAAAAAGCTGAACAGTATTGCTGTATTTTTGCTCTTTGTACTGACGATTGTTTTAGGTACTGTAATATTTAAAGATAAAACTTTGTTTGATAGAGCAGGAAGCGGCAGCATATCTGTTGGCGGGGCTCTTGAACTTAATGTAATTATGCCTCTGTCTTGGCTTCCTCTTATTGCAGACTATACAAGATTTGCAAAGAGTGAAAAAGAAGGAGCTTTAGGAAGCTTTTTAGGATACTTTTTAGGAAGTTCATGGATGTATATTATTGGACTTGGTGCAGCTATAGTTTCAAACAACCCAGACCCTTCAGCTATGATGCTTGCTGCAAATCTTGGAATAACTGCACTTGGCATAGTTGTGCTTTCAACAGTTACAACTACTTTTCTTGATGTTTACTCAGCTGGGGTTTCCTTTTTAAATATAATGCCAAAACAAAGTGAAAAAAATATAGGAATACTAATGACGGTAATTGGAACTGTAATCGCTGCAGTTTTTCCAATTGAAAACTATGAAAGCTTTTTATATGCAATAGGTTCAGTGTTTGCACCTTTGTTTGCAATTCTTATAACTGACTATTTTATTATAAAGAAAAACAACAAAATTAAGAACGATGTTCTTATTAACTTAGGAGCATTTATAGTATGGGCAATAGGTGTTGCTTCATATTACAGTTTCATTAAACAGGATTTATTATTTGGAGCAACAGTTCCTGCAATGATAACTACAAGCATTATTTATACAATAACCTGGAGGTGGATTAACAAATGGAAACTTGTAAAAAAATTGGAGAATTATTATGCAGCTTAAGAGAAAAAAATCCTCTAATACATAATATAACAAATTATGTAACTGTAAATGACTGCGCTAATATTATCCTTGCAATTGGAGCATCGCCGGTTATGGCAGATGATATAAATGAAGTTAAAGAGATGGTATCCATTGCATCCTCTCTTGTATTAAATATTGGAACATTAAACAAAAGAACTGTTGAATCTATGATTGAAGCTGGTAAGAGGGCAAATGAACTTAATATCCCAATTATACTTGATCCTGTTGGTGCAGGAGCTACAAAATACAGAACGGAAACAGCCAAAAGAATAATGGATGAAATTAAACTATCTGTTGTAAGGGGAAATATTTCAGAGATTAAAACCCTATACGGATTAGAGACACAGACAAAAGGCGTTGATGCCGCAGAGCCGATTTCAGCAAGTGAGGATGAACTTACTGAAATAAAAGAAATTGCAAGAAATTTTGCTAAAAAATTTAAAACTGTATGTGCAATAACTGGGGCAACAGATATAGTAACAGACGGAAAAGCTCTATATAGCGTTACAAACGGTCATAAAATAATGTCTAAAATAACAGGAACAGGCTGTATGTGCACTTCTCTTATTGGTTCATACCTTGGAGCATCAGATAATTATCTTTTAGCTGCTTTATCGGGTATTGTATCTATGGGCATCGCTGGTGAAAAGGCCTTTGAAAAAATGGATAAAAACGATGAAGGAACAGGCAGCTTTAAAACATATTTAATAGATTCAATTTATAAATTATCAAAGGAAGAAATAATACAAAGAGGGAAAGTTTATGAAGAATAATGTTAATTATAAGCTTTATCTTGTTACTGATAGAGATATATTAAAAAATAATGATTTATCAAAGGCTGTAGAGCAGGCTATATTAGGAGGAGTAACTTTAGTCCAGCTTCGGGAAAAGGATATATCAACCCGAGAATTTTATAATATAGCTTTAAATATTAAAAGAATTACTGATATATATGACATACCTTTAATTATAAATGACAGGCTTGATATTGCACTTTCAATAGATGCTGCAGGGCTTCACGTTGGGCAAAAAGACATGCCTGCAGACATAGCAAGAAAACTTATTGGAAAAGATAAAATACTTGGAGTTTCTGTTTGCAGTGTTGATGAAGCAAGAAAAGCTGAGAAAGATGGAGCAGATTATATAGGCGTTGGGGCTATTTTCCCAACAAGCACCAAAAAAGATGCAGACGCAGTTTCAATTGAGCGTTTAAAAGAAATTAAAGAAAGCGTATCTATTCCTGTTGTTGCAATTGGAGGAATAAATGAAAACAATGCAGTGCTTTTAAAACCTGCAAAAATAGACGGCATTGCGGTAGTTTCATGTATCTTAGGTAAAGATAACATAAAACAGGCAGCTAAGATTATGTCAGAGTGCGCAGATAATGTTATATATTAACTGAAAATAACCCTTGAAAAATTAAAAGGTATTTTTTAGGGGTGTACTCGGCATAGACAATAGGATAGCTCAGCAGAAAAAGTGCCACATCCTTGGTGCCAGGCGCTGGAGATGGAGATTGGAGGATAAAATTTCCATTAGATTGACAATTGATAAAATAAATACATTTTACTATACAGGGTAGCTGATTTTATAATGGCTGCCCTTTTTGTGTTCTCAAAATATTATATTAAATAAATAAAATAAGTAACTGTCCCTATGCTTGTCCAAGCCTTTATAAGCTGCTGACCGGTTCACTTTTTATGACAATTGTCATATTAGTTTGTTCTTAAAATCACTATTTACAACCCTTTAAAGTTTATATTATATAATTAAGAAAATTATGGGAGGGTTAATATGGTTGTTGAAATTAAAAACCTTATAAAAAGATATGGGAATGTACTTGCTGTTGATAATGTTAGTATGAGCATTAAAGAAGGGGAGATATTCGGGCTTTTAGGACCTAACGGCGCAGGAAAGACAACGATAATAAACACAATCGTTGGACTTTGCAAAATTGACAAAGGGGAGATAAGGGTATTTGGGAAAAGCCTTAAAGAGGATGAAATTGAAATTAAAAAGAATATGGGTATAGTTCCTCAGGATATAGCTGTGTTTGAGGATTTAACCGCCTATGAAAATGTAAAATATTTTGCAAGGCTCTATGGCCTGTCTGGGACGCTTTTAAAAGAAAGAGTTGAAGAGGCACTTAACTTCGTAGGCCTTTGGGATAAGAGAAAGGAATATCCTGTAAAGTTTTCAGGAGGTATGAAAAGAAGGCTAAACATTGCCTGTGCAATAACCCACAGACCAAAGCTTATTATAATGGATGAGCCAACCGTTGGCATCGATCCTCAGTCGAGAAACCATATATTGGATTCAATAAAAGTTCTTAACGATATGGGCTCTACAATAATCTACACATCCCACTATATGGAAGAGATAGAGCAGATATGTTCCTATGTTGTTATAGTGGATCATGGAAGAGTTATTGCAAAGGGTACAAAGGAGGAACTTAAGGACTTTGTATCACAAGAAGAAAAAATAGATATTACCCTATCAAATATTAATTTTTCAATAGTTGATGAGATTAAAAAAATAGATGGGGTTAAGGACTGCATCATAGAGGACAACAACATGACCGTTATTTCAAGCAAAAACAGCAAAAATATAGCTTCGATTATGGAAAAAATAATTAAATATGATTCTGATATAATATCCCTTAATATTGATAGGCCAACCCTCGAAACCGTATTTTTAACTCTAACTGGTAAAAAACTAAGGGATTGAGGTGATACTATGAAAATATTAATTATAGCCTATAACACTATAAAAAGAAACTTCAGGGATTATAAAACACTGTCACTTACTTTGCTTTTTCCCATAGTTTTAATATTAATATTAGGAACTGCACTTACAAGCCAATATTCCCCAAGCAATATGGGAAAGATAAAGGTTGCCTATTTTAATGAGGATAAAGGGGATATATCAAAAAGATTTGATGAGCTTTTAAATAATGAAAAAATAAAAGAGTTTATTGAGGTAAGTATTGTTAAAAGCAGTGAGGAAGGTAAAAAGCTTGTTGAAGAGAATAAAGCGAATTCCTTTATAATGATTGATAAGGATTTTACTGAAAAAATTATAAAAGGTGAAGAATCAAAGATAAAAGTTTATTCAAAAAAGACAGGAAGCTTTTATTCTATGGTTGTTAAAAATATAGTTGATAGCTTTGGCGACGGTTTTAATACTGTAAAGACTATAAACAGCCTTACAGGAAAATTCAGCGAATATAAAACATATAAAAATATAGAAAATGTGCCAATATCTGCAAAGGGAAACATACCAAGGGCAATAGATTATTATGCTGTAACTATGCTTGTTATGACGCTGATGTATGATACCATCTCAAGTGCAGTACTTGCTGGCGAGGATATATATGAAGCGATAGGAAACAGGGTAAAATGCACCCCTGTAAAATTCTATGAACTGTTTTTAGGAAAGCTTTTGGGGCTGATTGCTACTTTTTTTCTTAAAGCTGTAATGATTATATGCTTTTCTAAATATGTTTATGGGGTTAACTTTGGAGAAAATATGCCTGTGATATTGTTTATAACCTTTTCCTTTTCAGTTTTTTCAACTTCCTTTGGTATTATGACAGCTTTCTTTGCAAAAGATGAAAAACGTGCTGTTAATTTTTTAAATGGAATAGTTCCGCTGTTTACTTTTTTATCGGGAGGATATACTAAATTTTCAACTTTTGGTTCATTAGAAAAAATAATATTTTTTATTCCAAATAAGCTTGGACATGAAGCATTCTTTAATACTATATACAACGGTTCATCACAGATAGCTTCAAAGGCAGTATTATCTCTTTGGGCTATGAGTATTTTAATGTTTATATTTTCATCGCTAAAAGGAAGGAGGGTTAAAGTATGACCATATATCTAAATACAATTAAAAGAATTTTAAGGAGAAAAATGAATTTACTTTTAATATTTGTAATGCCTGCGGTTTTAATAATAACAATTATGATGTTTAATGACAGCGCACTTATGGTAGGAATTTCATCTAAAGATAAGGGTAAGTTTTTTCATATACTTATAGATGACATTGAAAAAAGAGCAAATGTAGTATATTTAAAAAGCGAAGATATTAAACCTAATATAATTGAAGGCGTATACGACTGCATTATTAAAATAGATGAGGGATTTTCTGAGGATATAATATCTGGAAAGAGTCCCAAAATTAAAATATACAGCATTAAAGAATCAAATACATCAGAGAATATGAAGATATTTTTAAACAGCTATCTTAATTCGGCTAAAAATATTGCCTTAGCCTGCAACAATGACAGCGAAAAATTTTATAGATGTTTTGATGAATATAGAAATAGTAAGTCCATGGCAGAATATATATCTTTAAAAGCCAAAGGAGAAAACGCAAGAAAAGTAATACAATCAATGGGCTTTGCCTTAATGGGAATACTGTACTTTTTAAGCTTTGCAGCTACAATAATAATGAGGGATAAGAGAAATAAAACCTATTACAGAATTTTTACAGCACCGGTTACAACGAAAAGATATATGCTTGAAAATATACTGAGCTTTTTTACCTTGGCGGTTATGCAGATTCTGCTCTTGCTTTATTTTATAAATGTTTTGGGAGGCAATTTGGGCAAGTCCTTTTTTGACTATTTTGTGATACTTTTATTCTTTTCTCTGTTTGCAATATCCTTTGGAACTTATATTACAACAATATCAAAGGATTTAAGACAGGCACAGTCAATGGCTTCTCTTGTAATAACTCCTATTTTAATGCTTGGAGGATGCTACTGGCCTATTGAAATAATGCCAAAATTCCTTCAGCAGCTATCTAAATTCCTTCCAACTACATGGTGCATGAGGGCCTGTGAAAAGATAGCCTATGGGGCAAAATTAAGGGAGCTGTATATTGAAATACCAATACTCATTCTTTTCTCAGTAGTATTCTTTCTTTTAAGTTCTTGGAAAAAGACCGATATAACAGTATAGGAGTGCTGGGGGAAAAGTGCCGCCCAATTGACAAATGACAAACTTAGATTTTTGTTAAGTCAATTGGGCGGCATTTTTTACAATGCTATGGGGTGCTATGGTGCTATGGGGGACGGTTACTTATTGGTGCTATAGGGTGGTGCTATAGGGGACGGTTACTTATTATAGATACTTTTTGTGATATTCAAGAATTAGAGCAATGGATATACCGAGGGACAGGGACAGCCCCGATGCCACAAGTATGGACAAACTTAGAGATACTTTCTTATTGGACAAATCGAGGGACGGTTAGTGTGAAAATGTCCCTTTACAAAAAAGGAAAAAAGTACAAGACGAGGGACGGTTACTTATTTCATGCACAATATCTGCAAAATTAGGGGTCATCCATAAATATTATGTTTATTTAATATAATAAGTAACCGTCCCTCCTGTTACTGTCATCTTTGACAAACCACAAACTTTTTCATTCCGTCGTTGTGGCTACTTTTAGTCATGACCTGTTACTTATTTTATAAATTTTAGGTGCATATTTCCCCTGATTCATTTTTGTTAAATGCATGTCCAAATTGTAGCAATAAATCAATAAATAAATAACCGTCCCTCTTTTTTATTGAGAAAAAAATTGGCAAAGTATATACTTAAATAAAAAGATAGATAATTAAGGAGCGCCTATGAAATACATATTTAAATCAACATTTTTTCTATATTTGATTATAAAATTTTCTATGAGCACTAACGTATCTTATAGAATAGTTGCTCTAACTCTAATCTTTATATGCATAAACATTATCAAAGAAAAATATTATGACAGCGTTTATATTGTAATAGTAGAAATAATTCTAATCTTTTTTGCAGTAAAAATGGATTGGCACTTTATAATACTTAATGGAATAATTCTTTATGATTTTTTCTATAAAAAAGCTTACATAGGAATAATTCCGCCTATTATTTTTGGAGTGTATTTTTTAAAAAATGAATGGATATTAGAATATATTATGTTTCTTAGTCTTTGTGCATATTTAGCATATATAAACAAGAGCTTAGAAGAGAAAAATAATGATTTAAAATATGCCTATGATAAGGAAAGAAGATATAGATATGAGCTTGAAAGCGCAAAAGAAAAGCTTATAAAATCCTCCATTGAAGCTGTGCACATTGCCAAGATAAAGGAAAGAAACAGGATTGCAAGGCAGATACATGATAATGTAGGGCACAGCATATCGGGAGTTTTGTTTCAACTTCAGGCATGTTCAAAGCTTTTTGATAAGGACAGGGATAAGGCTTTAATTCTTCTTGAAAAATCAATAGATGAACTTTCAAAGGCACTTAACCTTCTTCGTGATACAGTTCATAACATAAAACCTAAGGAAGATTATGGAATAGAATACATAAAAGATATAATAGATAAGTATAAATATTGCGATGTAGAATTTAAAGTTTATGGAGATTTTAACAGCCTTTCAGCCTCCCATATTGAAATACTTTATGCAAACATTAAGGAAGCACTTACTAATGCGTCAAAGTATTCTAATGCAACAAAAATTGAAATATCTATAGATATAAATGAAAAATATGTAAGGCTCTACATTAAGGACAATGGTACAGGCTGCAAAGAAATACATGAGGGCCTTGGAATAAGCGGAATGAGGGAGAGAATAAGAAATATAGGAGGGAGCATTTCTGTAAGCGGTGAAGAGGGTTTTATGATTGTTTGTATTCTTCCTATGAAATTGGAGGGTGATATTAATGAAACTTTTGATAGTTGATGATGATGCTTTAATAAGGGACAGCCTTAGGATAATGTGCGAGCTTGAGGAGGATATTGAGGTTGCAGGCTGCGCTTCAAACGGGCAGGAAGCCTTTGAGATGTGCAGGCAGCTTCATCCTGACATAGTTTTGATGGACATTAGAATGCCTGTTTTAGATGGAGTATTAGGAACAAAACTTATAAAGGAAAACTTTAAAGATATAAAGGTTATAATACTTACAACCTTTAAGGATGATGAATATATAAAAGAAGCTATAAAAAACGGAGCAGAGGGGTATGTGCTTAAAAACCAACCCTTTGATAGTTTGGCAGAAAGTCTTAGGGCTGTTTACAGAGGGAATGCGGTTTTTGATAAAAGCGTTGCAAAAACTATTTATGGTATGATAAAAGAGGAAAACAAAAAAAGACCTAAAGATTTTGACATTAGCGATAGAGATTATGAGATTATAAAGCTCATCTCCGAGGGCTTGTCAAATAAGGAAATAGCAGAGAAGCTATATCTTAGCGAAGGGACAGTCAGAAACTATATTACAAATCTTTTGTCAAAGCTTAATTTAAGGGACAGAACCCAGCTTGCGATTTTTTATTTCAAAAATTTATCATAAGACTTTCTTTCAGGGGCTTTTGGAGGACGGTTAGTGTGAAAATGTCCCTTTACAAAAAAGGAAAAAAGTACAAGCCGAGGGACGGTTACTTATTTCATACACGGTATCTGTAAAATTAGGGGGATATCCATAAAATATTATGTTTATTTAATATAATAAGTAATCGTCCCTCATGTTACTGTCATCTTTGACAACCCCCAAACTTTTTCATGCATTCGTTGTGGCTATTGCTTAGTCATGACCTGTTAATTATTATTTTTAAATAAAGCTCTAATTGGATAAAAATTATTTTTTTTAGTAAAAATGATGATTATTTAAGTTAAATTAAAATAATAAAACATTAAGTATACGTTCTTTATGGTGAAATACACTATATTTTTATCTATTCTTAATGTTAATCGACAATTTATATTTTATATTGACAAAAATCAATTATATCACTATAATAACTATATAATTATATAATTATATAGTTAGGAGGTTTTTAAATGACAGCTAATGACAAAAAAATTATTTTACTTGTTTTAGGTCTAATGGCTTTCTTAGCAAATGGTGACAATTATGCTGCAGCACCTTTAATTATAAACATTGCTAAGGACTTAAATTTAAGTCTAACTACTGCTGCGACATCAGTTACCGCATATATGCTATCCTTTGGTCTTTTTACAATTTTATTTGGACCATTAGGTGATAGATTTGGAAAGACAAAAATTATAAATATAGCAGCTTTTGGTACCGCTATATTTAGTATGCTTGGAGCTTTTGCTTTTAATCTATCTTCTCTTGTATTTTTTAGAGCAGTTAATGGAGCATTTGGTGCAGGAATATTTCCAGTAACTATGGCACTTATTGGTGAAATTTTTGAACAAAGTGAAAGGCAAAAATCTATAGGTAAAGTTATGGGCATGATGTTCTTAGGGGGAGCTTCTGCTACATTTATCGGAGGCATAATTGCTTATTTTGGTTCGTGGAGAGCAGTTTATTTCTTATATGGTTTAGGTGAATTAATACTTGCAATTGTTATGTTTAAAAAGCTACCTAAGCTTCCTGGAATAATAAATCATCTTGAATTGACCGGAGTTTATAAAAAAGCATTATCAAATGTAAAACTTATTTCTGTGGTATCAACAATTATGCTTGTTGGTTTTAGTGTATTTGGTAGTTTTACCTATACAGGTAAATTTATTCAGTCAAAAACAGGATATAACATATTAATTGTTGGAATAATATTAACTTCATTTGGTATTGCTACGGTAGTAGGCGGTAGAATAGCTCCAAAACTAAAGAATAACCTTAAAAATAAATTTTTATTGGTTATGGGATTAATTGGATCTGCATCTCTTTATCTATTGTCCCAAACCAACTCAACTTTGTTTATAGTCATAGCTTTATTTGGTTTTGGGCTTGCTTTTGTATCTCTTCAATCTACTTTAGTATCAACATCACAAGAAACTATGCCAAACCTAAGAGGTACTGCAATGTCCCTTGCATCCTTTAACATGTTTATAGGTGGTGCAATAGGTACAAGTATTAATGGAAAAATCATAAATTATTATAATAACTTTAGTTATGTATTTATAGGTGCATCTATTGCAATGCTTATCGTTTCCTTTATTGCAACTTATACAGTAAATAATGCATCAAAAAAATAAAGCTTTAAGGATAAGGCTTCAAAAAATAACCTCCAAGTGATAAAATAAATTTGTTGTCTGTCAATAACAAATTTAAAATCACTTGGAGCTTATTGTTATTATGAATAATGATATTCATAGTTTATCATGTACTAAATGAATTATAAATATTACATATTTTGCTTCGAAATATAGAAGAAAAGCATTTTATGGAGACAAAAGATTGAAAATAGGAGCAATTTTAAGATAATTATGTAATTGGAAAGGAGTAAATATAATAGAAGCTGAGGTATGCCCAGACTATATACAAATGCTAGTAGAAATACCACCCAAAATGAGAGTATCAAGTTTTATGGGATTTTTAAAAAGTAAGAGTAGCATAATGATATATGAAAAATGAGGAAATATAAACAGCAAATACAGAAATAGGTAGTTTGGGTGAAGAGGATATTATGTTATATGCAACTAAATATGAGAAAAGGGGGTAGAAACATGAAATTTTTTACAAATTTAAGTGTTAGAAAAAAGCTTACATCCATATTTGTTTTGGTATTCATTTTTCAATTATCTATTGGAGTTATTGGAATAATAAGCACAAAAAAGATAAGCACCTCAGCTAATTATATGTACAGCACGAATTTGTTATCTATTAAGGATTTGTATGAAATTAAAGGGAATATGGAGCAAGTAAGAGCGGATGTTTTAAAGCTTATATATGAAAAGGATAGCAGCAAAACAGATGAGATTTCTAAAAATATAGATGATTCTATTTCAAAAATATATAAATCTATTCAGCACTATGATACTATGCCTGGAACTGAAGAAGAGGACAGGCTTTATGAGGAATTTAAAAACGATTTGACAAAATACACAGATAAGGTTAACAAGGTTAGAACCTTTGTTAAAAACAATGATTTTAATAATGCAGAATTAGCCTATAATACTGAGCTTAAACCAGTAACCGATTCAATTTTCAAAAAGATACAAAGGTGTATTGAAATAAACGATGAAGTTGCTAAAAATGATAATTCTAGCAATATAGAATTATTCAAAACCATTACATATATAATTGCCATAACTTCATTTATAGCCTTTATTATAATACTTCTTTTAGCATACATAGTAAGTAAAAACATCGTTTCTCCTCTTGAGGGAATTAAAAGCTTTGCACAAAGGATATCAAATTACGATTTTTCTCAGCCTGTTATTATAAAAAGGAAGGATGAGTTTGGGCAGACTGCAGAGTCTTTAAATACTGCTCAGGAAAACATTAAAGGCTTTATAAAAATGATAATGGACAGCTCAAATCAGATACAAATTTCCTCCAAGGATTTATCCACAGCCATTGAAGATTTAACCATAAAATCCATTGAAATAGATGAGGCGATAAACAGCATAGCAGGAACTATGCAGGAGTCAACAGCAGCAACACAGGAGATAAACGCTTCTATTGAAGAGGTAGATGCGAGCATAAATGAACTTTCAAAAAAAGCTTTAGAAGGAAGCAATAACGCAAATGAATTTAAAGAAAGGGCCTTTGAAGTTCAAAAAAACAGCGAAAGAGCAATTGAAGATAACGAAAAAATATTTGAAGAAAAGAAAAAGCTTATGGAAAATGTGATTGAGAAAGGCAAAATAGTAGACAATATAAAGGTTATGGCAGATACAATAGGAAGCATAGCAGAGCAGACAAACCTTCTTGCTCTTAATGCGGCAATTGAAGCCGCAAGGGCTGGAGAGATGGGAAGAGGATTTGCAGTTGTTGCTGATGAGGTTAGAAAACTTGCAGAGCAGTCATCGGAGGCTGTTAAAAATATTCAGGAGACGATTGTAAATGTTCAAAGAGCATTTAAGGAAAGCATTGAGGCTAACAGTGACATGCTAAACTTTATAAACAGCAATGTAAGGCAGCAATTTAAAGTATATGGTGAAACAGGAAAGCAGTATTATAAGGATGCTGATTTTGTAAGCAGAATGTCACAGGAAATAGCTGCTATGTCAGAAGAGCTTACAGCTACAGTTGGGCAGGTTTCCGATGCAGCTGCTAATATGGCGGCAAATTCTCAAAAGACAGGCGAACAGGCTCAGATGATTATGGAAAACGTTAATGAAACTACAAAGGCAATAGAGAAAGTTGCTATATCTATCCACAGCCAGAATGAGGCTGCTGAAAAACTAAATGAGATGATACAAAGATTTAAAATTTGATTTGTTGATATGTTAGTGGTATAATCTCATCTTTGACAGTTGCGCGAAGCAAAAAGCCTGTAGAACCATTGAATATCAAGGGCTCTCAGGCTTTTATACTTTTCAAAAAAGTGAACAATGTTTTTTATTTTTTCGTGTCTTTAAAAATTTTTTTCATTTGTTTCATATTAATTATTTGATAATCCGTTCTAAAGCCAAATTTGTCATGTAAATCATCTGTAAAATCGGTCCTTGTATATATTGGAATATAGCCCTCATTCTTAATCTCATAAAAATTCATTTCTCTAAGTCCTGATATAATATCGCTACACGTATATTTTTCTGAAAGCTTTTTTTCTAATAGCCTATATATCATCAGGGAAATGAAACAAGTTGTAAAATGCGCTTTTATTCTATCATCTCTTCTTAAATATACTGGTCTTGCCTTAAACTCTGATTTCATAATACGGAAGGACTCTTCTATTTCCCAACGCCTTCTATTAATTTTTATAATTGCGGCAGCATCATCACTTATATTTGTACATACTGCGTAAAAACCATCATACATTGCCTCTTGTGCTATTAAATCAGCATTAATGCTGTATAATTCTTTTTCAGCTACTTCACCGTCAGGTGTGCAGTGAGTCTTTGAAATAAAGCGTTTGTAATCATTAGCATTACATTTCTTCAATTTTGTAGGATTGGTATCAATAACCTCTTGAGCTCTCTCTATTTGGTTACCTCTTATAGTTCTTTGATAGTTTCTATATTTCAAGGAAAATGTTACAATAAGTTTTTGTTCAAGCCCGTCTTCTTTTATCCAGCGTTCCTTATAAAAAATTTTATTAATATCTGTTTCTTCGTCAATTTCGTTTAAATTATATACTTTGTCTGAATCGCTAAGATGCCATCCTTTGGGGTCTAACGCCCATTCTTTTAAATGTGATTTTAATTTTTTAATAGATTGTGTAGTAATAAAAGCTCGATTTTGTATATTATTAAATTTTCTGTTTGCTGTAGATGCAAGCCCTGCATCTGTACAAATGATAAATTTTGAAAGCCCAAATTCGGATATAATTTTTTGCTCTAAAGGTTTTAAAGTTACTTGTTCATTAGTATTACCTTTGTTTATACAAAATGCAAGGGGGATGCCGTCTCCATCCATGAAAAGTCCCATTTGAACAATTGGATTGGGTCTATGTTCCTTCGATACTCCATACTGTTTTAATCCTTCTTCCTGTTCAATTTCAAAGAAATAGTTGGTGCAGTCATAATAGAGAACTCCTTTATTACGATTGCAAACTTTAAGACTGTTCTTGTATAATTCTGACTGAATAAAATCTGTTTCTTGTGAAATCACTTCTAAAGCTCTATAAATATGCTGAAGCTCAAAATCAGGCTGCTCAATAAATTTTTTTGATAGTTCGTATGTAGCAAGCTTAGATGATGGATAAATAATTCTTGCATAAATTAATCTTGATAGTATTGAATTTAGATTAAAATTAAATTTATGTTTATCCGAAATATTTTTACAGATATTTTGCAGCCCAAGCTCGTTATATATTTTTTGTAAAAACAAGTAACTACCATTAAAAGTATGCTGTTCGTCCTTGTTAATTTGTTTAACAGGCGAGTATTTTACTAATATTTCTCTTTTCTCTTCTTTTTCTTTTCTATTTAACTCTTCAACGTACCTCTTCCCCCATTCTATAGGGTCTTGTCCGTTTAGTTTTTTTAAAAGTTCATCATAAGTGCCAAGCTTCTCAACTACTTTTGATGTACGCTTGCCTTTTTCATAAACAGATTTAACTACATATAAGGATGCTGCATTTTTTGATTTAACAATTTGTAATCTCATTTTTTCACATCTCTTCATATATTTATATCTATATTATAACACATTGTTACACATTGTGCACTATAAAAATTTAAAATTTGACAAAAAAATAAGCCTATATCAAGGCTTTAAGGCACTTTTTTTGTCTTGCAACTGTCAAAGACCCGCATTGAGGCTAACAGTGACATGCTAAACTTTATAAACAGCAATGTAAGGCAGCAATTTAAAGTATATGGTGAAACAGGAAAGCAGTATTATAAGGATGCTGATTTTGTAAGCAGAATGTCACAGGAAATAGCTGCTATGTCAGAAGAGCTTACAGCTACAGTTGGGCAGGTTTCCGATGCAGCTGCTAATATGGCGGCAAATTCTCAAAAGACAGGCGAACAGGCTCAGATGATTATGGAAAACGTTAATGAAACTACAAAGGCAATAGAGAAAGTTGCTATATCTATCCACAGCCAGAATGAGGCTGCTGAAAAACTAAATGAGATGATACAAAGATTTAAAATTTGATTTGTTGATATGTTAGTGGTATAATATCTATAAAATTATATATTTATCCTTCAGGGCAGGGTGCAATTCCCGACCGGCGGTACAGCCCGCGAGCAGCATTATGCTGCAGATTCTGGTGAAATTCCAGAGCCGACAGTAAAGTCTGGATGGAAGAAGGAGGTGCATGTTTATGTATAGATTTTTTGTGCTCTGAGGATAATATCTTCAGAGCTTTTTTATTTGAGGTGATTTAATGGACGAGTTATATATGAAAAGAGCCTTAGAACTTGCAAAATTAGGTGAGGGCTATACAAACCCTAATCCTCTTGTAGGTGCTGTTATTGTTAAAGAGGGAAAGATTATTGGTGAAGGTTATCATGAGCGCTATGGAGGGCCCCACGCAGAGATAAACGCCTTTAAAAATGCAAAGGATGATGTTGAAGGTTCAACCCTTTATGTTACTTTAGAGCCCTGCAGCCACTATGGAAAAACTCCTCCCTGCGCAGATGCAATAATTGAGAAGAAAATTAAAAGGGTTGTTGCTGCTATGAGGGATCCTAACCCTATTGTTTCAGGGAAGGGAATTGAAAAGCTTATAAAAAGCGGAATAGATGTAAGACTTGGAGTTATGGAAGATGAGGCAAGAAAGCTTAATGAAATATTTATAAAATATATTACAACAAAGACTCCCTTTGTAATATTAAAAAGTGCAATGACTCTCGATGGAAAGATAGCATCCTTTAGCGGAGACTCTAAATGGATTACAAATGAAAAATCGAGGGAATATGTACATAAGGTAAGACAAAGGGTAAGCGCAATAATGGTTGGCATAGGCACTGTAATCAATGATAATCCCCACCTTACAGCAAGAAAAGAAGGAAATGTTATAAAGGATTTAACGAGGATAATAGTAGATACAAACCTTAAAATACCTTTAAATTCCAATGTTCTTGATACTAAAGTTTCCAAAACAATAATAGCCTGCAGCGAATATGCAGATAATAATAAAATAGAAAAACTAAAGAATCTCGGAGCTTATATAATTAAAACCCCCCTTAAGGATAACAAAGTAGACATTAAGTATCTTATAAAATCCCTCGGGGAGCTTAATATAGACAGCGTCCTTTTAGAGGGAGGAGGAACTTTGAACTTTTCCGCTCTAAAGGAAGGAGTAGTCGATAAGGTTATGATATTTATCGCTCCTAAAATAATAGGAGGAGAAAGCTCTAAAACCCCTGTTGAAGGAGAGGGATTTGAGTTTATAAAAGATGCTGTAAAAATAGAAGACATAAACATTAAAAGCTTTGATGAAGACATACTTTACGAGGGCTATATAAAGAGGTGATAGTTTGTTTACTGGAATTGTAGAGGAGATTGGAAAGATAAATAAAATAATAAAGGGCGAAAAATCAGCAAAATTAATAATAAACGCGGATAAGGTTTTAGAAGATGTGAAATTTGGTGACAGCATAGCAGTAAACGGAGTATGCCTTACGGTAACGGATTACAGCTCAAATAATTTTACTGCATATATAATGACAGAGACATTTATTAAAACAAACCTTAAAAACTTAAAACCAAACGACTGTGTAAATCTTGAAAGGGCATTAAAGCTATCAGACCGCTTTGGGGGGCATATAGTATCCGGCCATGTTGATGGAGTCGGGACTATTAAGAGCATTCAAAGGGATGAGATTGCAGTATGGTTTGAAATTAAAGCGCCCTTTGAAATATTAAAATATATAGTTTATAAAGGCTCAGTAGCAATTGACGGAATAAGCCTTACAGTTGCATTTGTTGATGATTTTACTTTTAAAGTCTCAATAATACCCCATACCCTCCAAAGTACAGTTCTTTTTTATAAAAAGACTGGGGATGAAGTTAACATTGAGTGTGACATTCTTTCAAAATATGTTGAGAAGATGATGAAGTTTAATTCTAAAAAAGGATTAGACATGGAATTTTTAAGGGACAATGGATTCCTGATTTAAAGAGGTGATGATATGTTCAATACCATAGAAGAAGCAATTTTAGATATAAAAAATGGCAAAATGGTAATAGTTGTAGATGACGAGAACAGGGAAAACGAGGGAGACCTTTTGATGGCGGCACAAAAGGTTACTGCTGAGAGCATAAACTTTATGGCAAAGTATGGGAGAGGGCTTATATGTATGCCAATTATAAGAGAGAGGCTAAGGGAGCTTGAGATTTTTCCAATGGTTAGTGACAACACTGATATTCATAAAACAGCCTTTACAGTATCAATCGACTCATGCGATACTACAACGGGTATATCTGCCATTGAAAGGGCCGCCACTATAAAGAAGGTTCTTGATGAGAATTCAAAGCCTTCGGATTTTAAAAGGCCTGGGCATGTATTTCCCCTTGAAGCAAGGGAAGGAGGAGTATTAGTAAGGGCAGGACATACAGAGGCTGCTGTTGACTTAGCCAAAATTGCAGGGCTTTATCCTGCAGGGGTTATATGCGAGATAATGAATGATGACGGAACAATGGCAAGGGTTCCCCAGCTTATTGAGTTTTCTAAAAAGCATGGTTTAAAGATTATAACTATAGCTGACCTTATAGCCTACAGAAGAAAAACAGAGAAATTCGTAGTAAGAGAGGCTAAGGCTAATCTTCCTACTAAATACGGCGATTTTACAATAATAGGTTATGTAAATAAATTAAACGGAGAGCACCATGTTGCCCTTATTAAAGGTAAAGTTGACGATGGGGAGCCGGTTTTAGTAAGGGTTCACTCTGAATGCTTAACTGGAGATGTCTTTGGCTCTTTAAGGTGCGACTGCGGGGAGCAGTTTGCATTTTCTGCAAAGAAAATAAATGAAGAGGGAAGAGGAGTAATACTATATATGAGGCAGGAGGGAAGAGGCATTGGGCTTATAAATAAGATTAAGGCCTACGAGCTTCAGGATAAGGGAATGGATACTGTTGAGGCAAACATCGCCCTTGGCTTTCCAGCGGATTTAAGGGATTATGGAATTGGTGCCCAGATATTATCAGACCTTGGAGTTAAAAAAATAAGGCTTATGACTAACAACCCTAAAAAGATTTCAGGGCTTTCAGGCTATGAGCTTGAAATAGTAGAAAGAGTTCCTATAGAAACAGGCAGGAATGAAAAAAATGAGTTTTATTTAAAAACTAAAAAGGAAAAAATGGGACATATTTTAAAAATGGAGGATGAGCAGGATGGCAACATATGAAGGAAAACTTATAGCTACAGGACTTAAATTTGGAATAGTAGTGGGAAGGTTTAACGAGTTTATAGGTTCAAAACTTTTATCAGGGGCAATGGATGGACTTTTGCGCCACGGAGCAGAAGAAAAAAACATAGATATTGCCTATGTTCCAGGGGCCTTTGAAATACCCCTTACTGCAAAGAAGATGGCACAATCTAAAAAGTACGACAGCGTAATATGCCTTGGGGCAGTAATAAGGGGAGCAACTCCTCATTTTGACTATGTTTCAAGCGAAGTTTCAAAGGGAATTGCAAATGCATCCTTAGAGCTTGGAGTGCCTATAATATTTGGGGTTTTAACGACGGATACAATAGAGCAGGCCATAGAAAGAGCAGGAACAAAGGCAGGAAACAAGGGCTATGACGCTGCAATCGCTGGGATAGAGATGGCAAACCTTTTAAAACAGTTATAAAAATAAAGAGAGGCTGTGTAGTTCACAGCCTTTTTTTGTTATTATCTGGTCCACATTCTCCGGTGCCAGGCACCGGAGAATGTGGATATAGAAAGTGAATTAAAATACATAAAATAAGTAACCGTCCCATTTGGGAATTTAAGGACAGGCCTGGGGACGGTTACTTATTTCGCTCAAAAATAATACAATTATCCTAAGGCCACATCTAAAACCATCATTATTGCAAATCCTATTAAAGTTACAATGCTTATAATTCCCTCATTGCCTTCCGACTGGGATTCCGGTATAAGCTCCTTTGCACTTACATATATCATTGCACCAGCTGCAAAAGATAGGGCATAGGGAAGGATTGCTTTTATAAAAGTTACAAGGTAAGCTCCTATAACTCCGGCGATAGGCTCAACTATTGCTGAAGCCTGACCGTACATAAAGCTTTTAAAGGTTGAACTTCCTTCACGCCTTAAGGGAAGGGATACAGCAGCCCCTTCAGGGAAGTTTTGTATACCAATTCCTACTGCAAGGGATATTGCAGCAATCAGCACAGATTGAGTGCTTTGAAATTTTAAAGCACCAAAGGCAACTCCAACCGCAAGGCCTTCAGGGATATTATGAAGGGTTATTGCAAGTATTAAAAGAAACATCCTCTTCCATGATTTATTATTTTCTTCCTTTTCCCTGAAAACATCTATTTTATTAACTGATATATCTGTAAAGTATATAAAGAGCCCCCCAAGCAAAAAGCCTAAGGCTGTTGGAATTACTGGGCTTTGATTGCTGCCTTTGCACATTTCAATAGCAGGGGATAATAGGGACCAAAAACTTGCAGCTATCATAACACCTGCTGAAAAGCCAAGCATTGAATTTAAAATTTTTTTATTTACATCTTTAAAAAAGAATACTAATGATGCCCCAAGAGCTGTTACAGAGTAAGTAAATAAAGTTGCAAACAGCGCTAAAATTACTGGTGAAAATTTGCTTAGTATGTTCAAAAACACCACCCCCTAATAATTTAGAATATTTACGAAAGGGAAAATGTGTTACAAGTTTTTGTGCATAGTGTTTTAAGAAAATATATTTTAAAATATTTACATGGGAATATATTAAAATGATGTGAAAATAATTTAGTATTAATGATTTTTTGAGAGAAACAAAATTAAATTTGATTTGCTTTTAAAAAGATTTATTTTCAAAATAAAAAGGCCTTAAAGCCTTACTTAACTAAAATATTTTTAATTCCCTGCACAAAATTATAGGCTTCCTGCCCCTTAACAACTTCACTTTTAATTTCATTAACAGAGCCTTCGATTCTTGCAAGTTGAATAGTAAAGTTGTCGTGTTCAGCTTTATTTATATCGGCTTTATGCTCTAATGCCTTAAGTATACTTGTGTTTTCATTAAGCTGAGATTTCATCAACTGTTGATCTTCTTTTAATACTTTAATGTCTGTTTCCATCCTGTCAAGTCTTGACTCAATCTTATCAAGCCTTGTATTCATTCCTTTTACTTCTACGATTAACTGCTTTAATAATTCCTCCATATGTACCGCCCTTTCAGAAGTTTATATTGATATTATACTATATTACTGGAGTTTGATAAATATCATAAAATATTATATTTTAGTTTAAGACTCATATTTCCCTGAATTCCTAAAAATAAAATAAACTTTATGTCTTTATGCGTTTTTACCTTTATCTGGTGGTTGTTTACGAATATTAATTGCAAAAAAATTAAATATCTTAAATTCAAAAAAGATTGAGCCAAATATGAGTTTAAATATAAGTTGGAAACATTATACTAATTAGTGTAAAATATAATTGTATCTCAATTCATGGGAGGATAAAAAATTGAAAAGATTAAAATCATCATTAATTATAGCTTTAACTTTGATTTTTCTATTTCAAATCAATTTTCAGGCCTTTGCCGCAGCTAAATTTCAAAGCTATAAGGCTATAGTCGTTGCACAAAAATTGTACATAAGAAAAACCCCCTCTTCAAAAGGGAAAATTACAGGAAGCCTTAATAAAGGTCAGATAGTTGACATAATAGGAACCTCAGGTAAATACTTAAAAACACCAAAGGGATATATTTATTCAAGCTATGTAAAAAAATATATTCCTCCCAAATTAGGTGTATATGTATCTGTGAAAGAGGATATACCGCTTTTACTATCCACTAATGGAGATTTAGATGAAAGATATGCAATAAAAGGCAAAAGCTATAAAACAATTGGTGAGATAGGAGATTATTATAAAATAGATTTTTATGGAAAATTAAGATATATCCCAAAGCAAAGTGCACAGATACTTACAGGAATGAGCTTTAAAGATAATATAACTCTTGGATTTATATATGTAAATGGAAAGCAGTATAATCAAAGATTTATGGATGATGAAAAGGACTATGTTAATAGAAAAAGCACAGATACAGGGCTTGATGTTCTTTGTCCCACATGGTTTGAGCTGTCTTTTAAAGAAGATACTATTGATGTAGTTGATAAGGGGGATAGTGATTTTGTAAAGACAGCTCATAAAAACGGGTATCAGGTTTGGGCAAGCTTTTTTGAGAGCAGCCCTAAAAGGGCAAGTGAGATTTTTTCAGATGATACTTTAAGCAGTATTATAATAGATAAGATTATAAAATATGCTGCAGATTATAATATAGATGGAATAAATATAGACTTTGAGGGGCTTGGACTATCTAATAAAGATGGATTTACTAATTTTGTTTCAAAATTTTATAATAGGGCAAAATACAGCAATTTATTAATATCAATAGACATTACAAGGCCTGAAGTATCTTCCTGTAATTTTTATGATAGGGCAGAGCTTTCAAAATATTGTAACTACATGATACTTATGGCCTATGGAGAACATGGAGGTTCCTTTAAGGAGGCAGGCTCTGTAGCTTCATATAATTGGACTGAAAAAGCTATTTCTGAAACTTTAAATCTTGGAGTGCCTAAGGATAAGCTTATGCTTGGAGTTCCATTTTATACCTACGATTATGCAGTGATAGATGTAAATTTACCCTATGATTCAGTAGTACTCCTCAAAAAGGGAGATGCTTATACATCAGAAGTTTTTGATGACGAAGTAAAAAACAAATATATTAAATATGGAACTTTTAAATATATTTCTTCCTCAGAAAAATTTTACAAGGTTACTGATGAAAAAGAAGAGAATATATATTATATACCCTTTGAATCAGGAGCTTTAGTTAAAGCAAATACTAACAAAAGATTTGTTGTAGGCTACGAATCATTAAAACTTCAGACTTTAAAGGATAGAATAAGTGAAAATAATGGAACAGCTTATTATGATGAACTAGTAAAGCAATATATTGCTGAATATTATAAGGATAATTTGAAACATGCTGCATGGGTTGAGGATAAGGATACTCTATCATGGAGAATTGATTTGTTAAATAAATATAATTTAAAGGGATTAGCAGCATGGCAGCTTTACTATGAAACGGAGGATATGCTTAAAACAATAAAGGATAGATTAAGTAAATAGTTTAAAGTTGTGCATAAAAATAAAAATCCTGTGCATAGCTTTTATCTGTAAAATTAGCTTAATAATAAATAAAGGGGAGGTTATAATATGCAAAGGGCAGTTGAACTTAAAAGCAGAAATCTTACTTTAAGGGGAATGCTTCATTATCCTGAAAATACTAAGGGGAAAATCCCTGTTGTTTGCATTTTTCATGGTTTTACAGGAAATAAAATGGAGCCCCATTTTATATTTGTAAAGCTTTCAAGGCTCCTTGAAAAAAAGGGAATAGCAAGCCTTAGATTTGATTTTGGAGGAAGCGGAGAGAGCGATGGAGATTTTATTGACATGACACTGTCAGGGGAGCTTGAAGAAGCAAAGGATATTCTATCCTATGCAAAATCATTGGAATTTGCAGATTTACAAAGAATTGGAGTTTTAGGGCTTAGCATGGGAGGTGCTGTTGCAAGCATGCTTGCAGGAGAATGCAAAGATGATATTAAATCTCTATGCCTTTGGGCACCTGCAGGAAATATGGGGGAAATTATTACAGCTCAAAGGACTAAGGAAGAAATTGATAAAGTAAGAGAAATTGGATTTTACGATGCAGGAGGACTGCTTGTTGGAAAAGATTTTATAGATGATGTGTTAAATCTTGATATATATGGCAAGGCTTCACCCTTTGATAAAAACGTTTTATTACTTCATGGGGATAAGGATATGACAGTACCCCTTAGTGCATCAGAAAGATATCTTGACATCTATGGGGTAAAATCGGTACTTCACATAGTTGAAGGTGCAGATCATACCTTTAACAGAAAAGATTGGGAAGATGAAGTGTTAGAATATACTGTGGAGTTCTTCAAAGGGGAATTTAAATAAGATTTTTTATATATAAAAATCCATGAGCAATACTTGTATTTTAGTATTGCTCATGGAAACAAACTGTTTCTCAAAACTTTAATATATTAAGTTTGAATATTAGATCAGATCTTATCTAAAATTATTTTCTTTTTAGATTTATATTCCTCCTCGCTTATTTCACCACTTGCAAATCTTTCATTTAAGATATCAAGTGCCTTTGAATGTGAAGCTATTGAGTCACTTAAGATAAGATTTTTGGAATTAAGTAGTTTTAAAAATAAATATACAAATAGCATAAAAAATAAAATCATAGGTATCATCATCATAAAATTAACACCTCTAAATCCAAAACCACTAATTGAAGCACATCTGAACATTTTTTAACACCTCCGAATATTTTATACTTTAATAATAATTCAAAGATGTGAAGAAATTGTGTAAAAAATTATGAACAGATTATAAATTTTAATATTAAACTAGATAATATTTTTTTATTTAAATAATAGAATGAATATATTTATAAATTATACATTAAATCAATTCTTTTTCTTTTTACTTGGCTTTAGACTTATTGAATGAATTTCCGGGACGGTTACTCATTTTAGCTAAATTCACATCAATTCTATGAATAAACAAACCTCCAACTTGGAAAAATAATACTAAAAATATATTCCAAGTTGGAGGTGTTTTTTTATGCCAAGAATGGCAAGGCAAAAAAGCTATGATTCTATTTATCATGTTATGGTAAAAAGCATATCCGAAGTTCTCCTCTACAAAGACGATAAGGATAAAATAAAATACCTTGACTACATGAAAAAAGCCCAAGAACAGTTCGAATTTAGAGTTTATTCCTACTGCCTTATGGATAATCATGCTCATTTTATTATAGATGCAAACGGTGCAGATATCTCAAAAATAATGCACTTTATAAACTATAAATATGCCATGTATTTTAATAAAAGGTATGAAAGAAGTGGCCATCTCTTTCAAGACAGGTTCAAAAGCTTAATCGTAAAGGATGATAGATACCTCTTTGCCTTAACAGCCTACGTTCACTTTAACGCAACAGACCTAAAAGGCTACGATAAAAATCCACAGGATTACCGCTTTTCATCTTTAGGCATATTCTTAGGGCAAAAGACAGATGAATTTGAGCTTATAGATGACAAATTTATATTATCCATGTTTAGCCTAAAGGAAGCTACAGCAAGGGCTATATACAAAGACTTTGTATTTAAAGTAAAAAGTATTGTTGATGCGCAAAGGGAAGAGTTTAAGAAAGAAGGAACAGAGTATAGGAGCATGAGAACAATCCTTGTAAGGGATCTATCCCCTGATAAAATAATAGAATTAATATCACAAAAATTCAACGTAGATAAGCTAATGCTAAGGATAAAGCGGGCAAAGGAGGCAAAGGAAGCGAAGGCAATACTATGCTTTGTGTTAAGAAAGTTTTGTGATTTAAGATGTGCCGATATATGCAGGATACTTGGGAATATGGGGCAATCTAACGTTTCAAAGCTATGTTCCCTTGGGAGGGAGCTTGTAAAGGAAGAGAAATATAAAAATATAGTAAATGATATATTAGTGCAATACATATAAATTTTTAATAAAAAAGGCTATTATATAAATTGTTTTCCAAAATATCACAATATAATTTAATGAAAAGAAATTAAAAAGATATAAACTTAAGATATTGGACAAGCTATTCTTAAATGAATTAAAAATATATTTCATAAAATCTAGAACAGACATTAATGACTACATGAAGAACAAGATAATTAATATATAATAAAGTGAATTGGGATTATTAAAGATGGAGTAAATAAATTTTTAAAATAATATTATTTATATTTTAACTAATAAGTAACAGGTCATGACTAAAAGTAGCCACAACGACGGCATGAAAAAGTTTGTGGTTTTTCAAAGGTAACAGAAAGGACGGTTACTTATTATATTAAATAATAGATAAAATATTTTATGCATGTACCCCTAATTTTGCAGATATTTGTATAAAATAAGTAACCGTCCCTTGGCTTGTACTTTTTTCCTTTTTTGTAAATGGACATTTTCACACTAACAGGTCATGACTAAAAGTAGCCACAACGACGGAATGAAAAAGTTTGTGTTTTTTCAAAGGTAACAGAAGGGACGGTTACTTATTATATTAAATAATAGATATAATATTTTATACATGTACCCCTGATTTTGCAGATATTGTGTATGAAATAAGTAACCGTCCCCTGTCTTGAACTTTTTTCCTTTTTTGTAAATGGACATTTTCACACTAACAGGTCATGACTAAAAGTAGCCACAACGACGGAATGAAAAAGTTTGTGTTTTTTCAAAGGTAACAGAAGGGACGGTTACTTATTATATTAAATAATAGATATAATATTTTATACATGTACCCCTGATTTTGCAGATATTGTGTATGAAATAAGTAACCGTCCCCTGTCTTGAACTTTTTTCCTTTTTTGTAAATGGACATTTTCACACTAATCGTCCCAAAATACTCAGAGGTTGGGTGAACATTTGAATAAATTGCCACCCTAACTATTGGCGTAGAGCCCCTATATAACCTTACTTTTTTGTTTTCTTGCTTGGCTTTAAGCTTCGTGGTTGCAATAGTACTTTTCTAAGCGGAGCTCTAATTATTAAATCATACATGTCAACAAATCTTAATGGTGCAACAGGAGCAAGATATGCGACTCCAAAAATTTCAAGTTTGATTAATATTATTACTACTAAATATAATCCAATAAGTAATCCAAAAAATCCCAAAAACTGACTTAATATTAAAAGAGGGAAGCGTAAAAATCTTATAGTTAATGCCATTTGATAATTTGGGATTATAAATGTAGAAATAACTGTAATCGCAACTATAAACAGAGTTGTATAACTAACTAAACCTGCTTTTGTAGCTGAATCTCCGATTACAATACCACCTACAATTGCAAGGGTTGTTCCAATTGGATTAGGAAGCCTTATACCACCTTCACGGAGGATTTCTACTGCAAGATCCATTGCAAGTATTTCAAGCAAAGGAGGTAGGGGGATATTTTGTCTTGATGAAATTACTATAGTTATAAGACCATAAGGAAAAAGCTCAGGATTATAATATAAAAGAATGAGGTATATTGGTTCAAGTATTATAATTGTAATTATTGCAATAAATCTTAGAATCCTTGAAAAGCAAGCAATTATTGTTTTGTCAGAATAATCTTCAAAACCTTGAAAGAACTCAATAAATGTTGCTGGAACTATTAAAGCACTTGGACATTCTGAAATGAATATCACTGCTTTCCCTTCAAGCAGGTCAAAGGCAGCTTTATCAGGTTTTTCTGTAATTTTACTCATTGGAAAAATATTGTATGTCCTTTCATCAAAAAATTGTTCAAGAAATCCTGGAGATAAAAGAGCAGGAGTTGAAATAGTTAAAATTTTGGACTTTATTTTATCAAGTACTGTGGGGTCAATTATTTTATCAATATAAGTTAATACAATTTCTGTATTAGTCTTGCTACCCATTACAAATCTTTCTATTCTAAAATCAGAGTTTTTTAACTTTCTTTGAAGTAATGCTATGTTAACATCTATGTTTTCAACAAAACTTTCTTTTGAACCTTGTATTGACTTTTCAGTTGTTGATTCTTGAATTTGTCTATATTTTGAGCTTACAGTATTACATATAATAGCTTCAGTTTGATTTTGTATAAGAATTACACATTTGCCGTTTATTAATTCAGAGCATATTTTTGGCAAGGAAGAAGATTTTTCGATTTCAGAAGAATATATATATTTATTAATTAATTCCTGCATTATATTCTGTGAATTAATTAATTCAGTATTATCAGTTTGTAGTAAAGGTTTTATAATATTATCCTGTATATCATTTTTATCTGAAAGCCCAGAGATGTATAATATATAGCAAATTATATTTTTGAATATAGTTATTTCTCTTTTTATAAAATTGAAATTTGATGATATATTAGATGAAATTTGATTGTAATTATCTTTTATATCGTTTTTAAGTTGTTCATTCATTCAATACACCTACCTTATAACTCTTCCAATAGAGTTAATTTTTATTTTTACTTCTATATTGATATTAGAATCCTTAAATTTACTTGAAACATAGTCAGCTTTATCTTTTCCTAATTTTGCAACAGCATATTTTTGAATATCAAAAACATCAACACCATAATTACTTTTGTACTTTTCAATAATACTTTCAAGTTTTGACTTTAGTTCCTTTGAATAGGTATCTTGAATTGTATCTATAGTTTTTTTATCCATCTCTTTAAATTTATTTATACTGTTTTCTTTAATTAAGGAATTAAGAGTTATTTTTATGTTATAGTTTATGTTATCGTTTTTAATATCAGCTTTTACTTTTCTATTTACTTTGCAATATATATCAAATGATTCTAAAGGCTTTTCACCGCTAAAATTGAGATATCCAAGCGTATCATGATTTCTTATTAAATTTACATATTTTACATCCTCGCTTGGAATTTTAAATATCATTTTATCCTTTTCAAATACAGCTACACTACTTATTTTTACTGTATCTTTATACTTTTCTATATAAGGTAGCATAATTCTTCTACCTTCTTGAAACCTCATGTTATATAAATCCTTTATATTAGTATCTCTTTGGTTGAAATTTGTTTGGTAGGATGATTTTATAAGATCTTCTATCTCACTAGACATTGTATTTGACTCCTTAGGTTCTATTTTAATTATGTCTACAGCTTTATCTTTACAAACAACAACAGTTGTATTTATGTTTCTTTCTTGATCCCGCATAAAAGAATCAATTATATCATCAATTCCATATCTTGCTCTATCTTCACTTATGATTAAAGATCTTATGGTTCCTGTTAAATAAGTTTTTTTAGCCTCAAGCAATCTTTTATTAAATATGTCATATATTGATTGACCTGTTTGAGTTGATACTGTTTTGGATATTTTTTCTTTACCAGTAAAAATAAGATATTCTAATGAAGCTGAAAGAAGATTATCATCAATAATGTCTTGTGCTGAACCGGATACAACTGAAGTCCTTTCAATTGGAACTCTATCGTAGCATCCTGATAAAAGAATAATAGGAAATATAAATATTATAATTTTGATGTGCTTCACTTTGATGCACCTCTTTTTATATAGCTTAAAAGTAATGTAAGCAAAGACCATAGAAAAATAGTTATTATCATATAGGGAAGAGAAATATTTATTATTTTAGATCGGTTTGATTCAGGTATTAAAAAGAAAGATGTTAAAAATATTAATACACATACTATTAACGAACAATAATTATAATCTATATTAAACGATTGTGATATCAAATAAGAACTTGTAAAGCTACATGCTGAAATAGTTTGAAACACTTTATTACCCCAAAAGAATATAAATATTGGTTCAAAATTTGATAATACCGGGATATCAGCACCAGCAACAAGATATAGAAAAGGATATTGAAGTTTTGAAGTTAACTTCCAACCACAATAGTTTATTATAAGTAAAACCGTTACTGTATACATTATGATAGTAATTATACTACCGATAATTCCATATTTAATTATATTTTTCTTTTTTGATATAAAAGGTATTATTAAAAAACATATTTCAATTCCTGAATAAGAAAAAAGCGTATCAGGCATTGCTTTTATTATTCCTTCGTAGCTGCTTATTAAAGGAAGCAGATTAGTAATATCCCCCATATTAATAAAGTATAGTGGAATTAAAAGAAGTAATATTGTAAGAGGAAAAATAATTTCTGATAACCTACCTATATATGTAAGGCCATAGTTTATAGAAATATAAATAGCAAAAGAAGTAATAGCAGTAATCATATATGAAGGTAAAAATTTAACTGTTGAAAAAGTAAGTACGTTAGTAAAACCAGAAAGAATAAGAGCACTAAAGAATATAAAATACAAGATAAATATAAAGTAAGATATATAAGATATATATTTTCCGTATATTTTTTTATTTAGGTCATAAAAATTTATGTACCTCATATTTTTATAAATTAAAGATGAAACAATAACAATATACACTGGATAGATTCCACCTAAAAGCACACTAATCCATCCTGACTGCTGGGCACTTTTGCATACAGATGAAGATAGAGAAAGTATTCCAACACCAATCATAGCACCTTGAATTATATACATATATTGAAAACAAGTAATTTCATTGTTATACCTTTTCATAGAATCACCTTCTTTTATTAGTTTTTCAGATTAATATTTTCATATACATAAAAAAAGCAAATCAGCTTTAACTCTGATTTGCTTAAAATATAATTATAATTTTTTATGATTTCCAGCGATAATATCCTCCACCGTGTTCCTTGTCAAGATTTATATTTGTATTCCCGTCTCCATCTCTCCAGTATCCATTAACAAATGTGCCATCCTTTCTTTTATATCCGTTAACCCAATGTGGGTCAACGAATTCCCTATTGTTATTACTTGAATTTGAAGTCATATTGTATACTTTAAAAGCAATAGCACCTAAGCTTAAAAGTATTAGCATAAAATAAATTGGTAACATTAGGCTGCTATTTCTTTGTGAGGCTTTATAATAAATTTTTCCTAATATGTATATTATTATACCCATAACAGATAAATAAAAAATTATATTGATAAGTTCAACAAAAAAGTTTTCATCTGAAGAATATGGAAAAATAGTATTAAAAATTTTATCGGTAAATGATAATATTTTTAACCCTATTTTGACGTACAGGTAAAGAATTAAAGATGCAATATAAAATTTAGGATTTAAAAGAATGCGAATGAGATTTTTTAATGAAATATAAATTCTATATATTATAGCTAAAGCTAAAAGTATGCCTAATATTATAGACATAAACCCCTCCAGATTGTCGATATTTAGCAAATTTTTCTTATATAATTATATCATAATATGTCATAATATGTCTACATAGCGTTTATATGATGTAATTCATTTAAAAAATAAGTTTTACAAATATTCAAATTGCAAGAGAAAGTTAAATTAATTCAATGTTATTATAAATTAGGAAACATATTTTATTCCTTTCTATTTTTTTACATGCGGCTACTTAGTTATATAAGTTTTATAGCAATATTGAAAATTGTATAATTATAATACACAATAATAATAAATAAAAACAAATAAAGAACAGGAGTGGGAAAATGAAAAAAATTTTATTAACAGGCGGTAAGGGATTCTTTTCTACAAGGTTTTATGAGAGATATAAAAATGAATATGAAATTTTATCTTTAGGGAAAGAGGAATTTAATGTATGTGATGAAGAAAAGGTATTTGAAGTATTTTCAAGATTTAAACCTGATTATGTAATACATGCAGCAGCAATTGCAGTTACTGAATTTTGTAATAAAAACCCTGAAATTGCAAGGAAAGTCAATGTTGATGGTACTGCTTTTGTAGCCAGAGCATGTAGAGAGTTTGGTTCAAAACTTGTATTTATAAGCAGTGAGCAGGTTTTTAACGGGAATATAAAGATGGGGCCATATAGTGAAGAAGATATTCCTGTACCTAATACTGTATATGGTCAGAATAAACTTGAGGCAGAAAAGATAATAAAAGAAACTATTTGTGAGTATTGGATACTAAGATTTACATGGCTTTTTGGAATGCCCGAAAGAAATATGGGGATGGCATCAAATATATTATGGGAAACAGTATCTACGCTTATAAAAGGGGAAAGGATCTATGCATCTCCTAATGAATTTAGAGGAATGACATATATTTATGATATGGTTGAAAATATTATTAAGGTTTTTGATATTCCCTATGACACATATCATATTGGCAGCTCTAATGATATGAGCAGATATGATGTAGTAAAGCATATATTAACTGAAATGGGGTTATCGAGCAGGATTGATGAAGTACTTATAAAAGATGAAGAAAAGTATAAAAACTTCCCCAGGGATGTAAGACTTGATACATCAAAAATAAACAAGTATGGTATAGTTTTTCCGTCAACAAAAGATGCAATAACAAGATGTATTAAAGAATATAAGTTAAATCTCAAATAAAATATATAAATAAAGGGTGTGAAGTGAAAATGAAAAGTATAAATTTTGCTATAATTGGATTTGGTTCAATTGCAAAAGCCCATGCTTTAGCAGCTTACGATGCTAATTTAAGATATAATTTACCTTTTACATTAAATCTTAAGTATGTTGTTACGAGAAAACCCTGTGAAATAAAACTTCCTGGTGTAAAAAATTGTATTAATGTTCAAGAAGTTTTGGAAGATGAAAGTATTGATTTTATAAGCATAAGTACCCCAAATGATTCACATTTAGAATATGTTGAAAAGGCAGTACAATATTATAAAGCTATATATTGTGAAAAACCTTTGGCATCTACTTATGAAGATGCTTTAAAAATGACAGAGGCTGTTAATAAAAACAATGTTAAAAATGCAGTAGCGTTTATGTACAGATTTCTTCCTGCTGTTAGGCTTTTAAAAAGAGAGATAGCAAATAAAACAATTGGTGATATTATTGATTTTAAAATAAAAATATATCATAAAAGTTATTTAAACAGCAACAAAAAAGGAACTTGGAGAACACTTAAATCTTCAGGAGGAGGAGCACTTTTAGATTTAGGTGCCCATCTAATTGATTTGATTTTTTTTACTTTAGGTGAAATTGAAAAAATTGATTCAAAAACAAGAATTTACTTTAAAGAAAGAAGCTTTGTTGATGAAATTGCATATTGCGATATTAAACTTTTTAATGGAGTTCAAGGAAGTATAGAGGTGTCAAGGATTTTTGCTGAAGCTGATCAAAGGGATAGTTTTGAAATTTACGGTACCAAAGGAAGTATGAAATTAAATTTTAAAAATCCTTATGTTCTTGAAATCTTTTTAAATGAAGAAAATATGGTAAAACTAGTTAAACCAGACATCGCAGAGGATATGCAATTTTATCCTGATGAGAGAAATGTGCTTGGATATTTTCAAAGTGCACATACTGCATCAATAATAAATTTTGCAAATTCAATTTATGAAAACAAGGATATAGGTATTGCCGCTTCATTTGAAGATGGTCTAAAATGCCAGAAAATAATTAAAGAAGCTTATGAAAACCCATTAAAGTGAAGTAAGTTAAATGTGATTCATTGTTAAATAAATGAAAAGATAAAAAATATGTTGGGATTATGCCCAACATTTATTTTAGAACTATTTTAATTCATCTTTTCCTAGCACGAGGTGGATTTGCTGCAGTTACAGTTACAGAGACATTTGTAGATTTTGACAGGGCTGCCCGTCATGATCACAGCCTGGATATCGTAAGTCCACATCTTACAGTACATCATATAGAATCTCTTGTAGTTCTTACTGAGGCAATTAAAGTCCATGGAGCTGTTGCTTCAATACAGCTCAATCACGTTGGCAATGCCAATCATCCTTCCACAATAAAAGATGGCAAAAATCCAATTGGACCTTCAGGTTTTGTTCGTAAAGATGGCATTGTAGTTGAAGAAATGGATGAAGAGATGATGATGGAAGTAGCAAATAATTATGCAAATGCAGTAGCTGCTGCAAAAGATTTTGGATTTGACATGGTTATGATCCATGGCGGCCATGGCTGGCTTCTGGCACAGTTTTTATCACCGCTTACCAACAAACGTAAAGATAAGTATGGTGGAAGCCTTGAAAATCGTGCACGTTTTCCACTAATGGTTTTAGATGAAATTCGCATTTACCCAAATGGTATTACAGTAAAAGATAAAGATGGCAAAGAAATCTTTTATGAGGCAGATACAGTAGTTTATGCTGTTGGCATGAAACCCAAAAAAGATGTTGTTGAAAGCCTACGCGGTTCTGTTGCAATGTTTAGAGCTATTGGAGATTGCGTAAAACCTGCAAAGGTCCTTGAGGCAGTAAGAGATGGAATGTTTGCAGCAATGGATATTTTATAATATGAAACTAAGCTTTTTTGGAGATGGTGCTCTAAAGCACTTAGCTCTTCATGCTGTTTTTTAAGCTTAGCATCCGAGGGGGCTATCTGCTGATATAATGCAGTAAGCTCTTTCTTGCTTTTTTGAGCTTTTTTTCATTTTTACTATTCTAATAGAATAAATTATAATTATAAAATTTGAAACAGCTGAAATGATCAATATTGCAGCAATTAGAGCCCAATTGATAAGACAAAAGGGCAAATTTATCTTTTTAATCGTACAAAAATAAAAATAGTTATTTAAGTTAATTATGCTGCTTAAAAGTTTTAATTATATAAAACATTAAGTTTAAATATAAAAAATATGGCAAAAAAGAAAACCGGATATTTAACCGGTTTTTATTGTGAGATTAAATTTTTGATAAAAATCAATAAAATATGCTAAATTATCTCAATGCCGTTTTCAATTAGTATATTTTTAATATCATCATCTATTAATTCATCTGTAATAATGCTGTCTATATCATCTAAGGAAGCGAATTTATAATTGCCATCATAATAAAACTTCTTTTTTTCCATAACGATATAATTCTTTTTTCCGGCTTTTATTATAGATGATTTGGTTATACCGTCTTCTATTTGAAAGGTTGTAATGCTTTTATCAAAAACATCAATTCCGCAGCTTCCTATAAAGGTTTTATCGAATTTATATTTCGAAATTAATTCAATTGATGCTGCACCGACAAAACCATTAAGATTTTTATTTAATATTCCTCCTATGCATATTGCAGTTATATTGTTCTTGTTTGAGAGAACATTAATCACTTCAAGCATATTTGAAACAACAGTAATATTTTTACTGCTTTCTGATAAAAGCTTTGCAAGTATAATATTGGTAGTTGATATGTCGAGAAATATTGTTTCTCTATCCTCAATAATATCGAAGGCTTTTTGAGCTATTATTGTCTTTGAGGATATATCTATATCCTTTCTTGAAACTATATCCTGCTCATGAGCGGATTCTCTAAAAAGCACAGCTCCGCCATAGGTTCTTTTTAGATATCCTTTGTTTTCGAGAACTTTTAAATCTTTTCTGATGCAGTCCTCAGTGACATTAAATTTTATGCTTAAATCTTTTACCTTTAACTTTCCCTCTGATTTTAATATTTTAAGAATCTCTTCTAATCTCTCTTCTGGAAACACTATACTGCTCCTTTCCATATTAATTGCTTAATATAATTATTCAGCATTAAAATGTTTTTTACAAGATAAAATTTATTATTCTTTATTGTTTTGAAGCAACTTTAAATATTCTTTTATAGATTCAACAACTAAATTATGATCTTCTTCTTGAGAAAGGCCTGATACTGTAATGGTTCCAACAACGCCGGTATTTTTAATTATAATTGGGAATGCGCCTCCAAAAGGAGCATATTCTTTTGAAGATATTAAATACTTTTCTTCTATAGTCTTATTAATTAATTTAAGTTTTGTTCCAATATAAAGTGAGCTTCTAAAAAACCTGTTTACCACATTGTTTTTTCTTTTTATCCATTCATAATTATCGGGAGATGCTCCATCAAAGGAATAATAAAAAAGTTTATTAGAATTTTTTGTAATATCAATAGCTATAGGTTTAGATAATATTTTAGCCTTTTCAATTATTATCAAACCTATTTTTAAAGCAGAATCGCTGCTGAAATAATCAAATTGAAGTTCTTTTTCTTGCTTTTCAATTTCATTAAGTTTAATTTCAAGTTTTTCCATATAAACCTCCATGTTTAATTTTATTATTTATATTGATAATTGTCTGATAATAATATATAATAAGAATAAACAATAATCAATAATAAAAAACAATATTAATTAGGAGTGAGCAGGATGAAGAAAATTTTATTAACAGGTGGATTGGGATTCTTTTGCACAAGATTTTTTGACAGATATAAAAATGAATATGAAATTTTATCAACAGATAAGGATGATTTAAACATAACTGATGAAAAAAAAGTATATGAAGCCTTTGAAAAATTTAGACCTGATTATGTTATTCACGCAGCAGCAATTGCTGTTACTGATTTTTGCAACAAAAATCCAGAAATCGCAAGAAAAATCAATGTAGATGGGGCAGTAAATGTTGCAAAGGCTTGTAAAAAATATAATTCAAAGCTTCTTTTTATAAGCACTGAACAGGTTTTTAACGGGAATATACAGTCAGGTCCATATACTGAAGAAGATATTCCAGTTCCAAACACAGTATATGGTCAAAATAAACTTGAAGCTGAAAAGCTGTTAAAAGATATATTAGATGAACTATGGGTAGTAAGGTTTACATGGCTTTTTGGATTATCTGACAGAAATAAGGGCATCGCTTCAAACATATTATGGGAAACAATAACTTCCCTAATAAAAGGAGAAAAGATATATGCATCTCCCCATGAATTTAGGGGAATGACATATGTTTATGATATGATAGAAAACATTGTAAAAGTGTTTGATATACCCTATGGAACATATCATATAGGAAGTACAAATGATATGAGCAGATATGATGTTGTAAAACACATACTAACTGAAATGGGACTTGAAGATAGAATAGATGAAATATTAGTTAAAGATGAGGGAAAGTATAAAGATGCACCAAGGGATGTAAGACTTAATACAGAAAAAATAAAAAAATACGGAATAGTATTTCCAACAACGAAGGAAGCAATATCAAAATGTATTAAAGAATATAAACTAAATTTTAAATAGGGACAGGTGAGATTATGAATTCTATTAATTTTGCCATAATAGGATACGGTTCTATTGCAAAAACCCATGCATTGGCAGCATATGATGCAAATATAAGATTTAATCTGCCCTTTTCTTTGAATCTTAAGTATGTTGTAACGAGAAATCCAAAGGATATAAAGCTTTACGGCGTTAAAAACACTATTGATGTTGAAGAGACACTAAAGGACGAGAGTATAGATTTTATAAGCATATGTACTCCAAACGATTCTCATTTAGAATATGTTTTAAAAGCTGTAAAATACAAAAAGGCAGTATATTGTGAAAAGCCTCTGTCATCAAACTATGAAGATGCTCTTAAAATGACTGAACTTGTAAATGATAATGGAATTAAAAATGCAGTTGCATTAATGTATAGATTTATACCTGCTGTAGGGCTTTTAAGAAAAGAAGTTGTAAAAAGAACAATAGGAGATATTATTGATTTTAAATTAAAAACCTATCATAAAAGCTATTTGAGCAGCAGCAAAAGGGGAAGCTGGAGAACATTAGAGTCATCGGGCGGAGGTGCGCTTTTAGATTTGGGAGTTCATCTTATCGATTTAGTACAGTTCACCCTTGGAGAGATTAAAAATATTAATGCAAAAAATAAAATATATTTCAAAGAAAGAAGCTATGTAGACGAAGTTTCAAGATGCGAAATAGAGCTAATTGATGGCACAGAGGGAAGCATTGAAGTGTCGAGAATATTTGCAGAGGGTGAACAAAGGGATAGCTTTGAAGTTTTCGGAACAAAGGGAAGCATGAAAATAAATTTTAAAAATCCATACGTTTTAGAAGTTTATTTAAATGATACAAATACAGTGAATTTAATAAAACCTGCTAGCAATTCTAATGATATGAAGTTTTTCCCTGATGAAAGAAATATTCTCGGATATTTTCAAAGTGCACATACAGCATCTATTATAAATTTTGCAAATTCAATATATGAAAATAAAGATACAGGGAATGCAGCATCCTTTAATGATGCATTAAAATGTCAAAGATTAATAGATGAAGCATATAAGAGCGGATTAAGGTGATATGAGGTGAATTTATGCTGAGTAAAAGAATAGAAACTTTAAAAAACGAACTTTTTAAGGAAAAAAGACAAATATCCCTTGAAAGAGCAAGGCTTTATACTGAAAGTTATAAAAACACTGAAGGTGAACCTTCAGTTATAAGAAGAGCAAAGGCACTTTCTAATATATTAAGTAAAGTAGAAATAGCTATAAAAGATGGAGAACTTATTGTTGGTGATAGAACTGTTAAACCCCGTGCAGGAGTTGCCTCACCTGAAATGTCACCCTATTGGATTTTAGAGGAGTTAGATGAATTTTCAACAAGACCACAGGATAGATTCGAAATTTCACAGGAGGATAAAGAGTATTTTAAAAACGAGCTTTACCCATATTGGGCAGGTAAGTCTTTGAAGGATTACTGCAATGAACATATTCCTCAGAACATAAAAGATACTGTAAATATGAAAATAATCGCTTTAAACCAGACGGATAAAGGACAAGGTCATATTATACCTGATTATTCAATATTGCTTAAAAAAGGTCTAAAAGTAATGATAAATGAAGTAAAAGAAAAAATAAATGAAAATGAGGATAATTATTTTTACAGAGCTTCACTTATAACACTTGAGGCTGCAAGAGATTATATTTTAAGATATGCAAAACTATCAGAGGATATGGCAGCAAAGGAGAGAGATTTAGATAGAAAAAAAGAACTTGAGGAGATATCAAGAATTTCATATAAGATTTCAGAGGATAAACCTGAGACTTTTTATGAAGCACTGCAGCTTTTCTGGTATATAAGCGTTATTTTTCAGCATGAATCCAATGCAAGTTCAATATCTATTGGACGTTTTGACCAATACATGTATCCTTATTTTAAAAAATCTTTAGAAGATGGTATTGATATTGAATTTATTAAGGAACTTTTAAGATGCTTGTATATTAAATTCAATACGATTGTAGCCCTTAGAAGTACAGAAAGTGCTAAATATTTTGCAGGCTTTCCAACAGGCTATACTATAGTTTTAGGCGGGGTTGATGAAAATGGAAGAGCATCAATAAATGAGCTATCATACATCATGCTTGAAATTTTAGGAGATATAAGACTTCCACAGCCAAATTTAAGTATAAGAGTAAATGAAAATACTCCAATGGATTTTTTAATAAAAGCATCCGAGATAATAAGACTTGGTACAGGGATGCCTCAGGTTTTCAATGATGAGGTTAACATACCGGCATTTTTAAATAGAGGGGTTTCAATATATGATGCAAGGGATTATGCTGTGGTTGGATGTGTAGAATTATCCATACCTGGGAAAACTTATGGGCTTCATGACATAGCATTATTTAATTTATTAAAAGTATTTGAGATTACACTAAGGGAGAAAAAATCAGAAATAGACAGCTTTGAAGAGCTTTTAGATAAATTAAAAGGAAATATATCTAAATATGTAAAGGATATGATAGAAGGTTCAAATATAGTAGACATGGCTCACAGGGAATGTGCGCCAACACCATTTTTATCAAACTTTATTAATGGATGCATAGAAAAGGGCATGGATGTAACAGAAGGCGGTGCAATATATAATTTTTCAGGAGTACAGGGTATAGGGGCGCCTAATCTAAGCGATTCTTTATATGTTATAAAGAAGGCTGTTTTTGAGGAAAAGCTGATTACAATAAAAGAATTAACAGACGTTTTAGAGAGCAACTATGAAGGAAAAGAGGATTTAAGGCAGAGATTTATAAATAAATATCCTAAATATGGAAATGACGTTGATGAGGTTGATTATTTAGGTTCAGAGGTGCTTTCCCATTATTGCAGGGAAGTTGAAAAATATAAAAATATAAGGGGTGGAACATTCCAGCCAGGCTCATATACAGTTTCAGCTCATATACCTTTAGGCGCAGCTGTTGGAGCAACTCCGGATGGAAGAATGAAGGGCGAACAGCTTGCAGATGGAGGGCTCTCTCCTATGGTTGGAAGGGATAAAAATGGGCCTACTGCTGTTTTAAAAAGTGTAAGCAAACTCGACAATTATCTAACTTCTAATGGGAGCCTTCTTAATGTTAAATTTTCACCTCAAGCATTAGAAGGATTTGAAGGAATAAAAAAGCTTGCAGGATTTATTAGAGCATTCAGCAGACTAAAAATACAGCATGTACAATTTAATGTAATTTCAGCAGAAACACTAAGAGAAGCACAAAGACATCCTGAAAAATATCAAAACTTAGTTGTTAGGGTAGCAGGATACAGTGCAATATTTGTTGAGCTTGATGAAGCGATTCAAAACGATATTATAAGAAGAACAGAACATTCATTTTAGGAAGTGATTGAATGAAGGCTATGATTTTTAATATACAAAGATATAGTCTGCATGATGGTGATGGTATAAGGACAGTTATATTCTTTAAAGGCTGTCCTTTAACTTGCCCCTGGTGTTCTAACCCTGAATCTCAAAAGTTTGAAAAAGAGATAATGAGAAAGCAGAGCCTTTGCATAGGGTGCAGTAGTACAAGCTGTTATAAGTGCAGTAAATCCCCTGAAGATTGTCCCACAGGGGCTTTAGAAACCATAGGAAAAGAAATGACTATAAGTGAAGTGCTTGATGAGGTTAATAAAGATGCAGTATTTTTTGACTCAACAGGAGGGGGAGTAACATTATCCGGTGGAGAACCGCTGCTTCAGGGAGAGTTTATAGTTGAGCTTTTAAAAGAATTAAAAAAGAAAGGCATAAATACTGCTATTGAAACAACGGGAATGGGAAGGCAGGATATAATAATAGAAATGGCAAAGTATATTGATACTGTCCTGTGGGACTTTAAGATAATGGACAAAAAACTTGCAAAAGAAGTAGTTAATCAGGATATTGATATTATGAAAAATAATTTTGAAATATTGATTAAAAATAGTGATAAAGTTGAAATAATCCCAAGAATACCATTAATACCACACTATACAGCAAACATAGAAAACATTGAAAAAATATTGGATTATATTTCAAAATTCGGTTTAAAGCTTGTGCATATTTTACCTTTTCATCAATATGGCAGTTCTAAATATAGGGCAATTGGTAAAGAATATGAATTAAAGGATATAAAGATTCTCGAAAAAGAGGAGATAGAAAATATAAAAGAGTTCATTGAAAATAAAGGATTTAGAGTTGTTGTTGGTGGATAAAAAGTAGCAGCTATATTATGCTGCTTTTTATATTTGTAAATATTGCCGCATTAATGTGGAAGTAACAATTACCTTTGTTTTGTTGGTTTCAGCATATTAAGATGTTATTATAAATATGTAAGAGATAATAAATAAATTTTACATCATTTATTCATTATGTAGAGAAGGTGCACCTATGAAAGAATGCTTAAGCGAAAGATGTAATAAAATATTAAATATTTTAATGGAGCAAAACAATCCAATAACAATTGATGAAATTGCAGAAAGATTAAATGTCTCAAACAGAACGATAAGGTATGATCTTGAGGAGCTTGAAAATTTTTTAAAGCATTTCGATGATATTAAAATTTATAAAAAAGCAAGGATAGGGATATGGCTTGAGTATCCGGAAAACAGACGAAGCAGCCTTTTAAATTTAATTAGCTTGAACAAAACTTATATAAAACCTTTATCTACAGATGAAAGAAAATACTATATAATTAAGCAACTTCTTCAGGCAAAGGATATCATTAAAATGCAGAATTTAGCTAATGAATTATATGTAAGCAGAGCTACAATTCATAATGATTTGGAAGCTGTGGAGAATTGGCTTGAAAAATTCGATTTGAAGCTTATTAAAAAGCAAAATTATGGCCTTCAGATTTCAGGTGATGAAAAGAATTGGAGAAAGGCAGCTTCTGAATTGTTGTCAATTTTAAAAAGCAATGAAGAATTAAAAATGATGCTTGAAGAATCTAGTGAGCTTCACTATGATAGCAGATTAGATTATAAGAGTTTTAATCAGATAAAGGAGCTTATTCCAGAATTTGATTTAAGAAAGATTGAAACTATACTTAATGAAGCTGAAGAAAGATATATGCTTTCTCTTACAGATGAAGCTCATGAAGGTCTTATAATTCACATAGCTATAAGCTTAAAAAGATTAAAGGATGAAAATGATATTGAAGTTACAAAAGAACAATTGATGGCGCTTATAAACACAAAGGAATATGAAACAGCAAAATGGATTACTATGAGATTGGCATTTGAATTCAATATTTCATTTTCTAAAAGTGAGATTGCATATTTAGCGCTTCATATATTAGGCTCAAAATTGCATGAAAATATACAGCTTAGCGATGAAAATAAGATAATAGAAGATGCAGATGTTCAGCTGTTAGAATTTACTAAAGAATTGATTGCCTTAATAAGCAATATATTATCATGTAATCTGAATAATGATGAGAGGCTTATAAAAAGCCTGCTGCTGCATTTAAGACCTGCTATAAACCGCATGACCTATGGTCTTAACTTAAGAAATCCTCTTTTGACTGAAATAAAAAGCAAGTATCCTGCTATATTTGGAGCTTGCTGGGCAGCGAGCAGCCTATTTGAAAAATACTATAAAATAAAGGTTTCAGAAGAGGAAATAGGTTATATTGCAATGCATATAGGAGCAGCCCTTGAGAGGATTAACAATAGTCTACGGGCAATTGTTATATGCAGCAGCGGCATAGGTACCTGTGAGCTTGTTGCAGCAAGGCTGAAAAAGCAAATAACAGAAATAAATATATTAGGGACTTATTCTATGTTTGAACTTAAACATTTAAATGAAGAGGATTTTGATTTTATTATTACTACGATACCTCTTGACAGCATAAAGTTTAAAAGTAAGCCAATAGTAAAAATTTCCCCCTTTGTAGTTAATGAAGATATAAACAGCATTAAGTGTATTATGAGAAAAATAGATAAAAAAGATAGTTATGCTAAAGATGACAGCGAAAAGATGGCTAATAATAAACCTCAGCTTTTCTATGAGGATTTGATTTTTGTAAATGAAAATATAAAATCCAAAAAGGAATTGATAATAAAGATTTGTGATGTTCTCATAAAAAAGGGTTATGTTTTTGAAGGCTTTACAAGTTCTGTTTTAAACCGTGAAAAGATTACATCAACATCTGTTGGAAACAATGTTGCAATTCCCCATGGAGAAAGTGATTTGGTTATAAAGTCTTGTATTGCTGTAATTACTTTAAAGGAGCAAATAGAGTGGGGAAAGGAAAAAGCAGATATTATTTTTCTATTGGCATTAAAATTTGAAGATAAACATCATGTAAAAAACTTTTTTAAGTATTTTTACTCTATATTGGATGACTTTAATAAACTAAATAGAATCAGGCAAAGTGATAATGCAAAGGAAATTTTAATATTGCTTGATGAAAACAACTAAATTATGACTGGAGGTTTATCATGTCTAAAATTATTAATGAGAATTTAATTAAATTAAATCTTGAAGCAGATACTCGAGAAGAGGTTATTTGTGAACTTGCAAAATTGATTCATTCTGAAGGAAGGCTCGTTTCTTATCAAGACTATATAAACGAAGTGTTTGACAGAGAGAAAAAAACAAGTACAGGCATTGGTCTTGGTATAGCTATACCACATGGAAAATGCAGTGCTGTAAAAACTCCTGCGGTTGCTTTTGGAAGAAAAAAAGAAGGAATAAAATGGGATTCTATGGATGGAGAACCTGTAAAAATAGTATTCTTATTAGCAGTTCCATCTGATGGAGAATCCTGCAATGAACATTTAAGAATACTTGCTGCAATTTCAAGAAGGCTCCTTTATGAAGATTTTATTGAAAAACTGAATACGATTGAATCAGAGAAAGAAATTGTAGAATTATTACAATCAGTTATATAAAAGGAGTGGATTTAAATGGAACTGCTATTGGATACAGGGAATGTAAAAGAGATAAAAGAATTATATGACATTTTACCTATTGACGGGGTTACGACAAATCCGACAATAGTATCAAAAGAAAAGAAAAAATTTGTTGATTTAATAAATGAAATAGATTCAATTGTAGGAGAAAATACACCTATTCATGGACAGGTTTTAAGTATTAGATATGAAGAGATACTAAAAGAGGCTCTGTTTATAAGCGGACTTCGAAAAAACATGTACGTTAAAATTCCGGTAACTAATGATGGCTTAAAGGCTATTAAAGAACTTAAAAAGAAAGGCATTAAAATAACTGCAACAGCAATATTTACAGCACATCAGGGCTTTTTAGCAGCAAAGGCAGGAGCTGATTATGTTGCTCCCTATGTTAATAGACTTGACAACATATCAGCAGATGGAGTGAATACTGTTAAAGACTTAGTAAATATTATTAATGTAAATAATTTAAATTCAAAGGTTTTAGCTGCAAGCTTTAAAAATGCGCAGCAAGTTCTTGAACTTATGAAATTTGGGGTTCATAGTGTTACAGTTCCTGCAGATATAATAAGAGCTATGATGAGCCATCCATTAACTGACTGGAGCGTAGATAAATTCATTGAAGATTGGGAAAACGCTTTTGGAAAAGGCATAAAAACAAATGGGTAATTATAAATACATCGAAGAGTAATTGACGAGGTGCTAATGTTTTCTAATTAGAAACATTAGCACTGTATAAGAAATAGGTATAAGTTATAAGGATGAAATATATAAGATTAAATTTATAACTTTTGATAAGAAATTAGGAGGGGAAAATTATGAAAATAGTAGCAGTAACAGCATGTCCATCAGGAGTAGCACATACTTATTTAGCAGCGGAGGCTCTTGCAATTGCTGCAAAAAAGAATGGATTAGAAATTAAGGTTGAAACTCAAGGATCAATAGGCATTGAGAATGAACTAACTGTAAAGGATATACAGGAGGCAAACGTAGTAATACTTACAAACGATATTGGAATTAAAAAGGAAGATAGATTTAAGGGAAAGCCTATAGTAAGGGTAGGCTCAAGTGACTGTATTAAAAAAGCAGATGCAATAATGAAAAAAATAATAGAAAAATTAGGTCAATAATTTTGCCTAAATAAGTGAAATACTACCACATTAATGTGGTAGTAAAATATACTATTAAGGTTTTGAAGTCTGGAGTGTGATGAATTATAATTTAAATAGGATGAAAATTAATTAGTATTCTTAATGGGCCCTTTAAGAATTTATTTAATGAAAGTTATTTTCGAAATTTTTCCAATCATTATGATATTAAAAAAATTATTTAAAATAATATTTGTAACTTAGGAGGTCTATTATGAATGAATTAAAAGGAATTTTTAAAGATACCAGAAAACACTTGATGACGGGTGTTTCTTATATGATTCCCTTTGTTGTAGCTGGAGGAATTCTTCTTGCATTGTCAGTTGTACTTTATGGTAAAGGCGCAGTGCCAGATAAGGAAACACATAAATTTCTCAATGACCTTTTCTTTATAGGGGTTAGAGGCTTTGAGCTTATGATACCAATCCTTGCAGGATTTATAGCTTATTCAATAGCGGACAGGCCTGGAATCGCTCCAGCAGCAATAGGAGCAGCAGTAGGAAATGCAATGGGAGCAGGATTTTTAGGTGCACTTGCAGCAGGTTTAATTGGAGGTGTTACAGTACACTACCTTAAAAAAATAAAACTACCAAAGGCATTATCATCATTAAAAACAATATTCATAATACCAATTATAGGAACTTTTATAACCGCAGGACTTATGCAGTGGGTTGTTGGAGCACCAATAACATCTATTACTCAGGGACTTACAAACTGGCTTAATTCTTTAAGTGCAGGAAGTATTGTTATAATCGCAATTATAATGGGAGCAATGGATGCTTTTGATATGGGAGGTCCTGTAAACAAAGTTGCTTTTGCATTTACAATAATGGCTGTTTCAAATGGAAACTATCAAATAGCAGGTATAAATGCAGTAGGAGTTGCAGTACCTTCACTAGCAGTTGGAGTAGCAACATTTTTAGCTCCAAAGAAATTTACAGCTGAGGAAAAAGAAGCAGGAAAAGCAGGATTTTTAATGGGACTTATAGGTATAACAGAAGGTGCAATACCCTTTGCAGCAGCAGATCCTCTAAAGGTTATACCAGCAAATATGATAGGTTCAGCAGTTGGATGTTCAGTAGCAGCGCTGCTTCATGTAACTAACAAGGTAGCGTGGGGAGGAATAATAGTTATACCAGCTGTAACAAATGTTATTGGACTTTTAATAGCTTTAGCAGCAGGAACTGCTGTGGCAGCAGCACTTATAGCTTTTCTTAAAAAACCAGTTTCTGAAAAGGCAAACGATGATGCAAATGATGCAGATATAGAAATTACACTTGATATTTAAATTGTAAAATAAAAAAGGCTATGACATTTTGTCATAGCCTTGAATTTATAGTGCCATTGCAAATTTCAATATGAAAAGTGCAGTGAAAATATACATTATAGGGTGAACTTTACTTGCCTTACCAGTTACGATTTTAATTAATGTGTAGAATATAAATCCTACTGCGATTCCATTTGCTATGCTGTAGGTAAAGGGCATCATAACGAGGGTAAAGAATGCAGGAACTGCTTCTTCAAAGTCTTCAAAGTTAACTTCCATTATTGAGCTTATCATAAGAATTCCAACTATTATAAGGGCTGGTGCAGTTGCAAAGGCTGGAACGATACCAGCAATCGGTGAAATGAACAGGCAAAGAAGGAAACAGATTGCAGTAACAACTGATGTTAAGCCTGTTCTTCCTCCTTCACTGATTCCAGCAAGGCTTTCTACATAGGTTGTAACATTGCTTGTACCTAATAATGAGCCTATTGATGTTGCAATGGCATCAGCAAATAGTGCTCTGTCTATTTTTCTTGGGAATCTTCCCTTTTTTGGAACTTCGTTTGGATCATCGAATATATGAGTTTTTGAAGTAGTTCCAATGAATGTTCCAATAGTATCGAAGGTATCAACAAGGCTGAAGGAAATAATTATTGTAATTATTGATAAAAGTCCAATCTTTGCACTGAATAAATCATTAAAGCTGAGCTTTAAAAAGGTTGGTGACAGGCTTGGAGGAGCGGATACTAATTTGTCTGGGATGAAAATATTAAGTCCTTTTACTCCTAAACTTACCTGTGCAATCACACCAAGAACTGTTGTTGCTATAATTCCAATAAGTATTGAGCCTTTAACTCTTTTAATCATTAAAACTACTGTAAGCATAAGACCAAACAGTGCAAGAAGAGTTTGAGGATTTTTTAAATTTCCAAACTGTACTAAGGTTTCAGGTGAGGATACTACAAAACCTGCCTCTTTAAGACCGATTAAAGCTATAAAAAGACCGATTCCAGCGCCTGTTGCCTTTTTAAGGCTCTCAGGAATCGCATCAACTATCATAATTCTAACCTTGGTAAGAGTAATTAGAATATTTATAATACCGCATATAAAAACAATAGCAAGTGCTCCCTGCCAGGATATTTTAGCTGTTAATACAACGTAGAATGTAAAAAATGCGTTCATTCCCATACCAGCAGCCTGGGCAAAGGGAACATTTGCAAAGAGTCCCATTATTAATGTTGCAATAACTGCAGAGATTATAGTTGCAACGAAAACAGCACCTATTACTTTATCGTTTCCTATTGAAAGTCCGGCTTTTACAACATCTGAGCCAAAGAGAGATTTTTCGTTCATACCAGCCTGGCTCAAAATTGATGGATTTACAAATAGAATATAGGCCATGGTTATAAAAGTAGTAATACCTGCTATTATTTCTGTTTTAACGGTTGTTTTGTTTTCTTTAAGTTTAAAAAAGTTCTCCATTTTAACACCCCTTATAAGTATTTTATCCTTTGAAAAAATAAAAAAGCATGAACCTTTATGAGCGAGTTCATGCATAGCTGCAAAGTGTATAATAGCAGTCTATGAATAAATTCGCCCATAGTCAGGCAATTTACGGTTGCCTGGTAGAAACATCTGATCCCTATTATCAGATTTATATGAGCAATAAAAACAATTGTTATATTATCAAAAATAATGAAGGTTGTCAACAAAAAGGTGAACATTAATGAAAAAAATAATATAAATGTTCGAATTTATTAAACTAAAATAAATAAATAGTAGAATATTGTTTATAGTAATCGAGTTTTAATATTGAAAAAATGTTTTTAAATGGATTATATATAAAAATAGGACAATATATTGGCAAAGTTCCAATATATTGCTCCTATTTTTTGAGATATTTATTTTATTATACCTGTTTCTTGAAGTTCTGATACAGGGACTTCTAATATAGAATTATTAGTAAGATCCTTTACTTTAACGTTGCTTCCTTCAACATTTTCAAGCCATACAGGCTTGCTTTTATATAATACTTCAATATTATTTGGAGATTGCATTATTTCTAAAGCCCTCCGAGTTAACATCCAATCACCTCTTGAAGTATTATCTGCTTTATAAAGATGTAATATACATAGTAAATAAATATTTAACAGTATTTTTGAATAAGTGCATTAAAAATCCTTATATGAGATTTTTCATCTTCAATAATTTTTTCTATTATTTTGTTTATATATTTATCTTTTATGTTTTTTTGAATAAAGTTATATGCATTAATAGCATTTACTTCGGATAGTATATCCTTTTCAAGTTTTATCCTTGTTTTTTCATTAGATGTTTTATCATCATTTTTATCATTAGATGCTTCTTTTAAATATGCAAAAGGATCATCTATATACCCAATTGTTCCTGTACTGTAAAAATATTTATTTGAATTATATAAAAAAGGATTTTCACCAAGAAGACTTATAAGCTCAGACAAAATATCGTAATGATGCATTTCAATCATAGATATGCATAAAAGTGCATTAGCTATAGTTTTGTTTTCTATTGTTTCATGATGATAAAGGTATTGAAGTATTGCTGCAAGCTCGCTATCCTCGCTTCCAGAGAAGGCATTTTGTAATAGTTTTGCATACTGAGGGTTTTTTGCTTCTACCTTTATTTCAGGCATTGGCATTTTAGATTGACAAGGCAAGGAGTTTATAAATTTATCAACGTTTTCTTCAATTTCTCTTAAGACTTCTAAATCATTACAACTATCCATAAATACTCCTTTTAATATTATTACAATATATGTATATTCGGTTTTTAAAATAATAAGTACTGATATATAATCCTATAATTGATATTAATGATTATCTAAAAATAAGCTCCTTCATTGTACTTACTACAAAATCAATGTCTTCTTTACTTACCCAATAGTTAGTTACAAACTCTCATTATGCCGCCTTCATCACCGTTTATTTTTATTCCCTTTTTATAAAACTCTTCAACAAGTTTTGAAGTGCTATAACCTGTAGCACTCATATCAAAGAAAACCATATTTATATGTATATCATCAAGAAAAACTTTAACGTTAGGAATTTTTGATAGTTCCCTTCCAAGATATAGGGCGTTTTCATGATCATCCTTTAATCTTTCACGCATATTTTTAAGGGCTATAATTCCTGCAGCAGCTAGTATTCCAGCCTGTCTTAATCCTCCACCCATAAGTTTTCTTTTCTTTCTTGCCTTTTCTATAAAATCTTTATTCCCAGCAAGAATTGAACCAACAGGTGCACAAAGCCCTTTGGAAAGGCAGAACATAACAGAATCACAGTATTTTGTAATTTCATTTGGCTCAACATTAAGATATGATGCAGCATTAAAAAGCCTTGCACCATCAGATGTACAGGTATATTGTATTCCTTTGCAATATTATATATTTTTTGCATATTCTCAAGAGGAATTACTCTTCCATTTGAATGAGCATTTTCAAGGCATATAAGTCCTGTCTTTGGATAGTGTATGTCTATTCCTCTTATTTTTGATTTTATTTCATCAGGATCAAGTATACCTCTATTGCTTTTAAGTGTTCTAAGTTGTACTCCAGCAATAACCGATGCTGCTCCAACTTCCATGTACAACAATATGGCAGTCATCACCAAGAATAACTTCATCGCCTCTGTTGCAGTGAGTAAAGAGAGAAAGCTGATTTCCGAAGGTTCACTTGGTACAAAAAGGGCAGCCTCTTTATCAACAAGTTTTGTCTGCATAATCTTCAAGCTCTATTACTGTTGGATCATCTCTATTAAACATTCATCTCCAACTCTTTGCCATACATTTTCTTTCTCATTCTCTTGGGTTGGCATAGTGACTGTATCGCTTCTTAAATCAATGTATCTCATTTTTATCCCTCCTTTAAATCTATAATATTTCTTATATTATATAAAGTAAATATAATAAGTAACCGTCCCTCCATACCTAAACGGTGCCAGGCACCGGAGAATGGAGAAAACTTTAAGGATGATTTTAAAGGTTAAAAAAACTTAAGATATAAAATATAAAAAAATAGCAAATTAAGTCGAAAAGGATATTAAAGACCAAACTTATTTTATTATGACAGTGGAGGGATTAAGATGAAATTACCAAAATTAAAAAGTGTAAGGCTACTTGTAATCATTGCTATACTTCCAATTTCAATTATAGCAATGATACTGCTTACTACTATAAGCTATAGTTCAGGAAAATCCATTATTGATAAGGAAATAGATTATAAGATGAATGCACAGCTTGATTCAATCGTAAAAGATATAGATAAAAGCCTTTCAAAGCATTCAAAACTTGTTGAAGCTCTTGCAAAATCAGCTGAATCTTCAGGTGCTGTAATGAGTAAAGAGCATTATGAAAAATTATTAAAAGGAGTTTTATCTACTAATCCTGAAAGCTTTGGAGCAGGTATTTGGTTTGAACCCAATAAATATAAAGAAGGAATAAAATACTTTGGACCATACGTTTATAGAGAAGAGGGGAAAATTGTTTATACTGATGAATATAGCAGCGAAAAGTATGATTATTTTAAATATGATTGGTATAAAATAGGTAAAAACATCCCTTCAGGGGTGGCGTGGTCAGATCCATATTTTGATGAAGTTTCAAAAACATCAATGATAACAGCAACAGCTCCTTTTTTTGATAGCAATAAAAATTTTATTGGAGTTGCAACTGCAGATATAAGCCTTAAGATGATTCAAAATTCTGTAGGCAGTATAAAGATAGGAAATACAGGAAGTGCTTTTTTAATTGATAAAAATGGTTTTTATATTGCAGACAAAGATTCAAGCAAAATAATGAAGAAAAAAATTACAGATGACATTAATCTGGACTTTTCATCTAAAGCATTAACTATGCTGAAAAATAAAGAGGGTGAATTTAATTATAAATCAGATAATGGAAATTATAGAGTTTATTTTAAGAGCATACCAGAGACTAATTGGATTATTGCTCTTACAATATCAGAGAGGGAACTTTTTTCACCGGTTAGACAGCTTCTAAGAAACTTAATAATAGTAATAGCTGTAGCGTTATCTTTTGTAACAATGATATTATTTTTATTTAGCAATTATCTTACAAAAAATATTAAAAAGGTAAATGAACTTGCATTTTCGATTTCTAATGGGAATCTTTCTAATAATATAGATGTTAATACTCATGATGAAATTGGACAGATGGGACGACATTTAAATAGTATGACTGAAACTCTTAAGAATATAATTAAAACAATATCTGAGGGATCAGAATTAGTAGTTTCAACTTCTGAGGAATTGACTGCAAGTGCAGAACAAACTCAAGCAGCTGCAGAACAAATAGCAAATTCAATGCAGTCCCTTGCTGAAGGTTCTGAAAAACAGCTAAGTATATCATCAAATGCAGTAAAAATAGTAACAGATATTTCAAAAGGGATTGAACAAGTTGCAAATAACCTTTCAACTATTGCTGAAAATTCTTTGAATGCTTATAACAAAGCTGAAAAAGGAAATATTGTGATAAAAAATACAATAGATAGAATGGATAATATAAATGAGAAGGTTATGGCTGCAAGCGAAACAATAAACGAACTTGGAAAAAAATCAGCTGAAATAGGTCAGATAATATCTGCAATAACCGGAATTGCTGAGCAGACCAATCTTCTTGCTTTAAATGCAGCAATAGAAGCTGCAAGAGCAGGGGAACACGGAAGGGGGTTTGCTGTTGTTGCAGATGAAGTTAGAAAATTAGCTGAGCAATCGGCAAATGCAGCAAAACGAATTAGTACTATTATAAGTGAAATAAGAGAGAATATAGAAACCTCAATTGGAACGATGGCTGAAGGGACAAGCGCTGTAAAAGAAGGAATTGATATGGTTTACAATGCAGGGGATGCTTTCAATGAAATTTTAAATTCTGTTGATGATGTTTCTAAAAAGATGCAGGATGCATCAAGTGTTTCACAGCAAATTTATGCAGCGTCACAGGAGATGGTAAAAGCGATAGAAAATATAAATAACATAATAGAGCAATCCTCTCAGAATATAGAAAATGTGGCAGCTTCATCCCAGGAACAATCAGCTATAATGAAGGAAGTATCCGATGCGGCACAATCCCTTACTGACATAGCAGTAAAACTTCAGGAAAGTATAAATTTCTTTAAATTATAAAACATAATGTGCCATAGGTTAAAGGTAAGTAATAAATTTAAGGCTTTTAATCTATAGGCACTTTTTATATTTTATATGTAATAAGTAACCGTCCCTACATCCTAAATGGTGCCAGGCACCGGAGAATGGAGAAAACTTTTCTGTGCTTCTTTCAATATAAGCTGTTATTATAGTAAAATGAAATAGATGCAATAGTTTATTTTGGAAGGATGAGCAAGATGAAAAAAAGCAGAATATTTTTGATAATTATCTTTGTTGTATTAATAATTTTTGGAACTGCATATTTTAAGTCTATAAATGTTAGAGTAAATGTTAAAAAGGGAGAATTGGGGGAGCTTACAGCTGAGCAGAAGCTTGAGGATTTCAATTATCTTTATGATATTATAAAGAATAATTATCCCTATATTGAGGTTTTAAAGAGAAAAACCGGGTATGATTTTCTATCTAAGAAAGAGGAGCTTAAAAATATGGTTATCTCTTCTAAAGATAACGTGGAATTTTATGAAAACATAGATAAAATGCTCTATCTTCTTCAAAACGGTCATACCAACATAATAGAGCCCTCAGATTATGATATGTACAAAGGTACATATAAAGGGTTAGGCAATTATGCATGGAAAAAAGTTATAGCGAATAAGAGTGTTGAGATAAAGTACAGTAAGTGGAGTGAAATTATAAAAAGTGAGAGTTTTATTGTTCCAATTGCTTTTAAATATGTTGAGGGGAAATATATAGCATATAAAAGCATAACTGAGGATGATAAGCTTAAAGAATATGACATACCTAAGTTTTCAACTCTCCTTGAAGTAAACGGGAAAGATATAGATAAATTTTTGATTTCAAATACCGATAGCTTTTATTTGAGCTTTGATTTTAAAAGGAATAAACTTAAAGTTAATGTTTTAGTTTTACCCTGCAGGCAGGATGAAATTATAAGTGTAAAGCTTAAGACTTTGGATGGAAAAATTATAGATAGGACTTTAAAAGGGGAAAACGTAAAGTGGAAAAAGAATAAAAATGAAAAGCCAGATAAGGTATACGATACTCAAATAATTGATAAGGATAAAATTGCCTATTTGAAGGTATGGTCCCTTTCCTATGAATATGTAGATAAGGACAAGGAAGGAATATATTCTTTTTTAAAGAGCGTTAAGGATTATCCATATCTTATTATAGATATTAGGGGCAACGGAGGGGGAAGCGAAAACTATTATAAAAACATAATTTCTCCTCTTATAAATAAAAATATAAGTGCAAGGTTTTATATTCTTTTTAGAGGAGGAAGTGAGATAAAACCCTTTTTGGCATCGAGGGGTATTTTAACAAAATCAATAGATAAGCTCCCAAAGGAATTAAATTATCCAGAGGAGGTAAAGGATTTATTTTGGGGATATATTGAAAGCAATAAAAAAATTGCCCCAAAGAATAGTGTTGGTTTTAAGGGTAAGATATTTCTCCTTGTTGATGATTATGTTTATTCTTCAGCGGAAACCTTTGCAGCTCTTTCAAAGGCAACAGGTTTTGCAACCCTTGTTGGAACTGTAACTGGAGGAGATGGAATAGGAATAGACCCAGCTGTAGCCGTTCTTCCTAACAGCGGACTTTTAGTGAGATTTCCTTTAGATATGGGACTTAATCCTGATGGCACCTCAAACGAAGAATACCATACCCAGCCGGATATATATGTTGAGTGGAAATATAAGGATTTTATAAAAGCTGTGGAATATGGTGAAAATAATAAAGATAGTATAATAAATCCTTACGATACGATTTTAAATTATACTATTGATTTGTGTAAATAAAAGTGATATCCAATTGACAAGTGACAAAGTGGTTGAGATTTAAGCGAACATGCTCCCTTATGGTAACTTAAAATTTTTACCAAAGGGAGCATGGTTTTATTTTCCTAATGCTTTGTTTAATAAATATTTTTTGCAGATTTTAAATTTTTCAATACTATGATTTTCTGCATATAGTCCTAAGAATATCAATGCAATCGCCAATCCTGTACATAATCCCTCAATAAAACTTGGCAGAAGATTGAACCTATATGAGACAATTGAAATTGCATTGAAGAGAAGTCCTAAATTGATGTAATTATTTAATTTTTTCATTTTGAACTTCCTCATCGTTTACTATTCAAGCATCTAATTATATATTTCTATTTTAAGGTAATCTTTGGATAAATACAATTCATTTTATAAAAATAAATAATTATGTTAGTAAATGGTATATTTGCGAACTATTTAAAGTAATTTTTAAATGATTTAGCAACATTGGGATATTAGAAAAGAATAGTTGACAAATTATAAAGATAGGAATAAGATATAATTAGATATTTCGAATTGTGAAATATTTGGAGGTCGGAATAATGATTGATGTAGATAATATTTTAGATTTATTTATTGATAATATTAAAAAACTCTTTTTTCCTGAGGAATGGATTAAGATAGATTTAAAGTTTTCTAAGTATGAGATTTTTACGATGCTTTTTATCGATAGAAAAAGCGAAGTTACAATGACGGAGCTTGTAGGATATATAAATTGTCCGATGAGTACTGCTACTGGTATAGTCGATAGGCTTGTAAGAAATGGATATGTAAGCAGGAGCAGAAGCGATACGGACAGAAGAATAGTTGTACTAAAACTAACCGATGCAGGTTGTAAGTTCATTAAGGACCTAAGGGATACTGTTTCAAAATATCTTAAAATAATTCTTGAGGATTTAACAGGAGAAGAAAAACAGTTCCTGATTGGAATAGCTTTTAAAATAATGAATAAGCTGCAGGCTGATATAAATATTATGGAAAATACTGATGAACACAAAAGGGTAATAAAGAAAATAGATATTGAATAGCGCCCATTAAAATGGGCATTTTATAGAATAAATATTTCGCAATGCGTAATATTCGAAAAATGAAGTATAATAAGTATTAATATAAAAGGGGGAAATGTTATGAGAATAATATTATATACCGGTAAAGGCGGAGTTGGAAAAACGAGCATTGCAGCATCTTCTGCATTAAAAAGTGCAAATAAGGGTATGAAAACTCTTGTTGTAAGCACTGACCCTGCTCACAGTCTTGGAGATTCTCTTGATATGAAGCTTTCTAATGAGCCTGTTGAAATCAAGGAGAATCTTTGGGCTCAGGAGATAGATACAATACATGAAATTGAAGAGGGCTGGGGGAAGGTACAAAAATATTTAACTGAGCTTTTTACATCAAAAGCTGTTAAGGATATTACAACACAGGAACTTACAGTTTTCCCGGGAATGGAAGATCTGCTAAGTCTTATTAGAATACTAAAATATTATAAGGAAGGAAGGTTTGATACGATTATAATAGATTGTGCTCCAACGGGTGAAACTCTTGCTCTTTTAAGCTTTCCTGAAATGTTAAGATGGTGGATGGAAAAGCTTTTTCCGATGAAGAAAAAGGCTATCAAAGTTGCAGGGCCCATTGCAGAATCTTTGCTTAAAATACCTATGCCTTCTGGTCAGGTACTTGATGAAATTGACAATATGTATTATCAGCTCGATGAGATGAAAAGAGTTTTTTCAGATAGAAATACAACAAGCATAAGAATTGTTGTAAATCCTGAAAAAATGGTTATAAAGGAAGCACAGAGAAGCTTTACCTATCTCAACATTTATGATTTTAATGTAGATGCTGTGGTTGTAAACAGGGTTATTCCAGAGAATGTAACAGATGACTATTTTAAGGTATGGAAGGATATACAAAAGAAATATAAAACTGAAATAATTGAAAGCTTCTCCCCTATACCCATATATTATGCACCTTTATTTGAAAATGAAATAGTGGGAATGGAAATGCTTGAAAGGATGGGGGAGGCGATTTTTAAGGATGAGGATCCAACTGAAATTAAATATAACGGTAGGGCTCAGAAGGTTAATAAGGAGGGAGAGGATTATATTCTTTCTATAGATATGCCTTTTGTTGATAAAAAGGATCTTTCCCTCAGCCAAAAAGGAGATGAACTAATAATAAAAGCTGGAAATATTAAAAGGAATATAACTCTTCCAAGAACCCTTTTAGACTTCACGATAAAAAAAGCAAAGTTTGAAGAGGAAGTATTAAAAATATGGTTTGGAAGTGATAAAAATGAATGAAAAATTAATAAAAAAAATTATTGATTATAAGCTTAGCGCTGCAGATACAATAATTAATAATCTGCCTTCAGGGGTTTCAAAGGAACTTCGGGATTTAGGAAGAATAATTCTTGAAAGCCTTAACGAAAATGCACAGAAAATAAAAGAGAAGCCAGCGGGAAAATCAAAAGATAAATTAAATAATATTACAATAGAATAGGGTAAGGTAGAGAATAAGAGAGCAGCCATATCACTAAGATATTTAGCATTAGCTTGCTAAGTAATGTGATGTATGGCTGTTTTTGTTTTATCTTTATTTAAGAAATTTTGGCTTCATAGATTTTTTATAAGAAAAAAATAATAATATAGGAAAATTAATACTGAAGGAATAGTTTTTTAGGTTATACTATATGCATAGATACAAAATATATAAATATTCAAAATTTATTCAATAATTAGAAGGATTGTGTTAAGTAAATATGAAAAAATAGCGTAGCTACACGTATAATTACACAAAATTACACAGTTTTTATGTAATCTAAATTAATAAAGTTTAATAATATTGGATTTATGAAAAAAAGGCATGTCGAAGATACCTACTTAAAACTTAAAAAATGTAGGTGTGTTAAGAATATATACTTTATTTTAGAATTAAGCAGACAGAAGCCAGTTATTAATATTCTTTTCATCAACAAAAATACCAGCAGCTTGTGCAGGAGTTAGATTGTTTAAAGAATAGTGAGGTCTTAAAAAATTATAATGGAAAATAAACATTGCTATTAGAGTGTTTGCACTTTAAAATGATTTAAAACCTCTTTTACGTTTATACCAGTCTTTAAATGTATCATTAAAAGCTTCTAGCAAGTTGTTGGATATATCATCTTTAAATGATTGAACTTTTATGTGTTTTGAAGTGTTAAAAATAGTTTTAGTAACAAGATTATATGAGCCTAATCTATCGGTCACAATAGCCGATGGACATCCAAACTTACTTGCAGATTTAAACAAGGAAAAAGCTTGAGAAGCATCTCTTGAAGGAGATAAATTAAAACCAAGAACCATTCTGGTTTCTGAATCTATAATTAACCAAAGATAATGCTTTTTACCATTAATAAAAACAACAGTTTCGTCGGCATGCCATTCATCAGATGCACTTAAATCAAGATTTTCAGTAAGTCTATTAGCTATACTTAGAAAAATTGGAGCAAATTTTTTTCACCAATATGCAATAGTTACATGAGAAACTTTGACATTGTAGGTTAGTTTAAAAAATTGAGATATTCTTCTTGTTGAAGAACCATTTAGATAATAAAGGTTAAGTGCAGTAATAATGAAAAACAAGGGGAATCTCATTCTTTTAAAATTTGTCTTTCCTTTCCTTCAAATAATAAAGGAATATACAGATATGGCACTCAAGCAATAAAAGTGTTGTTTCAGTAAATCAAGATGGAAAAGTTGTTGCATTAAAGAAGGGAACTGCAACAATTGCTGTAAAGACGAGTGATGGGAAATATACAGCAAAATGCATAGTCAATGTGAGATAGAATTCCAGGAAAAAATTTCATATGAAAAGGCATATAGGTATATGGAAAAGAGTATGCAGTATAGAGGGGATATATGAGGTATTGAAGCCAACCTTTTTGGATAAAATCACAATATAATCTGAAAAGGTTGGTGATTTTTATGTTCACAAATTTTGAAATGCAAACTACAACAATATGGAGTTTCCCAGAAAGGGGTAAATGGCTTACTCATAAAGGAGATTATCCAGGGAATTGGAGTCCATATGTTCCTAGAAATTTAATTTTAAGATATACTAATGAGAATGATCTGGTTTTAGATCAATTTGTAGGAAGTGGGACAACTCTAATTGAATGCAAAGGCTTAAATAGAAGGGCAATAGGTTGTGATGTGAATGATAAGGCAATAGAACTTTCAAAGGAAAGAATTAAAGATATAGTGGGAAAAGGTGAAGTAAATTTATTTAAAGCTGATGCTAGGAATCTAACTGGAATAAATGATGAAACAATAGATTTTATATGTACCCATCCACCTTATGCAAACATTATTAAATATAGCGAAGGTATTAAAGAAGACTTATCCCTTCTTTCAGTTGAAAAATTTATTGATGCTATGCAGGATGTTGCAAAAGAATGCTTAAGAGTTTTAAAAAAGGAAAAGTATTGTGCTATATTAATTGGAGATACAAGAAAAAATGGATATATCATTCCTTTAGGATTTAATGTCATGAATACTTTTATAAACGTTGGTTTTAAGCTAAAGGAAATAATAATAAAAGAGCAACATAATTGCAGATCCACAAAGTATTGGGAAAATTTAAGCTTGAAAAAGAATTTTTATTTAATTGCACATGAATACTTATTTATATTTAAAAAATAATATTTTTTAGAAAATGCTTTTATGTTAGAATAAAAAATAAAACATTGTAAGAGGAAATAGGTTATGCAGTATTATAAGGATGATAAATCGCTACTTTTATTAGGTGACTGTATTAAAGAGTTGAAAAAATTAGAAGAAAAATCGGTTAGTATGATATTTGCTGATCCACCGTATAGATTAAGTAATGATGGGATAACGTGCAAATCAGGTAAAATGGCTTGCGTTAACAAAGGCGATTGGGACAAATCTTATGGGTTGAAAGAAGATCATAAATTTAATAGGAAATGGATTAAAGCCTGTGATAGAGTATTAAAGGACGATGGAACTATATGGATTTCAGGGACTTATCATATAATTCATTCTATAGCATTTGCGTTAATGGAATTAGGATATTATATAATTAATGAAATAATATGGTTCAAACCAAATGCAGCACCTAATATGGGTTGTAGATGTTTTACAGCAAGTCATGAAACATTAATATGGGCAAAAAAATATAAAAATGCAAGACATACCTTTAATTATGATTATATTAAGGAATTAAACAACGGAAAGCAAATGCGAAGTGTATGGGAAATACCTACTACTCCCAAAAAAGAAAAAACACTTGGATCGCATCCAACTCAAAAACCGAAAGAATTACTTTATAGATGTATTTTATCAAGTACAAATGAGGGTGATTTAGTTCTGGATCCATTTTGCGGTTCTGGAACTACTGGTGTTATATCAATTGAAAATAAAAGAAAGTTTATAGGAATAGATATTGATGAAACTTATCTTGAATTAACAAAAAAACGTATATTGCAGATAGATTGGGAGGAATAGATTTGATACAAATGGAAGCAAAACCTTTTTTAAAATGGGCAGGTGGTAAAACTCAATTACTCGAGCAGTTTGAAGATTACTTCCCCAAAAGATTAAAGGAAGGAAAAATTAAAAGATATATTGAACCTTTTTTAGGTGGAGGAGCAGTATTTTTTCATTTAATTTCAAAATATAATTTTGACGAAGTAATACTTAACGATATAAATGATGAGTTGATTTTAACATATAGAGTTATTCAAAACAATGTTGAAGAACTAATTAATGTATTAAGCAGCATGGAAAAACAATATTTAGAAGCTGAAATGAATAAAAAGGAAGAAATATTTTATGAACAAAGAGAACAGTTCAACAATGAAAAAACTACTTTAGATTATAAAAAGTATTCAAGTGAATGGATCACCCATGCAGCCAGGATGATTTTCTTAAATAAAACTTGCTATAATGGATTATATAGACAAAATAGAAAAGGAGAATACAATGTTCCGTTTGGAAAAAGAAAAGAAGTTACAATATGTGATAAAAACAATTTAATAGCTGTAAATTATGCATTAAAAGATGTTATATTACTTGTTGGAGATTTTGAACATATATCTGCTTACATTGATGAAAATACTTTTTTATATATTGATCCACCATATAGACCTTTAAGTGAAACTGCAAGTTTTACTGATTATTCTAAAATACCTTTTAATGATGAAAGTCAAAAAAGACTTGCAAAGTGGACGAAAGAAGTAATTAGCAGAAAAGGTGCTAGCTTCATGCTCAGTAATTCTGATCCTAAAAATGCAAATGAAAAAGATGATTTTTTTGATGAATTATACAAAGAGTTTAATATAGTAAGAGTTAAAGCTGTTAGAAATATTAATAGTAAAGGAAATGGAAGAGGGGCAATTTCGGAACTTCTTATTTTTAATGAGTGTTAGTCATTTATAATAATCATTTATAAGACGAGCCTATGACTTATATTTAATGGGGGGATTTCGGTTGAAACTTATTGATGCTAAAGAGAGATTGCATTTATTGGTTGGGAAAGAATTTGGACAAGTTTTTTCAAAGGAGCAACTGCAGGATATAATAAGGAATAAAGGGAAGAGCGGACAGATATTAGAATTAGCATTAGGGTTAGAAAATTCAAGTAAACCATTAGATTTTGAAGATGGTGAGTTAAAAACAAATAAGTGTGATAGAGATGGAAATCCAAAAGAAACCATGTTTATTACTCAGATACATTCAATCATAGATGAGTTATTAGAACAAAAAAGTTTTTATGAAACGCATGTTTATAAAAAAATAGCAAACTTGTTGTATGTTCCTATTTGTAAAGTTGGTGCTCCGGAAAAATGGATGTTTTTATCTTGTGTCCATGTGGATTTAAGCTTAGATAAATATAAAGAAGTAAGGCTGCAACTTGAAAAGGATTATTATACAATTTGTAAGCAACTAAAAATACATATTGAAACTAGTAGTGATGGTTTTATTCACACATCAAGTGGTGAACTTATTCAAATAAGAAGCAAAGACTCAAAACCTTACCATCCTATTTATTCACAAAAATATGGGAAGGTATCAAATAAAAATCATGCATTCTATTTTAAAAGGGAATTTATGAAATGTATTGTAAGTATAAATTAAGTAATTTACATAAATTATTTAATTGGAAAATAATATACAAACTTTTATTATTTAGAATATTTAACATCTATAGTCAAACAAAATGAAAAAATTACTTGGAACAAAGTATTAATGGAAGATCTTTAATTTTAAATAATGAAAACTACTTGTAATCTAAAATGGAACTTTAAATTGCAGATTGCTCTGTTATTATATAAGCATATTAAAAGATATTATATTTTAAAAATTAGTTGGTAACACCACAAGTTACTATTATTGTAGTAACCAATTATTTTGCTTGGATGGGAGTTTTGAAAATTTAGTGCCAGCGTGAGTTCCGAAAAAATAAAGTTTTATTAAAAAAACATACAATATACACTATTCCCATGCTAATATATATCACTATATATTGTTACAGCAAATTTTAATGTGCTATTTTTAGAAGCTTTCCCAGTCACCGGAGAAAACAAATAATAGCCATAGATGGTTGGTAAATTATAGTTAAAAAGACTGTTTATTAAAATGTTTGGAGTGATGCTTTTGATAAAACCAAAATCATTAAAAAAAGGAGATAAAATAGCAGTTGTAAGTTTATCCAGCGGTATTTTGGGGGAGGATTTTGTAAAACATCAATTAGACTTAGGACTAAAAAGGATAAGAGAGTTTGGGTTAATACCAGTTGTAATGCCAAATGCATTAAAAGGAATTGAATATATAAAAAATCATCCAGAGGATAGGGCACAGGATTTAAAGGATGCTTTTTATGATAAGTCAATAAAAGGTATTATTTGTGCAATTGGAGGCGATGATACCTATAGAACACTTCCATATTTATTAGAAGATGAGGATTTTATTAATACTGCTAAAAATAATCCTAAATTATTTACTGGCTTTTCAGATACTACAGTTAATCATTTGATGTTTTATAAACTTGGTATGGTAACTTTTTATGGCCCTAATTTTCTTTGTGATTTAGCTGAGTTGGATAAAGAAATGCTTCCCTATACAAAAAAATCATTTTTAAAGTATTTCGAAAATAATAATGAAGATTATATTGAATCAAGCGATGTATGGTATGAGGAAAGAAAGGATTTTTCTATAAATGCATTAGGGACAAGCAGAGTAAAGCATTTAGAGGAAAAGGGATATGAAGTATTGCAGGGAAAAGGGAGGTTCAAAGGAAGACTTTTAGGGGGCTGTCTTGAAAGTTTGTATAATATATTAACTCAAAGCAGATATGAGGATGAAAAAGCTATATGTGAGAAGTATGGATTGTTCCCAGCAATTGATGAGTGGAAAAATAAAATATTATTTATTGAAACCTGTGAAGAAAAGGTAGTGCCTGAAAACTTTGAAAAGGAGCTTATGGCTTTAAAAAATAAAGGCATATTTGATGTTATTAGTGGAATTATTGTTGGAAAGCCACAAGATGAAAAATATTACAGTGAATATAAAGAGGTTTATTATAGGGTTATTCAAAACAAGAACTTACCAATTTTATATAATGTCAATTTTGGACACGCATATCCAAGATGTATAATTCCCTATGGAATTGAAGCAGAGGTTGATTTGGATAGAAAGGAAATTAGATTAAAGGAATCTATGTTTGAGTGATTTGGGATACAGTGCCAGACACCATAAAAAGGGACAGTTACTTATTATACCTATTTAATGTATAATTCGTACAAGCCATTTTATTACAATGTTTAAAGTTAAAAGGGTAGTGTATTTGTATTGAGTTAGCATTAATTAAATCAACATATATGTATTTTTGTAAAAAAAGAGGACAGTTTTCTGTCCTCAGGCTGTTTTTTGAACTTTTATAGTATTATCTTTTGAAGTTAAGAATATTAAATATCTTACTAATACGTATAAAACTATAACTATAGAAAGTATTTCAAGAAATTTAATATATTGAGGCAGTATAGATATTGCTTTTCCTGATTTTTTCAAGAATAGGTTTGTAGCCTTCATAGCTATTGCAGTTATTACAAAAGGGAAAGTAAAGCATGAATAACTTGGATAAAATTTAATTTTAAGCATCTTTGGCAGATATAAAATAACGAGAATAAACATTATAAAAGATAAAATTCCTAAAAAGGAAACTATGAATATGCTCTTATTTGTAAAAGAACTTAAATAACCTGCAAGACAAAGGTTAGCTGGTGCTGTAAAGATAGCAATCGATGGCAGTGCTGGTTCAGCGAATTCCTTATATTTAAAAGTCCTATAAAGAGTTACAGGTAACAAAATCAAATATGATATAAAGGCAAACCAAAATATAATTTGTCCTACAGCTTGCATTTTAAATGCAGGTGCAGACAGGCAGGCTGCTGCTAATCCTACATATACAATAAAATAGCTTGGTAAAACCTTTTTAATATCGAAATTAAGAATAAATTTATTTGTAAAGAATAAAATGTAAATAATATGTGCAATTATTGAAACTGCCCAAATTAAAAAAGCAAATTTTGGGAAAAAGGGTTTAATATATCCGGATAAAACCATAAGAGCCATAAAAAATGTTGGTGTAACACTTGCTATTAGCGGGTTTTCTAAATCTTTTTGCCAAACCTTTAGATTTGTAACAAGTTTAATAATCATTAAAATTAATATTAATCCTGCTATGGTTCCAAATATATTTTTAAACATTATATTATATGAAGATAACAAATTACCTAATGATGCCAAGGACAACATAAGTCCAGCTATAGGAATTGGCAGCTTTTTGATAATATTAGACATATATTCACCTCTTATTTAAAGTTAGGATTTATTTTTTGTGATATTTCAGGATCATCTAATAACTTTGAAGCAACCCATGCAGCAACTTCACCGGTTATTTTAACGCAATGAGCCTTTCTTTCAGGGCTTGCAAATTCGTAATTCCTAACAAGTACTCTACAGCATGTACTACCATAAAGATTTTTAATATAATCATGAAGTTCTGCAGCTATAGGAAACATTTTTTCATTCATAGGTTCGCCATGCTTTCTTCCATAAGCCATGCCAAGAGTCATTTGACCTCCGCTTACAGCCCCGCAAAGACATCCTGATTTTCCCATTCCTATTGGAAATGCTGAAGCCATTCTTACGATATCTTCGCTGTAGGGCCATCCTAAAAGTTCGTTAATCGTGTGAACTACTGCTTCAGAGCAAAAAAATTCACCTCTTTGAAAATAACCTTCAGCTTTGCTCCTTACTAAATCTACAATTGCATTTTTTTCCATAAAGACCATCCTCCTGTAGTATTAATATTATCAATGTTATAATTATAACAAATAAAAAAAAGTTAATAAGTTTTATATTTTTAATAGTTATATATGTGTGTATAGAAAAAAACAATAAATGTTTTTTATAAGAATCATCCTTCCTATTACTTTATGGCAAGGAAGATGTGATTTGTCCTTATGCAATACTCTTTTAATTTCAATGTTATAGAAGGTAATTTTCTCTAAATGTTGAATACTTTATTATTGTTTATTAAAGATAGTAGGAGGAAAAAATAAATATACTGAATATGAAGATAGCAGAAAGGTATTCAGATGAAGCAGCAAAATTAAATTTGGGTAGATGAGTGATACAAATAGAAAGAAGCATTTAAATCAAAAGAATACTTTAAAGAAAAGATTTGCTGTAAAATATAAGGGCTTTACAGAAATAATATATTACTAATCCCAAACATAGATTTGGATTAGTTAATTAAATCTTTTATGCAAGTATGTGTAATTATTTAGCAAAATATCGAATTATACTTCTTTTTTATTGGATGGGGAGTTTATAGAGTTTAATGATACCAACAGTTTTTTAGCTCACCTAAAGATGATAGAACTAAAAGATAAATAGAAGTCATCTATTAATAAGGAGGTTTAACATGTTAAAATTTACCATACCAGGAAGAGGAGAATTAAATGCCGAAAATGTTGTTTTTGATTATAACGGAACTATTGCAGTAGATGGTATTATGAGCAGAGATATAAAAGAGATGATAAATGAGCTTGCAGGGCATGCAAAGGTCTATATATTAACGGCGGATACCTATGGCACCGTTAAAAGCCAGTGTGAGGATTTGAATGTTACTTTAAAAACCTTTCCAAGGGATAATGCGGCTGTATCTAAAAGAGATATTGTAAAGGCATTAGAAGGCGGGAGTATATGCGTTGGAAATGGCTATAATGATGTTGAAATGTTTAAAATATGCGATTTGTCTATAGCAATTATAGGGCAGGAGGGATGCTGCGGAAAGCTATTAAGTTTTGCAGACATTGTTGTAAACTGCCCAGAGGATGCTTTTATGCTCCTTCTAAACCCCGATAGAGTAAAGGCAACTCTAAGAAGCTAAAAAAGTGCCAGCCTATTGACAAGTGACAAAGGAAAAATGAGGGACAGTTACTTATTGTGCCTATTTCAGATACAATTAGGACAGGCTTTTTTAAGTAAGGGGAGAGTAATAATTATAAATTTTTAATCCTTATGTTTGTAAAAATAGTTGAATGAAAAAGTAATGAAATAAGTAACCGTCCCTCAGCTCAGCTTGTCCAAGTGATGCCTCAAAATCCTTCTAATTTAATAATAAATAATGGGAAAAATAAGTAACCGTCCCTTGTCTTGTCCCGCTTTGTAATGAAGTATACAAAATAAGTAACCGTCCCTCAAAAAGGGACGGTTAAGCCTAAAATTCACGCCTTTTGTAAAAGTAAACCGACAGGCAGTAGGATATTAAAAGAATTATAAATGATAAAATTATAATAAATAACATTGTTAAGCCCTTGAAACCTCCAAAGCCTAATAAAATATTTGAGAATCTACTTTCTAAGAATTTAATAATATATGAAATACCTCCAAAGAAAAGGAAAAATATTATAAATTGTATCCATTTTGATTTCATATATCCAAATTTAAAAAATACAGGAAGACTTAAACTGTACATTATGCTCACTAAAAATAAGCCGTATATTATTCCGTCTAATGTTACAGGATAAAGAGTGATTTTTAGATTTAAACTGCTTGTGAAAAGATATATTACAAAATATATTACAATAGTTAAAGCAGCGTAAATAAAAAGTGAAACATATTTTGATAAGACTATTTTTCCCCTTGAAAGGGGGAGAGTGTTTAAAAATATATTTCCGTTGCTTCTGTCATCATAGGCACTTGCACTTGAAAGTGTAATATACGATATTGCACAAATACAAATTGATAGGGTTGCATCCATTAATTGCGATTGCATAATATACATTATGAATATTATATATAAAAATGCAAAAATCAGGTTTTTCTTTTGAATCAATAAATCCTTAAGAATTAAACTAAGCATGAAGCTCCCTCCTTATATAATATAGCATTATATCGTCTAATGAAGGCTTTTCGATTATTATGTTTTCTTTGAGAGCATTTTTTATAACTTTTTTATTCTTAACAAGCCCCTCAAAGCCGAAGCTGTTGCATTTTATACCTATGAAATCCTTTTTTATATCCTCCTTTAAAAGCTGTTTATCCCCTTTTACTACTGCGTAATTATCCATAATAATATCCTTTTCAAGGGAAAACAAAATCTCCCCGTTATTTATCAATGTTATATAGTCTGCGATTTTTTCAAGATCAGAGGTTATATGGGTTGAAAAAAGAACCCCTTTGTTTTCATCCTGTATTATATAGGACAATATGTCTAAAAGTTCGCTTCTTACAATAGGATCAAGCCCTGAGGTTGGTTCATCCATTATTAGCATTTCAGCGTTGTGGGATAGTGCAACAGAAAGGGACAGTTTCATCTTCATACCCTTAGAAAAATCCTTTATTTTTTTGTTTAATGGAAGGTTGAAGTCCTTAATATACTTTAAAAATGAATCCTCGTCCCATCTTCTATATAGAGGCTTTATTATTTTTTTAATTTCAAGGGCAGTCAGCTCTTCATAAAACAAATTTTCATCAAATACAAAGCCTATCCTGTCTTTAATCTCAATTTCATTTTTTATGTTGTCCAATCCAAACACTTTTATCTCGCCAGAGTCCTTTTTAAGAAGGTTCATAATAAGCTTAATGGTGGTGCTTTTACCTGCACCGTTTGGACCTATAAAACCCATAATAAATCCCTTTGGAAGAGAAAAGCTTATATCCTTTAAACTAAAATCTTTAAAGTTTTTTCTTAAGTTTTTGATTTCTAAAATGTTTTCCATTAATTAAACCTCCCTATATAAAATTTCAAGCATTTCCTTAAGTTCATCTAAGGACAATTTTGCTGTCTTTGCAGCCAAAACAGCGTCATACAGCTTTTCTTCAACTATTTTAAGACGGGATTCTTTCAAAAGTTCATCGTTCTGTGCTGCAACAAAGGTCCCCTTTCCAGGCACTGTAACTATAAAACCTTCTTTTTCAAGCTCATCATAGGCTCTTTTTGTTGTAATTACGCTTATTTGAAGTTCCTTCGCAAGATTTCGAATTGAAGGAAGGGATTCTAGGGAATTAACTTCACCGTTTATAATTGCTGATTTTATCTGCTTTACAATCTGCTCATAAATCGGCTCCTCAGAAGAATTGGAGATTATTATATTCATTTTTTATCCTCCTAATGTTAATACTGTATATATACATTATATACAGTATTAACACCTGCGTCAATATAAAATAAAAAAATTGGTGTTTTTTGGTGACATTCTCTGGCGTTGTTTTTCTCCAGTACCTGGCACCGGAGATTGGAGAAAATGTGCATATAGACATTAGCACTTTAAAATATTAAAATAAATTAAAAATATATACACATTTTGGAGGTGATGTAAATGGCAATTGAAGATGTTAGAAAGTATTTTAAAAAATATGATAGAGATAAGGATATTATAGAGCTTGAATCTTCAAGCGCAACCGTTGAGCTTGCAGCTGCGGCCCTTAACGTTGAAGCAGGGAGAATAGCAAAAACCCTTGCTTTAAGAAGTGGTGATAATATAATTATTTTGGTTGCAGCTGGTGATGCTAAAATTGATAATTCTAAATTTAAGGCGGAGTTTAAAACAAAACCTAAGATGCTTGATGCTGATGAAACCTTTAAGTGGACAGGACATAGGGTTGGGGGAGTATGCCCCTTTGGACTTAAAGAGGATATACCGGTATATCTTGATATATCCTTAAAAAGATTTAATACTGTTTTTCCTGCCTGTGGCAGTGGGAATTCTGCCATTGAACTGACATGTGAAGAATTAGAGAATTATTCTTTGTGCCAAAAGTGGGTAGATGTGTGCAAAAACTGGGATGTATAAGGAAAGTGCCAATAAGCTAAAAAATTAATTATTAGTACAAAATAGACATGGATAAAGGTAAAAAGCGTATAAAAATATGCAGTTTTATGAATTATGAATAAATATGGTTGTAAAAATAATGGGAAGAAATTATATTCTTCCCATTATTAATATTACTTTATGTAATCAATGTAATTTAAAATATTTGCGTTCTCGTCTTTGTATCCTTCTATTAAGCTTTTTTTGCAGGTCATAATGGTTGTAATCCCTGGCCCATGTCCCATCTTAATGCAGTCGCTGTGTATTACAACTCCTATGCTGACAGCTCCCTTTAAATATCCTCTTCCATAAGAATTATCGCAATCCCTTAAAAGGACTAAATCCCCAAACTTTAGTTTATCAAGTCCAAGCCTTTTAATCTCATCTAAGTCTTCGGTCATAATATCATAATCCCCTGAAAATGCAGTTAAAGCCCCAATTCCGGAACCCATTAAGTAGGCTGGAACTTCAGCAACAACGGGAACCTTTAGCACTGTATCTTCCTTTATATGAATATTTAAAAACAGCCTTGGATCAACGTTCATAACCTGAATGTCAGGATAATCGAGTAATTTTAATCCCTGACCGAAGCCCTTTATTAGTATTTTATCGTCAATGGCCATTTTTTCTAAGTCATCTTTTTCAAACTGAATCAATACATGCTCTATTCCGCCGTGCTTTCCAATAACGAAGCCCTTTGCACCTTTAGCATCTCCAGTTACAACTTTTGCTTCATTCCCGATGCAGGCAAACAGCATCATTGCATTGTTTTCGTTTCTATCTTCATTTCTTATAGAAACGCCCGGTTCAACATGGTCCCCGGACCATCCAAAGGCGCAGTCTCCAACTTTAACATTATAGGTTATCCCTCCTGTAGCAGGAAGAATGTGAGCATTGCCATTAACATCAACTCTAAAGGGAGAAGGATTTATAGGATGATGAATTTTCCCCTGAAGAGACTGCATAACAGTTTTATCTATGTTTGTTCTTAACATAACACAACCCCTTTTCATACTTTTTTACATAGTTAACCTTACCACAAAGAAATTCGAAATAAAAGAGCTGAAGAGATCGTTTTAAAATAGGTTTGTGGAATTTATAATGATTACATTTATTACAAAAGGGAATGTAAGACATGAATAACTTGAATAAAATAGCTAAATTAACATAGTAAAAAATAAAACTCTAAAGAAATAAACTATTAATATATCCTGATTTGTAAAAGAACTCAAATAGGCTGCAAGGTAAAGGTTAGCTGGTGCTTGTACATAGCACCAGCAAAATATCCAAATTATATTGTACAATTTAATCCGTTTTCAATAAATATATTTTTGTATTCTAAAAGATCTTCTTCGTGTAGCTGTTGAACTCCTTTGAATTTATATTCTCTGCAAAGAAGGGAATATTTTTTTTGGCCGAATTGGTGGAAGGGTAATAGGTTTACATTTTTTGCTCCTATAGATTTTATAAGCTTACAAAAATTAACTGCATCCTCTAAGCTGTTGTTGACTTTAGGTATTACAGGAATTCTTATTACAACTTCTTTTCCAATTGAAACTGCAGTTTTTAAATTTTCTATGATTATTTCATTATAAACATTTGTATATTCAAAATGCCTTTGACTATCATAGTGCTTTAGATCATATAAAATCAAATCAACATTGGTTATAAATTCATTAAAAATTTTAGGGTTAGCATATCCAGTTGTTTCAATAGCTGTATGTATATTATGTTCTTTGAGTTTTTTTAAAAGAGATTTGGCAAACTCATGATGAAGAAGTACTTCCCCTCCTGATAGAGTAACTCCTCCACCAGATTCTTCATAAAAATCTACATCCTTTATAATTTCATTCATTATATAATCTATATCTCTATACTCTCCATAAATAGAAAGAGCATTATGGGGACAACTTTTTATCCATTCAAAATCATTAGTTTCAATATATTTATGATAATTTTTGTGTGGACACATTAAAGGACATTTTTCATTAGGCTTACACTTGGATATGTCCCATGAAAGCTGCAAATTCATATCCTGTGATTCAGGATTGCTGCACCAGAGACATCTTAGAGGACAGCCTTTAAAAAAAATAACTGTTCTTATACCTGGTCCATCATGAATACTATATTTTTGTATATTAAAAATACAAGCCTTTAAACTTTTCATATAAACACTCCTTTTATTAGCCCTATATAAAACTATAATTTTATGGTATCATGCCTATATTCTAAAGTAAATAAAATAATTACGAAAAAAATAATAAAATATTACGAATGAAACTTAATTATTGACGATAATTCAGAAATTAATTATAATTATAGTTGCATTTGAAAGTATTAAAAGTTTAATACGAAACAATTTCCTTTCTTTTTAAAAATATTTATGATATAATCTCAATAATACTTTAAAGAAAGGAAGAATTTTAATGATAGATAGACATAAAAAAATACTTGAACTTGTTAATGCAAATGGGAAAATCGAAGTATCTGTTTTATCTAAAAAACTTAGTGTTTCTCAAGTTACAATTCGTAAGGATTTATCCTATTTAGAGAAAAAAGGGCTTTTAATTCGCCAACATGGCTATGCCCTAATGATTAATAGTGATGATATAAGTAAACGATTAGCATTTAATTATGATGTTAAACGAAGGATTGCCTTGTCTGCAGCGAGCATTGTAGAAGATGGAGAAACAGTTATGATTGAGTCAGGCTCCACATGTGCACTTCTTGCAAGAGAGCTTGCTGAAAATAAAAAGAATGTAACTATAATTACAAATTCTGCTTTCATAGCCTCATATATTAGGGAGTGCCCCTTTGCTAATGTGATTTTACTTGGTGGTAATTATCAAAGGGAAAGTCAGGTATTAGTAGGTCCCATTATCCGTAAATGTATTGAGGGGTTTCATGTTGATAAGCTTTTTGTTGGTACTGATGGTTTTACAGAAAAATCCCACTTTACGGCAAAAAACTATATGAGGGCAGAAACTGTAAAGATTATGGCTGAAAATGCAAATAAGGTTATTATACTTACTGAATCAAAAAAATTTTCTCAGCAAGGAGTTGTATCTCAATTTAATATAAAGGATGTGTATGCTGTTATTACAGATAATAAAATACCTGAAAAAATTTATGACTTGCTAGTTCAAAATAATGTTAATGTAATAACAGTAGATGCAGAGTAAAAAATATTTTTGGAGGGTGATATATTGAGTTATTTTGGTGAGCTAACTCAAAGGATGAAAGATTTTCGTGAAGAACTATTAAATGCAAAGCCCATGGTTTGTGTTGAACGTGCAAAACTAACTACTGAAAGCTATAAGCTTCATGCAGATAAACCTATGGTCTTGCGCCGAGCATTAATGCTTGAAAATGTTCTTAAAAATATGAGCATATTTATTGAACCCCAAACTTTAATAGCTGGGAATCAAGCATCATCAAATCGCTCAGCCCCTATATTTCCAGAATATGCAATGGATTGGGTAATTGAGGAACTTGATCAGTTTGATAAACGTAGTGGGGATCGCTTTTATATAACTGAGGAAAATAAACAAGTTATTAAAGATATATATCCATTTTGGGAAAAAAATACATTAAAGGATCATGGCCTTGCAGCTATGCCAGCTGAAACGAAGATTTTTTATGACCTTGGGATAATAAAGGCTGAAGGCAATATAACATCTGGTGATGGGCATATAGCAGTTAACTATGAAAAGGTATTAAATCTTGGATTAATTCATTTTAAAGAACAAACTGAAAGAAAATTACAGGAACTGGATCTTACTGATTATAAAAATCTAAAAAAATCCTATTTTTATAGAGCAATACTAATAGTAATTGATGCAGTTGCTGCTTTTGCAAAACGCTATGCCGATTTGGCGCTAAGTCTTGCAAAAGTTGAAGATAGTCCCACAAGAAAACAAGAACTTATTGAAATGTCAAGTATTTTAAAAAAGGTTCCTTTCTATCCTGCGGAAAGCTTTAAAGAAGCAGTTCAATCCCTTTGGCTCATTCATTTAATTTTGCAAATAGAATCAAATGGACATTCAGTATCATTTGGCAGAATGGATCAATATTTATATCCATTTTATAAAAATGATATTGAAAACAATGCAATTACAGAAGAAAGTGCTTGTGAACTTTTGACTAATCTATGGCTTAAAACCTATTCAATAAATAAGATACGAAGCTGGTCTCATACTCGTTTCAGTGCAGGGAGTCCATTGTATCAAAACGTTACAATTGGTGGACAAACAGTAGATAAAAAAGATGCTGTAAACCCATTATCGTATCTAATCCTTAAAAGTGTAGCTCAAACAAAACTCCCACAGCCAAATTTAACAGTACGTTATCATAAAGGTATTAGTGATGACTTCATGAAGGAATGTATAGAAGTTGTAAGATTGGGATTTGGTATGCCTGCTTTTAATAACGATGAGATTATAATACCATCATTCATAGAAAAGGGAGTTTCAGAGAAGGATGCCTATAACTATAGTGCAATAGGATGTGTTGAGGTTGCAGTACCTGGCAAATGGGGATACCGTTGTACAGGAATGAGCTTTTTAAACTTTCCAAAGTCTCTTTTAATTGCTTTAAATGATGGAGTAGATTTAGAGTCAGGAATAAAACTTTGTGAAGGAGTAGGGCACTTTAAAGATATGACATCTTTTAATCAAGTAATGGAAGCATGGGAAAAAATTATTCGTGAATTTACAAGGCAAAGTGTCATAATTGATAATTGTGTAGATATGGCAATTGAAGAGGTTACTGCTGATGTATTATGTTCAGCATTAACAGATGATTGTATAGAAAGAGGATTAACCTTAAAGGAAGGCGGTGCAGTTTATGATTTTATTAGTGACCTTCAAGTTGGCATTGCTAATTTAGGTGATTCTCTTGCGGCTATAAAAAAATGTGTCTTTGAAGATAAGCTTTTTACACCTCAGCAGCTTTGGAATGCAATTATAAACAATTTTGAAGGAGAAGAAGGGGAAAAAATACAGCATGCCTTGATTAATTATGCACCTAAATATGGAAATGACGATGACTATGTAGATTTACTTTTAGTGGAAGCATATAATATTTATATTGATGAAATAAAAAAATACAAAAATACAAGATATGGAAGGGGACCTATTGGAGGAGTATATTATGCTGGTACATCATCCATATCTGCAAATGTACCACAAGGGGCAGGAACAGCTGCAACGCCAGATGGAAGAAAGGCTAAAGAGCCTTTAGCTGAAGGATGTTCGCCATCCCATGCAATGGACAAAAATGGACCTACAGCTGTATTTAAATCAGTTTCAAAACTTCCTACAAAAGAAATTACAGGTGGTGTATTATTAAACCAAAAGATTAATCCTCAAATGCTTTCAAAGGAATCTGACAAGATGAAACTTATTTCTTTAATAAGAACATTTTTTAATCGTTTACATGGGTTCCATGTTCAATATAATGTAGTTTCAAGGGAAACCCTTTTGGATGCCCAAAAGCACCCAGAAAAGCATCGTGATTTAATAGTTCGTGTTGCAGGTTATAGTGCCTTCTTTAATGTGCTTTCAAAAGAAACACAAGATGATATAATAGCTCGCACAGAGCAAATATTATAAAAGGAGATTGATAAAATGGAGTTTATGTTTGATACTGCTAATATAAAAGATATTAAATATTTTAGCCAGTACTATCCAATTACAGGGGTTACTTCAAATCCCAGCATCATTAAATCTGTTGGGAAAATCGATTTCTTTAATCACTTTAAAGAAATCCGAAACATTATTGGCATAGATAAATCTCTTCACATACAAGTTATATCACAAAGCTATGAAGGCATTATGGAAGAAGCTGAAGCTATTTTAAGTAATATTGATGAAAATGTATTTATTAAAGTACCAGTAACCGAAAATGGACTAAAGGCAATTCGCACCTTAAAGGCAAGAAATATTTCAGTTACTGCAACAACAATATATACAAAGATACAAGGATTACTTGCAATTGAAAGTGGAGCTGACTTTATCGCTCCTTATTTCAATAGAATGGAAAGTATGGATATAAATCCACGTGAAGTTATTTCAGCATTTGCTCAAATTATTGAAAAACATAATTATAAAACAAGAATACTTGCTGCAAGTTTTAAAAATATAAGCCAGGTATGTACTGCATTTGAGTGTGGAGCACATTCGGTAACACTTCAACCATCTCTTCTTAATGATGCTTTAAATATGCCTGCTATTAAAAAGGCAATTGATAATTTTAATGATGATTGGGAGAGTATATTTGGAAAAGGCGTAACAATTTCAAACTTGAAGTAGAAATTGTTTTCAAAAATATAATTTTAAACAGCTATAAAGTTTAAGTAGTTTGAAGAGAATTTAAGACATAATAAAAACCTCCTTCTTGTTTGAATATTTAATTCTTATCAAGAAGGAGGTTTGTTTAATGGGGGTTTAGTTGAACTAATAAAAATTATTTAAGGTTTTTAGTTATATACCAGCTATTTTCTTTATTTCACTCTTTATGTTGTCTGATTTTGGTCCGAATATTGCCTGGATGCCATCGCCAACCTCAACTACACCTGCAGCACCAAGCTGCTTTAATCTATCTTTGTTTACTTTTTTATTGTCAACTACGTTTACTCTAAGCCTTGTAATACAAGCATCAAGGTACTTAATGTTTTCCTTTCCCCCAAGTGCTTCAAGTATATTTGCTGCGAGTTCAGAATTTGTAGTTGATGTTGCAGCTGTTTCAGCTTCATCATCTTCTCTACCAGGAGTTTTTAGGTTGAATGTTCTAATAGCAAATCTAAAACCAAAGTAATAGATTACTGAGAATGCTAAACCTACTACAATTACAAGCCACCAAGCTGTTCTGTTTGGTATTACACCAAATAGTATAAAGTCAATTAAACCACCAGAGAATGTCATACCTATCTTAACGTTTAGTATGTGCATTAACATAAATGAAAGTCCTGCAAATAAACAGTGTACAGCATAAAGTGCTGGTGCTACAAATAAGAATGTGAATTCAATTGGCTCTGTTATACCTGTTAAGAAGGATGTTAGTGCTGCTGATGCCATAATACCAGCAACAATCTTTTTCTTTTCTGGCTTTGCTTCATGGTACATAGCAAGAGCTGCTGCTGGAAGACCAAACATCATGAATGGGAACTTACCAGTCATGAATGTACCAGCTGTAAATTTAACTCCGTCCTTAAGCTGAGCCATAAATATTGCCTGATCTCCACGAATAAGTTCTCCGGCTTTATTTGTGTATTCACCAAACTGATACCAGAATGGATTATAGAAAATATGATGTAATCCAAATGGAATAAGTGCTCTTTCAATAACACCAAATATAAATGCAGCTATAGTTTTATTTGCATCAATCATTGAGCTTGAGAAAGCATTTAATCCATGCTGTATTGGAGGCCATACAACGACCATCACTAAACCTAATACTATTGATGTAGCTGCTGTAATAATTGGAACGAATCTTTTGCCTGCAAAGAATCCTAAGAATTGAGGTAATTCTATCTTATAGTATTTTTCATATAATACGTAAGCTATAAGACCTACAATGATACCACCAAATACACCTGTTTGAAGAGTTGGAATTCCTAAAACATTTGCATAAGCAGGATTTTTTCCAACTAATGAGGAAGTAACTCCTCCTACTATTCCCATTGTAACATTCATTATTAAGAAACCTACTATTGCTGCAAGTCCTGCAACGCCTTCACCACCTGAAAGACCTACTGCAACACCAACTGCGAAAAGTAATGGAAGATTACCGAAAATTATATCTCCAGACTTTTCCATAACCTTAGCTACTATTTGTACACCTGCTGCTCCAAACATAGGTGCCTTTTCTAAGAATGCTTGATTTTGAAACATGTTACCAAAGGCTAATAAAATACCTGCAGCAGGAAGTAGTGCAACGGGTAGCATTAATGCTTTACCAACTTTTTGTAGTACTCCAAATGCTTTTTTTGCTGACATGATTTTTTCCTCCTTTTATTTTTTAAAATTAAAAAGGCATGAGCAAAAATATAATAAATTAGACTAATGTCTAATTTATATACTTTTACTCATGCCTGATCGAATCAGTAACACGTAAAAGCCATATCTATTTGATGAGTTTATTTTATCATTTTGTTAGTAAATATGCAATAGTTTTTTTATAGCAAATTTTCTAAAAAAAGTGGCAGTTATTGATAACTAATTAAAATTATCAATTGTTATATATTTAGAGTAATTTATGGTAGAAATAAGATATTTGTTTAGATTTTAATATCTTTATATGATATTATTATATATAATCTCATCTTTGACAGTTGCGAGAAGCAAAAAGCCTGTAGAACCATTGAATATCAAGGGCTCTCAGACTTTTATACTTTTCAAAAAAGTGAACAATGTTTTTTATTTTTTCGTGTCTTTAAAAATTTTCTTCATTTGTTTCATATTAATTATTTGATAATCCGTTCTAAAGCCAAATTTGTCATGTAAATCATCTGTAAAATCAGTCCTTGTATATATTGGAATATAGCCCTCATTCTTAATCTCATAAAAATTCATTTCTCTAAGTCCTGATATAATATCGCTACACGTATATTTTTCTGAAAGCTTTTTTTCTAATAGCCTATATATCATCAGGGAAATGAAACAAGTTGTAAAATGCGCTTTTATTCTATCATCTCTTCTTAAATATACTGGTCTTGCCTTAAACTCTGATTTCATAATACGGAAGGACTCTTCTATTTCCCAACGCCTTCTATTAATTTTTATAATTGCGGCAGCATCATCACTTATATTTGTACATACTGCGTAAAAACCATCATACATTGCCTCTTGTGCTATTAAATCAGCATTAATGCTGTATAATTCTTTTTCAGCTACTTCACCGTCAGGTGTGCAGTGAGTCTTTGAAATAAAGCGTTTGTAATCATTAGCATTACATTTCTTCAATTTTGTAGGATTGGTATCAATAACCTCTTGAGCTCTCTCTATTTGGTTACCTCTTATAGTTCTTTGATAGTTTCTATATTTCAAGGAAAATGTTACAATAAGTTTTTGTTCAAGCCCGTCTTCTTTTATCCAGCGTTCCTTATAAAAAATTTTATTAATATCTGTTTCTTCGTCAATTTCGTTTAAATTATATACTTTGTCTGAATCGCTAAGATGCCATCCTTTGGGGTCTAACGCCCATTCTTTTAAATGTGATTTTAATTTTTTAATAGATTGTGTAGTAATAAAAGCTCGATTTTGTATATTATTAAATTTTCTGTTTGCTGTAGATGCAAGCCCTGCATCTGTACAAATGATAAATTTTGAAAGCCCAAATTCGGATATAATTTTTTGCTCTAAAGGTTTTAAAGTTACTTGTTCATTAGTATTACCTTTGTTTATACAAAATGCAAGGGGGATGCCGTCTCCATCCATGAAAAGTCCCATTTGAACAATTGGATTGGGTCTATGTTCCTTCGATACTCCATACTGTTTTAATCCTTCTTCCTGTTCAATTTCAAAGAAATAGTTGGTGCAGTCATAATAGAGAACTCCTTTATTACGATTGCAAACTTTAAGACTGTTCTTGTATAATTCTGACTGAATAAAATCTGTTTCTTGTGAAATCACTTCTAAAGCTCTATAAATATGCTGAAGCTCAAAATCAGGCTGCTCAATAAATTTTTTTGATAGTTCGTATGTAGCAAGCTTAGATGATGGATAAATAATTCTTGCATAAATTAATCTTGATAGTATTGAATTTAGATTAAAATTAAATTTATGTTTATCCGAAATATTTTTACAGATATTTTGCAGCCCAAGCTCGTTATATATTTTTTGTAAAAACAAGTAACTACCATTAAAAGTATGCTGTTCGTCCTTGTTAATTTGTTTAACAGGCGAGTATTTTACTAATATTTCTCTTTTCTCTTCTTTTTCTTTTCTATTTAACTCTTCAACGTACCTCTTCCCCCATTCTATAGGGTCTTGTCCGTTTAGTTTTTTTAAAAGTTCATCATAAGTGCCAAGCTTCTCAACTACTTTTGATGTACGCTTGCCTTTTTCATAAACAGATTTAACTACATATAAGGATGCTGCATTTTTTGATTTAACAATTTGTAATCTCATTTTTTCACATCTCTTCATATATTTATATCTATATTATAACACATTGTTACACATTGTGCACTATAAAAATTTAAAATTTGACAAAAAAATAAGCCTATATCAAGGCTTTAAGGCACTTTTTTTGTCTTGCAACTGTCAAAGACCCGAGTGGAAGTTATTGATAACTAATTAAAATTATCAATTGTTATATATTTAGAGTAATTTATGGTAGAAATAAGATATTTGTTTAGATTTTAATATCTTTATATGATATTATTATATATAATTAATTTTAAATTGGAGGTTTGCCTTTTGATTAAGTTAGTTTTATTTGATTTTGATGGAACACTTGTTAATACTAATAGGTTAATTATTGAATCTTTTAAATATACCTATAAAAGACATTTAAATTTAGACGTTACTGAGGAGGAGATAACAAGGTATTTTGGTGAGCCTTTAATTACAACTTTATCAAGATATGACAGTCAAAAAGCTCATGATATGTTTAATACCTATATAGAATTTAATGAGTCAAAGCATGATTCAATGGTAAGAGCCTTTGAAGGAGCAGATGAAGTTTTAAAAATTCTAAAATCCCTTAATATTAAAGTGGGGATTGTAACTTCTAAAAGGAAGGTTATGGCTGAAAGAGGGCTTAAAGTTACAAACATTAAACAGCCCCTTGATGTATTTATAACCCTAGAAGATACAAATAAGCATAAGCCAGACGGGGAACCCGTTAAAAAGGCCTGTGAAATTTTAAATATAAGCCCCTCAGAAGCAATTTATGTTGGAGATACTTCCTTTGATGTACTATGTGGCAAAAATGCAGGAACTTTAACTTGTGTTGTGGAGTATACCTCACTTCCTTTACAGGAACTTTTAAAATACAATCCAGATTATAGAGTAAAAAGCCTTTTAGATATTGTTGATATTGTAGAAGAATGCAATAAAGATGCAGTATAAAAACATATATATAAAAATTTAAAGCCATAATATTTCAAGGAACAAAAAATTCTATGAAGTATTATGGCTTTTATTGTGTGCATAATATCAAAAGATATGTTATAAAAGTAATGTACGTAATATAACGAAATATAAAAAGAAAATTGTGCATTATAATATCTTAAAATATGAACATTATTATAAAATATATAAAAATATATTGACTGTGATTTAAGGTGATGATAATATAATTTCATAAATATACATCTTAGATTTAGTTGATTTTTAGTAAAATTATTTAAATCTTTTAACTGTTTTTTTCTATTAGTTTTAAGAAGGATGAGTTTAGATATTAAAATCCATATCTTTTTACAATAAAATGAAAGGAAGGATAGTTTTTATGAAGGTTGCTATCATCTTTGGCAGCAAATCTGATAAGGACGTTATGAAGGGGGCTGCTGAGGCTTTAAAAGAATTCAATATTGAATATAAGGCTTTAATTCTTTCTGCTCATAGGGTTCCTGAGAAACTTCTTGAAACACTTAAAAAGCTTGAAGAAGAAGGTTTTGAATGCATAATTGCAGGGGCTGGACTTGCTGCTCATCTTCCAGGGGTTATAGCCTCCCACACAATACTTCCAGTTATCGGTGTTCCAATAAACGCATCTTTAAATGGTCTTGACTCTCTTTTCTCAATCGTTCAGATGCCAAAATCAATTCCTGTTGCAACTGTTGGTATAAATAACAGCTATAATGCAGGCATGCTTGCAGTAGAGATACTTTCTTTAAAATACCCAGATTTAAAAGAAAAACTTAAATTATATAGGCAGAATATGAAAGAAAAGTTTATAAAAGAAAATGAAGAAGGGGTGCAGTTATGATGGAAAAAAGAGAATTAATGTATGAAGGAAAAGCAAAAAAGGTTTATAAGACTGATAATGATGACTATGTAGTTATATACTATAAGGATTCAGCAACAGCTTTTAATGGTGAGAAAAAGGGAGAGATTGAAGATAAAGGTGTTTTAAACAACAATATAACATCAGTATTATTTGAGCTTATGGAGAAAAACGGAATAAGAACTCATTTTGTTAAAAAGCTAAATGATAGAGAGCAGCTTTGTAGAAAGGTTGAGATTGTTCCGATTGAGGTTATAGTTAGGAATTTAGCCGCAGGAAGCATGGCTAAGAGGCTTGGACTTAATGAAGGTTATGAGCTTAAAACAACAGTATTTGAAATATGCTATAAAAATGATGACCTTGGGGATCCACTTATAAATGACACTCATGCTGTTGCAATAGGGCTTACGGACTTTGAAGAACTTAAAAAAATATATGATATGGCTAAAAAGGTAAATGATATTTTAAAAGAATTTTTCCATGAGCTTGGAATAAAACTTGTAGATTTTAAGCTTGAATTTGGAAGGCATAATGGTGATATAATACTTGCTGATGAGATATCACCAGATACATGCAGATTCTGGGATGCAAAGACAAACGAAAAGCTTGATAAGGACAGATTTAGAAGGGATCTTGGAAATGTAAAGGAAGCCTATATGGAAATATTAAATAGAATAAATAAAATATAATACTTTAATTTTGCTCAAGGGGCTTTTGTCTAAGGAGGAAACTATGATTATAGATAAATTTAAAGAAGAGTGTGGAGTATTTGGAATATTTTCAAAGGAAAAAACAGATGTTGCAGCAATAACATACTATGGTCTTTATGCTCTTCAGCATAGGGGACAAGAAAGTTCAGGAATAGTTATATCTGATGGTAAAAAACTCACCTGTCACAAGGATATGGGACTTGTAAGCGAAGTTTTTAAAAATGATGTTTTTAGGGGAATGGAAGGCTTTTTGGCAATAGGCCATGTTAGGTATTCAACTACAGGTTCAAGCGAAGTAAGCAATGCCCAGCCAATTCTTGGGCAATATAAGCTTGGTTCTATTGCAATAGCCCATAATGGAAACCTTGTTAATGCTGGTGTTGTAAGGGAGCTTTTAGAGGATGGAGGAGTAATATTTCAGACATCAATTGATTCAGAGGTTGTTTTAAACCTTATAGCAAGGGGAGCTAAAAAAGGAATAGAAAAGGCAGTAGTTGATGCAATACAGGCAGTAAAAGGCTCCTATGCAATAGTTATTTTAACAGAGGATAAACTAATCGGAGTTAGAGATCCTAATGGTATAAGGCCTCTTTGTATAGGAAAGATTGATGAAGCTTATATTCTATGTTCCGAAAGCTGTGCAATAGATGCTGTAGGTGGGGAGTTTATAAGAGATGTAAGACCTGGAGAGGTAGTTATTATAGATTCAAATGGATTAAAATCATTTAATTTTGTAGAAAAGACAAAATGTGAAACCTGTGCCTTTGAGTTTATATATTTTGCAAGACCTGACAGTACCATTGATGGGATAAATGTTTATACATCAAGGGTTAGGGCAGGAGAGATATTATATAACCAGTGTCCCGCTGATGCCGATATGGTAATAGGAGTTCCAGATTCAGGTGTTGCAGCGGCTATAGGCTATGCAAAAGCATCAAATATACCTTATGGAATAGGGCTTATTAAGAATAAGTATGTTGGGAGGACTTTTATATCTCCAAATCAGCAGGTTAGAGAAAAGGCAGTATCATTAAAGCTAAATGCCTTAAAGGTTAATGTTGAAGGTAAGAGGATTGTTCTTATTGATGATTCAATAGTAAGAGGAACTACCTCAAGAAAACTTGTAGAAATTTTAAGAAAAGCTGGTGCAAAGGAGATACATTTTAGGGTTGCATCTCCTATTGTTAAATACCCATGCTATTTTGGGATTGATACCCCACATAGAAAAGAGCTAATAGGTTCTACAGCTGAACTTGATGCTATTAAAGAGGAAATCGGAGCTGATAGCCTTGGATATTTAAGTATAGATGGGCTTTTGTCAGCCCTTGGCAATAAGAACTTTTGCCTTGGATGTTTTAATGGGATATATCCAATATCTGCACCTATAGAAGCTGATAAGCTTCATCTTGAAAGGGGATAATGAAATGATAACTTATGAACAGTCTGGAGTTAATATAAAAGAGGGCTATAGAGCAGTTAGTTATTATAAAGAATATGCAGAAAATACGTTTATTCCAGGAGTTATAAACAATATAGGAAGCTTTGCAGGAATGTTTGAACTTAAAGGGTATAAAAATCCTGTACTTGTATCAGGAACCGATGGAGTTGGGACAAAACTTGATATAGCTTTTAGAATGAGAAAATATGATACGGTTGGGATTGACTGTGTTGCAATGTGCGTTAATGATATATTATGTCATGGGGCAGCTCCACTGTTTTTCCTTGATTATATTGCTTGTGGAAAGCTTGATGCAAATGTTGCAGCAGAAATTGTAAAAGGAGTGTCAAAGGGTTGTATTGAGGCAGGTTGTGCCCTAATTGGAGGAGAAACTGCAGAGATGCCTGGATTTTATAGGGATGGAGAATACGATATAGCAGGTTTTGCCGTTGGAGTAGTTGAAAAGGATAAGATAATTGATGGAAGAAATATTAAAGATGGAGATGTGCTAATTGGCATAGAATCCTCAGGAATTCACAGTAATGGATATTCCCTTGTTAGGAAACTTATAACTGACCTTGAAATGGATTTTAATGGACAAAAAATAGGAGAGGTACTTTTAACACCAACAAAAATATATGTTAAAAATGTTTTAAAGCTTCTTAAAAATTTTGAGATAAAAGGAATGGCACATATAACAGGCGGAGGGTTTATTGAAAACATCCCAAGGATGTTTAAAGACGATTTTACGGCCGTTATTGAAAAAAGTAGAATAAAAGTGCATGATATATTTAAATATATAATGTCCCTTGGAGTTGATGAAATGCATATGTACAATACATTTAATATGGGAGTGGGATTTGTACTTTGTGTTGATAAAAGGTATGAGGAGGATATAATAGCATACTTAAAGAAGATGGGAGAGAATGCCTACACCATAGGACATGTTGAATCCGGGGGTGGAAGGATTTGTTTAAAATAGCAGTTTTAATATCAGGTTCTGGAAGCAATCTTCAAGCACTAATAGACGCAGTAAATTATAAGAAACTTAACTGCAGTATTGAATGTGTTATAAGCGATAGAAGTGGTGCATTTGGAATTAAAAGGGCACAGGAGAACAACATAAAAACTTATGTCTTGGATAAAGAGGAATATAAGGAAAGACTTTCTGATGAGATATTAAAAATAATTGATGGTAAAGTAGATTTAATTGTACTTGCAGGATTTTTATCTATTTTAAAAGGTGAACTTTTGAAAAAGTTTAAAAATAAAATAATAAACATTCACCCTTCTTTAATTCCAAGCTTTTGTGGTTCAAAAATGTACGGAATCAAAGTTCATGAGGCTGCTCTTGAATATGGAGTTAAAATTTCTGGCTGCACAGTTCATTTTGTAGATGAGGGTACGGATACAGGGCCAATTATACTTCAAAGGGCTGTTTGTGTTTATGAAAATGATACTCCAAAATCCCTTCAAGAAAGGATTTTAAAAGAAGAACATCGTGCTATTGTTGATGCTGTAGATTTAATTTCAAAGGGACTTTTAAGGATAGATAATAGAAAAGTATGGGTAGGTGAAAGTAATGATTAAAAGAGCATTAATAAGCGTTTATAAAAAAGATAAAATACTTGAGATGGCAAGCTTTTTAAACTCAATTGGTGTTGAGATAATTTCAACGGGTGGGACCTATAAATATCTTAAAGATAACAACATACCAGTAGTTGAGGTATCAGAGGTTACAGGTTTTGAAGAGATACTTGACGGCAGAGTTAAAACCCTTCATCCTATGATTCATGGAGGAATACTTGCAATAAGGGATAATGTTGAGCATATTAAAACTATTGAAAATAAGGGAATAAAGCCAATTGATATGGTAATAGTAAATCTTTATCCCTTCTTTGAAAAGGTTGGGGATGTGATATCCTTTGATGAAAAGATTGAGTTTATAGATATAGGAGGCCCAACTATGATAAGGGCTGCAGCTAAAAACTTTAAGGATGTTATAGTTTTAACCGATACGAATGACTATGATAATGTAATAAATCAGATAAAAGAAAATGGAGATGTTGACTATAATACAAGAAAATATCTTGCAGGGAAAGTTTTTAATCTTATGTCAGCCTATGATGGAGCTATAGCAAACTTTCTTTTAGAGGATACCATGTCTGATTATTTATCCCTCTCTTATAAAAAGGTAATGGATTTAAGATATGGTGAAAACCCTCATCAAAGTGCTGCCTATTATGTTTCAACAACTAATAAAGGTGCTATGAAGGACTTTGAAAAGCTAAATGGGAAGGAACTATCATACAACAACATAAAGGATATGGATGTTGCTTGGAAGGTTGTTAATGAGTTTGATGAAATATGCTGTTGTGCAGTAAAGCATAATACTCCCTGCGGAGTTGCAGTAGCTGAAAGTGTACTTGAAGCATATAAAAAGACTTATGAGTGCGATAACGTTTCAATATTCGGAGGGATAGTAGCTTTTAATAGAAAGGTTGATGTTGATACTGCAAAGGAGCTTGTAAAGATATTCCTTGAAATAGTTATTGCTCCTGATTATGAGGAAGAGGCTCTTAAGATACTATCATCAAAAAAGAATTTAAGGGTTATAAAATGCACAATAAAGCCAGAGCAAAAATTAGAATTGTGTTCTGTTGATGGAGGAATTTTAGTTCAAGGTTCTGATAATAAACTTATAGAGAATATAAATTGTGTAACTGAAGTTAAGCCTGATGAAAAATATATGGATGATATGATATTTGGAATGAAGGTTGTAAAATATGTAAAATCTAATGCTATAGTAGTTGTTAAAGATGGTATGGCAAAGGGTATTGCAGGAGGGCAGGTAAATAGGATTTGGGCAGCAAAACAGGCTCTAGAGAGAGCAAAAGATGGAGTAGTTTTAGCCTCTGATGCATTCTTTCCCTTCAGCGATGTTGTAGAAGAAGCTGCAAAGTATGGAATTAAGGTTATAATTCAACCAGGTGGTTCTATAAACGATAAGGATTCTATTGAAGAGTGTAATAAGCATAAAATAGCTATGGTATTTACGGGTATAAGGCATTTTAAGCATTAGGGAGTGATTATATGAAGGTTCTTGTTGTTGGAGGTGGAGGAAGGGAGCATGCTATAGCCTATAAGGCAGCATTAAGTGAAAATGTTGAGAAAGTTTATTGTGCTGTAGGCAATGGCGGTACTGCCCTTGAAAATAAATGTATAAATGTTGAATTGACTAAGATTGATGAAATATGCGATTTTGCAGAAAAAGAGAAAATAGATATAACCATAGTTGGACCTGAAGCCTATCTTGAGGCAGGAATAGTTGATGAGTTTAAAAAAAGAGGCCTTAGGATTTTCGGACCTTCAAAGGAAGCTGCAAGGCTTGAAACAAGCAAAGCTTATGCTAAATATTTTATGAATAAGTACGGAATTAAGACTGCAAAGTGTGAAGTATTTGATGATTACGATAGTGCTTTGGATTATGCAAAAAATAGCACATACCCAATAGTTATAAAGGCAGATGGGCTTGCAGCGGGTAAAGGTGTTGTAATATGCAGAAATTTCAATGAAGCACAAAAAACACTTAAAGAATTTATGATAGAAGATATATTAAAGGGTTCTGGTAAAAAGGTTATAATTGAAGAATACTTAGAAGGTGTTGAGGCTACTATTTTATCTATAACTGATGGAAATGTTATAATACCTTTCATATCCTCAAAGGATCATAAAACTATTTATGAAGGAAATATTGGACCTAATACAGGAGGAATGGGGGTTATTGCTCCAAACCCTTATTGCAGCAAAGAGGTTTTAGAGGACTTTGAAAGTAATATATTAAATCCGACACTTTTAGGAATACAAAATGAGAAATTAGATTACTGTGGGATAATATACTTTGGAATAATGATAACTAAAAAAGGAGTTTACCTTCTTGAGTATAATGTTAGAATGGGAGATCCTGAAACCCAGGCATTACTTCCTCTTTTAAAAACTGATTTTATTAAGCTAATAAACAGCAGTATAGATAAAAAATTAAAAGATGTTAAGATAGAATGGATTGATGGAGCTTCCTGCTGTATTGTTGCATCCTCAAAGGGTTATCCGGGTAAATATGAAACAGGTTATGAGATTAAAATAGAGGATAACATAAAAGGTAAAGTTTTTATAGCAGGGGCAACTTTTCTAAACGGGAAGCTCATAACAAGTGGAGGAAGGGTGCTATCTATAGTAGCCCTTGGGGAAGATATTGAAAAGGCAAGAAAAACTGCTTATGAAGAGATAAAAAAGATAGAATTTGATGGAATGTACTATAGAAAGGATATAGGGGCTTAGCCCCTATTTTTTGGTATTATACCTTTTGTTTGAAGTTTTTCAACAGAATCAAGGGAGGAATTTGGATTATCTGGTACTGCTGATATTTCGTATGTATCTAAAAGATCTATTCCTCCCTTTATCTTTTCTGGCCATAAAAGTGCATTGTTATAATGTTCGATTATTGGATAATCATTTTCGCTTTCCCTCATAGTTTCAATGTTACTATCGATACCTTTTTTGCTTCTTACCATCTTATCACCTCATTTGATTTTATTATTATAATATGTGATATTTTAATAATAATTATTTATTGTTATTTTGTGGAAATAATTAATGTGTGTTCAAAATTTTTAATCTTTTTTAAATAAGGATGTGATATAATAATTTTATAAATAATGCTTATAAAACAATTGCATATAATTTCTGCTTTAAAGATAGTAGTGGAATGGAGGATATTATGAAAACAGAGGAAATAGCTAAAATAATGCAGATATATATGATGCAAAGTGCTTATATAGGAAGCACTGATAGTAGTAATGATGTATCTGGAATGTTTTCTGTTATATTAAAAAATCTTCTTGATAAAATTAATAGTGAAGTGGTAGAAAATGAAAGTAAGAGCAGTTTAGGTGAAAGTGATAGTAATAATAAAAATATAAATAAAAATATTTTTGAAGCAATAAAACAGGCCTCTGAAAAATATAATGTAGAAGAGGATTTGATAAAAGCAGTAATAGATGTTGAATCCTCATTTAATCCTTTAGCTGTTTCAAGTTCAGGGGCGCAAGGTCTTATGCAACTTATGCCAAGTACGCAAAAGATGCTTGGAATTCAAAATCCATTTGATGTACTTGATAATATTGAAGGTGGAACAAGATATTTAAAAACTCTTCTTGATGCTTTTAGTGGTAATAAAGAACTTGCTCTTGCAGCATACAATGGAGGAATATGGAGAATGAAACGGCTTGGAGTTGATACTGTTGATGAAATAGATAAAATGCCAAAAGAAACTCAGGACTATGTAAGAAAGGTAATGAAGGAATACAAGAAATATTAAACATCCTAAAGGGGGATGAACATGGAAAATTATGCACTTGTTTTAGGTGGCGGAGGAGCTAAGGGGGCTTATGAAGTTGGTGTTTGGAAGGCCTTAAGAGAACTTAACATTCCAATTAATATAGTAACAGGTACTTCAGTAGGTGCACTAAATGGAGCTATGATTGTTCAGGGAGATTTTGAACTTGTAAAGGATTTATGGACAAGTATTAGTTTTGAAAGTATTGTTAAGGTTGAAAGAGAACTTGTAGCTATGGATGAGGAAAAGGCAAATATATTAGATAGGTTATCAAGAATAAAGGATGCGATAAGCTTTGGAGGGTTTGACGTATCCCCTTTAAGGCAATTACTTAATGATATTATAGATGAAAAAAAAATAAAAGAGTCAGATATTGATTTGGGGATTGTAACTTTTTCAATTAGTGATTTTAAGCCACTTAAAATTTTTAAAAAGGATATACCAGATGGTAAGCTTGTTGACTATCTTCTAGCAAGTGCCTGCTTTCCAGCTTTTAAACCTCAGGAAATAGACAATAAAAAATATATAGATGGTGGGGTTTATGATAATATACCAATTTCTCTTGCATTAGAAAAAGGCGCTAAAAAAATAATTGCTGTTGATATATCAGGTCCGGGAATTACGAGGCTAAATGGAAAAAAAGGTGCAGATATAATTTATATTAAGAATAAGGATATTTTAGGAGGAGTGCTTGAATTTGATTCTGAAAAGGCAAAGATAAATATGGAGATAGGATATTATGATACTTTAAAGGCCTTTGGAAAGCTGAAAGGGAATAGTTATTATATAAAGCCCTATCAAGAAGAAAAGAAAAGCAAGTATGAATTTATAGATAAACTTGAGTTTGAGGATTTGAAAAAGATATATACATTTTTAGGTATAGATTGGAATAGTAAAACAGCTGCTCCCAACAAACTTATTCTTGATGTAATAATAAGAACTATAAGGCAATACGTAGATGGAAAAATAGATAGCAGCAACATTTTTCCAGCAATGGCTGAGATAACAGCAGAGCAGCTTGAAATAGATAAGAAAAAAACATATACTTTAGATGAGCTTATAGATGAGATAATAAAAAAATATGAGGAAATTAAAAACAGTGATGATTTTAAACAGTATGTTAATAATATAAAAAAACTTATCATGAGCCGAAACCAATTGGAATTTGATAGGGAAATTAAAAAAACATTGATAGAAGGAAAATTTTTAATATCATATAATACAGATTTTAATGACACTGATGATAGAACTAAAAGGTTTAGAAGGTTTATTGCTGTTGCTTTTCCCAAAATATCGATTGCAAATATGTTTATATCGCTTTTGATATTAAATAAGAATGAATAGGCTGACGTATTCAGCCTTAATTTATGTCTAAAATTAGGTTTGTTTAAATTAATTTAGTTAAAAATATAGATAATAATATTTACTTTAATTGCTATAATTTTTATGTAGCTATAAATTAATTAATGGAGGAAAGATTATGGTAATGGAGAGGCTTGATAAGATACTTTCAAATATGGGCTTTGGAACAAGAAAAGAAGTTAAATCAATTGTAAAATCTGGAGAAGTAACAGTAAATGGGAAGCTTATTAAGGATTCATCTGAACATGTTGATCCGGATAAAGATGTAATAGAAGTTTTTGGAGAAAAGCTAAACTATAGGAAGTACATATATATCATGTTGAATAAACCTCATGGAGTTATATCTGCAACTGAGGACTATTATGAAAAGACTGTAATAGATTTACTTGATGATGAATATGTAATATTCAATCCAGCTCCTGTTGGAAGGCTTGATAAGGACACGGAGGGACTTTTGCTTTTAACTAACGATGGAGAATTAAATCATTTGCTCTTATCTCCTAAAAGACATGTACCTAAAAAATATTATGCAAAAATAGAAGGTAAAGTGACTCAAGATGATGTTAAAAAGTTTAAAAAAGGAGTTGTCCTTGATGATGGCTATAAAACTATGCCAGCAGAACTAAACATTCTTTTATCTGATGAAATCTCAGAGGTTGAAGTTATAATCTATGAAGGTAAATATCATCAATAAAAAGAATGTTTGAGGCAGTAGGTAAAAAGGTAATATATCTTAAAAGGCTTGAAATGGGACCTTTAAAGCTTGATGAAAATCTTGACTTTGGGGAATATAGAGAACTTACAGAAGAAGAAGTAAATGCTTTGAAGGAATTTGTTAAAAAGTAGACGTATTCTTATGTTGTATATTTATTTCAAAGCTGTGGATAATGTGGAATAATATGTTAATAAATTGATCTTGTTATTGCTAACATGACATATTTTTAGAAATTTTTGTATTTTTGGATATATTTAATTTGAGAATATGGTATAATTTTATTATAATATAGGTGTAATTATTTGATATGAGGTGGTATTGTGAGTGCTTATGAATCTAAACTCAAATGTAAGGATATAGATTTTTTGTTTGAAGCAATTTTAACTCTTGAAAACTTGGAAGATTGTTATAGATTTTTTGAAGATATATGTACTGTAAATGAAATAAAAGCTATGGCTCAAAGACTTCATGTTGCAAAGATGTTAAGAGAAAGAAAAACATATATAGATATTGCAGATACCACAGGAGCAAGCACAGCAACGATAAGCAGGGTAAACAGGTTTTATAACTATGGTAATGATGGATATAAGAGGGTATTTGAAAGATTAAAAGAAAAAGGAAAACTAAATCATATAGATTAATAAAGGGTAGCATTGGCTACTCTTTTTATATGTTGAAATAGCACCTTGTAGAAATTAATGCTATAATCTAATGTATTGAAGATAATTTAGGAGGAATGGTTTGTGATAGATCTAAGCTTATTAAACAAAGAACAGAGGCAGGCTGTGGAAACTTTGCAGGGCCCCCTTTTAATTCTTGCTGGTGCAGGAAGTGGTAAAACAAGAGTTTTAACATATAGAATAGCGAATCTTATTGAAAATGGAGTATATCCTGGTAATATATTGGCAATTACTTTTACCAATAAGGCTGCTGATGAGATGAAAGAAAGGGTAATTAATCTTGTAGGCGATATAGCTAAAAATATCTGGATAAGTACCTTCCATTCTGCATGTGTTAGGATATTAAGGCAGGATATTGAAAAAATTGGCTACAGCAAGGACTTTGTTATATATGATACAAGCGATCAAGAAAAAATAATAAAAGAATGCTTAAAGGAACTTAATATAGATGAAAAGGCAATGCCTCCAAAGGATGTATTATCTAAAATAGGCTCCTTTAAAGATGAACTTATAGATGCTGATACATACTATAAAAAATATGGTATGGATTTTAAAACAAGAAACATTGCAAATATATATAAGTTATATCAGAGTAAGCTTGAAAAAAGCAATGCGCTGGATTTTGATGATATTATAATGCTTACGGTTAAGCTGTTTAAGAAATACGATGATGTTTTAAACTATTATAGAAGAAAGTTTAGATATATACTTGTTGACGAATATCAGGATACAAACAAAGCACAGTATGAATTTGTAAATATACTTGCAAAGGAGCACAGGAACCTTTGCGTTGTTGGCGATGATGATCAGTGTCTCTACTCATGGAGGGGTGCAAAAATAGAAAATATACTTGACTTTGAGAAAGACTATCCTGATGTTAAAGTAATAAAGCTTGAGCAGAACTATAGATGTACTAAAAAGATACTTGATGCTGCAAACTATGTAATACAAAATAACGAAAAGAGAAAGCCAAAGAGGCTTTGGACTGAAAATAGCCAGGGGGAAAATATAAAATTTTATAGGGCAGAAACAGGAGATCAAGAAGCATACTTTATTGTTAGTGAAATAAAAAAGCTTACAGATAATGGTATGAGTTTGAAGGATTTTACAGTTTTATATAGAACTAATGCTATGTCACGTTCACTTGAAGAGGCTTTTGTAAAAGCTGCTGTTCCATATAGGGTAATTGGAGGGTTAAAATTCTACGATAGAAAAGAAATAAAGGATTTAATGGCCTATCTTAAAGTAATTAATAACCCGTTAGATAGTATTAGCCTTGAGAGGATAATAAACGTTCCAAAAAGGGGGATTGGACAGGCAACTATAGATAGGCTAAAAGAATATGCAAACTCAATGGACATTAGCCTATACTATGCACTTTTAGATATTGATTCAATTGAAGATATTAATAAAAGGGCATTAAATTCAATAGAGAAGTTTATAAGTCAGATGAATTATTTTATAATGTCTAAGGACAAAATGAAGGTTTCTGATCTTATTGATGAGATATTAAATGTTACAGGATATATAAATGAGCTTGAGAAGGATAATTCTAAAGAAAGTAAGGATAGGATTGAAAATTTAAAAGAATTCAAATCTGCAGCTGTAGAATTTGAACAAATAAGCGATGATAAGAGCCTCTCTTCATTTCTTGAAAGGATTGCTCTTGTATCGGATCAGGATGAGCTAAATTTAGCTGATGCTGTAACTTTAATGACTCTTCATACAGCAAAAGGACTTGAATTTAACGTCGTATTTATAGCTGGTATGGAGGAAGGAATATTTCCTCACTTTTCAGCAAGGGATGATGAAGATGAGCTTGAGGAGGAACGAAGACTTTGCTATGTGGGTATTACAAGGGCAAAGAAGCTGCTTTATTTAACTTGTGCACAAAGTAGGTTACTTTATGGAAGACAGATGTATAACGATGTATCTAGTTTTATAGAAGAGATACCAGAGGATTTAATTGATGAGATAAGAAGTCAAAAGCCAAGTTTTAATAGAGTTTATAATTATGATGATATAAGATTATCAAAAGCATATTATAATAATACGGTTTTTTCATATTCAAAAAATGTTGGCCATCAAAAGAAAAATATTGAATATAGCGTAGGTTTAAGGGTTAAACATAGCGTATTTGGTATAGGTAGAATAATTGCAGTAAAAGAAACGTCAGCTGATAAGATGATTACAATAGATTTTGAAAAAGTAGGGATTAAAAATCTACTTGCATCAGTTGCGCCTCTTGAAAAAATTTAGTGAGGTGATTATATGGAAAGTATAAAAAAACGTATTGAAGATTTAAGAAAAGAAATAGAATACCATAACTATAGATATTATGTCTTAGATGATCCGCAAATCTCTGATTTTGAATACGATAAAATGTTGAAGGAACTTGAAAAATTAGAAAAACAGCATCCTGAATTTTACGATGAAAACTCTCCAACTCAAAGAGTTGGAGGAGTTCCATTAAAAGAGTTTAAGCAGGTTAGGCATAATATACCTATGCTAAGCCTTCAGGATGTTTTCAGCTTTGAAGAGCTTAGGGACTGGGATAGAAGAGTTAAAGGCGAGGTTGAGGCAGAATATGTAGTTGAACTTAAAATAGATGGATTATCTGTTTGCTTAGCTTATGAAAATGGAGTTTTAAAAACTGCTGCAACAAGGGGGGATGGAATAATAGGTGAGGATGTAACTTTAAATGTAAGAACGATTAAAAGCGTTCCATTGAAGATAGGCTATCCTTATGCTCTTGAGGTGAGAGGAGAAGTCTATATGCCTAAGGATGCCTTTGAAAAGCTTAACATTCAAAGGGAGGAGATGGAACAGCCTACCTTTGCAAATCCTCGAAATGCAGCAGCTGGTTCTTTAAGGCAGCTTGATTCAAGTATTACTGCTGAAAGGAAGCTTGATATTTTTATTTTTAATGTTCAAAGAATAGAGGGAAAAAGTTTTGAAAAGCATAGTGAAGCCTTGGAATTTCTGAAATCCTTAGGATTTAAAGTAAGTCCTGAAAGAATAGTTTGCAAAAATATTGATGAAGTTATTGAAAATATAGAAAAGCTTTCACAAATAAGAGGAGAGCTTCCATTTGAAATAGACGGTATAGTTGTAAAGGTAAATGAATTGAATTACAGAGAAATATTAGGACAAACAGCTAAAACTCCAAGATGGGCAGTTGCATATAAATTTCCTGCTGAAAAGAAAAAGACTAAGGTTAAGGATATAATAGTACAGGTTGGAAGGACTGGTGCGATAACTCCAACAGCACTATTAGAGCCTGTTAGGATAGCAGGATCTACTGTTTCAAGGGCAACGCTTCATAATGAAGATTACATAAGACAAAAGGATATAAGAATAGGAGATAGCGTTATAATACAAAAAGCAGGAGAGATAATACCAGAGGTTGTTGAGGTGGTATTTGAGGATAGGGATGGAGATGAAGTAATATTTAAAATGCCTTCAAAGTGTCCGGAGTGTGGTGGAGATGTTGTAAGAGAGGAAGGAGAGGCAGCTTTAAGATGTACAAATATATCCTGTCCAGCACAGCTTAAAAGGAGCATAATACATTTTGCTTCAAGGGATGCAATGAACATAGAAGGCCTTGGACCTCAAATAATAAACCTTCTTATGGAAAATAACCTAATTCATGACGCGGCAGATTTATATTATTTAAAATTCGAAGATATAGTAAACCTTGAAAGGATGGGGAAAAAATCTGCTCAAAACCTTATTGATGCTATAGAAAGATCAAAAGGAAATGACATAGATAAATTTATATTCGGGCTTGGGATAAGATACATAGGAAGTAAAGCTGCTAAGAACCTTGCAAAATACTTTAAAAAAATAGATAACTTATTAAAATCTTCTTATGAAGAACTAATCCAGGTTGAAGAAATTGGGGATAAAATGGCTCAAAGTATAATATCATTTTTTAAAGAGGAGCATAATAAAAATCTTATAGAAAAGTTTAAAAATGCAGGAATAAACTTTGAGCTTTTAGAAAAGGAAGATAATAAAAATAAAATATTTGAAGGCTTGACTTTTGTTTTAACAGGAAGCCTTTCTAGATATACAAGAAAAGAAGCAGAGAGCATAATTGAATCTTTAGGAGGAAAAGTTTCATCAAGTGTTTCAAAAAAGACAAACTATGTACTTGCAGGGGAGGATGCTGGAAGTAAGCTTAAAAAAGCTCAAGAATTGCAGATTAAAATAATTTCTGAAAATGAATTTGAAGATATGATTAGGGGTGTTGTATGAAAATTTTTGATATTTTGATGTGGATAATGTTTTTTATATCTTCTATTGTATCTATAATAACAACTCTTGTTCTATTTGGTATATCTTATGGGGCTTTTTTAAAACCTTTTTCAACTATGCTTCCCCTTGAGATAAGTCTTGCTTTAACCTTTTTTCTGTGGGGATTAAACAGCCTCTATGGATCTTACTTAATAGATAAAGATAATAATCCTAAATTTTCTATAATGCTTTTTGCCTTAGGAGGAATTCTTCTTATTTTTGTGATTTTTGGAATATACTAGATGCGTATTTAAAATAGTTAATTATTTTCTTACTACATTAGATTTATGTATTGTTTTATTTTAAAAAAAATTACATATAATTTTATATATAAATACAAAAGTTTGTCTTTTATATTAAAAAGGAAAAGTGTAAATTGTTGTTATATAACTATCATGATATAATTTAGTATATATTATATAATCAAGTTTTAGGCTTAATTTAGTATGAAAATATTATTTTATTATTTAAAATAGAATTGGCTGATGTAGAAAAAATTTATATATTTCCAATATTTAAATATTATATTAACTCTTAAATTTAATTGATTTAAAATTAAAATAAATATAAAATATATATATTAAATATATTTAAAGTACAATTTAACTTTAAGGGGTGTGGAGGATGTTAAGATACGTAGTAAAAAGACTTGTATCCTGTATTGTTACTATGTGGGTAATAGCAACAATAACATTTATATTGATGCATGCTATCCCAGGTGGACCATTTGATAAGGAAAAGAAAATACCTCCTGAGATAATGAAACAGATTCAAGCAAGATATAATTTAGACAAGCCTCTCTGGTGGCAATATCAGGAATATTTTAAAAACCTTCTAAAGGGTGATTTTGGACCATCATACAGATATATAGGAAGAACTGTAAATGATCTTATAAAAGATGGATTCCCAATATCAGCACAGCTTGGAGGAGTTTCTGTATTAGTTGCACTTTTGTTTGGTATACCTTTTGGAATTATATCGGCATTAAATCAAGGAAAGTGGCAGGATAGTTTTGTTATGTTCCTTGCCACGATTGGAATTACTATACCAAGCTTTGTTCTTTCAACTTTACTTTTATATTTCTTGTCCTTTAAGCTTGGTTTATTTCCTTCAATGAGATGGGGTACTCCAAGACATTTTGTACTTCCAGCAATTGCTCTTGCAGCAACACCGACTGCCTTTGTATCAAGACTTACAAGATCAAGTCTTCTTGATGTTATAAGGCAGGATTATATAAGAACTGCAAAGGCAAAGGGTATCCCAGATAAAATAGTTGTTTATAAACATGCTTTAAAAAATGCAATATTACCAGTTATAACCTACCTTGGACCTTTAGTTGCTGGTATATTAACAGGAAGTTTTGTTGTTGAAAGGATATTCTCAATACCTGGAATGGGAAGACAGTTTGTTGAGAGTATAACTAATAGGGATTTTACAACTATTTTAGGACTTACTATATTTGATAGTTTCTTGCTTGTTGTATTTAATCTATTAGTTGATTTACTATATGTTGTATTTGATCCACGAATTAAGCTTGATAACTAGGGGGTGGACTTATGGATATAAATCTTGAAAATATGGATAAAAGTTTATTTGAATTTGTTCCTCAAGAAGAAAAGAATAAAAATATAGTTGTACGTCCAAGTGAGACCTACTGGCAGGATGCTTGGAGAAGGCTTAGAGAAAACAAAGTTGCAACTATTTCATTGGTTGTTTTAATATTACTTGCAATGATTTCCTTTGTTGGACCATATCTATGTAAGTATGATTATAGAACAAATGATATGAATGCACTAAATCTTGCACCAAATTCTGAACACTGGTTTGGAACAGACATGCTTGGAAGAGATCTGTTTGTAAGAGTTCTTTATGGTACAAGAATATCTCTTGCAGTTGGTATTGTTTCTGCATTTATAAACTTTGTTATTGGTGTAATATATGGTGGAATATCAGGATATTATGGAGGAAGCGTTGACAATATAATGATGCGTATTGTTGACGTGCTTTATAGCGTTCCTACGGTTTTATATGTAATACTTCTTATGGTTGTTTTAGGAGAAGCAAGCCTTTCTAATATATTTATTGCCCTTGGTATATCCTATTGGGTAGGAATGGCAAGAATAGTTAGAGGACAAGTTCTTGCATTGAAACAGCAGGAATTTGTACTTGCAGCAAAGGCACTTGGTGCAAAAAACTTTAGAATAATTTTAAGGCATCTTATTCCAAATAGTATGGGACCAATAATTGTAACGCTTACAATGTCAATTCCAAGCGCTATATTTACGGAAGCTTTCTTAAGCTTTATTGGGCTTGGAGTATCTGCACCAATGGCTTCCCTTGGTGTTTTATGTAATGATGCTATTGCAACGTATAGGACATATCCCTATCAGTTGTTTTTTCCTTCACTTGCAATATGTATTATAATGCTTGCGTTTAATCTATTTGGAGATGGGTTAAGAGATGCTCTTGATCCTAAGATGAGAAAGTAGGAGGGATAAACATGGAAAAACTTTTACAGGTACAAGATTTGCATACCTCCTTCTTTACTCATGTAGGGGAGGTCAAAGCAGTTAGAGGAATAACCTTTGATGTAGAAAAAGGTGAAGCTATAGGACTTGTTGGAGAGTCAGGTTGTGGTAAGAGTGTTACAATGATGTCTATTTTAAGACTTCTTGGAGATACAGGAAAGATAAAGGAAGGAAAAGCATTATTTGAAGGTAAGGATCTTGTAAAAATATCTAATCAGGAAATGCTAAGAATTAGAGGAAATGAAATAAGTATGATATTCCAAGATCCAATGACTTCATTAAACCCTGTATTTACAATAGGTAATCAGCTTATGGAGCCACTGTTAAGGCATAAGAAAATGACAAAACAAGATGCAAGAAAAAGAGCAATAGAACTTTTAAAACTTGTTGGAATACCTGAAGCAGAAAAAAGACTATCTCAATATCCACATGAGTTTTCTGGTGGTATGAGACAAAGAGTTATGATAGCTATGGCATTAGCTTGTGATCCAAAGCTATTAATTGCTGATGAACCAACAACTGCTCTTGACGTTACTATTCAGGCACAAATACTTGATTTAATGAAAGAACTTAAAAGTAAGATAAATACATCTATAATATTAATTACTCACGACCTTGGAGTTGTTGCAGATATTTGCAATAGAATAAATGTAATGTATGGAGGAAAAATAGTAGAGCAGGGAACAAAGAGGGATATATTTTATAATCCTTCTCATGCATATACTTTAGGACTATTAGGAAGTGTTCCTAATCCAAAAACTCTTGCTAAGGAGAGGTTAAAGCCAATTGAAGGACAACCTCCAGATCTATTAAACCCCCTGTAGGATGTCCTTTTGCTCCAAGATGCAAGTACACAATGAAGATATGTGAAACGAAGATGCCTCCTTACTTTGAAATAAGTGAAGGCCATAGAGCAGCCTGCTGGCTTAATCATCCAGATGCTCCAAAGGTTGAAGGCTTTAGAGGAAGGGGGAGAGAATGATGGAAGAAAGAAAGAGCGAGTATCTACTTGAAATAAAAAATTTAAAGAAGTATTTTCCTGTTACAAAAGGTATATTTAAGAAATCTAAAAGTTATGTAAAGGCAGTAGATGATGTTTCTTTTGGAATAAAAAAAGGAGAGACATTAGGACTTGTAGGAGAATCAGGTTGTGGAAAAACAACCTGTGGAAGAACTATTTTAAAACTTTATGAACCAACATCAGGAAAAATATTATATAATGGCAAAGATATAACAAAACTTAATACAAACCAAATGATACAATATAGAAGAAAGATGCAAATAATATTCCAGGATCCTTATGCTTCTCTTGATTCAAGAATGACAGTTGGCGATATTATAGGAGAGGCTATAGATATTCACAACCTTTGTGGACTTAAGGAAAGAAATGAGAGGATACAGTATCTTCTTCAAAGAGTTGGATTAAACAGTGAGCATGCAAATAGATATCCCCATGAATTTTCAGGAGGACAAAGACAAAGAATTGGTATTGCAAGAGCCCTTGCTGTACAGCCTGAATTCATAGTTTGCGATGAACCTATATCAGCCCTTGATGTTTCGATTCAAGCTCAGGTTGTAAACATGCTTGAGGATTTACAGAAGGATTTAGGACTTACCTATCTTTTTATTGCTCATGACCTTTCTATGGTAAAGCATATATCAAACAGAGTAGGGGTTATGTATCTTGGAAAGCTAGTTGAACTTGCAGAAAGTAATGAGCTATATAATCATCCACAGCATCCTTATACACAGGCTCTATTATCTGCAATACCTATACCAGACCCTGATATAGCTGAAAGTAGAAAGAGAATAATACTTGAAGGAGAAATACCATCTCCGATAGATCCACCGGCAGGATGCAGATTTAAAGGAAGATGCAGATATGCTAAGCCTGTATGTTCAGAAAAGGATCCGGAATTTAAAGACCTTGGAGGAGGACATTTTGTTGCTTGCCATTTATTTTAATAAGTGCTAAAATAAATTTAAATTTATTAAAAATGGTTGAATTTCCAGTAAATTTTTTATATACTGGGAAAAATAAAATTAAAGGGGGTTTATTATGAAAAAGAAAAATCTATTTTCATTCTTAACAGTCATTCTTACCATAGTAATGGTAGGAACATTATTTGCTGGCTGTGGTAGCAAAGGAGCTTCTAATGCTAACCAGACACTTGTTTACAACCTAGGAACTGACTCAGAAACTATCGACCCAGCATTAAATGAAGCAGTTGATGGTGCAACTGTAATTGCCAATGCATTTGAAGGTCTTACAAGAATTGGCGATGACAATAACGTTAAGCCAGGGGTTGCTGAAAAATGGGAAATAAGTGCAGATGGAACAGTTTATACATTCCATCTTAGAAAAGAAGCAAAATGGTCCGATGGAAAGCCAGTTACAGCAAAGGATTTTGAATATGCTTGGAAGAGAGCTCTTGATCCAAAACTTGCTGCAACTTATGTATTCTTCTTAACTGATAATATAAAGAATGCCCAGGAATATTATGAAGGAAAAGCTAAATGGGAAGATGTTGGAATTAAGGTAAAGGATGATTATACAATAGAAGTTACTCTTAAAGTTCCAACTGCATTCTTCTTACAGCTTCTTGCAATGCCAATATATATGCCTTTAAGACAGGATGCTGTTGAAAAAGGTGGAGAACAGTGGACGCAAAGTGGAGATACTTACATTGGAAATGGTCCATTTAAGATGGTAAAATGGACTCACAATGATTCAATGGAATGGGAAAAGAACGAAAATTATTGGGATGCAAAGAATGTTAAACTTTCTAAGATGACATGGGTTATGGTTAATGAAGCATCTTCAGCCTTAACATCTTGGGAAAAAGGTGAAATAGATGTTATTGAAACAGTACCAAGTGCTGAAGTTCCAAGACTTACTAAAGAAAATAAGTTACAGATATATCCAGAGCTTGGAACATACTACCTATACTTTAACACAAAGAAAGCTCCTCTTGATAACCCAAAGGTTAGAAAAGCTTTAACTCTTGCAATAAACAGGCAAGCTATAATAGATGCAGTATTAAAGACTGGCCAAAAACCAGCTTATGCACAGGTACCTTATGGAATTACAGAATCTGATGGAAAATCTGACTTTAGAGAAAAGGGTGGAGACTTATTTAAAGAAGATGTTCAGCAAGCAAAGCAACTCCTTGCTGAGGCAGGATATCCAGATGGTAAAGGTTTCCCAGAAATGACATACCTCTACAATACAAGTGAGGCTCATCAAAAGATTGCTGAAATGATTCAGGATATGTGGAAGAAGAACCTTGGAATCAACATTAAGCTTGCTAACCAAGAATGGAAAGTATTCCAAAAGACAAGACAAAATGGTGACTTTGAAATAGCAAGAGGCGGATGGATGGCTGACTATGTTGATCCAATGACATTTATTGATATGTTTATGAGCGATAATGGATTTAACGATGGTAAATTTACTAATGCACAATATGATCAGCTCTTAAAACAAGCTAAGAGTACAACAGATTTAGCAAAGAGAGACCAGCTCATGCATGATGCTGAAAAGATATTGATGGATGAGCAGGCTGTATGTCCAATATACTTCTATGTAAGCAACATGTGCGTAAAACCATGGATAAAGGGAGTTTATAAGACTCCACTTGCAACAGTATACTTTGACCATGCTTACGTTGATGAAAGTGCAAAGAAATAATGTGAAAGCCCACCTTTTGGTGGGCTTAAACTTTTTCAGGAGGAGCATCTGACTTTAAATCTCTTGGAGAAAAATATGCACAGTCTGTTCCATGCCCCATTACGCTTTGGGTAATACTTACATGGTTTAAGGTGCATTTTCCGTTCTTTTCATGAATGCAGTTTGCTGAGCAGTTAATATTTGTCATTATAATCCCCTCCTTATCTATAGTATTCTTACATTATAGAATAATTATTTATGAAATAGGGTTATAAGCATAATAAAGATCCTATATATTTGAGTTATCTTCAGTAGACTCATTTAATATTTCCTCGATGCTTTTTTTTGGCTCTATTATTTTACTTAAGTAATAAAGGAAAATATAACTTGAATAAGTAGAATATATGCTGTTATATGATTTTGAAGGAGTAATTGTAGGAGGAGTTTTTCTACAGGATACTCTAAAGCTTTTTATAAATACAGGCGCCTTATATACATCAAGGGTATTAGGTATTATTTCTGGCATTGTAACCTCATAATTCATAAAATTAGTTTTTCTTTGAGATATACTTGGAATTATACTTGAGTTTTCAATTGTAAAAGTATAGAAATCATTAAGTATCTTAAGGGCTTTTTCATCTTGAGTTGAAATATATACAAGAAGAAGACTTTTTATTATCTCAGCAATATCTCTTATTGAATAACTTATTTTTGAATAATTTCCTTGTATAAAAAGAGAGTAGTAGGGGTCGTATAAATCTAATAGTGTGTTATATATTCTAATTGCTGCATCTTTGAAATTTTCCATCCTTGTTATATGATAACCTTCTAAAAGTGCAGATAAAGCTCTAAAGTGAGTTATAATTGAAGATATTATTGTATCAAGACAACTTCTTTGAATTTCACCAGTTATTTTAATTCTTGATTCAAGTTCTGCACAAAGTAGAAAAACTAAAAGATGATACTTTGTCTTTTCCTCATCATTTCGGGTAATATCATAACATCTTGATAGAGAAGATATTATAAGACTTATTTCCTTTGATGACATCTCAAGTATTTGGTTACAATTTTCAAATATAAAATTAAATAGGTTATCCTTTTCAATCTTATATCTTTCTATAGATGGAGTATCGCTGTTATAAGCCAATGACGAATTGTAAAGATACAAAAGGGCCTCATGCATAAGGATTTGATCTATAATCTTTGCTTCTTTTTGAATGGTTTTTATTTTTAGTTCATCATTTATGTTTCTTGTTTTATCTTCTACAGCTATGAATAAACCATCCTCATTTCTCATATATGTTGTTGCAAAATCATAGAAATTTTGTGCAGTTAAATGCATTAAGTACGAAAGTAAGCTATCTTGAGATTTTAACAAATCCATTGCTTTTAATAAACTTAATATTGAAAAAGATTGAGCTAACGGATATATTGTTTTGTTAAAGCTGTTAGAATCCCATACATATTTTCCTGAAGAATTTGAATCAACAAAGGGTAAAAAAGGTTTACCCTTTTTATATGAGCATTTTAAAAGTACAATATTATCTATTAAATCCTTTGATTCATAATTTACATCAAAAGAATTTACAATTTTTTTAAATTCCTTTTCTTCAATGCTCTGATATATACCTGCCCCAGAATATAAAAGTCCCCACTTTATATTATCAATGCTAATGCAGCAAAGTTTTAGTGCGGAATTTATTAATTCTTCTTTTTGTGTATCTTGATGGTATTCCAAAACATTCACCACCTAATATTAATCCTTATATTTATTCTATGTGTCTGGGACATGCAAATTTACTATCCTACTGCAAATTTATTTATTTGTAATGATAAGATTATAAATGTATAATTATATTTGAAACGGAGGGTTTAAAAATGAAATGTGGTAAACTTAGTAATGATGTACTAAATGATATAATAATAAAGGGTATAAAAAAGAAAAACAAAGACATTATAGTTGGACCAAAAGTCGGAGAAGACTGCTCAATAATAAAATTTGGAGAAGATATATGTGTGCTGACAACAGATCCCATTACTGCTGCTAAAAATAATGCAGGTAGAATAGGAGTACATATTTGCTGCAATGATATAGCTTCATCAGGGGTAAGACCTATTGGAATACTAATTACAATACTTGCACCAACAGAATGCAGCATTGATGATATAAAAAAGGTGATGGATGAGATAAATAATGCGTGTGAAGAATTAAATATAGATGTTTTAGGAGGGCATACAGAGATTACTGATGCTGTAAATAAAATTGTACTTTCATTAACAGCAATAGGGAAAGGTATTAACGGAAAATACATAACAACTTCTGGTGCACAGCTTGGCGATGATATAGTAGTTGCAGGATATGCAGCTTCTGAAGGTACTGCAATAATTGCAAGCGATTATTATGAACAGTTGAGAGGTAAAATAAATGATGATATACTAATAAAGGCACAAAGTTTTATTAATGATATTAGTGTTGTAAAGATTGGATTTGTTGCATCTGAATTTGGAGTTAATGCGATGCACGATGCTACTGAAGGTGGAGTATTAGGAGCAATATGGGAAGTAACTGAGGCAAGTGATAAGGGTGCCTATATCTATAAAGATAAAATTCCTGTAAGGGAAGAAACCAAAATAATATGCAAAGAATTAAATATAGATCCATTAAGGCTTATATCCAGCGGGTGCATGATAATTAGCTGCTGTAATGGAGATGGGCTTGTTAAAAGATTAAAAGAATGTGGAATAGAGGCAGAAGTTGTAGGCAAAATAATAAAAGAAGGAAGGATTCTTTTTTCTGAGGGTAAAGAAATAGAGCTTTTTCCTCCAGATTCAGATGAGATTTACAAAGTAAGTCTATAATTTATTGCTGGTATCGATAAAAATATTAAGAATATATTAAAATTTTCTACTTTTTAAAAGCTGAGGAGGATTACAAATGGCCAGAATTGATGGAAGACAAAATGATGAACTAAGGACATACAAAATAACAAGAAATTATATTATGCATGCAGAAGGTTCTGTACTTGTTGAGTCAGGTAATACAAAAGTTATTTGCACTGCTTCGATTGAAGATAAAGTACCTCCTTTTTTAAAGGGTACAGGGGAAGGATGGATTACTTGTGAATACGGCATGCTTCCAAGATCAACTCATGTTAGAAAGCAAAGGGAGGTTACAAAAGGTAGGATAGATGGAAGAACAGCTGAAATACAAAGGATAATAGGAAGAGCTTTAAGATCGGTTGTTAATTTAAAAGTACTTGGTGAAAAAACTATATGGATAGATTGTGATGTTATACAAGCAGATGGAGGAACACGTACGGCAGCAATTACAGGGGCTTTTATTGCTCTTGTTGATGCGATAAATAAATTAAATGAAACATCTAATTTTCCAATATATCCAATTAATAGCTACATAGCAGCAGTAAGTGTTGGAATAGTTGAGAATGAAGTTATGATTGATTTGTGCTTTGAAGAAGATTCAAAGGCAATAGTTGATATGAATGTTGTAATGACAGATAAGGGAGAATTTGTTGAGATACAGGGTACAGGAGAGAACAATCCTTTTTCGTTACAGGAATTAAATAAACTTATAGAATACGCACATAAAGGAATAGAAAAGATTATATCAATTCAAAAGGACTGTCTTGGAGATGATGGTAAAAGAATCGGGACCGGAGGAGAAAACAATGAGATTAAACAAGATAATAATAGCCAGCAATAACAGGCATAAGGTTGAGGAAATAAAGAATATTTTAAAGGATTATAACATTGAAATATTATCATTAAAGGATGCAGGAATAGAATTAGAAGTAGAGGAAAATGGGAAAACCTTTGAAGAAAATGCTTATATCAAAGCTAAAGCTGTTGTAGATTTAACGGGGATTGCAGCAATTGGTGATGATTCAGGACTTGAAGTTGAGGCGTTAAATGGAGCCCCTGGAATATATTCAGCAAGGTTTGCAGGTGAGCAGGGAAATTATAAAAAGAATAATGAAAAGCTTTTACATCTTATGAAAGATGTGCCTTTGGAGAAAAGAGGAGCAAGGTTTGTAACTGTTATAGCTTTATTGACACCTGAGGGGGATAAGATTTTTGCAAGAGGAGAAATAAAAGGAATTATTGGTTTTGAAGAGAAAGGATGTAATGGTTTTGGATATGATCCTCTTTTTATAGTTCCAGAACTTAATAAAACTTTTGCACAGCTATCGTCAGAAGAAAAAAATAAGATTAGTCATCGTGCAAGGGCTTTACATGATTTAAAGGAAAAACTACAACTTAAAGGCTAATAGGGGGAGGACATAATGCGTATAGGAGTAGTTAGTGATTCACATGGCAATCTATATATGCTTGAAAAGGCTATTAAGATGATGGAGCCCCTTGATTTAATTATTCATTTAGGAGATGATTACAGGGATATAATTAAACTAAAAGAAAAGTATAAATTGCCAATTGAATATGTTAGCGGTAATAATGATTTTGGAACAGAGAAAATAGCAGAAAAAGTGATAAATATCAGGGGAAAGAATATATTTATTACACATGGTCATAGATATAACGTTTATTATGGAATAGATAGTCTTTATTTTAAAGCTCTTGAAGTTAATGCACAGCTTGTTTTATATGGCCATACTCATGTTCAGGACATAAATAATAGTTTTGGTGTTGTTTTTTTAAATCCTGGTAGTGTATCAAGACCAAGGGATGGTAAGCCAGGTTGTGCAATGATTTTAATAGATGATAAAGGGGATGTAGATTTTAAGCTTTTCAGGTTTGAGTGCTGATTGTGGAAAAATTTTTATTGAAATTAATATATATTTTTATAAAAAAGGTATTGACGATTAACATAATATCCTGTATACTCTATATTGTCGCCGGAAGAAATAATAAAAAATGTCTCGGGGTGTGGCGCAGATGGGAGCGCGCGTGGTTTGGGACCATGAGGTCGCAGGTTCAATCCCTGTCACCCCGACCATTTAAAAAAAGTGGTTGACAAGTTTTAAAAAACCTGATATAATATAATTCGCTTGACGATATGCGGGTGTAACTCAATGGTAGAGTGCCAGCCTTCCAAGCTGGTTACGTGGGTTCGATTCCCATCACCCGCTCCAAATATGCGCCCATAGCTCAGCTGGATAGAGCAACGGCCTTCTAAGCCGTGTGCCGGGGGTTCGAATCCCTCTGGGCGCACCATAAATGGTGGATATAGTTCAGTTGGCTAGAGCGCCAGATTGTGGCTCTGGAGGCCGTGGGTTCGAGCCCCACTATCCACCCCAAAAATGTTGGGCAGTAGCCAAGTCGGTAAGGCACGGGACTTTGACTCCCGCATGCGTAGGTTCGAGTCCTGCCTGCCCAGCCATTATGAGCCACTAGCTCAGTCGGCAGAGCACATGACTTTTAATCATGGTGTCCGGGGTTCGATTCCCCGGTGGCTCACCAAAATTAAATATATTAAAAACATGCGGGCATGGCGGAATTGGCAGACGCACTAGACTTAGGATCTAGCGCCTCGTGCGTGGGGGTTCAAGTCCCTCTGCCCGCACCATTGTCTAAAGTTTAAATTAATATGCGGGAGTGGCTCAGTTGGTAGAGCGTCACCTTGCCAAGGTGAACGTCGCGGGTTCGAGTCCCGTCTTCCGCTCCAGAACATGCGGGTGTAACTCAATGGTAGAGTGCCAGCCTTCCAAGCTGGTTACGTGGGTTCGATTCCCATCACCCGCTCCAAATATGCGCCTATAGCTCAGCTGGATAGAGCAACGGCCTTCTAAGCCGTGTGCCGGGGGTTCGAATCCCTCTGGGCGCACCAGAAAAGGCTAGGCTATGATATGCGCCCATAGCTCAGCTGGATAGAGTTGCAGACTTCGAATCTGAAGGTCGTAGGTTCGAATCCTACTGGGCGCACCAGAATATAATACATGGGCCATTAGCTCAGTTGGTAGAGCACCTGACTCTTAATCAGGGTGTCCTGGGTTCGAGTCCCCGATGGCCCACCAAGAAGAATCATCAAAGGATGGTTCTTTTTTTTATAACTTAAAGAACAAATTTTATTAGTGATACAATTTTTATTGCTTTAAAAGCAAATTAATTTATATCAATAGATTAATGGGATACAATCTCCTTTTTTTATTTTTTAGAATAGGTTATAATTATTTATAGTATCATTTGGGAGGAGTAGGTATGGGAAAGCCAAGCATATTTAGTAGTAAATATGAACAGCAAATGAGAAGAAGAAGGATAAATATAATTTTAATTATTCTAATTTTGATTAGTGCTGTTTTTTTTGCAGGTAAGTATTATTTAAATAAAAATGATATAAATATAAAATTATTTAAAAGAAATGAACCTGTTAAGCAGCAGATTAAGGAAAAAACATCAAATAATAAGACTGATACTGTTAAAAATACTCCCACACAAAAAACAGAAAATACTCAAAAGGAACAGCTTTTCAGCTACGAATATAAATCTTCTAAAAGCTTAATAAAAATAGAATATACTATAAAGGGTAATGAAAAGCAATTTGTAAAATTAACAGGATCTTCAACTTCTTATGATATTTCACGTGATAAAAAATATATTGTTTTTGATGATGCAGCATTAAATGATGTAATATTAGCAGATATTAATGGAAATTTTAAGAATATAACAAAGCAATTTTATAAATCATATTCAACAGGTCAAATTTATGAAAAGGATGCTGTACTTAAAGCTAATCCCAATTATATATGGTCGCTTAAACCACATTTTACTAATGATAATAGAATAGTTTATATATCCCAGCTTCCATATTTTAAGAGACAGGGAGAATTTTATTTATGGTCAGTAAACATTGATGGTAGTAATCATAGGAAAATTGGTTTAATAGGAAATGACTTTAATAGCATAGCTTATGATGGATATGATTCAGAAGGTAACCTTAGGATTAAATCATCAAATAGTTTGTATTATCTTAAAAAAGGAGCTTATTTTATTTCAAAATGAGAATATAAGATGTACAAAATACATAATTTTACTCATATTAATGTAGTAAGGAGCTTTTGGGGGTTGAATTTTTTGTAAAATAGGCTTATAAAAGTTATTTTGCATAATATGAAGCATAAAAGGCAATATAAAAGGCAATCCCCATGGAAACAATATGTATTTATTATACGGCAGCACTAAAACAGGAACAAACAGGAGCTTAGGGATTGCCTTTTAGACTTTTAAATTTTTAACTACGTTTATTATAATATCCACTATAATTATTTTTATACTATAAATATCAAATTTTTAATAAAAAAATATAAATTTGAAAATTATAAATTAAATTGTATTTTGGAGGATTTAAATGAAGGTTGGAATTTCTACGGCTTGCTTTTATCCTCATGTAAATACTGAGGACACAATTAAAATTATAAGTGATTTGGGTTTTGATTTATGTGAGGTATTTCTTGAAGCAGAATGTGAAATGAATTATGATTTTTGTTTAGATTTGAGAGATAGGGCAGACAAACTTGGTGTAAAAATTTATTCAGTACATGGATTTTCAGCAGGATTTGAACCATATTTGTTTGATAAGTATCAGAGAAGAAAAGATGAGATGGAAAAAAGGTTTAGGAAAATGTGTGAAGCTGCAAATGTACTTGGAGCTGAGTGCTATACCTTTCATGGTCTTAGAAAAACTCAGGAGACATTAGATTATAAGGAAGTTGCAGAGGGTATGGACTATCTATGCAATATATCAAAGGAGTATGGTATAAAAATAGCATGGGAAAATGTTGCTTGGTGTAGAACAAGCGATTTATCCTTCATTAGAGATGTTACTAAAAATATGAAAAATGATATATATTATACTCTTGATATAAAACAAGCAATAAGAAGCGGAAAAAGTCCCTTTGATTATCTAAAATTATATAATCAAAAACTTATCAATGTCCATATAAATGATGCAGGATATGGTTTTACGTGCCTTTTGCCAGGAAAAGGTCAGATGAATTTAGAAGGCATTGTAAAACATGTAAAAAGTATAAATGAAGATATTCCATTTATAATTGAACTATACAGGGAAAACTATAATACTTATGAGGATTTAAAAATTGCTAAAAAGTATATTGAAGAGTTAGGTGATAATGAATGAAGATAAAAAAAATATTATCAGTTTTATTAATGCTTTTTATAATTTTGCTATCATCATGTGTTACAGGTGAAGAAATAAAAAATATTTCTGATTCTGTAAATCATAGTAATGGGAGTGTAAATGAAAATCTTATTGTTTCTATTATCGATGTTGGGCAAGGAGATTCAATATTAATAAAAACACCTAAAGGCAAATATGTACTTATAGATTCAGGGTCACAAAATGAAAAGGAGAAGTTTTTTAAATTTATAAGCAGGCAAAACATTAACAGCTTTGAAGTTGTAGTTGCTACTCATCCTCATGAAGATCATATTGGAAATCTTGATGAAGTAATCACTAATTATAATGTTGAAAATATATATATGCCAAAGGTTACATCTAACACATCAACGTTTAGAAATCTTATGACAGCAATTAAGAATAAGGGTTTAAAAGTTAAAAATGCTTTTGCTGGTGTAAGCTTTGATATAGATGGAGTAAAATTTGCATTTTTAGCTCCTAATAGTCAAAAATATGATGAGCTTAATAATTACAGTGCTGTTCTTAAGGTAACTTACAAAGATAAATCATTTTTACTTATGGGAGATGCTGAGAAACTTTCAGAAAATGAAATTTTAAAAAATGCTATGGGTTTAAATGCAGATGTTATAAAAGTTGGTCATCATGGAAGCAGTTCATCTTCATCGAAGGCTTTTATAAATGCTGTATCTCCCAAATATGCAGTTATTTCTTGTGGAAAAAATAATGATTATGGACACCCTCATAGGGAAACGTTAAAACTCCTTAGTGATATGAAAATAAAAACCTTTAGAACTGATATAGATGGGACGATAATATTTACAACAAATGGGAATGACATAAAAACTTCAACAATAAATTAGTATTATTTGTTTAAAATATATGTTAATAAGGGTATAATCAATATTAAATAGTGAATTTTTATTATATAAAAAACTATGTTTTTTAGAACGAATTTATAAAAAGAGAGTCATTAATATAAAATTTATATTATAATAAATCTATAACACTTGAATATGTGTTTAGCCTATGGTATCATTACAATATTGTATTGTATGCTGTTGAGATATTATTATATAATAAAATGGTTTATAATTTTACCAATGTATGGATAGGAGGAAAATAAATGAATACAAAGGTAGAAAAAGTAGAAAATAATAAAGTTAAATTAGAAATAACAGTTTCAGCTCAAGACTTTCAAGAAGCTCTAAAAAAATCATACAATAAAAATGTAGGAAAATTTAATATTCCTGGATTTAGAAAAGGCAAGGCTCCTATGGCAATCATAGAAAAATATTATGGTATTGGAGTTTTCTATGAAGATGCTGTACAGTTTGTGTGTGATGACACATATCCAAAGGCCATTGAAGAAAATAATTTAGACCCTGTTGATTATCCAGAAATTGACATTGTGCAAATAGATAAGAATAAGGACTTTATATATACTGCTACTGTTACAGTAAAGCCTGAAGTAAAGCTTGGAGAGTATAAAGGTGTTGAAGTTGAGAAGGTAGAATATAAAGTTAGTGATGAAGATGTTGATACTGAACTTAACCTAATGAGGGATAAGAATGCAAGGATATTAACAAAGGAAGGCAAAATTGAAAATGGCGATATTGCAGTAATAGACTTTGAAGGTTTCATAGATGGAGTTCCCTTTGAAGGTGGAAAGGCAGATAATTATCAGTTGACTATAGGTTCCGGAACATTTATACCTGGATTTGAAGATCAGTTAGTTGGTGTAGCTGCAGGAAATACTGTTGATGTAAATGTTACATTCCCTGAGGATTATCACGAAGAAAGCCTTAAAGGCAAACCAGCGCTTTTTAAGGTTACTGTAAAAGAAGTAAAATATAAAGAATTACCAGAGCTTGATGATGAATTTGCTAAGGATGTTTCAGAGTTTGACACATTAGATGAGTTAAAACAGGATATTAGGAAGAAGCTTGAAGAAGAAAATGCTTTAAAGGCTAAGAAGGAATACGAAGATAAGGTTATAAATAAGGTTGTTGAAGCAGCAGAGGTTGATATTCCTGATGTAATGATAGAAAAAGAAATAGACTTTATGATAAATGATTTTAGCTATAGATTAAAATATCAAGGACTTGATATTAAAAAGTATGCTGAATTAATTGGAACAACAGTTGAAGGTTTAAGGGAACAGTTTAAAGAGCCTGCAAAACAAAGAGTTAAAAATAAACTTGTCCTCGAAGCTATTGCAAAGGCAGAAAATATAAAGGCAAGTGAAGATGAAATTGAAAAGAGAGCAGAAGAAATAGCAAAATATTATGGAAGCAAGGACCTTGAAAAAATGAAAGAAGCTATATTAATGACAGAAAAAAATATAATTGAAGATGAAATTGTAAATAATAAAGTTATTGACTTCGTTGTGGAGTCAAGTAAAGCTATTTAATAAATAATGTATTTTAATGATTTTAGGTATGTTGGGAGGGAATTTTATGAGTTTAGTGCCGATAGTTATTGAGCAGACTAATAGAGGAGAACGTTCTTATGACATTTATTCAAGACTTTTAAAGGACAGGATAGTTTTCCTTGGGGACGAAGTAAATGATGTTACTGCAAGTCTTGTTGTAGCTCAGCTTTTGTTCCTTGAAGCTGAAGATCCTGATAAGGATATATCTTTATATATAAATAGTCCTGGAGGTTCTATAACTGCAGGGATGGCTATATATGATACAATGCAGTATATAAAATGTGATGTTTCTACTATATGTATAGGTATGGCTGCATCTATGGGTGCTTTCCTCCTTGCAGCAGGTACAAAAGGAAAAAGGTTTGCATTGCCTAATAGTGAGATAATGATACACCAGCCTTTAGGTGGTGCAAGGGGTCAGGCAACGGATGTTGCTATTCATGCAGAGCACTTAATTAGAATAAAAAAGAGATTAAATCAGATATTAAGCGAGAGAACAGGTCAGCCTATTGAAAGAATTGAAAGAGATACAGAAAGGGATAATTTTATGACTGCGGAAGAAGCAAAGGCTTATGGCTTAATAGATGAGATAATTGTAAACAAGAAGAGTAAGTAGTAATTGAGGGGTGTAAAGATGCCAAAAGTAGATGACAAAAAGCAGTTGAAATGTTCCTTCTGCGGTAAAAATCAGGATCAGGTAAGACGTCTTATAGCTGGTCCAGGAGTATATATTTGTGATGAGTGCATAGAATTATGTTCTGAGATTATAGAAGAAGAGCTTGAAATTGATCAAGAAGTAGACTTAACTGATCTTCCAAAGCCTAAAGAAATAAAAGATTTTCTTGATCAGTATGTTATAGGTCAACATCAAGCAAAAAAATCTCTTGCTGTTGCTGTTTATAATCACTATAAGAGAATAAACAGCCCAAAGCAGAAAAACGATGATGTTGAACTTCAAAAAAGTAATATACTATTGCTTGGACCTACTGGTTCGGGAAAAACTCTTCTTGCTCAAACTCTTGCACGCCTTTTAAATGTACCATTTGCAATAGCAGATGCAACAACTTTAACAGAAGCAGGGTATGTTGGTGAAGACGTTGAAAACATTCTTTTAAAACTTATTCAAAATGCTGACTATGATATTGAAAGAGCAGAAAAAGGCATTGTATATATAGATGAGATTGATAAGATTGCAAGAAAATCTGAAAATCCATCAATTACAAGGGATGTTTCAGGAGAAGGTGTACAGCAGGCATTATTAAAAATACTTGAAGGTACTGTTGCTAATGTTCCACCTCAGGGAGGACGTAAGCATCCTCATCAGGAGTTTTTACAAATTGATACTACAAATATACTTTTTATCTGTGGTGGAGCTTTTGATGGCATAGAAAAGATTATAGAAAAAAGAATGTATCAAAGTTCTATGGGATTTGGCGCAGATGTTAAGAGTAAACAGGATAAAGACATTGGGGAAATTTTAAGACATATACTTCCAGAAGATCTTTTAAAGTTTGGTATGATACCAGAATTTGTTGGTAGAGTGCCGATTGTAGTAACTTTAAATCAGCTTGATAAAGAGGCTTTAATTAATATACTTACGGAGCCTAAAAATGCTATTGTAAAGCAGTATAAAAAGCTATTTGAAATGGATGGAGTAGAGCTTGAATTTGAGAAGGAGGCTCTAGAGGCAATTGCTGATGAAGCATTAAAAAGGAAAACAGGGGCAAGGGGCCTTAGAGCTATCATGGAAGAACTAATGCTTGATGTTATGTATGAGATACCTTCAAGAACAGATATTGCAAAGTGCCTTATAACTAAAGATACAGTTGTAAGCAAACAACCACCTGATATAATATTAGGTGAAGGGAATAAAAAAGGTACAAAAAAACCTTCGAATATGAAGAAAAAATTAAAAAGTGAAAGCGTTTCATAACCCTATGATTTCATAGGGTTTTTTCTTTTTTTGTGGTTCTATGTCAATAGTTGGGGTGGGCATTTTATTCAAATGCCTGCCCTTGCTAATTTTCAAGAAGTTTTAACGAATTAAAGAAAGTGAATCAAAAATTCTCTAAAAATGGGCATAACAAAAAGACCAAACTAATGTTGGTTTTTGAAAAATAGAGTACAGTAATCAATTACTTGCAACAATGCAGAATTCTATTTCTAAACCTGTTAAAATTTCTGAACCCAAACGCATTTCTTTTAATAACTTTAATCTTGTTGTTAAAACCTTCAACACATCCATTCGTATAAGGAACATCAAAGGAATTAACTATTTCCTTAAACCACCTGCTTAAAGTTTCTGCACATGAAATATATTCTTTTATACCGCTTTTTCTTGCTATCTCAATCCATTCCTTTAGTAATATTTTTGCTTCAGAAGCAGACCTTGCATCTGAAATTTTGTAAAAGGATTCCTTAAGGTAATGGGCATGTCTTAATTCATCATTGTATAAAAGCATAATTTCAAGTTGTCTCTTAGAGTCTTCATCTAAGGAATCTTTTCTAGCAAGAATGAGTTTTCGACTTTTTTTGTAATATCGCCTTAGTTTCTTATCCATATTCTTTTGAATGCGCTTTCTAACGTTTTCTATAGCCCAGGTGTTGTAGCGCATAAAGTGGAACTTATCTATGATGATAGTTGCATTTTTAAAGTATGTTTTAGCAATGTCAGCATATTGACTCCACATATCAATAACTACATATTTTACCTTATCCCTGTTTTTAAAATTTCTAAAGTAATCCGAAAGGATATGAAATCGTCTATCTTTAATAATATCAATTACTTTATGATTAACAGGATCAACTAATATACAGTGATATTTTGAGCCACCAGAATTACCTTTAAATTCATCAATAGATATAACTTCAGGCAAAGAATACGCAGTATAACTAACAGTATCAAAAATGCGTTTTACAGTATGGGTGGAAACATTGGCTTTTAAGGAAACATGCTTCATGCTATTAACATTAGATAGTTCGTTAATTATGAAGAAAGATAAGCGGTTTGTCATTCTATGATAGCGTGGAAGAAAATCTAGCTTTTCATAAAAGCGCTTACCGCATTCTGAGCATACTAATCTCCTTTTTCTAAGAATGATAAAAGTTTTTTTAAACTGAATGGGTACATCTTTAATTCTTTGTTTTCTGTAATCATGAACTTTAGATGTAGTATAGCCACAAACTGGACAAACATGTGGTTTCTTTTTAGTTTCAACAAATATCTCAATAAAATCATCTTTATTAACAACGTTTTTTACAAAAACATCTTTTAAGTTTAGTAAATTGTTGATAAAATTATACTTAAGCACTTTATTGGATGCCTCCTTTCTAAAATTTTGTTTTGGTTAATTTTATTTTAGCAAAGTTGGCATCTGAATAAAGTGCTTTTTTCTATTTAAATAAAAATGTTGAGGTTTACCACCCCAACATTTATTATAGAACCTTTTTTGTATATAAAGCTTATCAATGAGCATACTAAGATTGAAAAGAGGAGGGGTTATGATGTATGGTAGTCAAGTATTAGTAATTTTGAATTTAATCTTTACAGCCATAATAGGCATTTATTTTTATAATCTTTTAAAAGGTCAGCAGAGCTCTAAAATATATATTGAAAAGGAAAGCAAAAAAGAGCTTGAAAAACTTGAAAAAATGAGGCAGATGGCACTTACAGTTCCTCTTTCAGAAAAAACAAGGCCAACTTCATTTGATGAAATAATAGGACAGGAAAGAGGCATTAAAGCTTTGAAGGCTGCTTTATGTGGACCAAACCCACAGCATGTAATAGTTTATGGTCCTCCAGGAGTTGGTAAAACTGCTGCAGCAAGGCTTGTTCTTGAGGAAGCCAAAAAAAACCCTATATCACCTTTTAAAAGTGATGCAAAATTTATTGAAGTTGATGCAACAACTATAAGGTTTGATGATAGAGGAATTGCAGATCCACTTATAGGTTCAGTTCATGATCCAATATATCAAGGTGCAGGTCCACTTGGAATTGCAGGGATACCTCAACCAAAGCCAGGAGCAGTTACTAAAGCTCATGGAGGGATACTCTTCCTTGATGAAATTGGTGAGCTTCATCCAATCCAAATGAATAAGTTATTAAAAGTTCTTGAGGATAGAAAGGTTTTTCTTGATAGCGTTTATTTTAGTTCAGAAGATCCTAATATTCCAACTCATATAAAAGATATATTTGAAAATGGGCTTCCGGCTGATTTTAGGCTCGTTGGAGCAACAACGAAAAATCCTGAGGAAATTCCCCCAGCCATTCGTTCACGTTGTGTTGAAATATTTTTTAGAGAACTTACCAGTGATGAAATAAAGATAATAGCTCAAAATGGTGCAAGAAAAGGGGGATTTGTGATTGATGATGTTGCTGCAAATAGGGTTAGTAAGTTTGCTACTAACGGTAGGGATGCTATTAATATAGTTCAGCTGGCTGGAGGGATTGCAATAAATGAAAACCGAAACAATATTACTCTTGAGGATGTTGAATGGGTTATAGAGAGTGGCCATTACAATCCAAGACCTGATAAAAGAATAGAAAAAGAGCCTCAAGTAGGATATGTAAATGGTCTTGCAGTATATGGACCAAATATGGGAATATTGCTTGAAATTGAAGCTACTGTAATACCACTTGATAATTCAAATGGCAGAGTTATTGTTACTGGAATTGTCGATGAAGAGGAAACTGGAACACTGGAAAGAAAATTTAGGAGAAAGAGTACATCAAGAGGTTCAGTTGATAATGTTTTGACTGTTATAAGAAAGTATCTTGATGTTGATCCAAGAAAATATGATATACATATAAATTTTCCCGGTGGTATACCTATAGATGGGCCTTCTGCTGGAATTGCAATAACAACAGCAATTTATAGTGCAATTAAAAATATTCCTGTTGATAATGCAATTGCAATGACAGGAGAAATATCAATAAGAGGTTTTGTTAAGCCTATAGGAGGAGTTATTTCAAAGATTGAAGCAGCAAGAAAAGCTGGAGCAAAGAAGGTCGTTATTCCAAAGGATAACTATCAAGAAAGCTTCAAAGATATGGATATAGATGTTATACCAGTAACAAGAATAGAAGAAGTTATAAATTTAGCTTTGATAAAAGACAATAAAAAGACTATAATTACAAATGTAAATACGGATTCCAATATAGGTGTACTTTCAGCACAGGGATTAGAATTAAGAAAGCATCTGGAAGTTTAATACCAGATGCATATTCATTTTAATTTATTTATTGGAAATTTTTCTTTTATAATATATAATATTATAAGCTGGCTTTAAATTATCTCTTTAGAAAGGAGATGAAATTGTGGAAGAAAATAAAGATAATATTCTGCCTTTATTAACTTTAAGAGGTATTACTATTTTCCCTTATATGGTGCTTCACTTTGATGTTGGAAGGACAAAATCTATACTTGCCCTTGAGGAAGCTATGGTTAAAGATCAATTGATTTTTCTTGTTGCACAAAAAGATTCCAAGGTTGAAAATCCCAATATAGATGATATATATAAGATAGGTTGCGTTTCTAAGATTAAACAAATATTAAAACTACCAGGAGATACAATAAGAGTACTTGTTGAGGGTTTGCATAGAGCAGAGATTGAAGAAATTATACAAGAGGAGCCTTTCTTTAAGTGTAAGCTTTCTATATATATGGAACCTAAAGAAGAAAAAACAGTTGAAATTGAAGCATTAATGAGACAGGCTATAGCTCATTTTGAGGAGTATGTAAATCAAAGTAACTCAATACCAAATGAAATAATGCCAACAATATACGATATTGAAGAACCAGGTAAGCTTTGTGATATAATAACCTCTTATTTAATAATCAAACATGAAAATAAACAGGAACTTTTAGAGGCTATAGAGCCTACAAAGAGGCTTAGAAAGCTTCTTGAAATAATAACAAGAGAAATAGATATATTAAAAATTGAAAGAAAAATAGGATTAAAAGTAAAGCGCAAGATTGATAAGATGCAAAAGGAATACTATCTTAGAGAACAGCTTAAAGTGATACAAGAAGAACTTGGCGATAAAGATAGTATTGAAAACGAAGTTGAAGAATATAAAAGTAAGATAAATAAAGCTAAACTTCCAAAAGAAGCAAAGGAAAAGGCATTATATGAACTTTCAAGATATGAAAAATTAATGCCTGGCTCTCCAGAGGGTGGAGTTATAAAAACATATCTTGACTGGATTGTTGAACTTCCATGGGCTAAAGAAACAAAAGATATTGAAGATATTAAAAAGGTTAAAGAAGTGCTTGAAAAAGAGCATTATGGACTTAAGGATGTTAAAGAAAGAATACTTGAATACTTTGCTGTAAGAAAATTAAATAAAAATATGAAAGGTCCAATACTTTGCCTTGTAGGTCCTCCTGGTGTTGGGAAAACCTCTATAGCACGTTCAATTGCAAATGCTATGAATAGAAAGTTTGTTAGAATGTCGCTTGGAGGAGTCAGGGATGAAGCTGAAATTAGGGGACATAGAAGAACTTATGTTGGAGCAATTCCTGGAAGGGTTATATATAATATTAAATTAGCAGGAACAAAAAATCCAGTATTTCTTCTTGATGAGATTGATAAAATGAGTTCTGATTTCAGAGGAGATCCTGCTGATGCTCTTTTAGAGGTTCTTGATGCAGAACAAAACCATAGCTTTAGAGACCATTATTTAGAGCTTCCCTTTGATTTATCAAAAGTTCTTTTCATAACTACAGCAAATACTATAGATACTATACCAAGACCTCTTCTTGATAGAATGGAAGTTATAGAAATTTCAGGGTATACAGATGAAGAAAAATTCAATATATGTACTAAATACTTAATACCAAGGCAGATTAGAGAGAATGGGCTTAAGGAAGAAAATATACATATAAATGATAAGGCGGTAAAGGATGTAATAAACCTATATACAAGGGAATCAGGAGTTAGAAACCTTGAAAGAAAGATAGGAACCATTTGTAGAAAAGCTGCTATGGAGATAGTAGAAAATCCAGGTAAAACAGTTAAAGTAAATCAAAGCAACTTGGAAAAATATTTAGGAGCTCCTCGGTATAAATATGAAGAAAAGGCAAACAAAGATCAAATAGGAGTTGTTATGGGTCTTGCTTGGACTTCTTATGGAGGAGATACACTTCCTGTTGAAGTGGTAACAATGACAGGAAGTGGAAAACTTGAGCTTACAGGTCAGCTTGGAGATGTAATGAAGGAATCGGCAAGAGCAGGATATAGCTATATTAGAGCAAATGCATCTAAATTTGGAATAGATGAGGAGTTCTATAAGAATACTGATATTCATATACATGTTCCAGAGGGAGCAGTTCCCAAAGATGGACCGTCAGCAGGTGTTACTATGGTTACTGCAATGATATCGGCTCTTTCTAAAAAGCCTGTGAGAAGTGATATAGCAATGACAGGAGAGATTACGCTAACAGGAAGGGTTCTTGCAATAGGAGGAGTTAAGGAAAAATCTTTAGCAGCATATAGAGCAGGAATTAAAAATATAATTTTACCTGCTGAAAACAAAAAGGATTTAGAAAAGATACCAGATAATATTAAGAAAAAGATAAAGTTTATATTTGCAGAAAGAATTGAAGAAGTATTAAAGGTTGCTTTAAAGGGTGAGGAAAATGATAATTAGAAAGGCAGAATTTGCTGCCACTGCAGTGGCAGCATCCCAATACCCATCTACTGGGTATCCTGAGGTTGCTTTTGTGGGAAGGTCTAATGTTGGAAAATCTTCCTTGATAAATGCTCTTCTTAATAGAAAATCTCTTGCAAGAATTAGTTCTGTACCTGGTAAGACAAGGACAATAAATTTTTATAACATAAATGATGAGATATATTTTGTTGATTTGCCTGGGTATGGTTATGCAAAGGTGTCAAAAGAAGAGAAGAAAAAGTGGGCAAAGATAATAGAAGACTATCTTTTTAATAGAGATGAATTAAAGCTTATTCTTTTACTTGTCGATAGCCGACATGAGCCAACAGAGGATGATAAGCTTATGCTTCAATGGATAAAATCAAGTAATCATAATTTTGCAGTAATAGCAACAAAAAGTGATAAGCTCTCAAGAAATCAGCTTACAAAAAACATAAATATGATAAAAAAATCTCTTATGCTTGGAAATGAGGATTTGTTAATACCATTTTCATCAGAGACAAAAGAAAACAGGGATGAAATAATAAATTTAATAGAAACTATTAAACAACATATTCCTTAATAAAAGTTTAAAAAATATATTAAAATTAAATATATTAGTTTGTACTATTAATGTACAAGCTAAGACTATTTTTATTAATCTAAAGGAGCTTTTTATGGAAGGGAATATGAATTACTTTGAGATATTTAAGGATGTTTCGGTAGTATTTTTCATTGCAATTCCTCCGTGGCTTGCATTAAGAAAATATCTAAAAAACTATTTAAATAGAGCATTCTTAACCATTTTTTTTATTACATATATTATAGCAACTCTTTTAACGCAAAACGTCTTTCCATTTATTTTGGTAGTTTTATGTTTTTATTTTGCCATTAAGATGAAAGATAATTTTGAAGTACTTTATTATTTAAGACCCATAAAAGAAAAGAAAACAGAAATAATATTATATTGTCTTTTTTTTAGATTTATAATTTATATTATAAATGTTTTTTATGCATCTTTATTGGAATATGTTGGTATTAAAGTAAAGGCTCAGGATATATATGAAATATTTTTAAATGCAGGATGGATTAAAGTAATATTTTTGTTTGCCATGACTGTTGTTTTTGCACCTATTGTTGAGGAATTTACTTTCAGGCATATTTTATATAGAGGGCTTTCAAAAAAAATTGGGAAACAACTTTCAGCAGCATTAACGAGCTTTTTATTTGCTCTTATTCACTATAACTTAGCTGGATTTGTATCATTTTTTGGGATAGGTATTTATAACTGCTATCTTTATGAAAAATATGGATATAGAGCTGCAGTTGTAAATCATTTTATTTTTAACTTCATCTCAGTTCTTCTAATATTGTTAATTAAGATATTTAATATTCCAACTGTGATGACATAAATAGTTTATGTAAATTTTAACCTAAAGAAAAGCCTATATTATGCTAAATTAGGTTTTGATAAGCATAATATAGGCTTTTTTTTAATAGTTTCAATGAAACTTTTTATCGTTTCTTTTTTGGTACTGCTTTGTCAAGAACTCCTTTTAGCCTTAAAAAGTTTATTATATCATCTATCATCTTACATTTATCTTCAGGTAGAAAAGGTTTTAGGGAATTTAGTACCTCTACTCTAATGTCTCCTTTTTTATTAGAAGGAAATGAGAAATCCTGAGGATTGATACCCATGCTTGATAACATAGATGAAATTTGATTAACATCTACATTTTTGAGCATATCAGCAATTGCTTGGTTATTACCTTTAGAGAGGCTTTCCATAGAATCCTTTATATCATTGCTATTTTTTCCTGTAAGCTGTGAAAGCATAGAAGAAAGTTGGTTTATGTCTATATTATTTAACATTCCAAGTAATGATGATATATCAAAGTTCGTGGGAATATTAGGAGATTGGTTTGCATTTGGATATTGATTATATTGATCGTATTGATTAGATTTATCTTTTTTATCTTTATGATGATGACCCATTTTTTCACTCCTTTCAAGATTACAACATTTATACTTCACTGCTTTCTATATTTTGATCGTTATTGATGTTTAGCTTTTCAATAAGGAACAATAGAGCTACAATTAAAATTACAAATAATAGATTATTTTGAGAGCTTGAAGAATAGGTATTAAAAAAACCGAAAGTATTTTCAAAATTACCAGTATTGCTATTGTTATCTAAAACTTCGGCTTTAGTATTTTCGATACTATGCTTATGGTGCTTTTTTCTTTTTTTACAGCACTCATAAAAATAGCAAGGAGTATAGAATGGATAGGTATGTGTGTTGTTACTTAAGCTGTTGATTGTAGCTATTATAAGTATTAATAGGATTATATCAACATAATCCTCTTCTATATTTAAATTTTTAAATAAGTCATTAAAATCCATATTATCCCTCTTTGAAATTGTTTAAAATAATATGCAATAGGTTCTAATAATAATGTATTCAAACTAAAAAAAACTGTTACAAAAAAATTAAAGGAGGAACAATCCTCCTTTAATTTTTTTATTAGCATCCTCCCATTAAGCCTTTGCCACACCCACAGTATACAAGAAGGAAGAGAGCTATTATAAAGAGTATGCCATTATCGATTAATCCTCCAAATAAGCCATCGTCATCATCGTCGTCGCAGTCATGGAATTTTTTCTTTGAGAACTGAAGTACAACAAGTATAAGGATAATTAAAGTCCATGGATTGCTATAGTTGCATCCACAACCCATTCCACCGCCTGCAACTGGATAAGAATAAACTGGTTCACAACAAGAATAATGTTTCTTTGACATTTTAAAATCCCCCTTTACTTCTTAATTGTTATATTTTTATATTAAAAATATAATGTAGATTTTTTGGTAAGGGGAAGATTATCCCCTTACATTAGCAGTCGTACTTCATTAAACCTTTACCACATCCACAGTATACAAGAAGGAATAAAGCAATTATAAAGAGTATACTATTATCAATCATCCCTCCGCCCCATCCATGATCTTTTCCAGATGAAAATTTTAATACTATTAAAATAAGAATTATTAATGTCCATGGATTACCGAAGTTACATTTGCAGTTCATACCTCCAGAATATGGCTGATAAACAGGATAGCAGCATTTTGAATGTTTCTTTGACATTTTAAAACCTCCTTTTCTTCTTAATGAAACTGATTTTTATTTTTAACCTAAATTTTTTACTTTTGTGTTTAATTAGGATTCATCTCATATACAACATAAGGAAGGGAGTAATTATAAAGAGAATTCCATTGTTGATTAATCAATTATAGTATATATTCTTCTTTATCAAAAACTTCTGTACTATAGAATGAAGATTATAAGTGAAAAGACATTTGGAGCAGTATGCTATTACATAAGATTTTAATTTTAATGATAAACAAATTACAGGAAACTACAAGCTATTAACATTTACAATAAGCATCTCTACAGCTACAGTTTACAAGTAAGAATAAGGTTATAATAAATAAAATGCTGTTATCAATTAACTGTTTATCCTTGCTACAATTTTTTCTTCCAAACTGCAATATGATAAGAATTAAGATACATAGATAATACATGTTAAAATATCCATTATCATAGGGACATAAATCTAAGGTTTTTTTATACTTACAGCAGCATTTATTATATCTTCTTGACATTTTATCTCCTCACTTTCAGTCGACGTTAGCTCTATCAAACACTATCTTCTTCATTGCTACTGCGTTGACCAAGAAGAAGCAAAAGAGCAAGTATCAGTATAATGAAGAGAACATTTCCACCTAAGCCACTTTGGGAGGAGTACTTGTTAAAGAATCCAAATTGATTACAGCCATCAGTACCTGCTCCTGCAACATTAGGACTAAAATATACAAGGTTTCCTCCAGAAGGATTTGCACCAGAGCCACTAAGGGATGGTATTACTATTAAAAGGAGAAGAAGTATTAACAGCCAGTTATTGCCTTTACCAAAGTTCCTTCCTAAAATATTACCAAAATCCATATTGCCACCTCGCTTTATAACCACTTATTTTATATCTGAATGTAGATTTTTGATTTTACGATTGGGAATTTTCACTTTGATTAAAAGTTTCTGTATTGTCTGAAGCAGATTTTAAGCTATTAGTTTCACCTATGGAACTAAATGTATTTATAATATCATCAATAATAAACTTTTTATCATCGGGTAAAAAATCCTTAAGTGTATTTAATATTTTTATTCTTTCATCGTCCTGCTTTAATTTTAAATTGTTAGCGTAAGGATTTATATTAATGTTTGATATTAGCTTTAAAAATTGATGTATTTCACTTTCCATCATACATCTCACCTCATCTTTTTTATGTAGGGGGAAAATCCCCCGAATAATTTATTTAAGTTTAAATTAATCATCACAATAGTCACGATGATCTGGTTTATTATACAAGCAAAGGAAGAAGAGAATTACTAAAATCCATATCCACCAATTGCTACCTATTCCAAAAGTATTACATCCTACTGAACAAGGATTAAACATAGGACTGCATGGATTGCAAGGATTAGGTGGGCAACATCTGTAACCACAACCTGATTGAGACATCATTTATCCCTCCTTATTGATTAGATTAAATTAGTCACAGCAGTGATCTCTTTTATCTTTTTTGCATAAACATAAGAGGAAAAAAGCTATTATTAGTATCCATATAAACGAGTTTCCACCTTTGTAGTATCCTGGTGTATAATATCCTTTATTACAGCAGCAGCTTTTATCTATGCTTTCAGGGCTAACTCCTGTAGGTGAAATATTTGCAGGATTAAAACATCCAAAATTGAAACCACATACACTTGTATTTCCATAACCAAATATGATGATTAAAACTATTAAAACAATAATAATAGTATTTGTATTTAAATTGTTTTCTTTAAAAAAACTACCTAAGTTATCCAAGACCACAGCCCCCTTTTCAGATATTTTTCTGTCGAATAATGTTATCTTTTCTAATAATAGTGTATGAATTTGGTATAAAAAGGTGACAAGGAAATAAAAAAAATTGGATTTCTCACGAATATATATTTTCTATAAAGATATAGATTAGGCTGTTGAAAAAGTTTGCTTTTGCAAAGTTCCTAACACAATAAGGGTTTGTCGACAATTTGATAGATTAACTTGCTTTTTAGAGTGATTAAAATTAAATTATATTGGATTGTATAAATTTAATTTTTGTGTAATAATCAAATTATATTAATGCAGGGGTGGTACAGATGAATAAAACTAAAAAACTAATATTTGATGCTGCTATAAAAGCTTTTTCACGTAAAGGATTTCATAAATCTACTATGGATGAGATAGCTGAAATTGCCGGAGTAGCAAAAGGAACTTTATATTATCATTTTAAAAGCAAAGAAGATATTTTTAAGTTTATAATTGATGAAGAGATAAAATTAATTGTAGATGAAATAAAAAATAGAACACAGTATATTTCAAATCCACGTGAAAAACTTGAGGCTATATGTAAAATTCAACTTGTACTTGTAACGGATTACTTTGAATTTTTTAAAACTATGTTCAGTCAAATGTGGGGAGATGAAGAAAGACAAAACCAACTTAGGGAAGCATTATCAAAGTATTTTAAAATAATAGGTGAATACATAAAGGAAGCAGCTGAAGAAGGGCATATAGATAAAGAAAGGACTGAGCTTATTCCATACAATTTTTTTGGAATGATGGCATCAATAATAGTATATAGTCTTTTACATAGTGATAATGACATTGATACTGTTATACATTCATTTGTAGATTTTGCTATGAATGGTATGATTCAAAGATAAAAATACTACATAATATGATATAATATAACAAAAAAAACCTGTTCCAATTTATAATTGCTTTATGTATAATATAGTAGACAAGTTATTAAACAATAGCCGAATGCTTTATGCAGCGGGGGATCAATTTTGGGGTGAATCCGAAAGGTAGGGACTCTCTCTTCCCGAACCCGTCAACTAACCTCGTAGGCTTAAGAGAGGTGTTATTATGAAAAGAAATTTACCAATTTTTCTTGGCATACTGTTTGGGCTAATAATTAGTACGCTTTCTGCATACAGCTTTGATAAAAAAACTTCTATAGAAGGAAATGTAGCTGCAATTAGTACTGCTAAAAGTGAGCCTATTGAAATAGAAAGGCGTGCATCAGTATCAAAAGCTGTAGCAGAAAACAAAACAGATGCTGAGAAAACTAAACAAGAGAAAACAAATACTTCACAAGTGAAAACTTCGCAGAATAAAACAACAACGACTACTAAAACAAAAGTATCATCTAATTCTTCAAAGCCTGTTACTAAAGGTGAAGTTCTTGATTGGTGGAAATCTGCAAGGTATGTCTTTAGGATAGGGGATATTGCACAGGTTACGGATATTAAAACCGGGAAAACTTTTAAAATAAAAAGAACTATGGGTACAAACCATGCAGATTGTGAGGCTCTTACATCAAAGGATACACAGATAATAAAAAGTATCTGGAAGGGCTTTAGTTGGGATGTGAGACCTGTTATAATAAGCGTAAGAGGAAGAAAACTGATTGCGTCTATGAGTGCAATGCCACATGCTGGAGTTGATTCAGCACCTGCATATCAAACTGTAAGTAGGCGTTCAGGAGGATATAGCAGAGGAGAAAACCTTGATGTTGTTAAAGGGAATGGAATGGACGGACATTTTGATGTACATTTCTTAAATAGTACAAGACATAAAGATGGGAAAAAAGATCCAAGACATCAGGCAGCAATAGCATGGGCAGCGAAAAGAAAATAGATTATCAAAATAGCTGATGATTTTTCATCAGCTATTTTCGTTTTTATATAAGATATTTATTATTTATATACAAGAAAAGGATACTCAGATTTGGGCTTGAAAGTTTTACAGCCCGTTCCTTCACTACTGTTTGCAATACCGTTGCCTATTGGATATATATCAACGTGGTTGGCAGTACAAAGGTTATTGCTGTTATATACACAATTTGCTACACTGCATCTTAAATTTTCGATCATATCAATACCTCCTTAATCTATATTTTGTCTATTTCTAAATTTTATATTCCTTAGATTTGTGTTGAGAGTATATATAAAATATGTTAAAATATGGAAGAGGTGTTGGCATGAGTGGCATAAGAATTATAGTTACATATAATTGTAATTTTATGTGTGGAAATTGCAGATATAAGTGTGGTCCTTACAGAAAAGGAATAATGGAGGTAAATAACTTTAGAAACAAAATAGTAAAACTATATGAAGATGGATATAGAGATTACATAATAATTGAAGGAGGAGAACCTTTTCTTTATATAGGAATGATTTATAAATATTTAAAGAAAATAAAAAATATAGATGCAAAAAAATATATAATTACTAATGGATTTTGGGGGGATATTGAAACCTATTTATATTCTTTAAATGAATTAAAAGAAATAGGCCTTTATGGGATTATAATAGAATATGATTATTTTCATTCTGCATTTACTGATATTTCAACAATTAAAGGTGCTATTGAAAAGGCCCTTAAAAATGGATTAAATGTAACATTAAAATCAGTTTTTCTGACGAAGGATATAAGTGTTAAGGCAGATATTTTAACATTTGAATTTATAAAAAAAATTAGAGAAAGCTATAAAAACATAGGATATATATTCGAGTGTGTAAATACTAATGAACAGAATGCATTATTAAAGTTTAAGACAAACACAAAGGAAAAGGTTATTATGTATAAAGATAGAGAAAACATTTAACGTGAATTTTTGTAATTGAAATTGGATTAATGGATTAGTGTATACAATTGGACAATATAATCCTTTCATGTATGTATACAAGTACTTTTGTATAAAAAAATCATAAGAGCCAAAAGCTCTTTTTTTTATGCTTAAACGATAGATATATTAAGGAAAAACCGTATTTTATCTATATAGATAGGATATATTGAAAACAATAGAACATTTTAATGATATTTAATATCTATGTGATTAGTTTAAAATTTAATAATAATGTAAAATAAAATTGGATTAAGCCAATCCCAAATTGGACTATTGAGGTGGGTTATGAATATATACATAGACAAGAAAAGCGGAATACCGATATACATACAAATTAAATCGCAAATAATGGAAGAGATTAAAAATGGTAACTTAAAGATAGGAGAAAAAATGCCTACTGAAAGGGAACTTGCAAAACTTATTAATACAAGTAGGAATACAGTTAGTGCTGCCTATAACCTTTTAGAACAGGAAGGAGTATTAGTTTCTTATCAGGGGCGCGGTACCTTTGTTGCAGAGGAGGCAAAGACTTGGAAACAACATGATATAAAGGATAAGATATTAAAATTTATTGATCTTGCAATTGAAGAAGCTATTGAAATGGGGTTTAGTACAAAGGAGTTTTTTGCACTTGTTCAGGAAAGGATAAAAGAAAAGGAAGAATTTATTAAAAAGATAAATGCTGTTTTTATAGAATGTAACATAGAACAGGCAAAGGACTTTTCAATGCAGCTTTCTGAGGCAATTAATTTTAATGTAATTCCACTTACTATATCAGAGCTAAGCAACATGGCAGACAAAACAAAAAAGGTAATGGAGCAGTCACAACTTGTTATTACAACTTTTAATCATGTAAATGAAGTAAGGAACCTTATATCAAATTTTAATAAAGATGTATTTGGGATTGCAATAAACCCTTCTCTTGAAACTATTGTTAAAATTGCGAGATATCCAAAAGAAACTAAATTTGGACTTGTATGTTTGTCAAGAGAGTTCCACTTTAAAGTTGAAAATGCTTTAAAATCTGCAGGCCTTGAAAACATTCTAATTGAGGCCACTATAAGCAGAAAACAAGAGGATATTCAAAATGTAATCGATAATAGTGATGTATTAATAGTATCTCCAGGAAGAAAGAGCGAAGTTTTAAGGCTTTCAAAGGGGAAAAAGGAAGTTATAAGGTTCGATTATAATCTTGATCATGATTCGGTTAAGGCTGTTATTGCTAAAATGATAGAAATAAAAAGCAAATATAATGGTTAAGGAGGTTTATGTATGAATAAGACCATTGTACTTGGAGTTATAGGTGCTGATTGTCACGCAGTTGGAAATAAAATTTTAGAGCATGCTTTTTCTCAGGCGGGATTTAATGTTATTAACATAGGCGTTTTAAGCCCACAGGAAGATTTTATAAATGCTGCAATTGAAACAAATGCCAGTGCTATACTTGTATCATCACTCTATGGTCATGGAGAGATTGACTGTAGGGGACTTAGGGAAAAATGTGATGAAGCAGGGCTTAAGGATATAATACTTTATGTTGGAGGCAACCTTGTTGTTGGTAAACAGGACTGGAAATCTGTAGAGCAAAGGTTTAAGGATATGGGATTTAATAGAGTTTATCCACCAGGAACATCTCCACAGTCTGCAATTGAAGATTTGAAACATGATCTTGGTATTGAAAGTTGAGAGGTTGATAATATGGATGCAATACTTTTAATAGATTTTGGTAGCACCTATACAAAGCTCACTGCTGTTGATATAGAAAATGAAGAAATAATAGGAACATCTAAAGATTTAACAACTGTTGAAGATGATATAATGATAGGTTTTAATAATGCTTTTAATAAGCTTATGGAAAATATAAAGGATAAAGATATTAACTTTATAGAAAAGCTTGCATGCAGCAGTGCTGCTGGGGGGCTTAAGATGATTGCAATAGGGCTTGTTCCAGAACTTACTGCTGAGGCAGCAAAAAGGGCAGCTCTTGGAGCAGGAGCAAGAATACTTGGAGTTTACAGCTATGAGCTTTCAAAGGGGGAAATTGAAGAAATAATATCAAAAAAGCCTGATATTATTCTTCTTGCTGGAGGAACTGATGGCGGAAATAAGGATTGTATAATACACAATGCAAATCTTATAGCAAAACACATAAAAAACGTTCCAGTTGTTGTTGCAGGAAACAAAAACGCAAGGGATGAGATTGAAGATATATTTAAAGCAGAAGGAATATATTATAAAGCAACTGAAAACGTAATGCCCCGCCTTAATGCGATTAATGTTGAGCCTGCAAGAGAAGTAATAAGGGAAATATTCATGGAGAAAATAATTGAAGCCAAAGGAATGAAAAAGGCTGAAATCTTTATTAATGGAATATTAATGCCAACTCCTGCTGCTGTATTAAAGGCAGCGAGGATATTAGCTGATGGTACCGATAAAGAAGAAGGAATAGGAGAGCTTATTGTAATAGATATAGGTGGAGCAACTACCGATGTTCATTCAATTGCAAAGGGTGAGCCTTCAAAACCAGGAGTTACATTAAGAGGTCTTCAGGAGCCCTATGCTAAGCGAACTGTTGAGGGGGATCTTGGCATGAGAGTAAGTGCTGTGTCACTATTTGAGGCAGCAGGAACAAGAAGGATTAAAAAATTTGTACCGGGCACTCAATTTGATGTTGAAGAAAGATGTAAATTTTTGCAGAGAAATGTAAATGTAGTTCCAAAAACTATAAATGAAATTGAATTTGATGAGGCTCTTGGAATGGTTGCAACTGAAATGGCTATGGAAAGGCATGTTGGAGTTATAGAGAGCGTTTATACACCAATGGGAATTATATACTCTCAAGTAGGAAAAGACCTTTTGAATATTAGATATTTAATTGGAACCGGAGGAGTTTTAGTTCACAGCAGCAATCCTAAAAAGATATTAAGTGCAGGAATTTTTAGTATGGAATCTCCAAATTTCTTAAAGCCTTTAAATCCTGAAATATTAATTGATAGGACATATATTTTATCAGCTATGGGACTTCTTTCAGAAAAATATCCTGACAAAGCTGTGAGAATAATGAAAAAGTATATGGTTAAAATGTAGTGGGAGGATAAATTATGGAGCTTAGAAATAAAAAATGGAGTGAAGAAGAATTCTTTAAAGTTAGAAGTGAAGTTTTAAATCAGTGGCCAACAGGTAAAGATGTTAACTTAAAGGAGGCTGCTGAATATCTTAGGAAGGTTCCTGAACATAAGAATTTTTGCTCAAAACTTAAAAAAGCTAAAGAAGAAGGAATAACTCTTGCACAGCCAAGGGCTGGAGTTGCTATTGTTGAAGATCATATAAACCTTTTAAAGTATCTACAGGATGAAGGGGAAGCGGACCTTCTACCATCAACAATAGACAGCTATACAAGGCAGAACAGATATAATGAGTGTGAGGTTGGAATAGAAGAGAGTAAAAAGGCAGGACGTTCAATGCTGAATGGTTTTCCCGCTGTAAACTATGGACTTAAAGAATGCAGAAGAGTATATGAGGCAGTAAATCTTCCACTTCAAGCAAGACATGGAACGCCTGATGCAAGGCTCTTATCAGAAATAATACATGCATCTGGATGGACATCTAATGAAGGTGGAGGTATATCCTATAATATTCCTTATGCAAAGAGTGTAAGTATAGAAAAATCTTTAATTGATTGGCAGTACTGTGATAGACTTGTTGGAATTTATGAAGAGATGGGAATTTCTTTAAATAGGGAACCCTTTGGACCTTTAACAGGAACATTGGTTCCACCAAGCATGTCAAATGCAGTTGCAATAATAGAGGGCCTTCTTGCAGCAGAGCAGGGCGTTAAAAATTTGACATTGGGATATGGGCAGTGTGGAAATTTAATTCAGGATGTTGCAGCAATAAGGGCTTTAGTTGAGCAGGCAGAAGAATATTTTAAAGAATATGGATATGATGTAGAGCTTACAACGGTTTTCCATCAGTGGATGGGAGGATTTCCTCAAGATGAATCTAAAGCCTTTGGAGTAATATGCACTGGTTCAGCAGCAGCAGCTCTTGCTGGTGCTACAAAGGTTATAGTTAAAACACCCCACGAAGCGGTTGGTATACCTACAAAGGAGGCAAATGCAGCAGGAATTAAGGCTACAAAGCAGACGTTAAACCTTTTAAGAGGCCAGCGCCTTCCACTATCAAAGGAGTTAAAGGATGAGATAGAGCTTATTAAATCAGAAACTAAATGCATAATAGATGAAGTTTTAAAACTTGGTAGGGGAGACATTGCAGTTGGAACAGTAAAGGCATTTGAAGCTGGAGTTTTAGACATTCCCTTTGCTCCAAGCAAATATAATGCAGGCAAGATGCTTCCAGCAAGAGATAATAATGGTGCAGTAAGATATTTAGAGTTTGGGAATGTTCCATTGAACAAAGAAATAAAAGACTATAATAGAAAGCTTCTTGAGGATAGGGCAAAATATGAAGGAAGAGATGTAAGCTTTCAGATGGTAGTTGATGATATTTTTGCAGTAGGTAGGGGAGTTCTTATTGGAAGACCTGAAAAATAAGGAGGATTTAAAATGAAAGTAGTAGATGTTTTATGCAGTGCAGGAAGAACGGGTTTTTTCTTCGATGATCAAAGAGCTATAAAAAAAGGAGCAGTTCATGATGGATTTACCTATATTGGAGAGCCTGTGACTGAAGGATTTAAAAAAATAAGGGTTGCTGGAGAGTCGATATCTGTAATGTTAATCCTTGAGGATGGTCAAATTGCTTATGGAGATTGTGCAGCAGTTCAGTATTCTGGAGCAGGAGGAAGGGATCCGCTATTTCTTGCAAAGGATTTTATTCCAATAATAGAAAAACATATAGCTCCAATGCTTATAGGAAGAGAGCTTAAAAGCTTTAAAGATTTAGCAGAAGAAATAGATACAATGCTTGTTGATGGTAAAAGACTTCATACAGCAATAAGATATGGTATTACCCAGGCAATACTAGATGGTGTTGCAAAGTCTAAAAAGCTTACAATGGCTGAGGTTATAAGGTATGAATACAATACAGGGATTGAGTTCAAGGAAGTTCCAATATTTACTCAATCAGGAGACGACAGGTATAATAATGTTGACAAGATGATTATAAAGGGAGCTGATGTTTTGCCACACGGCCTTATAAACAATGTGAAGGAAAAGCTTGGAGAGAGAGGAGAGCTTTTAAGGGAGTATGTTGTGTGGCTGAGGGATAGAATAATGCACCTTAGAACATCAGAGGACTATAACCCTATTTTGCATATTGATGTATACGGAACTATTGGAATAGCTTTTAACAATGATATTGAAAAGATGGTAGACTACATTTCAGAACTTGAAAGGGCAGCCTATCCATTAAAGCTTAGGATAGAAGGGCCTATGGATGTGGAAAACAGGGAAGGACAGATGATGGAGCTTAAAAAGCTTAGAAAGGCACTAAAAGAAAAGGGTATTGGTGTTGAAATTGTTGCAGATGAATGGTGCAACACTTGGGAGGATATAAAATACTTTACAGATGAGCAGGCAGCGGATATGATACAGATTAAAACTCCTGATCTTGGAGGAGTAAATAATATAGTTGAAGCTATATTGTATTGTAAAAAACACGGCATTGGTGCTTACTGTGGGGGAACCTGTAATGAAACGGACCGCTCAGCTCAGGTTTGCACGAATATAGCAATAGCCTGTGGCGCTGACCAGTGTCTTGCAAAACCAGGAATGGGTGTTGATGAAGGATTTATGATAGTTTATAATGAAATGCAAAGGGTTTTGACTCTTGCAAAAAATAGGGAGAGGATAAACAATGCATTAAATAAATCTTAGGCATGCAAGGCTGCATGCCTATATTCTAATTTATTGGAGGGTATTATGAGAGAAATTCATGTTTCAAAGATAGTTGAAACTGTAAAAAGGCTATGTATTGATTCAAATTACTATTTAAATGATGATATCAGAGAAAGGCTTAAAGACTCAAAGGATAAAGAAATATTTCCAGTTGCACAGAATATACTTGATATAATACTTGAAAACGCTGATATTGCAAAAAATGAAAATATGCCTATGTGTCAGGATACGGGTATGGCTATTGTTTTTCTTGAAATAGGTCAAGATGTACATATAACAGGAGGAAGCATTGAGGATGCTGTAAATGAAGGAGTAAGACAGGGATATAGTGAAGGATATTTAAGAAAATCTGTGGTAGGGGATCCTATAGAGAGGATAAATACGAAGGATAATACTCCAGCGATAATCCATTACAGTATAGTACCTGGGGATAAACTAAAGATAATAGTTGCTCCAAAGGGCTTTGGAAGCGAAAATATGAGTCAGCTTAAAATGCTAAAACCTGCTGATGGTATAGAAGGTGTTAAAGATTTTGTTTTAAAGGTTGTAAAGGAGGCAGGACCTAATCCCTGCCCTCCAATAGTAGTTGGAATTGGAATAGGGGGAACCTTTGAGAAAGCAGCATTTCTTGCTAAAAAAGCTCTTTTAAGACCTGTCGATGTTAGAAACTCTAATCCATACTATGCAAAGCTTGAAGAAGAACTTTTAGAGAAAATAAATTCCCTTGGTATTGGGCCTCAAGGGTTTGGAGGAAGGACTACTGCTCTTTCAGTTAATGTTGAAACTTATGCAACACACATTGCAGGGCTTCCTGTTGCAGTTAATATAAACTGCCATGCCACAAGGCATGCAGAGGCTGTTTTATAAGGAGGGTTATTATGAAAAAGAGGATTACAACTCCCCTTACTGATGATGCAGTAAAGGAATTGAAGGCAGGGGATAGCGTACTTTTAACAGGATATATATATACTGCAAGGGATGCAGCCCATAAAAGGTTTATTGAACTTTTAAATGATGGTAAGGATCTGCCCTTTGATATAAAGGGACAGGTAATTTATTATGTAGGACCAACACCGGCAAGAGAGGGGATGCCAATAGGTTCAGCAGGGCCAACTACAAGCTACAGGATGGATCCTTATGCGCCAAAGCTTTTGGAGATTGGACTTAAGGGCATGATAGGAAAGGGGTCAAGAAACGATGAGGTAATAAATGCTATTAAAAAATATAATGGCGTTTATTTTGCTGCAATAGGCGGTGCAGCAGCTCTTACTGCAAAGTGTGTTAAATCATCAGAACTTATAGCCTATGAGGATTTAGGAGCAGAAGCTGTAAGAAGGCTTTATGTTGAGGATTTGCCCTTAATTGTTGTTATAGACAGTGAGGGAAATAATTATTATGAAATAGGCCAAAGGGAATATTTAAGTTCAATTAACAAGTAGGTGATATTATGGAGATAAAAAAAAGTGCAAAGGCAGGAACTTTTGAATCAAATGATATATATGTAATGGTTCAGCCCAATGATAAGAGAACAATTGAAATAAATCTTGAAAGTATAGTTAAAAAACAGTTTGGAAAACAAATAGAAAAGGTTATAATGGATACCTTAAAGGAACTTGGTGTAAAGAGCGTTATAATTACAGCCAAGGATAGAGGTGCCCTGGACTATACAATAAAATCAAGAATTGAAACTGCAATTAGAAGGGCACTTTAGGAGGGATAGCATGAAACTTAGAAGGAGTATGCTGTTTATTCCTGGAAACAACCCTGGGATGATACAAAATGCAGGAGTACTTGGAGCAGACAGCATAATATTAGACTTAGAGGATGCTGTAAGCATTAGTGAAAAGGATTCTGCAAGAATTCTTGTTAGGAATGCTTTAAAATTTTTAGATTTTTATGATACTGAAGTTGTTGTTAGGATAAATCCACTTTCAACGGATTTTGGATATGATGATATTAAAGAGATTTCAAAGGTAAGGCCTCATGGGCTTTTAATTCCAAAATCAACGGAAGAAGATATTAAGGCATGCGATGATATATTAAATAGGATAGAGGAATTTGAAGGAATGAAAAGGCAAAGCATAAAGCTCTTCCCTTTGATAGAGACAGCCTATGGGCTTGAAAATGTATATAACATAATAAAATCATCAGAAAGAGTAGAGGGAGTTCTTATTGGAGCTGAGGATTTAACGGCAGACCTTGGAATTAAAAGGACTAAAGAAGGTGATGAAATTTTTTATGCAAGATGTAAGGTTGCATCGGCATGTAGAGCCTTCAGAGTTGATGCTATAGATACCCCTTTTACAGATTTAAATGATGAAGAGAGTTTTATAAAGGATATAAATAGGGCAAAATCAATAGGTATGACGGGAAAAGCTGCAATAAACCCAAGGCAGATAGACACTATTCATGAAGTTTTTGCCCCAAGCTTAGATGAAATAAACTATGCAATAAGGATAATGAAGGCTAAGGATGAGGCAAAAAAAGAAGGCAAAGGTGTATTCTCATTAGATGGGAAAATGGTAGATGCTCCGATAATTGCAAGAGCTCAAAACATACTTGATAAGGCAAAGCTTTCAGGTCTATATAAGGGGTGATATTATGATAAATGCAGTAAACAGGGATATACCTGAATATATAGAGGGATATGGAAAGGTAAAGCCTTTTAAAGGTGCCTTTGCAAATATAAATGAAGCAGTAAAGAAAGGAAATGTTATAAAGTGCAAAGGCAAGGGTGAGAATAAAGTAGTAGATTCAATAGAACAAGTTTTAAAGCTGTGTGGTATAAGGGACGGGATGACTTTATCCTTTCACCATCATTTAAGAAATGGGGATTATGTTCTAAATATGGTAATGAAGGAAGTTGAAAGGCTTGGAATAAAGGATATTAAGGTTGCAGCAAGTTCTATATTTCCTATACATGAACCTTTAGTTGATCTTATTAAAAAAGGAGTTGTAACTGGTATATATACAAATTATATGTCTGGTCCTGTGGCAGAGGCAGTATCATTAGGATATTTAAAATACCCTGTTGTAATGCATACCCATGGAGGAAGAGCAAGGGCAATAGAATCAGGCGATCTTCATATAGATATTGCGTTTATTGCAGCGCCATCCTGTGATTTTTACGGTAATATAAATGGTGTAGATGGAAAGTCAGCCTGTGGATCATTAGGATATGCAATACCCGATGCTATGTATGCAGACAGGGTTGTTGCAATAACTGATAATATAGTGCCTTATCCTTTATGTCCAATTGAAATTAGTCAGGAATATGTTGATTTTGTTGTTAAGGTTTGTGAAATAGGTGATCCTAATGGAATAGTATCTGGTACTACAAAGATTACTAAGGACCCTTTAGGTTTAAAAATTGCAAAGATGACATCAAAGCTTATAGAGTATAGTGGGCTTTTAAAGGATGGATTTTCCTTTCAGACAGGAGCTGGTGGAACGACCCTTGCAGTTGCAGCTTATGTAAAGGATATTATGAAGAAAAAAAATATAAAGGGAAGCTTTGCAGCAGGGGAATTACTGGATATATTGTTGAGATGCTTGAGGAAGGTTTATTTAAATGCTTATTTGATGTTCAGTGTTTTGATTTAAAGGCTGTAGAGTCATATAAGAACAACAAAAATCATCAGGGTATGTCCGCATCTATGTATGGAAATCCCCACAATAAAGGTGCTGTTGTAAATATGCTTGATGTTATGATTCTTGGAGCAACGGAGATAGATAAGGATTTTAATGTTAATGTTACAACAGGATCAAATGGATTTATAATGGGAGGCTCAGGAGGGCACAGCGATACTGCTGCAGGGGCTAAACTATCTATTGTAACAACTCAGCTTATTAAAGGAAGGCTTCCAATAGTTGTTGATAAAGTAACTACAGTTACAACCCCAGGAGAGACTATTGATGCCCTTGTAACAGAAAGAGGTATTGCTATAAATCCAAAAAGGAAAGATCTTATTGAAAGATTAAAGAATTCTGATTTACCATTGATGACTATAGAGGAACTTTACGATTTAGCAGTGAAAATTACAGGTATTCCAGAAAAGTATGAAAATAAAGGTAAAATAGTAGGTGTTGTTGAATATAGGGATGGAACTGTTATAGATATTATAAGGCAGGTTGAATAAGCAGGTGTTAATATGTATGATATTTCTATAGAAAAAGCAGATAATGATGATATTGAAAAAGTAAAGATACTTTTAAGGGAAGAAGGACTTGAATATGACGATGCAGAATATACTGCCATAGCGCGATTAAAGGGTGAAATAGTTGGAACTTGTTCTTTTTCAGGAAAAGTTATAAAGTGTTTTGCTGTAAAGGAGAAGTTAAAAGGTGAAGGTATATCTTTAAAATTGATAACTCACATTACTAATGAAATGTTTGACAGAGGAATATATGGAAGTTTTATATTCACAAAACCTTTAAATGCACAAATATTTAAAACTATGGGATATAGGATAGTACATTCAGTAGATGAGGTTGCACTTCTTGAAGGAGGAACCTTTGATGTAAAAAAATATACTGTGGATATGTTTTTAAATAGTGGACTAGGGAATGAGAAAAAGGCAGCTATAGTTATGAACTGTAATCCCTTTACTTTAGGGCATAGGTTTTTAATAGAAAAGGCATCAAATGAAAATGAAAAGGTTGTTGTTTTTATTGTTGAAGAAGAAAAATCGGTGTTTCCCTTTAATATAAGATACAACCTTGTTAAAGAAGGAGTTTCTGATTTGAAAAATGTAGTAGTGATACCGGGAGGAAACTATATAATATCCTCTGCAACTTTTCCGACTTATTTTATAAAGCATTTTGATGAAAGACTTAGTGCATATACAAAACTTGATGCAGGTATATTTGGAAAGTATATAGCACCTCAGTTTAATATAGTAAAAAGATATGTAGGGACTGAACCCTATTGCAAAGTTACATCAAAATATAATGAAGCATTAATGGAAGTTTTACCTAATTTTAATATAACACTTGAGCTTGTTAAAAGGCTTTCAAAAGATGAAAGGGCGATAAGTGCTTCAATGGTTAGAGGTTTAATTAAGGAAGAAAAAATTGAAAGCATTAGGGATTTAGTTCCTGATGTTACTTATAATTACCTTATATCTGATGATGCAAAACCCATAATTGAGAGGATTAAAAATGGTAGATAAAAAAATTAGCCAGTTAATATTAGATGATAGAGAAAAAAGATATGAATTCTTATGTAAAACCTTAAATGAATACAAATTAACAGTTCTTTGTGGGAAGATAAATTATCCTTCAAATAATAAGAATACTTTTGAAGCTAATAAAGCATTTTATGTCCTATATGATATTTTAAAAGAAAGGTTTAAGGGATATATAAAATTTGAAAAGATATTAGAGGGATATGATGGAAAGGCTCTAATAAATGTTTTAGACATTCCTTTAAGAGAAGCAAAAAAAATTTCAATTGAAATAGAGGAAAGTCATTCCTTAGGAAGATTGTTTGATATAGATGTTTATGATTTGAATGGGATTCCTATAGATAGAGAACAACTTGGATTTAAAAGAAGAAGATGCATTCTTTGTGGTGATGAAGCAAGAATTTGTATTGCAAATAGAAAGCATAGCTTAAATGAAATATTAGAAGTTGTAAATAATCTTATTTTAGAGTATAAAGGGTGAAGATATGTATATAGATTGTAGCGAAAATTTTTTAAAAGTGTCTGAAAAAGCTATAAGGATTGGAGAGATTGCCCTTTGCAGCATGCTTTATGAAGTTAGCATAAGCCCATCCCCTGGGCTTGTATCTCCTGTATCAAAGGGAGCCCATGATGATATGGATTTTTTTACTTTTTTAAAGAGTACATCTTCTATAGCATACTATCTTCCCTTGTTTGTTCAAATAGGCATTGATTATGATAGTGATATTTTAAAAAGGCTTAGAAAAATAGGAGCTAATGCCGAAAATAATATGTTCAAAGCAACAGGCGGGGTTAACACTCAAAAGGGGCTTCTATTTTTAATTGGAATAATATGTGCTTCAGCTGGGGTATGTGTAAAAAAAGCAATTAAAATAAATAGATTCAATATATCAAGGGAATGTTCCTATATAAGCAAAGATATAGTAAAAAATGAGCTTTTTAATATTGATAAATCGAAAAAGCTTACTAGTGGAGAGAGTATATTTTTAAAATATGGAATACTTGGAATAAGAGGGGAAGTAGAAAGAGGAATTCCAACGGTTTTAGAGTATGGACTTCCAGCTCTTGAAGATGCATTAAAACAAAATCTTCATATAAAGGATGCACTAAGCCACAGCCTTATAAATATAATGACTGCTATAGAGGATACTACAGTTATAAATAGGTGCGGGATTAGTGGCCTTGAAAGAATGAAAAATCTAGCTAAAGAGGCTATAAGGCTTGGTGGAATGATGACAAAGGATGGAAGAGATTATATTAAGTATATGGAGGATGTATTTGTAAGGGAAAATATAAGCCCAGGAGGGGCAGCCGATATTTTAGCTGTTACTTTATTTATATATGAACTTGAGAAGGAAGAGCAATGTAAAAATAATTGATTATAAATATTTGAGATAGATTGGGATATTATTTAAGTATTTTTTATGGAACAAGAGTATGTGCATTTTTGTCTAATTAATGTACATGCTTTTATTTTTAAATTAAAATAAACTATGTTTTAATATTGATGCTATTAAGTATATGTAATTTGATATCGAAAATAAAAAAGAGATATCTAAAGATTTTAAAATGATTTTGCATTGATTACTTATAAAATAGGTTTGGAGGGTAAAATGTATAAGAACATTTTTAGAACTAAAATTTTGGTCTTCGTTATTTTAATATCCATATTGTTTGAAATAACTAATTTAAAGTGTATAGCACTTTCATTTCCTGCTAATAATAGCGTATTGTTAGCATCAACAAATAATAAAAAAGTAACCGTTGTATCAACAACTCCAAAGAATAAAGAAAGCAATGTCTCTCCAAAGGTTATAATAGCTGTTAAATTTAGTGAATATATTAAGCAAGGGGAAAATTTTAATAAAATAACGCTTAAAGATAAAGTTGGAAATACTGTATCTATTAGTAAAGCAATAAACAATGATACTCTATTTATATATCACAATAGTACTTTAAATTATGATGTCAGTTATACTATTACAATACCTGAAGGGGCTGTGAAAGGATTATATAATAATTATATTAATGAAGCTTATTCTTTTTGGTTCACTACTGATGTAGATAGGATAGCTCCATTTATTAACGAGGTGTATCCTGAAAATAGCTCTGATGATGTTGATGTAGATACATTAATAACAATAAAATATGATGAAATGATTAAGGAATCATTATATTTTAAAGATATAAATCTTGTTAATAATTCCAGTGAAGAGATTCCAATAGATACTTTTATCAAAGATGATACTATTACTATAAAACCTCGTAAACGCCTTAATTTTGATACATATTATCATTTTACTATTCCATCAGAAGCTGTTGCAGATATAGCTGGAAATAAGGCTGCATATTACGTAACATACAAATTTAAAACAGAATCAGAAAAAGAACCTCCCGTAGTTAAGTACACAATTCCATCTAATGATATGATGTATGTGCCAGTAGATTCAAATATAACAATAGGTTTTAACAAAAATATTCTCCCTGTAGATTTGACAAATAAAAAGACAATAATAAGGCTAAAATCAGGAAATAAAGAAACTTATGTTGATGCTTATATAAGTGGTTCCATGATATATGCAAAACCTTCAAAAGATCTTCATCTTGCATATAATACAAAATATACTGTTGAAGTAGTATCAGGCTCAATTAAAGATATAAGAGGCAATGTATTTAATAAAACATATACTTTTTCATTTACAACTGAACCTGAGGTAGGAATGCCAAAAATCATTGAGACTAATCCTAAATATGCCTCAAATGATTTCATGCCTGATGATAAAATATCAGTTTATTTCAATGAAGCAATTCAAATTGGGGATACATTTAAAAATATTACTTTAAAAGATGAAAAAGGCAACAATATACCATTTATACCTTTGATTGGATGGGATGCTATTGGCTTAAAACCTAAAAATAATCTTGAATATAATACAGAATATTATTTTCAAATTCCAAAAGGAGCTGTGAAAAATCTATCAGGAGATCCTTTAAAATATGATTATATATTTAAATTTAAAACAAGCCTTGAAAAATTTCCACCTGATGTTAAAGCAACTAATCCATCAAATGGGCAAAGCAATGTTTCTACAAACTCTATAATTGGTATTTTATTTAAGGAAAACATACAAAAAGGAGAGAATTTTAATTATATTACATTAAAAGATGAAAAGGGGAATGATATACCTATTTCAATTGATATAAAAGATGATCTTCTTAATATTAAACCTATTAATAATGTTTCAATGACATACTATATGACTTATACTGTAAAGATACCACGTGGTGCTGTTAACGATTTAGCAGGGAATTCATGCAATGAATATACATTTAGCTTTACAACTGGTTTTGATAAAATCTTATTAAATCTTTTATCATGTAATGTTAAAGAAAATGATAAGAATGTTCCTATAGATAGTACCTTCACATTTGAATTTAACGATTCTGTTTTAAAAGGTGAATTTTTTGATAATATAGCTATTAAAGATAGCAAGGGAAATATTGTTAAATCAATTGTTACTATTGATAATAATAGGGTTAATATTAAACCAGAATTGGAGTTAAAGTATAATAGCAGTTATTCCATAGAAGTACCTTATTGGTCATTGGTTGATAGTAGAAGAAATGCCTTTTTAGGAATACCTCCAATAAAATTTACTACCGAACCTAAAAATAATGCTGTAACTGTTAAAAGTACTTATCCAAAAAACAAAGAGAAAGAGTATGATCCTTCAAAACCTATAACAATAACGTTTAATAGAGATATTGCAGCAGGAAGTGATTTTAACAATATAAATTTGATTGATAAAGAAGGAAAAATAGTAATTTCGGTTGTAAATATTGAAAAAGATACTATTACAATAAATCCTATGCAAAAACTTACTCCTGAAGGTGAGTATACTGTATCTATTCCATATACATCTGTTAAGGATCAAAATGGAAAGGTAATGGCAGATGATTATAAATTAAGCTTTAAGGTAAAAAGTGATAAGGATAAAGTTGTTCAAAAGGCAATAAATATTACTTCAGATTTTAAATATATTGTTGTTACTTTTAGCGATAATATAAAATCTGGTAAAAACTTTGATTCTATAACCTTAAAGGATTCTAAAGGCAAAGCTGTAAAGTATGTTAAAGGAATTGTTAACAACATGCTTGTTATAGTACCTAACATTCAAATTAAAAAGAATGAAAAGTTCTATGTATACATTCCTTCTCAAGCATTATCAGATACAAAAGGTAACTTGTTGAATAAAACTTACAATCTTGAAATACAGGCAAATGAAAAATATTTATGGAAGAAATAAAAATAAAACTAAACTAATATTATTATTGTTGCTATTGATTTTTTTAAAATTTGTATTATAATATTTTATGTAATGCAGGTGTAACTCAATGGTAGAGTTCTGGCTTCCCAAGCCAGCTACGCGGGTTCGATTCCCGTCACCTGCTCCATTTTATTTTTTGCTTTATGATTAATAAAAATATAATATCTATAAGAAAAACTGTTGGCACCCGTTAAGGGTGCCTTACTTTTTTATCAAAATATTATTTACTAAAAAGTCGATTATTGCAAAATTTTTAGTTATACTTGAAAAATGAGTAAAAAAAACGTAAAATAAGGGTATAATTGTTAAACTTTATTAGAGGGGTGCAAAAATGAGGTTAATTAGTTTACAAAGAGCAAAGGAAGGAGATGTCCTCGCTCAAAGTGTATTTGGAGTAGATGGATGTTTACTTTTAAAAGAGGGAGTTGCTCTTAATAGGAAATATATAAATAAACTGATAGACTTAGGTATAGTATATGTTTATATAGAAGATGGGATGCTTGATGATATAAAGCCTGAGGATCCTCAGTTTTTAGAAGTTAAAATGGAGGCTGTAAAATCTATATCGGGTGTTTTTTCAAAGATACAAAATACAGGTTGTGTTGACGTAAAAAACACTATAAATGCTATTACTAATATAGTTGAATATCTTCTTGAAAATAAAGATATAAGTTCTATATATCTTCTTGAATTAAAAACTTTTGATAATTATACATACGTCCATTCTTTAAATACTTGTGTACTTTCATTGTTTTATGGAGTTCAAATGTCTTATTCAAAGCCTATGCTTATGGATCTTGGAGCAGGAGCATTACTTCACGATATAGGTAAAACGAGGATACCTATAGAGATATTAAATAAAAATGGAAAACTTACCGACAAAGAATATGATATTATGAAGACTCATCCAGAACTTGGATATGAAATGATAAAAAATTTAGATTATATAAATGCAAGAGGAAAAAGTATAGTTCTTGAGCATCATGAAAGAATTGATGGAAATGGTTATCCATATAGGCTTAAGGGTGATAAAATATCAAAATATGCAAGGATTGCATGTATTAGTGATGTGTATGATGCTATAGTTAGTGATAGAGTGTATAGAAAAGGCTTTTTAGCTAATGAAGCTTATGAATTTATACTTGCTAATGGTGGAACTTTTTTTGACATGGATCTTGTTAATATTTTTCGTAACAACTTTTCTTTATATCCTCTAGGAGCATGCGTTAAACTTACTAATGGACTTGAGGGTTTTGTTGTAGGACATAATAAAGGTTTCCCGGATAGGCCTATAGTAAGGATAATTTATGATAAAAGCCACAATAAAATAAGTCCCTTTGAAATAAATCTTGTTGATGTTATTGATATTTCAATTGAATCAGTAATTATATAGTTTGTAAATAAAACACCTAAAATATAAGAATAAAGCTTATATTTTAGGTGTCAGACTGAAGACAAAGTATAAAATTTTTTTAAGAGAATCCTCAAAAGCAAAAAGGATTCTCTTAATTTATGTCGAATATATATAGTAAAGTATTAAATATGGTGGTGTTTAAAATGCTAACTAAAGAAAAAAATGAAAAACGTACACAAATAGAAATATGCTCAATTGATCAATTAGTACCAGAAAATCATCTGGTAAGAAAACTTGAGGCTGCTATTAATTTTGATTTCATATATGATCTTGTATCAGATAAATATTCTAAGGATATTGGTAGGCCAAGCATCGATCCAGTTGTATTATTTAAAATTGTATTTATTCAATATGTATTCGGGATTAAATCAATGCGCCAGACGATATCAGAAATTCAAACAAATATTGCATACCGTTGGTTTATAGGATATGGACTTTATGACCCAATTCCTCATTTCACTACGTTTGGCAAAAACTATGTAAGAAGATTTAAGAATACAGATATTTTTGAAAAAATATTTGTTAGAATATTAGAGGAAGCAGTGAATGCGGGATTAATCAAGTCAGACGCTGTATTTATTGATGCAACCCACGTAAAGGCAAATGCTAATAAGAAAAAATATGATAAGGTAAAACTCGAAAAAGAAGCCCGTGTATATCAAGAGCTTTTGGACAAAGAGATAAACGAAGATAGAGAGTTACATGGTAAAAAGCCATTAGATATGAGTAAAAAAAAACTAGAAGTTAAAGAAACAAAAATTAGCAAGACTGATCCAGATAGCGGAGTATTAAGAAAGAATGAAAAAGAGAAATGTTTTGCATATTCATTTCATGCTGCATGTGATAGGAATGGTTTTATACTTGGAATAACTGCTACAGCTGCTAATGTCCATGATAACACCATGTTTGATACAATATTAGAGCAAGTAAAAAAGAATGTTGGAAAGCCTGAATATATTGTAGTAGACGCAGGGTATAAAACACCCTATATATGCAAAACAATAATAGATCAAGGAATTAGACCTGTAATGCCATATACACGCCCAATGACTAAGGAAGGATTCTTTAAAAAATATGAATATGTCTATGATGAATATTATGACTGTTATATATGTCCTAACAATCAAATATTAAACTATAGGACAACTAATAGAGAAGGATATAGAGAATATGCATCAGATTCTAAAACATGTAAGGATTGCCCATATCGAAATAAATGTACAAACAGTAAAGACTATACAAAGGTAATAAACCGACATATATGGGCTGATTATGTTGAAGAAGCCGAGCATCTAAGATATACAACTCTTAATAAAGAAATATATGAAAAAAGGAAAGAAACGATAGAAAGAGTTTTTGCAGATATGAAGGAAAAGCATGGCATGCGCTTTACGACCCTAAGAGGATTAAAAAAAGTAACAGCGCAGGCGATGCTTGTTGCTGCTTGTATGAATTTAAAAAAGATGGCAAACTGGCTATGGAGGTCTGGGAAAACCGGACCTAATAAAGCTTTTTTGCTTAGAAAATTATATATCTTACATTTGAAAACAGCTCTTCCTTTATGGAGAGCTGTTTTTGTCTACAATCTGACACCTAAAATATAAGAATAAAGCTTATATTTTAGGTGTTTTTGCTTGAGTTTATTTCTTTTACTATTTCTTCTATGAAATCGTTAATTTGCATATCTTTAACTCCAGGTATGTAAAGTCCATGTTTATTTACAGGGATAAGATATTTTCTGCATTCTGTACTAAATATACATTCTGCCATGGTTGGCGTTATTTCACCTAACATACTGTTTGGGCATATTATTCCGATAGGACCTATTATACAATCAAGTTTTATAGTTTTACAGCAATAGCATATTGCACTTTCACCACTTGCACCTTCGTTTGCACCTGCTTTGACCATATTAGCAGTTGCAAATGCATTTGTACCTAATGCAAGTATTTCAATGCCTTCACCGATTGATTTTCTTAGCTTTTCTATTATAGTTTTTCCCATTCCACCACCTTGACCATCTATTACTGCAATTCTCATATTATCCTCCTACAAAATTAATGAGTTTTGTTAAGTATAAATTAACAAACTAATAATATTTAGTCAATTAGTTATTAATAAATGCAGAAAAAAATGATTATTAAAATAAAATTTAAAATCAAAGAATATATTTTACTATAAATAAGAATGAAGGAATGATTTTGGTGGATAAATTATTAATAGTAGCACTTTTTACAGAGTCTATATGGGAGACGATAAAACTTATTAAAAAGGAAAAAGGGCTAAATACAGATAGGATAGGAACAATAATAATAGGTATTTTTATTTGTATTTTAGCTAAAGTAGACTTTTTTAAGTTATTTGCTATAAATTTTAGTGTAGAATATTTTGGCTATATTCTTACAGGGCTTATAGTTAGCAGAGGCTCCAATTTTTTACATGACTTGTTTGGAAGTATAGATAAAATTTATCAAAACCAAAAAAAAGAATCAAAATAATGTATATTGCAATGATTGTTATTAGAGGTTAGAATTAAAAATGGAGGTGTTTTTATGGTTAAGCATGTAGTTGCTTGGAAGCTTAAAGATGAAGCAGAAGGAAACAATAAAGAAAAAAATGCAAAGATTATAAAGGAAAATCTTGAAAGGTTAAAAGATGTTATAAAGGAAATAAAACATATAGAGGTTGGGATTAATATCAACACTTCTAATGCAGCCTTTGACCTTGTGCTTTATTCTGAATTTGAAAACATTGAAGATTTAGAAAAATATCAAAATCATCCTGAACATGTTAAGGTGGCTGAATTTATTGCTAAGGTAAGGGAAGATAGGATAGTAGTTGATTATACAGCTTAATATACAAAAATAAGTCCTGTTATTTATTGTTAACAGGGCTTATTTTTTTCTTAAATTCTATTTTTTCAATAGCTTCTTCAAGGCACTGTTCTATGACTTCCTTTGTTATTTTATGAACATTTTTATTTTTCATACTTTTTCACCTTTCCTATATCCTTATATTTTGTAGAATATCTCTATATTATTTATATATAAAATTTATTACAATTTCTTATAAAAAAGTTTAAATTTATGTTAATTAAAGTTCAATTTTATGTAAATATTACAATTTGAACGATAATTAGAGATTTTTGAATGTATATATATTTTTTTTAAATGAAATAAGGTAATATAATTGTTTTTAATAATTTATAAAGAAATTTTTGGATTCTTTTATTTGTAATAATAATTTTAGAGTAATAAAATATGTAATATGATTTTTGGAGGTGAAGTTGTTATGGATGTATCAATGGAAGAAGTTATAAAGAATATAATTCATATCGATAAAAATGCAGCAGAACTTAAAAGAAATTTTGATAAAGAGCTTGAAGAGAGAAAAAAGAAAGTAAAGGAAGAAATTGAGCATTTAAGGGTTCAGATTGTAGAGAGTGAGCTTAAGAAAATCAAAAATAAGGAGAAAGAAGAAGAAGAAAAAGCTTTAGTTGATGCAGAAGCAATAAAGGCACAGTCTTATAAAATTTGTGAAGAAATGCAAAGAAAATTTGAAAAGCAAAAATGTGAATTGGTAAAGGAAATATTTAATCATATATTTATGCAGTCAGCATAATAAAGTAGCCAAAGACAGGTGATTTTATGAATAATGTTGTTAGATTTTCTGCAGTAAATACAAAAATACAAAGTATGTCAGGAAAACTTCTTAAAACTGAGGATTATAAAAAAATAATAAATTTAAAGTCAACAAGTGAAATAGCTGCTTATTTAAGAGACAATACTGCTTATGGGGAATTTTTTAAAGGAATAGATTTAGCTTATATTCATAGAGATGAGCTTGAAAGACATTTAAAGCAGGGACTTATAAACCACATGGATAAGCTAATTCATTACTTTAATGGGAATTATAGAAATTTTTTCAAGTGTTTTTATATGAAATATGAAATATATGATTTAAAAAAGGCTGCAAGGTTAGTACAAATAGATAAGTCCTATTCAAATCTCAGAGAAAATATGGTTTTTGCCGGTAAATATAGAAATATGGATGTTGAATCTATTGTTAAAGCCAAAAGTGTTGTAGAAATAATTCATGCTTTAGAAGGAACTGTATATGAGCCATTTCTTAAAAATCTCATTGATGGTAATGAAGACGAAAGCCTTTTTAGATTTGAAATGGCACTAGACAGGGCATTTTTTAGTGTTTTGGAAGGAAGCGTAAAAAAACTTGATAAACAGGATCAAAAGGCTTTTTTTGAGCTCTATGGATCATATATTGATATGCTCAATCTTCAATGGATATATAGAGGGAAAAAATACTATAATTTATTACCAGAGGAATTATTTAATTATACAATAAACAGGGGATATAGATTTAACTATTTAAAGATTAAGGAATTTTGCTATTCAAAAAATATAGAGGACTTTATAAGCAAAGTTAAGAAAACACCTTATTCATTCATGTTTAAAGAAGATGAAAGTCAGGAAATCTTTATGGAAAGAAGAATAAACAGATATATGTATTTTAGAACTAAATTTGCCAAAAGAAGATTTAAGCAGGATTTATCAGTAGTACTTGCCTATATGCAGTTAATAGAGTTTGAGATAAGAGATATTATTTCTATGATTGAAAATGTTAGATATGCCATGGACTTTGATGAAACAAAGAAATATTTGATTAAGGCAATATAATTGAGGTGATAAGGTGATATTTAATAAAAGGCAAACTGTTAACATAATTGGATATCAGGATGATAGTGACAGAGTGCTTAGAAATTTAGTTAAAAGTGAATATGTACAGTTTATTGATGCGAGAAAGGAAATAGAAAAAAGAGTAGATATTTTAAAAGAAGCCAAAGATATAATCAAAATTTATACCAATAACAATAATCTTATTGAAGATACTAAGCGAAAACTTGATGCGATTATAAAAATATTAGACATGAAATTAGTTCTCCCAAAGAATCAAAAAGTAGAAGAGTATGATTTTAATAAAGATATAGAAAAAATAAATGAAATTTATAGAGAAATATTAGATAAAAATAATGCTCTTTTAAAGCTTAAAAATGAATTAGAGGATTTAAAAAAGCTTAAAGAGTATTTGACTGTTAGTAAAGATGTTAGTGAAAATATTGACTCCTTAATAAATATGAATTATATAAGGTTTAAAGCAGGTAAACTAATAAAGTATAGTATGGATAAGATGAAGAAAAATTATGAAAATATTGCAGCAATAATATTTAAGGTCTATGAAAATAAGGATGAAGCTTTTTTATTTATTTTAATTCCAGAGGTTATGGAATTAGAAGTAAATAGAGTATTAAATTCGCTAAACTTTGAGGAATATAAATTTGAAATGGGCTCTGCTAAGTGCTTTAAAGAATACTTAGAAGCTTTAAAAAATAGAATAGAAATATTAAATAACAACATAATGTCTTTGAATGATGAATTATTGGTGATTAAAGAGAAGCTATATAAAGATATAATTAAGTACAAATTGCATTTAAATATAGAGATGCAAATGGAGAAAATTAAATCAAATGTAATAATGATAAACAATTTTTTTATAATTGCTGCAAGTATTTCTAAGGGAAAGAAAAAGGCAGTTGAAAGTTTGCTGGAACCTTTTAATGAAAGGCTCATAGTTAATTATTGTAATAATTGAATTTAAGTTCAAATTTTTGGGGTGGTAAAATGGCTGTAGAAAAAATGGAAATGATAAATATAATAGGTCAAATGAATGAAGTTGATAATATAGCGAGAAAGATAGTGCTTTCATCTTCTGTACACATGATAAATGCAATAAATGAAATTAATCAAAACAACTTTCCAATATTAAGGGCTCAAGACAATGTTGATGCTCTTGTTGACTTTAACTATATAAAACAATATAACAGCCAGAAAAATATTCAAGAGATTCAACGTAAAGTTGATGGCCTTTTCGATATATTTGGAATGAAAAAAAGAATTAGCTATAAATATTTAAAGGAAAAATATGAATTTAAAAATGATATTGATGAAATAAATAAATTATATGAGCTTGTAAAGGAAAAACATGAAAAGGTTATTAAGCTTAATGAAGAAAACGATGATATAGAGCGACTTGAACGGTATTTAAAGTATATAAAGAATATAAATATTAATCTTGATGAAATACTTGATATGAAATATATAAAGATGAAAATTGGTGTTATTCCAAAGTACAATGTTGATAAATTAAAAAAGAATTATGAAAATATATCAGCTATTATTTTTAAAGTATATAGTGATGCAGATATTGCTGTTTTAATGGCCTTTATACCATCACCCTTTGAGATAGAAGTTGATAGAGTTTTAATGTCTTTAAGTTTTGATGAATTTAAAATCAACATGAGATTCATTGGTACTCCTTCAAAGTGGCTTGAAAAGCTAAAAGATAGGAAAAATCAAATTAAAGATGAAATAAAATCTATAAAAGAACAACTTTTAGACATAAAAAATGATAATTTAAAAAATGTAGAAAGATATTATTCAAGGTTAATGATGGAATTTAAAATAGAAGAACTTAAAAGTTTTATAGCATGTACAGATGAGTTTTTTTATTTGACAGGTTGGATACCATCATTTAGGAAAAAGAATTTATTAAAGAGTTTAGAAGCAGAACATAAAAATCTAATTATAGTTTTTAAAGAAGCTAAAGATTTAAGGGAAGGGTTAAACCCTCCAACATGCCTTAGAAATGGCTATATGTTAACTCCTTTCGAATCAATTGTTAAAATGTATGGTATACCTTCATATAATGAACTTGATCCTACAGCTTTTGTTGGTATTAGCTATATGCTTTTATTTGGAGCAATGTTTGGTGATGTTGGACAAGGTTTGGTTCTATTTTTAATAGGAGAAATTTTAAATCGGTTTAAAAGGAGGCCTAATCTTGGTGGAGTCCTTGCAAGATTAGGTATAAGTTCTACTATATTTGGTTTTATATATGGAAGTGTATTTGGATATGAAAATATAATAAAGGAATTAGTTGTAAGACCTATGGAAGAAATAAATGTAATGCTTATAGCAGCAATAGTATTTGGAGTAATACTTCTTTCGATTGGTTATTTATATAATCTTATTAATTCATATAAAAGGCGGGACATTGAAAATGGAATATTTAGCAGAAATGGTGTAGCAGGGCTTTCTTTTTATTGGCTATTGCTTTATTATATTGTAGCTAAGGTGTTAAATAAAGATACATTTATTCCTTCAGGAGCTATTACTATTATTTTAATAACATTGATTATTATAATGGTTCTTAAAGAGCCTCTATCAAATTTGATAAAAGGTGTTAGACCTTTATATAGTGAATCTGTATATGATTATTACATTGAAGGTGGATTTGGAATACTTGAAACTCTTCTTAGTTTACTTAGCAATACATTATCCTTTATAAGGGTTGGTGCATTTGCAATTAACCATGTTGGGCTTTTTATTGCTTTTGCAACTCTTTCTAAAATGATGGCTAATAACATTGAAAGTACAGCTACTATGATACTTGGTAATGTTATAATTATTGGACTTGAAGGCCTTATAGTGTTCATTCAAGGATTAAGGCTTGAATATTATGAGCTTTTCAGCAAGTATTTTTCAGGTACAGGCTATGAATATAATCCCTGCTATTTAACAGCATCTATAGATAATGCTAAAAAACGTATAAATAGACTTAGTAAAAAACAACTAATACTAAACATTGAATAGGAGGATGAAAAAATGTATTATTTTGTATTAATCGCAACTTTAATTGTAATCGTAACTATAACAAAAGGAATTATAGATTTTCATAAAGGTGTTAAGGCAAATAAAAAGGTAGTAAAAAGAGCATTAAAAATTAATCTTTGCTCACTTATACCTGTTTTGACTGGGATTATTGTAACATCAATACCAAAGGTAGCTTATGCTGAAGGAGTTATGAGTAGTTCATCAGGCCTTGGATTTATTGCAGCTGCACTTTCAACAGGCCTTGCAGCAGTTGGAGCTGGTATTGCAGTTGCAGCTGTTGGATCATCAGCATTAGGTGCTGTATCTGAGGATCCAAAGATACTTGGTAAGACACTTATTTTTGTTGGTCTTGCAGAAGGTATTGCAATATATGGACTTATAATATCCATAATGATCTTAGGAAGATTATAGGAAGTGATTCTATGAATATATATCTTATTAGTGACAACAGGGATACTCTTGTTGGAATGAGGCTTGCAGGGATAAAAGGCACAATCGTAAATGAAAAAAAAGAAGCTGAAAAGCTCTTAGATAACCTTATAAAGGATAAGAATATATTAATTATAATAATTACAGAAAAATTAGCAGAAAAAATGAGGGATAAAATAAACAATATAAAACAAAAAATGAAGTCCCCTTTGATAGTTGAAATACCTGATAGACATGGAAGTATAAAGAGTGAAGATTATATAACTGGTTATGTAAGAGATTCTATAGGTATTAGGATATGAGGTGATTATATGATAACCATTGAAGAAAAACTAAATCTCTTTACTAAGCTAATATATGACAGAATAGAAAAGGAAAATGAGAATTTATTAAAAAAGTTTAATTTAGAATATGGTAATTTGATTGCTCAAAAGAAAGAAGAATTTGAAAAAGAAGCAAAGCAGCTAAGAGATGAAAGTGAAAAAAATATAATGAAACAAAAGCTACAGATAATATCTAAAGCAAAGGTTGAAGAAAAAAAGATAATACTTGAAAAAAGAAAAGAGATTTTTGACGAATTAATTAAAAATGTTATGGAATATTGCATAAAATTTACAGATTCTGATGAATATAAGAATATGTTTTTAAGAGACTTTAAAGGAGTCTTAGAAGAATTAAAAGATGCAAAAAATATTGAAGTTATATTAACATCAAAGGATATTGAAAGGTTTAAACAGGATATAATAAATATCTGTGGTGATAAGAAAGTAGAATTCTTATTAGATGATAATATAACAGGTGGTTTTATAATCAACTATAAAGAAGGTAATATGAGAATTGATATGTCTATGGCAAGCAGAGTAATTAATTCAAGGGAAATAATTGGTGAAAAGCTCTTTGAGGTATTACAATAGGTGGTGGTTATATGGACAAAATTCAAGGTACTATAACATATATTAATGGACCTGTTATAAAGGCTGATAATATGGAAATGTTTAAAATGAGAGAAATGGTTACAGTAGGAGAAAAAAGACTTATAGGAGAAGTTATATCTATTGATGGTGATATAGGGACTGTACAGGTTTATGAAGAAACTACAGGACTTAGAGTAGGAGAAAAAATAGAATCTACAGGTAAGCCTCTTTCTGTAAAGTTAGGTCCCGGAATTATTGGCAACATATTTGATGGCATACAAAGGCCTCTTAGTTTTATATATGAGAAATCAGGAGGTTTTATAAGTGAAGGTATTGGACTTGCGTCAATTGATTTAACTAAGAAATGGGAGGTTTCCATTAAGGTAAAAGAAGGAGACATTATAAACGAAGGAAGTATTTTTGGAACTGTTCAGGAAACACCTTTGATTGTTCATAAGCTTATGATTCCTCCAGACATTAGTGGGAAAATAGTTTATGCTATAGAATCAGGCTGTTATGATATGGAAGAAGTCCTTTTAAAGATAGATGACGGTAAAAAAATACATGATATAAAGATGTATCAGGAATGGCCAGTTAGAATCCCAAGACCTGTTAAAGAAAGGATGCCTATTCAAAAGCCTCTTATAACAGGACAAAGAGTTATTGATACATTTTTCCCTGTTGCAAAGGGAGGTACTGCAGCAATACCTGGAGGCTTTGGAACTGGAAAAACTATGACTCAGCATCAGCTGGCAAAATGGAGCGATGCAGATATTATTGTATATATAGGCTGTGGGGAAAGAGGAAATGAAATGACTGAGGTTTTAGAGGATTTCCCCAAGCTTATTGACCCTAATTCCAATCTTCCTTTAATGAATAGAACAATACTTATTGCTAATACTTCAAACATGCCGGTTGCTGCAAGAGAAGCATCTATTTATACAGGTATCACTATTGCTGAATATTTTAGGGATATGGGATATAATGTTGCAATTATGGCTGATTCTACATCAAGATGGGCAGAGGCTCTACGTGAAATATCAGGTCGTCTTGAGGAAATGCCTGCTGAGGAAGGTTATCCTGCATATCTTCCTTCAAGACTTGCTGAATTTTATGAAAGAGCAGGTTATGTAGAAACGCTTGGAGGAAATGAGGCATCAGTTACAATAATTGGTGCAGTATCCCCTGCTGGTGGGGATTTCTCTGAGCCAGTAACTCAAAATACTAAAAGGTTTGTTGGTGCATTTTTAGGTCTTGATAAAAAACTTGCCTATGCAAGGCATTATCCAGCTATTAATTGGCTTTCAAGTTACAGTGGATATCTGGCATCACTTGATGAATGGTATAGGGATAATGTTTCTTATGATATGATGAACCTTAGGGGTCAGATGCTAAGAGTTCTTCAAGAGGAAAGTAAACTTCTTGAAATAGTAAAACTTGTAGGAGAAGATGTTCTGCCTGATGAGCAAAGGCTTATACTTGAAGTTGCAAAACTTATAAAAATAGGCTATCTTCAGCAAAATGCATATCATAAGGATGATACTTATGTTCCACTTAATAAACAGTATAGAATGTTGAAAGTTATAAAGTTTTTTTATGAAAACGCAATTGAAGCAATAAAAAAAGGAATACCTGTATCAAAGATAAAAAATAGTGATGTTTATAATAAAATTTTAAAGATGAAATATTCTATCCCAAATGATTACAAAGATGATTTTGATATATTAGAAAAGGAAATAACAGAATACTTTAATAGCCTTATCGAAGCTTATGAGGGGTGATTTTATGAACATTATTAAGGAATATATACAGCTTGATAAAATAGAAGGTCCTCTTATTGTTTTATCTGGTGTAGAAAATGCTGCTTACGATGAAATAGTTGAAATAAAGACAAGTAGTGGTACAAAGCATGGGAAGGTTGTTCAACTTTATAAAGATAAGGCGATAGTACAGGTTTTTGAAACAACATCTGGTATGTCTGTTAAAGATGTTTCAGTAAGGTTTACAGGTAAACCACTTGAAATTACACTATCTAAAGATATTTTAGGCAGAGTTTTTAATGGTATTGGTGAGCCTATTGACGATGGAGGAGAAATATTTGGTGGAACCAAAATTAATGTAAATGGGCGTCCTATAAATCCTGTTGCAAGAAAATATCCAAGGAACTTTATACAGACGGGAATTTCAGCTATTGATGGGCTTACAACGTTGATTAGAGGTCAAAAACTTCCTATATTTTCAGGTAATGGACTACCACATAATCAAATTGCAGCACAGATTGTAAGACAGGCTAAAATATCCGAGAAAGAAGGTCAGGATTTTGCTGTAGTATTTGCTGCAATGGGTGTAAAGCATGACGATGCTCATTATTTTTTAAAAGCATTTGAGGAATCTGGAGTGTTAGAAAGGGTTGTAATGTTTTTAAATCTTGCTGATGATCCTATTGTTGAAAGAATTATAACCCCAAGATGTGCTTTAACTGCTGCTGAATATCTTGCTTTTAACCATAATATGCACATACTTGTTATAATGACAGATATCACAAGTTATTGTGAAGCCTTAAGAGAAATATCTTCAGCAAGGGAAGAAGTTCCAGGAAGAAAGGGTTATCCAGGATATCTTTATTCGGATCTTGCAAGTTTGTATGAAAGGGCAGGAATGATGGAAGGATCTTCTGGTTCCATAACTCAGATACCAATTCTTACTATGCCTAATGATGATATAACCCACCCAATTCCTGATTTAACAGGATATATTACAGAGGGCCAGATAGTATTAAGCAGAGAAATTTTTCAAAGGAATATTTATCCTCCAATAAACATACTTCCATCACTTTCAAGACTTATGAAGGATGGAATCGGGGAAGGATATACAAGAGAAGACCATCCATCAGTTTCAAGTCAGATTTTTTCATCATATTCAAGGGTTCAGGAAGTTATCGCATTATCTCAAGTTATTGGAGAAGATGAACTTTCTGATATAGATAAGAAATATCTTGAGTTTGGAAGGGCCTTTGAGGAAAGATTTTTGAAACAGGATTTTGAAGAGAATAGGAGCATTGAGGAAACTCTTGAAATAGCATGGGACATACTTTCAATACTTCCTAAAACTGAACTTGATAGAATTGATCCCAAAACGATAGATGCATATTACAGGGGGTGATTGAATGGATATAAATATCGCCCCAACAAAGTCTAATCTTATGAGTGCAAAGGCAACTTTAGAGTTTTCTAAAAAAGGATATGAGTTATTAGATCAAAAGAGAAATGTACTTATAAGGGAAATGATGAGCCTTATAGATAGAGCAAAGGAAATACAGTCAAAGGTTAAAGTAACATTTGAGGAAGCTTATGAGGCTTTAAGAATGGCTAATCTTACTATGGGAATTGCAGATGTTGAAGATATTGGAGATTCTACTCCTGAAGATAGTGAATTTGAAATACTATATAAAAGTGTTATGGGTGTAGAAATACCTAAGATAAAATATAAAAAGAAGGATGTACAGCCAGTTTATAGTTTTTATCAAACGAATGTGTCAATAGATGTTGCTTTTAAAAAGTTTCAGGAAATAAAATGGCTTATTTTAGAGCTTACTGAGGTTGAAAATTCTGTATACAAACTGGCAGTAGAAATAAAAAAGACTCAGAAAAGAGCTAATGCACTTGAAAACATACAAATACCAAAATATACTGATATAGTAAAATATATACAAGATGCTCTTGAAGAAAAGGATAGAGAAGATTTTTTCAGGTTAAAGGTTGTAAAAAAGAAAAGAATAAAGAAAAAAGTAAAAGCCTTTTAGAGGTTTTTACTTTTTTATATATCTTTTATATATGTTATTAAATTCTGTCCAGTTTCCTGTGTTGGTATCTCTCTGTATTGCAAGATTAAATCCATTTATTTCAGCACTCATTTTATCCGCATTATGTAAAGCTATAGCTTCAATTGTCATTGGAACTACGGGGGATCCCATCTCAAGTGTACCATGATGGGCTAATATACAATGTTTTAAGTCCAGCAGAAGATCATTAGGAAAATCTGCAATCTTATTAGCTTCAGCACTTATCAAATCAGTACCTAAATATATATGACCAAGCATTCTGCCTGCATCGGTATATTTATTCTCAGGAAAATTTGATAACTCAATAACTTTTCCTATATCATGTAGTAGAGAAGCAGTAACTGCCAAATCACGATTTATGTAATTATATATATTGCAGAGAAATATTACTATTTTTGTAACTTCAATAGTATGTTCCGCAAGGCCTCCAATATAAGCATGGTGTATTTCAGCACCAGCTGCTTTCAAATAAAAATTATTTATTATTTCAGGTAAGTTAAATATTGAATTTAATAAAGAATTTAATTTTGGATGTTTTACTGATGATATTAGTTTGTTTATTTCTATCTCAAGCTTTAAAGGATCTGTATTACAAGTTGGGGTTATTTGTTGTATTAGATCTTCATCAGGGTTTTCAATTTTCAATATTTTATCAATATGTATTTGTAGATTACCTTTAAAATCTTTAACTGTTCCCCATACATTTGCAAAGCATCCTGGAGTTATATTCACAGATATTTCATCTTTAAAATTCCAAATCTTGGCGTCATAATTCTTAATTCCGTGGCTTATTTGAAGATGATAGTATTCTTTTTTATTTTGACTTACTTTTTTGTAAATTTTTCTTACAATAAAAGGTTGACATTCAATTTTATCGTTAGGATTTAAGCATAGCATAAAATCACCTCTTTTTATATTATACATATTTTATAGTTTAAGTACATATACAACTAATTAATATTAACATAATTTTTATAGTCAATATTGCTTTTTTTAAAAAAAGTAGTATAATTATAATGTAATATTGACTGGGTGTGGCGCAGATGGTAGCGCGCTTGAATGGGGTTCAAGAGGTCGCTGGTTCAAGTCCAGTCACCCAGACCAATAAAAGCCTGTAACATCAAGAGTTACAGGCTTTAGTATTTTTGCTGAAATGTTTCCAGGGACGGTTACTTATTTCATACACAATGTCTGCAAAATTAGGGGGCAATCCATAAAATATTATGTTTATTTAATATAATAAGTAACCGTCCCTCATGTTACTCATGTTACTGTCATCTTTGACAAACCACAAACTTTTTCATGCATTCGTTGTGGCTACTTTTAGTCATGACCTGTTAATTATTAGAGTTAATATATATATATATATATAAACAACTTAATTAATATAAATTAAGAAAAAACTTTTGTAGAAACTTATTATTGAATAGAAGGATGACGGTGTTATAGTTATTTTATTAATATGGATTCTTTATATAATACTTTCTAAAATAGCTTGTCCATATTCTACTCTTATTTTTACTTACTGTATAAAAACTTTAAACTTTCCTTACAATTTGCATGAATATTTTATTAACTTATACCAAAAGCTTAACATACTTAACCTGTATTCTATATAAAAACAGCTATGCCTCTTGTCTTAATATATCATCCACTATATTTTTATATTTCTCTTCCTTTACAAGCTCCCTCCCAAGGGAACATAGCTTTGAAACGTTAGATTGCCCCATATTCCCAAGTATCCTGCATATATCGGCACATCTTAAATCACAAAACTTTCTTAACACAAAGCATAGTATTGCCTTCGCTTCCTTTGCCTCCTTTGCCCGCTTTATCCTTAGCATTAGCTTATCTACGTTGAATTTTTGTGATATTAATTCTATTATTTTATCAGGGGATAGATCCCTTACAAGGATTGTTCTCATGCTCCTATACTCTGTTCCTTCTTTCTTAAACTCTTCCCTTTGCGCATCAACAATACTTTTTACTTTAAATACAAAGTCTTTGTATATAGCCCTTGCTGTAGCTTCTTTTAGGCTAAACATGGATAATATAAATTTGTCATCTATAAGCTCAAATTCATCTGTCTTTTGCCCTAAGAATATGCCTAAAGATGAAAAGCGATAATCCTGTGGATTTTTATCGTAGCCTTTTAGGTCTGTTGCGTTAAAGTGAACGTAGGCTGTTAAGGCAAAGAGGTATCTATCATCCTTTACGATTAAGCTTTTGAACCTGTCTTGAAAGAGATGGCCACTTCTTTCATACCTTTTATTAAAATACATGGCATATTTATAGTTTACAAAGTGCATTATTTTTGAGATATCTGCACCGTTTGCATCTATAATAAAATGAGCATGATTATCCATAAGGCAATAGGAATAAACTCTAAATTCGAACTGTTCTTGGGCTTTTTTCATGTAGTCAAGGTATTTTATTTTATCCTTATCGTCTTTATAGAGGAGAACTTCGGATATGCTTTTTACCATAACATGATAAATAGAGTCATAGCTTTTTTGCCTTGCCATTCTTGGCATAAAAAAACACCTCCAACTTGGAATATATTTTTAGTATTATTTTTCCAAGTTGGAGGTTTGTTTATTCATAGAATTGGTGTAAATGTACCTTAAATGAGTAACAGGTCATGACTAAAAATAGCCACAACGACGGAATGAAAAAGTTTGTGTTTTTTCAAAGGTAACAGAAGGGACGGTTACTTATTATATTAAATAATAGACATAATATTTTATACATGTCCCCCTGATTTTGCAGATATTGTGTATGAAATAAGTAACCGTCCCTTGTCTTGAACTTTTTTCCTTTTTTGTAAATGGACATTTTCACACTAACCGTCCCCAAATACCACTAAAATGCAAAAATGCAGCCCTAAATGCTATTTCCAGAAATGCAAAATAGCTAAACTATAATTAACAAAAAACAACAATATAATAAAAAATCACAAAATGTCGCAAAAAATAGTATTTTTTTCTTTGAAATATATCATAGAATGGAGTAGAATGGAAAATGTTGAGAGTATTTAAACAAATTTAACATAAGAGGGAATAAGTTATGGAACGCACATATATTATTTTAAAAATTTTAGATTATGTGAAAGATAAGAATAAGATAGGTTATGATGAAATTTTAAGATATTTTCAAAGAAGAAATAATATGAATAACCTTATTATTGAACTAAATGATTGTATTTTTGATTTAATAATAGAGGGTATATTGAAAATAGGTATAGTGTATTCTTATGATAGTTGTTCATGTGAATATTTTATTGACAAAGAAAAATTGATGACGAAGATGAGTTATGAAAATAGTATAGCCAGTTAAAATATTATATAGTAGGCAAAAAATATAAAGAACAAACCCCTTCTATAATTTATATATTATATTATAAAAATAGTGGAGGGGTTGGGATGCTTCAAATTAAACAGATGTTTCTAACTAATAAAAATAGACCCAAAATTAAGCTAAAAAAACTTAAAGCTATAGTTGTTCATTGGACTGCTAATACAGGTAAAGGGGCAGATGCTGTTGCAAATAGAAATTATTTTAATTCAACAGATAGACTTGCATCTGCTCATTTTATAGTTGATGATCATCAAATAGTTCAATGTATACCTGAAGATGAAGTTGCATGGCATGTTGGGGCAGATAAATATAGAAGTGCCGGTGAAAAATTAAGTGAAGGCAGATACGGTCCGAACTATTTTACAATTGGTATTGAAATGTGTGTAAATAGTGATGGTAATTGGGGTAAGACCTATCAAAATACTGTAGAGCTTGTTAGTAATCTTTTAAAAAAATACAACCTTACAATTAATGATCTATATAGACACTATGACATAACAGGTAAAGATTGTCCTAAAATGCTGGTTGATGAAAATGAATGGTTAAAGTTTAAAAATGCAGTTAATAAGCTAATACAAAATCATATAGAAAATAATTCTACTGATAATAAGAGTGAATCAGAAAAAATGGGGATTGTTATAGCCAATATATTAAATTGTAGAGACCAACCATATATAACTGCTAAAATTAACGGTAAACTTAAAAAGGATACTAAAGTAAAAATATACGAAGAAAAAAACGGATGGTATCTTGTAAATAAAGATATACCTCAATGGGTTAGTAAAGAATATATAAAATTAGTATGAAACCTTTGGGTTTCTACTTTTTTTGTAATAATGTAATATCGTTTGCATAAACATTTTGTAGAATAATACAAATATATTGCAATTTGTAAAATTTAATATAGTTTGACAATTCCCAAAAAGCAGTATATAATAAAATTAATTAATGCAATCGATTGCACAAATGTTAATGTAATCGATAAAAATTTTAAAATATAAGGGGGGTATCTCATGAAAAGCATTAAAAAAGCATTATCATTACTTTGTATAATGTTAATGCTGATAAGTGTGCTTTCGGCATGTGAAAAGAAACAAGCTTCTAATGAAAATGCTCAACAACAACAGTCCGAGCAGCAACAGGTACAAGAGCAAAAGAAAGTTGAAATTGCCTTTTGGGAACAGGATGAAGCCAATGCCAGACAAGTACTTGATAATCTTATAGCAGAATTCCAAAGCCAGAATCCTAATATAACAATAAAAAGAACTCATTTTGAAACAGAGGATTTAAGAAAGAATTTTACATCGGCTTCTCTTGGGACAACCGGTCCAGACATAGTTTTAGGTCCTAATGATAACCTTGGTGTGTTTGTTCCAGGTAATCTTGTTCAGCCTACTGAGGATATTATGGGAGAAGATTTCTTTAAGAATTTTGATCAAGTTGCCCTTGCAGCTGCTAAATATTATGGGAAGCAGTATATGATTCCAGATAGAAATGGTAATGAACTTTGCCTTCTTTATAATAAAAAGTTAGTTCCTGAAGCTCCAAAAACTTTTGAAGAATTAATTTCAATATCTAAAAAACTTCAAAGTGAAAAGAAGGTTCAGTATGGGCTTGCATTTAACAAGGTTGAGCCATTCTTTACAGTTCCATTCCTTGGGGCATTTGGAGGACAAGTATTTGATGATGTTAATTCTCAATCACCAAAGGCTACTCTTGATACACCGGCTATGCTTGAATGGGCTAAATTCCTTGTAAAACTGCAAAATGATAAAATAATACCAAAAGAAGCAGATTATGATGTAGCAAGTAATCTTTTTAAAGAAGGAAAAGTTGCTTTCTTAATAAATGGTCCATGGGAATTTGGTACTTATGTTAAAGCAGGTATGGATCTTGGTATATGCCCAATACCATCTATAAATGGTAGATATCCTGCTCCTTATTCAGCAGTAAAAGGATATTGTATATCGGCATCAGTTACTGATCCAGATAAGAAGGCTGCTGTTAAAAAATTCCTTGAATTTGTAAATAGTAAAGATGCTCAGCTTAAGATGGTTGATGCTCATAAACAGCTTCCAACTAATATTGAAGCTCTTCAAGATTCTAAGATTACAAGCGATCCAATGATAGCTGCTCAAAAAGCTCAGCTTGAAAAATGTATTCCAATGCCAATTATAACTCAAATGAGAGCGGTATGGGATGCTATGAAGCCTGTTCAACAAGAACTCTTTGCAGGAAAGATAAAACCAGAGGACGCCCCAAAGAAGATGCAACAAAAGGCTGAAGAAGGAATAAAAGCATTAGGGTTTTAATACAAAGGGGGATATAATATCCCCCTTTTTAAGAAAGGAGGCTAAAAATGGAATTACAAACTTTGAAAGCTAAAAAACAAAAAATTGGCCATAGTAGAAATATGGCTCAAAGCAGGTGGACACCGTTTTTATTTTTGCTTCCTTCAATAATAGTACTATGTTTTATTGTACTTTATCCTCTTTTTTATGAGCTTTGGATATCCTTTAGAAATGTTACCTTACTAAACCTTAAAAGTGGGAAATACCCTTATATTGGATTAGAAAATTATAAATTGATTTTAAGCGATCCCCTATTTTATAGAACTCTTATTAGGACAATTGTTTGGACGATTGTAAACGTTTTTTTTCATGTTATCTTTGGATTATTTCTTGCTATATTGTTAAATAGAAAGCTACCAGGTAAAAGTATTATTAGAGTACTTTTAATTATTCCTTGGGCAATACCCCAGTATATTGGAGCTATTACATGGAGAGGAATGTTTAATATTGAATATGGAGCCGTAAACATATTGCTTACTAAAATTTTTGGTTCAGGAGCTGCAATTCCATGGCTCTCGGATTCTAAATGGTCTTTTATTGCAGCAATAATTACTAATATATGGCTTGGTGTCCCATTTATGATGATGACATGTCTTGGAGGGCTTCAGAGCATACCACAAGAATATTATGAAGCAGCAGATACAGACGGGGCATCAGGATGGCAGAAGTTTAAGAATATAACTTTACCTTTATTAAAACCTGTAATAACACCAGCTGTAGTACTTGGTACTGTATGGACTTTTAATATGATAAGTGTTATTTATGTAATAACTTATGGAGCTGAAACAGAGGAAGCACAGATACTTGTGTCTCTAGTATATAAAAAGGCATTCTCCTACTTTAGATATGGGTATTCAGCAGCACTTTCAGTTATAATATTCCTAATACTTCTATCCTTTAGTTCTATATTTATAAAATCTCAAAAGCTTGAGAATTAGGAGGAAATGTATTATGAGAAGCGAGAAATTTGAAAGAGGAGATTCTATTATTAAAATAATACTTATATATATTACACTTGGAATATTCTGTGCCATCTCTGTATATCCAGCCTTAAATATTTTATCTATATCATTGAGATCTTCAAGCAGTCTTTTTTCAACTTCTCTAAAGATTATACCCGATAATGCTACTTTCAAGAATTATATAAATGCTTTTGTAAAATATGACCTTTTAAAGTGGCTTGTAAATAGCCTTATAATATCAAGTCTTACAGCTATTTTCGGTGTGATTTTGTCTGTAACAGCAGGTTATGCTTTTTCAAGATTTGATTTTTTTGGTAAGAAGATGGGGCTTAGCATGCTTCTTGTAACACAAATGTTCCCAGCAACTATGACATTACTACCTTTGTATATAATGTTAATTCACTATGGACTTTCAAATAGTTTTATTGGACTTGTGATAGTATATACTTCTACAACAATACCTTTTAATATTTGGATTTTAAAAGGATATTTTGATACTATTCCTAAATCCCTTGAAGAAAGTGCTTATGTTGATGGTGCAAATATAACAAAATCATTTTATTTAATAACGCTACCTCTTGCAGCACCAGCTATAGCCTTAAGTGCATTATTTTCCTTTATGGGTGCATGGTCAGAATATATAGTAGCAAGGGTTATTATAACATCTTCACAAAAACTAACCCTTCCTATTGGTCTTACAAATATGATGGGACAATTTACAACTGATTGGGGTATTTATTCTGCAGCAGCACTTATTACTGCAATTCCTGTAATGATAATATTTATATGCTTGTCAAAATATCTTGTTGGAGGATTGACACTTGGAAGTGTAAAAGGTTAAAATACAGTAAGAATAGGATAAAAATGAAATATGGTGGGAGTTGGTTTTGGTGACTGCTACAATTAAGGATGTAGCAAAAATTGCAAAAGTTTCTCCATCTACTGTATCAAGAGTAATTGCTGATAGCCCAAGAATAAGCAAAGAAACTAAATTAAGAGTTGAGCAGGCAATAAAAGAGCTCAATTATCATCCAAACATTATAGCAAGAAGTCTTGCAAACAAATCCACAAAGATACTTGGACTTATAATACCAAACACATCTGAAGACCTATTTAAAAATCCTTTTTTCATTCAAGTAATGACAGGGATGAGTATTTATGCTCAAAAGCGTGGATATTATATAATGTATAGTTATAGCAAACAAGAAGATGAGGAACTTAAGTTTTTAAAAAATTATTCAAACAGTAAGCTTGTAGATGGCTTTATTTTACTTACATCAAAGAAGGATGACAAATGCATAGAATTTTTAAAGAAAAACAAATATCCTTTTGTAGTTGTTGGAAGACCAGAAGATATAAATAATGTTCTGTGGGTTGATAATGATAATTTTAAAGCTATGTATAATGTTGTTGATATGTTTATACAAAAAGGCCATAAGGATATAGCTTTTATTGGTGGGCCTAAGGAATTTAATATGTCCAAGGATAGACTTGAAGGATACAAAAAAGCTCTTGAAGTTCATGGGATTTTTGTAGATGATAATATGATAGTGCAGGAGACTAATTTTAATGAGGTTTGCGGATATAATGCAATGAGTCAAATTTTAAAATATAAAATTCCAACTGCAGTTGCTACAACTGATGACTTACTTGCCTTTGGGGCGTTAAGGGCGATTAGTGAATTAACAGATAAAAAGATTGCTATTGCAGGTTTTAATAATACTCCTTTATCTGTATATCAAAATCCGCCTCTTTCATCAGTAGATATAAATGCAGAGGAGCTTGGATATTGTGCAGCAAAGCTTCTTATAGGTAAACTTGAAAATGAGCTTATTTCAACTAATCATTATATAGTTGAAACAAAATTTATAGAAAGAGAATCAACAAAATAGGCACTAAGAAGTGTCTGTTTTGTTTTTTTATTTCCTTCAGCCGCTATTACAAATTTTTATTGTAGCTGACGATATAATATTATAAAAGCCAGAAATAGTTAATTATGCTATTTCTGGCATACATACTAATATTTTGTATACATCTTTTGATAATATTCTTCAATCATTCTCTTCATTGAAAAATAGTCTTTAGTACTTAAGATGCTATTCTTCATCATTTCAATCCATTTACTTTTGTTGTTATAATACGTTGGTATAACATCGTTTAGTAGCACATTATATAATTTGATAAGGTCATTTTTATCAAGTTCCTCATCATTTTCACTTTCAAAACCGTCTCCAAATTGCCAGCCGTTTATACCATGCTGACATGCTTCAGGCCACCATCCATCAAGTGTGCTCAAATTTAAAACACCATTCATTGCTGCCTTCATTCCTGATGTTCCACTTGCTTCTTTTGGCCTTCTTGGGTTATTAAGCCATACATCTGAACCTCTTGTAAGCATTTTGCCAATAGACATGTCATAGTTTTCAAGAAATACTACTGATTCAGGATATTTTTTTGAGATTGAAACTATGTTTTCGATGATTTTTTTACCTGTATCATCAAGAGGATGAGCTTTACCTGCATAAACCATTTGGATTTTCTTTTCTTTTAATAAAGGCTCTATCACATTAAGATCAGAAAATATTAAGTTGCTTCGTTTATAAGGTGCTGCACGCCTTGAAAAACCAATTAAAAGGATATATGGATCAAGTTTTACCCCATTTCTTTCATAAATGAAATCTATTAAAGCTTTTTTGTTTTTTATATGGCATTCCCATATATCCCCATTTCCTTCAGAAGCCTTTAAAATATCTTCATCGACCCATGTGGGTATGTGTATTGCATTTGTAATACCTATTATTGGTGATTTATCCTGTATGTCTTTCCACATCTTATTTGCAGTTATTTCATGGAGCTTAGAAACGGCATTTGAAATTCTTGAGGTTCTAAGGGCAGCTACTGTCATATTAAAAGGATCTCCACCTAATTGAACCATTTGTTCTAATGAAAGTCCATTATTTGCTCCCATGTACATAATGCAATCTAATGTATGGGATTCATTTCCTTCAACTATTGGTGTGTGGGTTGTGAAAACTACTTCTTCCCTTGTTTGTTTTAGAGCATCTTCAAAGGATAGACCTTTATCCATCTTTTCTCTTATAAGTTCTAATGCAGCAAATACAGCATGCCCTTCATTAAAATGATATACATCAACATCAATTCCAAGTGCTCTTAAAGCCTTTATTCCTCCAATTCCAAGTACCATCTCCTGAGCAATTCTTTCTTCCTTGAACCATCCGTAGAGCTGTCCTGTTATCCATTTATCTTCGTTTTCAGGTAAGTCAGTATCAAGAAGATATAAAGGTACGTTGCCAAATTTATCAACTTTCCATACTTTGCAAACTACATCTCTTTTTCTTATTTTTACAGTAATTTTTATATTTGTATCCTCTAAAAAGTTATATTCATAGTTATGGTAAGAGTCATAAGGTTTACCATTTTTATCAATCATCTGATCAGTATAGCCTTGCTTCCATTTAATACCTATTGGAATTATTGGAAAATTATAGTCTTTAGCTGCTTTTATATAATCTCCAGCTAATATACCAAGTCCTCCAGCATAGGTTTTCATGGATGCATCAAGACCATATTCCATTGAAAAATATGCAACTTTAGGTAGAGCATTCAAATTCAAGATATATCCCTCCATCAATATCTATTTTTCAACAATAACTGTACTATCTTTTAAAATAGTGTATTCCTTATCATAAACTTTAATAATTAATTCTGACCCCTTTTCTTGTGTTATTATTACATTATTAGAGTTTATATTTATTTTCAAAAGATGATCTCTAAACAATATTTTAAATGAATAGGCTTTCCATTTTGAAGGAAGATAAGGTTTAAAACATAACTTATCGTTAATTACTTTCATTCCTCCAAAGCCTTGAGTTATAGCAAGCCAAGTACCAGCCATACTTGTAATGTGAAGACCATCATTTGTATCATTGTTATAGTTATCAAGATCAAGCCTTGAACTTCTTAAAAATAATTCATAAGCTTTATCATGATATCCTATTTGGCTTGCTATGACAGAGTGTATACAAGCGGATAAAGAAGATTCATGTACTGTTTTTGGTTCATAAAAATCGAAATTTCTCTTTATAGTATCTATATCATATCTTTCATTTAAAAAATAAAGTCCTTGTATTACATCGGCTTGTTTTATGAAACAAGATCTTAATATTCTATCCCATGACCATTTTTGATTCAATGGAAGATCATCTGGAGAGAGTTCACTAACGAGTTTCTGTTCTTTATCCATATATCCATCTTGCTGTTCAAAAACCTGTAAAGATTCAACATAGGGATAATACATTTTATTTACAATATCTTGCCATTTTTCAAACTCACATTCTTTAAGTTGGAGTTTATTTACAAGATTATTATATTTTTCAGGATACTTTTCTTTTAAAAGTTTTGCAACTTCCATTGTATAAGAAAGGTTCCATGATGCCATGGTATTTGTATACCAGTTGTTGTTTACATTATTTTCATATTCATTAGGTCCTGTAACTCCAAGTATCATATATTTATCCTTTGTAGCATTATAATTAACTCTTGATTCCCAAAAGCGGCTAGTCTCAACTAAAACTTCAAAACCATAGTCAGCAAGATAGCTTTCATCCTTTGTATATCTTACGTAATTATATATAGCATAAGATATTGCAGCATTTCTGTGTATTTCTTCAAAGGTTATTTCCCATTCATTATGGCATTCTTCTCCGTTCATTGTAACCATAGGATAAAGGGCTCCTTTTAGTCCTAATTTTTTAGCATTTTCTTTTGCTTTTTCAAGATGATTATATCTGTATAAGAGAAGATTTCTTGCAACATTTTTATCATGTGTACACAAATAGAATGGGAAACAGAAGGCTTCAGTATCCCAATAAGTACTTCCTCCGTATTTTTCTCCTGTAAATCCTTTAGGACCTATATTAAGCCTTGGGTCTTTACCATTATATGTCTGATTCAAATGAAATATGTTAAACCTGATTGCTTGCTGTGATTCAGCATCTCCAGTTATCACTATATCGCTTTCTTCCCATTGCTTTTCCCAAGCTTTAGAATGTTCACTAAATAATTTATCAAATCCTTTTAAAAATGCTTCTTCTACTATTTCTTTGCCCTTTGGAATTAACTCATCATTGTTATAATATCTGTTTGAAGTAATAGCTATATATTTATTTAGATTAATTATTTCTCCTTTTTTGCAATAAGTTTTAAAGCTGCTTGCAACATATTTTTCTTTTATAATTGAATATATGTTATTATTAGCTATTTTCCCATTGATTGTTACATTATATTTCATTGAAACAGTAACATGAAAATCAAGCTTTTTTGTTTTTACAGTAAGATATCCATAATATCCGTCTACATTTTTGTTAATTTCATCCCAGAATTTTTCACCGTAATTTGAATCTTCATTAGAAATATCACCATTAATCAAAGGTATTAATTCTATTTCACCGTCATAATTTAAAGGAATAATCGTATAGGATATAGCTGCGATCTCTCCTTTAGATAGGCTAATGAATCTCCTTGTTTTAATTTCTGTTTCATGTCCTTTTTTATCTGCTATAATAAAGTTGATATCAACATAACCTTCCTTCATATTAAGCTGTCTTTTAAATGTTTTAAAATTGACCTTTGCAAGATCTAATCTTTCGCCATCAATAAAAACGTCAATGGATGTAAAATCTGGAGCATTAATAACTTTAGCATAGTATTCTGGATACCCTATCTTCCACCATCCTACACGGGTTTTATCAGGATAATAAACCCCAGCAATATAGGTTCCTTTTAATGAATCTCCAGAATAAAATTCAGTAAAGTTTCCCCTAATGCCCATATAACCGTTTCCAAGGCTCATTATACTTTCAGATAATCGGTTCTTTTCGGGCTTAAATCCTTCTTCAATAACATTCCATTCATCAACTAAAAAATATTTTTCCATAATATCACCACATCCTATAATTTATATGCAATCGTTTGCATAAGATGTAAAAAATAAATTCCAATAAACAAAAACTTATAAATTGGAATTATTTTATAAATCTATATATAATATACCATTTGTGAAGTATTCAAGTCAATTGAAAATAAGCAAAATATTATTATTTTATTACAGTTTCCAATAGAATAAATATTATATATAATAAAATTGAATTTTTAAAAACAAAGGAGATGAGATAATTGGCAGATTGTAAGAGTTGCCCATCAAACTCAAAGTGTAATAAACAAGATAATTGTATGATTGAAAACAACCCATTAAATCAAGTAAAAAATGTAATTGCTGTAATGAGTGGAAAAGGAGGTGTAGGTAAATCAACGATATCCTCTTTGATTGCCTGTGAACTTAAAGATAGAGGTTTTAGAGTTGGAATACTTGATGCAGATATAACAGGTCCAAGTATTCCAAGGCTCTTTGGAATAACTAAAAAAGGTGTGGAAATAACGGAGGAAGGGATATTTCCAGCTGAAAGTGTTACAGGGGTTTATGTAATGTCTATGAATCTTCTTACAGATTATGAAGAACAGGCTGTGCTTTGGAGAGGGCCTCTTATTGCTGGTGCTGTTAAACAGTTCTGGACAGATGTAATATGGGGTGATTTAGATTACTTAATAGTTGATATGCCTCCTGGAACAGGTGACGTACCTTTAACGGTGATGCAATCAATACCTGTTACTGGTATTTTAATGGTTTCAACTCCTCAAAACCTTGTATCAATGATAGTTTCAAAGGCAATTGATATGGCTAAAAAAATGGATGTAAGCGTTTTAGGAGTTATAGAGAATATGAGCTATATAATTTGTCCTGAATGCAATAAAAAAATAGAGATATTTGGAGAAAATGCTGCAAAGAAGGCTTCTGAAAAATTAGGAATAGACCTTTTAGGAGAATTACCACTTGATAAAGATTTAATGGAGCTCTCTGATGAGGGAAGAGTTGAACTTTTTGGGAAACTGAAGGAGGATTTTAAAGGAATTGTGGACGAAATAATAAATAAGATTAATAAATAAGGGAAAACTAATACTAGGCTGATGAATGTTGCTAATCTTCTATCTATGACTTGAAACTTCGTTTTAGATATACTATAATATACCTATACGGGGTATAGAAATGGAGGTATGGATATGGAGATTAGAATAACAGATTCAGCAGCTAAAGTGTTAAAAGATAAACTTAAACAAAAAAGTTCAAATTATGGTGTAAGGATATATATCGCAGGTATTGGATGAGGTGGTCCAAGGCTTGGAATAGCTCTGGATGAGCAGAAAAATGATGATGAAGTATATGAGGTAAATGGAATAAAAGTATTATTAGACAAAGATATAGCTATGTATACTAAAGGTTTTGTAATTGACTATAGAAATTCCTTCTTTGGTAAAGGTTTCTCAGTTGAACAACTTTATAGTACTAATACGTGCAGATAGGCCTGTTTTTAAGCAGGCCTTTGTTTTTATTGACTATATTTTTTATTGAATATATCATTATAAAGAAAAATAAAAATAAAAGAGGGATGCGTATGAATGAGATAGTTATTAAAGCAAATGAAGCAGGACAAAGGCTTGATAGGTTTTTAAGAAAATACTTAAAGGATATGCCACTTGGAACAATTTACAAAGCCATTAGAAAAAAAGAAATAACTGTAAATGGAAATAAATCAAGTGAGAAATACTTATTATCAGAAGGAGATATTATTAGGTTTAATTTTGAAGTTGAAGCTAAAAAAGAAAATAAAAAATTAAAATTTTTAAATATAGATTATAGCATAGATACGGCTTATGAAGATGAGAATTTATTGGTTGTTATAAAGGGAACAGATACTCTTGTTCATCCTGATGAAGGAGAAGATATAACTTTAACTGATATGGTTTTAGCTTATCTTTATGATAAAGGGGAATATAACCCAAATAAAGAAGTTACTTTTTCACCTTCGCCTTGTAATAGACTTGATAGAAATACATCTGGACTTGTTATATTTGCAAAAAACTATGAAACTTTGAAGGCAATAAATGAAATGATTAGAGATGGAAATGTTAAAAAATACTATACTGCAATTGTAAAAGGAAAAATAAAAGATGATACCTATAGTGCATACATATTAAAAGATAATAAAACAAACAAATCTGTAATAAGCAGGGATTATATTAAAAACTCAAAAAAAATTGAAACTAAAATTATTAATATAGAAAGCGTTGGACAATTTTCACATATTGATATAGACCTGATTACTGGTAGAAGCCATCAAATAAGAGCACATCTATCATGGCTTGGGAATCCTATATTAGGTGATCCTAAGTATGGAGATAAAAAATTAAATAGTTTCTTTTTTAATAAGTATGGTCTTTCAAATCAACTCCTTATAGCTTATAAGTTGATATTTGTAAACTGCCCCAATAGCCTTAAATATCTTGAAAATAAAACAATTACAATGCACTATCCAGCTTTGTTTAAAAAGATAAAAAAGGATATATTTAAAGTTATTTAATACTAATAAAAATTCAAAATGCTATGAATAAACTCATAGCATTTTGAATTTTTTGTCAAAATAAATCTAACGATTTATGAAGGAAATAAAAAATATTTTAAGAATTAATACAATATATAAAAACTAAGGGGGGTTATTATGAAAAAATACAAATTTAAAAAAATCTCAAGTATTTTTATTGTTTTTTTTCTATTAGCAACTACAGTTTTACCTATTAATACTTTAAAGGTAAGGGCAGATGAAAATCAAAATAATGAAGTTGTAAAGGAGATTAATATCATTTCCTTTACTGATTTTCATGGTTCTTTAAAGCAAGAAGGGAAAAATATTGGTGTTGCAAAACTTGCAGGAGAAATAAATAGGATTAAGGCAGAGAATCCAGATACAATAGTAGTATCAGCTGGAGACAATTATCAAGGAAGTGCTATGTCTAATTTAACTTATGGAGAGCCAGTTTCTGAATTTTTAAAATCAATTGGGCTTTTTGCCTCAGCAATAGGGAATCACGAATTTGATTGGGGAGTTGATAAAATTCAGAACTGGTCAAATTCAGGGAATTTTGATTTTCTTGCATCGAATATATACGATAAAAAAACAGGAAAGATAGTTAGTTGGGCAAAACCATATAAAATTGCAGAAGTTGGAGGGAAAAAAGTTGCATTTATTGGACTTACAACATTAGAAACTTTATATAAAACTAAACCAGAAAATGTTAAAGATTTAGATTTTAAAGATCCAATAACATCAGCAAAATATTGGGCAGAATATTTAAAAAGCAACAATATGGCAGACTACGTAATAGCATTGACACATCTTGGTGCATCACAGGATAGCAAGACAGGTGAAATAACTGGTGAAGCAGCAGAGCTTGCAAAGCAAGTAACAAATATTGATGCAATTATAGCTGGGCATACACATCTTTCTGTTTGTGGAAATGTTAATAACATTCCTATTGTTGAAGGTTATTATAATGGACGTTCACTTGCAAAGCTTGCAATACAACTAGATAAAGATGGTAGGTTGATAAGTATAAAGCCATCAGTTGATGAGTTATATAAAAGAGTAGATAATCTTAAAGAGGATGAGGAAGTAAAAAGCATATATAACAAATGGAATGAAAAATTAAAACCAATGCTTGATGAGGTTATTGGAAAAGCAGAAGTAGAACTTTCTCATGACAAAAATTTAGGTGTATCGCTTCTTGGAGAATGGACATGTGATGTTATGAGAAAAGAGGCAGGTACTCAGATTGCTGTAACTAACGGTGGAGGGCTTAGAACATCAATTCCTAAGGGAGATATTACAATGGGTAAACTTTATGAAGTAATGTCTTTTGATAATACTCTTGTGAAAATGCAACTTAAGGGATCAGATCTCAAAAAAGTTATTGAAAATGGTATAGATAATAAAAACGTAGGTTGGATACAATTATCAGGAGTTAAAGTATATTATAATCCAAAAGCAGAAGCTGGGAATAGAATTACATCAATGAGACTTCTTGATGGTAAAAAGGTAGAGGATGATAAATTATATTCAGTAGTAACAAATGATTTTATGGCAAATGGTGGAGATGGATATGATTTTAAAGGTGCTGTTAATGTATTAGATACAGGATTACCAATAAGAGATGCACTTGTAAATAATATTAAGAAAATAACATCAGAGGGTAAAGTATTAAAACCTGAATATGTTGAATATTTGATTCCAGGAGAAGATATAACTCCTGAAATTGTAGAAAAACCAGTTAAAACTGTTAAAGTTGTTGCCTTAAAAGGGCTTAGGATTAGAGCTGCCGCAAGCGTATCATCAAAGATACTTGGAGTTTATAAAAATGGTACGGTAGTTGTTGTTGAAGGAGAAGTTGGGAATTGGTATAGAATAAACTATAATGGTTTACAAGGATATATCTATAAAAAATATACAAAATAATAATTTGAGCCAGGTTAATGCCTGGCTAAAATTATTTACTAAATATTTTTAGGATATTATTAGGTTTAATATAAGATTATTTTGTTTAATGTGTAGTAAATATATATTTTCCTTGAATATAAATATATAAAAGGATATGGAGTTGATTGTATGTGACATATAAAATTAAACAATTATTGTTTATAATTGTTATTGGTATTATATCACTTTACTATTGGAATGAAAGAAGCAAAGAGCTATCTAATAGCATAGTTTTTAATAATTTATCAATACAAGTTAATATAAATATTAAATCAATTATTTATAGGGAAAAGAAAGAGATATTGGGTATTAATAATAGCATTAAAACTTCTAATTATGAAATATCATATATTTTTCCAGATAAGCTGAGAATAGAAAATTTGGAGGATAAAAAGACTATTGAAATATATAATGGAAATAAATTCATACTTTATGATGGTAAAATAAAAGTTAAAGAATGTTTTCCAATAGAGGGCCCTAACGTTATAGAGACAGAAAAAAAAATAAGAGATATAATAAAAAATAAAAACTATGAGTTTTTTGGATATGAAGTTAAAGATAACAGATTATTGAAGGTTATTGGGGTTAAATGGGAACTTGATAATCATAATTATATGCAAAAATTTTGGATAGGAGATATTAATGAAATAACACTCCCCTTTATTGAAGAATACTTTGTAGATAATGTAGTAATATCAAGAACAACCTATAGCTATGTTAAGGTTAATGAAGCAATAAATTATACTTTATTTGAAATTGCATCTTTACCATCATCTGATATAATAATTGATGGAGTATTATCAAAAACTGTTGAAAGCTATGATGAAGCACAAAAGTATTTGAATTTTAATATTATACTTCCTAAAAAGCTTCCTACAGGAATTATTCCTTGGGAAATCGGAATAGTTCCTCCAGTTAAATCTCCATCTTTTTATTGTATATATTTTGATAGAGGATATAGAATATATTTAAATGAAAGTAAAGGTATATTGAATCTTTCTCCTAATGGGAAAATAGGTGATATACCCTGTAGAGTTGATTTGAAAAATGAAACAGCTACTATTCAGTGGGAACAGAATGATGTACTTATAATTTTAAATGGTGATGTTAAGATAATTGATCAATTGTTTAAAATGGCAGAAAGTATGGCAGAGGGTAACTTGATTAGGTATGAACATACAAATTGACAAAGGAGAAGATATATGAAAAATACTCTTGAATATACAATAAATCAAGATAAAGAAGGGGTTAAACTTATAAATTTTTTAAAGCATGATCTTAAGATGTCAACAAGGCTTACAAGAAAGCTTATTAGAGGAGGGTATATTTTTATAAATGGTAATCAAGGTAAAAGTAATAGTATATTAAAATATGGAGATAAATTACTTATAAGCCTTGAAACAACAGAAACTCAGGATATAGAACCTCAAGATATACCCCTTCAAATTTGCTATGAAGATGATGATCTTTTAATCGTAAATAAACCTCCTTTTATGGTTGTACATCCAACAAAGGGACATCCTTATGGTACTCTTGCTAATGCTGTTGTGAATTATTTTAGAAAAACCAATCAAAATTCAATTGTAAGGCTTGTAAATAGGCTTGATAGAGATACTTCAGGCCTTGTAATTATTGCAAAATCCCAATTTGCACATCAAGCTATGGCTAAAAAACTTGAAAAAAATGAAATAAAAAAATATTATATAGCAGTAGTTGAAGGTAGAATAGAAGGTAAGGGGACTATTGACCTTCCTATAGATAGAGAATTCCCAGATTCAGTTAAAAGAGCTGTTGTCGAAAAAGGACAAAGGGCTATAACCCATTATGAAGTTTTAAGTTCAAATGATGATATGTCAAGCGTACTTATAGAGCTTGAAACAGGTAAAACCCACCAAATTAGGGTCCATTTTAGCCATATTGGACATCCTTTAATAGGTGATACTCTATATGGAAGGGAAAGTAACCTCATTGGTAGGCAGGCACTTCATGCTTATATACTTAAGTTTAATACTATAAGAGAAAACAGATGTATCGAAATAAAAGCAGAGATACCAAGTGATATAAATATGCTTTTAAGTATGGTTAATAATGGGCTTTCTCAAAATACATGAGGAAGCCTAATTAAATATTTGTAAGTTTATATATAGGATAATATATTATTCCATAAGTTATATAGGATATCAATATTAATATAGGGGTACTGCTTATATTTGTGTATAGTAAAGTTATTATAAAATAAAGTAATATTGAACATAAAAATGGTAAAATTAATATTCCAATAATATCAAAAGTATACTCAAAGGATTTTTTTATTTCCTTAAGATTTAATAATATACCAATTATAGGATAACAGAAAAAGTCTATGCCATATCCTTTTATATTAATATTTGGAATGCCAATAAATACATAGAGAGTTATAAGTTCAAAAATTGCAATTATTATTGAATTTATAAGGAGGGCTCCCTGCTTTCCCATACCATTAAGAAGTGCACAAAGAGTAATTTCAATATAAACAAGAGGGAGTCCTAATGAAAGCATTTTAAGAAGATAGCCTACAATTTCATCATTATAAAAGAAAGTTCCAATTCTTATAGGAATTGAAAAGAATATAGCTGCTGATGAAAATGCAATTAATGATGTAACCTTTAAAGATAAGTTCATTTTTCTCGTTATAGATCTTTCTTTTTTAAAAGCAATTGCTTCTGAAATTGAAGGAACAAGTAGAACACATAAGGAATTTATAACAATAGAAGGATAAAATGCAATAGTAAGGGCCATTCCTTCAAGTTTACCAAATAAAGACAATGCCTCTTCATATAAAAACCCTGCTATCTGAAGTCTTTTTGGTATAAGTACTGCTATAATAGCTGTAAATATGGTACCAAGTATTCCGTTTAATGCAAGCGGTAGAGAAAGCCTTAAGACATTAAACAATAATTGAAAGTCATTATCGCATTTCCCATACTCAGGGTTATTTCTTGAATAAACTTTAAAGCATAAAAGGAATAAAATAAGGCTTACAAGTTCGCCACAGCTTAATGAGATGACAGAAGCTGCTGTTTTAACTTCAAGGCTCATATTTTTTGCAAGGTTTAAGAAAAAATAAACCATTGTTATTCTAATTATCTTTTCAATTATATCAATCAAGGCTGGTTCTATTACTTTTTGAATTCCATAATAAGCTCCTTTGTATATTGAGGATATTGATACTATTATAAGTGCAGGGCAGAAAGCAAGTATACCATACATTGTTCTTTCATCAAATAAAAAGTTTTTTGATATTACTTTACATAGCATTACTACAACCGAAGTAATAAGTGTTGACCATACAAGTTCAAAAATTACTATAACTTTTATTGTTCTATATAATTCTTTAAGATTATTTGTGGCTTTTTTTTCTGCTGCAATCTTTGAAATTGAAACTGTTATTCCTCCACCTGTTATACATAAAAAAAGTGAATATATAGGCATTATAAGTTGATAAAGTCCCATTCCTTCTGAACCAATTTTTTTTGACAAAATTATAGAAAATATAAAGGCTAAGGTTCCAGTTATAATATTTGAAATTATTAATATCAAAGTTTTTCCAGCAAAGGATGAATACCTCATATTAATACCTTTTAAATATTGCTCTTTTTTATAAATATGGCTTTAATCCTTATGCTATGACTTTATATAATAAATAAAAATGCCCGCTTTTGCGGGCATTTCAGATTGTAGACAAAAACAGCTCTCCATAAAGGAAGAGCTGTTTTCAAATGTAAGATATATAATTTTCTAAGCAAAAAAGCTTTATTAGGTCCGGTTTTCCCAGACCTCCATAGCCAGTTTGCCATCTTTTTTAAATTCATACAAGCAGCAACAAGCATCGCCTGCGCTGTTACTTTTTTTAATCCTCTTAGGGTCGTAAAGCGCATGCCATGCTTTTCCTTCATATCTGCAAAAACTCTTTCTATCGTTTCTTTCCTTTTTTCATATATTTCTTTATTAAGAGTTGTATATCTTAGATGCTCGGCTTCTTCAACATAATCAGCCCATATATGTCGGTTTATTACCTTTGTATAGTCTTTACTGTTTGTACATTTATTTCGATATGGGCAATCCTTACATGTTTTAGAATCTGATGCATATTCTCTATATCCTTCTCTATTAGTTGTCCTATAGTTTAATATTTGATTGTTAGGACATATATAACAGTCATAATATTCATCATAGACATATTCATATTTTTTAAAGAATCCTTCCTTAGTCATTGGGCGTGTATATGGCATTACAGGTCTAATTCCTTGATCTATTATTGTTTTGCATATATAGGGTGTTTTATACCCTGCGTCTACTACAATATATTCAGGCTTTCCAACATTCTTTTTTACTTGCTCTAATATTGTATCAAACATGGTGTTATCATGGACATTAGCAGCTGTAGCAGTTATTCCAAGTATAAAACCATTCCTATCACATGCAGCATGAAATGAATATGCAAAACATTTCTCTTTTTCATTCTTTCTTAATACTCCGCTATCTGGATCAGTCTTGCTAATTTTTGTTTCTTTAACTTCTAGTTTTTTTTTACTCATATCTAATGGCTTTTTACCATGTAACTCTCTATCTTCGTTTATCTCTTTGTCCAAAAGCTCTTGATATACACGGGCTTCTTTTTCGAGTTTTACCTTATCATATTTTTTCTTATTAGCATTTGCCTTTACGTGGGTTGCATCAATAAATACAGCGTCTGACTTGATTAATCCCGCATTCACTGCTTCCTCTAATATTCTAACAAATATTTTTTCAAAAATATCTGTATTCTTAAATCTTCTTACATAGTTTTTGCCAAACGTAGTGAAATGAGGAATTGGGTCATAAAGTCCATATCCTATAAACCAACGGTATGCAATATTTGTTTGAATTTCTGATATCGTCTGGCGCATTGATTTAATCCCGAATACATATTGAATAAATACAATTTTAAATAATACAACTGGATCGATGCTTGGCCTACCAATATCCTTAGAATATTTATCTGATACAAGATCATATATGAAATCAAAATTAATAGCAGCCTCAAGTTTTCTTACCAGATGATTTTCTGGTACTAATTGATCAATTGAGCATATTTCTATTTGTGTACGTTTTTCATTTTTTTCTTTAGTTAGCATTTTAAACACCACCATATTTAATACTTTACTATATATATTCGACATAAATTAAGAGAATCCTTTTTGCTTTTGAGGATTCTCTTAAAAAAATTTTATACTTTGTCTTCAGTCTGAAATGCCCGCTTTTGCGGGCATTTTTATTTTAAGTTTTCAGGATTTAAACATTCAAGTTCCGGAATTACAAACCTTCCGTCTTTTCTTATAAGAACATCGTCGAAATAAATTTCTCCTCCGCCATATTCAGGGGTTTGTATATAAACAAGATCCCAATGTATTGCAGATTTGTTTCCGTTAAAACAGTCATCGTAGGATGAACCTGGTGTAAAGTGAATTGAGCCAGAAATTTTCTCATCAAACAAAGTATCCTTCATGGGCTTTAATATATATGGATTAACACCTATTGCAAATTCTCCAACGTATCTTGCTCCTTCATCAGTATCGAATATTTTATTTATCCTTTCAGTATCATTAGCAGTTGCCTTTATAATTTTGCCATCCTTAAATTCAAGCCTTATGTTTTCAAAGGTAAAGCCTTGATATTCAGCAGGTGTATTATATGTAATATAGCCATTCACAGAATTTTTAACAGGTGCAGAATAGACTTCTCCATCTGGTATATTAAGCTTTCCATCGCATTTAATAGCTGGAAGACCCTTAATTGAAAATGTAAGGTCAGTATTAGGACCTGTAATTCTTACTTTGTCTGTTTTTTCCATTAAATTAACAAGTGAATCCATTGCCTTTGACATCTTTGAGTAATCAAGATTACATACATTGAAATAAAAGTCTTCAAATGCTTCTGTGCTTAAGTTTGCCATTTGAGCCATTGAAGGAGATGGATATCTTAAAACAACCCATTTAGTTTTAGGAACTCTTATTTTGCTATGTACTTCATTCCAAATATATTTGAAATATATTTCCATTTTATCTCCGGGGACGTCTGATAGCTCAGAGGTATTACTGCCAGAACGTATTCCTATATAAGCATCCATTTCATTCATTCTTAAAGCTTCGTATTTTGCAATTTGCTTAGCATGATCTTCTGTAATATTCATTAATAAAGCTCTATCTACGGATTTATCTTTAATTGTAACAAAAGGTAATGCACCAACGTTATATGCTTCTTTAATAAGTTCATTTACAAGTGGAGTTTCAAGACCAATTGACTCAATTAGAACTTTTTCACCTTTTTTTAGCTCGCAGGAATAATTGATAAGGTTTTTTGCAAGCACTTTTATTCTTGGATCTACCATTAAGGTTACCTCCTTATAATATAATTTACCTAATTATTATAACATATATAATAATTTACAACAAAAATAAGCAAAATAATCATGTATAATATTGTTATTTTCTGGTTAAAATTTAATATATAGAAAAGTTCTATATATTAATTAAAAATAAAAATTTTTCTATTTACATTTTACTTCATTTTAAATACAATATTATTTGTGTGGTTAAAGGCAGGTTACGTAAGGTTTATAAACATATTATTTCATTAATGGATGTCCCTAAATGGGGACATTTTTCATATTTTTTAGAGAAAGTGAAATAATAAAAATGGTTAAATATAAAGATTAAAGTCTGGTGTACTATATGGGAGTTGTAGAAAATACTTATTCATTTATATTTAAAAACGTTTTAAAAGCAGTTAATCCAATAAAAAAGAAGATAATAAAAACTGAATGTAAAGTACACAAATTTATTAATAATCAGGCTGTTGAAATATTAAAAAATGATAAACATAAAAAAGCTTATAATCTTGTTAATAAATATATTAATGATATCAATGCAGGAGTTGTATGGGCAGATCAGGATTTTAAAAGCAGTAATCATTTTTATAATCCTGAAATAAATAAAGGAATGTATGGCTGCAGCAATGCGCTTTTAGAGTGTAGACGATATTATTCTCATGCTATAAATATGTATAAAAAAGGAGATATTAAAAAGGCTATGTTTTACCTTGGTGCATCATGTCATCTCATACAGGATTTAACTGTACCACAACATGTAAACATAAATCTTTTAAATGAGCATAGACAGTATGAGCAATGGGTTGTTAGAACTTATAATGAACATGAAAATTTTAAAATTAGCAATGGAGGTATATATTTTAATACAATAGGAGAATATGTAAAGCTAAATGTAAAAACAGCAACGGATACTTATAAAAGGTATCATAGTATTAAAGATAGAAATCAAAGATATTATAAAATAACTTCTATAATTCTTACTATGGCACAAAAAACAACAGCAGGTCTTTTTATGAAATTTTATAGGGATATTAAAAAAATAGCACCAATTAAAAATAATAAAAAGCATAGAAAGTATAGCTTAAAGATATTATAAAATTATTAGGTTGATAAAAAGTACTTATTTTTTAAAAAATAGAAATCCCCATAAATCTGCATATAATTAGTAATATTATATTGGTTATGCAGGTTTATGGGCTTATTTATAAAATTTAATCTTAATTTATATGAATATATAATTATAATGTTTTATAATAGATAGTACTTATAAAAAGATGCTGGAGGATGAGGAATGAATATAGTATTAGCAGCTCTTAATTCAAAATACATACATTCAAACCTTGCAATAAGATATATAAAAAGCTATTGCAAAGAATATAATATTAAGCTTTTTGAAGCTACAATAAACGAAAATCTTTTAGATATATCTATGAATATTTTAAAAATGGAACCTGATGTTATAGGATTCTCTTGCTATATATGGAATATTGAAGAGACACTAAAAGTATGTAGCATAATAAAAAGTGTAAGAAAAAATATAAAAATAATTTTAGGGGGACCAGAGGTATCTTATAATGGTGAAGAATTTTTAAAAAGAAATAATTTTATAGATTTTTTAATTGAAGGAGAGGGCGAGGTAACATTTAAAGAGCTTTTAAATGCATTATATAATAATCAAAGTTTTTATCATGTAGATGGAATTGTATTTAAATATGAGGATAAAATAATAAGGAATAAATCAAGAGAGCTAATAAAAGATTTGAATATATTACCCTTTCCTTATGAAGATGAGATACCAGATAAAATAGTTTATTATGAAGCATCCCGTGGTTGTCCTTTTAACTGTAGTTATTGTCTTTCATCAACAATAAAAGGTGTCAGATTTTTTGATATAAATAGGGTCAAAAATGAGCTTAAGTATTTTATAGATAATAAAGTAAAGCTTGTTAAGTTTGTTGATAGAACTTTTAATGCAAATAAGTATTATGCAAAAGAGATATGGAATTTTTTAATTGAAAATGCTAATACAACGACTTTCCATTTTGAAATATCAGCAGACCTTTTAGATGATGAGTGCTTTGAAATATTAAAGATGGCTCCACAAAAACTTTTTCAGTTTGAGATTGGAGTACAAACTACGAACCCTGATATATTAAAAAATATAAATAGAATTATGGATTTTGAAGCTGTAAAAGCAAACGTTAAAAGGATTAAAGAACATAATAATATTCATTGTCATCTTGATTTAATTGCGGGACTTCCTGGAGAGGATATTCACTCTTTAAAAAAATCCTTTGATATGTGTATGAAAATACGGCCAGATGTGCTTCAGCTTGGATTTTTAAAAATTTTAAAAGGTTCACCAATAGAAAAGGAAGTTGAAAAATATGATATAAGGTATTTAAGTTTTCCTCCCTATCAAGTTCTATCAACTAAAGATATGAGCTTTATAGATATGGAAAGACTAAATAAAATAGAAAAAGTATTCGAAATATATTATAATAGTGGTAATTTTAAGCTAACTATGGGATATGTATTAGATACAATAAAATCAGAATTTGATTTTTTCTATGAGTTAAGTTGTGAATTAGAAAGGAGAGATTTTTTTTCTAAAAATTTCAATTTAAAGGATAAATTCTCCTTTATGTATGAGTTTTTATTAAAAAAGATTGATAAAGATTTGATAAAAAATTTACTACTGCATGATTATGTTATAACTTCTAAAAAGCCCTATATACCTGAGTTTTTAGTAGTTAGAGATATTGAAAATAAGAAAGAAATAATTATACAAAATAGTGAAATAATATACATGAATTTTGGATTAAATGATTTTAGAAAAATTTTATGTTTGCCAGTAAGTTATAAAATTATTCAGAAAAATGGAGGTATAACATTAGAAAAGCAAGATACCTATGTAATCTTTAACATTGAAAAAGGAGAATATTTTTATATATAAAAAATAACAAAACTTATTATAAAATCTATTGAAAAACGAAGAAATTATTAATAAAATAAAGAAATAAAATGAATTGTTTTAAATATCATCAAATTTTCAGATTTTTAAATGAAAAACAGTTTAGTTTTTTAAAAAAACTGTTGTATAATAGATTTATGCATTTGTATTTTTATTTAAATACATAATTATTTAATGTACAAAGGTGGTGATAGTTTGGCCTTTGAAATTGTTAAACAAATAACACAAATTGAAGAGGAGGGAGATAGGCTAATTAAGGAAGCTCAAAATAATGCCCTTGAAATTCAAAAAAGAGCAAAGGAAGAAGCTAAGCAAATTATAGATAGGGCAAAATCAGAAGCAGAGAATTATTATAATTCTGTAATACAAAAATATGAAAAAGATGCTCAAAAAGATGTTCAGGCTATTTTAAATGAAAACGATAAAGTGATAAAAGAGTTAAATGAAATTTCAAAGGATAGGTTAAATAAGGCTGTAAATTTGGTTATTGAGAGGATAGTGAATAGCCATGGCAATAGTTAAGATGAAGAAAATAACCGTGGTTGCTCATCAAAGCCAAAGAGATGAAATATTAGATCTATTACAATCAAATGGTTGTGTTCAGATAATTGATTTAAAGAATTTGTCTGAAGAAGTAGAGGGCATCGGTTATTTTAAAGAAAATAAGACTGTATCTCAAACAGAAATAGACTATAACAAGATTAAGTTTTGTTATGAATTTTTAAAGCAACATAACCTTGAAAAAGGTAGTATGTTTGCTAAAAAGCCTGTTATTACTAAAGAAGAGTTCGATAAAATAGGAGAAACTGTAGATTGGCAAAGTATATATTCTGAATGTAAGAAAATAGACGATGATGTAAACAGTATTAAAAACAGGAAAAATAAATTAGTCATTCAAATTGAACAATACAGTAATTGGTCTAATCTTGATATTTCTAATAATGAGCTTTTAAAGTTAAAAAACGTTTCTTATTTTATAGGTACTATTACTAAAAAGTATGAGGATAAAATAATAGAAGAATTAAATTCTTCCTTTCATGACGTATATATTGAGAAGATATCAGAAAAACAGCAAGACGTAAATGTTTTTATTTTATGTCATAGAGAGGATTCTAATAAAATATCCGATATACTTAAAAAATATGGGTTTACAAAGATTAATTTTGAATTAACATTGGCTCCAGAAAAGCAAATAAAAGCTTTTAAAGAAGAGTTAGAGAAGCTCGATAATGATTTAAAAGTTCTTAATGATAGAGCTTTAGAGCTTTGTGAAAAAATAGAAGATATAGAAAAGGTATTTGACTATTTATCATCAAAGCTTGAACTTGAAAGATCTGTATCAAACCTAATAAAAACACAAAAGACCTTTATACTTCAAGGATGGATACCAGAGTTTAAAGAGGATACTATTATAAATAGTTTATCTAAGAATTTTTCTGATGCTTATATATCTTTTGAGGAGCCAACTGAAAATGATATACCTCCAGTACTTCTGAAAAATAATCAGATAGTGGAACCCTTTGAAGTTATAACTTCAATGTATGCACTTCCGCTTCCTTCAGAGGTAGATCCAACGCCTGTATTAACGCCATTTTTCCTTCTGTTCTTTGGAATGATGATGGCTGATTTAGGTTATGGAATACTTATGCTTGCAGTTGGACTTTTCATGTTAAAAAAGATGGATTTAGAAGGAGAAAGTAAAAAAATAATAAAGCTGCTTGTATATTGCAGTATACCTACTATAATCTTTGGAATTTTGTATGGAAGCTTTTTTGGAGGTATAATAACATTTAAACCTATTTGGCTAAATCCTGTAGATAATCCTATGGATGTGCTTAAAGTTTCAATAGCCTTTGGTATAGTTCATCTTTATGTAGGCCTTGGAGTAAAAGCATATAGTCTTATAAAATCGGGCAAAGTATTAGATGCATTTATGGATGTTTTTTCCTGGTATATATTCCTTTCAGGCCTAATATGGATGCTTTTAGGTTCCCTTGCAGGAGTTGGAGGAGTTGGTATTGCAAAGATAACGGCAATAGCTGGAGCCCTTATAATACTCTTTACACAGGGAAGAGAAAACGAGTCAATAGTTGGAAAGTTCTTTGGAGGATTATATTCCCTTTATGGAGTAACATCCTATCTTGGAGATGCACTTTCCTACTCAAGACTTTTAGCATTAGGTCTTGCATCGGGACTTATAGGCTGGTCCTTTAACCTTTTAGTAGGTCTTCTTGGAAAAGGAGCAATAGCCTATATATTTGGACCAATAATATTTGTTGCAGGCCACACATTTAATTTTTTAATTGGTGCACTTGGGACCTTTGTTCATACGTGCAGATTACAATACCTTGAATTCTTTGGTAAGTTTTATGAAGGAGGAGGCAAAGCCTTCGAGCCTTTAAAAATAAAAACAAAATTTATAAAGGTAAATACAGAAAGATAAGGAGGAATATTTATGGATTTTACTACATTTGTTGCTTTCTTAAAACAGTTTGGAGGACCAATACTTGCACTTCTTGGAGCTGCACTTGCTGCACTTCTTGCCGGAATAGGTTCAGCAAGAGGAGTTGGAATAGTAGGTCAAGCTGCAGCAGGTCTTGTTACTGAAGAACCAGAAAAATTCGGTAAAACTCTTATCCTTCAGGTTATTCCAGGTACCCAAGGATTCTATGGCTTTATAACAGCTCTAATAATTCTCTCAAGAATAGGGCTTTTATCAGGAAATCTTGCACAGTTATCCTTAAGTCAAGGGTTCTTGCTTTTGATGGCTGCTCTTCCAATAGCCTTTGTTGGATATAGCTCAGCAATATCACAGGGTAAGACAGCAGCAGCAGGTATTCAGATTCTTGCAAAGAGACCTGAAAAGTTCTTCAATGGTGTTATCTATGCAGTTATGGTTGAAACCTATGCCGTTGTTGCACTTATTACATCAATACTTATGATAGTTAATATAAAGATATGAGGGAGTGGCACAAATGGCCGGAGTTGATAATTTAAAAAACAGACTTTTAGAGGATGACAGAAAAAGAGCAGCTGAGATAGAAAACGATGCAAAATCAAAGGCTGATGAGGTTATAAATGCTGCGAAATTAAAGGCTGATGAGATTCTTGAAGATATAAAGCAAAGGGCAGAGAAGGATGGAAGGGAAAAAAAAGATAGACTTATTGCAAGAGCTCAGCTTGATGCAAGAAATTTGATTCTCTCAGCAAAACAGCAGGTAATTGATAAGGTGTTTAGCCTTGTAATTGAAAGAGTATCTTCAATGAATAATGATGAATATGCAAACTTTATAAAAAAACTTTTAATAAATAATGTTGAAACTGGAGATGAAGAAGTTATTTTCTCAAGCAAGGATAAAGAAAGAATAAATACAAATATTATCGATGAAGTAAATGCAGAATTGAAAAGGCAAGGTAAAAATGGAAACCTTAAATTGAGCAGTGAAGTTAGAAACATATTATCTGGTTTCATACTTAAAAAAGGTGGACTTGAGATTAATTGCTCAATAGATTCCCAAATAAGGGCATTTAGAGAAAACCTTGAGGGTGAAATTGCAACTCTCTTATTTAGCAAATAATATTACAAAATTACGGAAGGAATAAGGGAAACAGATGCCGATTGGCTCTGAGATTTACCTCCGAACTTAGAAAGGGAGGGCAAGATATGGATAATACTATTTTTGCACAGAGTATTGCAAGAATAAGATCTTTAGAAACAAAAATGATTGACAAGGCTAAAATCGAAGCGATGGTTGAGGCGAGGGATTTTAATGACTGCTTAAGGTTTCTTCAAGATACTCAATATGGAAGCTATCTTTTAATACCAAGCTATGAAGAGGGACTAAAAAAAGCAACTGCTGATCTTTATAGGGAAATGTACAAAATATCTCCTATAAAAGAAGTTGTTGACATTTTAGCCCTTCGCTATGACGGACACAATATAAAAAGCCTTATAAAGGGTAAACTTTCAGGAATTGATACTCTTTATCTTACTGTAGATGCAGGTACAATTCCTCTTGATAAGCTTGTTATTATGATAAAAGAAGAAAACTTTAGAGATTTACCTAAAACACTAAGAAGCTACGTTGAAAAAGCCTTTGAAAATTATAAAAACCATCAGGATCCACAGGAAATTGACATAACAATAGATAAAGGAATATATGCCTATATGCTTGAAATAGCAGAAAACAGCAAAATGGAGTATCTATTAGATATTGTTAGACTTATGATAGACATAATAAATATAAAATCTTTTATAAGGGTAAATATTCAAGAACGTGGCCGCGAATTTATGCAAAAAGTATTTTTACCCGGAGGAAGACTTGATAAGGATTTATTTATTAATAATGTTACTGATTCACTTGAAAGCTTTACAAATAAAATAATACATACAGATCACTTTAAATGGATAAAGGAAGGAATAGGAGAATATATCAAAAAAGGTGATCTTGGAAGTATTGAGAAATATGGTGATAACTTTATAATTGACTATCTAAAAAAAGCAAAGCTTGTAAGTTTTGGACCAGACCCATTAATTGCGTACATTTTAGCAAGGGAAAATGAAATAAAGATTATCAGGATTATATTAACAGGAAAAAAGAATGAAGTAAGCCCTGATATTATAAGGGAAAGGCTGCGTGATGTTTATGTATAAAATAGGAGTAGTAGGAGAAAAAGACGCAGTTATAGCCTTTCTTGCACTTGGGCTTACTGTAAAAGCAGTAGAAAGCCCAGAGGAAGCTATGAAGGCAGTAGACGCTATGGCAAGAGACGGCTATGGAATAATTTTTGTGACCGAAACTGTTGCAAAGGACATAGAAGAAACTATTAGTAGATATAAAAATCAAATGCTTCCGGCAATTATTCTGATACCAGGAAGCAATGGAAGTCTTGGAATTGGTATGGCTAATATTAAAGAAAATGTAGAAAAAGCTGTCGGAGTAGATATTTTATCAAAGAAAGAGGGTTGATAGCTTGAGTAACGGAAGAATAGTAAAAATTTCAGGTCCTCTTGTTATTGCAGAGGGAATGGAAAATGCAAAAATGTTTGACGTTGTAAGAGTAGGTCAGAAAAGGTTAATTGGTGAGATAATCGAAATGAGAGGAGATAGAGCCTCTATTCAGGTATATGAGGAAACTTCAGGATTAGCCCCTGGAGAGTCAGTTGAATCAGTTGGAGAGCCCCTTAGTGTTGAGCTTGGACCTGGCCTTATAGAAGCAATGTTTGATGGAATACAGCGCCCTCTCGATGCTGTTAGAAATATTGCAGGAGATTTTATTGCAAGAGGTGTAGATGTACCATCGTTAAATAGGGAGAAAAAATGGAATTTCAAACCAATGAAAAAAGTTGGTGATAATGTTGTACCAGGAGATATCATAGGTATTGTTCAGGAAACAACTCTAATTGAACATAGAATAATGGTTCCTTATGGTATCGAAGGTCAGATTGAGGATATAAAAGAAGGAAACTTTACAGTTTTAGATACTGTTGCAGTAGTAAAAGACAAGAATGGTAATAAACATAACCTTACTATGATGCAAAAATGGCCTGTAAGGCGTGGAAGACCTTATAAGAACAAGATTGCTCCAGAAGAACCAATGATTACAGGGCAAAGAATAATTGATACATTCTTTCCAGTTGCCAAGGGTGGAACAGCATGTGTACCAGGACCTTTTGGTAGTGGTAAGACAGTTGTGCAGCATCAGCTTGCAAAGTGGGCAGATGCAGAGGTTGTTGTTTATATTGGATGTGGGGAACGTGGAAATGAGATGACAGATGTTCTTATGGAATTCCCTGAACTAAAAGACCCTAAAACAGGCGAGCCTCTTATGAAAAGAACTGTTCTTATAGCAAATACTTCTAATATGCCTGTTGCAGCAAGAGAAGCTTCAATTTATACAGGAATTACAATAGCAGAATATTTTAGGGATATGGGATATTCTGTTGCTATAATGGCTGATTCAACATCAAGATGGGCAGAGGCTCTTCGTGAGATGTCAGGTCGTCTTGAGGAAATGCCTGGAGAAGAAGGTTATCCAGCGTATCTTACATCAAGGGCTGCAGCTTTTTATGAAAGAGCAGGTAAAGTTGAATGCCTTGGAAGTGATGGAAGAATAGGTGCCCTAACAGTTATAGGAGCTGTTTCACCTCCAGGTGGAGACTTATCAGAGCCTGTAACTCAGGCAACATTAAAAATAGTTAAGGTGTTCTGGGGACTTGATTCTCAGCTTGCATATAGAAGACACTTCCCAGCTATTAACTGGCTTTTGAGCTATTCACTTTATCTTGATAAAATAGGACCATATATTGAAAATATGGGAATAAGCGGATGGGTAGAGATGACAAAAGAAGCTATGAAGATACTTCAGGAAGAAGATGAACTTCAGGAAATAGTAAGGCTTGTTGGTATTGATGCTCTATCTGAGAAAGACAGGTTAACTCTTGAGGCTGCTAAATCCTTAAGAGAGGATTATTTGCATCAAAATGCCTTTCATGAAATTGATACCTATACATCATTAAAGAAACAATCAAAGATGTTAAAACTTATACTTGATTTTTATCATCTTGCACAAAACGCCCTTGATAATGGGGTTTACCTTAGTAAATTAACTGTTCTCCCAGTTAGAGAGAAAATAGCAAGGGCAAAATATATACCTGAAACTGAAATGGAAAAGATTGATGCAATATTTGATGAACTAAAACAACAGATAAACTCTCTTTATGAGGGAGGTGCAGTAAATGCTTAAAGAATACAGAACGATAAGAGAAGTTGCAGGACCACTTATGCTTGTTGATAAGGTTGAAAAGGTTGCCTTTGATGAACTTGTTGAGATAGAAACTCAAACAGGAGAGATAAGACGTGGAAGAGTTCTTGAAATCAATGAGGATAAAGCTTTAGTTCAGCTTTTTGAAAGTTCTGCTGGAATTAATCTTAGGGATAGTAAAGTAAGATTTTTAGGAAGAACATTGGAACTTGGAGTTTCAATGGATATGCTTGGTAGAGTATTCGATGGACTTGGAAGGCCAAAAGATGGAGGTCCAAAGATAATTCCTGAAAAAAGGCTGGATATATCTGGAGAGCCTATTAACCCTGTTGCAAGAGATTATCCTTCTGAATTTATTCAAACGGGTATTTCTGCAATAGATGGACTTAACACTCTTGTAAGAGGGCAAAAGCTTCCTATATTTTCAGGATCAGGTCTTCCTCATGCAAGGCTTGCTGCACAGATAGCAAGGCAGGCAAAAGTCTTATCAGCTGATAGTAAGTTTGCAGTTGTATTTGCTGCAATGGGTATTACTTTTGAAGAAGCAGACTTTTTTATATCTGACTTTAAGAAAACAGGTGCTATAGATAGATCAGTTCTATTTATAAATCTTGCTGATGAGCCTTCAATTGAAAGAATTGCAACACCAAGAATGGCTTTAACCTGTGCTGAATATCTTGCTTATGAAAAAGGAATGCACGTTCTTGTTATTATGACAGATATGACTAACTATGCAGAAGCTTTAAGAGAGGTTTCTGCTGCAAGAAAAGAAGTTCCTGGAAGAAGAGGATATCCAGGTTATCTTTATACAGACCTTTCAACTATATATGAAAGAGCAGGAAGAATAAAAGGAAGGGAAGGTTCAATAACCCAGATTCCAATACTTACAATGCCAGAAGATGATAAGACTCATCCAATTCCTGACCTTACAGGATATATTACAGAGGGTCAGATAATACTAAGCAGAGAACTTTATAGAAAAGGAGTAATGCCCCCGATTGATGTTCTTCCATCCCTTTCAAGACTTAAAGATAAAGGTATTGGTAAGGGTAAAACAAGAGAAGATCATGCAGATACAATGAACCAGCTCTTTTCAGCTTATGCTCAAGGTAAACAAGCAAAGGAACTTGCAGTAATACTTGGAGAATCTGCACTGTCCGATACAGATAAGCTCTTTGCAAAGTTTGCTGAGGAGTTTGAGAAGAGATATGTTTCTCAAGGTGAATATGAAAACAGAAGCATAGAAGAAACATTAAGTATTGGCTGGGAGCTCCTATCTATACTTCCAAAATCAGAGCTAAAGAGAATAAGAGATGAATATATAGAAAAGTACCTTCCCAAAAAAGGGGTTGAATAGGAATGAAACTAAATGTTAATCCAACCCGAATGGAGCTTACAAGGCTAAAAAAGAGGCTAAAAGTTGCATCAAGGGGACATAAACTCTTAAAGGATAAGCAAGATGAGCTTATGAAAAAATTTATTGAGCTTATAAAAAAGAACAATGAATTAAGGCAAAATGTCGAGAGAGAACTTACTGAATCCTTAAAGAATTTTATGATGGCTAAGGCCGTAATGTCTACAGAGTCCCTTGAAGAGGCAATTATAATGCCTACAGAAAAAATAAGCCTTAACATATCAAAGAAAAATATAATGAGCGTTAATGTACCTGTAATGGAATTTGTAAGGGAAGGAAAAGAAGGAGCAAGCATCTATCCTTATGGATATGCTACAACAACGGGTGAACTTGATAGTGCAATAAAAAAGCTATATGATATAATGCCTCATCTTTTAGAACTTGCTGAGGTTGAAAAATCATGTCAGCTTATGGCTGATGAGATTGAAAAGACAAGACGAAGGGTTAATGCTCTTGAATATGTTATGATTCCTCAGCTTCAAGAGACAATAAAGTATATTACTATGAAGCTTGATGAAAACGAAAGAGGAACGTTAACAAGGTTAATGAAGGTAAAAACTATGATACAAAAATAAAGGCTGCAAAACGCAGCCTTTTTTAAGTGATTAAAAATAAATGTTACGAATAAAATATATGATATAATAGATAAAGTTCAATTAATTTTTGAGTTTTGGGAGGAATGAAAATGGCAGTAAGAGAAATAGTTAAAAAAGGTCATCCAGCACTTAAAGCCAAAAGCACAAGCGTTGCAAAAATTGATGATAAAATAAAAAATATAATTCAAGATTTAAAGGATACATTATATAGTACAGATAATGGAATAGGACTTGCTGCACCTCAAATAGGGGTTAATAAGAGAATAATTTTTATAGATTTAAGAAATGGAGCAGATCCGATAGTTTTAATAAATCCAAGAATTGTTAGTTTTTCAGGAAAACAAGAAAGTGAAGAAAGTTGTTTAAGTTATCCAGGATATTATGGATATGTTGAAAGACCTGCAAAAGTTATTGTAAAAGGTATAAATGATAAGGGGCAGGAGGTTAGTTATAAGGCAGAAGAACTTTTATGTAGAGTCTTTTGCCATGAAATTGATCATTTAGATGGAATAATGTATACAGATAGAGCTTATGAAATCTATAAAGATGATGAAGTAAGAGGTTAATTTAAAATTTCAATCAATACAGGCTTGACAAAACAAATGTCATTACAATAATATTAATGTAAAGACATTTGTTTTGGGGGTTGTAAAATGAAGATTAGAGAATTAACAATAGGTGCGCTTTTATCAGCAATGGCTCTTTTAATACCTCTTGCCTTTGGAGGTTTTCTAATGGTTAGCATACCACCTTTTACTGCAACTATAATGTCTCATGTACCTCTTTTTTTAGCAATGATTGTAAGTCCTATGGCAGCAGTTATGGTAGGGTTGGTATCAGCTATAGGATTTTTAATAAAACTTGGCCCTATAGTTGCAGCAAGAGCATTAATGCACGCTGTCGTTGGTTATGTTGGTGCAGTAGCAATTAAAAAAGGCTATAATCTTTCGATAGCTCTTGCAATTTCAATGCCTTTTCATGCATTGCTTGAAGCTATAGTGGTAATTCCTTTTTATGGTTTTAATCTATATAAGATATTTATCGTTGTTGCACTTGGAACAGCAATTCATCATACAGTTGATTCAGTAATTGCTGTATTTATAGCTGAAGCATTAAAGAAAGCGAAGGTAGTTAAAACAGCATAATAACAAAAATACCAGAATTTTTTCTGGTATTTTTGTTTAAGTAGAAAATTGACTTGAAATTATAACAATTATATAATTAACATGTATAGTTGTATTTATAGCATAGAAAAATTATAAAAAATATTCTAACAATACTGTTGTATTTTAGGGGTATTTTATGAAAGAGTATAACATGTTTGAAGATCAATACTCTTTAAGAGGAAGAGTATATAATATATTAAGAGAAAATATATTAGATGGTAAATATAAACCAGGAGAGAATCTTATTGAACTTAAACTTGCAAATGAGCTCCATGTCAGCAGAACTCCAGTTAGAGAGGCAATAAGACAGCTTGAACTTGAAGGACTTGTTGAAAGTATACCCAATAAAGGAGTTATTGTTAAAGGCATAACTAAAAAGGATATGGAAGATATATATAAGATAAGAATTGTTCTTGAAGGCCTTGCTGCAAGATGGGCTATTGAGCAAATTACCGATGAAAAATTAAAACAAATGAAAGAACTATATGAACTTATGGAATTTTATACACAAAAAAATGACATAGATCAAATAGCAGATCTTAATACAAAATTTCATGATGTAATTTTCACTTCAACTAATAGTAATATACTTCAACATATTTTAAGAGACTTTCAATTTTATGTTAAATGGGCAAGACATGAATCATTAACAACACCAGGTAGAAAAGAACAAGCTTTAAAGGAACATTATGATATTCTAAAGGCTTTTGAATCAAGGGATGCCGAGGCAGCGGTTAAGTATCTTACGATACATGTAGAAAATTCAAGCAAAAATGTATTAAAAAAACTTGCAGAGAAATAAAAATTTAAGCTGCAGTTTCTTTATTTTGAACTGCAGCTTAAAAATTCATATATACATGCTTTAACAAGATTTTTATCATATCCCCAAGAGTTCATGCCTGTAATTGTCATATCGGTGGAATATTTTTTGAATTGGTTTGGCAGATCTATTTCACCTCTTATACCACTTCCCGCATCTAAAAGATTTATATATAATATATTTTTTGAATTTAATTTTTTTAACTTTTTCATTGAAGAATCGACATCTAAATCTATTGTTATATTATCATCAGAATATCCAGAATTTATTAATGAAGTTTTAATACTGCTGCTCGTATTTGTAACTTCATCAATTATGATTATGCCATCATATTTAATGGGCATATTTTTTACTCTATAACTTATAGATTCAACAAAAAGTATAGAATTATAAATCGGCTCAGTAAATTTAATTTTTATTCCCTTTTTATATAGATACTCTAAATCTATTTTATTTTTAACGATATCTTCTATTATGCGGCTTTTAGAGTAATTAATAATAGTTATGCTGCCGCATCCATCAAGCATTGCAGAGTTTATAGCATTGTTAATTTCAGGGTAGTAACCTGAAAATGCTATATAAAAAAAGTAAGGTCTGAAATTTAAAAGTGAACTTCTAACATCCTCTGCAACTTTTGTAAGTTCATTTATTTTTGGGTTAACTTTAAGTATTTTGTATTTTTGTTTTATTTGAAATGCATATATAGGTTTTAATATATAGGGAGCATTTTTAAAAAAGTAATTAGAATAATATGGAGAATATTTTTCCATTTCGCCTTCGCAGTAGAATATAACAGCTTCCTTATTGCTGTCAACAATATTGATCTTGGGAGTCTGTAATCTTTCAGGTTTAAAAATAATATAACTTGCTGAAAGATAGGAAAATAGAAAGCATACAAAAAATATTATAATATTTATATATTTTATTTTTTTAAAATTTTTTCTGTTTATTAATAAAAATATAACTGAAAATAATAACATAGGAATAAAGAGAAAATAATAGCTGTAAGGAGCACAAAGTATTAAACATAGCATTATTCCCCAAAATATTGATAGCAAAATCAACAAAATATCACCTCCATAGAATTTTATTCTAAAGAAGGGGAAATATTATTAAAAAATGAAACTATAATGCTGCCCAGCCAATCTTTACCGCTCATTTTGAAGCTCTAAGCCTCACTTCCTTAAAACCCAAGAACTTTTGGAACTCGCTGCGCTCAAACAGCCAAAAGTTCTAAGGGTTTTTACGTCAGATTCGGCAAGAGCTTCAAAAATTTGCTTTATATTGGCTTTAGCAGCATTATAGTTTCTAAATGACAGAAGGAAAAGAAACTATAATGCTGCCCAGATAATCTTTACCGCTCATTTTGAAGCTCTAAGCCTCACTTCCTTAAAACCCAAGAACTTTTGGAACTCGCTGCGCTCAAACAGCCAAAAGTTCTAAGGGGTATGGCGTCAGATTCGGGAAAGCTATGGAAAAATATTATCTTTAGAAATACTTTATTTGTATATATAATGGGTTATAATAATATTGTTAATAGCCTATAAAATACAAATAGATTGAGGTGATAAAATGAATGTAAAAGAATTAAAAAAGGATGTGTACTATGTAGGAGTTAAAAATCCAGAGCTTAGAGTTTTTGATATAATAATGGAAACGAAAAGTGGAACTACATACAATTCATATCTTATTGTTGATGAAAAAATCGTTCTTGTTGACTGTGCTAAGGATGGATATTTTGATGAATTCATTTCAAATATAAAGTCCATTATTGGAGATAGACAAATAGATTATGTTGTTGTAAATCATACAGAACCAGATCACAGTGGCTGCCTTGGAAGAATCCTTGAAACATATACTGATGCAGTTGTTTATGCTTCAAAGTCTGCCCTAATAAATATAAGGCAGATAATAAATAAGGACTTTAGGGGGGAGGAAGCAAAGGGTGAACTTTGCATAGGAAAAAGGACCTTAAAGTTTATATCTGCACCTTTTTTACATTGGCCTGATACTATATTTACATACAGCGAATATGATAATATACTTTTTAGCTGCGATGCCTTTGGATGCCACTACTGCGATAACAGCATATTCAATGATGAAGTTGGAGATTTTTCTGAGGAATTTAAATATTACTTTGACGTAATTATGGGACCCTTTAAAAAACATGTTCTTTCTGCAATTGAAAAGATAAAACCTTTAAAGATAGATATTATTGCTCCAAGCCATGGACCGATTCATAGAAATAATCCATTAAAATATGTTGAGCTTTATGAAAATTGGAGCAAGCCTGTTTTAAATCTTGCAGCGGGAAAAAATGCTGCTGTTCTTTATGTTTCAGCATATAGATATACAAAGATGCTTGCACAGTCTATAGCAGAAGGACTTAAAGAAGCAGGGGCAGAGGTAAAAATAATAGATGTTAGTGAATTAGACATTGAAAAGGTAATTGAAATAATAGATGATTCTAAGTTTATAGCTTTTGGTTCTCCAACTATAAATCAGGATGCACTAAAGCCTGTTTGGGATGTATTGTCATTAACTTCACCAATTATAAATAGAGGAAAACTTGCCTTTGCGTTTGGCTCATACGGGTGGAGTGGAGAAGCAGTTCCAATGATTGAGGAGAGATTAAAAGGTCTTAAGTTTAAAATTTTCGAAGAAGGATTTAAGGTTCAATTTAAACCCACAAAAGAAGATTTAGAAAAGGCAAAAAATATAGGGAAAAGAGCTGGAGAAGCTATATAGTTATTTTAAAGCCATGAATAATTCAAAAGTAGATTCTGCATGATAGAGTTTATTTTTGAAATTATTTCATGGCTTATTATTTGACTTTTAATTAAAATGTTATATAATAAATGTAACAGCTGTTACAAAGGAGGAAATTTAGTGGAATACAATTTTTATTTTATTTCATATAACCTTCCCTCAGAACCATCAAGAATAAGGGTATCTATGTGGCGAAAGCTTAAAAAAATAGGTGCACTTAATATACATCAATCCCTATGGGTAATACCGGAATTTCCAAATATTTTAGAGGAACTTGAAAAGATAAAGGATTTTACTGAAAAAGAAGAAGGAAATATATTTATTGTTTATGGCAAATTTATGGAAGGTGTAGATGAAATAATAAAAAAGTTTAATGAAGAAAGAGACAAGGAGTATGGAGAACTTATCGAGTATTGTGAAAAGTTTCATGAGGAGATGATAAGAGAAACTCAGATAAAGAATTTTACATTTGCAGAGCTTGAGGAAAACGAAGAGGAAATTAATAAGCTTATTGACTGGTTTGAAAAGATTAAAAGGAGAGATTATTTTAAATCAGAGCTTTCAGAGAATGCACAAAATGAAATTAATAGGTGTAAAGCTGAATTCGAGGATTTTAGCGACAAAGTTTATAGAGCCTACAACTAATAGGAGGGGTATAATGGAAACTCAGTTAAAAGAAAAAAAGGTTATGGGTCTTGAAAGGAATATTTTTTTCACTGGACTTACAAGCTTTTTAACAGATACTTCTGTAAAAATGATATATTCTGTAATGCCTCTATTTTTACTTTCGATAGGGGCTACTAAAACAGAGCTCTCTTTAATTGAAGGAATTGCAGAAAGCACAGCTTCAGTCCTAAAGGCAATATCAGGATGGTGGAGCGATAAAATTGGGAAGAACAAACCCTTTATGATAATAGGCTATGGTATAACAGCATTAATAACACCTCTTTATGCCATTGCTGCAACACCATTGCATGTTCTTATAATGAGATTTACTGAAAGAGTTGGAAAGGGAATTAGAACAGCTCCAAGAGATAGTCTGATTGCGGGATCATCTAAGAGTTCAGGGAAAAATTTTGGCTTTCATAAGGCTATGGATAATTGCGGGGCGATAATAGGACCTCTTTTAGCTTATATTATACTATTAAAGTTTCCAAAGGATTATAGGAGAGTCTTTATTTTTGCGGCAATTCCTGCAGTTTTAGGAGTAATTACTATAATATCCTTTGTAAAAGAAGCAAAAAAGAATAAAGAAGATTTACCGGGGAAAATAGTATTAAAAGATTTTTCTAAAAAATACTATATATTTTTATTCATAGTATTTGTATTTACACTTGGTAATTCAACAGACACTCTTTTGCTTGTAAAAGCTAATGACGTTGGAATAAATGCATTATACATTCCATTAGTATATTTAATATTTAATTCAGTATCAGTGCTCTTTGCAATACCTATGGGAATGCTTTCAGATAAAATAGGAAGAGAGAGAATAATTATATTTGGATATATGCTGTATTCTATTATTTATTTCTTCTTTGGAAAGACAAGCATAAAAGGAGTAATTTTACTTTTATTTGCTCTATATGGAATATATAGTGCTGCAACTGACGGTATACAAAAGGCATTGGTTTCTGATTTGATAGATAAAGACAAAAGAGGAACTGGCCTTGGATTATACAATGCCCTTCTTGGAATTACTCTTCTTCCTGCAAGCCTTATAGCAGGTGTACTTTACGACAATGTTAACTCATCAGCACCCTTTTATTTTGGAGCTTTGATGTCCTTTGTTGCAGCAATTATGATGTTTATATTCTATAGAAGACAAGTTGTTGGGAAAAAGCAGTATAGTCGATAAAGATATTACTAAAAAGTGTATTTATTATACTTTTTTAGTAAATTCACTAATAAAATTAACACTAATATGATAAAATAATTTATAAATAAATTATTTTGTGAGGTGTTAGTGTGATAAAACATAAAGAAATTTTAAATTTTCTCGAAAATGAAGGACTTGAAGAAATAGATGAGATTGAATACAACAAAGATATTTTTGTCTATAATTTTTTCTATACCTTTGATGAGGCAGAAATAGATGCAGCAAAGGAATATGCAAATGAAAATTATAATGATGAAAATGGAGAAGATGAATGGAATGAAGAGTACTATCTTCCATATCTTATGGATATAGCAACAGATAATATAAGAGATATAGTGGATGAAATATGTGAAGAATTTGGACTTATTGGAGAGTTTGTAGCTTATGAAATGGATAAAAACAGTAGCAGCAGGTGTGAATTTGTAGTTGTATTTGCTAAAGAGGGTATAGAATTTGATATTGATGACATAATGGAGGAGCTTGATTTATGATATATGAGGCTAAATAAAAGCACCCATTGGGTGCTTTTATTTAGCCTATAGATATACCGGAGGTGCTTTATGAAGGCAGTTATTCTCTTTGGAAGCCCAAGAGAGAATGGAAATACTAAAGTTTTAACTCAAAGTTTTTTAAATGGGTTGATTGATGCTAAATGCATTGTTGAATTTATAGATGTTACAAATGATGAGGCAGAAATAGATGCAGCAAAGGAATATGCAAATGAAAATTATAATGATGAAAATGGAGAAGATGAATGGAATGAAGAGTACTATCTTCCATATCTTATGGATATAGCAACAGATAATATAAGAGATATAGTGGATGAAATATGTGAAGAATTTGGACTTATTGGAGAGTTTGTAGCTTATGAAATGGATAAAAACAGTAGCAGCAGGTGTGAATTTGTAGTTGTATTTGCTAAAGAGGGTATAGAATTTGATATTGATGACATAATGGAGGAGCTTGATTTATGATATATGAGGCTAAATAAAAGCACCCATTGGGTGCTTTTATTTAGCCTATAGATATACCGGAGGTGCTTTATGAAGGCAGTTATTCTCTTTGGAAGCCCAAGAGAGAATGGAAATACTAAAGTTTTAACTCAAAGTTTTTTAAATGGGTTGATTGATGCTAAATGCATTGTTGAATTTATAGATGTTACAAAATTAAAAATACATCCTTGCATAGGTTGTTTAAAATGTGAAAAAGATGGAGAATGTTTTATAAATGATGACATGAGGTTTGTGTACTCAAAAGTTGAAGAGAGTGATATCATTGTTTTATCATCACCAATATATTTTGCAACTGTAACTTCTCAATTAAAAATGGTTATAGATAGATTTCAAAGTTTTTATAGTAAAAAATATATTCTAAAAAAAGAAAACAGCAATGAGAAAAGAGGATACTTAATTTTTACAGCAGGAGGCAATAACATAAAAATGATAGATTGCATAAGCCTTACTGCTAAGTTTTTTATGCTCTCATGCAATGCAACATTAAAAGATGTTATATATGTACTTGGAACAGATGAAAAAGAAGTTATTAAAAGAGAAGAAGTTTTAAAAAGTGCTTATAATAAGGGATTAATTGCAGTTAGAGGTTAGATTTTACATGTTTATATTTTTTTAAAGTGCATACTCTATTCATAGATAAATATGAAAGGAGATGCACACTATGAGAGGAAGGTTTGTTACTGGACTTACAGCTGGGATGATATTAGGTGCTGCTGCTGGGCTTATGATGATGCCTCAAATGGATATGAGAACAAGAAGAAAAGTAAGCAGAGCAAGCAACAGAATAATACACAGGGCGGAAGCTTTATTAAATGATTTAAGAGATTATACAATGTAATATAATTTAATTATTCAATCTAAAAATAGGATAGTTACGATTTTTTGACTATCCTATTTTTTTAATTTTTTGTATAATAATATTAACATAAACAAAAGGAATGATGATATGGAAATTCTATCACTTGGTGAAAAGATAAAATTTAAACGTAAAGAAAAAAATATGACGCTAAAGGAGCTTGCGGGAGATAGAATAACTCCTGGTCAGATAAGTTTGGTTGAATCTGGTAAATCAAACCCGAGTATTGAACTATTAGAGTATATTGCACAAAGGCTTGACACTGACATTGAATACTTTCTGGAAAGTGAAGAAAAGCAGGCTACAAGAATATGTGAACTTTATATTGATATTGCTTTATCTGCAATAAATGCAGAAAACTATTTAAAAGCTAAGGAAATAATAGAGAAGGGATATCATTATGCAAAAGAATATAATTTAAATTATTATAAAGGTAAGTTTGATATGGCTTTAGCTAAGATAAAGTATTCAAATGGAGAATATGAAGAAGCACAAAAATTTTGTATTTCTGCTAACAGCTATTTTTTGCAAGAAGGTAATATCGATGATATTATAAGCAGCTTTATATTGCTTGGAGAAATAACTTATAAAATGGAATTTATAAAGGGTGCACTAAATTATTTTATGCAGGCTGATGCTATGCTAAATGAATATGATTATATAAATGAATATTTAAAGGCAAAGCTTTATTATAATATTGCTCTTTGTAACTACAAGCTTAAAAATTTATCACAGGCAATAAACTTTGCTATGCTTGCAGAAAGTAAATTAAAAATAATAGAAGATAAAAAAGAATATGGAAATACATTAATGCTTTTAAGTATTGCTTATGAGGAAAAAAATAATCTTAAAGAAGCCTTGAACTATGCAAAAAAGGCAAGAAAAGTTTTTGATGAGATTGAAAACTTAAAAGAAATTGCAAATATGGAGACCAATCTTGGAGTTATTTTTGCAAAGGGCAATAACTTTGAAGAGTCTTTTGAACATCTCAATAAAGCTTTAAAAATAAAAATAGAATCAAATGATAGTACTATTGCAGATACAGTATTTAAAATCTGTAATAATTATATGGCTCTTAATCAGTATGATAAAGCTGCTGAATTAATAAATGATCTTTTTGAAAAACTTGGCGATAACCAGATTAATTATAGGATTAAATATTATGAATACATGTTTGACATATATAAAAAACAAGGGGATTTTAAAAAGAGTGAAGAGATTTTGCTTGGACTAATTAAATATCTCGAAAAACTTGATAATAAATTACAGCTTGCAGATTATTATATAAAACTTGGAAGGTTTTATAATGAATTACAAGAAAAAGATCTGTCTTTATTATATATTAATAAAGGAATAGAGATATATGAAGATTATGGAATAATATTAAATAAATAAAATTTATAAAATGAATGAGGTGTGAATTTCCTTTTTTGTATGTATTGTGTATAATTAATACAAAATAGAGGTTCACACCATTTATTTTAGAAGAGGAGGGATTTATGTGGAATTTAATGGTCTATTAGGAATGGATTTTGACTTTTTTAAAAAGAAGGATAAAATGACTAAAGAAGAATATGAAACTGCTCGAAATGAAGTAAAACAGCATTTTAGAAGCCTTTGCTATGAGGTTCAGAAAATATATCACAAAAAGACAGGTGGAGTTTTGGAACTTGATAAAGAGTTTCAAAATTTTAATAAAAGAAGCAATGTAATAATTGCAGAATGCAAAAACTGTCAAAATAAATTTAAAGTAAATATACATCTTGGCAGCGATAATTTGTCTGTGGAGCTTTTTTTTAAATCCGAAACAAAGGAGCAGTGTGAATATATAATTGAAATCTTAAAAAACAAGAAAAGCGTTATATGGGAATATTTTATGTCGAATAAGTATATGATGCTTTGTGTAGAATATATCAGTAAAACTAAAAAAATCAGCTCTGTTAAGATGGCTTCCTTTGAATTAAATAACAAGAATTATAGCAATATTTTGAAATTTATTGAAGACAATTTTAGCGAGGGAAGATATGAATTCAATTTTATTATTGCATTTTCCTATAATAAAAATGAATGCTTAAAACAAAACAAAAACTTTGCCAATACTGTATATGAAGCATTTATTAATATAATGGAAATAGAAAAAAAACTTGCATGACAGGAGGATTTTATATGGACATAGAAAAAATGACGTTAAAGGTTCAAGAGGCATTAAATTTATCACAGCAGACAGCCGTAAGATTAAATCATCAGCAGGTAGATACTCTGCATCTTTTGTATGCTCTTTTAACTCAAGATGAAGGGCTTATTCCTCAACTTATTGAAAAAATAGGAATAAATCCTAACCTCCTTTCAAAGGAGGTTTTAAATCATCTTGAAAGGCAGCCTAAGGTTTTAGGTGAGGGCGCCGCATCAAGCAGTATATATGCAACAAGAAGGTTCGAGGAAGTATTAATAAAATCAGAGGATATTGCTAAAAGATTAAATGATGAGTACATTAGCGTTGAGCACATATTTTTAGCCTTTTTAGAAGGAGATTATGCGGGAAGCGATATTATTAAAAAGCACGGCATAAATAAGGATAATTTTATGAAAGCTCTAAAGGATGTTAGAGGAGGCCAGAGGGTTGTAACTAATGATCCTGAGGGAACTTATGATGCCCTTAAAAAATATGGAAGAAACCTAATCTTAGAAGCAAAGTCTAATAAGCTTGATCCCGTAATTGGTAGGGATGAAGAGATAAGAAGGGTTATAAGAATACTTTCAAGAAAGACTAAAAATAATCCCTGCCTTATAGGTGAGCCTGGGGTTGGTAAAACAGCAATAGTTGAGGGACTTGCACAAAGAATTGTAAAAGGTGATGTTCCAGAGGGCCTTAAGGATAAAATAATATTCTCCCTCGACCTTGGAGCCTTAATTGCCGGGGCAAAATATAGAGGAGAGTTTGAAGAAAGGCTTAAGGCAGTATTAAAGGAGATAGAAAGAAGCGAAGGAAGAATAATACTTTTTATAGATGAAATTCATACAATCGTCGGTGCAGGCAAGGCAGAGGGGGCAATGGATGCAGGAAATTTAATAAAACCTATGCTTGCAAGGGGAGAGCTTCACTGCATTGGAGCTACCACCTTTGATGAATACAGAGAATATATAGAAAAGGATAAGGCCCTTGAGAGAAGATTTCAGCCTGTTACCATAGATGAGCCAGATGTAGATGAAACAATTACGATACTTAGAGGTCTTAAGGAGAGATTTGAGATACACCATGGCATTAGAATACATGACAGCGCTATAGTTGCAGCTGCAAAACTATCTCACAGGTATATAACTGACAGATATCTTCCAGATAAAGCTATAGATTTAATAGATGAGGCAGGGGCTATGGTTAGAACAGAGATAGACAGCCTTCCAACAGAACTTGATGAGGTTCACAGAAGGATAATGCAGCTTGAAATAGAAAAGAAGGCCCTTTCAAAGGAAAATGATGAGATATCTTTAGAAAGGCTTAAAGTTATAGAAAATGAAATTGCAAATTTAAAGGATAAAGAAAGCCATTTAAATGCAAAATACCAGAATGAGAAAAGGGAAATAAAAAACATAAGGGAGATAAAGGAGAACATAGATAGATTAAAAGGAGAGATGGAAAAGGCTGAAAGGGAATACGATTTAAACAGGCTTGCAGAGATAAAATACGGAAAGCTTCCTCAGCTTCAGGAAAAACTTAAAGAGCTTGAGGAAAAGCAGAAAAATGAGGAACTTCTTTTAAAGGAAGAAGTAACCGAGGAGGAAATAGCACAAATACTTTCAAGATGGACTGGTATTCCTGTATCAAGGCTTGTGGAAGGTGAAAAGCAAAAGCTTTTAAGCCTTGAAGAAAACATTAAAAAAAGAGTTGTAGGACAGGATGAGGCTGTTGAGCTTGTTGTAAATGCTGTGCTAAGGGCAAGGGCAGGGATTAAAGATCCTAAAAGGCCTGTTGGAAGCTTTATATTTTTAGGACCAACAGGAGTTGGGAAGACGGAGCTTGCAAAAACACTTGCAAAAAACATGTTTGACAGCGAGGAGAACGTTATTAGAATCGATATGTCAGAATACATGGAGAAATTTTCTGTATCAAGGCTTATAGGAGCACCTCCAGGATATGTAGGATATGATCAGGGAGGGCAGCTTACAGAGGCTGTAAGAAGAAAGCCCTATAGCGTTGTGCTCTTCGATGAAATAGAAAAGGCCCATGAAGATGTTTTTGATATATTTCTTCAAATACTCGATGAAGGACGCCTTACTGACAGCCATGGTAAGGTTGTAGATTTTAGAAATACAATTATTATTATGACTTCAAATATAGGAAGCGACATAATTCAAAATGGAATAGAAAATAATAAAGATATGGATGATATATATAAGGAGGTATTTGAAGTTTTAAAGATTAAGTTCAGACCAGAGTTTTTAAACAGGGTTGATGATATAGTTCTCTTTAAGCCACTTAATGAAGATTCAATTAAAAGAATTGCAAGAATTTTTATTGAGGATGTAGCATCAAGGCTTAAAGAAAAATATATAGAACTTGACATAACAGATAATGCATTAAAGCTTATATCTCAGGAAGGTTTTGATGCAGTATTTGGTGCAAGACCTCTAAAAAGATATATACAAAAAAATATTGAAACTATGATTGCAAAGGAAATAATAAAAGGTACAATATATGAAGGTCAAAGGGTTGTTATAGATTCTGAAGGTGATAGGCTTGTTTATAAAGTTTAAGGAGGATTAATATGCCAGCTGTACTTAAGGTTGAAGATAGAAGGCGATGCATAGGATGTCTTTCCTGCCGCCAGGCCTGTGCAAGGCTTAGGGGAAAGTTTTCTGCTGCTGATTCTGCAATAGATGTAAAGACACAGGGAGGCTTATCAGGGGAGTTTATAATAAATATCTGCAGAGGCTGCAATGATGCTGCCTGTATGGAAGCATGCAAATTTGGAGCACTGACTAAAAGAGAGGGTGGAGGGGTAGTATTTCATAAGGAAAAATGCACAAAATGCGGGGCATGCAGTAGAGCATGCTCTGTAAGTGCAATCAGGATGGACAGCGAAGGCTATCCAATAATCTGCAGCCATTGTGGATACTGTGCAAAATACTGTCCTCACAGGTGTATAACTTTAAAGGAGGTCTTTTGATGCTGGGGAGAGATTATTTAAATGTTCTTTATATAGACCTTGAAAAAGAAGAATTTAAATATGAAAAAAGGCAGGATTTATTAAAATATATAGGTGGAACAGGCGTTGCTGCAAAGCTCCTTGATGAGAATTTAAAAGCAGAGCTTGATGTATTTGATTCTTCTCAGCCGATTGTTTTTGCAATAGGTCCTTTATCCTTTGTTATGCCTGTTTGTACTAAGGCTGTTGCAGCCTTTTATTCCCCACATACAAAAGAATATGGAGAGAGCCATGCAGGTGGAAGACTTGCAATGGCTATGAGGTTTAGCAATATAGATGCTATGGTTATAACAGGAAGGGCAAAGCATCCTATATATCTTGTTATCGATGATAAGGTAACTTTTAAGGATGCGAGGGCTATGTGGGGGCTTTCTGTTGAAGATACAGGAAAAATCTTAAGGCAGCATACATCAGGAAGCGGCGTCAGGAGTTCTATGAGAATAGGCAGGGCAGGGGAAAACCTTGTCAGCTATGCAAATGTCAATGTTGATACATACAGGCACTTTGGAAGGCTTGGGCTTGGAGCAGTCTTTGGCTCAAAGTTTTTAAAGGGAATTGTTATTATTGGGGATAGTTCTATACCTATACCTTCTGAAAACAGAAAAAAATACAGACAGGTTTATGACAGAATATATGATACAGTAATAAAAACCGATGCTATGGAGAAGTATCATGAACTGGGAACGTCTATAAATGTTGTTCCCCTTAGTGAAATGAATGCCCTTCCAAGTCTTAATCTTTCTACTACTAAGTATGATTACGCAGAGGATATTTCAGGTGAGAGCTTTGCAAAAAAATCTCTCGTAAGAAAAGTTGCCTGTGCAGGATGCCCAATAGGCTGCATACATATAGGGCAATTCAGAAGACAATTTGATGAAGGATATGAATATGAATCAGTAAACGTTTCTTATGACCATGAACTTGTATTCTCCCTTGGAAGTTTTATAGGCCTTAAATCACCTGATGAAATACTTCAACTTATCGATGTAGTTGAAAGAGAGGGCCTTGATGCTATATCAACAGGTGTAGTTCTCGGATGGGCTACAGAGTGCTATAAGAGAGGAATAATTACTCTTGATGACACATTAATGCCCTTTGAGTTTGGAGTTTTAGCAAACTATATGGCTGCAGTTCACTATATAGCAACGGGGAAAAATGAGTTCTATAAAAATCTTGGTAAGGGAGTTTATAATGCCTCTAAAATATATGGAGGAGAAGATATAGCCTGCCATCTTGGAGGAAACGAGATGCCGGGATATCATACAGGATATGGCAGCGTAGTTGGTTTTTCGGTAGGTTCGAGGCATTCTCATCTTGACAATGCAGGATACTCTATAGACCAAGCAGGTGTTAAAGAAGAGGAAATAGTACAAAAAATATTTGAAGAGGAGATAGAAAGAAATATATTAACAAGCCTTGTCGTATGCCTCTTTGCAAGAAAAGTATATAAAAGGGAGGTAATACTTGAAGCCCTCGATTCAATTGGTATTAAAATTACAAATGAAGAGCTGACAAAAGCAGGCAGGGAAATTTTAAAATTAAAATATGATATAAAAAGAAAACTTGGATACAGCCTCGATTCAATAAAAATACCAGAGAGATTCTTTAAAACGAGAAGTTTTAACGGTAAGCTTGACAGCACAAAGGCCCATGAAATGGTTAAAAAGTATAAAGAGATGGTAGATGCTCTGTAAAATAATTAAAGCCCGTAATCTTTAGGAGAAAATATAGATTACGGGCTCTTTTCAGCTTCTCCAAACAGTAAATTTCTTTTCAAGAAGTGCTACTGCTTCATACATAATATAGGCTGAAATTGAAAGAATTATTATGCTAAGCATTACCATGTCGAGCTGAGCTACCTGCCCTCCAAAAACTATTAAAAATCCAAGTCCTTCCTTTGCAACTAAGAATTCTCCAACGATGACGCCGACATAGGATAACCCTACGTTTATTTTAAGTGCAGAAATCATTGTGGGTATACTCGATGGGAAAACCACATATCTTAAAACTTGGGATTTTGAAGCCCCAAAGGTTTTAAGAAGCTTTATTTTATCTTCATCTACTTCTTTAAACCCTGTAAGGACAGAGATTATAGTAACTATAAGAGAAATCGTAAGGGCAATTAATATTATTGCAGTCTTTCCGTTTCCAACCCAGAATATTAAAATAGGTCCTAAGGCTATTTTAGGAAGGGCATTTAAAACTACAAGGTAAGGGTCCAGAACTTTGCATATAAAGTCAGACCACCAAAGTATTATTGCAATTAAAGTTCCAACTATTGTTCCAAGAAGAAAACCTATTATGGTTTCATAGCAGGTTACCCATATATGTCTAAAGAGCATACCTTCGCTGTAGAGCTTTACCATAAACTTTATCATTCTTGAAGGCTGACTTACAAGAAAAGGATCAACAATCTTGTATCTTGCAGTTAGTTCCCACTGAAGAAAAAATATTATAAGAATCAATATCTGAACTATTATTACAGCAATCTTTCTTCTCTTTACAGCTTTAAGATAAAGTTCATGCTCCTTTGAAAAATTATTATTCAACATGGATATCAAGCTCCTTCCAAATAGCGTTAAAATAATGCCTGAATTCTGGAGCTTCCCTTGATTTAAGAGGAGTTCTGTTTTCAACAGATAATTTTATATCATAGATGTTTTTAAGCTTTGCAGGCCGTTTTGAAAGCACAGCAACTCTATCGGACAAAGCTATAGCCTCAGAAATATCGTGGGTTACCATAAGGGCAGTTTTACCTTCCTGCTTTATAATTTTATAAACTTCCTCAGATACTGCAAGCTTTGTTTGATAGTCGAGGGCTGCAAAGGGTTCGTCAAGTAATAGTATGTCAGGATCTATTGCGAGGGTTCTAATTAATGCAACCCTTTGTCTCATACCACCTGAGAGCTGATGGGGATAATAGTTTTTAAAGCTTGATAATCCATATTTCTCAAGCATCCTTTCAATTTTTAAAAGGGATTCTTTGTTGCATTTTCCCTGTATTTCAAGGCCTAATGTTATATTTGAGAATATATTTCTCCATTCAAAAAGATGGTCCCTTTGAAGCATATAACCTACCTTGCTGCAGGGTTTGGTTATTTCCATACTATCTAATAGTACTTTTCCAGATGAGGGAGGTAAAAGACCTGCAATTACAGAGAGAAGAGTTGACTTTCCACATCCTGAAGGGCCTACTATGCTTAAAAATTCCCCGTCTAATACTTCTAATGAAAGATTATCTATTGCCTTTGTCTCAGCTTCAATAGTATGATATATCATTGAAAGGTTTTCAATTATCAGCTTTGCCACTATTATCCCCCCAAAAATCTACTTTTTGATATTCTTTATTGCCTCATTTGCAAATTTTGTAGTTACTATTTTTTCATAAGGAGGTCTTGTTGGAATGAGGTTTGCGTCATAGGATTGAATTATATCCATAAGCCTTGAGAGACTCTCTTCTTTTAATATTGGATCCTTTGCAAGGGCATCTATGGATTTGTAATTTTCAACAACTACTGCTAAAAGCTCTGTATCTGAACCTGGGAAAAAGCTTACAATATCTTTTGCAATTTCCTTTGAACTGTGGGATTGAACATAAAGCTGACCTTTGTATATTGCATTTGTGAATTTTTGAATTATATCAGGGTTGTTTTCCATATAGGATTTTGTTGAGAAAAAGCAGGTATAGGGCATTTCTCCAGAAGCCTTACCTACTGATGCAACAATATAGCCGGCTTTTTCATTTACGAGCATGCTTGCTGTAGGTTCAAAGAGTGCAACATAATCCCCGGTTCCAGATTTAAATGCGCCTGCAGTTGCTGTAAATGCAAGGTTTGTGATTATATTTACATCTTTTCCTATGGTTAAGCCGTGATTTCTTAAAACATACTCGAGGCTCATTTCAGGAACTCCTCCAGGGCGGCCTCCTATTATTGTCTTTCCCCTTAAGCTCTCCCATTTAAAATCCTTTTCATCCTTTCTGCTAACGAGGAAAGAGCCATCTCTTTGAGTCAGCTGTGCAAAGAGTACAGCATAATCATCTCTTCCCTGATTATAAAGATAAATAACCTGCTCTGGCCCGCAAAAGCCTATGTCTGCATTTTTAGAGAGAACCTGCTGCATTGTTTTGTCAGCCCCTTGCCCAGTCGAAAGCTCAATCTCAAGCCCCTCCTCTTTGAAAAAGCCTTTGTTTATTGCAACGTACATAGGTGCATAGAAAACTGAACGCACAACTTCATTGAGCCTTACTTTTGTTAATTCTGTATTCTGCTTTTTAGTGCAGGACGAGAAACAAGATAAGATTAGAACAGATACTAAAATTGTGCAAAGAAGTTTAAGATATTTTCTCATAACAAACCTCCATAAATGATTGTCAATTTATAATATGTTTTATAAGGAGGGAGTGTTACTTGTACTTATTGAATGATATATGATATAGCTTTAATTATAAATATATGGATGATTTTATGAGGATCCATAGAGTCTATGCAAAATAATAATATGTTAAATAAAGTAAATAATATTATTTTAAGATATTTAAAGATTTAATCTATATTTTAGGATTAATTCGGCCTTGAAAAAATATATAAAAATGAAATATAATCTCATCTTTGACAGTTGCGCGAAGCAAAAAGCCTGTAGAACCATTGAATATCAAGGGATCTCAGGCTTTTATACTTTTCAAAAAAGTGAACAATGTTTTTTATTTTTTCGTGTCTTTAAAAATTTTTTTCATTTGTTTCATATTAATTATTTGATAATCCGTTCTAAAGCCAAATTTGTCATGTAAATCATCTGTAAAATCGGTCCTTGTATATATTGGAATATAGCCCTCATTCTTAATCTCATAAAAATTCATTTCTCTAAGTCCTGATATAATATCGCTACACGTATATTTTTCTGAAAGCTTTTTTTCTAATAGCCTATATATCATCAGGGAAATGAAACAAGTTGTAAAATGCGCTTTTATTCTATCATCTCTTCTTAAATATACTGGTCTTGCCTTAAACTCTGATTTCATAATACGGAAGGACTCTTCTATTTCCCAACGCCTTCTATTAATTTTTATAATTGCGGCAGCATCATCACTTATATTTGTACATACTGCGTAAAAACCATCATACATTGCCTCTTGTGCTATTAAATCAGCATTAATGCTGTATAATTCTTTTTCAGCTACTTCACCGTCAGGTGTGCAGTGAGTCTTTGAAATAAAGCGTTTGTAATCATTAGCATTACATTTCTTCAATTTTGTAGGATTGGTATCAATAACCTCTTGAGCTCTCTCTATTTGGTTACCTCTTATAGTTCTTTGATAGTTTCTATATTTCAAGGAAAATGTTACAATAAGTTTTTGTTCAAGCCCGTCTTCTTTTATCCAGCGTTCCTTATAAAAAATTTTATTAATATCTGTTTCTTCGTCAATTTCGTTTAAATTATATACTTTGTCTGAATCGCTAAGATGCCATCCTTTGGGGTCTAACGCCCATTCTTTTAAATGTGATTTTAATTTTTTAATAGATTGTGTAGTAATAAAAGCTCGATTTTGTATATTATTAAATTTTCTGTTTGCTGTAGATGCAAGCCCTGCATCTGTACAAATGATAAATTTTGAAAGCCCAAATTCGGATATAATTTTTTGCTCTAAAGGTTTTAAAGTTACTTGTTCATTAGTATTACCTTTGTTTATACAAAATGCAAGGGGGATGCCGTCTCCATCCATGAAAAGTCCCATTTGAACAATTGGATTGGGTCTATGTTCCTTCGATACTCCATACTGTTTTAATCCTTCTTCCTGTTCAATTTCAAAGAAATAGTTGGTGCAGTCATAATAGAGAACTCCTTTATTACGATTGCAAACTTTAAGACTGTTCTTATATAATTCTGACTGAATAAAATCTGTTTCTTCTGAAATTACTTCTAAAGCTCTATAAATATGCTGAAGCTCAAAATCAGGCTGCTCAATAAATTTTTTTGATAGTTCGTATGTAGCAAGCTTAGATGATGGATAAATAATTCTTGCATAAATTAATCTTGATAGTATTGAATTTAGATTAAAATTAAATTTATGTTTATCCGAAATATTTTTACAGATATTTTGCAGCCCAAGCTCGTTATATATTTTTTGTAAAAACAAGTAACTACCATTAAAAGTATGCTGTTCGTCTTTGTTAATTTGTTTAACAGGCGAGTATTTTACTAATATTTCTCTTTTCTCTTCTTTTTCTTTTCTATTTAACTCTTCAACGTACCTCTTCCCCCATTCTATAGGGTCTTGTCCGTTTAGTTTTTTTAAAAGTTCATCATAAGTGCCAAGCTTCTCAACTACTTTTGATGTACGCTTGCCTTTTTCATAAACAGATTTAACTACATATAAGGATGCTGCATTTTTTGATTTAACAATTTGTAATCTCATTTTTTCACATCTCTTCATATATTTATATCTATATTATAACACATTGTTACACATTGTGCACTATAAAAATTTAAAATTTGACAAAAAAATAAGCCTATATCAAGGCTTTAAGGCACTTTTTTTGTCTTGCAACTGTCAAAGACCCGATATTTTCTCATAACAAACCTCCATAAATGATTGTCAATTTATAATATGTTTTATAAGGAGGGAGTGTTACTTGTACTTATTGAATGATATATGATATAGCTTTAATTATAAATATATGGATGATTTTATGAGGATCCATAGAGTCTATGCAAAATAATAATATGTTAAATAAAGTAAATAATATTATTTTAAGATATTTAAAGATTTAATCTATATTTTAGGATTAATTCGGCCTTGAAAAAATATATAAAAATGAAATATAATAGTTTTGTGGTGATGGAGTTCACCTAAAATGCTTGGTAATAAGCTAATGACTCCTACTTTACTGTAGGGTTATTGGCTTTTTATATTTTTTGGAAGGGTGATTTTATGGGAAAAAAGAATGACATTGTAAAAGAGCGAAATAATGTTTATACGTTAGGATGGGTAGCTTTTTTTGGTGGCTTTGGGCAGGACATGATACAGCCAATTCTTCCAATTTTCTATTCAACTGTTCTGGGTTTAAGTAAAGAGACAATAGGTCTTATAGAGGGAAGTTTAACAACAATTGTAAGTGTTTTTAAAATAGTATCAGGTATTATTTCTGATAAGTTAGGAAAACGAAAGATTATTGTTTTTATAGGCTATTTACTTTCTGCAATAAGCCGCTTTTTATTTGGTACTGTGTTTTTTGCATGGCAGGCTTTTATTTTGCGTTTAATTGATGGTATCGGAAAAGGAACAAAGGATGCTCCTCGAGATGCACTGGTTGCCCAATCGGCTAAGGAAGGACATGTGGGATTCTCTTTTGGATTTCAGCGTATGCTTGATACTTTAGGTTCTGTAATCGGGCCACTTGTAACAGCAGGGATACTTTACCTTTTTGCAAGTGGAAATATGCGTTACAGAATAATATTTTATATTGCTGGTCTTATCTCTGCTATAACAATACTTTTAATAGGCATTTTTGTAAATGAAAAAGCTTCATCTGCTTCAAAGGAACAGTCAAAATTTGATTTTAGTGTATTGAAGGATAAATTTCTTTTATTTCTTATTATAATGCTTATTTTCACATTGGGTAATTCAAGTGACTCATTTTTAATACTCCGTGCCCAAGATGTTGGTATAAGTCCTGTAATAATACCTATTGTCTATGCGGTATTTAATCTTTTTTATGCTTCGTTATCAGTTCCTGCAGGCAGCCTTTCAGATAGAATTGGAAGGGTGAAAGTAATGAAGATTGGATGGATTATTTATGTTTTATCATATATAGGATTTGCATTTGCAAGCCGACCTTGGCATATATGGATAATATATATATTTTATGGTCTTTATTATGCGACAACTGAAGGAATTGCAAAATCACTTGTTGCTCGAATTGTGCCTGATAACAAGCGCGGTACTGCATATGGACTATACAATGCTTCATTAGGCATAATGACATTGCCGGCAAATATTATTGCAGGTTATCTTTGGGATAATGTTTCTCCTTCAGCAACATTCTTTTTCGGAGCTGCATGTGCTTTTATTGCGTTTTTAACTATAAGCGTTTCAAATATAGAAAAAGCTGCTTAAGCAGAGTTATGTAGGATATGGATAATGAAAGAAACTTTCTATTAAGTTTATATAATAAGTGCACTTGGAAATATATGAAAGAGTAAGATTTTGGAATTATAAGGAAAGTGTTAATGTAATAAGTACCGTAAGTTTTTATATTGCGGTACTTATTTGAGATTCAGTATGAAGATAGATAAAAAAGTTATATAAATATTTAAATAACTTTAAAAAGGAGTAGTTTTTATGATTGATATCAGGGTAGGTGTTATTGTAATTCAAGATAATAAAATTCTTTTAATAAACCATCTTCGAGATGGCAAGAGATATTGGGTATTGCCGGGCGGCAAATTAAGACAGATTGAAACTTTAAAAGAATGTGGAGAAAGAGAAGTTGAGGAAGAAACCTCTTTAAAAGTTAAAGTAACCGAACTTCTTTTTACTGGAGAAACCCTCTGGCCAGATGGTGAAAAACATATTATAAATTTTTTCTTTAGAGGTATCCCACAATCAGGAGAAGTAAAAAAACCTTCATGGTGTTTCCCAAATGAAAAATGGGATTTTCCTGAATTTGTACCACTGGAAAAAATAAAAGAAATTTTACTTTTTCCTGATATAGCTGATGCTATTCTTGAAATTGCATCTGGAAAAGAAATTAGTTCAAGATACTTAGGTAATATATGGAAAGAAAATATGGGTTGATGGTGTTATTTATTAGATATTTCCAATTTCCATCTGATTTTGCATAGAGATACTTTTTATAAACAATAGAGTTAATAATTTTTATAATTTATTTATATCCTGTTTATAAAATATATTAGTGATATAATGGTTATTTTGCTAATAAGGTAGAATAGCCTTTTTTTATATGCCCAAATAAAGAAAAATAAAAGTTAAGTATTTATCAAAACAGAATTTTTATTTCTAAATATATATAAATGACTATGCATTATTGATTGATAGCCTTTTAATAGTATATTTAAAGAAATTGGTAAATAACAAAGAGTAAAGCTAAGACAAAAAACTTTAAAATATATTAATAAAAAAGGTTATTTTTGTAAATTGTTATGATAAATATTATTAAAAAATTATATTTATTTATTATTTAAATTTGATTTTTAAAATTATCTATTTAGGGTGTTATAATATAATTATTATATATTATATAGGAGGATAAAATGAGAATTAAGAAGATACTTAATAATAATACCCTCATTGTTAATGATAAAGGTGTTGAAAAAATAGTTATTGGAGTTGGAATAGGATTTCAAAAAAAGATAAATGATGTTGTTGATAAAACAAAGATAGAAAAAATTTTTGTTATGGAAGATAAGAGTGAATATGAAAAATTTGAAGAAATAGTAAAAAGTTTTCCTCAAGAGTATGTTGATATTGCAGAAAATATAATTCATTATGCAGAGCAGAAACTAAATGTTGAACTTAATCCTCATATATACATTGCATTAACAGACCACCTTGCCTTTGCATTTGAAAGATTTAAAAAGGGAATAATTATACAAAACAAATTGCTTGAAGAAATAAGGTCGTTATATTTTGATGAATTTAAGATTGGTATATGGGCTAAGGAATATATAAAGCAAAAATTAAGCATAGAAATTCCAGATGATGAAATAGGTTTTATAGCACTTCATATTCATACAGCAAAAAATAATTATAGAGATATAACAATTGCTATGGATATAGCAACGATGATAAAGGATATGACTAAAATAATAGAAACACGATTAAATATAAAAATAGATGAGGCTTCTATTTCATATCAAAGACTAAAAACACATTTTCATTTTGCATTAAAGAGGATGATAAAAAAAGAGAGATTTTGTGATATAGATGCAGAACTTTTTGAAATTATAAAAACAAAATATAAAAAAGCCTATAGTATTGCTAAAGATATTCAGAAACATATAGAGAATGAATATGAATATTATATGCCAGATGAAGAACTTGCTTATATATCTTTACACATACAGAGAATTATAAATTCCGCTTGACAATTTTAAAAAATTTTGTGTATTATGATATTAAAATCATATATTTAGGGATTGTGACTGGTAATGCAGGCAAGACCCAAAGTAACAGTAGCTTTAATTGCTATTGGTGCTTTGGGTTTTTTTGTTTTTATTAATCAATTTAATGCCCGGGATTAAATTGATTAAATAAGTAAAAAGGAGGTAAAATTATGGAACATAGAGAATTAGCGTCAAAAATTATTGAACTTGTAGGCGGAAAGGATAATATAATAGGTGCAGCACATTGTGCAACAAGACTTAGAATGGTTTTAAAGGATGAATCAAAGGCAAATATAAGTGAACTTGAAAAGTTAGAAGATGTAAAGGGTGTGTTTTCAAACACAGGACAGTTTCAAATAATTATAGGTCAAGGATTGGTAAACAAAGTTTATAAGGAATTTGTAAAAATCGCAGATATTAAAGAGGCATCAACAAGTGATTTAAAGAAAGATGCTATGCAAAAAATGAATCCAGTTCAAAGATTAGCTAGAATATTATCAAATATCTTTGTTCCTATAATTCCTGCAATAGTTGCAAGTGGTCTTTTGATGGGATTACTTGGAATGTTTAAAACATTTAACTTAGTAAATCCGGAAAGCGGATTATTCATAATGGTAGATATGTTTTCAAATGCAGCATTTGTATTCTTGCCAATATTAGTTGCATTTAGTGCAGCTAAGGAGTTTGGAGCAAATCCATTTTTAGCAGCTACTTTAGGTGGAATACTTATTCACCCATCACTACAAAATGCTTGGACATTAGGTGGAGGAATTGAAAAAACAATAAATGTATTTGGACTTAATGTGGCAATGGTTGGATATCAAGGCACAGTATTACCTATATTAATTGCAGTATGGATACTTGGTATTGTTGAAAGAAATATAAGAAAGATTGTTCCAGAAGTTTTAGATATATTATTAACACCTTTCTTAACAATAATGATTACAGGGTTTATTTCATTAACTGTAATTGGACCATTTGGAAGATTACTTGGAGAAGGAATTTCCTTTGTATTAAACTTTACTTATAACAGTATTGGTATGTTTGCAGGATTAATATTTGGAGGACTATACTCAACAATAGTTATAACAGGAATACATCATAGCTTCCATGCTATAGAAGCAGAACTCATAAAGAACGTTGGAGCAAATTTACTACTTCCAATATGGTCAATGGCTAACGTTGCACAGGGTGGAGCAGCATTTGCAGTTTATTTTAAAACAAAGAATGCAAAGATGAAATCAATATCCTTACCAGCAGCAACTTCTTGTTTGCTTGGTATAACTGAAGCTGCTATATTTGGAGTTAATTTGCGATTAGGCAAACCTTTCATAGCGGCAGCAATAGGTGGGGCATTAGGTGGTGCTTATGTTGTTGCTACTAAAGTTGCAATGACTGCTGTTGGAGTTACAGGAATACCAGGTACAGCTATAGTACAGACATCATCAATGTTAAATTACATTATTGGTATGTTTATTGCATTCTTTGGAGCATTTGTAGCAACATATATTATGGGATTTGAGGAAAAACAAGAAATATAAAAGAAGGTGAATTTATATATGAAGGGTGTATTGACTTTAGGTGAAGTTTTAATAGATTTTATTCCCCTTGATAAAAATATGACATATCAAAAAAATCCAGGAGGTGCCCCAGCCAATGTTGCAGCTGGGGTTTCAAGACTTGGTGGTAAGGCTGGATTTTTAGGCAAGGTTGGAGATGATGCATTAGGTAGATACTTGAAAGATGTGCTTGAAGGATTTAATGTTTCAACTGAAAACATGCTCTTTACAAAAGAAGCACATACTGGAATAGTGCTTGTTACTCTAGATGAAAATGGTGAGAGAAGTTTTGAATTTTATGTTAATCCAAGTGCAGATAGATTATTATCAGAAGATGATATAAAGGAAGAAATGCTTAATGACTATGGGATATTGCACTTTGGGACGATTTCTATGATTGATGAAATATCAAGATGGGCAACATTAAAGGCAGTTAATATTGCAAAGAAAAAGGGAATGCTAATTTCATTTGATCCAAATTTAAGATTAAACCTTTGGCCTTCAGTTGAAAAGGCAAAAGAAATTGTATTTTCCATGTTGCCTTTTGTGGATATATTGAAGGTATCAGATGATGAGGTTAAATTTCTAACAGGTTGTAATAACATTGAAGAAGGACTTAAAAGATTAGCTGAGTTTGGTACTAAATTAGTTCTTGTTACACTAGGGAAGGATGGAGTTTTATTTAGTTTTAATGGTATTATTGATAAAGTAAGTGGATTTAGTACACAAGTGGTTGATACAACAGGTGCAGGTGATGCATTTGTTGCAGGTATGCTATATTCTTTGAGTAGTTGTGAAAAAGGATTTGAAGATATAAATATTGAAGATATAAGATATTTTTGTAAAATAGCAAATGTATGTGGTTCTTATGCTGTATCTAAAAAAGGAGCTATGTCAGCTCTACCTACATTAGATGAGGTTTTAGATGTACTAAAAAGAGGTGAGTTTTATGAATTTATATGCACCAAAGGATAAGTTTTTATGGGATTTTTGGATATATGAAGAAAATGGAATTTATCATTTGTTTCATTTAGAAGCCCCATTAAATGATGATTCCCATAGTAGACATAGAAATTCAACAGTTGGGTATGCTGTATCTAAGGATTTAATTAATTGGGAGTATAAAGGAACGGTGTTAAAGGCTTCAGATTTAGAAGAAGATTGGGATAGTGTATCTATTTGGACAGGATGTACAATAAAAAAAGATGATACCTATTATATGTTTTATACTTCAAGGTGTAAAAAGGATATTGCAGAAGATGGTTATGTTGGACATACACAAAGGATAGGTGTGGCAACTTCAAAGGATTTGATTAATTGGGAAAAATATAGTGGTAATCCTATAATAGTTGCAGATAAGAGATATTATGAAAAGCAACAGGAGGCATATAATAAACATGAGGGATGCAGAGACCCATTTGTTGTATATGATGAAGATACTAAAATGTATTATGCATTTTTTACTGCAAGGGATAAAAATGGACATCCTAATTATAGAGGTTGTATAGGAAGGGCAAGGTCAAGGGATTTATTGAATTGGGAAATAATGCCTCCAGCAACATCGCCTCACGTATTTACAGATATGGAGGTTCCATCACTTCATAAACATAATGGTAAATGGTATATGATTTTTGCAGTAAAAAGAGAATGGTATAGTAAAGAGTATATAGAAAAAATATATCCTAGACAGCCACAAACAGGAGTTTTATATTTTGTTTCTGATAGTTTATTAGGAGAATTTAAACCTATTGATGATGATAATGTATTGTGTGGAAATGATGACCTTCTTTATACAGGAAGAATTATCAAATCTCCTAAGGGAGAGGATGTATTTTTATCTTGGTATGTTGGTGATGATGAAGGATTTACATTAAATGAAATGTCCTATAAATTATCAAAGCCTTATAAAATAATATATGATGAATGCGAAAGAATGAAAATAATAGATTTTTAACTTAAGTATGGCAATAACCATTTTGATTTTATCTTTTTATATAGTTATGATATTGATAGTTATATATATTTTCGTTGTATAGAAACATGAATGAAGGAATAAAAATATTAAATTGACTTAAATCTATTACTTTGCTAAAATGTGTTCAAAAGTTGCAGTTTTTAAATTATAACAAGTTTATATATTTTAGTTTTCTAGGGTTCCGCAGTTTACAACTGGCTGGTCCAAGAGAAAACGCACAGGTAACTGTGTACACGGAAGGATAAAAGCCTGGGAGATATTTTAATAATATTTCTCACGGCTTTTTGTTTTTATTTTCTTTAAATAATTAATATGTTATTACTATTGCTTTTAAAAAGTTTATCAATATGAAGGAGGATTCAAATGAAGAAGTTTGTTATTGAAGATGATTTTTGGAGCCTATTTCCTAAGGCTAAAATAGGAGTTGTAATCTGTCATGATATTGATAATTCTATAAAGGATGAAGAAAAATATAAATCAATGCTTTTAAAAGCAGAAAGGGAAGCCTTAAAATACTTGCAAAATGAAGAATTCAGTTCTAACGAAGTAATAAAAGTATGGAGAGAGGCATTTCAAAAGTTTAAAACAAAGAAGGGCGCAAGGTCATCTATTGAAGCATTACTAAAGAGAGTTCATAATGGGAACCATTTAGGAACAATTAATCCATTAGTTGATATTTATAACTGTATTTCATTAAGATATGCATTGCCCTGCGGAGGTGAGGATATTGATACATTTGCTGGGGATATAAGGTTAACTAAAGCGCTTGGAAATGAAAATTTTGTTACATTAGGGACAGAAAAAAGTGAACCACCTTATGAAGGTGAAATAGTATATAAAGATAATGAGGGAGCAATTTGTAGGTGCTGGAATTGGCGTGAATCTGTAAGAACTATGCTTACAGAAAATACAAAGAATGCTTTTTTATGCATTGAATTAGTTGATGAAAAAAGAACAGAAGAGTTTGAAAATGCTTTGAAAGATTTAGCAAAAACAGTAAATGATAATTTAGGCGGAACATGTAAGATTTCAATTCTTGATATTAACAATAGAGAAATAATAATATAGTTTGAGGAGGATAACATAATGGGTATTTTCAGTTATAAAGATATTTATATTGAAGATGGAAAAAGGGTACTGGAAGTGAATATACTTCCAGAAAAGTATTGTAACTTTGACTGCATATTTTGTCCTATTGGAAGATCACATAATAAGGTAGATAAACCACAGGCCTTTGATGATATGGACAGTTCAATAAATGAATTAGAAACTAAAATAGAAAATAATAATGTAGATTTAGTTTTTATTAACTCAAAAGGAGAAGCTTTGGTAAATAACAAAATTGATAGTATTATTGATAAAATAAAAAGCAAAGGAATAAATGTAAGGCTATTATCTAATGGTTATTTACTAGGGAGAGATGAATATATAAAAATTGCTAATAAATGTGATGAGGTTGTTGGAGAAATAAAAGTAATAACAGAAGAAGATTTTCAAAAAATCCAAAGACCGCTTGAAGGATATACACTAAAAGAATATATTTCAAACGTGGCTTTATTTAATAAACAATACAAAGGGAAATTTATATTAGAAATTACTATTCTTAAAGGGTATAACGATGATGAAGATTCAATTAATAAGATAAAAAATATTATTAATCAAATATCTCCCGATAAGATTATTGTTGCACGAATGGAGGATGAAAGATTTAAGAAAAAATTTGGTATTACTGATGAAAGATTTATAGAAATTTCAAATGCATTACTGAATATTAAGCAATGCTTAAATAAAAAATAATAATCTTATAAAAAGGAATAGGAACATCTATTATTTCCCATTCCTTTAATATAGTTGGTAAAGTATTAATAATATTTAAACCATCTCACTTTTTTGTTCGAGTTTTGCGTACATCTTTTCCTGTTGCTTTGTTGTAAATTGGAAATATATTTCTGTATTTGTAACTGCCTTATGCCCAAGCCACCACTGAAGCTCTTTAATATCCATATCAGATTCTGCTAAATGAACAGCTGTTGTATGTTTTAGTGCATGAAAGTGATGCTTATTTTTATCCTCTATGTTAGCAAGCTTACAATATTTTTTCATTAAATAGTCAAGTGTTTGCCTTGAAATAGGCTTATTTTTTTGACTTTTAAAAATGTATTCAGAACTTGATGTAATTTTGTTTTCTAAAATATATGTATCTAATATATTCTTTGTTTTAATATCAAGCCTTATTGTATTATTGTAGCTTCCTTTTAGTCTTTTGCAATATAATTCACCTTTAGCTTGGTTATAGTCTTCTAATTTTATTAATGCAATTTCAGAAGCTCTTAAACCACATCTGTAAGCTACTCTGAATATTGCAAGATCTCTTATTTTATGAATGCTATTGGATTTTTTAATGGCGTCAAAAAGATTTTTTGCTTCTTCTTGTGTAAGATATTTAATTTTTTTCTCCTTTCTTTTTGACATTCTATCTCCTCCATTAAAATTATACATTATAAATATTTTGTCTAAATAATATTAAAAATATTATTATTTTTTTATTCTCATTTACCATATATTACATTTTGTATCATATCAAGTCAAAATTTTTTCTAATATATGTAAATTCAAAATTATTATATATAAAAATTTGGATTATTAACTATAATATGTTATAATTTATTAGACAAAATATTTATTCTGTTTGAATTAATAATACAACTTAAAAGGTTCATTGTCAAAAGGGGAAAAAGGAGGGTAATAATAGCAGCAATGAATAGAGAGCTTGAGGTGTTAAAAAGAGAAATAAATGAAATTAGATCTAAATTAAATAAGGTTAGTTTAGTATTACTTGATAAGGATGAAAAAGATATTAGGGATATAATCGAGCTAAGCAAAAAAATGGATATACTAATAACTAAATATACAATTTTAGATCAAAAACCATGACAATACTTTTAGGAAGGAGGAAGACGTATAAAAAAACTTTATACGCCAGGGCTTTTTGTCATGAGAGAAAACATCGAAGCAATGTTATCTGTATCCTCATCTAATGAAAATAATATTTTATATTTGATTTTTGATAAATTGTGCAAAGTCAACCCAAGGGAAGCAAAACATTCAATAAGAGTAAGTAAACTCTGTGAAGATATTGCAATATCAATGAATTTAAGAAACAGGGATATAAAAATAACAAAGGCAGCTGCATTACTCCATGATATTGGTAAAATAAAGATAGATAAAGATATTTTAAATAAGCCAGGTAAATTAAATGAAAAGGAATGGATTGAAATGAAAAAACATCCAGAGTATGGATATGATATATTAAATTCATACTATCAAACAAAAGAAATTTCCCAATATGTTTTATTCCATCATGAACGATTTGATGGTTTAGGTTATCCAAAAGGATTAAAAAATTATGAAATACCTCTTATATCAAGAATTATTGCTGTAGCAGATTCTTATGATGCAATGATAAGTGTAAGGGCCTATAAGGATTCTATGAAAAAACATGTTGCAATAAAAGAGCTTATATATAATAAAGGTACTCAGTTTGATCCTGAAATAGTTGATATATTTATTGAGAAAGTATTATGATTTTTATATAATATCAATTCTACCTAAGGAGAGGGAATAAAGGGAACAATTTTTATAAAAGCTGTGAGTAAGGCCACTTCAAAAGTTTTTGCTTTAAATGTAAAATTGTGAATTATTTATAGATTGAGAAACATCACAAAATTTGAAAAATACTAGAATTTTATGGTATAATAAATAGAAAAAAGAAAGGGTATTAATTTATGAAGAGTTTTAAAGGGAGTAAAACTGCTCAAAATCTTTTAAAGGCATTTGCTGGAGAGTCACAGGCACGAAACCGTTATACTTATTATGCATCGGTAGCTGACAAAGAAGGGTACAAACAAATAAAAAATATATTTATAGAAACAGCTGATAACGAAAAGGAGCATGCTAAAAGGTTTTATAAATTTTTACTTGAGGGGCTTAAAGATGAAATCCCGGCAGCAATAGAAATAAATGCAGCTTATCCAGTGGCACAAGGAAGTACTCTTGACAATCTAAAAGCAGCAGCAAGTGGAGAAAATGAGGAGTGGGCAGAGCTTTATCCAGAATTTGCAAAGATAGCCGAGGAAGAAGGTTACCCTGAAATTTCTGAAGCCTTTAAAATGATTGCTGCTGCTGAAAAAAGGCATGAAACAAGATTTAATAAGCTTGTAGAAAACATAAAAAATGGTAAAGTATTTAAAAAGGATGATAAAGTTTTATGGAAATGTGGAAATTGTGGCTATGTACATGAAGGTATAGAAGCACCAGAGAAATGTCCAGCATGCCTTCATCCACAGGCATTTTTTGAGTTATTTGTAGAGAACTATTAATAATAAAATTGTTAAAGAAAAAATGAAAGGGGATAAAAAGATGAAAGCACCTGTATATTTTTATAAATGTGAGATATGTGGAAACCTGGTAGGGTTAATAAAGAGAGGAGGAGGACAGCTTGTTTGCTGTGGCAAACCTATGGTAGAGCTGAAGGCAAACACTACTGAGGCTTCCTTTGAAAAGCATATTCCTGTTTTGACAAAGGATAATGGAAGGATAAACGTTCAGGTTGGGTCTGTTCCTCACCCTATGACAGAGGCACATTATATAGAATGGATAGCTGTTGTTAGTGATAATGGTACTGAAAGAATTTCACTCTCTCCAACAGATGAGCCTAAAGCTGTATTCTGCGATAAGGAAAATGCTGAAGTATATGCTTACTGTAACCTTCATGGTTTATGGAAGGCAGAAATAAAGTAAATTTTAGAAAAAAATAATTGAGGTGGGCAGTTAATTCAAATATCCACCTCAACTATGATTTTCCTTTTTAGCTTTATTGATGCGAGACTTGCAATATTAATAAGACTTGTAATTGTTTTAGATAAATCTTCGTTTTCTGATTTTTTTCTTATTCCTCCCGCAATTCCTGCTGAAACACTTATATGTATATCATCATAAAATTTATGCTGTTTTATTTTTATTAAAATATTATGAGCTATCTCTTTACAATTTTCTGGTGATTCTTTAGTCAAAAGAACAAACTCGTCTCCTCCGCATCTGCAAAGAAATGTTCCATCTGGTGTATAATGTTTAAGAACCTTAGCTACATCTTTTAAAATCTCATTTCAAATTGCATGTCCAAATTTTTTATCTATGTATCCAAAATTATTTATGTCAAAAAATATTATTTATACTTCAATATTTTTCCCTAAAAACTTAATTAAATTTAAATGAAATAGGATAAATTATAAGTTTGTGAAAATTTAAATTTTTATATGGACTAAGTGGGATGTAAATAAATTAATAACAACCATCATCCAGGTTCTAAGGATGACGGGCATCAGTTTCTCTATCGCCAAAGACATAATCTTCCTGTCTGTAGTCAATTACATCAAAGTCGGGAGCTGCCTTACATGGACCAGCAGTTCTATATGCAAATGCATTTGCAAGAATGAATGAAAAATTTGATAGATCATCATGATTAATCCAACTACTGATATTTTTTCCTGTTGATTTGTTAGCAGTTCTATTTTTAGTTTCAGGTGATGCTTTTGTATTTGTGATTGCTACTGCACCTTCAACGTATTTACCATACATTTGGTCAATATAGAGTGAGAAGGATTTGCTGAGTACTTCAGAAGGAACATGCCCACCATCTCACTGCCATTCGATGACAGAATCAACTTTTTGAAACATACAAATAATTTTATAAAAAATAAAAAATTTCTATGGGATAAGGAGTGTTTTACGTGTCTATATAAATGAAAAATCAAAAGGAGGCTTTTTTATGAGGAAAGCTGGAACTATAACTTCATCTGTAGGATTAATATTCCTAGGAGTATGGATGATAATAAACAAATCAAATCCTCAGCTTGGAAGAGAGATTTTTAAATGGTGGCCTGCTATATTTATACTTTTAGGAGTAGAGATACTGATTTTATCTTCAAAAAAAAGCACTGAGGGAAAATTGCAGTTTAATTATATTGTCATACCTGTAATAATAGTTTTTCTTATTACTAATGCTGTTCAAGGCTTTATTTATAGATTTAGCGGTAATGTAAGGTATTTTGGAAAGAACTTCAACTTTGATGATTTTATTAAATTTGCAGAGAAGATGGATAGTGACAATTATAAAGTTATATCATCTAATAAAGTTTTACTTGGAGGAAAAAACAAAATATATTTTTCAGCGGAAAATGCTAAAGTTATTATAAATAAATCTGTTGATAAAAATATAAAAATTGATGCAAAGATATATGTTAATAAAAATGAGTCAATAAATGATTATAGTATGGATGTAAAGGAAGCTGAAGATGGATACAAAGTATCTATAGAAGAACCTTTTATAAGAAGGGTTGAAGCCTATATTTACCTCCCTGATAAAATGGATGTTGATTTAGATTGTACTAATTCCGATATAAAAACACAAGGAAATGAAGAATTAATTCTTGGAAATGTAAATATAAAATGTGTTAATATAAATGGAAGCATAGAAAATGCTCAAAGTCTTATAATAGATTCTCAGAATTTAAATTTTAGTGTTAAAAATGTAAACAGTATAGGAATTGAAGGAAATAATTGCAATATTAATATAAAGGGAAACTGTGAAAATATAGATATAGATGCTCAAAACGGCAGAGTAAATATAGATAATAGAATTTGTAAAAATGTTTCAGTTGATATTCAAAATGGAATAGTTGATTTAAATACAAAGAATAAAAATATAAAGATATTTGCAAAAATAGAACAGGGAACCTGTAGAGTAAATGAAGAAAAAAGAGTAAACTCTAAGATAGTAAAAACGATTGGAACAGGCTTGGGAAGTATTGATATAAATGTAGTGAGGGGAACTATAAACATTACTGCTTTGGAGTGATTAAATTGAATGAGAAGGAATTGATTGAGGGTTTAAAATCAGGGGATGAAAAAGCTTTTATTGAAGTTGTAGAGCTTTATAAAAAGAAAATAATATCTCTTTGCTATACCTATACAAATGAATATCAAGAGGCAGAGGATATATCTCAGGAGGTTTTTATAACCCTTTATAAGTCAATTAAAAGCTTCAGAGGAGATTGCTCCCTGTCAACATATATCTATAAAATAACTGTATCGAGATGCCTTGACTATAAAAGAAAAAAGAGCATAAAAAATTTCTTAACAGGTTTTATAGGATATAAAAGCGATGACTATAGAGATTTAGATGAAAAAAATTATATAAGGCAGTGTATATTATCTCTTCCAGAGGATTTAAAGATTACAGTAATTTTATATTATTATATTGGACTTTCTCAAAAGGAGATAGCTGATATACTTGGGATAACGCAAAAAAATGTTGAAGGCAGAATCTATAGGGCAAGACAGAAACTTAAAATAGAACTTGAAAAGGGAGGAGAGATACTATGCAGCAAGAATGGGATGATTTAGATAGACTTATTGCATTAAGTTTTGAAGGAATAGATGTTAAGGAAGATTATAATGTTAAACTGCTAAATAAGATTAATAAAAATTCTCAAAGGTATGTAGTTTCAAATTATATACCTGCTTTAAGCTTTATTGCTGCGGGATTTTTGCTGCTAATAACTTATGCTTCAAACCTTCAATATAATATATATAATTTAGAATTTTGGTTAAGAAGTTATGCAATATCTTTAGGATATAACTTTGATTCAATAATAAAAATATTTGAAGGGGTGATTTAAATGGAAAGAAGGAATGGATTTTTAACATTTCTATCTGCTCTTATTCCTGGGGTTGGATATATGTATCTTGGACTTGTAAAAAGGGGAGTTCAAGCTCTAATGCTATTTCTTTTAATAGAACCTGTTTGCAGGCTTTTATCTATAGGCTATTTATCTGATATAATAAAACTTCCCTTTTGGTTTTATACCTTCTTTGATACCTTTAGTATAGCAAGAAGGCTTGATAGGGGAGAATATGTTCCCGATGTTGACTTTATATTTAAAAAATATACTGAAATGCCAAATGCTCAGCAGTTTTCAGCTAATATTAGCAGAAACTTTTTAATATATTTTGCTTATGCATTAATTGTAATAGGTACTTTGGCAATAATAGATAAGCTTTTTAACGGATATGAGATATATAGCCTTATAAAATCCTATATAAGCACATACTTTTTCCCAGTTTTATTTGTTCTTGCAGGAGTATATCTTTTGTTTAAGAACAAACGATAAATATGTTGACAATTTAAAAAAATTTGGTGTAGAATATTAAAAAATAATATATAAAAGCTATGAAAAAGAGGAGTAGGCAGTTAATGCACAAAGAGAGGGAGGCTCGGCGGCTGAAAGGTCTCCTGTGAAGATTGCTGCTGAAGGTAGCTTTTGAGCTTTCTGCACGAAATTTAGTAATGCAGAACGGTTACCCGTTACAGATTTGAGTGCCGGATTCCGGAATAAAGGTGGTACCGCGGTTCTTCGTCCTTTTGTGCGAAGAACCTTTTTTGATGCCTTTTTAAGTTTGGAGGTGATATATATGCTTTCAAATGTTGATGGAGTAAGTCTGTTTTTTGCACTGTTTGGAAGCATAATAGTATATGCTGCAAAGTATATATTAAAACTTTTTAAAATCAAAGAAGATGATATTAAACTAATAATAATAAAGCTTATAGGACTTGTAATTGCATGTATAGGCTTTTTTAGAATACTAAAAATATTTTAGGAGGAATTAACATGGAAGATAGCAGGAATTTATCAAAAACCTATAATCCTAAGGATTTTGAAGAAAGATTATATAACAAATGGATTGAGAAGGGATATTTTACTCCAAAGATTGATAAAAATAAGGAACCATTTACAATAGTTATACCTCCTCCGAATATAACTGGTCAGCTTCACATGGGTCATGCACTTGATAATACTATACAGGATGTGCTAATAAGATGGAAGAGAATGCAAGGCTTTCCTACCCTTTGGCTTCCAGGAGAGGACCATGCGAGCATAGCAACGGAGGTTAAGGTTGAAAACGAGCTTTTAAAGCAGGGAATATATAAAAAGGAAATAGGAAGGGAAGCATTCCTTGAAAAGGTTTGGGATTGGACACATAAATATAGGGCAAGAATAAGGGAGCAGCTAATGAAGATGGGAGCTTCCTGTGACTGGAGCCGAGAAAGATTTACAATGGATGAGGGACTTAACAGGGCTGTAAGGGAAGTATTTGTAAGATTATATAACAGAGGTCTTATATACCAGGGAAAAAGGATTATAAACTGGTGCCCAAGATGTATGACAGCTCTATCCGATGCTGAAATAGAGTACAGTGAAAAAAACGGAAATCTTTGGCATATTAAATATCCTGTAAAAGACAGCGACGAGTATATAATAGTTGCAACCACAAGACCTGAAACAATGCTTGGAGATACAGCTATTGCAGTTCATCCTGAGGATGAAAGATATAAGCATCTTGTAGGAAAGACGGCAATACTTCCTCTTATGAATAGAGAAATTCCTATAGTTGCAGATGAATATGTTGAGATGGAATTTGGAACTGGTGCAGTTAAGATTACTCCAGCCCATGATCCTAACGACTTTGAAGTTGGAGTTCGTCATAATCTTGAGCAGGTTGTAGTTATTAATGAAAATGGAACTATGAGTTCTCTCGCAGGAAAGTATGAGGGAATGGACAGATATGAGGCAAGATTAGCTATAGTTGAAGATTTAAAATCTTTAGGTCTTCTTGTTAAAATAGAGGATTTAAACCATAATGTAGGCTGCCATGACAGATGCGGTACAGTAGTTGAACCTCTTTTATCAAAACAATGGTTTGTTAAGATGAAGCCTTTGGCAGAGCCTGCAATAGAGGTTGTTAAGGAAGGAAAAATACAATTCGTTCCTGAAAGGTTTGCAAAGATTTATTTTAACTGGATGGAAAATATACAGGACTGGTGTATATCAAGACAGCTGTGGTGGGGTCACAGAATACCTGTATGGTATTGTCAGGATTGCGGTGAGATTATAGTATCTACCGATGAACCAAAGGGATGTACAAAATGCGGCTCAAATAATCTAAAACAGGATGAAAATGTACTCGATACTTGGTTCAGCTCTGCACTTTGGCCTTTCTCAACCTTAGGATGGCCCGATAAGACTGAAGATCTTGAATATTTCTATCCAACAAGCGTTCTTGTTACAGGATATGATATTATATTCTTCTGGATTGCTAGGATGATATTCTCAGCAGTTGATCAGATGAAGGAGATACCTTTTAAATATGTTTTTGTTCATGGAATAGTTAGAGACTCTCAGGGAAGAAAGATGTCAAAATCCCTTGGTAATGGAATAGACCCTCTTGAAATAATAGAAAAGTACGGTGCTGATGCATTAAGATTTACCCTTATTACAGGAAATTCCCCGGGAAATGATATGAGATTTTATATGGAGAGAGTTGAAGCATCAAGAAACTTTGCAAACAAGATTTGGAATGCTTCAAGATTTGTATTTATGAATCTTGATGAAAGCCTTATAGATAAATATAAGGGAAGCATAGATGAAATTAGAAATTCAGCAGATAGGTGGATACTTTCAAGGCTTAACAATATAATAGCGGAAGTTACTGAAAACCTTAACAAGTTTGAACTTGGAATTGCAGCACAAAAGATTTATGATTTTATATGGTCAGAAGTTTGTGACTGGTATATAGAACTTGTAAAGCCAAGGCTCTATGGAGAGGATGAAAAAGATAAAGCAGCTGCACAGATGACTTTAATCGAGGTTTTAAGGGACAGTTTAAAGCTTTTACATCCTTTTATGCCTTTTATTACTGAAGAGATATATACTCATCTTGAGGGAGAAGAAAGCTCAATTACGATTTCAAGATGGCCTGAGTATTCAAAGGACAGAAGTTTTGATAAAGACGAAAAGATGATGCAGTATGTAATAGATGTTATAAGGGCTGTTAGAAATATAAGAACAGAGATGAACGTTCCAAACAATAGAAGGGCGAAAATTCTTCTTATACCTTCAAAGGATGAGATTAAATCATCCCTTGAAGAAGGAAGTATGTATTTTGAGAAGCTTGCCTTTGCATCAGGAATAGCCTTTGTAAAAAGAGAGGATGTACCAAAGGATGCAGTATCTGCTGTTGTACCGGGTATTGAAATATTTCTTCCTCTTGAGGATTTAATTGACAAAGAAAAGGAAATAGAAAGGCTTTTAAAGGAAAAAGAAAAATACGAAAAAGAAGTTGAAAGAGTTGTTAAAAAGCTTTCAAATGAAGGATTTATATCAAAGGCACCAAAACATGTTATAGAGGAAGAGAAAGAAAAGCAGGCAAAATATCAGGATATGCTCAATAAAATAATTGAAAGAATTGATGCATTAAGATAAAAATTATTAAAGCCCCTAAACTGCAAAGAATAATTTGCAGTTTAGGGCTATTTATAAAGTGGACATTAGTGAGATGAGGTGTATTATGAACTTTAGCGAGGCAATAGCATATATAGAAAGTACAGGAAAATTTGCAATGAATCTTGGACTTGAAAGGATAAAAAGGCTTTGTGAGCTTTTAGGAAATCCACAGGATTATCTTAAAGTAATACATGTTGGAGGTACTAATGGTAAAGGTTCTACAGTAACCTTCATATCCTCAATGTTAAAATGTCAGGGATATAAGGTTGGAATATATACATCTCCTTATTTGGAAAGATTTACAGAGAGGATAAAGATAAACGATAAAGAAATAGGAGAGGATGAAGTAGCAGATTTAGTAGAGAAGATAAAGCCTTTAGTCGAAAGGATTATTGAGGAAGGATATGAGAGACCTACTGAGTTTGAAATAATAACGACCTGTGCTTTTAAATATTTTAAAGATAAAAATGTTGACTTCGTTGTGCTTGAGGTTGGGCTTGGAGGAAGGTTTGATGCTACAAACGTAGTAAATCCAATACTTTCAGTAATAACAAGCATAAGCTATGATCATATGAATGTACTTGGAGATACACTATCTAAAATTGCCTTTGAAAAAGCAGGTATAATAAAAGAGGGAAGGCCTGTTGTAATATATCCTCAGGATAAAGAAGCTTTATCGGTACTCCTTGATGTTGCTTTAAATAGGAATTCAAGGATTTTTATGGTTGATGACATGAAACATGATATTAAGAGCAATACTATAGATGGAATTATCTTTGATGTTTATTGGTGGAAAAACTATAAAGATATTAAAATAAGAATGCTCGGTACTCATCAAGTCATGAATGCTATAACGGCCCTTTATACAATTGAAGTATTAAGAATGCAAGGCTATGAAATAGAAAACAGCTCTATATATAAAGGTCTTGAGGAGGCAAAATGGCCAGGAAGATTTGAAGTAATTTCAAAATCACCATATATAGTACTTGATGGGGGGCATAACATACAAGGAATAGAGAGCCTTACTGAAACATTAAAATATTATTTTAAAGGGAAGAGAATAGTTGCAGTTTGTGGAATGCTCAGGGATAAGGAATATACAAAAATGTTAGAAAAGCTTTTTGAGGTATGCAATAGCTTCATAACTACAGAGCCAGACAGCCCAAGGGCTCTTTCGGCAGCAGAGCTTGAAGATATAATAAAAGGGTTAGGCAAAGAGGCCATATCTTCAAAGAGCATAGAAGATGCAGTGGAGAAGGGATTAAGCTCTGTAAAAAATGATGAGGTTTTGCTTTTTTGCGGATCCCTTTATATGATAGGAAGAGTAAGAAGTATATTAAAGCAGAAAATCTTATAATTTTAGCTGTAGGATTAAAAGCATATTTTTACAAATTAAGAAGTATAGTATAGACTTTTATTCTTCAAAATAATAACTAAGAAACTATTAAAATTAGTGTTTTTTTAATTTCTAGCTAAATATACTACTATATAAGCACTTATCAGGAGGATAAGGTTTGTATAGTGATATTTATAAGAAAGTCAAGATGGCGCAGCGCTTTTATTATCTTGCTATTAAATTTGAGGATAGACTTCCAAAGAGCACGGTTAAATTTGCGAAGGAAATTTGTGATGTATATACAAAGATGGCTAAAGATATAAATATTGAGCTTACAAAAGCAGAATTATCAAAGGAAATATTAAAATAATATTAAAAGGTTCACCAAGGATTAAAATATTGATGAACCTTTTATATTATTTTTTTAGCTTATTAATTATTGTCCTATATATTTCATTTGCATCTTCTTTCCATTTCTTGCAAATTTCGTTGGCTTCAGTATCTGATTCTGCTGGAAGTAAAAGTTCAATTAATAGGTTTTCATCTTCTTTAAGTTTTAATTTTACAATATATTTATTATCCATGTAAGGTAAATATTCAGCAAAGCTTTCTTTTCCATTCTTTAATTCTTTTATGTAAGAATCTATATATTCATCTATTAATTTCTTCTTTTTATCAGGTATTCTGTTTATAAATAATTCAAGAGCCTTTTGACCTTTACTTGCAATTGTTATTGAGTGGCGCTTGTCCTCTTTTTCATCATTTATAAAGCCACTTTGTATAAGTTCAGATAAATATTGTTGAAGTGCAAAATAATTAATGAGGTTATTTTCAAGTATGATATGGGTAATATCCGAATTTGATATAGGAGTAGCTATTTTCTTTAGAATATATAAAATTAATAATTTATTTTCCGCAAGCTCTGCAGAATCTTTAAACATTTTCATACCTCCATATAGCCTCTTATTTATATTATTATAACAATAACCTAAGAAAAATATCAATAAAAACCCCTAAATAGGGGTTTTTAAATTTTTTCAGGTGTTTTTCCATTTAAAATTTCTTTTTCGGCAAGGTTAATCAACCTCTTTACCATTGTGCCGCCGACTCTTCCGCAATCCCTTGAAGTAATGTTTCCCCAGTAGTCTTCAGAACCTTGATGTACGGGAAGTGCAAACTCCTGTGCAATTTCATATTTCATATTGTCAAGAAGTTTATGTACCTCTGGTACAAGCTGGGTTCTTCCTGAATTTTCTTGACCTGCTGCCATAACTTATCCTCCTTTGCATTTTATTTTCCATGGGGGATTTATTTGTCTTGTATTATTAATTTATACAATTGTTATAAATATATGTGAGTAAGTTAATGGGAAAAATAGAATAATGTGAATAAAATCTTTTTTATGTGTAAACCATAAAATCAAATAAGCTTTTGAGGTGATCTTTATGATTATAATAGGAGTTTTCGGAAGCAAAGGGAAATCTTCTGTAACAGATTTAATTTACGAAAAAATTAAAGAATGTGATAAAAAGTGTGCAATAATAGGTACAAATCAGGACAGCAGTAGTGAGTTTTTTAAAATATTGTATGACAATCCTGATTATATAATTATTGAAATATCAAGAGAAGATATACTTGAAAATAGGCTTGAAAGGATTAAGTTTGATGTGCTTATACAAACTTCTCTTGAAAAAGAAAGCCCAAAGCTTATTGGTGAAATACAAAACCTAATTAATAATGTAAGGCAGAAAGGCTATGTAATTTTTAATTCTGATTCAATACAGAAGATAGATTTTCAGTGTGAAAGTATATACGTTATTACTTATGGTCTGAATGGTAAAACAACTGTGACAGCATCAAGTATAGACGATATAAGTGGGCTTAATTTTAGTTTTTGTCTGCAAAGGTCAATATTTACATTATCAAATACAATTGTACAGCCCTTTGAAAAGCCACTTATGGTTAAAGGGAAATCAGATGACATATATTATTATCTTGCTGCATTAACATGTTTTCTAATTTTAGGTTTTAAAATATAACATTTTTGTAAAATATACATATTTTACTAGTATATTTAATATTTATATTTTAGAGTTTATTATTATAAGTACGAAGGGAGAGGGATGGGTAAATGGAAGACAAGTTAATGGCAACAAATAAAGTATATGCTGAGGGTAAGGTGGCATCGAACCTTAGCTTTAGCCATGAAATGTTTGGTGAAAAGTTTTACAATTTTTTCCTCGAGGTTCCAAGATTAAGTGAAGCTGTAGATATTCTTCCCATAACTGTTTCGGAAAGACTAATTCCTACAGTTGATATGTCCTTAGGTAAGACAATTAGTATTGAAGGGCAATTAAGGTCTTATAACAAGTTTTTGGATGGAGCCAACAGACTTATACTCACTATATTTACAAGGGATATAAGGAATGTTGAAGAAATCTCTAAAAGCCCTAATCAGATCTTCCTTGATGGATTTATTTGTAAGGCTCCTATTTATAGAACAACTCCCTTTGGAAGGGAAATAACTGATCTTCTTATAGCAGTTAATAGGCCCTATAATAAATCAGACTATATACCTGCAATTGCATGGGGAAGGAATGCAAAATTTTCAAGCACTCTTCAGGTTGGAGGACATATTAAATTATGGGGAAGAATACAAAGTAGGGAGTATGAGAAAAAACTTTCAGAGGATAATATTATTAAACGAACAGCCTATGAAGTATCAATTTCAAAGATGGAAATAGTAAAAGATGAAGAAAGTGAAGGGGATGCCTTAAATGTGACAAGATAGGTCACTGAAAAGGGTATCCCTTTTTCAGATCTATTAATAATATCTTGGAAAAGTATTTTTTATTAAAAGTTTATAATATATATTGAAGATATAAATAGTTATGTTACAATATATAATAGTTATAAAAAGTAACTATTATATATTGTAACATAAAAGGAGGTGCAAATTTGGATAGGGAAAAATTGGTTGATAATTTACTAACCTTTGTTCCTATGCTGTATAAAAAGCTCATGAAGGATATAATAAGACCAGGCATACCAAAACAACAGATGTGGCTTCTGTTTTTATTGGAAAGTCATAATGAAAGGCCAATGAGTTATTATAGTGAAAAAATGATGATTCCAAAGTCCAATTTAACATCATTGGTGGATAAGCTTATTGAAGATAAATTTGTTGAAAGAATATTTGATCCCAATGATAGAAGGGTAATTTTACTTAAGATAACTGAAAAAGGTAGAGAGTTTATTGAAGAATATAAGAAAAATAGCAGACAGGTTATATTAAATAAAATAGAAATTTTTGATGAATCAGACGTAAAAAAATTAAATGATATATTTGAGGAAATGAAAAAACTTTTTGACAAAATACAGTAGTAATTAATAGAAAAGGAGGATATAAATGAAAAAGATAAAAGCCTTATTTGTTGTAATTTTGTTATTAATATTAATTGGTGGAGGTATTGGTATATATTATTATTTTTACAATGATAGCCACTACATAATAACAGATAATGCTCAGGTTTCAGCAAATATGGTTGCAATAACTCCAGAAGTGACTGGTAAAATTGATTCATGGAAAGTAAAAGAAGGAGATTTTGTAAAGAAAGGTCAAATTATTGGTCATCAGGATATAAGTGCTCTTATATCTAATAGTGCAATAAACCCACAATCTTTAAACAATGCAGCAGATCCGGTAATTTCAAAGGCTGATATTAAATCTCCTATAGATGGAAAAGTTGTATTATCAAGTGTTGTTATAGGGCAGGTAGTTTCTCCAGGAATTGAAATTGCAGAAATTGCAGATACGTCAAATATATATATAAAGGCTAATATTGAAGAAACAAGTATTTTAAAAGTAAAAGAAGGCCAGAGGGTAGATATAAAGATAGATGCATACCCAGGTAAAGTTTTTGAAGGATATGTAAAAAGTATTGGACAGGCAACGGAATCAGCCTTCTCATCATATTTGTCTTTAAATACGAGTGGGGAATATTCAAAGCAAACTCAATATATTCCCGTTAAGATAGGTATTCAAAATGCTGAAAGTTTAACATTAATGCCTGGTATGAATGCAACTGTAAAAATTTATATTAAGTAGATTGAGAGGTGGCAGAAAATGAAAAATAGAGTAGGTGTTATTTTAATAGCTTTGTCATTGTTAATTTTTACAATAGGATGTAATACAAAGACATCTGATGTTTCAAAAATAATAGATGTACAAATAATGTCAGCAAAGAAACAAAAGATTGATTCATCTTTAAGCATTTCAGGTGTTTTAGTTCCTGTAAAAACTGTTAATGTGTTTAGCAAATTAACAGGTCAGGTGGAAAATATAGGAGCTGATGTGGGGAGTAATGTTAAAGCTGGAGAGATAGTTGCTACTTTAGAGACTAAAACTTTAAATACTCAGCTTCAACAAGCTCAAGCGTCATTAAACTCAGCGTTAGTTTCTGAGCAAATAGCTAAAAATCAAGCTGAACAGTCTAAATTAAATTTTGAATCAGTAACAAGAGCTTATGAGAGAACAAAAGAATTATACAATTCTGGTGCTGTAAGCAAAGTAGAAATGGATGATATGACTACAAAATATGAAATTGCTAAAAAGCAATATGAACTTGCAACAGGTGCTTCTTTAAATCAAGCCAAAGCTGCAATCAGTTCTGCTCAAGCAAATATAAATAATATAAAGGTTCAGATTGAAAATGCAAATATTTTAAGCCCTTTAAATGGTGTTGTAGTTAATAGAAACATAAATGTCGGGGAATTAGCATCACCCTCTAATCCTCTTTTTACAATAGCTGATACTTCTACTCTTAAACTTAAAGGTACGATACCACAAAAATATATTCCATTTGTAAAGGTTGGACAGGATATTGATGTTCAGGTTGATATTTATCCAAATAAAATTTATAAAGGAAAAGTAAGCAACATTGGACCTATGGCAATAAATACAGGGATGTATTTTCCAATAGAGATCAGTATAAAAAATATTGATAATATTAAACCTGGAGTTTCTGCACATGCAGCTATAAATATTTCATCGGAGGAAGGAATAGTGATTCCAAGCTCTGCAATCATTCAAAATGATGGAGAAAGCTATGTATATGTTATAGAAAACAATATTGCTAAAAAAAGAATTGTTGAAGTTGGCGTAACAAATGATAATCAGTGTCAAATAATAAGTGGTTTAAATATGGATGAAAAGGTTGCTATTTCAAATGTAAATAACTTATTTGACAATGCAGCAGTAAATGTAAAATAAAAGTAATAGCACTGGGGATGATTATATGATAAAACTATTTAGATATTTAGATAGATTCAAATGGCTTGTTCTTTTTATTTTAACTTTTATGTTCTTTCAAGCCATTGCTGAACTTTATCTTCCAACGTTAATGTCTGATATTGTTAACAATGGAATGATGAAAGGGGATACGGCTTATATTTGGAAGTATGGTGGTTATATGCTTCTTGTTGCAGGGGCAAGCTCAATAAGCTCAATAGTCGGTAGTTTTCTTTCTGCAAAGGTAGCAGTTGGATTTGGAAAAATATTACGTGATAAGGTATTTACAAGGGTTGAGAGTTATTCATTAAATGAATTTGATAAAATTGGTACAGCTTCAATGATTACAAGGACAACAAATGACATTAATCAGATACAGACAGTGCTTGTAATGATGATGAGGTTTATGATTTATGCACCAATAATGTGTATTGGTGGAATAATAATGGCCTATTCAAAGGATAAAAGCCTAACTATAATACTTGCGGTTGTATTGCCTATATTTGTTGCAACTATTATTATTCTTGCAACTAAAGTTGTACCAATGTTTAAATCCCTTCAAAAGAAATTAGATAAACTCAATTTAATACTTCGTGAAAATTTAATTGGTATACGCGTTATTAGAGCTTTTAACAGAATTGGAACAGAAAAAGAAAGGTTTTTAAAAGCCAACAGAGATCTTACTGATACTTCAATTAGAGTAAATAAAATAATGGCAGCTATGCAGCCTATAATGATTCTTCTTATGAATTTTACAAACATAGCAATAATATGGTTTGCAGGTTTGAGAATTGGAGATAACAAATTAGAAATTGGTGATATGATGGCTTTTCTTCAATATGCAATGCAGATTATGTTTTCAATAATAATGGTGTCAATTATGTTTGTAATGGTTCCTCGTGCACAGGCTTCAGCTGATAGAATTAATGAAATATTTGACTTAGAACCAGAGATTAATGATCCTAAAGAACCAAAAGATAATTATAAAATAAGAGGGCATGTTGAATTTAAAAATGTAACATTTAGTTATTCAAAGGCTGAGCAGCCAGCTTTATGTGATATTTCCTTTGAAGCAAAACCAGGCGAAATTACTGCTATAATAGGTGGGACAGGATCTGGTAAGTCTACTTTAGTTAACCTTATTCCACGATTTTATGATGTAGATAGTGGAAGCGTGTTAGTAGATGGTGTAGATGTTAGGGAAATGTCTCAAAAGGAATTGAGATCAAAGATTGGATTTGTACCTCAAACTGCAGTTTTGTTTTCTGGTACAATTAAAGATAATATAAAATACGGAAAAGATGATGCAACGGAAGAAGAAATTATACATGCAGCAGAAGTTGCACAAGCAAGTGAATTTATTTCACAAATGAAAGATGGGTATGATTCCTTAGTATCTCAAGGGGGAACAAATCTATCTGGAGGTCAAAAACAGCGTCTTTCTATTGCAAGGGCCTTGGTAAAAAGACCTGAGATCTATATATTTGATGAGAGCTTTTCTGCACTTGATTTTAAAACGGATGCACAGCTACGTATGCAGCTTAAAAAAGAAACTAAAAACTCCACTGTTTTGATTGTTGCACAGCGTGTTGGTACTGTTATGGATGCAGATAAAATAATTGTTTTAGATGAAGGAAAAATAGTTGGGATAGGAAAACATAATGAATTATTAAAGACTTGTGAAGTTTATCGTGAAATAGTATCCTCCCAGCTTAAGGAGGAGATGGTATGAGTGAGAATAGAGGAGTAAAAAGACCAGCAGGACATAGAGGCCCAATGGGACCTGCTATGGGAATGCCAGTAGAAAAGGCAAAGGATTTTAAAGGTACAGTTATAAGATTAATTCAATATATGAAGCCTCAGAGGAGTAAATTCATTGCTGTTTTTGTCCTTGCTATTTTAAGTACAGTATTTAACATAGTTGGTCCCAAAATAATGGGAAAAGCAACAACAAAATTAGGTGAAGGCATATTGGCAAAATATGTGCATATATTACAGATTCAAGCAGCAATTCAAAAGAAAATGCCATCAAATGTTATAGCTAAACTTAAAAGTCAGCCTGTTCCTTCAATAGATTATAACTATATTGGAAGAATATTGATTATACTTTTAGGCTTATATATAATAAGTGCCTTATTTAATTTTTTAATGTCTTATGTTATGTCAAGCGTATCTCAAGAGATAGTTTTTAAGATGCGTTCTGAAGTTAAAGACAAGCTTGATAGGCTGCCTTTAAAATATTTTGATTCAAGAACCCATGGAGAAATATTAAGCCGAGTAACAAATGATATGGATAATATAGCAACAACACTGCAACAGAGTTTAACACAGCTTATTACTTCTGTTGTAACAATAATAGGTATATTAATTATGATGCTTTCAATAAGCCCTGTTATGACGCTGATAGCTCTTGTTACACTTCCTGCTTCTGGTATAATTACTTCTATTATTGCAAAAAAATCTCAAAAGTATTTTGCACAGCAGCAAAGGATAATTGGAGAGCTAAATGGTCATGTTGAAGAAATGTATACAGGGCATAAAATAGTCAAGGCTTTTGGACGAGAAGAAGATTCAATAAATAAGTTTAAAGAGATAAATGAAAAATTATATAGTGTTGGATGGAAGGCACAGTTTATGTCAGGATTTATAATGCCGGCATTAAACTTTGTAAACAATGTGGGATATGTTTTAGTTTGTGTTGTAGGTGGAGTTTTTGTTGCAAAGCGAAAAATTGAAATTGGAGATATACAGGCTTTTATACAGTATATGAGGCAATTTACACAACCGATTGTTCAAACTGCAAATATTGCTAATATTATTCAATCAACAGTTGCATCAGCAGAACGTGTTTTTGAAGTTCTTGATGAAGAGGAAGAAGTTCCAGAAAAGACTGATGCAAAGGTTATAGAATCTCCATTTGGTGAAGTTAATTTTGAACATGTAAAGTTTGGATATAAAGATGATGATATTTTAATGAAGGATATAAATATACATGTAAAACCAGGGCAAACAATTGCTATTGTAGGTCCAACAGGGGCAGGGAAAACTACTCTGGTTAATCTTTTAATGAGATTTTACGATGTTAAAGGTGGAAGAATAACAATAGATGGAATTGACATAAGAGATATGAAAAGAGGAGATCTAAGGAAAATTTTCGGTATGGTTCTTCAAGATACATGGCTGTTTAATGGAACTATAAGGGATAATATAGCTTATGGACGAGAAAATGCAACTGAAGAGGAAATTATTAATGCAGCAAAGGCTGCCCATGCGGATCATTTTATAAGAACATTACCACAAGGGTATAATACTATTATAAATGAAGAGGCATCAAATATTTCACAGGGACAAAAGCAGCTACTTACAATAGCTCGTGCTTTCTTAGCTAATCCATCAATATTGATACTTGATGAGGCAACAAGTAACGTTGATACAAGAACAGAAGTTTTAATACAAAAAGCTATGTCTAATCTCATGAAAGGACGTACAAGTTTTGTTATTGCCCATAGACTTTCTACAATCCGTGATGCTGACTTAATTCTTGTTATGAATCATGGAACAATAATTGAGCAGGGTACTCATAAAGAGCTTCTCGATAAAGGTGGATTCTATGCAGATCTTTATAATAGCCAATTTGTAAAATAGAATTAATAAAAATGCTGCTAAAATAAAAAATAATTTTATTTTAGCAGCATTTCTGTAAAAACATTATTTTTATTTTCTTAGATCTTCAAGTATTGCAGTCTTACTTTTTGTTTTTTCGTCAACTCTTTTGATAACCTTTGCAGGAGTTCCTGCAACAACAACTCCACTTTCAACGTTTTCTGTAACAACAGAACCAGCAGCAACAACAGACCCTTTACCAACTCTAACACCTTCAAGAATAACTGCATTTGCACCAATTAAAACGTCATCCTCAATAACAACAGGTTCGCTGCTTGGAGGTTCTAGAACTCCTGCTATTACAGCACCTGCTCCAACATGTACGTTTTTCCCAATTTTGCCCCTTGCACCAACAACGGCGTTCATATCAATCATTGCACCTTCACCTATTTCAGCCCCTATATTTATTACTGCACCCATCATAATAACGGCATTTTTGCCAATAGTGACTCCTTCTCTTATTATTGCTCCAGGCTCAATTCTTGCATCTACATTTCTAATATCGAGCATAGGTATTGCAGAGTTTCTTCTATCAAAATCAACTTTGAACTTTTTGATTTTATCTTTATTATTTTTTATAAATTCATCTATATCCCCATGTTCTCCAAAGAGTATGTAAAAACTGTTATCACCAAATATTTCAATTTTATCATCCTTAATTCCTTTAAGATCTCCGTCTATGTAAGCTCTAACTGGTGTAGTTTTTTTTGCTTCTTTTATATATCTTGCTATTTCGTATGGATTTGTTAAATCATATTTTTTTCCTTTGTTCATACTTATACCTCCAATTTATGATTATTTTATAAAGATTTTACGAACTGTTCTATTCTGTTTAGTCCATCTTCAAGTACATCCATTGAATATGCATAAGAAATCCTTATGAAACCCTCTCCATAGATTGAAAAGGCACTTCCAGGGACAACAGCAACTTTTTTGCTTTCAAGAAGCTTTAATGCAAAGTCAAAGGATGACATACCAAATTTACTAATTGAAGGGAATATGTAAAAAGCTCCATTAGGTTTTTCAACTTCAAAACCCATCTTAATTAATCTTTCGTATACATAGTCTCTTCTTTTTTTATACTCTAGTTTCATAACTAATGAATCATCAGCACCATTTGTTAAAGCTTCTAAAGCTGCATATTGGCTAATAGTACATGCACAGGTTGAATTATATTGATGAACCTTAATTGCATGTTTTGTTATATATGAAGGAGCAAATATAAATCCAATTCTAAAGCCAGTCATTGAATGGGATTTTGAAAGCCCATTTATAACTATGGCTTTGTTTTTAATAAAATCTATTGAAGCAATAGAATTATGTGGATAGTCATACACAAGCTCACTGTAGATTTCATCTGATAATATAAATATGTCTTTATCCTTAATAAGCTGTGCAATATCATAAAGTTCATCTTTAGATAAAACTACACCTGTAGGATTTGAAGGATAGGGGAGAATAATGCAGCGGGTATTAGATGTTAACTTTTCTTTAATCTTATTTGCTGTCAATTTAAAGCTACTATCCCTTACATCAACATATACAGGTTTTGCACCACAAAGTCTTATTATTGGTTCATACCCTGGATAAACAGGCCCAGGAAGTATCACTTCACATCCTTCCTCGAGTATTGTCCTAAGCGATGTATCAATTGCCTCGCTTGCCCCATTTGTTACTATTATTTCATCCTCATCATAGTAAAGGTTATATTTTGATATAAATTTTTTAGCAGCAGTTCTTAATTCCAAAAGACCTGCATTATGGGTATAAGCAGTTTTGTTGTTATCAAGGGCCAACTTGGTACTATCTTTTATGTGTTGTGGTGTTGGAAAATCAGGCTGACCAATAGTTAAGGATATAGTATCTTTATACTGAGAAACGAGATTATAAAACTTTCTTATCCCGGATATTTCTATTTCTTTTACTCTTTTATTTATAAGGTGCTCCATATTTTCATCCCTTCTTATAAATTATGCCCATAATACTAAAATTTTTAAAGTATTATGGGCTTCTAAAGGTTATTCTTCTTCAATAACATCCTTCATGCTGTAAAATCCAGGCTGCTTTTTAATTAAAAATTGAGCAGCTCTTATTGCACCATATCCAAATACATCACGTGAAAGTGCCTGATGGGATATTTCAACTATTTCTCCTCCACCTGCAAATATAACGTCATGTTCTCCAACTATTGCTCCACCTCTTACAGCATGGATGCCTATTTCATTTTTTGCCCTTTTTTCAGTTTTACCATACCTGCCATATTTATATTCAAATTTGTTATTAAGTGAATCGTTGATAGCATCTGCAATAGCAAGTGCAGTACCACTTGGTGAGTCAAGTTTTTGATTATGATGCTTTTCAACTATTTCTATGTCAAAATCCTTGTATAATACTGATGCAGCTTGTTTTACAAGGGATATAATAAGGTTAACCCCAAGGGACATATTAGCAGAGTTTAATATAGGTATATATTTTGAAGCATCTATTATTTTTTGCTTTTCTTCAGTTGAAAATCCTGTTGTACATATTACAAGAGGAACTTTTTTATCAAGTCCATATTTTAATATATCACTTATGCAGGAATGGTTCGAAAAATCTATAAGAACATCAACTTCTTCTTTAACTTCACTTAATGAAGTATAAACAGGATAGTTATTAGAAGCTTTATTAATATTGCTGTCAACACCACATACAATTTTTACATCACTCATATCTGAAATCAATCTTGTAATTACCTGGCCCATTCTACCATTGCAGCCATGAAGAAGAACTCTCATCAAATCACTCCTATATATTTATTCCGTAAGCAATCATTTCTTTTTTGAGAACTTCAAGACCTTTTGGGGACATTTCAACAAGAGGCAGCCTTAAGGATCCAACGTTCATTCCCATAAGATTCATTGCAGCTTTTACAGGGATAGGGTTAGTTTCTATAAACAGAGCCTTGATAAGTGGCAGCATCTTAAGTTGAAGTGCCCTTGAACCTTCTATATCTCCAGCAAAGTATTTTTCGCACAGATCATGGGTATCTCTTGGGAGAATATTAGCAACAACAGAAATTACTCCCTTTGCACCAAGGGATAAAAGAGGAAGTATTTGATCATCATTTCCTGAATAGATATCAAGATTATCACCACAAAGCTGAGCAATTTCTGCGATTTGTACAATATTTGAACTTGCTTCCTTTACTGCAACTATGTTGTCTATTTTTGATAGTTCATATAATGTCTCAGGAAGTATATTAAGCCCAGTTCTTGAAGGAACGTTATATATTATAATTGGTTTTGTAACTTGAGAGGCAATAGCTTTAAAGTGCTCAATACATCCCTTTTGAGTAGTTTTGTTGTAGTAAGGAGTTATAACTAAAAGGCCATCAACTCCTATGCTATCTGCCCATTTACTCATTTCAACTGCAGCTTTGGTATTGTTGCTTCCTGTTCCTGCAATAACAGGAACTCTACCTTTAACAACATCAACAGTAAACTTTATAGTCTCCTTTCTTTCTTGTTCACTCATTGTTGAAGCTTCGCCAGTTGTTCCACATACTATTATAGCATCTGTCTTTTCTTTTATATGCCACTCTAAAAGTTCTTCAAGTTTTTTGAAATCAACGCCAGTTTCATTAAAGGGGGTTATAATAGCTACTCCAGACCCTTTAAAGAGGCTCATTTTAATCATCCTTTCAAAACTATTATATATTTATATTATATGATTCAATATGTAATAATGGTAGTAAAAACTACTTAATTAAAAGCTGAGCTATTTGAACAGCGTTTGTTGCAGCCCCTTTTCTTATGTTATCTGCTACAACCCACATATTTATTCCTCTCTCTACGCTTTCATCTCTTCTTATTCTTCCAACGAATACTTCATCCTTACCAGCTGCATTTATTGGCATTGGGTATTTATTTGATGAAGGATCGTCTTCAATAATAACTCCGGGGGCATTTTTTAATGCATCATATATCTCATTTAGTTCAAAATCTTTATTGAATTCTACATTTATAGACTCACTATGTCCATAGAAAACAGGTACTCTTACAGTCGTTGCTGTTATTTTAAGGTCTTTTTTGTGCATTATTTTTCTTGTTTCATTTATCATTTTCATCTCTTCCTTAGTATATCCATTTTCAAGAAATACATCAATATGAGGAAGTACGTTGTAGGCTATAGGATGTGGAAACTTATTTTGAGGCATTCCCTTAACGCCATTAACAAGATCTTCATAGCCACCCATTCCAGCTCCTGAAACAGCCTGATAAGTTGAATAAACGATTCTTTTAATATCAAATTTATCATCAAGAGGTTTTAAAGCTACTACAGCCTGAATAGTTGAACAGTTTGGATTTGCAATAATTCCATTGTGCCATTTTATATCTTCAGGATTAACCTCAGGAACAACAAGTGGAACTGTATCGTCCATTCTCCATGCACTGCTATTATCAATAACTACACAACCCTTTGAAGCTGCAATTTTAGCGTATTTAAGGCTCGTAGAAGCACCTGCAGAAAAAAGCGCAATGTCAATTCCCCTGTCAAATGAATCTTCTTTTAATTCTTCAACCTCATATTCTTTTCCCTGAAACTTTAGTATTGTACCTTTTGATTTTGCAGATGCAAACACATAGAATTTATCAATTGGAAGATTCCTTTCTTCAAGTACTTCAAGGAATTTTCTTCCTACCATTCCAGTTGCACCAACAACAGCAAGTTTAATTCCCATAATATACCTCCTTATAAAGTCTTCAATTTATTTTATGTTTTATGATTATTAAAAAGTATTATAACATATTTAAAAAAGAAATAAAGATTCAAAACATTATATTTATGCAAAATATAATATAAAAATTACTTCTATGCAAAAATATTTGTACATAAAAATTATCGTTGTTGTAATAATAAAAATAAAGAGAGGAGGTATTTTAATGTCAACTCCTTTTAAAAAAATAGTAAAGGCAAAAATAAAAGCTAAAAAAGAACTTACGGAAGAAGAGAAGGAAAGAGAAAAAATAAAATATGAGATAGCTGAGGAACTTGGACTTTCTGAAAAAGTTAAAAAATATGGATGGAGTGGGTTAACGGCAGAAGAAACAGGAAGAATAGGTGGAATTATGACTCAAAAGAACAGGGAGTGTGGTAGAGTATGGAATAAAAAATAGACTATAAATAGGATTTTAAAAGAGTGATATCTCCCTTTATTTTATATTCCCCAGCATAAGCAGGTATTAGAAAACTACAGCCTAAAGGAATTTTGTAGCTTAAACCATTATGTAGAAGTTCCCCTTCACCTTCTATGGATAAATATGCATGGAATGTAAAGCCATTGCATATATCCTCATAAATTTCATTAACTTTTATTTTATCTACTGAAAAATATTCACATTTTGCTATATTTTCTATGCTGTATTTATCAAAAAATATTGTCTTTGGCTTGTTTATTGTTCCTTGAAAGTCAAAGTTTATAACATCAAGGGCTTTTTCAATATGAAGTTCTCTGTGATTTCCTTTTGAGTCAACCCTATTAAAATCATAAACTCTATATGTAGTATCGCTGTTTTGTTGTATCTCAGCTATTACTATACCTTCAAGTATTGCATGTATTGTACCTGTAGGTATAAATACAACATCTCCTTTTTTTACATTTACATAATTTACATATTCTTCGAGTTTACCTTCAGTTATTGCATTTTTAAAATCATATTTATTAACTCCTTTTTTAACTCCATATATAAGTTTTGCATCTTCCTTTGCATCAATTATATACCACATTTCTGTTTTTCCCATTTCGCCTTCATTTTCCATAGCGTATTTATCATCAGGGTGAACCTGAATAGATAGTTTGTCCTTTGCATCAATTAGTTTTATTAAAAGAGGAAAGGTTGAATGATTAGATACTTTGCTTCCAAGCAATTCCTTGCCGTATTTTTCTATAAGATTTTTTAGGCTATAGCCTTTTAATGGTCCCTGTGATACTATGCTTGTACCGTTTTTGTGGCAGCAAATCTCCCAACTTTCTCCTATATTTCCTTCAGGTAGTGAACGATTGAATAATCTTTCTAAATTTCTTCCTCCCCAAATAACATTTTTATATATTGGCTCAAAAAAGAGTGGGTAAAGCATAAAATTTAACCTCCTTATATCTACTCTATATTAAATTATACGTTATAATATATAAAGAAACAAATTAATTATTTAAGGTGGGACATATATGGAACAATATACAGCATTGTCAAAGATATATGATGATATGATTGATATTGATTATGATAAATGGATGAGATTTGTTGAAAACTATTTTAGTTGGAGTCTAAAAAATAAAAATATACTTGAACTTGCCTGTGGCACTGGAAATATGACTTTACGTCTTAAAGAGAAAGGATGTAATATTACAGCCTTTGATATATCAGAAGATATGTTATCTATAGCTGAGGAGAAGGCAAGGATAAACAGGCAGAAGATAAATTTTTTAAAGCAGGACATAAGAAGTTTTAATATAGATAAAAAATTTGATTATATATTTTGCTTTTGTGATGGCTATAATTATGTAATAGAAGATGATGATATAATAAAAAGCTTTAATAATGTGTATAAACACCTAATGCCCAATGGGTATTTCTTATTTGATATAAGTACTTCATATAAGCTTAAAAATATAATAGCTAATAATACTTTTACACTTAATGAGGAAAAGCTTTGTTATATTTGGGATAACTATTTAGATGGGGATATACTAGAAATGTATATAACCTTTTTTATAAAGGAAGGAGCTTTATATAAAAGATTTGATGAAAGACATATTCAAAAAGCTTATGAAGTTGATAAAATTATGCATTATCTCTCAATAATAGGATTTAAGGATATTAAAATCTTTGATGATTATACCCTGTCAGATATTAAAAATGACAGTTTAAGAGCAGTTATCATTGCCAAAAAGGAGGAATAATATGGGATATCTTTTAAGAGCTACTGTTTCAAATGGTGATATTAGAGTTTTTATGGTACATTCAACTGATATTGTTGAAAAAGCAAGAAAAATTCATAATTTAAGTCCAACAACTTCAGCAGCTTTAGGAAGGCTATTAACAGCTGGTTCAATTATGGGAGTAATGTTAAAGGGTGAAAAAGATAATTTAACTATAACAATGAATGGGGGAGGCCCTACTGGAAACCTTGTAGTTTGTTCTAATTCAAAAGGTAATGTAAAAGGATATATTTCAAACCCTTCAATTGACTTACCGCTTAACTTAAAAGGAAAATTAGATGTTGGAGGGGCTGTTGGGAAAAATGGAATGCTTACAGTAGTTAAGGATATGGGGCTAAAAGAGCCTTATGTTGGTCAGGTGCCTATTCAGACTGGGGAAATAGCTGAGGATCTTGCATATTACTTTGCAGTATCAGAGCAGGTACCATCTGCAGTAGTGCTTGGGGTTCTTGTCGATACTGATACAACTATTAAAGCAGCAGGAGGTATATTAATTCAAATGCTTCCTGGTGCCAATGAGATGCTTGGGGATATAATAACCTTTAGGCTTCATGAAATACCACCTTTATCAAAGCTTATTGCAGAAGGTAAAAGTGGAGAGGATATATTAAACATGTTATTTGATGATATGGATCTTAAAATATATGAGAAAATCGAAGTTGACTATATATGTGACTGTTCAAAGGAAAGGGTTGAAAAGGCTCTAATTGCCCTTGGGAAGGATGAGCTTATTAAAATAAAGAATGAAGATAAAAAAATTGAAATGCAGTGTCATTTTTGCAATGAAAGATATGTCTTTAGTGAAGATGAAATAGAAAAGCTTATTGAATGTGCCCAATAATTATTGGGCACAAAGTTTTTTAAAAGATTTATTAAAAAGATGTTGACATAAGTAAGATTATAAGCTATTATATTAATTGTTCGCTGCAAAGCTTGTTAAAATAAAAAAAGAAGTTTGCGGTTGACAAAGTAGAGTATGCATGGTACAATAATAATCGTCACAAGAATTTGGGAGCATAGCTCAGCTGGGAGAGCATCTGCCTTACAAGCAGAGGGTCATAGGTTCGAGCCCTATTGTTCCCACCACTTGCGGCCCAGTAGCTCAGTTGGTTAGAGTGCCGGCCTGTCACGCCGGAGGTCGAGGGTTCGAGCCCCTTCTGGGTCGCCAACATGGCCAGATAGCTCAGTCGGTAGAGCAGTGGACTGAAAATCCTCGTGTCGCTGGTTCGATTCCGGCTCTGGCCACCATCTATGCGGGAGTGGCTCAGTTGGTAGAGCGTCACCTTGCCAAGGTGAACGTCGCGGGTTCGAGTCCCGTCTTCCGCTCCATATATGGCGCCATAGCCAAGCGGTAAGGCAGAGGTCTGCAAAACCTTTATTCCCCAGTTCAAATCTGGGTGGCGCCTCCAAAGAAAAGCCTGTAATCTCAAAGGTTACAGGCTTTAAAGTTTTTTGTGATTTTTATTTTTCTTTCGGCTCTTTGTCAATTGTTGGGGCGGGTATTCGATTAGAATGCCTGTCCTATCTTGTTTGAGAGTTATTTTAGAAAGATAAGTTAGATTGGGGAGAGTATCCCACAAAAATTGCAGGACAAAAAGACCAACGTGAGTTGGTTTTCTAAAATTTGGTATTATAATTTACTTTAATTACAGCAATGAAGAATTCTATTTCTAAACCTATCAAAGTTTTTGAAGCCGAAGGCATTTCTTTTAATAACTTTAATTTTGTTATTAAAGCCTTCAGTGCAAGCATTTGTATATGGTATATCAAAAGAATTCACTATTTCATTAAAATACCTGATATAAGTATTAGCACATCTTTCAAATTCTTTAAGGCCGCTACTTTGTGCAAACTTAATCCATTCCTTTAATAAAGTACGAGCTTCTTTAGAAGAAGAGGTAGTATCAATTATTTTTAATAGTTTTTCTTTTAAGGTATGAGCAATAGCTAAATCGCTATTGTAAGAAAACATAACTTGTAATGCGAACTTTGAATCTTCATCAAGTAAGTCAAATCTTTTAAGAATAAGTTTTTTGCTTCTTTTAAAGTATTTTCTTAATTTAACAGATAGCTCTTTTTGAACACGTTTTCTAACTGCTTCTACAGCCCACATAGCGTGCCTAATATAATGGAATTTATCAATAACAATAATAGCATTTTTAAAGTAAGTTTTAGCTAAATCAATATAAGGTTGCCACATATCACAAATAAAATATTCAACACTATCGCGATTTTTAATTTTTTTAAAGTAGTCCGATAGGACGTGAAACTGTCTATCTTTAATAATATCAATAATTTTTCTATTAACAGGGTCAACGATAGAACAATGATATTTAGCACCACCAGAATTACCTTTAAATTCATCAATAGCAATAATTTTAGGTAAAGTAGTAGCAGCAGAATAAGACACATTATTGAAAATGCGTTTTATAGTATCAACAGATAAGTTAACTTTTTTAGCAACACTTGACATACTACAAGTATTAGCAAGTTCATTAATTACATACAGAGATAGAAGATTGGTGATTCTATGATATCGAGGAAGAAATTCAATACTTTCATAGAATCTCTTACCACAAACATTACAACGATACCTACGTTTTTTAATAATAAGAACCGTAGGTTTTAAGAAAAAAGGAAGATGTTTAACACGTTGAATTCTATAGTCGTGAACTCTACGAGTTTCAGAATTACAACGAGGACAAGTATGAGGCTTCTTTTTCATTTCTAAATAAATTTCATAGCAAACATTATCAAGTACTTTTGTTATAATAACATCTTTAAAACCCAGTAAATTTTTGATAAAATAATTATTGTGCACTTGTTGGATGCCTCCTTTCAGGTAATATTTTTGTAGTTAATTTAATTTTACCAGGCATCTAAAACAGGTGCATATTTTTTTGTAAAAAAATATGCTGGGGCTACGCCCCAACATATATTATAGAACCTTTCTTTCCTGTGACAACAAATTGATAACATTTTAAAACATATTCCTGAATTAATAATAATGGTTTTAAATATATCATCACAAGCAATGTCTATCTTAAGAGATTATATACCTTTGATTAATAAGTTATTTGTGGTAAAATATATTTGTGGAGGTGAGGTCATGGACAAAGAAGTTATTGAATTGCTTATGGAGTTTAAAAAAGAAGTAAATGAACAGTTTAAAGAAGTAAGGGAACAGTTTAAAGAAGTAAATAAACAGTTTCAAGAAGTAAATGCGAGATTAGATGAGCATACTCAAATATTAAGAGCATTAGAGCATAGTGCACAGGTTAATAAAGCTGAACATGATAATATGCTTAACGATATAGCATACATGAAGGGACAAATTGAATCAATAAGAAGGGATTTGAGCAGGGTCGAAGAGGCTACGGCTAGCAACTGGGTTGATATTGCACGGCTCAAAGCTGTAAGATAAACCATTAAAGCTAAGGAAGATGATCTTTAGCTTATTTTTTTTGTAAAAGTATTGACAAGCTTCAAAATGATAAAAGCTTAAGGGGACGGTTAGTGTGAAAATGTTCATTTACAAAAAAGGAAAAAAGTTCAAGACAAGGGACGGTTACTTATTTCATACACAATATCTGCAAAATCAGGGGGACATGCATAAAATATTATGTCTATTATTTAATATAATAAGTAACCGTCCCTTCTGTTACCTTTGAAAAAGTTTGTCACTTGTCAACTAGGTGGAACATTTTTCTTCTTTTCTCCATCTCCGGTGCCAGGCACCAGGGATGGAGAAAACTTTTTTGCACTAACAGGTCCCTAAAATCAGCGTTTTTGTATTGTACATTTTAGCAAATTGGTTTAAGATGTTATGGGGGTGGTGTTAAATGAATGTTAAAGATAAGTTAAGGGAATATTATCCTGCCTTTACTCATAGGAACTTCAAATTATTTTGGACTGGACAAGTAATATCCCTTATTGGCAGCTGGATGCAAAACGCTGCTCTAAATTGGCTTGTTTATTCGATAACTAATCATAGATTTCTTCTTGGTCTTATGAGTGCAGTTCAGTTTACTCCTCTATTTTTATTTTCTCTTTATGCAGGTCTTATTATTGAAAAGTATCCAAAGAGAAAAATAATAATAGCAACTCAAACTTTTCAGCTTATAGCTGCTTTTTTACTGTTTTTTATGGTTTTCTTTAATAAAACTAACTATATACTAATATTGCTTATTTTATTCTGTATTGGAACGGTACAAACATTTGACAATCCAGCAAGACAGGCTTTTGTTGTTGAGATGGTAGAAGGAAGAGCTCACCTATTAAATGCAATAGCTCTTAACTCTGCAGCCTTTAACGGTGCAAGGCTTATAGGTCCTGCCTTTGCAGGAAGGATAATGGCAGATCTTGGGGTAAGGTGGTGCTTCTTTTTAAATGCTATAAGCTTTATTGCAGTTATAATAGGTCTTTTTATGATGAAGATGGATGATAAACCTTCAAAAAAGGATATAATAAATCCAAGAAAAGAGATTATAGAAGGATTAAAATATATCGGAAAAACTCCAAAGCTTTTATATACTATAATATCTACTGCTATAATACCTACATTTTGTATAAACTTTAATATACTTGTTCCACCTTATACGAGGGATGTTCTTCATCTTAGCGAAAAGGCCTTTGGAATGCTCCTATCAAGCCTGGGTTTTGGGGCTTTAATAAGTGCTCTTACCGTTGCAGCAAAAGGAAAGAAAGAAAAGGCGTTTTTATATCAGTTGGTAGGTTCCTTGGGGCTCTCAGCAGCTTTAATTATAACGGGATTAATAACTAACTATTATTATTCTCTTTTATCTTTAGCTGTCTGTGGTTTTTTTATGATTATGTTTACTACCACATCAAACAGTGTACTTCAATACTATTCTCCAGATGAGATGAGGGGGAGGATAATGAGCGTATATTCTCTTGTATTTGGAGGTCTTGTACCTGTTGGAAGCTTATATGCAGGAGCTGTTTCAAAATTTTTAGGGACAAACAATGCTTTTATAATAAGTGGAGTAATTGGATTTATGGGATTTTTGCTGCTTTTTTCAAGAAGGAGAGAATTACATGATGGAAAATTACGTAAAAATACCAAATCTTCCTGAGAATAATATAAGCCTTGCTATTGTTGACGGAAGAATACCAAGTGATATTGAAAGGGAGCTTTATAAAATGAATATAAGGCTTATAAAAACAAAGAAAGTTCAGAGCCTTTATGAAGCCATATCTTATCATCCTGATATTATGGTTCATCATCTTGGAGGGAAGGATATAATTGTGGCTCCAAATATAGACAATTCTTTAGTATATCAGCTTGAAAATGAAGGATTTAACATAATTATAGGTAAAAGCATATTATATACAAAATATCCTTATGATATATATTATAATGCTGCAAGAATAGGTAAGTATCTTGTATGTAATGAAAGGTTTACTGATGAGATTCTTCTTCATGAGATTTATAAGAGAGGAGTTAAAGTGATAAATGTTAAACAAGGTTATTCAAAATGTTCTATTTGTATAGTTGATAGTAATAGTGTGATTACCTTTGATAAAGGAATAAAAAAAGAATTAGACAAATATAATATAAATACCCTGCTTATCACTCCTGGTCATATAAAATTGTTTAATCTCAATTATGGTTTTATTGGAGGTAGTTGTGGAAACTTGTCTAAAGACAAAATAGCTTTTTTTGGAAATTTAAAACTTCATCCGGATCATGAGGAAATATATTCATTTGTGAAAAAATATGGAAGAAAAGTAATTAATTTAAGTGAAAATATAATAATTGACTTGGGGACATTAATACCTTTGAAAGAATATAGTATATTAATGCAATAATTTTTTCCTGTATAGCATTTTAATGCGCACATATACTATTCTTGAAGGGAGTGATAAAGCTTGATTCTCCTGTCAGTTGGATATAGCAGAAAAAGTAGGGATATAATAAATAGTTTTTCAGATTTATGCAAGTTCTTCAAGGATAAAGGAATGAATATTGCAATCGTTGAAAATGATGTAGGTAATATGCATAATATAAAATGTATACTCAGGGATACTGAGAATGACATAAAGTTATTCGAAGATTACCGAGATATGTTTTATCTTTATGCTTCAAATATAATATACGATTTTATATGCCAAGAATATGAGTTGTCTTTAATGGATAAAATTTTAAAGGAGCGATATAGCTATCTATCTGGTGAAGACTTGACTGAAATAAAAAAACGATGTAGTTCTGTTATTATGGGATTTGGGATTTTTGATGCAGAGAACATATTAACTACTATAAATAGAAAAAACAACATGATAAAAAAGATTGAAGAATTTTTACAAGAAAGCAATGAGATAATACTTGATGGATTTATAACTTTTAGATTAAAGGAAATGAACTCAGAGATAATAAGTATTATTGATGGCGTTGTTGAGGAATATGTACTTGAAAAAGAATATAGTGAGTTTATCAAGCTTTTGAAATATTTTGTTGAAATACAAGAAAGTAGATATGATTTAATAAACATAATTATAAATGAAAAAGGAGAATATACAATAAAAGATGAAAATGGAAACAGCATAACTAAAGAGTTTTTTGAAGATTTTGATATTGACAATATAAAAGGTGAAATAAATAAACATGATATGCTAATTAGTGCTCTTATAACTTGTTCCCCTAAAAAAATAATCATACACGGAATTGAAAATGCGCAATGTGAAGAAACAATGGAAACTATAAAGAGCATATTTTTAGATAAGATAACTATTTGCTCTGGCTGTGAACTCTGTAAGAATTTAAAAATACCAGCAAAGACTCAAAAACCCGAATTATAAAATAAGGTTGACAAAAGTTTTAAATAATTATAAAATATATTCCAAAGGTGTAAGAAGCGATGACTGGGACGAGTAAATTCACGATTGTTATTAGAGAGGGAAGCCCAAAGGCTGAAAGGTTTCCTTAACATAGTGGATTGAAAACCACCCAGAAGCTCCATCCTGAATTAAGTAAGGATAGGCGTTCGCAGCGTTAATGCATAAAGTGGGCTTTGCCAATTTGGGTGGAACCGCGGGAATATTTCCCGTCCCTTAGTGGACGGGTTTTTTATTTTTTGTATGAAAGGAGAAAAGGTATGATAAAAATTACTTTAAAGGACGGAAAAGTACTTGAATTTGAAGGCCCTATTAAGGCTGAAGAAGTTGTAAAGAAAATAGGAATGGGACTTTATAAGGCGGCATTAGCTATAAAAATCAATGGAGAAGTTAAAGATCTTATGGCGCAAATAGATAGTGATTGTAATATTGAAGTTTTAACTTTTGAAGATGAAGATGGAAGATGGGCACTTAGACATACTGCATCCCATATACTTGCTCAGGCTGTTAAAAGGCTCTATCCAAATGTTAAACTTGCAATAGGTCCTGCAATAGATACAGGGTTTTACTATGATTTTGATGCGGATTTTTCAATAACTCCTGAAATGCTTGAAACTATAGAAAAGGAAATGGAAAAAATAATAAAAGAGGATTTAAATCTTGAAAGATTTGAACTTCCAAGACAGGAAGCTATAAAGTTTATGGAAGAAAAGGGTGAGTCTTATAAGGTTGAGCTTATTAATGATCTTCCAGAGGATGCTGTAATATCTTTCTATAAACAGGGTGAATTTGTGGATCTTTGTGCTGGTCCCCACGTACCATCAACAGGTAAGGTTAAGGCTGTTAAACTTTTATCTGTTGCAGGGGCTTACTGGAGAGGAAATGAGAAAAACAAGATGCTCCAGAGAGTTTATGGTACGGCATTTACAAAAAAGAGTGAGCTTGATGAATATTTAAAAATGCTTGAAGAGGCTAAAAAGAGGGATCATAGAAAGCTTGGTAAAGAGCTTGATTTGTTCTCAATACATGAGGAAGGTCCAGGGTTCCCATTCTTCCATCCAAAGGGAATGGTAATTAGAAATATGCTTGAAGATTTTTGGAGAAAGGAACATACTAAGAGAGGTTATAAGGAGATTAAAACCCCAATAATATTAAATGAGGCACTTTGGCATCAGTCAGGGCATTGGGATCATTATAAAGAAAATATGTACTTTACAAAGATAGATGAAATGGATTATGCTATAAAACCTATGAACTGCCCAGGAGGAATACTAGTGTATAAAAATACTATGCACAGCTATAGAGAACTTCCTCTTAGAATGGGAGAGCTTGGGCTTGTACATCGCCATGAGATATCCGGTGCACTCCATGGACTTATGAGGGTTAGATGTTTCACACAGGATGATGCTCATATATTCATGATGCCATCCCAAATAAAGGATGAAGTTTTAGGTGTTATTAACCTTACAGATTATGTATATAAACTTTTTGGATTTGAATATCACGTTGAACTTTCAACAAGGCCAGAAAATTCAATGGGAAGTGATGAAGACTGGGAACATGCAACAAACTCATTAAAAGAGGCTCTTGAGGCTGCTAAGCTCGATTATAAGATTAATGAGGGAGATGGAGCTTTTTATGGGCCCAAGATAGATTTTCACCTCAAGGACTGCATAGGAAGAACATGGCAGTGTGGTACTATACAGCTTGATTTTCAAATGCCCGAGAGATTTGATTTGACTTATGTAGGTGAAGATGGAGAAAAACATAGGCCTGTAATGGTTCATAGAACAATCTTTGGAAGTATTGAGAGGTTTATAGGAATATTAATAGAGCAATATGCAGGGGCATTCCCAACATGGCTTGCTCCAGTACAAGTTAAGATTCTTCCTGTAACTGATAGGGCAAACGAATATGCAAAGCAGCTTGAAGAAAAATTAAAAGAACTTGATATAAGAGTTGAACTTGACCTTAGAAATGAGAAAATAGGATATAAAATAAGGGAAGCCCAGCTTGAAAAGGTACCTTATATGATAATACTTGGTGATAAAGAAGTTGAAGCAGGAAATGTATCAGTTAGGGCAAGGAAAGATGGAGATTTAGGAAGCATGGAATTTAATGCTTTCCTTGCAAAGATAAAAGAAGAAATAGATAAGAAAATAAGCCATATTTAATAAAATTTTATTGACACAGAATAATATATATGGTATAGTAACAATGTTAAGAAGAAGCCATCCGCTTCTCACCTTACAGCCAAGGCTCGTAAGGTTATCAGGCCCAGTTGTAATGTGTATATTATGCGGATGGAGTGCGTCCATTCGCTTTTTCTATGCCTTTTTTCCAAAATTTTGGGAGGTGAATGTTATTAGTAAACAATATTTAATTAACGAAGAAATTCGTGAAAAGGAAGTTAGGGTAATTGACAGCGAAGGTAACCAGCTTGGCATTATGTCATCAAAAGAAGCTCTCCAAATTGCAGAGTCTAAACAGCTTGACCTTGTAATGATTGCACCAGTGGCAAAACCACCTGTATGCAAGATTATGGACTATGGAAAGTTTCTCTATGAGCTTCAGAAGAAAGAAAAGGAAGCAAGAAAAAAGCAGAAGGTTATCAATGTAAAAGAAGTACGTTTAAGTCCTGTTATTGAAGAACATGATATTAATGTTAAAGCAAGAAATGCAGAAAAATTTTTAAGGGATGGCGACAAGGTCAAGGTAACTATGAGATTTCGTGGTAGAGAAGCAGATTATACTCACTTTGGAGAAAAAATATTAAAGGATTTCGCACAAAAACTCCAAGAAGTGAGTTTAATAGAAAAAGAACCAAAACTTGAAGGAAGAAATATGATAATGATTTTAAGTCCTAAGAAAGTTTGATATTAAGAGAGGAGGAAAAATTATGCCAAAAATGAAAACTCATAAGGGTGCAGCTAAAAGATATAGAAAGACTGCAAGTGGCAAATTTAAGAGAGCCCATGCATTTCACAGCCATATTTTAACTAAAAAGAGTTCAAAGAGAAAGAGAAATTTAAGAAAAGGTGCTTATGTAAATAAAGTAGAAGCAAGTAAGATAAGGAAGTTATTACCTTATCTATAATGATAAATAGAAGGAGGGAATGTTATGGCAAGAGTTAAAAGAGCAGTTCATGCACATAAAAAACGCAGAAAGATAATGAAGCTTGCAAAGGGATATTATGGTGGAAAGAGTAAGCTCTATAGAATCGCAAAACAAGCGGTAATGAGAGCATTAAGCAGTGCATATACAGGAAGAAAACTTAAAAAGAGAGATTTTAGAAAACTTTGGATTGCAAGAATAAATGCTGCTGCAAGAGCAAATGGTCTTTCATATTCAAAATTTATAAATGGGCTTAAGCTTGCAGGTGTTGACATTAACAGAAAGATGCTTGCAGACATTGCAGTTAATGATGAAGCAGCTTTTACTGAACTTGTTAATATTGCAAAAGAAAAGCTTAATGCATAATATAACGAGGCCTGTTTTTCAGGTCTCTTTGCTTTATGTAATAAAAGTGATAGAATTAGTAGGAATAGATTTTGTATGCTTTTGTCTTAGGAGGTTATAGTATGCTTATAAAAGAAGAGGCAGGCAGATTAAAGTTTATAAAACTTGAACCTGTGCAAATACTTGCCCTTGGATTTGCTACGGTTATATTTATAGGAGCACTATTGCTTTGCTTGCCTATATCTTCAGCAGACGGAAATTCAACTCCTTTTATCGATTGTATTTTTACTTCAACATCAGCAGTTTGTGTTACAGGTCTTGTTACTTTAGATACAGGAACACATTGGTCTATTTTTGGCCAGTTGATAATTATTATTTTAATTGAAATAGGTGGACTTGGGTTTATGACTTTTGCGACCTTCTTTGCAGTAATACTTGGAAGAAGGATTTCACTTCGTGAAAGGCTAATAATGCAGGAAGCTTTTAATGCTTTTAATATTCAAGGCATGGTAAGGCTTATGCTTTATGTTATGGGAATAACTTTTGCAATTGAAGGTATCGGTGCTATAATATTAATGACACAGTTTATACCTATGTATGGGATTGCTAAAGGTATATATTATGGAATATTTCATGCTGTTTCAGCTTTCTGTAATGCTGGTTTTGACCTTATTGGGGATTTTAAGAGCTTAACTCCATTCGTTGAAAATACAACTATAAATCTGACGATATGTTCTCTAATTGTAATTGGAGGTATAGGATTTGCAGTTGTTACTGAAATTATAAACAACAGGGGATTTAAAAGGCTTTCACTTCATACAAAGGTAGTACTTACAACAACAGCAATACTTATTTTATCAGGTGCAGTTTTATTCTTTCTATTTGAATATGCTAATCCCAAAACAATGCAGCCATTAAGTTTAAAGGGGAAGATACTTGCAAGTATATTTGCAGCAATAACTCCAAGGACTGCTGGTTTTAATACTATATCAACATCTGATATGACTACGGCAGGTAAGTTTCTTACTATAATATTGATGTTTATAGGAGCATCTCCAGGTTCAACAGGAGGAGGAATTAAAACATCAACCTTTACCCTTATTTTTATGACAGTTATTTCTGTAATAAGAGGAAGGGAAGATACTGAGATATTCAGGAAAAGGATAGGAAGATCCCTTGTATACAGGGCGTTGGCAATAATAATTATATCCTTTGGGCTTGTAATGTTAACTACGATGATTCTTTCAATAACTCAAGAAGGGGATTTTATTGAATATTTATACGAAGCAACTTCTGCTTTTGGTACTGTAGGTTTAACTCTTGGGCTTACTACAAGGCTGACTTTAATAGGAAAGATAATAATAATAATTACAATGTATGCTGGAAGAGTAGGACCTTTAACATTAACTTTTGCCTTTGCAAGAAGGGCACAGATAGGAAATACAAACGTTAAATATCCAGAAGATAAGCTGCTTGTTGGATAAAGGAGGATTTGTATGTTATCAAAACAATTTGTTGTAATAGGTCTTGGGAGATTTGGTTCAAGCGTTGCAACAACTTTATACTCCCTTGGAAATGAGGTACTTGCGATAGATACTGACGAAGAAATAGTACAAAGTATATCAAACAGTGTAACCCATGCAGTACAGGCAGATGCAACAGATGAGGCTACTTTGCGTTCCCTTGGCATTAGAAATTTTGATGTTGCAGTTGTAACAATAGGCTCTGATATACAATCAAGTATCATGATAACCCTTCTTTGTAAAGAGCTTGGTGTAAAATATGTTATTGCAAAGGCTCATAATGAAATGCATGCAAAGGTTTTATATAAAATAGGAGCAGATAGAGTAGTTTTTCCAGAAAGGGATATGGGAGTTAGAGTTGCTCACAATCTTTGTTCATCAAATATTCTAGATTATATAGAGCTTTCTCCTGATTATAGTATTATGGAATTAGAAGCGATACATGAATGGGAAGGTAAGTCCTTAAGGGAGCTTAATATGAGGAGCAAATATGGAATAAACGTTATGGCTATTAAAAGAAATAACGATATTAATATATCTCCAAATGCAGATGATAAAATTTATCATGGAGATGTTCTTGTAGTAATTGGAGGTACAGAAGATTTAAAAGTTCTTGAGAGGAGCAAATAATAAACTTTATGTTATCACGAGAAAACAGGATAATAAAGGACGCTTTAAAACTAAAGCAAAGGAAATATAGAGAAAAAGAAGGGCTCTTTTTGATTGAAGGAATAAGGTTTATTGAGGAGGCTATAAAGAGCGAAAGTATAAAATATGTTTTATATAGTAGCAAGGTATATGAAACAAAAGGCTATGAGAGAATACTAAACTCTTTAATAGACAAGTATGAGATATCAAATGAACTTTTAAAAGAGCTTACTGATACGGAAAATCCTCAGGGCGCTATTGGTATTGTGCATAAAAAGATATGGTCTATTGATGATATAGAAAACAATTTAATAGTTGTTTGCGATGGAATACAGGATCCAGGTAATCTTGGAACTATAATTAGAACCTGTGATGCTGCTTTTGGTGCAGTTGTTGTAATAAAGGGAAGTGTTGATGTATATAATAGTAAAACTCTTCGTTCTACAATGGGATCAATATTTCATGTACCTATTGTGTTTTATGATGATTTTAAGATTGCTGTTGAGAATATAAAAAATAAAGGCTATAGTTTATATGCAGCAGATCTTGAGGCTGATAAATATATTTATGATGTTGACTTTAGAAAAAAATCTGCTATTATAATAGGAAATGAAGCTAATGGGATTCCTTGTGAGCATATTGAGCTTGTAGATGAAAAAATTAAAATTCCAATGATTGGGAAGGCTGAATCATTAAATGCTTCTGTTGCGGCAGGAGTTATAATATATGAAGTTGTACGCCAAAGGTTTTGTACAACATAATATATACAAATACATATATAAAGCTTTGAAAGAGGCAAGTAGAATGATACTATATACAGGGAGAGAAGGTCAAAGACTGAGAGCCTTCTTATATAAAGGTCATTTGAAGTTTCCCTCTGGAGCTTCCCTGTTGAAACTAAGTAGGCAGGGACGGTAATCCGTTATAAAAATGAGTGGGCGTTTGCCAATTAGGGTGGTACCGCGAAGATAACCTTCGTCCCTTGGGATGGAGGTTATTTTTTTTGTACTATTTTACTGAAAGGAGAGATTAATGTGAAGGAACAGATTGAAAAAATAAAAACAGAGGCTTTAGAGGAAATAAAAAAGGCTACAGATAGTTTAAAACTTGATGAACTAAGGGTAAAATTTCTTGGGAAAAAAGGTGCATTAACAGGAATATTAAGGAATATGGGGAATTTATCTCCGGATGAGAGGCCTATAATAGGAAAATTTGCTAATGAAGTTAGAGAGGATATTGAAAGTGCCCTTGAAAATGCTTTAAAGCAGGTGAAAGAAAAAGAGAAAAATATAAGGCTTTCTTTAGAATCTGTTGATATTACTATGCCAGGACGTAAAAAGGAGATAGGAAACCTTCATCCTATTACAAAAGTTTTAGATGAAATAAAGGAGATATTCTTTGGAATGGGTTTTTCAATTGCTGAAGGTCCAGACATTGAGCTTGATTATTACAACTTTGAGGCGTTAAATATCCCTAAAAATCATCCTGCAAGGGATGAACAGGATACTTTTTATATAAGTGATTCTGTTGTTTTAAGAACACAGACATCTCCTGTACAGGTTAGGACTATGGAAAAAGTAAAGCCTCCTATAAGAATTATAGCTCCAGGAAGGGTATATAGGTCTGATGCAGTTGATGCAACACATTCTCCAACTTTCCATCAGATTGAAGGCCTTGTAGTAGATAAAGGAATAACTATGGCAAATCTTTATGGAACATTAGATACCTTTGCAAAAAGGTTTTTTGGTGAAAAAACAAGAACAAGGTTTAGGCCTCATCATTTTCCATTTACAGAGCCTTCGGCTGAGATGGATATATCCTGCCATGTGTGTGATGGAAAAGGCTGTAGGGTATGTAAAGGAAGTGGATGGATTGAAATATTAGGTTCAGGAATGGTTCATCCAGATGTATTAAGAAAGGGTGGAATTGATCCTGAAATTTATAGCGGTTTTGCTTTTGGATTAGGCCTTGAGAGGATAGTTATGAAGAAATTTGAAATTGATGATATAAGGCTTTTTTATGAAAACGACGTAAGGTTTTTAAAGCAATTCTAAGGAGGGATATGATATGAAAGTTCCATATAAATGGCTCTGTGAATATGTTGATTTAGATAAAAATATAAACGAAGTGGCAGAAGCTTTAACTTTGTCAGGCTCAAAGGTTGAGGAAGTTTATGAGGCAGGAAAAGAAATAGAAAAGGTTGTAACAGGAAAGATAATTAAAACTGAGAAACATCCAGATGCAGATAAGCTTACAATATGTAAAGTAGATGTTAAGGATGGAATAATTCAAATTGTAACTGGAGCTACAAATATAAAAGAAGGGGATATTGTTCCTGTTGCACTTCATGGTTCAAGTTTACCTGGAGGAGTAAAAATAAAGAAAGGAAAACTAAGAGGTGTTGAGTCAAATGGTATGCTCTGCTCCGAGGCTGAGCTTGGAATTGCTAATGAAAATTCTGTTCATGGCATTATGATACTTCCAGAGAATACCCCTATAGGCGAAGATATTAAAAAGGTTCTTGGACTTGATGGAGGAGTCTTAGATTTTGAAATAACTTCAAATAGAGCTGATTGTTTTAGTATATATGGCATTGCGAGAGAGGCAGCTGCAACGTTTAATAAAGAGCTAAAAGAACTTGAAACGCAGTTTAATGAAGTGGATGACGATATTAAAAAATATCTTTCTGTTGAAATTAAGAGCAATCTTTGCAGAAGATATGCAGCAAAGATGATTAAAAATGTAAAAATAAAACCATCTCCTGAATGGATGCAAGAGAGATTAAAACAATGTGATGTGAGACCTATCAATAATATAGTTGATATAACAAACTACGTAATGCTTGAACTTGGTCAGCCAATGCATGCTTTTGATTATAGGTATATAACAGATAAGAAGATAGTAGTTAGGACTGCGAAGGATAATGAGAAGTTTGTAACCCTTGATAGTGTTGAAAGAAATCTTGATTCTTCAATGCTTGTCATTGCAGATGGAGAAAGACCAATAGGTATTGCAGGAGTTATGGGTGGAGAAAATTCTGAAATTAAAGATGATACTACAACAGTTATATTTGAATTTGCAAATTTTGATGGGACTAATGTTAGGCTTACTTCAAAGAAGCTTGGATTAAGGACTGATGCATCTTCAAAGTTTGAAAAAGATATAGATCCTAATTTAATAGATTTAGCACTAAAAAGAGCATGCTATTTAGTTGAACTTATTGGGGCTGGAGAGGTTGTTAAAGGAACTATAGATATATATGAAAACGTAATAAAGCCTCATACAATTGAGGTTAAGCCATCTTGGATAAATAAGTTTCTTGGAATTGAAATAAGCCCTACTGATATGAAAAGAATACTTGAAAGCCTGAAAATGAAGGTTGAAGGGGATGAAGAGTTTAAAATCGAGGTTCCAACCTTTAGGCAGGATTTAAAAATAAAAGAAGATATTGCAGAAGAAATAGTTAGGATTTATGGATATGATAAAATACCTAATAATAAGATAAAGGGAGAGGCTGTTGAGGCTGTTTGGTCATTAGAGCAAAGTTTAACGAGAAAAGTTAAAAACCTTATGGTAGGATGTGGACTTTATGAGGCTATGACTTATTCCTTTGTAAGTCCTAAGGTATTTAATCTTGTAAATCTTCCTGAAAATCATGAACTTAGAAATGCCATTAAAATATTAAATCCCCTAGGAGAAGATTTTAGCATTATGAAAACTACGGGTATTCCATCAATGCTTGAATGCCTTTCAAGGAATTATAAAAGGGATAATGAAGAAGCTAAATTATTTGAAATAACAAAGGTTTATATTCCATCAGAAAATCCACTTCCTGATGAATATGAAAAACTTATTATAGGTATGTATGGAAAAGTTGACTTTTTTGATTTAAAGGGTATTGTTGAAAATCTTTTAGATATGCTTGGAATCGATAAAGTTGAATTTGAAAGAGAAGAAGATAATAGCATTTTTCATCCAGGAAGAGCAGCAAGAATAAATATAAGGAAAAAGAATGCAGGAGTATTTGGAGAAGTGCATCCTGATGTTGCTGAAAACTATGAGATTGAAGAAAGAGTGTATGTGGCAGAAATTGATTTGAAAACATTATTTTCAGCATCAAAATCTGAAAAGATATACAAACCTCTTCCAAAGTTCCCTGCAATTACAAGAGACATTGCAATGATAGTAGATGAAAATATTACTGTTTCAGAGCTTGAAAAGACGATTAAAAAATCAGGAAATGAGCTTATTGAATCAATAAAGCTATTTGATGTTTATAAAGGAAAGCAAATCCCGGAAGGGCTAAAGAGTGTTGCTTTTTCAATAACTTTTAGAGCTGAGGATAGAACTTTAAAGGATGAGGAAGTAAATAAAATACATGAAAGTATAATTGATACCTTAAAGAAAAAATTTAATGCTCAATTAAGATAAAATAATGCAACCCTCAAAAATTATAGTGAAAAAAATAAGATTAATTGGTAAAATATAATTAATACGGTTTTGTATAATTATGATTTAAAAGTTTAGTTGCTTTAATAAAGTTTGAGGGGTGCTGTTATGCCTAAAAATAAAGTAACGGTTAAAATAAATGGAGTTGAATATATATTAACTGGCGATGAAAATGAAGGGTATTTGTTTTCTATTGCAAATTATATTGATAAGAAAATAAGAGAAACGCTTACGAGTAATCCTAAACATAATAATTCATCTGCTGCTGTGCTTGCTGCTTTGACGGTTGCTGATGAGCTTTTCAAGTTAAAAAAGGTAATTGAAGAGCCTGAGAAAAAACTAAAGAAACTCCAAACAGAGTATGATGATTTATATGATGCCTATACTGCAATGTCAAGGGAGTATGAAGAATATAAATCTAAACAGCAGGCAATAGATGATGACATGAATGTGTTAAAAAATCAATATGATGAACTCTATACAAGTTATATTAGTAGAAATGATGAGTTTGAAAGACTTGAGAAGGAAAATGAACAATTAAAGGAAAAGAATGAAATTCTTCAAGGTGAACTTGAAAATTTACGGAATGAAATTGCTAATCTAAAAGATCAGCTTCTTGAAAGCCAGATTGAATTGGTGAGGGTTAAAAAGGAATTTAAAGATTTACAAAATAAAAGGAAATAATTCTAAACGCCATGAAAAATATTGTTATTTTTCATGGCGTTTAGAAATAGTAAATAAACTTTGTACATATATATAAATAGAATAATTATAAGAGGAATCCTTATGCCTCTATACAGCCAAAAGGTGGTTAAGTCAAAGTATAAATCATTTCATACATTTTTATCAAAAAACATTAGATACGATAGTTGTAAAGATAAGATTATTAAAGACATACCATATCATACAGAAAGAGTAATAAAAATTGAATGCTTTGCAACACCTAAATATATAGATGTAATGTTAAATGTTGAGATTTACTATATTTGCTGTATTGAGGAGAACGGGAGCCTTTTTAATTATCCTTGTGTACTTGATGAAGATATATTAATAAGAATTCATAAAAGTAGTTTTAAACCTGTACCTACTGAAGAGGATTTTAGGAAATCAGAATTTATTGCAAATGTAAGGCAACTTGAGTGTAAATTTGATATAGATATATTTGGGAAAATATTAAAAATTGATGTAACAGGTTTTTTAATCATAAATATGATGATAGAGAGGTGCATTGTTTTGAATGAAAATATCAATAAAAATGAAATCTACTTTAAGCAGGTAGCAATAAGTAGCGAAGATGCACCAGACGATGTTAAAAGTTATCTTAATAATCTTGAAGGTATATCGAAGATGGTTTTAAAAAAAATTGATGACCTTGAAGAAGAGAATAAATCTTTAAAGGATGAAATAAAAAGGCTCCATATTGAGCTTGATAAAAGGAATATGGAGTATAATGAAATTAAAAGAAAAGATGAAGGGGTTATGGGTGAATATAAAAGGCTAATAGAAAAGCTAAAGGAAATGGAAGATAAGTATTTAAAAGAGCAAAAAAGGGCTAATCTTCTTGAAATTGAGAACTCAAGAAATATTGATGAGCTTAAAAAAATAAAAAAAGAGAACAGCGAACTTTTATCAAAGCTAACAAAGGATAATTATACTTTAAAAGATAAAATAAAAAAATTTATAAATAATGTTTAAAAGCCTACGGGCTTTTATTTTTTTTTGTAACATATAAAAGGCTTAATGCATAATATGTCTATATAAGTACGTGAGGTGATAAGATGGAACCGAGTTTCAAAAGTGCTGAATATAATAGTGGATGGAAAAGGATTAAAAATATAACTGATGAAAACAAGGTAGAAACAGAATTAAATGTAAAATTTAATAGTTTAAAAGATGAGATAGCAAAGGTTAAAGAGGACTTTTCAAAGGAAAACCAAAATATAAATGAATTAAAGATAAGCCTCACAGAATTAAGGATTTTAATTAATAATATTATAAAAAAGCAATCTGATTTAGAAGAGAAATTATTGTCAATTGAAAAAAGTATAGAAGAAAAATTAGAAAAAATTCAAAAAAAAGATGAACAATTTGACATAAATGATGAAATGAAAAAAGTTGTTGAGGAAATTCAAAGGAAAGGTAATACTGATATTTTACAGATGAAAAATGAAATTGAAAATATAAAGAAAAGTTTTGAAGAATATAAGCAGTTAGTCAATAATCAAATATTTTTAATTTCTGAGGTCCTACAAAATATGAAAGATACTTCAGAGAAACAAGTTGATAAAGGGAGATTTCTATCAAATATTTTTAAAAAGACGCAATGAAATATCACAGCTTTTAAATTAAGTGCATAGTATAAATTAGTAATTATAATGAATGAAGCAAATATCATAATAGGAGGGATTGTTGATGAGTGAAAAACAAATCCAATTACCATGCGAAGCACCGTTTGAGCAGCTAGATATATATGTAAAGAGGATACTTGCAAAATACCAGGGATTAGATGAGCAAATTCTGTTTGGAGAATCTAAAGAAGGAACTACACCTATAGACATTAAAGAAGCACTAAAAGTTTGTGTTCATAATACAGGAGTAACAGAAAATAATTATCATGGATATTCAGTAAAATGCATTACTGATATTAAGGTAGTTAATTTGGAGGCTGACGAAGAAATTATTTGTAATCACAAGGTAAAACTTGTTTTAAAATTCAAAGTAGTTCTCTTTGTGACTTTTACAAATAACTGCTTTGGTTGCATAGTACTTCCTGATGATGCTATGAGCACAAATCCTGATGCTAAAGCATGCTTTATTACTGACATTGAGGAGCGTCCACAGACAATTGGAAATAATGAGTGCCTTGAAATAATAGATGATGTATGTGGTAAGATGTTTAAATGGATTAAGAGCATCCCACTCTCAGAGTTTGAAGGTGAAATTCCATCAAGTGCCTTTACTGATCCAACCCTTCAAACACATCTCATTGTAAAATCTATAACTTCAGACTATGATGTACTTGGTGAATGCACCTGCGGAACATCACCTGTTATATATGGAACCGAGGTTCACATTTCAGTATTTGCAGATTTACTTGATAAACTTGGAATTGATCAGGATATTCTTATATGTGGAGTTCCTTACGACTGCTAATTTAATTTATAATAAGTGGGGGATTACCCTCACTTTTTTCTGATATAATATATGCACTTAGATAAATTTTGACACAATTATTTTAACATATAAGGATACATTACATGGTTACAAAATATGGAGCTATCGCACCAGATTTTGTAACCTAATTTTTTTGCTGAAATACAAAATGGTACATCTTCTCCAAAGGAGTGATATTCATATTTGACTTTCTTACATATCTCTGATTTTAAAAGATAAACGGCCCCAGTAATATCAACTTCAAATAATGAGTTTTTGGGAAAATCAATAAAGTGAGTTATTCTACCGTTTTTAATTATTAATATATTAGGATACTTCTTTTTAGGATCATTGTATACAATGGCAGATACAATATCTTTTTTGTGAGATAAAAGCCTCAATAGAGAATCTTTAGGAACTAAAATATCACTATCAATTGAAAATACATAATCTTCATCCTTTATACAGCTTAAGAATTCATTTCGAACATTAGCAAGCCTTTCATATATTTTATTTTTTATTCTATTTTGCCTTAAATCATCAGGCATGTTAAAATTAATTTCTTTTACAATTATTTCTCTGTATTCAGCTTCATAGCTTTTTTTAAAGTCTAAAAGTATTTCTTTACTCCTATCTTTACTATCATTTAGTATAAAGCAAAGAGTAATGTTATGTTTTGGGTAATCAATATTATAAATATGCTTAAGATAAAGAGGGAGTATCCATTCTCTATTGTGAACAGGACAACCTAAAAATATCTTTTCCATATTTAATCTCCTTTAAAAAGGATAGCTAATTATTTTAAATTCAAAAAATAAGTAACTGTCCCTATCTTTTAAATAATTCTCTAAATATTGTTATTTTATTAAATTAAATAATATTCCCAAAAAGTTAATTTTAAATCGGTAGGATGTTGGAATTTTATAGTATTATTATTGAAAATAATGGAAAATTAGGATAAAATATTAATTGAATGTGTACAAAATGTGCACGAAAGGAGGGTTTATGCTGTATGAATAGGTTTGCCTTTATTATTCATCCTATTGAATATGAAGATGTAAGTCGAAAGTTTAAATTTTTAAAAAATTTCTCCCAAAAGACAGTTGAGAAATTTGCTATGATGCTCCCTCCACTAAAGATATCAAAAATTACTGGGGTAAAAAGTAATTTTGGGGAAACAGAGGGTTGGTTTGTAGCTGTTCCTTTAATTTCAAATCAGATGCTTTCACTTCCAGAGGATTATGTAATTAATAAAATAATAAAGGCAGGGAAAATTGGAGAAAGATTGGGTGCTGATATAGTAGGACTTGGAGCATTAACATCTGTTGTAGGAGATGCAGGAATTACTATTTCAAAAAATTTGAACATAGCTGTCACATCTGGGAATAGCTATACTGTAGCAACTGCTATTGAGGGAGCTAAAAAAGCTGCTGAAATTATGGGAAAATATATTGATGAGTGTAATGTTGCAGTTATTGGAGCCACTGGTTCTATTGGGAAGGTTTGTTGTGAAATCCTTGTTGGAGAAGTTAAGAGCTTAACTTTAGTTGCAAGACAAAAAGAAAAGCTTAGGGATTTTTCAAATTATATTAGAGTTAAATATAATAAAAAAGTTTATACAACTACAAATGTAAAGGATGCACTTTCAAATGCGGACATAATAATTACTGTAACAAGTTCAACGGATGTTATCATTTTACCTGAATATTTAAAGCCTGGTGCTGTAGTTTGTGACGTAGCAAGACCAAGGGATGTTTCAAAGGAAGTTGCTAAAAAAAGAGATGATGTTTTGGTTATTGAAGGAGGCGCAGTTGAAGTACCAGGAGATGTCAACTTCAATTTTAATTTCGGCTTCCCTCCAAAAACAAGCTATGCTTGTATGGCAGAAACAATGATTCTTGCTATGGAAGGGAGAATTGAAAATTATTCACTTGGTAGAGAATTAACAGTTGAAAAGGTAAGAGAAATAGCACAGCTTGCTAAAAAACATGGATTCAGGCTTGCAGGTTTTAGAAGTTTTGAACGTCCTGTATCACAGGAAGAAATTGAGCAGATAAAAAGAAATGCTAAAATAAAGAGAAATTTTTCGGCATAATGTTTGAATAATATAAAATTTATTTAAAGGGTAATCAGAGAAGAAGGTTAGATAACCTTGCTTTAAAGATTACCCTATTATTTTTAAAGTTAAGTTTAAAGGTGTTATTAGAACATGGAATTTGTAAATGTGAAGATTTATTGTATAATAAAGTTAATGTGAAAATAAGGAGAGATTGTATGGTTGAACTTTTAGCCCCAGCTGGAGATTTTGAAAGTTTAAAAGCTGCTGTATTAAATGGTGCAAATGCTGTATATATAGGAGGAAAGGAATTTTCTGCAAGGCAGTTTGCAGGAAATTTTGATAGAGATGAAATAATAGAGGCAGTTAGATTTTGTCATTCGTATAATACTAAAGTTTATGTAACTATTAATACACTTCTTAGGAATGATGAGCTTCTACCTGCTTTAGAATATGCAGCTTTTCTGTACAAAATTGGAGTTGATGCTATAATTATACAAGATATAGGATTTTTATATCTTATCCGAAAAAATCTTCCGGATTTCGAAGTACATGCAAGTACTCAGATGACAGTTCATAATCTTGATGCTGTAAATCTTTTATACAACATAGGAATAAAAAGGGTTGTTCTATCAAGGGAGCTATCTCTTGAGGAGATAAGGCATATAGTAAAAAATACTAAGGCTGAGATTGAAGTTTTTGTTCATGGAGCATTATGCATTAGTTTTTCAGGACAATGCCTTTTTAGTAGTTTAATTGGTGGAAGAAGTGGAAACAGGGGAAGGTGCGCTCAGCCATGTAGGCTTGAATATGTTCTTGATGATAAGAGTAAGTCCCATTATTTAAGTCCTAAAGATTTGTCAACTCTAAATATTTTGAGTGAATTAGTGGATACAGGGGTTGCATCTCTTAAAATCGAAGGAAGGATGAAAAGGCCTGAATATGTAGCTATTGTTGTTTCAACATATAAAAAAGCTCTTGAAGGAAATATAAAAGAAAAGGATATAGAGGATATAACTCAGATATTTAATAGAGGTGGTTTTACCAATGCCTTTTTAAAGGGCAGAGAAGGCTTTGATATGATGAGCTATAAAAGGCCTAAAAATTGGGGAACTTATCTTGGAAAGGTAATAAAGTCTGATGGTAAATTTGCTCAAATACTTCTTGAAAGACAGCTAAATGTTGGAGATGGGATTGAAATATTTAATAAAGGTATAGGTGTTCCTGTAACATCAATAAAAATTAATGGAAAGCAAGTTGAAAGTGGAGAAAGAGGGGAGATTGTACAGGTTTTTCTTCAAGGAGCAAAAAAAGGAGATATAATTTACAAATCCCTTGATATAAATCTAATGAATAGATCATTAGAAAGTTTTAAGGGAAAAGACATTAAAAAAATACCTATTTATGGTAAATTAACTGCACATTTAGAGCAAAATACTAAGTTAATTATAGAGAATAGAGAAGGAACTAAAGGAGAAGCTATTTCAGAACCTCCAGAGGTTGCATTAAAAACTTCAACAAATAGGGAAAAGATTGAAGAAAGCCTTAAAAAAACCAAGGATACCCCTTTTTATTTCGAAAATATAGATATAGAAATAGATAATAATATTATCATTCCTGTATCAAAAATAAATGCCTTAAGGAGAGATGCAATTAAAAATCTAATAGATAATCTTCAAAATGTTAAAGAACATAAAAATGTAAATTTAAATTTTAAAATATATGATAAAAATACAATACCTAAGATAGCAGTTAAAACTGGACGAATAGAGATTGCAAAGGCATGTTTAGATGAAGGATGCGATTTGCTTTTTTTTGGAGGAGATAATCTTAGGATAAATTCAGGTACTATTGAGGATATAATAAAAAATACAAAATATAATAATGTTTTTCCATGGTATCCTGAGGTTATACTCGAGGACTACGAAAACTTAAAGATAGAAGCAGATCGACTAAAATCACTTGGTTTAAATACTACTTTATGTGGAAACTTAGGATTGTATTCTTTTCTGATAGATAAAGGATTTAATGTGTACCTTGATAAAGGATTTAATATTTTTAATTCTTATGCCTTAGAAACCTTTAAAAATAGTGGCTGTTTAATATCTAATGAGCTAAATCTAAAACAGATTAAAGATTTGATTTCAAAAACAAAACAAAATGTTTTAGTAAATGTTTATGGAAGAACGAAGCTTATGGTAAGTAGGCAGTGTATTGTAGGAAGTAGCCTTGGTGATGGTAAAGAAGGATGTAACGCTTTATGCAAAAATAAAATTCATTACCTTAAGGATAGAAAAGGAGAGGTATTTCCTGTTGTAACTGACTATAACTGCAAAAGCCATATATACAATTCTAAAATACTTTGTATGATTGAACATATTAAGGATATAATGGAGTTAAATGCTTCCTATTTTGTTATTGAATTTTTAGATGAAAGTCCTGAAGATGCTTCATTAATAGTTGCAGCATTTAAAGATGGCATAAATAAATGTATAAAAAAAGATTTTACATTATCAGATAACATGATAAAACTTCTTGATAAGCTAAAGGGTAAAATTACTAAAGGACATTTTTATAGAGGAGCAGAGTAAAGAGAAAGGATTTGATATTATGGATGATAGAACCCTTAAGGTTTTAGAATATGATAAGATAATAAACATGCTTTCAAAATATGCAGTATCAAATAAGGGAAAAAAAATGTGCGTTGAGCTGAGGCCTTCAAACAATATACATGAAGTTAGCGACAATCTTAATGAAACTAGAGAAGCAATGGATGTTGTATTAAAATGGGGTAATCTTCCTTTAGAAGGAATAAGGGATGTAACTGATACAATAAGAAGATGCAGAATGGGATTTGTACTAAGTCCTAAGGAGCTTTTAAACGTTAGCGATCTTTTAAGATGTGCAAGAAATCTTAAGACATTTATGAAGGACGGTTCAAAGAAAGAAAACTTTCCTATAATACATGATATAATTGAATCTTTGTTTGTAATTAAAAGTATTGAAGATTCAATAAATAATGCCATTGCAGGTGAAGATGAGATACATGATAGGGCAAGTCAGAAACTTTTTTCTATAAGAAAAGCAATAAGAGAAAAAAATTCAAAGATAAGAGAAAAACTTCAATCGATAATTCAGACCTATTCAAAGTATCTTCAGGATCCCATAGTTACAATAAGAGGAGATAGATATGTAATTCCTGTAAAGGCGGAATATAAAGGAAACGTTCCAGGCCTTGTACATGACCAATCTTCAAGTGGATCTACTCTTTTTATAGAACCTATGGTCGTTGTTGAAATGAATAATGAAATCAAAGAGCTTATGCTAAAGGAAAAAGCTGAAATAGAAAGAATACTTTCAGAACTAACAGAAATGGTGATGAAGTATATTGATGACATTGAGTATGATAATGAAAATATAGCTTATCTTGACTTTTTAATGGCAAAGGCAAAATTTGGTCTTGATTTAAACGGAAGTATACCTGAAGTAAATGATTCAGGACTAATGAATATTAAATCTGCAAGACATCCTCTAATAGACAAGGAAAAGGTTGTACCAATTGATATTAGGCTTGGAGATACTTTTAAAGCCGTTATAATTACAGGCCCTAATACAGGAGGGAAAACTGTAACATTAAAAACAGCAGGGCTTTTAACTTTAATGGGGATGGCAGGTCTTGCAATACCAGCAAAAGATGGTTCTCAAATTTCTGTATTCAAAAAGATATTTGCAGATATTGGTGATGAGCAGAGTATAGAACAAAGTTTATCAACTTTTTCGTCACATTTGAAGAATATAGTTGATATATTAAAAAATGTTGATAATAAATCTCTTGTGCTTGTTGATGAACTTGGAGCTGGTACAGATCCTACGGAAGGAGCAGCCCTTGCAATGGCTATACTTGAAAAATTTTATGAAGAAGGTGCAAGAATAATTGCAACTACTCATTATAGCGAAATTAAGGTATTTGCCATGGAAAAAGAAGGATTTGAAAATGCAAGCGTTGAATTTGATGTAGAGACTTTAAGACCAACTTATAGGCTTTTAATAGGAATCCCAGGAAAGTCCAATGCCTTTGAAATATCTAAAAGACTTGGGCTTGATGTGGATGTAATAGATAGAGCAAAAAGTTTTGTTTCAAAGGATAGCGCAAAGTTTGAAGATGTAATACAGTCTCTTCAAAGTAAAACCCTTCTTGTGCAAAGGGAACTTGATGATGTACAAAGATTAAAAAGGGAAGTGGAAATGCTTAAAAAGGAACTTTCTGAGAAAAAGTATAAAATAGATAGTCAAAGAGAAAATTTAATAAGAAAGGCTCAGGAAGAAGCAAAGCAGATAATAAGACAAGCAAAGATAGAAACTGATTCTATGATTAAAGAAATAAATAATATAAGAATGAAAGCACAGGAATCAGCATCAATTAAAGAAGCTGAAGATATTAGGAAGAAGTTAAAGCAAAGGCTTGATGAAATGGACAAATCTGAGGAAATTGTTGATGAGAGAGAAGGAATGGTACCTGCCGATAATATTAAGGTGGGGGATGAGGTTTTTGTAACAACCCTATCACAAAAAGGAGAAGTAATTTCACTGGTTGATTCTAAAGGAGAAGTTACAGTTCAAATAGGTGCCATGAAAATAAATGTACCTTTAAATAAGCTTTTAAAGGTTTTGAATAAGAAAAAAGAAAGTAAAAAAGCAGGTACAACAAAGTTAATATCACAAAAAGTTTATAATGTAGCAACTTCAATTGATTTAAGAGGACAAACTCTTGATGAAGCCTTATATAACCTTGACAAGTATCTTGATGATGCTTTCCTTGCAGGGCTTGAAAGCGTTAGGATTATTCATGGGAAAGGAACAGGAGTTTTAAGAGAAGGAATACAATCTTCCCTAAAAAAGCATCACTATGTAAAAAGCATTAGAATTGGTGATATCAATGAAGGAGGAAGTGGAGTTACAATTGTTGAACTTAAAAGATGATATGAAGCAAAGGGGCTGATGAGATTGATAATGGGAGAGAAGACTATATTAAGAGCTGCTGAACTTGAAGATGCAAGGATAATATCAGCATGGCTTAATGACAGAGAAACAAACGAATTTTTAGATATAATATATCCAATTTCTAAAAGATATGCAGATTCTTTTATAATGGATGCTGATGAAAATCAAAACAAGAAAATATTTATAATTGACAACATGGAAAGAAAACCAATAGGAATAATAACAATAGATAAAATAAAATGGGAATATAGAAACTGTGAAATAGGAATTGTTATTTATGATAAAAAAGAAAGAAGAAAAGGATATGCAAAGGATGCAATAAAAACAGCCCTTGATTTTATATTTAATGATATGAATATGCATATAGTTTATTTAAATGTAGTTGAAAATAATGAAGCAGCAATTAATCTCTATTTAAATGTTGGATTTAAAAAAGAAGGGATTTTACGTGATAGGTATTTCAAATCTGGAAGATATTATAATATAATAGTTATGAGTATGATTAATTGGAGGGAAAGTAATGAAAATAGGGGTATTTAGTGATATTCATGGCTATCCTAAAAAATTTGAAAAAGCAATGGAGCTTTTCAATGATTGTGACATGATTTTATGTGCAGGCGATATACTCTATCATGGACCAAGAAATCCAATACTTGAAGGATATAGTCCAAAGGATTTAATTGAGATGATAGGAAATGTCAAAGTACCAATGCTTATTGCAAGGGGTAACTGTGATGCTGAAGTTGATCTTATGGTTTTAGATTTTCCAGTATTTTCTCCAGTTGTTATTTATGAAAAGGATGGTTTAAGATTTATGGTAATGCATGGACATGATATAGATGATGAAAAGCTTAAAAGGATGGCTGAATTTTATAATATAAAGTTTATGATAACAGGACATACTCATATAAGAAAACATGAATATATAAAAGGAATTCATTATATAAATCCTGGAAGCATTGGAGTACCTAAGGGAGATGAAATTCCATCCATAGTTATAATTGATGATAAAAATATAAAGTTTATAAATATTGAAAATAAAAGTATTATAGAAGAAATAGAACTGTAGAAATTATGTTAAGAATACTAATTGTTTAAATTTATATTAATAAAATTGTTTGTTGGGGAGGCCAAAATATGGACTATAAGGAAATATTAAAACAAGCACGTGAAAATCTTAATGGTAGTTGTAAGGTTTGCCCTGTTTGCAATGGAAAAGTTTGTGCAGGAGAAGTTCCAGGTATGGGAGGAACAGGAACAGGTTCGGCTTTTACTGCAAACTATGAGGCATTAGCTAAGGTTAAACTCAATATGAGGGTTATACATGATGCTAAGGATCCTGATATGACAACAACTCTTTTTGGTAAAAAAATGAGGATACCAGTATTTGCAGCACCTGTATCTGGTACAACCCTTAACATGGGAGGAAAGTTTACCGAAAAGGAATATATTTCATGGGTAATTAGAGGGTGCCTTGATGGCGGAATATATCCTATGGTAGGAGATACTGCTGTTGATGCTTTTCTTACTACAAATCTTGAGGAACTTAAAGCTGCAGGTGGAGAAGGTATTGCAATTATAAAACCTTGGGAAAATAAAAATGTAATAAGTAAAGTTAAGATGGCAGAGGATACAGGTGCTTTTGCAGTTGGTATGGATATTGATGCTGCAGGGCTTATAACATTAGCACTTCATGGTAAACCTGTTGGACCTAAAACCGTTGATGAAATAAAAGAAATTGTAAATAGTACAAGGCTTCCGTTTATATTAAAGGGAGTAATGACTATTGAAGATGCTGAACTTGCTATAGAAACTGGTGCAAGTGCTATTGTTGTGTCAAATCATGGAGGTAGAGTTCTTGATGAAACTCCTGGTGTTGCTCAGGTACTTCCTGAAATTGCTGATAAAGTAAAGGGAAGGATTACAATTCTTGCTGATGGAGGAGTTAGAACAGGAGTTGATATATTAAAGATGCTTGCACTTGGGGCAGATGGAGTTTTAATAGGAAGACCTTTTGTGACTGCGTCATTTGGAGGAGGAGCAGAGGGTGTTAAAACTTATATAGATAAAATAGCTAATGAGCTTAAAGTAGCAATGATACTTACAGGTTGCAAAGACATAAAGAGCATAAGCAAAAAAGTACTTTATAATTATTAATAAAAAATAAATTGGGCATTGATATTAATGCCCAATTTATTTTTTATTGAAATTTTTAATAAACAACGATTTAAAAAAATTTTTTGATTTATATTGGACAAGCTTTATATATGATAAATAATTTGCTCTTAAAATCCAAAATTCATTTTGGTATATTTTTTATTATTAAACTGTACTTTCCTGTTTAAAGGTGTTGAATTCAGGAGAATATAATATTAGAAACAAACAGGAGGTGTAAACAATATGACAAACTTAACTTCAAAAAATAGGTCATTAGTTCCTGAAGCAAAAGCAGGTCTTGACCAATTTAAACATGAAGTAGCAAGTGAAATTGGAGTTCAGATACCAAGCAACGGATACTGGGGTAATATGACATCAAGAGATTGTGGTTCCGTTGGAGGATATATGGTAAAGAAAATGGTTGAGGCCTATGAGAGGAACCTTGCTGGAAAAGGCGGCACATTCTAAAAGCAAATAAAAGAGGGGCTTTTGCCCCTCTTTTATTTGCTTTATAGTAGTATGCCTTAAAAAATTATTATAAATAATTTAAGAATATTTAATATTTTTTTTGTTGACAACTCATTTTTAAAATTATAAAATACATATTAAATAATATTTATACGATTAAGTAAAGTGATGATCAGGACGAGTAAATCATGCCCAGCTAAAAGAGAGGGAAACTCTAAGGCTGAGAAGTTTCCTTAGTATGGATGGTTGAAAACCACCTGAGAGCGTAGCTTTGAATTAAGTAGAGGCTAACGTTTGCTGCGTTAAAGCATAAAGTGGGTATTTGCCAATGTGGGTGGAACCGCGGGAGTATAAACTCTCGTCCCTTTTTAGGGACGAGAGTTTTTTGATACATAAAAGAATATAGTAAAGTGATGATCAGGACGAGTAAATCATGCCCAGCTAAAAGAGAGGGAAACTCTAAGGCTGAGAAGTTTCCTTAGTATGGATGGTTGAAAACCACCTGAGAGCGTAGCTTTGAATTAAGTAGAGGCTAACGTTTGCTGCGTTAAAGCATAAAGTGGGTATTTACCAATGTGGGTGGAACCGCGGGAGTGTAAGCTCTCGTCCCTTTTTAGGGACGAGAGCTTTTTGCATAATTATAAATTCTAAGATAGAAGGAGGGCTACCATGTATTACAAAAGTACACGTGGGGATAAAAATCTTATTACTTCAAGTTTAGCAATAATAAAAGGTATTGCAGATGATGGGGGACTTTATGTACCTGTTGAAATACCTAAAATCGATAAACCTATAGAAGAACTTAAAAATATGACATATCACGAATTGTGTTTTTATATACTTAAAAAATTTTTAACGGATTTTAATGATGATGAACTTTATGGATGTATTCAAAGGGCATACGATGATAAGTTTGAAAAGGATTCTATTATTGGAATTTCTGAATGTGATAATATGTTTTTTCTTGAGCTTTATCATGGACCTACTCTTGCATTTAAAGACATGGCATTATCACTTTTGCCTCACCTTTTAAAAGTTTCAATTAAAAAAAATGGAATTGATAAAAAAATTGTAATTCTTACCGCAACCTCTGGTGATACAGGTAAAGCTGCACTTGAGGCCTTTGCAGATGTTGAAGGCACTAATATTATTGTATTTTATCCGGAAGATGGAGTTAGTTTTATTCAAAAAAGGCAGATGATAACTCAAAATGGAAATAACACCTTCGTAGTTGGAATTAAAGGTAATTTTGATGATGCACAGGGTGGAGTAAAGGATATTTTTAATGACAAGGATTTTAATGACAAATTATTAAAAAATGGATATATGTTATCATCTGCAAATTCAATAAATATAGGAAGACTGTTACCACAGATAGTTTATTATGTTTATGGATATTTGGATCTTGTTAGAAAAAATAAGATAACACCAAAGGATAGTATAAATATAGTTGTACCTACTGGAAATTTTGGAAATATACTTGCTGCCTACTATGCAAAAAAGATGGGGATTAATATAAATAAACTTATATGTGCTTCTAATGAAAACAATGTACTTTATGATTTCTTTAAAACAGGAGTATACGATGCAAAGCGTGAGCTTAAACTTACAAGTTCACCTTCCATGGATATACTAATTTCAAGTAACCTTGAAAGACTTTTGTATGAAATAAGCAACAAAGATACTGAAGTTGTTAAAATGCTTATGCAAGGACTTAATAGAAAAAAAGAGTATGTAATTGATAGTAGGATGAATGAAAATCTTTCAGATTTTTATTCGGGATACGTATTAGAGGATGAAGTTTTATATTCAATTTTTGAAGTCTATAAGACTTATGAATATGTAATAGATACTCATACTGCTGTTGCTTATTCTGTTTATAAAAATTATGTAAAAGATACTATGGATGATAGAAAAACAATAATAGCCTCAACTGCAAGTCCATTTAAATTTTCAAATAGTGTTTTAGAGGCTTTAAATGTTGATACTAAGGATTTAGATGATTTTAAAGCTGTTGAGTGCTTATCAAAGTTATCGAATATTAAAGTACCAAAAAGAATTAAAGAACTTGAAAATAAGCCTGTTATTCATAAGATTTCATGTAATAAAAAAGACATGAAGAATATAATTGAAAGTTATTTGGAGGTTTAATTTATGATAAAAGTTAGAGTTCCAGCAACTTGTGCAAATGTAGGTCCAGGATTTGATTGTTTGGGAATTGCACTTAATATGTATAATAGTTTTAAAGTTGAAGAGATTGAAAATGGTGTTGAAATATTAGGATGTGAAGATGAATTTAAAAATAAAAATAATATGATTTATTCATCTATGATTAAAACCTTTGAAATTATTGGTTATAAGCCAAAAGGATTAAGAATTGAAATAGAAGGGAATGTTCCAGTTTCAAGGGGACTTGGAAGTAGCGCATCATGCATAGTTGGAGGTGTTATGGCTGCTAATGAACTATCTGGAGGCATATTAAAAAGAGAAGATATAATAAATATTGCTGCAAAAATTGAAGGGCATCCTGATAACACAACTCCTGCCATAGTTGGTGGAATGACTGTTTCAATAATGCAGGATGAAAATGTTATATTTGAAAAAATAAATATATTGGATAATATAAAGTTTTGTGCATTGATTCCTAATTTTAGGCTTTCGACCAAAAAGGCAAGAGAAGTACTTCCAAAGGAAATATCTTTTAGTGATGGTGTGTATAACATTGGCAGAACAGCTCTTCTTATTTCTTCTCTTGTAAATGGAAACTTTGACTTTGTAAAATATGCCCTTGAAGATAGGATGCATCAAATATACAGAAAAAAATTAATTGCAAATTATGATGATATAGTTGAAAAATGCTATGAATATGGAGCAATAGGAGTGTTCTTAAGTGGAGCAGGTCCAACTATTATGGCTGTTTTAAGGGGAAATGATGAATTCTTTGTTAATAAAATGGGGGGCTTTTTAAAAGGCATAAATAGTAACTGGCTTTTAAAAGAACTAAATATTGATAAACAAGGAGCGAATATTATAAGAAATTAATAGAATGAAGGTGATATAATATGAAGATTATAGTACAAAAATTTGGCGGTACTTCAGTATCAACAGCTAAAAGGAGAGAAATGGTTGTTGATAAAGTAATTGGAGCAATCAATAAAGGATTTAGCCCAGTAGTTGTAGTTTCTGCAATCGGAAGAAAAGGAGATCCTTATGCTACAGATACACTTTTATCTTTAATTAATGAAAAGGATAGTTTAAATAAAAGAGAAGTTGATTTATTGATGTGCTGTGGAGAAATTATTTCATCTGTTATATTGTCGGATGTATTTGCATCAAAGGGATATAAAGCAAAAGTTTTTACTGGATTTCAAGCAGGTATTATAACTAATGATAATTTTGGAAATGCAGAAATTATCGATATGAGAGTTGAAGATATAATAAATACATTAAAAAGTGGTATGATTCCAATTGTTACTGGATTTCAAGGTGCAACAAAAAAAGGAGAGTTTACAACCCTTGGAAGAGGAGGAAGCGATATTACAGGAACAGTTTTAGGAGCTGCACTTAATGCAGAATTTGTTGAGATTTATACTGATGTTGATGGAATTATGACAGCAGATCCTAATATGGTTAAAGATGCAAAGATAATAGATGAAATCAGCTATAATGAAGTGTTTAGACTTGCACAGGAAGGAGCTAAAGTAATACATCCCAGAGCTGTTGAATATGCAATGAAAGGAAATGTCCCTGTTTTAATAAAGAATACTCTTTCAAATGAAAAGGGTACTTTAATAGCAAATTTTGTTTCTAATAATGATAATTTAATTACTGGTATTGCATGTACGAATAAAATATCACAGGTAACTATTAACTGTGAAAATGATGATATATTTGAGATTTTGGCTGATAACGATATAAGCATAGATCTGATTAACATATTTCCAGAGAAAAAAGTATTTACAATAAATGAATGTGATGAAAAAAAAGTTAAAAATATATTAGAAGAATTAAATATTGAGTTTGAAATAATACAGGGATGTAGCAAAGTAGCAGTAGTTGGAAATAGAATGAGAGGAGTGCCAGGTGTGATGGCAACGATATTAAAAGCACTAAGAAGTAAAAATATTAAAGTGCTTCAAACAGCTGATTCTCATACAACTATATGGTGCCTTGTAAAGGAAGAAGATGCAAAGGCTGCAGTAAACTTATTACATGATGTTTTTATTGATAATGTTGAAAATGAAATAAATGACAAAAAAATAAGCTGAAAGGATGATGGTTATGGAGAAAATTAAAATAGGATTATTAGGTTTTGGAACTGTAGGTCAAGGAGTATGGAAAATATTAAACTCAAATATGAAAGAAATAGCTTTAAAATGTGGTCATGAGATTGAAATTAAAAAAATTCTTGTAAGAGATGTAAATAAAAAAAGAGAAGTTAATGTTCCGAAGCATATTTTAACAACGAATCCTAATGAGATTTTTAATGATGAAGAAATAAAAATTGTTTTAGAATTAATTGGTGGAGAAAATCCTGCAAAGGAATATATATTAGAAGCTGCAAGATTAAAAAAGCATGTTGTTACTGCAAATAAACTTGTTGTTGCAAATCATGCAGAAGAGATTTTTAAAGTGATAAATGATAATAATGTTATGATTTGCTATGAAGCAAGTGTTGGAGGAGGTATTCCAATAATACGCAGCATAAATGAAAGTTTAACTGCAAATAGAATAAAAGAGATAATTGGTATAGTTAATGGCACAACAAATTATATTTTAACCAAAATGACAGAGGATGGTGTTGAATTTAAAGATGCATTAAAGGAAGCACAAAGGCTTGGATATGCTGAAGCAGATCCTACATTAGATATTGAAGGTTATGATACAGTTTATAAACTTGCAATTATGTCATCTCTTTCTTTTAATACACCTGTTAATGTAAATTTAATATATAGAGAGGGCATAACAAAAATAAAATCAACCGATATTGAATATGCAAAAAAATTTGGATATGCTATTAAACTTTTAGCCATAGCAAAGGAGGAAAAAGGTAGTTTGGAGCTTAGAGTTCATCCGGCAATGATTAATAAAAATCATCCAATAGCAAATATTAGAGATTCTTTTAATGCAATATATATTAGAGGTAATGCAGTTGGTGATTTACTGTTCTGTGGTAGAGGAGCAGGGGATCTACCTACTGGGAGTGCAGTAGTTAGCGATGTGATTTCAATAATAAGGAGCAATTTTAACAATACTTCTTTTGTTCAATATGAAAATAATAACCATAAAATGAATGTTAAAGATTCAAATGATTATGTATCAAAATTTTACGTAAGGCTTAATGTAAAAGATAAGCCAGGTGTTTTAGGACAGATAGCAGCAATACTTGGACATAATAATGTAAGTATATTGTCAGTAACACAAGATGTATTAGAAGAGCATAATGTAAACCTTGTTTTTATAACTCATGAAGCAAAGCATAAGCAAATAGTCAATTCATTAGAAGAAATAAAAGCTTTAGAAGGAATAAATAGTGTTGAAAATGTTATAAGAATATATGAAGAATAGTGCATGAATAACTTTACTTCTTTTGTAGCTATACTATTAATAAAGTTTTGCTACAAAAGAAGTTTTTTTATGTTAAGAATTAAAAAAAAGCATATAAAGATAGTGTTTTACTTATTAATAATTTAAATTTGTCATTGAAGATTCATGACAAGTTTAAGGTTTCTTTAAATTGAAACACAAGAGCTTCTGCCTTATTATAAAAGTATAAATAATAAGGAGGGGGATGTATGATACAAAATACTACAGCTTTAAAAAATACTTCTAAAACAAAAGCAAGAATCCAAAAATTTGGAGGATTCTTGGCAGGAATGGTAATTCCTAATATTGGAGCGTTCATCGCGTGGGGATTGATTACTGCATTTTTCATCCCAACAGGGTGGATTCCTAATGAGTATCTTGGGAAGTTGGTTGGCCCAATGATAACTTATCTTCTCCCTATACTAATAGGTTATACAGGTGGTAAGCTTGTTTACGATGTAAGAGGAGGAGTAGTAGGTGCAATAGCAACTTTTGGAATTATAGTTGGTTCTTCTATTCCTATGTTTCTTGGTGCAATGATAATGGGACCTTTTGGTGGATGGGCGATTAAAAAATTTGATAAGCTTGTAGAAGGAAAAGTACCAACAGGTTTTGAAATGCTTGTTAACAATTTTTCATCAGGAATACTTGGCGGAATTCTAGCTCTACTTGCATATACAGTTGTTGAACCAGTAGTTCAAGGCTTTTCTACAGCACTTGGAAGTTTTGCAACAGCAGTTACAAATGCAAAACTATTACCATTAATATCAATAGTTATTGAACCAGGAAAAGTATTATTTTTAAACAATGCAATTAACCATGGAATTTTAGGACCTCTTGGTATTCAACAGGCTAAAGAAGTTGGAAAATCTATATTTTTCCTTCTTGAAACGAACCCAGGACCAGGTCTTGGAGTATTACTTGCGTACTGGCTTTATGGAAAAGGTACAGCAAAGCAGTCAGCACCAGGTGCTATTATAATCCACTTCTTTGGTGGAATTCATGAAATTTATTTCCCATATATATTGATGAAGCCTCTACTTCTTCTTGCAGTAATTGGAGGAGGAATGGCAGCTGACTTAACATTTGTAATAACAAAGGCAGGGCTTGTAGCAACTCCATCTCCAGGAAGTATCTTTGCAGAACTTGCGATGACTCCAAAAGGAGGTTTCTTACCTGTTATTTCAGGTATTGCAGTTGGGGCAATAGTATCTTTTGCAATTGCTTCAGTAATTATAAAAAGAAGTGGAGATGAATCAGAATACGATTCACTTGATGATGCAAAGAGAATGGTTGCCAATATGAAAGCTGAAAGTAAAGGACAAAAGATAGAAATAAACATGCCTAAACTTATTGTTTTTGCATGTGATGCTGGTATGGGTTCTTCAGCAATGGGAGAATCTATACTTAAGAAAAAGATTAAAGATGCAGGCCTTGAAATAGAAGTTAAACATGCTGCAGTAAATCAGATACCTGAAAATGCAGACGTTGTATTTACACAGGAGAGCCTTGCACAAAGAGCAGCACAGGTTGTACCTAATGCTAAAATCGTTAAAATAAAGAATTTCCTTGATCAATCAGCTTATGATGAATTTATAAAAAGTATAAAAAATTGATATCAGGTTGTGATTTTATGGAGAGTTTAACTGTAAGACAAAAGTTTATATTAAACAGTCTTATAGAGAAAGGCCCTTTAGATATTAAGGGCCTCTCTCAACAAATCGATGTTAGTGATAGAACTATTCTTAGAGAGATTTCTTCAATAAATAGTTTTATAAAGCAGTATAATCTTAGAATTTCAGATTGTGGTGGTAAGATTCAATTAAATGGAAGCACCGAAAATATTGAAAAAGTAAAAAAAATGTTTGATGAAATACCACTCTTATGGATGCTTACACAGGAACAAAGGCAATTATTAATTACAGCTCAACTTCTTCTTGCAAAGGAGCCGATTAAAGCTGCTTTTTTTAGCTATCAGTTTAATGTTGTAGAGGGTACTATTACGTTTTATCTTGATAAAATTGAAAGTTATCTTAAATTGAAGAATTTAGAATTAATAAGAAAACGAGGGTATGGAATTCAGGTTATTGGTTCAGAATGGAACAAAAGAAATGCTTTTGTTGAACTTTTATATGATTATAATTCCATTATTGAGCTTTTATCATATCTATATGAAGACAGCAATGACTATATGCTGAATAGTTTTTTTAAAATTACGTTTGGTGATGATTTGATTTTAAAGGCAAAAAACATTATAAAGGAATTTTATAATAATAAAAATATATTAAAGGATAATGATATTAGCTATTTCAGTGCTTTCATACACATTTTGCTATCAATTGAAAGAACAGAAAATAATATGGCTATTGAACTTCCTGAACATTTCATAAAAAATGCATTTTCTTTAAAAGGAGGAAATTTAGCAAAAAGCATTGATGAAATATTTATTAAAAATGGAATAAAACTTCCTGAGGGTGAACTTGCTTATCTTGCAATTCACTTAAATGGAGATGAAAATATAAATTTAAGCGAAAACAAAGAAAATATGGAATTTGGGTTTGATATTGAAGATTTGATTAATGAAATAATAAACATAGTATCAAAAAGACTTAATATTTATTTACATTGCGATAATCAGCTTATGGCAGGGTTAAAACAGCATTTAAATCCAGCAATTTACAGACTTACATTAGGACTTGAAATTAGAAATCCTGTAATAAACGAGATTAGAGAATATTATAGGGAGCTTTTTGATACAGTTGAATATGCCTGCAAGCTTGTTTTTTCAAAGTACAACATTTCTGTTCCATATAGCGAAGTTGGCTATATAACTATGCATATAGGTGCAGCAATTGAAAGGCAAAGTAAGTTTAAGGAAAACCTTAAGATTTTAATTGTATGCCCTAATGGAATAAGTACTGCAAAAATATTATGTAACAAGATTAAAAACAGGTTTCCAGAGATTAATGAAATAGATGTTTGCTCATTAAGAGAGATGGATGAAAAAATAAAAGAAGATTACGATATAATCCTTTCAACGGTAGAAATAAATAAAAAGTATGAAAATATAGCTGTAATTTCACCTTTTTTACAAAACGATGATGTTGAAAAAATAAATTCATTAATCAAAGCAAAATCTGAAGGTAAAAATATAAAAAATCTATTTATACCATTTTATAAAGATGAAAAATCAGAAAGTCGAGATGATTTTATTTTGGCTGATGATATATTGAAGAATTTTAGACTTAGAAATATATCTGGAAACAGTATAAATGATGTAATTATTAAAATTGTAGATGATCTTTATAAATCAAATACAATAAATAAAAAAGAAATAGTGGAATATCAGATTAGAAAGAGAGAAGAAAAAGGAAGTGTAGTAGTACCAGGAAGCCATACTGCCCTTATTCATATAAGGACAGAAGAAATCGAATCTCCTTATTTAGGAGCATATAGACTTGAAAATTTTATCGAAATGAATGGAGTAGGAGTTGTAAAAGAAAATGTAGATACTATTTTAGTTATGCTTGCAAGAAAGAATGAAAGCAGCTATATTTTAGAAACATTAGGAAAAATAAGCATTGCAATGGTACAAGATAATGAATTTACTAAGGCATTAAGGTTTGGAGATATAATTGATATTAGAAATAAACTTGTAGATATAATAAATAAGGAGGAGATGTAATTGGAAAAGCATATATTGAATGAAAATAATATATTATTAAATTTAAAAACTGAGGATAAATATAGTGCAATTGAAAGGGTAGGAAATATTTTAAAAGATAATGGATATGTAGAAGATAAATACATTGAAGGTATGAGAAAAAGAGAAGATGAAGTAACAACATATATTGGAAATGGAATAGCAATTCCACATGGGACATCAGAATATATTAAATTTATAAAAAAATCTGGAATAGTTGTAGCACAGTATCCAAATGGAGTTGATTTTGGAGATGGGAATATTGCATATATTTTAATTGGAATTGCTGGGGTTGGGGACGAGCATATAAATATACTTTCAAATATTGCACTTGTTTGTCAGGATGAGAATAATGTTAAAAAACTTGTAAAAGCAAAATCTAAAGATGAAATACTTAATATTTTAACAGAAGGTGATAACTAATGATTAAAACTGTAACATTAAACCCAGCCATTGATAAGACTGTTGAAATTGATAATTTTGAAATAAATTCAGTAAATAGAATAAAAACAATTATGCTTGATGCTGGAGGCAAAGGCATTAACGTATCAAAGGTTATTAAGGTTTTAAATGGAGATAGCATTGCAACAGGTTTTCTTGCAGGGATAAATGGACAATTTGTTAAAAATTATCTTGATGGATTAGATATAAAAAATGATTTTGTATTTATAAATGGAGAAACAAGGATAAACTTAAAAGTTGTAGATAAAATTAATAATACAAATACTGATATAAACGAGCCAGGAAATGAAGTATCAAGTGATGATTTGATGATGTTAGAGAATAAGATATTTAATGATTTAAAAGAGGATTCAATACTTGTTCTTGCAGGAAGTGTGCCATGTAATGTTAAAAAGGATATCTATAAAAAATGGATTGAGAAGGCAAAGGATTATAAGGTAAAGGTTCTTCTTGATGCTGATGGAGAACTTTTAAAGGAAGGAATAAAAGCTGGTCCATACGTTATAAAACCAAATGTTAATGAGCTTGAAAGGATTTTAGATATAAAAATAAATGATATTAACGATGTTATTAGCTCTGCTAAATCACTTTTAGATTATGGAATTGAAGTAGTTGTTGTATCTCTTGGAGAAGATGGTGCAGTTTTTGTAAGTAGAGAAAAGGTATTAAGAGTAAAAGGGATTTCTGTTGATGTAAAAAGTACTGTTGGAGCTGGGGATTCTATGGTAGCTGCTCTTGCGTATTCTATTGAAAAAGGATATGACCTTGAAAATTCCGCTTCTCTTGCAGTTGCTGCAGCAACTGCAAATGTTGCATCACCAGGGACTCAACCACCAAAAATTGAAGACATATTGAAATATAAGAATATGGTAAACATAAGTTAATTGTTGATTAGGAGGTATAAAGATGAAAACAAAAGCAGTAAGACTATATGGGGAAAATGATTTAAGGCTTGAAGAGTTTGAACTTCCTGAAATAAAGGATGATGAAATATTAGTTGAAGTAATTTCAGATAGTGTATGTATGTCTACTTATAAAGCTGTAATTCAAGGCAAAAGACATAAAAGAGTTCCACAGGATGTAGATAAAAATCCAATAATAATAGGACATGAGTTTGCAGGTAACATCATAAAAGTAGGTTCAAAGTGGAAGGACAAATTTAAAGAAGGAAGCAAGTTTGCACTTCAACCAGCGTTAAACTACAAAGGAACTATGTGGTCTCCAGGATATTCTTATATGTATTTTGGAGGAGATGCCACATATAATATAATACCTCAAGAAGTTATGGAAATAGGATGTTTATTAGAATACAATGGAGAAGCATACTATGAAGCTTCGCTTGCTGAGCCAATGTCTTGTATTATAGGAGCGTTCCATGCAAATTATCATACTGAAATGGGAAACTATGTTCACAAGATGGGCATCGTAGAAGGAGGTAATATGGCAATACTTGCAGGGGCAGGACCTATGGGACTTGGAGCCATAGATTATGCTCTTCATTGTGATAGAAGGCCTGGAAAGCTTGTTGTTACAGACATTGATGAAGAAAGATTAAAAAGGGCAAGACAGATATTTACTGAAGAGGAAGCTAAAAGATGTAATGTTGAGTTAATATTTGTAAATACAAAAAAAGTAGACAATCCTGTTGAATATTTAAGATCATTAACAGACGGCAAGGGATATGATGATGTATTTGTCTTTGCCCCTGTTTCAGAAGTAGTTGAGCAGGGCGATAAAATACTTGGAAGAGATGGATGCTTAAACTTTTTTGCAGGACCTACCGATACAAATTTTTCTGCTAAAATTAATCTCTATAACGTTCACTATTCTTATACCCATGTAATGGGAACAACAGGTGGAAATACTGATGATCTTATTGAAGCTTTAAAAATGACAGAAAAAGGACTTATTAATCCTGCAGTTATGGTAACACATATAGGGGGAATTGATTCAGTTGCAGATACTGTTTTAAATTTACCAGGTATTCCTGGAGGAAAGAAACTTATCTATACACATATAAATATGGAACTTACTGCAATAGATGATTTTGAGAAAAAGGGTGAAACAAATCCACACTTTAAAAAGCTTGCAGAAATAGTAAAAAGAAATAATGGACTTTGGTGCAAAGAAGCAGAAAGATACCTGCTTGAAAATTGGAAATAAAATATAAGCCTTTGAAGATTCATCTTCAAAGGCTTATATTTTATGAATGAACAAATGGTAGTTCAACATAAAAGGATGTTTTCTCATTTATAATGCTTTTAGCATATATTTTACCTTTATGCTGATTTATAATTGCTTTTGCAATAGCAAGGCCCAAACCATATCCGCCGCTATTACGTGAACGTGACTTATCTATGCGATAGAATCTGTCAAAAATTTTTTCTAAATCCTCTTCAGGAATTCCCTTACCAGTGTTAGTTACTGTTAATAATATATTATTATTGTGTTTTTTTAGGGAAACATTAATTGAGCCTGAATTATTGGTATATTTTATAGCATTATCTAAAAGTATCATAACAACTTCCCTTATTTGATCGCTATTTCCAAAAGTTATCAAATTAGGTTCTATAGTATAATTTAAAGAAATATTATGTTCAAATATTATTGCCTCCATAGTCAAAATAACATTTTCTACAATTTCGCTTACGTTGAAATTTGAAAAAAACATTTTATTATTAGATGTATCCATTTGCGTAAGATATAAAAGGTCATTTGTTAATTTAGCCATTCTTTCAGATTCTGATTTTATATAATAAAGCCATTTTGACTGGCTGCTAATTGTGTCGCTGCTATTAGATAAAAGTACATCTACACTTGTATTTATTACAGTAAGAGGAGTTTTAAGCTCATGAGATGCATCTGTAATAAACTGCTGTTGTTTTTCAAAGGCTTCTTTAACCGGTTTTATAGCTTTGTTTGCAAAAAATCTGCTTATAAAATAAATTACAATTAGCATAATGAAAGCTACTAAAATAAATGTATATATCATGCTTGATAAAATCTGTTGCTCGGAAGTAATGTCAATAAAAACAATCCTATATCCATTTGTTATAGGATTAATTACATAAGCCCAATTATTTTCATCTATTTTAAAGGTACCTATAGATTTGTTTTGCGATAGTATTTTCTTTAGTGCATTTTCATAGAGAGCATCATCTATATTAAATGTTGATAATTTAGATATAATATTATACTGCTTGTCTGTAAGCAGTGAAAAAGAAATTGAACGCTCTGATATATTTTCAAACTTTCCAGGCTTTTTATGATGAGGTACTTTTATAGTTAATTCTGGTGGTGTAAAATTTTCATCCATTTTGCCATAGAACATTGAAACATCTATTAGTTCTTCATACACTCTACTACGTATGCTCTGATATGTTATAAGGTAAATTGCTCCAAAGGATATAAACATCATTATTGATATTATAATTAGGTTTAGAATAAGAAATTTATTCCTAAGTTGCTTAAACATTAAGGCTGCACCTCCAGAATATAGCCTACCCCTCTGACGGTATTTATGCAGACTTTAGAGTTTAAAGAAGCAAGCTTTTTTCTTAAAAATGAAATATAAACTTCTACATTGTTATGTTCAGCATCAGAATCAAAACCCCAGAGTTTTTCAATCACAAGTTCTTTTGGAGTTACAGAAGATTTTCTTAATATAAGAAGTTCAAGAAGCTGGCATTCTTTTAAAATAAGTTTAATTTCCTTATCTCCTTTGCATAATTTTAATGCAGAAGTGTTTAGTTCTATATCTCCAAACTTTAAATTGTTGTCAGGTAAAACTTCACCTTTACGTCTTAGAGCAGCTCTAATTCTTGCAAGTAGCTCTTCTGTTGCAAAAGGTTTAGCAAGGTAGTCATCAGCACCACTGTCCAGTCCTTTAACCTTATCAGAGATTTCGCCTTTGGCTGTAAGAAGTATAACAGGTGTTGAAATTCCTTCTTTTCTTATATTTTTAAGTACAGTTATTCCATCCATTTCAGGGAGCATTATATCAAGTATAATTAAATCATATATTCCACTCAAAGCATTATCAAGTCCTTTGCTGCCATCATTTACTGCATCAACTATATAGTTATGTTTTCTTAATATCTGTGTTAATGCCTCTGCAAGATGAACTTCATCTTCTACTATTAATATTCTCATTAAAATCAATCCTCTCTGTTTGAGATTTAATAATATTAATTATATCACAGCAAACCTTAATTAAACCTTAAATATAAATGGAAGCTTTTAAATTATACAGAACAAATCCAAGAAATTTTTTGCTATTTAAGGTTTATTTAAGGTTCTATTAATAAAATAGCCTATAAGTAATTTAATTCAATTGATTATATTTTTAAAAATGAAAGGAGTAATTAAAATGAAGGAAAAAATAATGGCTTTTTTACAAAATGAAAAAGTAAAGGAAAATATTAAAAGAGTTTTTAATAAAAGAAATCTTAAAAAAGTAGTTATTGTAATAATAATAGCTGCTGCTTTAAAAATTACATATTCTTTTGCATTTGAAGTAAAAGGTTATGTAAGCAGGATTGATGGAAGTAAAATAACAGTAGTTAATTATCTTACAACCCAAACTGTAGATATAGGTAGTTTTATAAATACATTAGATAATATACAGGTTGGAGATAAAATAGTTATAAAGAAAAACTTATCAGGTCAGGTAATGAGTGTAAAGGACATTAACAAAGATAAAAGATTAATTGATAAACATAATTTTAGAGATTTTAATGGCCACTATTTCAAGAGAAGGTAGGTTTACTGGAAGATATAAATTAATTTGTACTATATTTTAGGAAAAGATTTTGTCAAAAGAAAATTGTACTGACATAACATTGAGGAGGTTCAATATTGAATAAGAGAAATAATGTATCATATATCAGATTAGTAATTCAGATTTTGTTTTTGATAATTATGCCTGAACTTTTTACATTGATTTTTGGGCAAGTAAAACAAATATATATCTATGTTATAAATGGTGATTTTGAGATAAATAAAATACTACCATTAACTATGGATCTTTTAATTTTAATTCCTTTAACAATGATATTTGGACGGTTTTTTTGTGGATATCTATGTGCCTTTGGAACAATAAATGATCTTTTATATAAATTGTCATCAAAGGTTTTAAATATAAGGTTCAAGATTAATAAAAAGGCAGATAAATATTTAAAACTTATTAAATATATAGTTCTATTGTTTTGTATTATTTTTGTCTGGACATTAGGATATAGTGGGTTGAATGATTTGAATCCTTGGAATGCATTTGCACAAATAACTCAGCTTCCGCCGTCAGTTCCAAGTATTACAGGACTGAGTGTTTTAATTTTAATATTGATTGGTTCTTTATTAATAGAAAGGTTTTTTTGTAGGTATTTATGTCCATTGGGAGCATTTTTATCTATACTTCAAGTCTTTAGAATAGTTAGGATAAATAAAAATAAATCTATTTGTTTAGATGGATGTGGTATATGTACAAGAAATTGTCCCATGGGTATAGAACTTAATAAAGTTAATAGAGTTGATAGTTTAGACTGCATTCAATGTATGAATTGCACCAAAGATTGTACAAAAAATAATATTAAATTAACAATAGCATCAAAGGCAATAAATGGAGTTGCAGTTCTATTGATATTTATATTTATTTTCATAACATTTAAGGGATTGGCTGGGCAAATAAATTATATTAATCCAAGTGTTGATTCAGTAAAAATTGAAGAGTCAAATGAAATTAAAACTGAGAATAAACAGAGTATTTCAAATGATAAAGTAAATAGATTTAGAGGACATGGCCATGGAGAACATGTGGTTATGCAGTCAAAGGTAGAAAATATTCAAGTTACAGAGGGAGAATATAAGGATGGCACGTACACCGGTACTGCAAATGGATTTAAACCTGGCCTTACAGTAGAAGTAACAATAAGTGGAGGTAAGATTACAAAGATTGATATAGTAGATCATAACGAAACGCCAAGTTATGCAAGAATGCCTATGCAATTAATTCCAAATGAGATTATAAACAGCCAGTCAACAAATGTTGATACTGTATCAGGTGCAACAAGGACAAGTGTTGGAATAATTAATGCTGTTGCTGATGCATTAAAACAGGCAAAAAAATAAAGGGTTTAATTTTTAAAAATAAACACATTCAAAAAAATTTATTAAAAATTTGAAAGGAGTGGTAAAATGAGAAAAATAAATTTAATAAAAATGATATTAGACATTGTTATGACACTTGTATTGGTATTACTTTATAACAAGAGGGTAATTTCAGGTTTAGCATTTCATGAGATGGCAGGACTTTGTATCGGAGGAGTATTTATTATTCATAAAGCTTTAAACTGGAGATGGATAAAGCAAGTGACATTGAATATAACAAAGAAAAAAATATCTCTCAGAACTAAGATATGCTATGCAGTAGATGTACTTTTATTATGTTCATTTACTTATATTATAGTTAGTGGCATTCTTATTTCTAAGACACTATTTCCTAATATAAATGTTGGAAATGAAAGCTTTTTTTCTATCACACATAAGCCTGTGGCTTATGCTGCACTTATATTAATTGGCATTCATATTGGGTTTCATTGGAGTTGGGTTATTAATATATTTAAAAAAATATTTGGGATATCAAATTCAAAGAAAATATCAAGTTTTGTAGCTAAAGTATTAATGCTTGTTGTACTATCTTCTGGAATATATAGCATTTATTCAACAAATTTCTTTGGAAGGTTTGCAATGATAGGTTCAGCTATAAATGGAACTAATAAACCTGGAATAGAAAGAGGATTAAATAATAATCAGCTAAATAGAGATAATGGACAGTTTGAAAATAAAAATAATATCAATATTACTCCACAAAATGGAAATAATGGAATGGGCAATTTCCCTGGGCATGGTGGTCAAATGCCAGGTGGAGGAAATGGATTCGGAAACGTTAGCGCATTAAGTGTTATTAGAACATACCTTAGTATAGTTGGATTTTTTGCAATAGTTACATTTTATATTGAAAAACTTTTTATAAGATTGAGAACAAATAGAAAGTGTTTATATCAAAATTGATAATAAAATATGAAAAACTATTTAAGTTAGTATGACAATTTTAAAATATTAATAAATAGCCCTGAGAATAATACCATTGTTTTATTTAACTAATGCTATTCTCAGGGCTATTTTTACTATATAATCATATTAATTTTTAATACTATTCTTTCTTAATGTTAAATATGCACCTAACATAGAAACTATCATTAGTATTATTATTGAAGCTATTGGTGTATTATCTCCAGTCTTTGGAACAGACACTTCTTTTGTAGCATTGCTTTGTTCAGTTGAAACTTTGTTAAGCCTTTGAGCAGCCATCCATTCCATTATTGTTGTATTTTTACCATTAATTACTGTGCTGCACTCATTATTATAAACATAAATCCATGACCAATGTCCGTTGTATTCATAGGGTGTACCATCTGCTTTTTTGTATAAGCCTGTTGTATCAACAACATTATCAAAATATGATAATTGAACATTTTTGGCTCCAGCTTTTATTAAACGGTCATAAGTTGGAAGTGTATTAATTGCAGGTGGAAGTACCGTATCTGTTTTTGCACAAGTGAACCATATTGGAGTTTGCATCATTTTTTTAATATCCTCATCAGTAATCAATGAATCTTTTAGACCTTCGCATACAGGATATGCAGCTGCAAAATATCCAGGATAATCACGTATCATAAGCATTGTCATATAACCACCGTTAGAGCATCCACCTATATATATTCTGTTTTTATCAATATCGCTGTTTTTAGAAACATACTCTTCAATTAAAGCCATAAGAGCTTTCTCATATTTTGAAGTTCCATCTGCTTTACCAGTAAATCCATCCATCCAATAAGTTGGTGCCTGAGGAACTAAAATGTATGCTCCTCCAAAGTATGCTTGTATTTCTTTTGATGCTAAATTAACAGATTTATTTGCAGAAAGGGGAATTGTTGCATCTGTTCCACCTTCACCACCACCATGTAGCCAAATAATCAGTGGATTCTTTTTATTATCATTTGCTGGAGAAAAGCTTGCAAAGGTTAAAGTAACATTATCATAACTAATCTTTCCTAATTTGAAATCATCAACACCTATTCGTATTTGGTTAGTGCATTTATTTGCAACGAGCCCAGAAACAGTTACACTACCTGATATAATATCTTTTTCTTGAGTAATGATGTAATTACAGTCTATCCAAACATTAGAGCCGCTATAGTAATTTAAAGGCGAGCCTAATGTAACTGCAGGACCAATTTCCATTTCAAGCACTGCATATCTTCCACTTGAAACAGAGTTACCTTTTGAATCAGAAACATAAGCATTTAAAACTTTTCTATATCCTTGCTCTAATAGAGGTTTTGCTAATCTACTATCTTTTCTTGTAACAAATACAGAGAAACTATCTTTATTTACAGAACCTTGTTTTACTGTTTGTCCTAAATCAACTATTACCTTTGTAATGGCTGCTCCCCAATCCTTTATTTCAACTACAGATGTATAGCCAGTTGATTTTGCTTTTGTTTGAGAAGCAAGCCACTCCATTATTGTTGTTGTTTTCCCATTTACTGTTTCTTTGCACTCATTATTATAAACATAAATCCATGAGCAATGTCCGTTGTATTCATAGGGTGTACCATCTGCTTTTTTGTATAAGCCTGTTGTATCAACAACATTATCAAAGAATGAAAAATGAATGTTATTTGCCCCTGCTTTTAATAATCGATTATATGTTGGCACTACATATTCATTAGGATTTACAACTGTATCTGTTTTAGCAGCAGTAAACCATATAGGAATGTTTTTAATTTTCTGAATATCGGCGTCGGTTATCAGCTTGTCTGCTAATGCTTCACAAGTTGGTATTGCAGCTGCAAAATATTCTGGATAATCTCTAATCATAAGCATTGTCATATACCCGCCATTGGAGTCTCCGCCTATGTATATTCTATTTTTATCAATATCATTATTCTTTGAAACATAATCTTTTATTAAAGCCATAAGCGCTTTTTCGTATTTTGAAGTTCCATCTCCAAATGAATTAAATCCATCCATCCAGTAAGTTGGTGCCTGAGGAACTAAAATGTATGCTCCTCCAAAGTATGCTTGTATATCCTTTGATGCAAAATTATCTGCTTTATTTGCAGAAATCGGAATAGTTGGGTCTGTTCCACCTTCTCCCATACCATGTAGCCAGATAATTAATGGATTCTTTTTATTATCATTTGCTGGAGAAAAGCTTGCAAAGGTTAAAGTAACATTATCCTCACTGTTAGTAAAACTTCCTGTTGTGAAATCATCAACTATCTTTCTTATTTCACCTTTACAATTAGTAATAACAAGCCCTGAAACTGTTTTAGAATTAGTAGTTATATCTTTTTGCTGTGTAATTGTATATTCGCTGTTAATCCATGAATTCAAAAATGTTTTCATGTCGAAGTTTAGTGGTGAACCTAAAGTAAGCTCTGGTCCAACTTCCATTTCAAGTACTACAAAATTTCCACTGTCTACAGCGTTACCATCTTTGTCTGAAACATAAGCCTTTGTAATTTTACGATCTCCTTCATTTAATATTGTTTTTGCTGAATCTGTGTTTTTTCTTACAACATGTACCTTAAAAGTGTCAGTTGTTACTGAATCTTTAGTTATTGTTTGTCCAATATCAATTATTACTTTTGTAATAGCAGCTCCCCAATCAAATATTTCAATAACAGAACGGTATGATGGTTCCTGTGAAGTTGATGTTTCAGCAAGAACACTAATGTTAGAAGAAAATATCATTGTAAATGTTAAGAAAAATGCAATTAATGCTCTTGTCCTCTTTAGAATTTTTCCCTTCATTTTTTAACCTCCTTTATTTTTAAATTAAAATATATTAATATAAAATTTATACATCAATACCAAAAATTACATATAGCAATATATATGCCAAAACAGTGATGTTGAGAAATATCATAGCTTTTTAAAGTTGATAAGGAAAGTGTTTTATTAGATATTATTTAGTGTTTAATTATGTGTTTTAAATTCCATGTTTAGTTAAAAACATATTTTGTATAAAAACTATATATAACGTATGGAGAATATTGACTTGTTAATGTACAATTTTATTAACAACAATGTAAACTATATAGAAAAACTTATTTAATAAGAGGTGAAACAATGAAAATAAATATAAAAAAATCTTTTGGTTTTATTTTTTTATTGATTGCTATTATATCAATGATTGATTTGATTTATATATTTTATGAATACAAAAAAGATAGAGATATGTATAGTGAATTAGTAAAAAGTGCTGTTTATAACGAATCGGATAAAAAAATTGAATTTGACAATAGCTTAAAAGTATCCAACAGTTTAGAAAAAATAAATATAAATGAAGACAAATTAAAATCAATTAATAGTGATTATAAATTTTGGATAAGGATAGAAAACACAAAGATCAACTATCCAGTAGTTCAAGGAAAAGATAATGATTATTATACCATTTATGATTTTGAACGCAAAAAAAGAAAAGCTGCATCAATATTTATTGATTGCAGGAATGATATGCAAAAAGATAAAAATATAATTATTTATGGCCATAATATGCATGATGGGAGCATGTTTCATGACTTAATAAAATTTAAAGATAAGAATTTTTTTGAAAACAATAAAACCATAGAAATAACAATAAATAATAAAAAATATATATATGAAATATTTTCTGTTTATGTAACAAGTTCTTCTGATAATTATTTAATAACAGCCTTTAGCTCTCCAAAGGATTTTATGGAATATATTAGTAAAGCTAAAAGTAAATCTCTTTTCAAAAATAATTTAGAAATTACTTCTGATGATAAAATAATTACCTTGTCTACTTGCAGCTATGAATTTAATGATGCAAGAACAGTGGTTCATGCAAAACTCATCAAACAATGATGAGTTTTATCATCAGTATGGAATATAATTTTTATGTTAAAGATTTTGTTAATTTGATGCTAAATCGTTATTTGGTTGTTTATTAATTATTTTAGAGAGGTATGCTAAAAAATCATTTTTCAGGTCATCTCTTTTCAGTGCGAATTCTACAGTTGCTTGCAAAAAGCCAAGTTTATCTCCAACATCGTATCTTCTGCCTTTAAAAACATAAGCATACATTGCTTCCTTATTTAGAAGTTCTTTTAGGGCATCGGTAAGTTGTATTTCTCCACCTTTCCCGGGTTTTGTATGCTCTAATATTTCAAAAATACTTGGAGTTATAATATATCTTCCAAGTATTGCAATATTAGATGGTGCTTTTTCTATGTCAGGTTTTTCAATTAAATCTTTAACTTTAAATACACCGTCTTCTATATGCATTCCTTTTACTATTCCATATTTATTAACGTCTTCTATAGGTACTTCTTGAACTCCAAGTATTGTAGTTTTATATTCATTATAAACATCAATAAGCTGCTTTAAGCAAGGTTCTTTATTATCTACAACATCATCTCCAAGCATTACAGCAAAAGGCTCATTTCCAACAAATGTTTTAGCACAATATATAGCATGTCCAAGACCTTTTGGTTCTTTTTGTCTTATGTAATATATTTGAGCAAGATTTGAAATATAATCAACTTCCTTTAATAGTTCATCTTTATGTTTTGATTTTAGTTCCATCTCTAGTTCAACAGATTTATCAAAATGATCTTCAATTGCTCTTTTATTTCTTCCAGTAATTATTAAAATTTCTTCGATTCCTGACTCAACAGCTTCTTCAATTATATATTGAATAGTTGGCTTGTCTACAATTGGGAGCATTTCTTTTGGTTGAGCTTTAGTTGCAGGTAAAAAACGTGTTCCAAGCCCTGCAGCAGGAATTATAGCTTTCCTAACTTTCATATTCCTTCTCCTTTCTTAAATCTTGAAGTTGGTTATATCATTTCTATAATTAGAAAAATTTCCTTATTTATAATTTATCATAGCTTTTACAAAAACTAAATAATTATTATTGAACTTTTTTCCTTAAATTTTAACGATTATTAATGTTTTTAAAAATGTTTATTTGAGTTAAAAAGCTTTATGATATCATAAAAAAAATCTTATCGGATAAGCTAATGTTTTGAGGATCCCATTTTCTTTTGGGACAATCTATTAATTTGAAAGGTATTTTCAGTTGATTTATAAATTCAAAGAATTTATTATCATACCATGGAGGAGTCCATGCACCTGATCTGCATATATGAATGGTTGTTATAGGAATACTGGTGCTTATATTTTTAAATGATATGTATTTAATGTTGTAAATTTTGTTTATGCTTTCAAAAAAGATAGGTTTTTCTAATGTATACTTACTATAAACTATATATGCTTTTTTAATATAGTTATCTTTAAAAAGTTTACCAAGCCAGTTTGCACAATTCACTTCAAAATCTAAAGAATCTATACCACCATATCCTAAATCACTATGTGAATCAAATAGATAAACTATATCACATTTAAAGTTCTTTGCAATATCATAAGATAGTTTATGGGAATCAGAAACAAAAACCTTTGTATCATTTGAAATGTTAAATTTGCTTTTTATTTTTTGCCAAAAAGTTTTTATTTCCATAGATAAATCATAATATTTATTTATATTAATTCCTTTTTCTTGAAAATATAAATATTTCTTATACCATAAATCAATAACATTTTTTTTGTTTTCCAGGGAAGAATTAAGCTTTAAGTCTTTACAACATATAAAATAATCCCAATCTACAGATAACAAACAACCCATAACACCACCCCAAAAGATTTTTATTTAAAAATGTTATGATTTTTCCTTATTGTATTATTATAAAATATTAATAATAAAAATTTCAATTAATTTTAAAAACTAAGATAAAGATAAATCTATTTTAACTTTATTTAAAAAGTTCATAATTTCTAATAAATTAAATAAAATAGAAGAATTTAAAATTAATATAAGGATAAGTTTGGGATAAGAAACTTTGATAATGGTATATTTTGGTTTATAATAATAGGAAAATGGTAAAGGGGTGTTTTATATGGATTATAAACAAATGTATTATAAATGGCTTGATTTTGATGAAAAAACAAGGAATGAGCTATTAACTATAAAGGATGAAAAAGAGATAATGGATAGGTTTTATAAAAATCTTGAATTTGGTACTGGTGGCTTAAGAGGGGTTATAGGTGCTGGTACTAACAGAATGAATGTATATACTATAAGACGTGCAACTCAGGGGTTAGCAAATTACATATTACATAAAGGAATTAACAACCCTTCTGTTGCTATAGCTTATGATTCAAGACTTTATTCAGATGTTTTTGCAATGGAAGCGGCTTTGGTACTTAATGCTAATGGAATTAAGACTTATATATTTAATGAATTGAAACCAACGCCAATGCTTTCTTTTGCCGTAAGAGAACTTAAGACAACAGCAGGAATAGTAATAACTGCAAGCCATAACCCCAAGGAATATAATGGCTATAAGGTTTATTGGAGCGATGGAGGACAAATAACTGAAGAGCATGCAAAGGGTATACTGGAGGAAATTGAAAGAGTTGATTATGATGATATTAAAACAATAGAATTAAATAAAGCAAAAGAAATTGGACTTTTTAATTATGTAGATAAATCTGTTGAAGATAAGTATATTGAGCTTGTTAAAGAACTTGTAATAAATAAGGATCTTGTAAAAAGTGAAGGGGAAAAAATAAAAATTATTTATACTCCTCTTCATGGAACGGGGAATAAGCCTGTTAGACGAGTATTATCAGAATTGGGATTTACGAATGTAAAAATAGTTTTAGAGCAGGAAATGCCAGATTTTAATTTTAGCACTGTAAAATACCCCAATCCTGAGGAACATGATGTTTTTGAAATAGCTATTGAAATGGCAAAAAATGATGGAGCAGATTTAATTCTTGGAACTGATCCAGATTGTGATAGAGTAGGGGTTGTTGTTAAAAACGATTATGGGGAATATATTGTATTAACTGGAAATCAAACTGGTGTGCTTCTTACAGAATATATGCTATCTCAGCTTAAATGTAATAATAAAATGCCTGACAATCCTATGGTTATTAAAACTATAGTTACAACAGAACTTGCAAAGGAAATTTGCAGGAATTATGGTGTTGAGATTATAGATGTATTAACAGGTTTTAAATATATTGGTGAAAAAATAAAAGAATATGAAGGGAAAAAGAATTTTATAATAGGCTTTGAAGAGAGCTATGGCTATCTTTCAGGGACATTTGTAAGGGATAAGGATGGAGTAATTGCTTGTGCTCTAATATGTGAAATGGCTGCTTGGTATAAATCAAGAGGTATGTCGTTGTATGATGGAATTAAAGAGATATATAAAAAATATGGCTATTATAAGGAAGACCTTAAATCAGTTACACTAAAAGGTATTGAAGGAAGTGAGAGAATAAAAAATATAATGGAAAAATTAAGGAATGAAACACCTTTAAAGATTGCTCAACAGGAAGTTATAACTGTTAAAGATTATTTAAAGAAAATTGAGAAGAATGTATTAAATGGTGATGAAGAAGTAATTGATCTTCCAGAATCAAATGTTATTCAGTTAGTATTAAAGGATAAAAGTGTTATAACTGCAAGGCCTTCTGGAACAGAGCCTAAAATAAAATTTTATTTTGCTGCTGTTGCCAAAGATATTGATGAAGCCAATAGAAAGATAGAAAAAATGCAAGAAGATGTACTAAGTTTTTGCAATATCTAAATATAGCATTACCTCCGTATGATTGTAATACGGAGGTTTTTGTTATATAATGCTATTAAGTGGAATTATTTTTGGAGGTGATAGGATGAAAAGACGAATATTAGTATTTGCTGTTGTCTTTTCATTTCTTTTTTCAAGCATTTCTTTTGCATTTCAAAGAAACTCATATTTTGAAAATTTAAGAATAGGTCTTGAAAATATGGTTTCAAATTCTATTGAGATTATTTTAAATGGTGATTATAAAGTTGGAGATAATATAATCCAATCTGGTACAAGCCATTTTTTGAATATTAATAATAATAAAATAAATATGGATGGGGTGGATTATGACAGTATTTTAATTACCCCTCAAAATAATACTAATACTTTGACGTTGAAGGTTGGAATGAAAGTATATAATTATCTTGGAGCTTTTGAGTTTATAGTTAGATCTGGGAGTATTTTGCCTATAAATATTATAAACGTTGAAGATTACTTAAAGGGAGTTGTTCCTTATGAAATGTCAAACTCATTCCCAATTGAGGCTTTAAAAGCACAGTCAGTAGCAGCGAGAAACTATGCACTTTCAAATAAGGGAAAACATTCTGATAAAGGCTATGATTTATGTGATACTACAGATTGCCAGGTATATAGAGGGTATAATCCAAGCTATAGTAATGTTATTAAAGCTGTTGAGGATACAAAAGGGATGATTCTTTTATATAATGATGAATTTGTAGAAGGGTATTACAGTGCAAGTGATGGAGGATACACAGAAGCTTCAATTAATATATGGAGTGCAAATAAAGATTATTTAAAAACTAAATTAGATGAATTTGATAATGAATTATGGCCCTATGGAGACGTAAACTTAAAATCAAGTGATATAGATTTAAAACTAAAAAGCAAAGGGTATTTAAAGCAAGAGTATAATTTTGTAAGGATTGATTTAGATAGTATAAAAAAATACGATAGCGGAAGAATATCATCAATTGAAGTTGTTTATAAAGATATTAATGGAGTAGAACAGAAATTGGCTTTTACAAAGGAGAAGGCAAGGACTTTCTTGTCACTTCCAAGCTCTTTATATGATGTTACTTATGATATAAACACAGATACATATACTTTTAAAGGAAAAGGTAATGGACATGGAGTTGGTATGAGCCAAATAGGGGCTAAAAACAGAGCAATAGCTGGACAAACTTATGATTCTATTTTGAATTTTTATTATGATGGTACTTATTTGTTAAATATGCTAAATCCAAGTAAAGAGTTAATTATTAATAAAGATAAAATAAATATTAATAATAATATTTTTATAACTTATGATGGAATTTTAGAAGGAGCATTATATAAATATGTACTGGAACAGGATGGAAATGTTGTGTATGTAAAAGACTATTCTAATGATAAAAATTTAATGTATGTTCCTGATAAAGCTGGAAATTATAGAGTTCATCTTTATATAAAATATAGTTCTTCTCAAAATGAGTTCGATGAAGAAAAGATTAAGGATTTTGTTGTTATTGATTCAAATGATTCTGGGATAGGTAATAATTCTCAATCAAATTCATCGTCTAAAGAAGTAAACTCTAATTCGGGTAATGATACCATACAACAAGGCAATAGTTCTACACAAGGTACATCTTCTGATAATAAAACAAAGACAGATTCACAAAACAGTTCTGACATAAATAAAAGTGATAATGCTACAAACTCAATTACAACAGTAAGTGCTTTAAGCATTAGTAGATCATTGTCAAAAGGGAGTAAAGGTAATGATGTACTTTTGTTGCAGAAGTATTTAAAGATGCTTGGCTATCAGTTGGATGAAAACGGAGTATTTGATAATAAAACTAATTTAGCTGTAGTAGATTTTCAAAAAAAGAACAATATTAATGCTTCTGGAATAGTAGGAGTTAAAACTGTAGCTGCAATTAACAAGGCGATAATGAATAAATATACTACATCTTCTGTTACAGTTTCAAGAGGTGAAAGCTCTATTAAGAATATAAGATTTAGTTTTCAAGGAGTTTTAAAGAAAGGAGATAAAGGTGAGCAAGTAAAAAAACTACAAGAGGCATTAAAGTTTTTATCATATAACGTTGATATTAATGGAGTTTTTGATGAAAAAACTGAGGTAGCTGTGAAAGCATTTCAAAAATCAAATAAATTAGTGATTGATGGAATTGTTGGAAGTAAAACAATAAAATTAATAGAAGAAAGATTGAGGCTGCAATAGGCAGCCTTTTAAATTTTCTCAAGTATATAGAGCCTTTTAAATGAAATGTTTCTGTTACAAGCTCCAGGATATAGTTTAGTATCATTAATCGATGATAAAAATGAGGATAAAATATATTATGATTTTCAAAATCAATTGTTTTATTATAAAAAGTTTTGTTGATTATATCCTAATTTTAATAAAAATACTAATTAATTTATGATTGAAAAACAAGCCTATGTACCTGTTTATATTGTAAATGACAATATGAGAAAAAAAGGCTTTTACGATGTATTAAATATCTTTTTAGCATGAATTTATCATACTAAGCCCAAAAATATCTTAGTGTTTTTTAATACTGTTTTTAAAAAATTGAAGGAAAATTTGTTTTTTTGTAGAATTAGTACAAAGTTGTGTAGTAAAGAAGTAGTTGTGGAGGGATTATTATGAATGTTGCAGTAATTGGTGGAGGAGCAGGAGGAAGTAAAATAATAAAACTTCTAAGCCAAATTGAAAGCGTTGAAATTAAAATTGTAATTGATAAGAAATATGATGCTCCAGGAATAAAACTTGCCCAGGAAATGGGTATTAAAGTTTCTCAAAATATTGATGATTTAGATGCTGATGTTGTTGATATTATTATAGAAGTTACTGGAAATGAGAACGTATCGAAATTAATTTATAATAAGTATGGAAATAAATGCAAGATAATAGATGCTGAGGGTGCATTACTTATTATAGAAATAGCAAATCATGATGCAGTAAACTTTGAAAAATTAAGTAAGAAAGTAAAAGACATAAATGGTGCAACGTTAATTGTTCAATCACAAATAGAAAGCATAATAAATTCTGTTAAAGAAATGCATGGTGTTGCAGATAGGTTATTAAATCTATTAAATATTTCAAATGATTATATAAAACAAAGTGATGAGATAATAGAATATGTAAATAATATAGCAATGCAAACAAAGATACTTGGAATAAATGCTACAATAGAAGCTGCAAGAGCAGGAGAACATGGAAGAACCTTTTCAGTTGTAGCAAAGGAGATACAAGACCTTGCAAGTAATAGTGAAGTTTATGCAAAGGATATAAATGGTATACTGACAAAATTATCAGAAGAAATAAAAAAACTAAATTATGAGGTGGAAAGTTTAGAAAAATTGTCACAAAACCAAATTAATGCAACAGAAGAAGTTAGGATAGCAATAAACAGTTTAAAGTCATAATAATAAGGATTGTCAATGAATAGCAATATGTAATTTGTTGTGAATCAAAGCTTTTTAATATGTTTATTAACTTTTGTACTTCTTATGGAAGTTTATCAAAATATTAACAATATAAAGTTTCATGTAAAAACTTATGTATTTCTTAAAACAAATATAATTATTGTTAAATAAAAAATAGCAGGACAAAATTTTATCCTGCTATTTTTCATGATTTTATATGCTCATGATTTTTGATATGGTTCATGCAATAGCATTTTAGGCCTTCACATTCACTGCAGTATCTAAATTCCATGTTTGGATCATCTTCAGGAGTTATTCCACATACTGTACACTTATGGGATAAAGGTTTTATATCCATTTTAGATTTAAACTTCGTCTTGTTATTATAAGCAATATTTTTATTTCGTGAGCTTTCAAATATATCTTTACCAAAAAATATGAAATAATTAATTAAAGAAGCAATTGCAGCAGCTTTATATGGTATAGGTTGAGTAACTAAGGTGATTATAATAAATATCCATTCAAAATAAGCAAGGTATTTAACTTTTACAGGTATTATAAAAAATAATAGCATTTCAAAGTTTGGATATATATATGCAAATGCTAAGAATAACGAGAGATTTAAGTATACATAAGTAGCATAGCCTGTAATAAGGGCTGCGATTGTTGTTCCAGCCATTCCTAAAAGGTAATATAAATTAAATCTAAAGCTTCCCCATTCATGTTCAAGGCTAATTCCAATTATATAATAAAAATAAAGGATGAATATTATAAATATTGGCGAGGATGCTGGAGGGATAAATATATAAGTTATAAGTCTCCAGACTTCTCCGCGTATTATTGCATCAGGATAAAGGGTAAGCTTATCTAAAAAAGTACCTGATTGGTCTAAAAAGTAAGAAACAAGATAAACAAATCCAGTTATACTAACTATATATAACATAAGATTAGGTATTGCATATTTATTAAACTTTCTTTCAAGCTTATCAATCCAGCTCATCTATAAACCTCCAAATAAATAATATATCATCAATATTATAGACGAAGATTATATTGATTTTCAACTGCTTATATGTTAATTACTATAATATGAATAAAAACATTTAATACAATATAATTATGACAATTTTTAAACATGAATTATAATTAGCTTATCTTTAATATACATAGAAGAAAATAGAATATATTTGTATTTTTATCTTTATGAATACGAATGTAATATAGTAATAGTTTAATAAAAGCAATCATGAATTAGGATATAGGTTGTTATTATCTTTTATTGCTTTTAAAATAGGTATCAGTTAAAATATCAATGGATATATATGGGACACTCCTTTGGGTTAATATTTATTTTAACAAAGGTAGGTCCCTTTTTCTGTATTGATAATATTTGAAAATTTGAAAGGAGATAAAAAATGATTAATTTTTATGAAGAAATATTAAAAAGGAAAGAGGAATGTTTTAAATTGCTTGAAGAATGGATTAAGATACCATCAGTTTATAATGAAAGTACGGTTGATAAAGATTTACCCTTTGGAAGAGAAGTGGGAAAAAGCTTAGATTGGTTTGAAAAACTATCTATAAAAGATGGATTTTATGTTAAAAATCTTGAAGGTTATGCTGTTTTTGCTGGATATGGAGTGGGTGAAGAATATGTTTGTGCCTTTGGACATGGAGATGTCGTTTCTGCTAAAGAAGGATGGAACACATATCCTTTTATGCTTAATATTATTGATGGAAAGGCTTATGGGAGAGGAGTAGTAGATGACAAAGGACCAATACTTGGATGCTATATGGGTCTTAAGATTATAAAGGATTTAAATCTTCCAGTTAAAAATTGAATTAGAATTATAGTTGGAGGAAATGAGGAAAGTGGATTTAGATGTATAAGACACTACTTTTCTAAAGAATCTCAGCCTAAGTTTGGATCTACTCCAGATGCAAAATTTCCCGTTATTAATGGTGAAAAAGGAGGGGCAATTTTAAAATTATATGGGAAACTAAATGAAAAAGCGATAGAGATAAAGTCGGGTACAGCTTATAATATAATTCCTTCAATTATAGAGGCAAGACTTACTGGAGATTATTGGTTTTTAAAAGATAAATTTGATAGCTTTTTAATTGAAAATAACTTAAATGGTAATTTTAATATTTATAATGGGAATGTATTATTAAAAATGATTGGGAAAGGAGGGCATTCATCAAAGCCAGAAAAAACGATAAATCCTATAACTAAATTTATAAGTTTTATAAATAAAAATATAAAAACAACATGGGTTTTAGATTTAGGAAAGCTTTTTATTGATGGAGACTATAAAGGTATAGGCTTTGAGCTTAATGTATCTGGTAAATGTGGAGAAATAACAATAGTTCCTACTATTCTTAATATTTTTGATGGGAATTTATCAGCTACATTTAGTATAAGGTATCCTGAAAATGTAAGTTTAGATTTTATTGAAAATAAAATAGGATTGATATTCAATCCTGCATTAATATTAATAAGGAAGGAGATATTATGGACAGAGTGAACTACCCCCACTTATAGAAGTGGTGGCTTCGTGGTCAATACTCCCAGCGAAGTAAGTTATCCCACGCTCAAAGGGCTGTTCCCTCCCCAGATATACCAATTACATGGCTAATTTTAGCAAATTCTTGCTTGCATTTATATCTCTATCATGAACCGTACCACACTTTGGACATTTCCATTCTCTCAATGCTAAATTCTTTACATCAGAATTTTTATATCCACATTCACTGCATATTTGACTTGATGCATAATTTTGTGGTGCTATTATTATTTCTCTGCCATACCATTTTGCTTTGTATTCTAACATCCTTCTAAATTCTGCCCATGATGCTTCTGTTATTGCTTTTGCTAATTTATGATTTTGTTGCATATTTTTTACCTGTAAATCTTCTAAAACTATCACTTGATTTTCGTGTATAATTTTAGAAGATAGTTTATGAAGAAAATCTTTTCTTTGATTTGATATTTTTTCATGTAGTTTAGCAAGTTTTTGTCTTGTTCTTTCATAGTTTTTGCTTTGCTTCTGCTTTCTTGATAATGATTTTTGTATAATTTTAATTCTTTTTTCTGTTTTTCTTAACCATTTTGGATTTTCTACCTTTGTTCCATCAGATAAAATAGCAAATTCTTTAATGCCTAAATCTATACCTACTTTTCTATCTGTTTTAGATAATTCTTTAATTTCTTCTTCTACAAATATAGAAGCATAATATTTGCCTGTTGGCGTCTTTGATATAGTTACGGATTTGATTTTTCCTTCAAATTGTCTGTGTTGTTTTATTTTTATTTTTGTCTTTAACTTTGGAACTTTTAGATAACCACCTTCAAGTGTTACTGTTCCATTTTGATTATTTGTAGTATAATACTGGTAACCTTTCTTTTTCTTGAACTTTGGAAATCCTATTTTTTTATCTCTAAAAAAATTTTTATATGCTTTTTCTAAATTAAGTTGTGCGTTGGAAAGTGCAAGACTATCTACTTCTTTCAGAAAAGAATATTCTTTTTTATATTGTGCAGGTGTATTGTTTAACTTTTCTCCTGTTTGCTTATAGTATTCTATTTTGTCATGTAGCATTTTGTTGTATATAAATCTTACGCAACCAAATACCTTAGCAAAATATTCTTCTTGTTCTTTTGTTGGATATATTCTGTATTTATAAGCCTTAAGCAAAGTTACACCTCCTTCCCTTGCTTTTCTATATATTTTTTAATTACTTCAATTGACACCCCACCTGTTGTAAGTAAACAGTAACTTCTTGACCAAAAATATTCTTTCCATAATTGCTCTTTTATTTTAGGATACTCTTTCTTTATCAATCTTGATGAAGCACTTTTATACGCATTTATAAACTTAGACAACTCTGTATTAGGATGTGCTTTGAATAATATATGGATATGGTCTTTATCATGATTCCATTCTTGTAATGTGATATTATAATTATCTTGTATCTTTTCAAATATTTCTTTTAGTCTATTCGATATATTATCATCAATAACTTTTCTTCTATATTTAGTTACCAAAACAAGATGATAATACAATAAGAATACTGAATGATTATTATTATCTAAATCCATTATATTGCATAACCTCCTTCCTATAATACTGATTATATCATAAAGGAATAATTTATCAAGCAACATTCATCGCCCACTTACAGAAGTGGGCGATGAATGTTGCTGTTTAGTTAAAAAAAATAAGAAATATAATGAAAGAAAATTTTTTAGATGCGTTTTTAATAAATTCTCCCTATAATAAATTCTATTTGGCAAATCTATATAGCAACTCAGGATATCTTCTTATAACAAGAAACAATCAATATGCTCTTGTGGATTCACGATATTATGTTCAGGTAAAAGAAAATGCAAAGGAGTTTAGCGTTATTGAAATTTCAAAGGAAAGAACTATTTTTAACCTCTTAAATGAGATTGCTAAAAAAGAAAGTATAAAAATAATAGGATTTGAAGGAGATAATCTTACTTATGATAATTATATGAAGTTGGCTGAGCATGTTAAAGTAGTATTTTTAAGCATTTCTTTAGATAGCCTAAGAGCGATAAAAACTTCGGAAGAAATTGAAAAAATAAGAACAGCTGCTCAAATAGCCGATAAAGCGTATAAACACATACTGTCTTTTGTAAAAGAAGGAATGACTGAAAAGCAGGTTGAAAGAGAACTTGTAAGATATATTAAAGAATGTAACGGAGATAAAGAATCTTTTGATATAATTGTAGCTTCAGGAGAAAGGGGTGCTCTTCCCCATGGGAAAGCATCGGATAAAGTTATAAAAAGAGGAGAATTTATAACTATTGATTTTGGCGTAAATTATAATAACTATTGTTCAGATATGACTCGAACCTTTTTGCTTGGAGAAGCTTATAATAAAGAAATGATAAAAATTTATGAGATTGTAAAAAAAGCTCAGTGGAAAGCTGTAAAGAGCGTTAAAGCAGGGATAACTGCCTCGTATCTTGACGGTATAGCAAGGAATATTATCGAAAAAGAAGGATACGGAAAGAATTTTGGCCATAATCTTGGCCATGGAGTAGGCATTTTGGTTCATGAATATCCTGTAATTGGAAAAGGGAATGACATATTTTTGGAGGCAGGAATGATTATTACCATTGAACCTGGAATTTACATAGAGGGGCTTGGAGGAGTTAGAATAGAAGATGATGTACTTGTAACTGAGGAAGGTTTTGAAGTTTTAACTAATAGCGATAGAGAACTTATTTCTGTAAAGGGGTGATGTTATGTACAATTTTGATATAAAAACAGATAGAATAAATGAAAGATGTAGAAAATGGGACAAAAAAATAATCAAGGAACATTTTAAATATGTATCAGATGACTTTATTCCATTATGGATTGCGGATATGGATTTTAAAGCCCCTGATAATATACTGAATTCTTTTAAAAAAGCAATCGACAGAGGAGTATTTGGATATACTTATGTTTATGATGAATTTTATGATGCAGTAATAAACTGGAAGAAGGATATGCATGGAGTTGAGATTTATAAAGAATGGATAACTTTAAGTTATGGAACGGTATCTACTCTGCATTATATTGTTCAGGCATTTTGCAATGAAAATGACTTTGTAATAATGAATACTCCAGTATATGAACCCTTTAATAGTGCAGCAATAAAACAGGGAGTAAGGTGTATTTATAATAAATTAAATATTATCGAAAACAGATATTACATAGATTTTGAAGAAATAGAATCTCAGCTTAGAGAATTTAAACCAAAGCTATATTTGCTTTGCTCACCTCACAATCCTTCAGGGAGGATATGGAGCATCGATGAATTAAGAAAAATTGCAATGCTTTGCAAAAAATATAAAACTATTCTTGTTGTTGATGAAGTACATGGAGAGCAGATACATTTTGGAAGATTTTATTCTATTCTTTCCTTGGAGGAGGAATTAATGGATAATATAATATTGCTTTCTTCCCCAAATAAGGCTTTTAATTTGGGAGGGCTTAAAACTTCATATTCTATTATTCCAAATAAAAATATAAGAGAAAGGTTCAGAGAAAGACTTTTTAAAAATTCGATAACTTCACCAAACGTATTTGGAATAATAGGAATAATATCAGCCTATAATGATTGCAAAGACTATCTTAAGGAAGTTACAAAATATATTTATGATAATTATTTATATACTGTAGATTTTATAGATAATAAAATTCCTAAACTCTCCTATATGAAAATGGAGTCTTCATATCTTTTATGGATAAATATTAGTAAAACTGGAATTACATCCACTGAATTTACTAAACTATTATCATCAGAATATGGTGTTTTAGTTGAGGATGGAAATAATTTTGTTTGTGATGGTGAAGGATGGATAAGAATAAACCTTGGGACCCAAAGAGAAAATATTAAAAAGGCTATGGAAAGGATAGAAAAATGTGTTCAAAATTTAGATAAGATTTTTTCATAAGTTAATTTTGATGGCCGATGATTCCGGTCTTTTTTGCATGGGAAAATATTACAACTTATAATTCATATTTGCTTATCAACTGATTAGTATTTATAATAAATCTGTGAATAAGACTATGAAATTATTTAAGGGGGAGATTATGGGAAAAACTAAAGTTTTCAAAAGGACAATCGTTTCAACAATAATATTTACTCTTTTACTTGTAATTATAATAATGAGCAGTGGATATATACTTTTAGGAAATTTAAAAGAAAAGGCAAAAGAACGTTATGATAATCTTATGAGGATAAATATAACCATAGGGAGCTCCTCATTAGAACTTAATAACAGCTTTAACTATTTTGATAAATATATCAAAACAAGGGATAAAGATTATCTTAATAAATACTATATTTCAATTGAAAAGGTTAAGAATAATGTAAATTCAATAGAAACTAATCATAATATAAATACTGAGTGCGGAATTTATATTAGAAACATAAAAAATATGCTTGAATGGTATGATGAGCAAATAAAAATGCTGACTAAAAAAGATATACTTGAACAATCTGACTATAATAAAATAATGGAAGTTAAGAGCATGTACATTCATATTAACAGCCATCTTCAAAAAACAGCAGTTTCATTTTTGCTTTACAGCAACAATACATATAACGAAATACTTATAAATAACAAAAAAGTAGAGCGGGAAATACAAAGGATTGTTTTTATAATTATAATCATTTCTATAATGATAGTTATTGCAGTCAGCTTAAATATTAAGAACACTATGTGGCAAATACTAAAAAACATTGAGAGGCTTTCAAATGCAGATTGGGATATTGAGGACATGAAGGGGCAAAAGTATGAAGAATTAAATATATTAGCAGAGGCCTTTAACAAAATGAAGCATAGCATAAAAAACTATATAAATGAAATAAATGAGAAAGCTGAACTTGAAAACAAGTACAACCAAGAAAAAATTAAAAACATTGAGAAAGATAAAATTTTAAGAGAGACTCAATTAAGAGCATTAAAAACGCAGATTAATCCTCATTTCCTTTTTAATGCATTAAATACAGTATCAAGATCTGCCCTCTTTGAACCAAGAGAAAATACTGTTAAACTAATTGAAGCTATATCAAAGATATTAAGATATAACCTAAACAGTATTGATGATTTTGTTGAATTAAAGGAAGAGATAAATATTTTAAAAGCATATGCACTAATTCAGGAAACGAGATTTAAAGACAGAATGAGTTTTAACTTTGAAATTGAAAAGGATGCTGAAAATATAAGAATACCAAGAATGATTTTACAGCCTTTAGTAGAAAACGCTATTTCCCATGGCATTGATGAAAAAGAAGATGGAGGGGATATTTTTGTATATGCCCAAAAAGATAATGAATGTATAAAAATAACAATATCTGATAATGGAATGGGAATGAATGAAGACACTATACAAAAAATACTAAAAAAACAGTTTAAGGGTATTTCAAAAAAATCTTCAGGATTAGGAATATCCAATATTTTAGAGCGCTTAGAGTTGTATTATAAAGATAGATTTTCTTTTAACATAGAATCTAAGCTAAATAAAGGTACAAAAATATCAATAATCCTACCTATTGTTCGAGGTGATTATTTTGCTGAAAATTATGATAGCTGAAGATGAGAGTCTTGAAAGAAAAGCATTAAGATATTTATTAGAAAAATACTATAAAAACAATCTTGAAATTGTGGCAGAAGCTTCAAATGGAAGGGAAGCTGTTGATTTTGCAATTAATTTAAAGCCGGATATAATTTTGATGGACATTAAAATGCCTATGCTTGATGGACTTGAAGCAGGGAAGATAATAAAAAGTGAATTGTCTGAAACAGAGATTGTAATACTTACTGCTTTTAATTATTTTGAATATGCAAAGGAATCTATAAAAATTGGAGTTGCAGATTATCTATTAAAGCCATATTCTAATGAAGAATTTACCGATATCATAGATTCTTTGCTTAACAAATTCTATATTAAAAAACTTCTTAAAAATAAAAATGAGCAGATTGAAAAGAAATACGCTGAATTATTATCCCTTGCGGAAAAGGAAATAATTTTAAATTTAATATATTCTCATAAGCCAGAGGAAGTGCAGATTGAAGAGTATAAAAAAATATTAAATATAACCAATAATAGATATTGCTGTCTTATATGCTTACTAAAGGATGATTTAAAGGATGAAAGCGTTGAAATTATAAAAGATGAATTAAAGTGTTTTTTTAATGAAGTGATTGGTGGAGTAAATAAAAACGAAGCAGTTTTTTTAATATTTGATGATAATATAGATAAAAAGCTTAATAAAGAGATTTTTAAAAAAATATTTGATAAAAAAGATATATTTTTATCCTTTGCAATTGGGATGATTGAAGATGATTTGAAAAATTTTTATTTATCATATAAAAAGGCAAAAAGAGATTTATGTGAAAATGAAGCTTTAAATGAAGAAAAAGAAGATACCTTTCAAAAAAATAATCATGTGTATAATAAGCTATTAAGAAGCATTATTGATAATGATATTAATCGATTTAATATAGTATTTGAGGAATTGATTCTTTTGAGATTTAATTCCAATGATTGCTATGAAATAAATCAATATAAAATTTTTATTTCAGAAATTTATGAATATCTGATAACTAATATACCAAATTATTTTAAAAAGAATCTCAATAAAGACGAAATTTTAATTTTTAATGAAGAAATAAATAAAATGAATAAAATTGAAGATGTTACGCTTTTACTTAAAGAAAAGATAAAAAATCTAATAATTTTATTTAAACGTATTAAAGAAAGTGATAATTTTGGTGTAATTGAAAAAGCTAAAAACTATATTGAGGAAAATTATATGAAAGATATTACCCTTGAGAGAGTAGCAAATTATGTTTCAATGAGCAGCTCCCATTTTAGCAGGATTTTTTATGAAGCTGAAGGAATAAACTTTAAGGATTATTTGATAAAGATTAGAATGGAAAAGGCAATAAATATGCTTTTAAAAGGAAATAAAAGCATAAAAGAAATAGCACAGGAGGTTGGGTATCCAGATCAAAATTATTTTAGCAAGGCATTTAAAAAGTATACAAATTCTGCTCCAACAGAATATTTTAAGAAGATAATAAATTGAAAGGCTTTTGAGCCTTTTAAATTTTTGTTAATTTTTGAAAATTAGCAAAAAAAGAAAGAAATACAACAATAATAAACATATAAAAAAATTAAGATTTATCTTAAAATTAAGATAGAAAAAATCAAAGGGGGATTAATATGAAACTTAAAAAACTACTAACAATTACTATGTCTTTAGCATTAATAAGTTCATTTTTAGGATGCTCAAGCAAATCAACAAACAATTCTACAAGTAACTCAAATCAAGAACAAAAACAAATCGTTTTAAGACTTTCTGATACTCACCCAGATGGGTTTGTAACTGTAAGAGCTGATAAGGAATTCGCAAGACTCGTTGAAGAAAATTCAAAGGGTAGAATAAAAGTTGAAGTTTATCCTGGAGGACAGCTTGGAGACGAAAAGAGCGTAATTGAGCAGGTTCAATTTGGAGCTATCGATTTAGTAAGAACAAGTATTTCACCTTTGGCAGAATTTGATAAAGAATTAAGCGCCTTGATGCTTCCATACCTTTACAGGGACACTGAGCATATGTTTAAAGTACTCGATGGTCCTGTAGGAGAAAAGATATTTAAAAACCTTGAAAATTATAAATTTGAAGGATTATGCTGGTTTGATGCAGGATCAAGAAACTTCTACAACACTAAGAAAGAAGTTAAGAAACCAGATGATTTAAAAGGATTAAAGATTAGGGTTCAAGAGAACAAGATGATGATGGATCTTGTTAAAGCTTTAGGAGCTTCACCAACACCTATGGCATACAGCGAAGTATATAGTGCTCTTCAAACAGGAGTAATAGATGGAGCTGAAAACAACTGGGCAAGTTATCTTTCTTCAAATCACTTTGAAGTTGCAAAATATATAACAACTGATGAACACACAAGAGTTCCAGAAGTAATAATTATGAGTAAGATTACTTGGGACAAGCTTTCTGCAGATGATCAGAAGATAATAAAGGATGCTGCTGTAAAGGCTGGATTATATCAAAGACAGGAATGGCAAAAGGATGAAGAAGCAGCTAAAAATCAATTAAAAGATAAGGGTGTAAAAATTACAACTCTTGAAAGTAATTCTGAATTCCAAGATAAGGTAAAAGTATTATACGATGAATACGGTAAGGAATATAAGGATTTAATTAATGAAATTATTAATACAAAATAATAAGCCTTTTCTAAAGGAGGAGGTTATATATTGAAGAGTTTTTCAAATTTACTTAATAAAATTAGTTCTTTTTTCGAATACTTAGCATCTATATTTTTAGGATTGATGATTATGATTGTTAGTTTTCAGGTTTTTACCAGATTCTTCTTTAGTTTTACTTTAAGATGGTCTGAAGAAATTACAATGCTCCTTATGGTGTGGTTCGGGTTTATAGGGATCGCCCTCGGAGTTAAAAAGGATATTCATCTTTCAATTGAAGCCATTGTAAATTTATTTTCTAACAACACAAAAAAGATAATTTATAAGGTGGATGAGCTTATCACTTTGATATTTGGAATATTCACAGCGTTTTATGGCTATAGATTGGTTGTAGAGGCAAAGGGGTCAACTTTGCCCGCAACTCAATGGCCTTCATCAATGCTTTATTTAATGGTTCCATTGTCAGGTGTGCTTATAGTACTATTCTCAATTAATAAATTAGCAGGATTTAGGGCAGTTAATCAGGAAAATCAGAGGTGAAAATATGGTTAATACAACTGCGATATGTCTTTTACTTATAGTGTTTTTTGGATTATTAATAATTAGAGTTCCAATATCTTTTTCCCTTGCAATATCAACATTTGTTACAGCGATTTACTTAAAAATACCTTCTATGGTAGTTGTGCAGCAGATGGTAAAAGGTATAAATTCCTTCTCTTTAGTTGCTATACCGTTTTTTATTGTTGCAGGAGAAATAATGGGAGAAGGAGGAATATCTAAAAGGCTGATAGATTTTTCCAATGTATTGGTTGGAAGAATGCGTGGAGGCCTTGCAATGGTAAATGTATTGGCGAGCATGTTCTTTGGAGGTATATCAGGTTCTTCAGTTGCTGATACATCTTCAATAGGTTCTATAATGATTCCAATGATGGAAAAGCAGGGTTATGATAAGGATTATGCTGTTGACGTAACAATTACAGGTTCTACGCAAGGGATATTGATTCCTCCAAGCCATAATATGATTATATACTCCCTTGCTGCTGGCGGGATATCAGTTGGAAACCTGTTTTTAGGAGGTGTAATTCCTGGTATTTTACTTGGGGTTATGCTGATGGTTTTAAGCTATATTATTGCAGTTAAAAGAAATTATCCTCGTGGTGAAAAAGTTCCATTTAAGGAAGCAGTAAAAATAATAAAGGATGGTATATTAGGATTATTTACTGCAGTAATTATAATAGTTGGAGTTAGTACAGGAGTCTTTACAGCAACTGAATCAGCAGCAATTGCAACAGTTTATGCCTTCATAATTACATTCTTTGTATATAAAGATATAAAAATTTCAAGAATGATACCTATATTAAAGAATTCATTAAGAACATTGTCAATGGTTCTTGCGCTTATTGCAACTTCGAGTGCTTTTGCATGGATGATGGCTTATTTAAAAATTCCCTTTTTAGTAACAAACGCATTAATTTCAATTTCAAATAACAAATATGTAATTCTGCTAATAGTAAATATTGTACTCCTTATCTTAGGTATGATAATGGATATGGCTCCGTTAATTTTAATATGTACGCCTATTTTACTTCCGGTTGTTACAAAGGTTGGAATGGATCCTATTCAATTTGGAATAGTGCTTATGCTCAACTTAGGAATTGGGCTTTTGACTCCTCCAGTAGGTTCAACACTTTTTGTTGGATGTTCGATAGCTAAAATACCAATGGAGAAGATAGCAAAATCATTGATGCCTTTCTATGCAATGATGTTTATTGTGTTAATGATTCTGACCTATGTACCTCAAGTAACACTATTTTTACCAAGATTGTTAGGGAAATGATATTAAACATAGAGTGCACTTAATAAACGGTGCACTCTAAACTTTAGCAAAAAAAAATAAGGTGGGATAAAGGTGAATATAAGCAATATTAAAACCAAAAACAACAACGTTGAAAAAATACTACAATTTGGAGAGGGAAATTTTTTAAGAGCCTTTGTGGATTGGATGATAAACAGGTTAAATGAGACAGGCAACTTTGAAGGTTCTGTTGTTGTAGTCCAGCCCCTTGAAAACGGAATGGTTGAAAAGTTAAATGAGCAAAACGGGCTTTATACAGTTATTTTAAAGGGAATTGAAAATGAGAATGAAGTTTATAACAGCGAGGTTGTTAAAAGCATTTCAAGGGGGATAAATCCATATAAAAACTTTGATGAATATGAAAAATTGAGTTTTAGTGAAAGCTTAAAAATAATCATCTCAAATACTACTGAAGCTGGAATTTATTTTGATGAAACTGAAAAATTAGAGGATAAACCTCAAAAAAGCTATGTTGGAAAATTAACTGCACTTTTATATAAGAGATTTAAGCATTTTAACGGAGATTTAGAAAGAGGATTTTATATTATCCCCTGTGAGCTTATAGAAAAAAATGGAGAAAAATTAAGAGAAACAATTTTAAAATATGCATATCACTGGAATCTTGGAGATGATTTTATTAATTGGCTTTTAAAGGCAAACATATTTTATAACAGCCTTGTTGATAGGATAGTTCCAGGCTTTCCAAAGGATAACTATAAGGAAGTATGCGAGTATTTAGGATACGAGGATAACTTAATAGTTGAATGTGAACCTTTCCATCTTTGGGTTATTGAAGGACCAAAGAAGATTAAGGAAGTTCTTCCATTTGAAAAATCCAATTTAAATGTATTGGTGGTTGATGATTTAACACCATATAGAACAAGAAAAGTAAGAATTTTAAATGGAGCCCATACTTTAATGGTTCCTGTTGCAATGCTTTCGAAGCTTGAGACTGTTAGAGAATCAGTTGAAGATGAGCTTATAGGAAGATATGTAAAGGAAACAATTTTTAATGAGATAGTTCCTGTTATAGACTTGCCGGAAAATGAGCTAAAGGAATTTTCCTATGCGGTTTTAGAAAGATTTAAAAATCCATTTATCAAGCATTATCTATTAAGTATTGCTTTAAACAGTATATCAAAGTTTGAAACAAGAGTTTTACCGACTTTAATAGAATACAGGAATAATAAAGGATGTCTTCCTAAAAATATAGTTTTTTCACTAGCTTCTTTAATTTTATTCTATAAAGGCAAAGGGCTTGATGGAAGTGAAATTAAGCTTAATGATTCTGAGTTTGTTTTGGACTTTTTTAATGATGTATGGAAAGATTACAACGAAGATGAAAAATCTTTAGAAGATATTGCTAAAAAGGTTCTTATGAATAAAGATTTTTGGAAAATGGATTTGACTAAAATAGAAGGATTAACTAAATCCGTTGCTGAAAATATGAAAAACATTTTAAAGCTTGGAATTAGAGAAGCACTTTCAAATTTGAGGTGATTTAATGAATATTTTTAGAATAAACGATAAGGATAATGTTGCAATAGCCCTTTGTGATTTGAATGAGGGAGATATAGTGGATTTTTTAGGAGAAAAAATTGAAATTAAGGAACCCGTTAAAAAGGGTCATAAAATAGCATTATGCGAAATTAAAAAAGGTGAGGATGTAATTAAGTATGGATATCCAATTGGAATCTTAAAAGAAGACATAAAAAAAGGATGTCATATTCACAGCCACAACTTAAAAACTAAGCTTTGCGGTACTTTAGAATATGAGTTTAAAAAGAAAAGCTGCGGAAACATATATGAATTTAGGGATTTAAAATTTAAAGGTTATATTAGAAAAGATGGAAACGCAGGTATAAGGCAGGATTTATTTATTGTTCCTCTGGTTGGATGTGTAAACGGTGTTGCGGATAAAATAAAAGAAAAATTTTTAACAATGTCAGATTTTAAACTTGATGACATAAAAGTTTTAAAACATCCCTATGGATGCTCTCAGCTTGGAGATGACTTAATGTATACACAAAAAATACTATCGAGTATAGTTAAACATCCTAATGCAGCAGGAGTATTAGTACTAGGTCTTGGATGTGAAAACAATACCATGGATTCTTTTAAAAAGGTTTTAGGAGAATTTGATGATGAAAGAGTCAAGTTTTTAGTATGTCAGGATGTTTTAAATGAAGTTGATGAAGGGGCAAAGATATTAGAACAACTCTATGAAAAAGCCTTAAAGGATGAAAGGGTTGAAGTTCCGGCTGAAAAACTTAAGATTGGAATGAAATGTGGAGGTTCTGATGCCTTTTCTGGAATAACTGCAAACCCTCTTGTTGGAAGGATAAGCGATTTCATTGTGGCTCAGGGAGGGACAAGTATTTTAAGCGAAGTTCCTGAGATGTTCGGAGCGGAAAATATACTCATGCAAAGAGCAAAGGATGAAAAAGTGTTTAATAAGATAGTTGAAATGATTAATGGGTTTAAAGAGTATTTTATTTCATACAACCAGCCAGTATATGAAAATCCTTCGCCTGGAAATAAGGAAGGTGGAATTACAACCCTTGAGGAAAAGTCCCTTGGGAATGTTCAAAAGGGAGGAAACAGCGAGGTTGTTGATGTACTAAGATATGGAGAACGTGCAGTTGAAAGCGGATTGAATCTTTTATTTGCACCGGGAAATGACTTAGTGTCTTCAACTGCTCTTGCAGCAGCTGGGTGTCAGATTGTTCTTTTTACTACAGGACGAGGAACCCCTTATGGAACTTTGGTTCCTACAGTAAAGATTTCAACAAATAGCGAACTTTTTAATAAAAAAAGCAATTGGATAGACTTTAACGCAGGAGACTTGCTTGAAGGTAAAACCTTGGAGGATAAAACTAAAGAGCTTATAGATTTTATTTTTGATGTTGCAAATGGTAAAAAGACTAATAACGAAAAGAATGGATTCAGTGAAATTGCAATATTTAAAAATGGAGTAACTTTATAGGAGGTTGTTAATATGATTAGAAATCATGAAGAGTTAAAAAAAGTTGTTGAGAGGGAAGTCAATAACGTTAAGATAACAGATATACATACACATATTTATTCAAAAGATTTTAATGAGCTTTTATTGTGGGGAATTGATGAGCTTTTAACTTACCACTATCTTATAGCTGAATTTTTTAGATATTCTAATATGGATTATGATAAGTTTTTTAAAATGTCGAAGAAGGAACAGGCAGAGCTTGTCTGGAACACTTTATTTATTGAGAATACTCCTATAAGTGAGGCACAAAGAGGAGTTTTAACTATATTAAATAAGCTTGGGCTTGATACAGCAAACAAAGACTTGGAATATTACAGAAACTATTTTAAAAATATTCCTTTAGAAGAGTATATAGACAAAGTATTTGAAGTATCAAATGTTAAGTGCGTTGTTATGACGAATGATCCCTTTGATGATTATGAAAGACCTATTTGGGAAAAAGGCGGAAACAAGGACGAAAGATTTAAAGCAGCTCTTAGAATAGATGCACTTTTGATGAATTATCCAAAGGCTATGGAAAAAATGATAAATATGGGTTATGATGTTTCTCTAAATTTGAATGAAAAAACAATCTGTGAAATTAAAAGATTTTTAAATGATTGGGCAGAAAGAATGGGAGCTCTTTATATGGCTGCATCATTGCCTCCTTCATTTAATGTTCCAGAGGATTCAGCAAGATGGACGATACTTGACAGATGCATACTTCAAGTATGCAGAGAAAGAAATATGCCCTTTGCTTTGATGATTGGTGTGAATAAGAATGTAAATTATGAACTTGGGCTTGCAGGAGATTCTGTAGGCAGAGCAAACAACAGCGCATTAGAATATCTTTGTAGAAATTATCCTGAAAATAAGTTTATGATTACATATCTTTCAAGGGAAAATCAGCATGAAGTCTTAGTTACTGCAAGAAAGTTTAAAAACTTATTTGTATTTGGCTGCTGGTGGTTCCTCAACAATCCAGTTTTAATAGAAGAGATGACGAGAATGAGATTTGAACTTTTAGGGCTTTCGTTTATGCCACAGCATTCTGATGCGAGAGTGTTAGATCAGCTAATTTATAAATGGGAGCATTCAAGACAAATCATTTCAAAGGTCCTATATGATAAGTATTCAGATATATTCGATACAGGTTTTGCAATATCAGAGGAGGATGTTAGAAGGGACGTTGAAAATTTATTTGGAAATAATTTCTATAAATTTTTAAATGCTTAAATATAAGTTCTCTGATCTTTTCTCCGGTGCCTGGGAAGGCTCCGAAAAATAGCACCAAAATTTACTGTAACAGTATATAGTAATGCAAATTGGTATTTAATATATATTGTGTTTTTTTGAATGAAGCTTTATTTTTTCGGAGGGCTCATAGGCTCTGAAAAAAATTGGATATAAAATGTGCTTTAAAGATAGAAAAAGCAGGGGGCGCAGTATAAATGGATGTAATTACTTTTGGAGAATCGATGGTTCTTTTTAGTCCTACATGCAATGGCCCGCTTAGGTTTGTAGACACATTTACTAAAGGATTAGCAGGAGCAGAATCAAATGTTGCAATTGCTCTTTCAAGACTTGGAAGAAGCGTTGGATGGTTTTCGAGAATTGGAGATGATGAATTTGGACGGTTTATCATTAATACCATAAGAGGAGAAGGCATAGATGTTTCAAGGGTTGTAGTGGATGGAACCAACCCAACTGGAATATTATTTAAAGAAAGATTTTTGAAAAGCAATCCCAATGTTTATTATTATAGATCAAATTCTGCTGCGAGTTTTTTATCTGAAAATGATATTGATGAGAATTATATAAAAGAGGCAAGAATTTTACACATAACGGGAATAACCCTCGATATTTCAAAATCAGCAAGAGAAGCTGCTTTTAAGGCGATGAGGATTGCAAAGGAGAATGGAGTTTTAGTTTCTTTTGATCCTAATATAAGGTTAAAACTATGTAAAAAGGAAGAGGCAGTACCAGTAATTAAGGAGGCTCTAACTCTTTGTGATATAGTTTTTCCAGGTATTGATGAAGGAAAGATTATCTTTAAAAAAGATAATGAAAGAGATATTGCAGAAGAAATTTTAAACTTAGGAGCTAAAGTTGCTGCAGTTAAATTAGGAGAAAAGGGATGCTACATAAAGAGCAGGTATGAAGAGAGCTATGTAGAGGGATTTAGGATTGACAGGATAGAGGATACCGTAGGTGCAGGAGATGGATTTGCAGCTGGATTTTTGCATGGATATTTGAATAACCTTTTACTAAGCGAGTGCGGAAGAATAGCAAATGCTGTTGGTGCTATGGCAATTGCTGTAAAGGGGGATATGGAGGGTTTTCCAACGCTAAGACAGCTTGATGAATTTATGAAATGCAGCCTTATTGATAGATAATTTTAATCTATGGTTTAAATATTTTTTACTTGTTGCATTTAATTGTATAATGAACCATAAAAGAAAATATACTTGATATAGTTAAGAAAAAAAGGAATTAGATTTGATTCTTCAAAATAATTTGGAAAAACTCATTGATTATATTGAGAGATTTAAAAACATATCTCCTTTTACATTAATTGAGATAAGTATTAAAGAACCAAGCTGGGTTATAGGAAAGAATCTTGATGAAGTTAAATTTTGGAAAAATACTGGAGCAACAATAATTGCCTATAGGGAAGGAGAAAAAATAGTTGTGTCTCCTGGTCCTGATTATAGATTTAAAGCAGGAGATATTATAGTTGTTATTGGGAGCAGTGATGTATATGAAAGAGTATGTAATTTTATATATGGGGAAAATGGGGTGGATTAAAAAGCTTATTTTATAAGGGTTTTGTAAATTTTTTTGGACGGATATTTAATAAAATATCTGTCCTTTTTTGTATTATGAATACCATGGGTTATATATAGTATTTATAATAGAGATTTAATTTATTTTTGTATAATACAACTAAAGTAATATAAAAAATATAGGTGTTTTTTGTATTCATATTAGATAAAATAAGTAACCGTCCCAAGGTTATAAAATATTAAATTACTTTTTTAATTTTAAAGCAAACATGAGAAGTGAAATAGAGATTGATATTATTATACCAATGATTACAATAAATGAACTTTCCTTTTTTGAAGTTTTTCCTACAGTAGAAATACCTATTATAAGTAATACATATTGCCATATATTAAAAGGATCAATGTAATTTAATAAGGTACCTATCAATGTTGGATTTGATGAATTATCCAAAATAGGCTTGTGTATTATAAGCATAAGTATGGATTTTATAATAAGACCAATTGCAATTGCTATTGATGATAGGCAGTATATGGAAACAATGCGCTTAAATGATATTTTTCTATCAGTAAATTTAGCAATTAAAAAATATAATAATGAAAAAAGATAAACAGAAATAATTGTAGTAACTATTGCAGAAACCGAAAGTATAATAGGATTTGTTGCTACAGATTTTGCAATTTCTAATGCCTGTGGTTGAGATATTTCTTGCACTTGTTTTTCAATCATACTAATAATATAGTCTTTACAGCCTATTGCATAAGATACTGAGTAGATAGCTGTAGCAATTATAAAAATTAAAAGGTTTAAACCATATTTTGGATCCTCAACAAATTGTTCAAATAATATAGAAGGTTTTTTAAAAAAATATTTTGCTTTATCGCTTAGAGATGTTTTTTTGTTGATTGTAATTTCTTCCATGATGAATATCCTCCCAGAATTTTCTATTGTTTTTTATTATATCATATAATCCAAAACTTTAAAATATGCAGAGGACAGTTGTTATTAATTTAATTTTGTATATTTATCTATTTGGACAATTAAATATAAAGATTATATAATAAAAATTGAAAAAAATCCTTTGTATTTGGTAAAATAATAAAAGTTTTATATAGTAAGATTAAAATGTATTATCGAATGGAGTGATATTATGATTTTGATTAAGGAATTTGAATTTGATGCAGCCCATAATCTTGTTAATTATCATGGAAAATGTGAAAAACTTCATGGACATACATATAAACTTGTAGTGAAACTTGAAGGAACAGTAGATGAGGAGGGTATGGTTTTTGATTTTGTTGAACTCAAAAAAATAGTAAAGGAAAAAGTTATAGATAAATTTGACCATTCTTATATAAATGAAATAATAAAACAACCAACAGCAGAAAACATAGCTGTATATGTCTTTAATGAGCTAAAAGATGTTTTAAAAAGGGATAACTGCAGATTGTTTGAAGTTGAAGTTTGGGAAACTAAAAATAGTGGTGTAGCTTATAGGGGGTAGACTATGAAGGACGTACAAAGCGAAAAGGATTTTAGAAATGTTTCATTAAAAAAAGTAGGAATAAACGGTTTAAAATGGCCCATCGTTGTTAAGGAAAAGAGCGGAGGAGTTCAAAATACTATTTCACAGATGGCACTGTCAGTTGATTTACCTGCTGATATAAGGGGAACCCATATGAGCAGGTTTGTTGAACTTGTAAACGATTTGAAGGAAATTACACCAAAGGAGATAGAAAAGGCATTAGATAAATTAAAGGAAAAACTTGGTGCAAAGACAGCCCACCTTAAAATCGATTTTGATTATTTTATTAAAAAGCCATCTCCAGTTACGGGAATTGTATCTCCCTACGATGTTAAATGCTCCTTTGATGCTGAAAAGGGAGAAGATTTTAGATTTATAATGGAGGTTATAGTTCCAGTTTCAACGCTTTGCCCCTGCTCAAAGGAAATAAGCGAGTTTGGGGCACACAATCAAAGAGCTACTGTTAATATAAGCATATATTCAAAAAAGCTTATATGGATAGAAGATTTGGTTAAAGTTGCTGAGGACAGCGCAAGCTCTCCAGTCTTTTCACTGTTAAAGAGAAAGGATGAAAAATTTGTAACAGAAAGAGCATATTTAAACCCAAGGTTTGTTGAGGACGTGGTTAGAGAGGCTGCAATAAGGCTTGATGATATGAAAGAAATTTTATGGTACAGGGTTTATGTTGAAAGCATGGAAAGTATTCATAATCATAATGCTTTTGCATGTACGGAAAAAGGGGTGATATTATGAATTATATGACTTTAAAGAATGGGGAAAAGTATGTATTTGATAGTACTAAGATTATGGGAATATTAAATATTACTCCTGATTCATTTTATGAAGGCTCAAGGGTAGCTTCGGTAGATTTGGCATTACAAAGAGCCCTTGAGATGATTGAAGAGGGAGCTGATGTTCTTGATATAGGAGGAGAGTCAACAAGGCCTGGCTCTGAGCCTATAACTGAAGATGAAGAAATAGAAAGGGTTATTCCAATTATTGAGGCAATAAGAAAGGTTAATAAAGAAATTTTAATATCAGTCGATACATACAGAGCCAAAACTGCTGAATATTCAATTAAAGCAGGAGCAGATATAATAAACGATATAAGTGCTATGACCTTTGATGATGATATGGTTAATGTTGTTAAAAAATATGATGTTCCTGTTATTTTGATGCATATTAAAGGGACTCCTAAAAATATGCAAAATAATCCTTACTATGATGATGTATTAAAAGAAGTATATGATTTTTTAAAAGAGAGAATAGAATATGCAAAAAGCTTTGGAATTGAAAAAGATAAAATAATCATAGATCCAGGAATTGGATTTGGGAAACTGTTAGAGCATAACATTGAACTTATTAAAAATATAGATTATTTTGATGAATTGGGCTGTCCAATTCTTCTTGCACACTCAAGAAAATCGAGTATAGGTGCTGTCCTTGGGAATCTTCCCCCAAAGGATAGGCTTGAAGGGACTATTGCTGTTTCCTGTTTTGCAGCTTTAAAAGGGGTAGATATGATAAGAGTTCATGATGTTAAAGAAAATAAAAGGGCTTTAAAAATGATTGAGGTGTTAAGATGAATAGGGTTTATGTTGCCTTTGGAAGTAATATTGGTGATAAGAATAAAAATATTAAAAAAGCTATTGAAATGATGAATGCTAGAGGGCTTAATGTAATAAAAATATCTCAGATTTATAAAACAGAGCCCTATGGATATACAAATCAGCCTGAATTTTTAAACGGGGTTTTAGAAGCTTTAACTGATTTAGATGCTATGGATGTTTTATATACTCTTTTAAATATAGAAAAGGATTTAGGAAGGGTTAGGGAATTTAAGTGGGGACCAAGGATTATAGATTTAGATATTTTATTTTTCAATGATGATGTTATTGATGAAAAAGATTTAAAGGTTCCCCATCCGGATATGCAAAACAGGGAGTTTGTTCTAAAGCCTTTATGTGAAATTGCTCCGAATTTTATGCATCCTGTTTTAAAAAAGAGCGTTAAGGATATGCTTTTAGAGCTTGAATTAAAAAATAAATAGGGAGGGGTAAAATTGAAGAGCTACAGAAAAGAACTTTGGTTTAATATTCCATCAAGAAGAGGATTTGTAAATATCACAGGCGATATTGAAAAATGTTTAAAAGAAAGCGGCATAAAAGAAGGATTGCTTCTTTGCAATGCTATGCATATAACAGCGAGCGTATTTATCAACGACGATGAGGCAGGGCTTCATAAGGATTTTGAGAAATGGCTTGAAAAGCTTGCCCCTGAAAAGCCCTACAGCCAATATATGCATAACGGGTTTGAAGATAATGCAGATGCACACCTTAAAAGGACTATTATGGGAAGAGAAGTTGTCGTTGCTGTTACCGATGGAAAACTCGACCTTGGTCCATGGGAGCAGATTTTTTACGGGGAATTCGATGGTATGAGAAATAAAAGGGTGCTTTTAAAGATTATAGGTGAATAGATTATAATTTAAAGAAAAATATACCTGTTGATTTTTTAATATAAAAATAATATATAATAAATTATGCCTAATAGGTCATGACTAATAAATAGCTACAACGACGGCATGAAAAAGTTTGTCTCTTGTTAATTTGATGGTATTTTTTACCTACTTTCTCCGGTGCCAGGCACCGGAGATTGAGAAAACTTTTTCACACTAACCTAATAAGCGATAATTATCATTCACTTACCGAAGTGGGTGATGATTGCTGCTTGACTGATAAAAACATAAAATATAAAATAGCTATATAGGGAAACCAAGCCAATATTAGCTATGCAAGTGATTTACAGAGATTGGTCAGCCCTTTGAGCGTAGATAATCTGGTAACAAGAGTTAACTTGACCACGAAGATACCACTTTGTAAAGTGGGAATAGTTTACTAAAAAACTTAATAAGACAGTTCGAAACCATCCTGTCTTTAAATAAAACTATGGGCCAGTGCTGGGCATTTCAGCACAGGGCGTATTATGCCCTTTTTTATTTATGGGGCAGGTATGCCCTTTTTTATTTTTTGGAGGTTAAAATGAAAAAAATAGGGATAACAACAACTGTTCCAGTTGAGGTCTTATATGCAGCAGGATACAGCGTTGTAGATTTAAACAATATTTTTATAACATCAAAGGACTATTTAAGATATATTGAAATTGCAGAAAGGGATGGATTTCCAAAGAGTCTTTGTGCATGGATAAAGGGCATATATGGTGCGTGTATTGAAAATGGAATAGATGAAGTTGTTGGAGTTATAGAAGGGGATTGCTCTAATACAAAATCTCTTATTGAGGTTTTAAAATCAAAGGGGGTTAAAATATATCCTTTTTCTTATCCCGCAAAGCATACAATAGAAGAAGTTAAAAAATCAATAGATGATTTTATAAAATTGTTTTTTAAAGATGAGCTTGTAGATTCTAATATAAAAGAAAAAATTGAAGATACAAGGCAGACTCTAAGCAAAGGAAGGGTTCTTGCAAGGAGAATAGATGAATTGACTTGCGATTTTAAGGCAACGGGATTGGAAAACCATATTTATCAGATATCTCTTAGTGATTTTAACGGCGACATTGAAGGCTATACAGAGATATTGAAGGAAAAGGTTAAAGAAATAGAATTAAGAAAACCAAAGACAAAAAAAATAAAACTTGCCTATATAGGAGTTCCGCCTATGACTCCTGATATATATGACTTTATTGAAAAATATGATGCACAGATAGTTTACAATGAAGTGCAAAGGGAATTTGCTTTCCCAAGGTTTGACAGGGCAAAGGATATATATGAGCAGTATTATGATTATACCTATCCATACAGCCTTGAATTCAGGCTTAAGGAAATTGAAAAGATTATAAAGGAAAGGAATATCGATGGAGTAATACATTATACACAGGCCTTCTGCTACAGGGCAATAGACGATATTGTTATTAAAAGGAAGCTAAATATCCCTGTTCTTAATATTGAGGGCGATAAATTAAACTGCCTCGATGGGAGGACAAAAATAAGGATAGAAGCATTTTTGGATATGCTTATGGATTTAAAGGGGGATTAATTTGAGGATTGTTGGTATTGATTTAGGCTCAAGATTTGTAAAGACTTTAGTAATGGAGGATTATAAAATAGTTGAAAGGATTTGTATAAGCACAGTTAGCTTTTATAAGGAATACTGCAGTTTTAATGGAAGGCTTAAGGTAGATTTTAAAAAGCTTGGTATTGATAGTTTTGATTTTGGGGTTTCAACAGGTTATGGAAGGAATAACGTCGATATAGAAAATTTTAACATAATAAATGAGCTTAAGGCCCATGCCTATGGAGCTATGTATCAGACAGGTTTAAAGGATTTTATTCTTTTAGACGTTGGTGGACAGGATGTTAAAATTATAAAGGTTGAAAAAGGTGTCTTAACTGACATTGAGCTTAATGATAAATGTGCAGCTTCCTGTGGCAGGTATATTGAAAATATGGCTAAGATACTTGAAACTTCAATAGATGAAATATTTTCTTATTATAAAAACCCAGTAGAGCTTAATTCAACCTGTGCAGTTTTTTCTGAATCTGAACTTATAGGTAAAATTGCAGAGGGTGTTCCCTTTGAAAACCTTTGTGCAGGGGTTAACTATTCCCTTTATAAAAGGTTAAAGCCTCTTTTAACAAGGTTTAAAGGAAAAAGCCTTCTGATTTCTGGAGGAGTTGCTGAAAATAAGGCTCTTTTGGAATATCTTAAAAGCGATTATGATGAGATAAATGTGCTTAATGATTCAAAGTTTAATGGTGCAATTGGGTGCTGCTACTTTGGAATTTTAAAGTATAAAAAATAGGAGGGATAACATGGATAAAGCATTGGTTTTAGTAAGTGGAGGACTTGACAGTACGGTACTTCTTGCAAAGGTTGTTAAGGAGTTAAAAGGAGAAAACGTAACTGCACTAAATATTTTCTATGGTCAAAAACATGCAAAGGAAGCTAAATTTGCAAAGCTTCAAGCTGAAAAATATAATGTTAACTATATTACTGCTGATCTTTCAAGCGTTTTTAAGTTTTCAAAGGACTGCCCTCTTTTAGAGGGAAGTAAAAATGAAATACCAGAAAAGTCCTACGCTGAACAGCTAAAGGATATGGGAGGATATGGCACTGTATCAACTTATGTGCCCTTTAGAAATGGGCTTTTTTTATCCTATGCTGCAGCTGTTGGGATTCAACTTGGGGCATCGAGAATATACTATGGGGCACATTCAGATGATGCAGCTGGGAATGCTTATCCTGATTGTTCCTATAATTTTATACAGAGTATGGCATCAGCTATATATGAGGGAACTGGAGGAAAAATTAAATTAGAAGCTCCCTTTTGGAGTTTTACAAAGAAGGATATTGTAAGGGAAGGATTAGATTTGGGAGTTGATTTTTCCCATACATGGAGCTGCTATAAAGGACAGGATGAGCCCTGCAGAAGCTGTGCAACCTGTATTGACAGGGAAAAGGCCTTTGAGTTAAATGATACAATAGATCCGCTTCTAAGGAGGTAATAGATTTGAAGTTAACTGTTACGAAGGAGTTTACCTTTGACTGTGCGCATATACTTTCATACCATGAGGGGCTTTGCTCTAATCTTCATGGACATACTTATAGATTAGAGGTTACAGCATCAAAAAATGAGCTTATAAATGAAGGAAGCTCTGAAGGAATGATTTTAGATTTTGGTGATTTAAAAAGAATTGTAAAGGATTTAATAATAGATATATTTGACCATTCATTTTTATTCTGGGAAAGTGGCTGCGATGCTGAAAGGGAAATTGCCGATATTATAGAAAAATATGGAATGAGGATTGTAAAGTTAAAAGATAGACCGACAGCAGAGAATATTGCTGTTTTTATTATTAATACGTTAAACGAGCATTTAAAGGACAGCCCTATTAATATAGTAAAGGTAAGGCTTTATGAGACTCCAACATCCTATGCAGAGGTGAAAAATTATGTATAAGATTGCAGAGATATTCAATTCAGTTCAAGGAGAAGGCTCATACTTAGGGTGCCCAGCATCATTTATAAGGCTTTCGGGATGCAATCTGCACTGCAGCTGGTGCGATACTGATTTTTCACTAAAATATATCATGACAGCTGAGGAAATTATAGATAAGATAAAATATGAAAAAGTTATAATTACAGGAGGAGAGCCTACTATTTATGATTTAAAGCCTCTTCTTTTAGAGCTTAAAAAAAGAAGCAAAGTTACGATGCTTGAAACTAATGGGACAAACCCCACAGATGATATAAGGCATCTTTTGGATTGGATAGTATGTTCGCCAAAACCAGAAAAAAATTGGACAATAAATGAAAGATGCATTTTTGACGAATTAAAATATGTGGTTGATGGACAGTTTAACCCTGATAAACACATTCCAAAGGCAATCAAAGAAAAGTATAAAGACAGGATATGGCTTCAACCAGAAAGCAGCAATTTAATTTTAAGAGCAAAGGAAGCTTTTGACTTTTCTATGAATGACAACGCTTTAAGAGTAGGGCTTCAGCTTCATAAGATAATAGATGTAAAATAATTTAAATATGCTTTTTTAGAGGGACGGTTAATTATTTTTTGCATTTTATTTATATATATGATAGTATAAAGAACAGTTAGAATATAATAATTGCTAAGAGTTGAGATTTTGGGTTGCTATAAGAATAAAGTGAATAATAATTATTTGCTTTTTGATGTGGTAATTATTCATAAGGAGTGATACAATGATTAAATTAATAGCAACAGACCTTGATGGGACTCTTTTGAATGATAAAGGAGAAATAGACAAAAAACTTATAAATATATTAAAAGTATTAAAATCAAAGGATATTAAATTCGTTCCAACCAGTGGCAGGCTCTACAGCACTCTTTGCAGAAATTTTAAAGATTATGGTTCTGATTTAATAATTGTTGCAATTAATGGAGCTATAATTCAATACAATAATAACGGGAAAGTTATTTATGAAAATTCAATTGATAGAGAAATATGCTTTGAAAGTGTAAAAGCTTTAATAGATTTAAATATGGATATTGAAATATATATAACTTGTAAGAATAGTAACTATCTTTTAAGACAGAATAAAGAGCTTATTGAAAAATTTGCAATTTCGGATGCGGATATGGCTTTTATAGAAAACTATTATGATATTAATGAGGATATATTTAAAATTGGAATATTTAAAACTTCAGGTTTTACAAAAGAAGAAATTGATAAAATTAAAATTGCAACAGATAATAGGTTTGAATATGCAGTATCAGGCAATGTATGGCTTGATATTACAAACAAAGAGGTTAACAAAGGAAATGCAATAAAAATTCTTCAAAACATTTTCGATATTAAAAAAGAAGAAACATTAGTTTTTGGAGATTATTATAACGACATTTCAATGTTTAAAAGGGCTTATTACAGCTACGCTATGGCTAATGCCCCCCATGATGTTAAGGCGAAGGCAAGATTTGTAGCACTTGACAATAACAGTAGTGGTGTTATTAAGGTTATTGAAAAGGTAGTAGGGGAATAGTAAAAGAAATATTTTTACAATTTGCTTATGAACAAAAAATTATGATAAATCATTTGCTTTTACGAAATTAATTTAGCTAAAAAACCTCCTTCACCATTTATTATTAATTAATGAGAAGGAGGTTTTTAGTTCAATTTACATATAATTTAATTATTTACAGTGTCATCAACTATGACAGAAAAATATAATATACTTCCAAAAGTTGTAGATTTTATTAAATCCTTTATCTTTCTAACTAATTTTTCATTGTCATTTTCATCTGTATATACTTTAAAAGCAATTTTTAAAGGATCAATTATCTTTAAAAATGTAAACTTTAAATTTTCCTCTGAATAGCTTTCTAAAAATTCTTTTATTTTGTTATTCATTGAAGAACATATTATTATATTTTTTGTTTCCATAGATATACCTTCTTTCAAAATTTACTTATTAAGAAGTTTAAGAGCTATTTCAAGTACTGCTTCTCCATTCATCATACCATAGGTTTGTTGATCAATTATATCTATGGGAGTATTTTTATCTGATACGTTATTTTTTATTTCAGTTAAAAGATAACGTGCTTGGGGGCCTAGCAATATTACATCTGCATCATCTATATTATTGTAAATATCGCATGCAGGTACAGCAATTATTTCAGCTTTTATATTTTTTTCTAAAGCTGCTTTATTCATCCTATTAACCAGCATGCTTGTTGACATTCCTGCAAAACATACTAAAACTATTTTCATAAGTTCAACTCCTTTCTTTAATAATGTTTACTAGCATTTTAAGCGATTTATCATCAATTTCGCCCCAACATGTCCCATTATAGCGAATAGCAGTTCCAAAATGGTATTGATTAGCGGATGTATTTTTCATTATCTGTTTTATATTACTAAATTTCAAACCTCCACCAATCATAATATTTATATGCTTTCTGTATCTAATCATCTCATTTATTGTAGAAATATTATCTAATATATTACCTTTTCCTCCAGATGTTAATACGTTAGTTATTTGTGGATAATTAGAAAGTATTTTTATTCCTTCAATAGGATTTTTAAGTTCATCTATAGCTCTATGAAAAGTTATATCAATACCAGCACATACTTTTAATAGATTTTCTAATGATTTAATGCATATTGAGCCATTTTCATCTATTGTTCCAAATACAACCCCATTTGCTCCTAATTCTTTTGCAATAATAATATCTTCTTTCATAATAGCGATTTCTTCGTCAGTATATATAAAAGATTTTGAATGAGGTCTTATCATAATGTTTACTGGAATTTTTATCGCTTTTATTATATTTCTAATCAAAGCCCAACTTGGAGTTAATCCTCCCTCTGAAAGTGAACTTACCAATTCTATCCTATCTGCACCACAAGCTTCAATTTTTTTTGCATCTTCAATTGTCATTGCTATTACTTCAATCATTTATGTTTTCCTTTCAATTTATATTTTTAAGCTTTTATTATTATTTTTATGCTCTATCATATTTTCTTCTTCTACTCTTTTTTTGTCCATTATTGCTATAAATGGCCACCAAATCAATCCAACAATAATCATATCAACAACCTGCAAAATTGCTCCTGAAATACTACTTGTAATAAGAAAACCTTGAAGTATAGGTGGAGTTGTCCATGGAATTATAACACCTGTTGGTCGAGCTACAATATTTAATGCCATAGCGATATAATTTATTATTGTTATAGCTACAGGACCTAAAATGAGAGGTATAATACCTATCGGGTTTAAAACAACTGGAAGACCAAACATAATAGGCTCATTTATGTTAAACAAACCAGGTGCTAAAGACATTTTGCCAAGTTCTTTGTATTGCTTTGATTTTGCTCTAAACATTAATAGAATTACAACAGCTAAAGTTGCTCCAGCTCCTCCTATCCACACCATATCAAAAAACTGTTCTGTAATAATATTTGGGATTGACTTGCCTGCTTCAATAGCTGCAAGATTCGCATCTTGAAGTGGAACCCAAAATGGTCGCATTATACCATTAACAATTGTGCCGCCGTTTAACCCTATTGACCATAAAAGGCTTATTGCAAATACTGTTCCTATTGCACCAAAAATATTATTTGCTACAAATGCCTGCATAGGAACTGATACTATTTTATAAATGAATTCATGAATAAATTTATAAGGCGTTTGTAAGAACAATAATCTTACAAGAAGCATCATTACAATAATTATAAATCCTGGAACTAAAGCTGAAAATGCTCTTGATACAGCAGGAGGTACTCCTTCTGGCATTTTAATAATTATCCCCTTTTTAATAAAATAATTGAAAAGTTCAGTTACTACTAATGCTGTTATAATTGCAACTAATATACCGTTTGTACCATACCAACCTCCGACAGTTATAACTTTAGGTACTACGTAATCTACTTTTTCAATTGTTATTGTTGTTGTAATAGGAGTTAATAGAATAAATGAACCAATACTTAGCATTGCAGATGAAAACGCATCTATTCTATATGATTGTGCAAGCTTATATGATATAGATGCGACTATATAAATAGACATAATATCATAAGTAACTCTTTTTGGAAGAATTATGAATTGATTAAATTCAGGTCCGAATAATTTTGTTTGTAATTCTTGCCATCCAGGTGCAGGAAAATCTTGTATAATTATAAAAAGTGAACCTATAATTAAAAATGGCATAAATGAAATAAAACCATCTCTAATTGCAGCTAAATGTCTTTCACCTGCTAATTTAGTAGCAAAAGGAGCAAAGCGAATCTCTAAAAATTCTTGTAATTTTTTCATTTTAACACTCCTCTCATTTTTTAGTGATAAATTAAACTAATCTAATGGTGCTGATATTCTTTTTAAATAACTATCGAGCCATTCCTTTGTAGCTTCGGTGTAAATTGTAGAACTACCTTTAGGATAAGCTAAATATACCTTGGGCTCAATTTTTTCATTTGCAAAGATAAATGAAAACTCTACATTTGTACCAACCCCCCATTCACCTTTATTATTTAAGCAAACAATAGACATTGCCCCAGCTTTTCCTCTCTTTTTTATAAGTTTTGAACTAAATTCATATATTACTTTTTCAGCAACATCCTGGGGATGTATATCATTTTCCATTAACCTAACAGCTTCATATGATAAACAACCTTTCATAATATCTTCTCCTAAGCCAGTTGCAGCAGCACCTCCAATTAAACTGTCTACATAAAATCCAGAGCCGGGTATAGGTGAATCTCCAACTCTCCCCCTTTTTTTCATAAATAAACCACTTGTAGAAGTTGCTACTGCCATGTGTTTATTTATGTCTAAACATACAATTCCAACAGTATCATGTCCATCATAAGGGCTTAAATTTTTATTTTTTATTTCTTCTATTCGCTTTTCATAAATTCGCTTTGCTCTATCTGTAAGCATATTTTTTCGTTCAAATCCATTTTTATGAGCATATTCTTCTGCACCATTTCCAACAAGAAAAATATTGAATCTTTCTAAACTCAATTTTCTTGCAATAGAAACAGGATTTTTAAAATCCTTAATTCCTCCAACAGCACCTATTGAAAATGTATCTCCATCCATAAATGCTGCATCCAGTTCTACTTCACAATTTTCGTTAGGGAGTCCACCGTATCCTACAGACTTATATAAAGGATAATCTTCCACCATTTTAACGGCAGTTTCTACAGCATCAGAAGCACTACCCCCACTTTTAAGGAGCTCAGAAGCAGCAGAAACACCTTCCAAAGCCATACGCCATGTAGCAATAATTGCCCAATTCATTATCTTTTTCTCCTTTCTTAATTATTTTTGATATATCATTCTATAAAGATTAATCAATTCTGAAATTAGTGGTTTTGCCAGCATTGCATTCATAATATGATCTTGAGCATGTACCATAAGAATAGAATATTCAGATTTATTTCCTTGAGACTCTTCAATGATTAGAGTAGTTTGTGCTTTATGGGCTTCTAATAGTAATGAATCCGATTTTTTTATTAATTCTTCTGCATCATCAAAATTTCCATTTCTTGATAATTTTAATGCTTCAAACATCATTGATAGGGCATCTCCTGCTGAAGAAATAATTTGAAATGCTGCTTTTTCAATTGACTCCATAATTGTCACCTTCCTAATTGCAATGTTAAGTATCTACCTTTATAATAAAATTTTAAATAAAGAATATTCAAACAAATATTTTCCTTAAAGTTAGGAAAAAAATAAAGTTCCTAAGTATTAGGAACTCTATTTCATATAATTTGATTCATAATTTAAGAGCCTTAATTTAAAATCATTAAAATTTTTTGATTCTAATAAATAATTGACACCTTCGACATTATCTATTATATATAATAGATGCTCGAATAAATCATTAAGTTTAGTTCTATCTCCAGATTTAATTGCAAACATTAAAATCAATTGTACCTTATGACATCCCCATTCTAATGGTTTGTTTAGAATTGCTGTTGAGATTACTGTTTCAAAAGCATCCATTAAAATTGGATGTGGTATTGCAGTAAGATTGCCTAATGAAGTTGACGACAATTTTTCTCTTTCAATTACATTATTAATATAACTTTTTGGTACATATCCTTTTTCAAAAAGTTTATTTGCCATAAAATATATAGCTTCAAATTCATTTTTAAATCTAATATCTTTGAAAAATATATCTTCCTTAAAAAATTGTGCAACATCTTGAAAAAGATTTTTTTTATTATTTATTTCCTTATCAAGAATAGAATTAATCTTTTTTATATCCATATCATTTAAAAATGGAGATATTACTATCGTATCAATTTGCAAATTATGTTCGAATGGTACAGTTGATAATATTAAATCTGGCTTTTTTCCCTTTATTAAATCTATTTCTAAGAAAGAAAACAGTCCCTCTATTTCTACTCGGTTGCTATATATGGATTTAATTTTAGAATATAGTACATTTGATGTTATATGCCCTGATGAACATACTAAAGCAACCTTTCTTTTCTTATTTTGTTTTTCTTTAATTCTTTCTAAGGCTGCTCCTATATGCAGAGCAAAGTATCCCATTTCATTCTCATCCATTTTTAAGTCAGTCAATTTATAAAATTCATTAGCTAAAAAAACTGTAATATCAAAAATATATGGATATTTTCTTTTTAAATCATTTAATATTGGATTTTTCAAAGTTGAATCATGTTTTATTCTTTGATACATAGCTTTAATATGAAAACATAATCCTGAAAAAAGAAGATGATCATTTTGCAACTCAATACTAAATTCTCTACATAAGGAATCTATTAAATATTCAGTTATTATAATAAAATAAGGTTCAATATTTTTTTCTAACTCATATTTATTAGAGTAAATGTTTTTAAATATTTTTTTACTAAAAATAAGATGTGAAATATATAATTTTTCTCTAGGAGGAATTTCGATAAAAAAATTTTCTTCCAATTTATCACATAAATCGCAAGCTATTTTATATTCTATAGTATTAAGTATATCATTTGAAGTATAATACATATCTAGAATATTATGTTTTTTTATTCTATCAACTGTTATAGCAATATGTACTATTAGATTTATAATTGTCATTTCATTAATAGTGTACTCATATTTTTTTAATAATTTATTTAAATGAGACTTTATAATATTCAAATCTATATCCTTAAAATATCTTTTGTATTTTTCAATATTTAAAAAATCACCATTAGTTTCATTAAATAAAATATCGCTCAATAGTTTTCTTTTATCTTTTTCTAAGCCTTGAAGATAAATATAAGATGAATTTTTAATAACTTTAATGTTACTTCCATATTTTTTTATCATCTCTCTTATTTTTTTTATATCGTTTTCAATAGTAGATTCACTAACATTTATTTCATCTGCTAAATCAAAAATGTCTATGTTATTTTTACAAAATAAAAGCTTTTTTAAAATATATTTTAATCTTTCATCAGGAACATCTGGTATATTAACATCATCTTGCATTATTAGATTATTAATATTTTTGCAATTGTTTATCATATATCCGTTTTTATTATGTGAAATAATAATATCTCCATTACTTTTGTCTAAAGAATTTATATACATTATATCCTTTCTTATTGTTCTATCAGTTACGCCTAATTCAAAAGCGATTTCACGTCCTTTAACCCATGTTTTTTTATTTAATAAATATTCAATTATTTTTTTTGACGAGGATGTAGAAAATTGTTATACATATTTCCTCCCTCCAATTTGTTAATAAATCTAATTTAAAGTATATACTTATTAATAAAAAATTCCAATCGCTTAAATTTATTCTTACATTTGACTATTCTCAAATATTGCTATATTATTAACTCAGGCATAAGAATGACCCCCAATATGATTTTTTATGTTCTATTGATAATCTATCATATTGGTCATCTTATGCTTTTTTATTTTTAAATATGGAAGGAGATTAAATATGATTGATTTTTATGAAGAAGTATTAAAAAGAGGGGATGAATATATTAAATTGCTTGGTGAATGGATAGAGATTCCCTCTATTTATGATGAAGACACAATAAATAAAGATATGCCCTTTGGCAAAGAAATCTGTAGAAGTTTAAAATGGTTTGAAAACTTGGCTTTAAAGGATGGATTTAGAGTTAAAAATGATTATGGTTATGCTGTTCATGCAGAATATGGACAGGGCAATAATTACGTGTGTGCATTTGGACATGCCGATGTAGTTCCAGTAGATGATAACTGGAGGACAAATCCTTTTCAACTTACTGTTATCGATGGGAAAGCTTATGGCAGAGGAGTGGTCGATGATAAAGGGCCGATACTTGGATGCTATATGGGGCTTAAAATAATAAAAGAATTGAATCTTCCTGTAAAAAATTCTATTAGGATTATTGTTGGAGGAAATGAAGAAAACGGATTTAGATGTATTAGACATTACTTTTCTAAAGAACCTCAGCCTAAATTTGGATTTACTCCTGATGCTAAGTTTCCTGTTATTCATGGAGAGAAGGGAGCAGCGATTTTAGAAGTTAGCGGAATTATTAAAGAGAGAATAGAAATAAAATCAGGAACAGCTAATAATATAATACCCTCAACGATAGAAATTAAACTTAATACAAATTATTCTTATCTAAAAGAGAAATTTATTAGTTATTTATATGAAAATAATTTAAATGGAGATTTTTATATAAATAATGATTATACTTCAATAAAGGTTCAAGGAGTAGGAGGACACTCATCAAAGCCTGAAAAAACTGTTAACCCAATAACAAAACTTGTGAGATTTCTAAGTACAAATATCAATACTCCATTGTTTTTAGATTTAGGCAATATTTTATTTGATAATGATTACAAAGGGGTGGGATTTGGTATTTATACTTCAGGTAAATGTGGAGAACTCACTATTGTTCCAACTATGTTTAATATAAATACGGACAAGATGAATTTGATATTTAGCATAAGATATCCAGAAAATGCTGATTTGAATTCTATTAAAAATAAAATTACTAAATATATTTGTAAAAATTTAAAGGGAGAATATCAGATTAAACTAAAAAATATAAAAAATCCATTTTATATTGAGCCAGATTTTATATTAGTTAATAAACTTCATGAAATATATATAAACCATACTAAAGATTCAAAAAGTAAGATAAGGGTAACAAGCGCAGGCACTTATGCAAGTGAAATGAAAAACTCTGTAGCCTTTGGTGCAGAATTTGGAGATGATAGCTCGGGAAATGTGCATTCTGCTAATGAATATATGGAAGTTAAAAGACTTTTTCAGTCTGCTGCAATTTATGCACATGCACTTTATGAAATGGCCAATATGTAGATGATGTCACTTAGTATGACATTGTTTATAATCAATTTTCAGAAAATAAATATTATACTATATAATAGGATGGTGAGTGAGGTGTTAACAAAAAAGCATTATTTAATAATAAAATACCTCAGCAATAAGGATGCCTGTCTAACTTCGGCAGAGATGGCACAAAAGATAGGAATGTCGACAAGAACAGTAAAAAGATATATAAATGATATTAACTATGAACTTAAAAAAATGGGGGTTGAAATTATAGCCTTAAAGGGTATAGGTTATAAGCTGACCGGTGCACCTAAAGTTTTACAGGGCGTTTTAAAAGAAGCATTAAGAGTAATTGATGGATTTGATATCGATGATTCGATTGAAGGCAGAGTAGAAAATGCAATAAACCTTTTAATTAATAATGATACTTTAAGTGTTGATGAGATGGCAGAAAAACTTAATTTAAGTACTTCAAGTTTTAATAAAATGACTTCAAAAATAAAAGAGTGTATAAAAAAATATAATCTGACAATTACCTCAAAGCCTCATTATGGAACTTATATTGATGGAGAGGAGTTGAATATTAGAGCTCTTATACTCGATTATTGTATAAAAGCAGACAATAATAATAATCTTAAGGTTTATCTCTCTAATGTAACTAAAGAAGACATTCAAACTATAGAAAAAATAATATCCATTTATCTTAAGGAAAACAATATAGTTGTTGCTGATAAAGACTTTAATAATTTGTTGTCGAGGATTATTGTATCTTTATCGAGGATAAGAAAAAATAAAACTGTTGAAAACTTATCACTTATTAATAATTACAGGCATCACAATTACTCAGCCATTCACAGTATTATGAGTCAAGTTGAAAAGGCTTTGGATGTTGTGTTTAGTGAAAATGAATATTATTATGTTTCTTTTTATTCAGGTTTTATGATATATAATTATAGCATGAGAAATCTTCAGGATACTGACTTGCAAGATGAAGAAATATTCAACTTTGTAAAAGCAATCCTTGAGGAGATAAAAATAATAACTGGCAATGAATTTGACCAGGATACAAAACTTATAAAAGCGATGACAATACATATTAAAATAGCAATTAACAGAGCAAGGGCAGGAGTTCAGGTTAAAAATCCTCTGCTTCAGCAGATAAAATCTAATTATCCAGTCGAAATGAACTTTGCAATGTTTGCTGCAAAGAAGATATACGATTATTATGGCATAGAGCTTGATGAAGATGAAATAGGATTTATAGCGATGCATTTCGGAGCTGCTCAGGAAAGAATTAAAACAAACATGACAAAAAAGATATGTATAGTATGTCAATATGGAATCGGTACTGCGCAGCTTCTATCTGAAAAAATAAAAAACCAAATTAAATATGTAGAAGTTATAGGCGTGTATCCAGCAAGATATTTAGATGTTGCATTAAAACAAAACGTAGATTATATAGTTTCAACAGTTGAGATTGAAGATTACAAATCAAACATACCTATTATCAGCGTTGATAATGTTCTATCAGATTCTTCTATTAAAAAAATTGGAGACATTATAACTTTGGATATTAGTAAAAAGAAACTTTTGTTTGAAATGTTTAACAGGAAAGCCTTTTATAGATTAAAAGCTACATCCAAAGAAGAAGTTATAAATTTTATGGGAAGTATGATGAAGCAGGAAGGTTTAATTGATTCTAATGTGGTTGAATCAATATTAGAGAGGGAAAAGATGTCATCGACTGATATTGGCAATTTAGTTGCTATTCCGCATACTGCAATAAACGGGGTTCACAAATCGGTAATTGGAGTTGCAATTCTTGATAAACCAATTCTATGGGATGTGGATGAGGTTCAAATAATTTTTATGATATGCTTTAATCTTGCAGATAGGAAGAACCTTCACATATTTAAAAATATATACAGTTTAATAGATAATGTTGACTTTGTTAAATCCATGATTAAATCAAAGGATTTTGATGAATTCATTCAGCTTTTAAGTGAAGGGAGAGAGTTATGATAAATTCTGATTTAATATTCAAAATCGATAATATAAGATTGGATGCTGATATAAAAGATAAGCTTGAAGCTCTAAAGTATGTTTCAAAAGTTGCAAAAGAGGCTCAGCTTACTGATGATGAAGAGGAAACCTTAAAAGGACTATTACAAAGAGAAAACGAATTTTCTACAGGACTTGGGGATAGTATAGCAATACCCCACACTAAATGGAAAAGTATAAAGGAAGCAGGAGTAATAATAATTAAACCAAAGATTCCTATAGAATGGAATGCATTAGATGGACAACCAGTTTCAATAATAATAGCACTATTAACTCCTTATGATAACAGTGGTAATGTTCATCTTAAACTTCTTGCCAGCCTTTCAAGAAGTCTAATTGATGAGAGCTTTAAGAAAAAGATAATAGAAACAGATAAAAAAGAGGAAATATTTAATTTGGTTAAAGAAGCTTTAACAGCTTTTAATAATTAATAAATTGGAGGTGTTAAGATGGGTAAAAAATTAGTAGCATTGTGTGCATGCCCTATGGGGTTAGCTCATACTTTCATGGCTGCACAATCATTAGAAAAGGCAGCAAAGGAGCTTGGCTATGAAGTTAAAATTGAAACTCAAGGGGCAGATGGAATCCAAAACGAATTGACTTTAAAGGACATAAAGGAGGCAGATATTATTATCCATGCAGTAGCTGTAACTCCCCTTGATCCCGACAGATTTGAAGGGTGTGACGTTCATGAAATTACACTTCAGCAGGCAATTAAAAATGCAAAGAGCATAATTCAGGAAATAGAAGAGAGCATGAAATAAAAAAGTACCCTCCACAAAAAATTATTGGAAGGTACTAAAATAAATAACCACATAAAGTATAATAACTTATTTTTAAATAATTAACAATATTTAAATAAAAAAGGGGGAAATTATATGGAGAAGCAGACATCAAAAGGTTCAAAGGCTTGGAAAGAATTTAATAAGCATGTAATGACAGGCATTTCATATATGATTCCAGTACTTATCATGGGAGGACTTATAGGGGCATTTTCACAGATGATACCTTATGTATTTTTAAAGATTGATCCATCTACTTCTATTGTAGATGCGGTTAATTCAGGGAATTTTTCAGGTGCAAGCCTTGCCTTCTTAAAGCTTTCACATATAATGGAAAGTTTTGGATTTACATTATTTAGTTTTGCTATACCTATGTTTGCAGCTTTTACAGCAAATTCTATTGGAGGAAAAACTGCACTTGCGGCAGGATTTATAGGAGGTTATGTTGCTAATAAGCCAATAGCTCTTCTCACACTAAATGAAGGGAAGTGGGCTCCAAAGGCTCCGGTTGCATCAGGATTCCTTGGAGCAATAATTATAGCTTTTATGGTTGGTTATTTTGTAAAGTGGCTGAATAAAAAGATACAGCTTCCACACAACTGGCTTGCATTTAAAGCAACATTTTTAATTCCTCTTCTTGCAGCATTATTTACAATGGTAGCAATGGTGTTTGTTGTAACTCCATTTGGAGGATGGGTAAATACATTAATAAAATCAGGACTTCAGGCTGCGGGTAAGGCTGGACAAATAGTTTATTCAATAGTTCTTGCAGCAGCAACAGCTTTTGACCTTGGAGGCCCAGTTAATAAAGCAGCTGGATTTGTGGCCCTTGGATTTACTACAGAAAAGATTCTTCCAATAACAGCAAGATGTATTGCGATAGTTACTCCATCCTTTGGACTTGGTTTATCAACTTTAATAGACAGAAAGCTTGTAAGAAGAAGAGTTTATGATAAACAATTTTATGAAGCAGGAAAAACAGCAATATTCCTTGCATTCATGGGTATTTCTGAAGGTTCTATACCTTTTGCCCTTGAAAGACCAGCCTTTGTAATTCCTTTATATGTAGTAGGTTCAGTATTTGGTGCCCTCGTAGCTGTTGTTCTTGGAGCAGTTCAGTGGTTCCCAGAATCTGCAATATGGGCTTGGCCATTGGTATCTAAACTTGGAATATATATACTAGGTTTAATAGTAGGTGCTGTATTTATTGCAGTTATAAACGTATTATACAGAAATAAACTTATAAATGAAGGAAAACTTGTTGTTGATGGAGATGAATAATATAGTGTTAATGCAGGATTGAATATCAATCCTGCATTAACATTAATAAGGAAGGTAATATTATGGAAAGATTAAATAAAATAAGGGAAATAATGAAAGAAAATTTTTTAGATGCGTTTTTAATAAATTCTCCCTATAATAAATTCTATTTGGCAAATCTATATAGCAACTCAGGATATCTTCTTATAACAAGAAACAATCAATATGCTCTTGTGGATTCACGATATTATGTTCAGGTAAAAGAAAATGCAAAGGAGTTTAGCGTTATTGAAATTTCAAAGGAAAGAACTATTTTTAACCTCTTAAATGAGATTGCTAAAAAAGAAAGTATAAAAATAATAGGATTTGAAGGAGATAATCTTACTTATGATAATTATATGAAGTTGGCTGAGCATGTTAAAGTAGTATTTTTAAGCATTTCTTTAGATAGCCTAAGAGTGATAAAAACTTCGGAAGAAATTGAAAAAATAAGAACAGCTGCTCAAATAGCCGATAAAGCGTATAAACACATACTGTCTTTTGTAAAAGAAGGAATGACTGAAAAGCAGGTTGAAAGAGAACTTGTAAGATATATTAAAGAATGTAACGGAGATAAAGAATCTTTTGATATAATTGTAGCTTCAGGAGAAAGGGGTGCTCTTCCCCATGGGAAAGCATCGGATAAAGTTATAAAAAGAGGAGAATTTATAACTATTGATTTTGGCGTAAATTATAATAACTATTGTTCAGATATGACTCGAACCTTTTTGCTTGGAGAAGCTTATAATAAAGAAATGATAAAAATTTATGAGATTGTAAAAAAAGCTCAGTGGAAAGCTGTAAAGAGCGTTAAAGCAGGGATAACTGCCTCGTATCTTGACGGTATAGCAAGGAATATTATCGAAAAAGAAGGATACGGAAAGAATTTTGGCCATAATCTTGGCCATGGAGTAGGCATTTTGGTTCATGAATATCCTGTAATTGGAAAAGGGAATGACATATTTTTGGAGGCAGGAATGATTATTACCATTGAACCTGGAATTTACATAGAGGGGCTTGGAGGAGTTAGAATAGAAGATGATATACTTGTAACTGAGGAAGGTTTTGAAGTTTTAACTAATAGCGATAGAGAACTTATTTCTGTAAAGGGGTGATGTTATGTACAATTTTGATATAAAAACAGATAGAATAAATGAAAGATGTAGAAAATGGGACAAAAAAATAATCAAGGAACATTTTAAATATGTATCAGATGACTTTATTCCATTATGGATTGCGGATATGGATTTTAAAGCCCCTGATAATATACTGAATTCTTTTAAAAAAGCAATCGACAGAGGAGTATTTGGATATACTTATGTTTATGATGAATTTTATGATGCAGTAATAAACTGGAAGAAGGATATGCATGGAGTTGAGATTTATAAAGAATGGATAACTTTAAGTTATGGAACGGTATCTACTCTGCATTATATTGTTCAGGCATTTTGCAATGAAAATGATTTTGTAATAATTAATACTCCAGTATATGAACCCTTTAATGGTGCAGTAGTAAAACAGGGAGTAAGATGCATCTATAATAAATTAAATATTATTGAAAACAGATATTACATAGATTTTGAAGAAATAGAATCTCAGCTTAGAGAATTTAAACCAAAGCTATATTTGCTTTGCTCACCTCACAATCCTTCAGGGAGGATATGGAGCATCGATGAATTAAGAAAAATTGCAATGCTTTGCAAAAAATATAAAACTATTCTTGTTGTTGATGAAGTACATGGAGAGCAGATACATTTTGGAAGATTTTATTCTATTCTTTCCTTGGAGGAGGAATTAATGGATAATATAATATTGCTTTCTTCCCCAAATAAGGCTTTTAATTTGGGAGGGCTTAAAACTTCATATTCTATTATTCCAAATAAAAATATAAGAGAAAGGTTCAGAGAAAGACTTTTTAAAAATTCGATAACTTCACCAAACGTATTTGGAATAATAGGAATAATATCAGCCTATAATGATTGCAAAGACTATCTTAAGGAAGTTACAAAATATATTTATGATAATTATTTATATACTGTAGATTTTATAGATAATAAAATTCCTAAACTCTCCTATATGAAAATGGAGTCTTCATATCTTTTATGGATAAATATTAGTAAAACTGGAATTACATCCACTGAATTTACTAAACTATTATCATCAGAATATGGTGTTTTAGTTGAGGATGGAAATAATTTTGTTTGTGATGGTGAAGGATGGATAAGAATAAACCTTGGGACCCAAAGAGAAAATATTAAAAAGGCTATGGAAAGGATAGAAAAATGTGTTCAAAATTTAGATAAGATTTTTTCATAAGTTAATTTTGATGGCCGATGATTCCGGTCTTTAATTATTATGCCGCCATTATAGGCGATACCTTGGCTATGAAAGTCCCTTATGGGCTTGGTAGAAAGGATTAATAGCTTATAACAAGTGCATTTGCCATAAGGAGGAATATGAAGAAATAGGTGTAAAACTTCTGTTTCAATGAACAAAAGTTATTAAAAAAAAAGATACTCATATAATTCTATAAGATGTAATATACTGGAGAAAAATCAATACATTACAATAACAGTAGTGGTGTTATTAAGGTTATTGAAAAGGTAGTAGGGGAATAACTAGATTGTTGATATTTTATAATATTTTTGTTATAATTTTACATGGGAGATGAAGTTCCTCCTTGGAGAATATTCCTAAATGCTTTATAGCTGATGACTTCTACTTTAGTAGAATTCATTAGCTTTTTTTATTTATAAAAGGATTATATTTTCACTAATATATAGAAAGGAAGGTTGTTGTGGGTATTTCAATATATGATATATTAGATGATTCTATTAAATTATTAGAAGAATCTGATGTTTGTAAAGATCAACTTGAAAAGCTTTTAAAGTTAAGGGAAAAGTTAAAGAATAAAGAGATTATAATATCTGTTGTGGGTCAGTTTAAACGTGGCAAGACAACCTTTATAAATAAGGTTTTAGGAGATGATATACTACCTGTTGCAATTATTCCTATAACATCTGTTGTTACAAGACTTCAGTATAGCCCTACTTCTTGTGCAAAAGTTATTTTTAAAAATGGAGAAGAAAAAGAGGTTCCTTTAGATAATCTTTCTATTTATATTAGTGAACAGGAAAATCCTAACAATCAAAAAGAGGTGGAATATGTTAAAATATTCTATCCAAGCAGTATATTAAAGGAAGGAATAATACTTGTAGATACTCCTGGGGTTGGATCGATTCATAAACATAATACTGATGCTGCTTATTCTTTTATAAAAAACAGCGATGCCATAATTTTTATGCTCTCTGTTGATAGTCCAATAAATGAAATAGAAAGAGAATTTTTGAGTGCGGCAAAAAAGTATGCATCAAAGTTTTATTTTGTAATTAATAAGATAGATGTAATAAATAGCAGTGAACTTGAAACATATTTAAAATATTGTGAAAATGTTATTTGTGAAATAATGAACATTAATTATATTGATTTTTTCCCTATTAGTGCTCAGAAGTTAATAGGGGTTGAAAAATTAATATCAATTATTAAAAGAGATGTAAATCATTCTAAAGATGAAATTATTGTAAATTCAATAAAGATAAAAACAACTGATATATTAAAAACTGTTTTATCAAAGATACAGCTTTATATCAGTGCATTAAAAATGCCTATTGATAGTTTAGAGGAAAAAATAAAAGAGCTATATGATAAGCTAAAAGAATTAGATAGGATAACTGAAGATATTTTTTATCATGCTGAAAAAAATACAGACAACCTTATTCAAAATATTGAGGAATACTTTAAGATAAAGGTAGATAATATGGTAAGTGATATGGAAAAAATATTAAAAGATGAGTATGAAAAGAATAACTTTTTAAGACCAAGAAAATTAGAAGAAAAGTTGAAGTACATTATTGATAGTAGCTTGGTTGAAAAGCTTGAGAGTATGAATGAAGAAGGATTAGAGAAATTAAAAATTGGGTATGAGAATATAATAGAAATGCTTAATAATGACATCAATGATATAAAATCTTATATATCAAAAACAGTATATGATATTTTCAATGTAGAGTACAGCTATGAAAAAAATGATTATATTCTCTCTAATAAAGAGGATTTTTATGTTGAAGTTGATAGCTTTTCAGGTTCATTTTTTATAAATATTAATGATTTTGTTTATATTATGCCAAAATCGTATTCAAATAGGATTATATATCAAAAGTTACTAGATAATATGAAAAGAGCTATTGAGCGAAATAAAAACAATATGCTATACAATTATAGATATAAAATTCAAGAAAGTCTTCGTTCCTTTAAGTTAACATTTACAGAGGACTCATCTAATCTGCAAAGGGATATTCAAAACACTTTAAATAAAGTTATATTAAATAGAGAGGATAAGAATATGGAGGTTGAGAACAAAATAAAAAAATTAAATAGTTTGTGTGAAAATATAGAGGATATTGTTAAAAACTGTTACCCAAGCTAAGTTTAATGCTTGGGATTTTTTAATGTGGCGCCTCCTAGTGTAAAATGTTATAATGTTTAGGAGGTGAAACTAATGGATTTTCTAAGTTATTTAAAGAAGGAACTAGATAATATTTTGTTTTTAGAGATTGATAAGGATATAAAGGTTAAAGATAAAGCTATTCTAAAAAAAGGTGTATATCCTATAATATCTAAAGATATGATATCATTTGCAAGTAAAGGGAAAGAAAACATACCTATTAGTTATTTTATTAAAGGAATGGCTTATGTAATTGCTTGTGATCCAGCTTTTAAATATAACAATGACTATATTAACTGTATGAGAAATGTCCCTCAAGCAAAAAGTTATTTAATAATGGAAATAGAAAATAAAAAGATTAATAATACAAAAGAATCATTAATTCTTACAAAAGCCCTTTGTGAAATTTATCCTAAAAAAGAGTATATTATGAATATGATTTATATTATGATGAGTATGCATGATAAAACAGGTTATAAGTTTTTAGAAGATGAGATAGTATATGAGTTAAAAGAGTTAGCAAAAAATTACCCTGATTATTCCCCACCGTTTTTTTTATTAGGAGAATATTATCTTGACAAGGATATGACAATGTCTAAAATGTATTTTTCAAAGGCTTTAAATGATGATAAGTATAAGTTAAAGGCATTAGACTATTTAGAGAAGATAGATTTAACAGAAGAATATGATAAAGCAGTAGACAAAATTAAAAAAGGTGAAGGTAGTGAAGTAATAAGTATTTTAGAAAGATATTTACAACTATTTCCTCAAAATTTAAATTGTAAATATTACTTTGCTATGGCTCTAAGACAGTCTGGGGATTATGATAGTGCTCTTTCAATATTATTTGAACTTTTAAAGAATGGCGAGTTGCCGGAGATATATAACGAAATTGGTTTGAATTATGCATGTATAAATAGATTTGACAAAGCTATTGAATTCTTTAAAAACTCTTTAAAAATAAAACCTGATAATCCTGATATAATATGTAATATAGGTGTTTGTTATTACTATCTTGATAATTTAGAGGAAGCCAAAAAGGCTTTTGAGCTTTGTTTACGTTTAAATCCTAATGATGGTATAGCAAAACTTTGGATTGAAAAGTGTAATTAATATGAATATAGCCAAAATAAAAATTGCCTATATATTAAATTAGTTATAGGCAATTTTTATTTTGTTTTAATTTTAAGTTCATAATTTGTATTCCATATTACAAACTTTGCACTGAATTTTAATTGAAAATGAAAAGACAATTAATTAGAATTAATTTAATGTACAATTAATGTTTAACTTTTTTTAAATAAAAATGGAGGTTCATTATTATGGATAAGGAACTTGCCTTGATTTTACAGCTGTTATTAGAAAGAACCCTAATAACAACAAAAGAATTAAAGGACATAACAGGTTTATCGATAAGGCAAATCACATATAGAATTAATAAGATTAATGATTTATTAAAATCAAAAAATATAGCACTTATTTCAATAGGATATAATAAGAATATTATTATCCAATCAGAAACAAGGGATGCAATACGTGAGATAATCCATCTATATAATTCTGAAAACAATTATTACCTAAGTAAAGATGAAAGACTTATATTTATGTATTTAAATTTATTTATTAATTTAGATTATTTAGCACTTAACCATTTTATTGATTCGATGAAGGTTAGCAAATCATGTGTACTGATGGATTTAAAGGATTTAACCCAGTTATTATCAAAATTTGATATTAGTATAGAATATAATCGTACTTATGGATATTACTTAACTGGTTCTGAAATGGAAATAAGAAGGCTGATGATAAAAATGGTTATTAATACTTTATCTATAAGCCATGATTGTAAGATTTTTAATTTGTTAATTAATGAATATAAATTGGACAACTTTGAAAAAACAAAGGAAATAATCTTAAATCTTGCGAATAAGCATAATATTAAATTTGTAGAAGATAGATTAGTTGAATTTATATATATTTTTATTTTTTTAAAGGCGAGAATGATTTCAAAAAAGAAGAATGAATCTGAAATGGCTCATATACCAAATATTTCTGTAATAAAGCTTTTGAAAGAATATGAGTTTACCGAGGATTTATTATATAGCTTCGATAACTGCAGAAATATAAAAACCTTTGATGTTGATTATATAAGTGCTTGGATTATAGGCATATCAGTAGGAAATATTAAAGATAAGACAGAGGATTCGTCTATTATTTCTAAAATAGTAACAAGAATAATGACAAGATTTGAATCCTTAAGTGGATTTCATTATATCAATAGAGAGGCTATATTTGAATAGTTATATTCACATTTTAGACCTGCCTATTATAGACTTCTTTTTAAACTACCAATTTATAATCCTCTATGTGAGAAAGTCAAAGAAGAATACAAAGAATTATATAAATTAGTTAGTGAAACAATGAAGCCATTTAGTGAATTGTTTGATCAGGATATACCAGAGGATGAACTTGCATATTTGACAGTACATTTTGGGGCTATTTTGTTTAACGGGAAGGAATCCATAATTCCACCTAAAAAGACAGCACTAATTGTTTGCTCAGGAGGTATTGGAAGTTCTGCAATTTTGTATACTGAGTTAAAAAATTTATTTCCAGAATTAAATTTTTTATATCCTATTGAATTATCTAGATTAAAAACATTAGTGAGCCGGTTGATATTGTGTTTACTTCAAATTATAGTGCTGAACTTATGGAAATAGAACAACCTCTTATAAAAGTTAGTCCTGTTATGACTTTAAAAGAGAAAGCCCAAGTAAAAAGGGAAGTTTATATGCAGCTTGGGAATACCTTTTTTAAATTACCTAAGATAGAAGAAGTTATGGAAATTATAAAAAAATATTCAATTGTAACTTCTGAAAAAATGCTTAGAAATGAATTGCAGTCTTATTTTTCACAAATGGAGAATTATACAGTCAATAGCGATGGAGATATTTTGTTAAGTGATTTAATAAATGAAAATCTAATTCGCTTAAAGGTATCAGCTAAAAATTGGGAGGAAGCTATAAGAAAATCAGCTTCAGCGTTGCTTGAAAATGATAAAATAACTGCAAATTATATTGATGAAATGATAAATACAGCTAAGGAATCAGGCCCATATATTGTAATAACAAAGCATGTTGCCCTTCCACATGCAAGGCCTGAAGCTGGCGCAAAAGAGATTGCTATCGGTATTGCAACATTGGAAAATCCAATTGAATTTGGAAATAAAGATAATGATCCAGTTAAATATATATTTTGCCTTAGTGCTAAAGATCAAAAAACACATCTTGAAGCTATGTCAGAATTAGCAGTACTTTTAGAGGATGAAAATTTTTATAACGTTTTAGATAATTCAAAAACTCCTGAAGAAGTTATGGATTATATCAAGAATATGAACAATAGATAATCAATATTAGTTCATTAATAAACAGGAGGAATTTATAGATGTTTAAAGCTGATATAATTAACAGAATTGAATCAACAGGTGCTATGGCAATTGTGAGGACAGAAACAATAGAAAGAGGAATAGAAATAGCAGAAGGGTGTTTGGCTGGAGGAATAGATGTACTTGAAATAAGTTATACTTTACCTAATGCAGGAGATGTGATTAAAGCTCTTAGTGATAAATTTGGAGATAAGTTATTAGTAGGAGCTGGAACGGTTTTAGATTCAGAAACAGCAAGACTTGCAATTTTATCAGGTGCAAAATTTATTATTGCTCCAAACTTTAGTAAAGATGTTGCAAAAGTATGCAATCGTTACCTCATTCCTTATGCTCCTGGATGTACTACCATTACTGAGATGATTGAGGCGTTAGAGGTTGGAGCTTCTTTTATTAAGGCATTCCCTATTTCAAATTTTTATGGTCCTTCCTTAGTATCAATTATAAAAACACCAATTCCTAATATGCCAATACTTGCCTCTGGAGGAGTTAATCTTGATAATTTAGAGGAATGGCTTAAAAATGGGGTTGATGTGGTGGGTTTTGGAGGACTTTTGACAAAAGGAACAAAAGAAGAAATTGCTGAAAATGCTAAAAAAATAAGAGAAATAATATTAAGTATAAGAAAAAATAAATAATACTTTTGCCCAACCTTTCATAATTCCCCTTTTAGTATGTAATAAAAAATTTACTATAAGGGGAATTATATTGTTGAGAAAAAATATAATAGAAAGGTAACAAATAAAAAACAGTATCAATTTTATTTTTTTTAAAATCTTGAATTTAAAAGAAAAAATGTAGAATTATTGACTTAACATTGCTACTTTGTTACAATCTATTTTAGATGCTGTTATATTTTTGCATTTATTTCATACATAATTTTCCATATAGATTTTTGTATAAATAATTGCTAAATACTTTAGGCATATCCTAAAGTTAATTTTAAGTAGTTGAAGGGAGGAAAAAACAATGGGTAAGCTTGTTGAAATTCGTTGGCACGGTCGTGGTGGACAAGGTGCTAAAACAGCTTCATTGCTTCTTGCTGAAGTAGCATTTAACACTGGAAAGTACATACAGGGTTTTCCAGAATATGGCCCAGAAAGAATGGGTGCTCCAATTACTGCATATAACAGAATTAGTGATGATCCAATTACAATTCATAGCAATATCTATGAACCAGATTATGTAGTAGTTGTTGATGAAACTTTAATTAAATCAGTTCCGGTTACTGCAGGATTAAAGGAAAATGGTGCAGTAATTATTAACACTTCTAAATCTCCAGAAGAGATTAAAAAGGAATTAAATTACAATGGAAAAGTCTACACTATTGATGCAAGAAAGATTTCAGAAGAAACTCTTGGAGCATATTTCCCAAATACTCCGATGCTTGCAGCTGTCGTAAAGATTACAGGCGTAATACCAGTAGAAGTATTTTTAAATGACATAGAAGCATCCTTCAAGCACAAGTTTGCTAACAAGCCACAGGTTGTTCCAAAGAATATGGAAGCAGTTAAGAGAGCACTTGAGGAGGTGAAGGGAAATGAGTAATAGAAAGGTTAATATAACACCAGATACTACTTGGAAAGAAACTACACCAGGTGGAGTTATACTTGATGCAGGTAATGCTGAAGATTTTAAGACAGGTGACTGGAGATCAATGAAACCAGTATGGCATGAAGATAAATGTAAGCATTGCTTACTTTGCTGGGTTGTATGTCCTGACAACTCTATTAAGGTTGAAAATGGAAAGCTTACTGGATTTGATTATGATCACTGCAAAGGTTGCGGAGTTTGCACAAAACAATGTAAATTTGGTGCACTTGATTTTGTTCCAGAAGAATAATGAGGGGAGGATTAGAAAATGGCAAAGAGAGTGTCTTTAAGTGGTAATGAAGCAGTTGCATTTGGTATGAAGCAAATAAATCCAGATGTTGTTGCTGCTTTTCCTATAACACCATCAACAGAAGTACCTCAGTACTTTTCACAGTTTGTTGCTAATGGTCAGGTAGATACAGAATTCGTTCCTGTTGAATCAGAGCACAGTGCTATGTCAGCATGTATAGGTGCAGCAGCAGCAGGTGGAAGAGTTATGACAGCAACAGCATCAGCTGGTCTTGCACTTATGTGGGAAATGCTTTATGTTGGTGCTTCAATGAGAACTCCAATGGTGCTTGCTGTTACTAACAGAGCATTATCAGGACCAATAAACATACATAACGATCATTCGGATACAATGGGTGCAAGAGATTCAGGCTGGATACAGCTTTATAGCGAATCAGCACAGGAAGCTTATGATAACTTAATTCAGGCTGTAAGAATTGGAGAACATAAAGATGTTCAGCTTCCAGTTATGGTTTGCTATGATGGATTTATAACAAGCCATGCAGTAGAAAACCTTGAAATGCTTGATGATGCAGATGTTAAGAAATTTGTTGGAGAAAAGAGAGTTGCTCCTTTTGCATTACTTGGAGGAGATCCAATATCAATGGGACCACTCGATCTTCCAAACCATTACTTTGAACATAAAAGACTTCAAGCAGAAGCTATGAAAAATGCTAAAAATGTTATTCTTGAAGTAGCTGCAGAATATGAAAAGTTAACTGGAAGAAAATACAGCTTCTTTGAAGAATATAAGATGGAAGATGCAGAAGCTGCTATAGTTGTAATAAACTCAACAGCAGGTACTGCAAAATATGTTATAGATAATTTAAGAGCACAGGGCAAGAAGGTTGGATTGATTAAAATAAGAGTATTTAGACCTTTCCCAGCAGAAGAAATAGCAAAGGCTTTAAAGAACGTTAAGGCTGTTGCTATAATGGACAAGGCTGATAGCTTCTCAGCAGCCGGAGGTCCATTATTCAATGAGGTAAGAAGTGCTATGTATGGAATAGCAGATGGAAAGATAGTTACAAATTATATTTATGGTCTTGGTGGAAGAGACGTTACAAGTGTTAATATAGAAAAGGTTTACTCAGATTTATTTAGCGCAATTGAAACAGGTAAATACGAAGTTTACAACTACTTAGGCGTAAGAGAATAGGAGGTGTAGTTATGCCAAATTTGAAGGAACTTTCAGCTAAGAAAGTAAGACTTACAGGTGGACATAGAATGTGTGCCGGTTGTGGTGCACCAATGGTTGTTAACTGGGTTTTAAAAGCTTTAAAGGATGATGAAAGAGCAGTTATTGCAAATGCAACAGGTTGTCTTGAAGTTTCAACATGTCTATATCCATATACAGCTTGGAAGGATTCATGGATACATACAGCTTTTGAAAATGCTGCTGCAACAGGTAGTGGAGCAGAAGCTGCATACAGGGCTTTAAAGAGAAAAGGAGTAATTGACGGAAAGTATAAATTTATAGCTTTTGGTGGAGATGGTGGAACTTACGATATAGGTATTCAATCTCTTTCTGGTGCTATGGAAAGAGGACATGATCTTTTATATGTATGCTATGATAATGGAGCATATATGAACACTGGTATTCAAAGATCATCAGCAACTCCAATGGGTGCAGATACTACAACTTCACCTGCAGGTAAGGTAAAACCAGGTAAACAGCAGTACAGAAAAGATTTAACTGAAGTTATGGTTTCACATCATATTCCTTATGTTGCTCAAACTGTACCAGCAATTCCAGGAACTCAGTATATGTTTGATCTTTATAACAAAGCAGAAAAGGCATTTAGCATTGAAGGTCCAAAGTTTATGAATGTATTAACTCCATGTCCAAGAGGTTGGAGATGTGACACAGCAACTGAGCTTGAAGTTATAAAAGCTGCTGTTGATACTTGCTTCTGGCCACTTTATGAAGTTGAAAATGGAGTTTACAAGATAAACTACATTCCAAAGGAAAAGAAGCCAATTACTGAATGGTTAAAACCGCAGGGAAGATTCAGACACTTATTTAAGCCAGAAAATGAACATATTATAAAGATGATACAAGAAGAAGTTGACAGAAGATGGGAAAGACTTCTTCACCTTGCAAATGTAAAATAAATAATCTCGGGCTTTGCCCGAGATTATTTTAATTATGAATTATGTTAAAATAGATGTTTCGAAGGTGATCTTATGGAATACGAAGTAAAAACAACAAAACATCAGCAATTAATTGACATAACTCATATTGTAAAGGATGCAGTACAAAAATCTAATGTAAAAAATGGAATAGTATATATTTTTGTACCCCATACTACTGCTGGTGTGACTATAAATGAAAATTGTGATAAGGATGTTGTAAGGGACATTCTGTATGGACTTGATAAAGTGTTCCCGGTTGAAAATGGATACCTACATGTTGAAGGTAATTCTCATGCCCATATTAAAGCGTCCCTTATGGGATCATCATGCAGTATTATTATTGAAAATGGAAATTTAAAACTTGGTACATGGCAGGGAATATACTTTTGCGAATTTGATGGACCAAGAAATAGAAAGGTATTTGTTAAGATTATTGAAGGGTGAAAGTTATATAAAAAAGGCGGACAATATGCCGCCTCTTTTTATTGTGGTTGGTACATTCCTTTGCTTTCCATGTACTTAAATATGCTCTCTCCGTGTTCTTGTTCTTCCTTTTGTATATGGTTTAGTATCTGCCTTATATTATGATCCCTAAATTCAAAAATTGAAGTATTATAAGAGCTTGAAACGTATTTTTCTGTACCAAGCATATCTTGGCATAGATCTGCATCAGCTTGATTAGACATACCTGTTTGCATTGCAGGCATTTGAAGAGCTTGATTCTGCTGACCTTGTTGATTTAAGTTTGGAACCTGACCATTTAGAATTTGGTTAAGTGTGTTAAGGTGCTGTTGCTCTTGCTGGGCATGCTGAGTAAAAAGTTGTTTAAGCTGGGGATCATGAGCCTGATTTGCATAATTGTTGTACTTTTTAATGCATAATTCTTCATGGGATTTTTGATCTTGCAGTAACATTCTTTCTTTTTGTGTTAGATTAATCATTATTTCCACCTCCTTTTTTAATATTTGTTAAAACTATAGAAAATATTCAGATCCTTAACTAAATAAAAAAGAGGCTTAAACGCCTCAATATAAAAGTTTTATTCATATCTTAAAGCATCAATAGGATTAAGTTTTGAAGCTTTTAATGCAGGATAAACCCCAAATACTATACCAACTAATACAGAAAAGCCAAAGGCTATTAAAACCACTTTAGTAGATATTATGATAGAAGTATTAAAGAAACTTTTTGCAAATTTTTCAGCCCCGTACCCTCCAAGTACTCCTAAAATACCTCCAAAGCCACTTATAATGGCGGATTCAATCAAAAATTGAAGTAATATTGTATTTCTCCTTGCACCTATTGCTTTTCTAATACCTATTTCTCTTGTCCTTTCAATTACAGAAACAAGCATTATATTCATTATTCCTATACCACCGACTATAAGTGATATTGATGCTATTCCTGCAAGCATTGCAGTCATACTTTTATTAGTTTCATTAACAGTTTCAAGAAGACTTGTTTGGTCCATTATCCTGAAAGCATTAGTTTGATTTTTAAACCTGCTGTTTAGAAATAGCTGTAAGTAACCCTTTGCAATATTAACAGAATCTTTATCTGTAGCTGCTACATAGAAAGTTTTTACTTTTGAAATTTTAAATAATCTTTGGGCAGTGCTTAAGGGGATTATTATTTTATCATCTTCTGAGTTTGAGCCGCTTCCACCTTTGCTTTTTAAAACACCTACTATTGTAAATGTATTCCCGTTTATACTTATCTTCTGACCTACAACATCTGTACTCTTAAATATTTCATCAGCAACATCGGTACCAATTATTGCAACTCTGTTTCTATTATCAACATCATCCTGAGTTATAAATCGACCTTGGCTAACGCTTAATTTTCTTATAGTTGCTGAATTAGGAACACAACCCTCAATAGTAGTTGTAGTACTACTTGAACTTGAATCAGATTTTACAGTGACATTTCCTTGGGAAACTGATGGTGCAATATCTTTAATGCCGGGTTTTGTTTTTAGCTGTTCAAGATCATTTGTTGTTATACCTCCAGTTCGCCCCGTGAAAATATTTACAGTTAAAAGATTAGTTCCTAAACTTTCAATTTGAGAAGTTACTTGCTGTGTTGTACCTTCACCCATTCCAACTAAAACTATAACAGAGCTAATGCCTATTATTATACCAAGCATTGTTAAAAAGGATCTTATTTTATTTGAAAGAACAGATTTAAAGGACATTTTAATTAATTTACTAAACTTCAATTATATCACCTTACTTAAACAATAATTTAGTTCATCAGATATAATAGTACCATCTTTTATTGTTATTATTCTCTTGGCTTGAGATGCAATATCTTTATCATGGGTAATAAGAATTATTGTATGACCTTCCTCATTTAGCTCTTTAAAAATTTGTATAACTTCTTTACCAGTTTTACTATCAAGTGCTCCTGTTGGCTCATCGGCAAGAAGTATTTCAGGTTCTGTCACAAGTGCTCTTGCAATTGCTACTCTTTGCATTTGCCCTCCAGAAAGCTGTGAAGGTTTATGTTTTATATGTGTAATAAGGCCCATCTTCTCCAGTGCTTTTAATGCCCTGTTTCTCATCTCTTTATTACTTAACCCTTGATAAATTAAAGGAAGTTCAACATTTTCAAGAATATTAAGCTTTGGGAGAAGATTATAAGTTTGAAAAATGAACCCTATTTTTCTATTACGAATATCAGATAGCTTATTATCACTACAACTTGTATCTTCTCCATCAAGATAGTATTTTCCAGAAGTTGGTGTATCAAGACAACCTATTATATTCATAAGTGTAGATTTTCCAGCTCCAGAGGGTCCAACTATTGATACGAAATCACCTTTTTTTATTTTTAAGTTGATATTATATAATGCTCTGTATTCGTTTGAGCCTGAATTATAGATTTTTTCAACATTTTCCATGTAAACTACATAATCCATAATTGCCCTCCTTTAATTTTTACTTCTATTTGACATACCTCCACTTGGCATACCACCACCGGGCATACCACCCATACCCATATCGCCTGGGAATCCTTGCATTCTGTTGTTATTTGAATTTGAATTTGTATTTAGTTGAACTAATACAATCTGACCTTCAGAAAGCCCACTTGTTATCTCTATCATTGATGTTGTTTTTATTCCTGTTTGTACTTCTACAAGCTTTCTTGAAACAGTTTTGTTATCAGTATTTTGAGTTTCATTATTAGCAATCATTACATATTTCTTTCCATTTTTTTCTATAATAGCTTCTTGAGGTACTGCAAGAACATTTTCTTTGCTTTCAATTGATATAGTAACATCAGCATTCATTCCTATTTTCAAATTTTCAGGATTATCAATGGAGACTACAACATCATAAGTGGTAATGTTATTAGAAGTTACTCCGTTATGAGATATGGATTCAACTTTACCTTCAAATGTTTTTCCATCGACGTCATCAACTTTAATAGAAGCTTTCTGTCCAACTTTTACTTTATTGATATCAAGCTCATCAACAGGAATGGTTACCTGCATCTTTGATGTGTCAGTAATTGTTGCCATAAGTTTACTATCATCAACAATTTCACCATTTTTGATTTCAAGAGCTGTAACAACTCCGCTAACTGGAGCAACTATAGTTGTTTTTGAAAGATCAGCTTCTTTTTCTTTAAGGTTATTTTCTGCTTGCTGTATTTCCAGTTTCTTTTGAGCAATATTGTTTTTAAGTGATGTATCATCAAATTTAAATAGTATGTCGCCTTTTTTTACGGTTTTTCCTGGAGAAACATATACTTCAGCAATTTTTCCACTTGAAGAGAATGGAATTGTAATTTCTAATGAATCATCTGATCCTGCAGTCATTACTGCCATTCCTCCATAAGTTGATTGTATTGTGGAAGTATTATCACCAGGTTCTACAAATACTTTTGTAATTTTTCCGTCAATTGGAGCCTTTACATAAAGAGATTCTAACTGATTTTCTAATGCTTGCAATTCAAGTTTGCTTTTTTCAAGGGATAGTTTGGCATTTTTAACTTCTTGTTCGGTTGTGCTTGCATCGATTTTGCAAAATACATCGCCTTTTTTTACTATATCTCCCTCTTTAACAGTTAAGCCTTGAACTACGCCAGTAATAGATGAAAATACATTTACTGCATCAGCACCACTGATTGTTCCGGTCGCCTCTACAGTAACTTCTAGATTAGTTTTTACTACTTTTTCCCTTGAATATACAGTCGATGATACGGAAGTACTTTTTGAATTGAATTTTTTATACAGAACTAATCCTCCTGTGCCTATAGCAATTATTAGTATTGGTATTACTATTAATTTTAGGTATTTTAGATATTTTTTTGCCATTTTTTAAACCTCCAGAATATTAGTGTTTATATTAATTTTAATTGCTAATTATAATTCTAAACAATTTTATAAAATAAAGTCTTGGCAAAATTGTGGCAATATAAATGTTCTTTTAGACATAACTAAAGGGACTTAAACTATCAAGTCCCTTTAGTTATGTCTCCTGCTATTAAAAATAATTAATTATTATTTCCTCTTACAGAGTCCAATATTTTTTGAATTGCATCAGCTTGTTCTTGAGATATAGTTCCTTTCTCTACCAAACTATCTAAAGGACTATTTTTTTGTTCAGAAGGTTTTTCACCATTACCTTTAGGTTTAAAATTATTTAATACTTCAGTTGCTTGTGCTTTTGTTATAGTTCCTTTTGATACAAGATCATTTATAGCATCATCCACTGATTTGTTAGAATCCCTAGCAGATTTCATTGCATTTTGAATCTTATCAGCTTGTTCTTGGGTTATTGTTCCTTTATTAACTAAGCTGTCTAATGGACTTTGCTTTTTTTCAGGAGTTTGCTCTCCACTATTTTGAGGTTTATCTTGAGGCTGTAGAGCTTTTAATACTTCAGTTGCCTGTTCTTTTGTTATAGTTCCAGAGGTTACTAAACTATTAATTTTTTCTTCAATTTCATTTTGAATATTATTTTGTGACGTCTGTGAAGAAGATATTTCTTGTGTTGTTTCTGTTTTGTTATTAGTAACTGTGCTTGTAGCATTCTGTGATGTTTTAGAACATGAAACCATTAAAAAGCATGTTAATATGAACATAAACATGATAGTACTGATTTTTAGTTTCATATTGATATCCTCCTTAGAAAATTTTTTAAGTTGATATGTACACATCCTGATATGCGTATATAAATGATTTATACCCTCCCTTCTATATTTCGTTGGATTTATTTGCCACATACTAATTCTATACTAGTATAATATAATGATTCTTGGCTAAACTGTGGCAAGATTAAAGCAAGCATATTTTTTAAATGAATAATGGCGTGTTTAATGTTAAAATAAAATTGGAGGTGCAATAGGGAATGAAAAAGAAGCTAATATATATAGCAGATGATGAAGTTAATATTTGTAATATTATTAAATCTTTCCTTATAAAAGAGGGCTTTGAAGTAGAAACATTTAATGATGGGCGTTCTATTTTTGAGGCTTTTAATATAAAAGAGCCGGATATGGTTGTAATTGATATAATGATGCCGGAAATTGATGGATATTCCCTTTGTTCACTAATACGCCAGAAAAGTTCAGTACCTATAATAATTGTATCTGCAAAGGATACGGAACCAGATAAAATAGCAGGTCTCACATTAGGAAGCGATGATTATCTTACAAAGCCCTTTAGTCCAATGGAACTTGTAGCAAGGATTAAAAGTATTTTTCGAAGGATAGAAATGGACAAATCTACTTCCGAAAAGAGCAATGTAATTAAAATATGTGATATAACAATAAATGCTGATACAAGGCAAGCAGAATTTAATGGAAAAGATATTGGATTAACTGGTATGGAATTTTCCCTGCTTTATTATCTTGCAATAAATAAGAATAAAGCAATAAGCAGAAGTGAACTTCTTGATAAGGTTTGGGGGTTTGAAAGTGAAGTAGAAACAAGAGCTACAGATGATATGGTAAAAAGAATACGAAAAAAGCTTTCTGATTCAGGTTCAACACTTAAAATAGAAACAGTATGGGGATTTGGCTTTAAAATTCAAGATAAGGAATGATTTTTATGAAAAAAAACACAATTAAATGGAGGATTTTTAAATATAATTTAATTATAATATTTATGCTTCTTGCATTAGTTGCAATAATATTTAATGTTGCAATTCGTATGTATATGGAAAAAGATACTCTTTCACAATTAAATAAGATTGCACTACGTGTTGAAGAAACTACCTTGAAAAAAGGTCCAAGGTTTTTGCAAAAATCAGGTGATGCTGCTGAACATGATCCACCACCGCCCCCTAATATTACTGAAACAGAAAGCAATAATAGCGAAAATAGTAATAATGAACTTATTAGATTTTATTTTATGTTAGACCGTACATTAAAAGAGTCCCTTTCTGTTATAAATGCAGATTATATTTTATTTGACAGTGATAAAAAAAGGATAATTCCATCTCAAGAGGAGTTCTTTAAAATTTCGGATGATTTACTGTCAAAAATAGAAAATGAAGTTGAAAAATCAAAAAATTCAACAAATGAAACTTATTTAAACTTTACTTTATCTGGTGTGAAATATATAGCAATTATAAAACCAGTATCCCTTAAAAATTCATTTGGATTAGGTTGGATTGTAATTTACTCTAACCTTCAAAAAATAAGCCATCTTTTGATGGTAATAAATATTTTATTATTTATAATTATTATTTTCTCAGCTATTATCATTGTTGTTTTTTCTTCAAATATATCTAAAAAAATATCTGCACCTTTTTCATCATTGAATCAGCATATAAGGGACATTGCAGAAAGGAATTTTGGAAATAAAATTAATATTGTTGTAGATGATGAGTTGCAGGATTTTGTAAATAATATTAATATTATGTCTGAAAAGCTTGAAACTTATGATAAAGCACAAAAAACTTTCCTTCAAAATGTATCTCATGAGTTTAGAACACCTATAATGTCTATTCAAAGCTATGCAGAGGGTATAAAGTATGATGTAGTAGATAAAAATGCTGCAGCGGATATTATAATAGATGAATCTAAACGTCTAACTCATCTTGTTGAGGACTTGCTTTATCTATCGAGACTTGATGCAATTGAAGAAAACTACCGTTATGATAATTTAGATTTTAATGAGCTTATAAATTCATGTGTTGAACGTATGAATGGGATAGCAATAAAAAACAATATAAAGATTAATACAATAGCATGTTGTAATGAAATTATAATTTATGCAGATGAAGAAAAGCTTGCCCGTGCAATAACAAACATAATTAGCAATTGTATACGCTATGCAAAAAGTCTTGTTGAAATAAGATGGAGTATAGTTGATAAGAATAAAGTAAAGTTAATTATAACAGATGATGGACCTGGATTTGAGCCTAACGAGATATCTAATATATTTGAGAGGTTTTATAAAGGGAAAAAAGGCAACTTTGGATTAGGATTATCCATAAGCAAAAATGTAATTGAAAGGCTTAATGGAAGTATTATGGCAGAAAATACAAATTCAGGAGCTCGTTTTATTATTGAATTACCATTAGACGGTGGTGTTAAGTAAAAAACATCAGCCTATTAATGAAGCTCTAATAGGCTGATGCTTTTGCTTTATACATAAATTCCGTATTTTATAATTTCTATATATATTTTAAATTCATTCATTAGTTTTTCCATATCATTTAAAAGTTCATCTATAGATCTGTTTTTATAGATATTAATGTATTTGTTTGAAAGCCCATCAATGCATAACATGATAAATTCAATTGCTTTTTTGGTTTCAATATCTTTTCTGAATTTTGAAGTATCGATATCTTTTAAAATTGAGGATATATTTTTGGTATATAAAGCATTATATTTTTGAGATAGTTCTTTCTCCAATACCTTTGGCATATTTATTATTGCATTTGAAAGCATTTTTGTCATTAATGGTTCCTCACAAATCATTTTCATCTTTTGCAGGCTAAGCCATATAAGTCTTTCAAATAAATCTGATGTTTTATAATTCATTTCGTTAAAATACTTATTTAATAAATATTCTATGCAATAATCGAATGTATAAAGGAAAAGATTTTTTTTATTTCCAAAATAATAGAATAAAAGTCCCTTTGAGATATTTGCTTTTTCTACGATTGAATTTGTAGATGCATTGTCATAACCTTTATTAGCAAATTCTTCAATACATGCATTTATAATTCTTTTTCTTTTTTCATCTTCCAAACTATTAAATGAGCTATTCTGCAAAAATATTCTCTCCTTATCATTAGTTTTTACTTTGTTTTGTTTTTATCTTTGCTCCTTCTTTTATATTATTGTTGGGCTTTATTATTATATCTCCTTCTTTTAATCCTTTAGTTATTTCAATTAATTTATCTCCTTCAAGTCCTTTTTCAACCTGTCTTATAACTGCTTTGCCATTTTGCAATACAAAAACACAGCTATTACCATTATAATTAAATACTAAGCTGTCTGGTACTGCAATTACGTTTTTTTTGTATGAAGTTATAATCTTTATATCAACATTGTATCCTGGTTTTAAAATACCGCTATTGTTTAAAATTTCTATTGTTACTGGAACCCTACTTTGATTTACTCCAAGAGCTGAAGTTATAATTTTTGCCTGAGGAGCAATTTTGATTATTTTGCCTTTTAATACTGTATTTGCTATTGAATCTCCAGATATTTCAACTTCATTTCCTACATTTACTTTATAACTATCATCAGAAAGTATATTTGCTTCAAGTTCAATATTCTTTACATCACCAACTATAAATGCAGCTGTTCCTTTTGAAACAATTGAATTATCGTCAACAAGTTTTTCTAATATTATACCATCAATTGGGGAGCGTACTTCTTGTTTTTCAAGGCTTTTTAAAATACTGCTTCTATAAATTAAAGCTTGCTCAAGCTGTGAAATGTAACTGCTTTTTAAATACGATGGAGCACCATTTTTTATTTCATTTAATTGTGCTTTTGCAGACTTTAACAGTGCGGATGCAGTTTTATACGTATCTTCTGATTTGTTTAAATCGTCTTTGCTAATTGCTCCAGCTTCATACAATGACTTTGAAGTTTCAAAATTTCTATATGCAGCATCCATAGAAACTTCACATTGTTCAACAGTAGCTTCAGCTTCTAAAATTTTATTTGCATAGTTTTTAGTATCTGTGCTTTCAAGTTGAGCTCTTGCATTTTTAACTTTTGCTTCGGCATCTTTAAGTTGAAATTCTAAATCGGTCTTATCAAGGGATAATAATATATCACCTTTTTTTACCTTATCTCCAATATTGAAATTAACTGATATTATTTTACCCATCCCTTCAGTATAGACTGTCTGGGCTCCTTTGCATTTTGCTATTGCTGTATCCTCAACATATTGATAAACATCAGTTTTTGAAATTATAATTGTTTCTGCAGTTATACTTTTTTGTGTATATATTATTATAATTAGTACAATTAAAAAAACACATATACCAGATATTGATATAATCTTTCTTGTTTTCATTAATTCCATCCCCTTTTAAAAACATCCTTTAATTATTCACCACTTTTTAATGTTTCAACAATATTAATTGATTTGATTTTTTTAATTAAAATCCAATTAGCAATAAATGTAAAAAAGAAAGTAAATACAATGGCAAAAATGTAGGATTTAAATTTTATTACAAACTGAAAGTAATAATTATCTGTACTGTTTGCAATCATAATCAATTTACCAAGCCATGTTCCAAAGGGTAGAGCAATAATAATACCAAAAATAGTTATAATATAGTTTTCATTGAATATGAGTTTTTTAATCTCATTGTCCTTAAAGCCCATTACCTTTAAAGTGGCAAGCTCTTTTTGTCTTTCAAATATGTTTATTGTTGCAATATTGTATAAAACAGCAATGGATAAAATTGCAGCAAGGACTATTAAAACTCCTATAGTAGATGTCATTGCAGACATGCTTCCCATCAGTGCATTATATGAATCATCCTTTGATTGAACAGAACTTATTGATGGAAGATCTCTAAGATTATTTTTAACTTCTTCCGCAAATGCTTTATCATCAATTTTTAGTACTGCAGCATTAGCAATTTTTCCTTCATTAAATATGTTATTTACATAGTCAACGCTTGCGTATGCACTAAGTCCTATATATTGGGCAATTGTTCCTTTAACAACAACTTCTTTCTTTTCCTTTCCAGGGAAAAAAGGTTTTATATATACTGTATCATTTTGCTTTACACCAAGGATTTCAGCAAGCCTTGTTGGAATCATAATCCCTTTACTTGGCAGCTCAATAGATCTTCCTTTGTCATCTGTAACTTTATAATATTGTGGATTTTTAATAAGTGCTGTAAATCCAATCTTTTTCTTTATCCATCCATTTGATATTTCAACACCAGTTTCAAGCAAAGGTTCCATTTTTTCAATATGTTTTATGTTTATAATGCTATTTAATTCTTCAATACTCATCAATTTATTAAAATTGACTTTAATATCATAATTTTGTATATTTTTATATTGCTGTTCAATAAGAAAATCTACCGAATCATTCATACCAAAAGCAATTATAAGCAAAACTGTTGAAAAAATTATTCCTATTGATGTTATCATAGCTCTTTTTTTATATCTTAAAACGTTTCTAAAAACAAGCCGTGATATATGAGATATATTGTTCCAGATAGAATTATATCTTTCTAGAAAAATTTTTTTTCCACTCTTTGGGATTGTTGGTCTTATTGTTTCACCAGGCATAATTTTAAATATAGTTTTGCAAGAATTATAACTTGATAGAATGCAGAAAAAGAGTGTAAGTAGTGATGCTGGAAGAGCGAGATCTGGATATATTTTCATTGCCCCAAGTGGAAGTGAAAAATAAATGTTTAAAATTTTTGTAAAAACACCACCAAGATACATACCAAAAATTGATCCAACGAAGCTTCCTAAAAGTGCTATTAATATTGAATAAGAAAGGTAGTGGGAAAAAATTTTAAAATCAGAAAACCCCATTGCTTTCAAAACACCTATCTGCACTCTTTGATTTTCTATCATTCTTCCCATCATAATATATATAATTACTGATGCAACAATAAAGAAAATTACTGGATAAGCGCTTCCTGCTTTTTTTAGTTTTTCAATCTCAATATTTATCATTCTATTACTCAGTTGGTCATCCCTTTCAATAACATCTGCAATTCCATAAGATTTTAAAACTTTTTCAATTTCCTCTTTGGCAGCTTTAATATCTTTATTATCATTTAGTAAAACTGTTATATTATTTATTGAATTGTTATATCCAAAAATTGCTTGACCCAATGAATTTTTAATATATACAATCCCAAATTTCTTATTGTCGGATATTAGCTCTCCAGAATCCTTTAAAGGATAAATAAATTCAGGACCTAAAGCTGACCCAATAATTTTTATTTTGACTTCATTACCATTTATTATAGGACAAATATAATTCCCTATTTTTAATCCATTTGCTTTTAAAAATCTCTCATCGACGATACATTGATTTATTTCTCCTTCAGAAAAATAATTTTTTGAAAGTATTTGAATATCATTTACTATATCATTTTTTTTATCTGGAAGAGTAATAAGCCTAACTGTTGCATTTTCCCCATTTATTTTTAAACTTACATCCTTTACTATTCTTCCCGTAGCCATTTTAACCATTGGAAGTTTTTCTATTTCCTTTGTAATTCTATATGGTGCCTTATAGATATCAAACCATAAATGTCCAAATCTATACCCTTCATAATATTTGTCCTTTGCTTCTATTAGGTTTCTGAAAGTACTATTTATTCCCGTATAAAAGGTTACGCCGATTACCACTATTATAAATAATGAAATGAATTGCCCCATTGATGTTTTTATATCTCTTAATAATTTTCTAAAAAAAATATTCATTACCATTCAATCCTTTCAGGAGGTTCAGGATTTTCATTTATTATTATTGATTCAACCATTCCACTTCTTAATTTCAAAACTCTATCTGCCATAGTTGCAATAGCAGCATTGTGAGTTATAACTACAATTGTTTTTCCAGTTTTTTTATTAATATCCCAAAGAAGTTTTAAAATTATCTTACCTGTATTAAAATCCAATGCTCCAGTTGGCTCATCACATAATATTAATGATGGATTTTTTACAAGAGCTCTTGCAATTGCAACTCTTTGTTGCTCTCCCCCGGATAATTGAGAGGGAAAACTGTTTATTCTGTCATAAAGTCCAACTCTTTTCATAATTTCATTTGAGTCCAGTGGATTATTGCTTAGTTGTGTCATAAGTTCAACATTTTCAATGGCAGTTAAATTTGGAATAAGGTTATAGAACTGAAAAACAAATCCGATATGTTTTCTTCTATATAATGTAAGTTCCTTGTCAGAATATAGAGTTATATTTATTCCATCTACCCAAACTTCTCCAGATGTTACCCTGTCCATTCCACCTATGATATTTAATATAGTACTTTTACCAGAGCCACTGGGACCTAAAATTACTGCAAACTCACCTTTACATATTTCAAAACTCATTCCGTCACAGGCCTTAACTTTCACTTCTCCCATTGTATATTCTTTTACAACATCCTTTACAATTATAATACTTTCCTTCAAATTATCACAACCCACATTATTTTTTGACCACCAAGTCATTACAATTATATTATCTATCTTCTTGACCATATAGTCAATATAATGTTAAAATATTTTTCAAACAATTGTATACATCATATTTGAATTAATTATTTTTTTAGGGGAAAATTAATACTGGTAATTAGACATAAAATAATATTGATATTTTTAAAATTTTATTATAAAATTGTATTTTGTAGGTGTTAGTATGGATAAAGAATTTGTCGTATCAAAGATTTTAAGCAATAATGTTGTTATTTGCGAAAAAGAAGGAAAACTTTATGTATTAACAGGAAAAGGTATAGGATTTGGGAAATCAAAGGGAGATATAATAAAAAATGAGAATAGTATAGAAAAGAAATTTGTAGCAATAGATGATGAAGATAAGGAAGATTATTTCAAGATACTTCAAAACACGGAAAAAAGTATTGTTGCAGTTGCTGAAGAAATTATATATATGGCATCACAAAAGTTAAAGGAACCTTTGAATTCTCATATTCATGTTGGCCTGGTGGATCATATAAACTTTGCAATACGTCGCGTTTCTGAAGGGATAGATATTGTAAATCCTTTTTTAGTTGAAATTCAAACTCTATACCCTATAGAATACTCTATTGCAGAAGAATGTATTCATCTAATAGAAGATAGGATTGGTGTTAAGCTGCCAGAGAGTGAGATAGGTTTTATTGCACTTCATATATATTCTGCAAGAGTTAACCAAAGTGTATCTGACAGCTTAAAGTATACTAAGCTTGTTAAAGAAATTATAAATTTTATACAAAAAGATTTAGATATAAGCATAAATGAAAAATCCCTTGAATATGCAAGGTTAATATCTCATTTAAGATATGCTTTGCAAAGAGTGGATAGGGGAAAAACCTTTGAAAATTTTTTATCTCCTAATTTAGAAAAGAGGCTTAAAAAAGAATTTAAAGTATCGAAAAAGGTATGTACATATATTGAAAAAAGGCTTGGTAAACCAGTTCCTGATACTGAAATTGGATATATTGCAATCCATATAGCAAGGTTAAATGATAGTATATAAAAGACGTGTTACTGATTCGATTCTATCAGGCATGAGTCTTATAATATCCCACGAGGATATTATAACTCATGCCTTTTTGATTAAAGCAATTAATATAAAAATTTATCTTTGAAATACTATAATAAAGGAGGGATAAAAATATTGAAAACAAGATTTTTTAAGATATTACAAAAAATTGGAAAAGCAATCATGATGCCAGTATCAGTTCTTCCAGCGGCGGGTATTCTTGTAGCCTTTGGCAGATGGCTGATGCAAAATAGCGGTGTTTCCAAAGCAATAGGGCAAATAATTTATGATGGAGGAATAGTAGTATTTGAAAATCTTCCATTAATTTTTGCAATTGGTGTTGCTATTGGATTTGCAAGTAATATAGGTGTTGCTGGTCTTGCATCAGTTGTTGGCTATGAAGTAATGACAAAAGTGCTTGATGCCATGGGGAATTTAAATAACATACAGGCAAAAGGTATAGAGAAAATAGATATGGGAGTTTTTGCAGGAATAATTATTGGTATTGTTGCTGCAAAACTATATGACAGGTTCCATGAAATTAAGCTTCCGCCATACCTTGGATTTTTTGCAGGGAAAAGATTTGTTCCAATTGTTGCAGCAGTTACAGCTTTATTTATGGGAATTGCGTTTTCTTATATTTGGCCTCCTATTCAGGTTGCAATTAATAAATTTGCTAACTTTGCTGTTAATTCATATTTTGGCCCTGCTTTTTATGCGGCAGGCAAAAGGGCACTTATTCCGGTAGGGCTTCATCATGTTTATTATCCTGTATTCTTATATGAATTTGGAAGATATCTTGATCCTGCAACAGGTCAGGTTCTTAAAGGGGAAGCTGCAAGATACTTTGCAGGAGATAAAACGGCAGGATATTTTATGGCAAGTGAATTCCCTATAATGCTTTTTGGTCTTCCGGCAGCTACTCTTGCAATGTATCTAACTGCTGAAAAAAGTAAAAGGAAAGCAGTTGCAGGTGTTATGCTGACTGCAGCAATGACATCAATACTGACAGGAATTACTGAACCTATTGAATTCTCCTTTATTTTTGTTGCACCAGCACTTTATGTATTCCATGTTATTGGAGCATTTATTTCAGGTATTCTAACAAAAGCATTTAGTATAAGGCTTGGTTATACTTTTTCAGCAAGTATGATAGACTACATATTGGGAATTTCAAATTCTCAAAATGGATGGAAGCTGTTTCTTATTGTTGGCCCAATAATTTTTGCATTATATTTTACTGTATTTTACTTTGCTATAAAAATGTTTGACTTTAAAACTCCAGGAAGAGAAGATGATACTGAAGATTTAGATGATGAATATGATTTTGACACTTCGTCACTTTATCATTCAAAAGCAAAAAGAATACTTGCAGCTCTTGGAGGGAAAAAGAATATTGATGCAATAGATGCATGTATAACAAGACTAAGACTTACTGTAAAAGATATTTCAAAGGTAAATAAATCTGAACTTAAAAAATTAGGTGCATCAGGAATAATGGATCTTGGTGGTGGAAATCTTCAAATTGTATATGGAACAGATTCTGAAACATTAAAAGATGAAATTAAAAAATTATTATAAATTATAAAGAGGAGGAAAAAATAATGATTAGCTTATTCAAAAAGAAAAATACAATTGAATTAACATCCCCAGTTAAAGGAAGTGCAATAGACATAAAAAATGTTCCAGATCAGGTTTTTGCATCAGGTATGCTTGGAAATGGAATTGCATTTGAACCAATTGAAGGAGTTGTATATTCCCCATGCAGTGGTGAAATAGTAAATTTATTTCCAACAAAACATGCTATAGGTATTAAAACAAAGGAAGGTCTTGAAATACTAGTTCATATAGGTATAGATACTGTAGAAATGAAAGGTGAAGGTTTTGAAGCTTTTGTAAATGTTGGTGACAAAGTTAAAGCAGGCGATAAGCTAATTTCCTTTGACTTAGATCTTGTTAAAAGTAAAGCAAAATCAGCTATTTCACCTATGGTTATAACTAACATGGACATAGTAGAATCAATGGATACAATTTATGGAGAATGTGATATAAATAAAGTAGTTTTAAAGGTAACATTAAAAAAATAATTTCTAAAGAAGCGGTTAAAAGGAGTTAAAAATAATTATCTTTTTAACTGCTTTTTTTTAGGTACGTTGTTAAAGTTTCGTAGGTATTTATTAACAATATCTGCCTTATTCAAAAGATTTAATATGATTAAAACTTTACAAATTATTAATTGTTTGGTCATTAATTTTATATAAAAAATGTTTATAGTAAAAATTGTATTAATATATTGTGAGGAGGGAAGAAATTGATAAAGGTTACAAACCTTACGAAGCTATATGGAGAACATGCTGCAATTAAAAATGTGAGTTTTCAAGTTGACAAAGGAGAAATTGTAGGATTTTTAGGTCCAAATGGAGCAGGTAAAACTACAACATTAAATATTATAACAGGATATTTATCACCAACAGAAGGTTGTGTAGAAATTGATGGCCTTGACATAATTGAAAACTCCTATGCTGTAAAGAAAAAAATAGGATATCTTCCGGATATTCCACCTCTTTATATGGATATGACGGTAGGAGAATATTTAGATTTTGTTTATAGTATTAAAAAAGCTGATCCTTCTAATAAAAATAAAGCTATAGATGAAATAATGGATATCGTTAAAATTGAAGATGTGAAAAACAGGCTTATAAAAAACTTATCCAAGGGGTATAGACAAAGAATAGGAATAGCTCAAGCACTTATTGGAAATCCTGAAGTGCTTATACTTGATGAACCAACTTCAGGACTTGATCCAATGCAAATTATAGAAATAAGAAACCTTATTAAAAATTTAGGACAAAAGCATACTGTATTTTTAAGTTCTCATATACTTTCAGAAATTGAGGCAGTATGCAGCAGAATAATCATTATAAATAAAGGACAGATAGTAGCAAGTGGTACGCCAGAGGAGCTTAGAAGTCATATTGAAGGAAGCAGAAGACTAAAATTGAAAGTTAAGGCAAATGAAACATTTATTAATGATATACTTAAAATATCTGGAGTTAAGTTTGCAAACATCATAAAAAATGATAAGAACCAAGAGAAAGATCCTAATATAATTGATATTATAGTGGAATCAGAGAAAGGAAGGGATGTTAGGGAAGAGGTTTTTATGATTGCTGCAGAAAAAAGATGTCCTATTCTTATGATGGTTGAACAAAAATATGATCTTGAAGATATATTCCTCCAAGTTACAGGAAATGAAGAAAACAAAACAAAGGAGGTAAAGGTATGATAGCTATTTTTAAACGTGAACTTAAATCATATTTTACAACACCTATTGGATATGTGTTCATGGGAGTATTTTTACTTATGAGCGGTATTTTCTTTTCACTTATGAATTTACTTCAAAACGATGCAGAATTTACAAGTGTACTTAATACTATAGTTTTTATATTTTTATTTCTTGTTCCTATACTTACAATGAGAACATTAAGTGAAGAAAAGAAAAATAAGACGGAGCAGCTTCTATTAACTTCTCCCTTAAGGGTATGGGATATTGTTTTTGGAAAGTTTTTAGCTTCATCAGTATTATTCCTTATAACTTTATTAGTGACTTTTATATATCCACTTATAATAAAGTTTAATGGATATATTTCACCAACTGAAGTTTTATGCACATATATTGGTTTTTTTCTTCTTGGTTGTAGTTTTATATCTGTAGGGGTATTTATATCATCTCTTACAGAAAATCAGATAACTTCAGCTATAGGAACTTTTGGAGCACTACTTATATTATGGATTATGGAATGGATAACTCAAAATATACAAAGTGGAGTTAAATCTGGAATAATATTTGCTGTTATCTTAATTGCTATAATCGTGTTTATTATCAATTTAACAGTTAAAAATCCATATTTTAGTGGTATTGTAGGTATTATTGGATTATTAATTATTTTAGTTATTTATTTTATTAAAAAAAGCTTTTTTGAAGGTTTTATTGCAAGTTTTCTAAATTGGTTTTCTGTACTTATTCGATTTGATTCCTTCTCAGGAGGAGTTTTTGATATAAGCTCCGTAGTTTATTATCTGTCTTTTATATTTGTATTTTTACTTTTAACGGTAAAATCAATTGATAAAAAACGATGGAGCTAAGAAGGAGGCATAAAATGAAGAAGATAGATTTAATTTCAAATATTAATTCATCCTTTAAAAATAAAAAATTCAAACAGGGAAGTTATGCAACTCTATCTACAATAATTATAATTTGCATAGTTATTGCTTTAAATCTATTAATTGGTAAGTTTGATTTAAAATTTGATCTTACTAAAAATAAATTATACACATTGTCAGATCAGAGTAAACAGATATTAAAGTCCATAAATAAAGATGTTAATATAATTGCTCTTTATAAGGCAGGAAATGAGGATAAGGCAGTGAAACAGATATTGGATCAGTATGAAAAATTTTCTGATAAAATTAAAGTTCAATATAAGGATCCAGAGCTTTATCCTGAATATGTAAAGAAATATGAAAAAGAAGGTAATAGCATTACAGAAGGAAACATTATAGTAGAATGCGGAAATAAATTTAAAGTATTATCTTCAACTGATCTTGTAAGCTATTCACAATATAGCCAGCTTCTAACTGCAGAGCAAAACATAACAGGTGCTATTACTTATGTAACTTCTGATAAAAGAATAATAATATATAACACTCAAGGGCATAACGAAGATGAAATCCCTTATAATATCAAAAATTCACTTGAAAATCAAAATTATGAAATCAAAAATGTAAATCTATTAACTGATAACATTGATTCTAATAGCGGATTATTGATGATTATGGGTCCAAAAGTTGATTTAGCTCCAGAAGAAATATCCAAGATACAAAACTTTTTAGATAAAGGTGGTCATGTATTTATTTCAGCTCCTATTATGAAAAGTGAGCCTAAAAATTTAAATAAACTTATTTCAAATTATGGTGTGAAACTAGAAAATGCTTTAGTAATTGAAGGAAGTAGTTCAAATAGATTACAAAATCCTCTTTATATAATACCGGATAATTTAGATCATAGTATTATAAATCCAATTAGTAATTCTAAATTTCCTATTATATTAAAGGCTGCACATCCTATTTCTGATGTTGATATTGTAAGGCATACTGTTAAAGTTGAGCCTCTTTTAAAGACTTCAGATAAAGCTTATGCAAAAACCAATCTCCAAAGTGAAGTTATAGAAAAGGAAAAAAATGATTTATCAGGACCTTTTGTTGTTGCTTGTGCTATTACGGATGAAGTTAGTATTGATAATAAAAATCCTAAAATAGTTATTGTATCAAGTAGCAATTTTGTTGATGAAAGCCTTACTGCAAATGGCCTTGGAAATACTGATTTATTATTAAATAGTATAAATTGGCTTCAAGACAATACACAAAATATATCTGTATCTCCTAAAGATTTATCTTCAAATTATTTACAGCTTAGTGGAGCAAAACAGTTATTATTCTCAGGTCTTGTTGTTATAGTAATACCTCTTATAATTCTTATCAGTGGTATTACTGTATGTGTAAGGAGGAAGAATCTATGAAATCTTCAAAGAAGATAATTTTTCTTCTTATAGTTTTATGTGCTATAATTGGTATTTACATTGCTAAGGTAAGTTATGATAATAAAAAGCAGAGTGAAGAAACTGATAAAATACAGCTTTTTAAAACTGATAAAAAGAATATAGATGCTATAGAAATTAAGAATAATAAAGGAAGCTTTTCTATAAAAAATGAAAATAACAAATTTACTGTAATGAATGTAAGATATAAAATTGATAATACTTCAGTTGAAGAAATTGTATCAAATCTTTGTAATATAGAAGCATTAAGGTTGATATCAGATAAAAAAGAGGACTTAAGTAGATTTGGATTAGATAATCCACAGGGACAATGTACTATTTATCTTAAGGACGGAACAAGTAAAAAGTTATATTTAGGTGATGTTGTTCCTGGTGGAAGTGCCTATTATGTAGCTATTGGAGATAATAAAATCTATACTGTTTCTGATACAATTGGTAAACAGATGATTAAATCTTTAGATGATATTAGAGATAAAACAATTGTAATTGCAAATGAAAATATATCAGGAATTAAAATATCAAATGGAAATAACATTATAGAATTAAAATCAAGTGATGGGACAAGATGGTATATGGAACAACCCTATGGAATGTCAGTTAGTGCGGATAACGATAAATTAAATTCTTTGATATATTCACTAAAAGAAATATATATTGAAGGTTTTGTTGAAGATGAATGTAAGGATCTTTCAAAATATGGCTTGAATAAGCCATCGCTCAAGGTTGATGTATTTGAAGGAAACAATACAAAAAGTCTTATATTTGGAAATAAGGTAGGAGAAGACAACATATATTTTAAAACATCAGATAGTAATTCAATTTATATGATGTCATTAGAAAGCTTTAATACATTTAATATAAAACCTTTCGATATAGTAAGCAAATGTCCTGTAAATCCATTAATAGCTAATATCGATGAAATGACTATTGTTAATGGAAAGAATAAATATACATTTACAGTTAAAAAGCAAAATTCAGGTACAAACAAAAATAACGATGAGGTTAAATATATTTATGAATTAAATGGAAAGCAGATAAAAGATGAAGATTTTAAAGATATGTATAATAAATATTGTAACCTTGTAGTTGATTCACAAATAAAAAATGTGATAAAAGGAACACCTGATGTGGTAATTACATTTAAACTAAATGAAGGGTTTGAAAAGTATGTGAAGATAGAGCTCATACCGTATAATGATAATTTTTATGAGATGCTTATAAATGGTAAAGGGGATTTTGCTATAAGCAAGACTCAAATAAATGAATTTATAAATTTGGTTAAAGAAAAACAAAAAAGTTAATTTAAAAAGAGATGGCTAACAACTAGTCATCTCTTTTTAATATATAACTATAAATTTAAAAAATGTTCATAAATAAATGATATAATATTACAGGTAATTATTTTACTACTTATATTAATTGATATATAATTATATTGCTGAATGATGTAACTTTGTGGTTACTAAATGTAAGACAAGAGTGAAATGGAGATGAATAAGAAATGAATAGGCAGATTAAGCAAATTTTTTTTGTTATTCTTGATGTGCTATTTATTAATGCATCTATTTTTATTGGATATTTTGTAAGATTTTCTTGGAATATACCAAAGGCTTATTTGGATATTTACCTTAGGTCTTTTATTCCAATATCAATAATAATGATTGGATGTTTTAGTGCTTTTAAACTATATAGAAGCGTATGGAGATATGCAAGTGTTGACGAACTAATATCTGTTATTCTTGCAGTAAGTTTTGGAACGATGATTTCATTTGTTTTTGGACAGATTGCAAAGCCTTTTATAGGCAATAGACTCCCTATTAGTATCTATCTTATAATGTGGGCCTTAACAATTCTTATGTCTGGTGGAATTAGATTTTTAAGAAGGATAGTTGCAAGTATTGAAATGGTGCCTTCAGATGTACTTAAAAAAAGCAAAAGAACATTAATTGTAGGTGCCGGGGATGCAGGTGCAATTGTTGTAAAGGAGATGAAAAAGCATCCAGAACTTGGATATATACCAATAGCTTTTGTTGATGATGATGAAGGTAAAAAAGGTCAGGTTATTCATGGAATACCTATAATAGGAACAAGAAACGATATTGAAAAAATAGTATCTTCAAAGGATATAGATGAGATACTTATAGCTCTTCCTTCAGCAAGCCTTGAGGAGAGGCAGAAAATATTTAAAATATGCAGCAATACTGGATGTCATCTCAAGACTCTTCCTGGAATATATGAGCTTATTGATGGAAAGGTTAGTGTAAATCAAATAAGGGATGTAGAAATAGAAGATTTACTTGGAAGAGAACCAGTGGAACTTAATATTGAAGAGATAGCTGGATATTTAAAAGATAAAACTGTTCTTGTAACAGGTGGAGGAGGTTCAATAGGTTCAGAGCTTTGCAGACAGATTGCAAGGTTTAGCCCTAAAAAACTTCTCATTCTTGATATAAATGAAAATGGTGCATACGATCTTCAAATGGAACTTAACAGGAAATATCCAATTCTTGATATAGAGGTAATAATAGCATCTATTAGAGAAAAAAGCAGGCTTGAAGATATATTCTCAAAGTATAAAATAGATGTTGTGTTCCATGCAGCAGCTCATAAACATGTTCCATTAATGGAAGCAAACCCAAAGGAAGCCATTAAAAATAATGTTATAGGGACATTAAATCTTGTTGAATGTGCAGATAAATATAATATAAAAAAGTTTGTTCAAATATCTACAGATAAGGCAGTAAATCCTACTAATATAATGGGTGCAACAAAGAGAATCTGCGAGATGATAATTCAAGCAATAGATAAAATAAGTGATACAGAATTTGTTGCAGTAAGATTTGGAAATGTACTTGGGAGCAATGGAAGTGTAATACCTTTGTTTAAAAGACAAATTAAAGAAGGTGGACCAGTTACTGTAACTCATCCTGAAATAAATAGATATTTTATGACAATTCCTGAAGCTGCACAGCTTGTAATTCAGGCTGGTGCTATGGCAAAGGGTGGAGAAATATTCATACTTGATATGGGAAAACCTGTTAAAATAGTTGACCTTGCAAGGGACTTAATTAGGCTTTCTGGATTTGAGCCAGATAAAGATATAAAGATAGTATTTACTGGTCTTCGTCCTGGAGAAAAACTATATGAGGAACTTTTGATGGATGAAGAGGGAATTCAAAATACAAAGCATAAGAAGATATTTATAGCAAAGCCAGGAAATTACGATTTTATGGAGCTTAGAGCAAATATAATAGAGATTTATAATAAATTAAGTTGTGATGATGAAGTTGTTTTTGATAGTGTTGCACAGCTGGTACCAACGTATAAAAGAAAAAAGCAGTAAAATTAAATATTAAGGAGGATTAATATGTCCGCAAAAGAAAGATTGATAGAAAAAATAAACAATAAAACTGCAGTAATAGGAGTAGTAGGCCTCGGATATGTAGGTCTTCCTCTTGCAGTTGAAAAGGCAAAGGCAGGATATAAGGTTATAGGTTTTGATGTTCAAGCTAAGAAAGTTGAAATGGTAAATAAAGGTCATAACTATATCGGAGATGTAGTTGATGATGAATTAGCTCTTCTTGTTAAGGAAGGGAAGCTTACAGCTACTACTGATTTTAGCTTTGTAAAGGATGTTGATGCTGTATCAATATGTGTTCCAACCCCACTTGATAATTATAAGCAACCGGATATTTCTTATGTTGTAAATTCAACAAAGAGTATATCAAAATATCTTCATAAAGATATGCTTATTGTTTTGGAAAGTACTACATACCCAGGCACAACAGAAGAGGTTTGCAAACCAATACTTGAAGAAAGTGGTTTAAAGTGCGGGATTGACTTTTTTCTGGCTTTTTCACCAGAAAGGGTAGACCCAGGCAATAAGCATTTTAAAACTAAGAATACACCAAAGGTAGTAGGTGGTGTAACTCCAAATTGTACAGAAATTGCAGCAGCACTTTATAGAAATGTTTTGGAAGGAGATATTATGACTGTTTCCTCTCCAAAGGTTGCTGAGATGGAAAAGATACTTGAAAATACCTTTAGAAATATAAATATAGCCCTTGTAAATGAAATGGCAATATTATGTAAAAGAATGGGAATAGATATATGGGAAGTAATTGAAGCTGCAAAGACTAAACCTTATGGATTTATGGCTTTTTATCCAGGTCCAGGTCTTGGAGGGCATTGCATACCTCTTGACCCCTTTTATTTAACTTGGAAGGCAAGGGAGTATGATTATCATACTAAGCTCATTGAAATTGCCGGGGAAATAAACGATTATATGCCAGAATTTGTTGTAGAAAATGCAATGGAATTATTAAATAAAGAAAAGAAGGCATTAAATGGTTCAAGAGTTTTACTGCTTGGTGTTGCATATAAAAAGGATATTGATGATTATAGGGAATCGCCTGTGTTAAAGATAATAGAGCACTTGGAAAAAAGAGGTGCTATAGTTGCTGTCAATGATCCTTATATAAAAACTTTTAAATATAAAGGAAGAGAAGTTAAAACTGTAGAACTTGATGAAGAACTTGACAAAGCAGATATAGTAATAGTAACAACAGATCATAGCTGCTATGATTATGAAGATATAGTTAGAAGAGCAAAGATATTTTATGATACAAGAAATGCTTCTAAGAACGTTGTAAATAATAGAGAAAAAATTCACAAGCTATAAACCTATAGGCTTTTGCTTTTAAAGATATACAATTGCGATTGGAGGTTATTATGAAAAAATTAAAGTTTGCTATTATCGGGTGTGGAAGAATATCAAAATGGCATGTTGATGCAATAGCACAGAATAATAATGAAGCTGTTCTTGTTGCAACCTGCGATATTATAAAGGAAAAGGCTATAGAAAAGTCTGAGATTTATAAAAAATATTTTTCTGATGCAACTGTAAATATATATGAAGATTATAAAAAGATGCTTGATAGTGAAGAAATTGATGTTGTAACTATTGCAACTGAAAGTGGCTATCATCCTGAAATTGCCATATATGCAATGAAAAAAGGAAAGCATGTAATTGTAGAAAAACCAATGGCACTATCTACTGATGATGCAGATTTAATGATTAAAACTGCTAAGGAAAATAAAGTAAAACTTTGTGTAAGCCACCAGAACAGATTTAATAAATCTATTCAAATGTTAAGAGCTGCCTTGGAAGAGGGAAGATTTGGAAAACTTGTCAGTGGCATGGCAAGCATAAGATGGAATAGAAATATGGAATACTACAGACAAGCACCCTGGAGAGGAACTTGGGAGCTAGATGGTGGAACATTAATGAATCAATGTATACATGATATAGATCTTTTGCAATGGATGATGGGTGGCGAGGTCGAGTCGGTTTATGCTCAAACAGGAAGGTTTTTGAGAGATATTGAAGCTGAAGATTTTGGAGCAGTGATAGTAAGGTTTAAAAATGGTTCTATAGGAATTATAGAAGGAAGTGCATGTGTATATCCGAAGAACCTTGAAGAGACTTTAAGCATATTTGGTGAAAAGGGTTGTGCAGTAATTGGAGGTCTTGCAGTAAACAGGATTGAAACCTGGAGATTTGAAGATGGTAAAGATAGTGAGGAAGAAATATTAAAAATGCAGGAAGCTGATCCTGAAACAGTTTATGGGCATGGGCATACTCCTTTGTTTAAGGATATGATAGACGCAATAAATAATAATAGAGAACCTTTAATAAACGGTCAGGAAGGTAAAAAGGGAATGGAGATAATACTTGCAGCATATAAATCACAAAAAACAGGTATGCCAATAAAGTTCCCAATGGGAAGTTTTTCAACTCTTGACATGAAAGGTGAGAAATTATGATGTTTTGTATCTCTGATAGTGCTACGATTGGCGAGAATGTTATCATTGGTAATTTTGTAGTAATAGAAGATGATGTTCAAATAGGTGATAACTGCATTATAGGTCATAATGTTGTTATACACAAGGGAACTAAAATAGGAAATAATGTTAGAATAGATGATAATACCGTAATAGGTAAAAAACCTATGAGATCAGTAAATAGTATATTTAAAGATGAAAAGGAGCTTGAAGCTGCTACTATTTCTGATGGATGTTTAATAGGGGCAGGAGTGATAATTTACTGTGGATGTAAAATAGGTAAGGATACATTAATAGCAGATTTATCTACTGTAAGGGAAAACGTTACAATTGGCAACAAAACGATTATAGGTAGGGGAGTTGCTATTGAGAACTTTTGCAGTATAGGTAATAGTTGTAAACTTGAAACAAACGTATATATAACTGCTTATTCAACTATTGAAGATAATGCATTTATAGCTCCAGGGGTAGTAACTTCAAACGATAATTTTGCATCCCGTTCAAAAGAGAGGTTTAAACATTTTAAAGGAGTTACTGTAAAAAAAGGAGGAAGGATTGGAGCACAGGCTACAATACTTCCAGGTAAGATTATTAATGAGGATGGCTTTGTTGCAGCTGGATCTGTTGTAACAAAAGATGTTAATTCAGGGACGATAGTTGCAGGTAATCCTGCAAAATATTTTAAGGATGTACCTAAAGAACAACTTCTTGAAAATCAGTAAAAGGCGTAATTAAGGAGGTTTACAGATGGCAGAGAGGGTGTGCCATATATCAACTGCCCATCCTGCAGAAGATATAAGAATATTTTATAAGGAATGCAAAACTCTTGCTGATAATGGATATGAAGTTTATCTTGTTGCTAATTATGACAGGGAAACTATTAAAGATGGAGTTCATATAATCCCTCTTCCTCAAAACAATGGAAGGTTTTATAGGTTTTTCATTAAGGGCTTTTCAGCTATGAAAATTGCCCTTAAAACTGATTCCCAAATATATCATTTTCATGATCCAGAACTTATAATATCAGGTATAATATTAAGTTTTCTTGGAAAAAAAGTTATATATGATGTCCATGAAGATTATGCTAAAAGCATTATGACAAGGGAATGGATAAGACCGTCCTTAAGAAATTTTATTTCAAAGTGTTTTAATAAATTTGAAAAATTTTCTATTAAATATTTTTCTAAAGTAATAGCTGCAAGGCCGGATATAGCTCAAAACTTTTCTTTAGAAAAAACGGTTACAGTTAGAAATATGGCAATATTAAAGTTAATAGATGATGTTAAGCCAGCTAATGTGGAAAAGACAAAGCCGGCTATTATATATGCTGGAGGCATGAATAAAATAAGGGGAATAAAACAGATTGTAGAAGCAGTAGGGCTTTTAAAAGGAGAAATTGAACTATGGCTCTTAGGTAAGTGGGACAGTATAAGCTATAAAGATGAATGTGTAAGTCTTGAGGGTTGGAAGTATACAAGGGATTTTGGATTAGTTAGTGTTGAAACAGCATATTCATATATGAAAAGAGCTGATATTGGAATTGTTAACTTTCTTCCAGCCCCAAATCATAATACAACACAACCAAACAAACCATTTGAATATATGACTTGCAGTCTTCCTATTGTTATGTCAAATTTTGAATACTGGCAGCAATTGTTTAAAGATTGTGCTGTATTTGCAAACCCTAAGGATCCAAAGGATATTGCTGAAAAAATAAAATATCTAATGCAAAACAAAGATTATGCAAAGCAGCTTGGATGTAGAGGAAGGCTTTGTGTTGAAAATAATTATTCTTGGGAGGCTGAAAGCAAAGTCCTTTTAAAAGTTTATGAAGAGCTTTTAAAAAAATAGGGCCGGAGGTTTAATATGTCTGAAATAAAAAAAATAGCAAAATATAGCATATTCATAACTATTTTACTTGTAATTAGTAAGTTAACAGGATATATCAGAGAATTTCTAATAGCTGTAAAATTTGGTGCCACAAGAGAATCGGATATATTTAAAATAGCATCTACAATGCCTACGGTTCTATTTAGTTGTATTGCAGCGGCACTTGTTACTGCCTTTATACCTGTTTTTGCAGGAATTAAACGCGATAGGCAAAAGGCAGATGAGTTTTTTAATAATATACTTAACATAATATTATTAATATGTACTTTTCTTGCGATTATAGGTATAATCCTTTCACCACAGCTTACTTATCTTTTTGCAAGTGGATTTAAGGGAAAGGATTTTTATACAACAGTTTATATGACAAGAATACTAATGCCATCTATAATTTTTCTTGGAATAAGTGGTTTATATAGTGGGTATTTACAATCATATAATATATTCATTCAGCCAACCGTTGCAGCTATTGTTGCAAATATAATTATCATATTGGGAATAATTTTATTTTATAAATATGGTATTATATCAGCGATAGTTGCAACCTTTATTGGTGCAATTGCTCAGGCATATACACAAAGACCTTTCATGAAAGGCTATAAATATAAGTTATATTTAAATTTAAAAGACAAGAATGTAAGAAAAATGTTAAAGCTTGCAGTCCCAACAATAATTAGTACGGCAGTTTCGCAGATTAATCTTATGGTAGGGAGAAATTTTGCATCAAATCTTTCAGCGGGAAGCATTTCAATATATGATTATTCTTATAAAATAAATAGTATAATTAATCTTGTTTTTATAACATCAATTACAACTGTACTCTATCCAAGCCTTACAGAAAAGTATGCAACAGAAAAATACGATGAGTTTAAAGAAATGATGTTAAAATCAATAAACTTAATTATTATTGTTGCAGTTCCACTTATACTTGGAGTCTATGCCTTAAGTACTCCTGTTGTTATGCTCCTTTTAGAGCATGGGAAATTTGATAGGAATGCTACTGTTGCAACTTCTTTGTGCCTTAAATATATATCTTTTTCTGCCCTAGGCTATTCTTTAATTGATATTTTTAGCAGGATATTTTATTCTACAAGGGATACAGTAACTCCTATGATAAATGGATTTGTGAATGTTGGAATAAATGTAGTTTTAATATTTATACTTGTTCCAAGACTACAAATAAAAGGATTGGCTTTATCTACAACATTATCTACGCTTATTATTGCAACAGTTATGTTTATACAAATAACAAAGAAACTAAAATATAATCAGTATTATAAAAACTTATTAACACTTGTAAAAGCTATGCTTTCAGGAATTATTATGGCTATTTTAGTGAGTTTATCATTTAAATATATGGATAATATGATAAAAGGTATAAATGCTTTACTAATTCTTAAGATTATTGTATCAACAGTTTTAGGAGCATTAATATATTCTTTTATGCTTATTATATTAAAGGTAGAAGAATTTAAGATTATAGTTGATATGCTAAAGAGAAAGAAAATAGGAGTGTGAAGTAGTTGAAAGCAAAAGGACAAAGATTGGTAACTTCATATTTTATTATTACTATATTTTTATTAGTCATATCTTTTGTATATAAAGTTGATTTATTAAAGAAAAATGACAAAAAGTTACCAAAAATTGCAGAAAATAAAACTGTAGTTACTGTATTCACAAGAAACTCTGCTTATAGCAGTAGGTTAAAAAAAGATATAGAAAAGTTTAATTTAGAAAATAACAAAATCTATATAGATTACAAAAGTTTTGATGATGATTATTCCAACATATTAAGGCTTTCACTTCAGTCAAGTGGAAGACCGGATATTTTTCAGCTTGGTTTTTATGATGTTATTGAAAAAGAAGAAATATATACTATGGAAGATTTAAACATAAATAATTTTGATGAAATAGATAAGAGCAGAATTTTTATGTATAAGGGTAAAAATATTGGTTTAAAGGTTTCAGGTGCTACAGTAAAATTTGTATGGAACAAAGATATATTTATAAAAAGTGGATTAAATCCTGATAATCCTCCAGAAACTTGGCAAGAATTGCTCTATTATGCAAAAAAAATAAAGCAGTCAAATCCACAAATAGTACCCTTTGAATTTCCTGCATCTAATTTTGGAGAAATTAAAATGTCAATAGGAGAGCCAAGTGTTTTTAAAGGAGATATATATACAACCTTTTGGAACTATAAAAAGGGTGAATATAATTTTAATTATTCAAAGGATATAATTACAAAATATAATCAGTTATATAGCGATAATCTTATACCACAGGATTTTGATAAAAAAAGTATTAAAGATATAAGAAATGACTTTATTGAAGGTAAGACTGCCATGATGATAAGTACAAGCGATGATAAAGCTTATTTTGAAGATAATAAAATAGATATGAATATAGGTATATCTAATCTTCCAAGGTTCTTTGGTGAAGGCAGCAGAAAATATTATTTAACAAACTTTAATGTTTTGGTAGTATATAAAAATGATAATGATTTAAATAGTGTTATTAGTGTGTATAAATATCTCTATGATGAGTATAAAAAATTAAATGATGAAAGTGTAAAACAAACGAATTTGAAATATGCTGAATATGATAATATGAAGTATTTTGATTTTGAAGGAAATGATCCTACAGGTTCGCTTAATATTAATTTTCCAAAAGTTAACAGTTTGATATATGATGGGATTAAAGGGAAAATGAAAATAGATGAAGTTATTCAAAATCTAAATTCATATTTTAACTATATGAAGGATGCTAAAATAAAGAAAGAACCAGACTTTTTAATTGACTATATAAGATAAGGGGTAGAAAATGAAGAGGTTAATGTTTACTAAAAAAGATTATATAGCTTTATTTATAATTTTAATACTATCATGTATATTAACTGCTTTTTTGTGCAGTAATATAGGCAAAAAAGATTTGCTAATGATTTATATAGCAACAGTTCTCTTATTTATAGAAATATACTTATTAATATATAGTAAAAAGTTATCAATTCTTTTGTTTATTGCTTCATTTCCTTTACTTGTTACTGCAAGAAGGGTAGTGTATTTTGACTTTTTAATATTTAAGATAACTTATGAATCTATTTATATTACAATACTATTTTTAAAAGACATTAAGGATATAACTTATAGATTTAAAGAGGCTTATTATTCTGGTAAACAAGAGCTCTTATATATAATTTTTATTGTTTTATTTACTATATTTGCAATAAACAGCTCCATATTTTCAAATAATATTGCAAGAAGCATTGGATATGCCTATATATCTGTTATTGTGCCCATAATGTTTGCCCTTTGTGTATATGTTAACTTTGATAAGAAAAATATTAAACAAGTAATCTATGCATTGATATTTCAATGTGATTTAAGTTGCTTATATGGTTTTTCACAGATAATAACAAATAGAATCCCTTTTAATCAAATAGCTTCAAGTAGGATTTATATAACCTTTGGATTTCATAATATAAATATATTTGCTGGTATAGTTATACTGATTCTTCCATTTATTTTAAATGAACTTTTATATGGCAAAAATACTAAGAAAGAAACGTACTATCTTTTTGTTTCATTGTTATTATGTGCAACAGGGCTTTATGTGACATTTACTAGGGGAGCATGGCTTGCTTTCTTTACATCTGTACTTATAATTCTTTTAAGTAAAAGATATAAAAAGTTTTTTTATTTGCTTGGTGCATTTTGTGTAATATTTATAAAGCCTGCATTGTCTTATGTGTTAAGAAGAGGAACCAATATGGATTTTTCAATGAATGAATCAAGTATTGCAAGGCTTCAATCGTTATATACAAGCATTGTAATAATATTAAAATATCCCTTTGGAATAGGTGGAGGAAACTTTCAAGAATTTTATAAAAAATATATGATAGACGGTTATTATCTAATGCCAGATAGCTTAAGGTCGAAGATTGTAGTTGCATCTTATAGCCTTGAAGCAGCTCATAACCTTTGGCTTCAGATTTCAACTGAATTTGGAGTTGTATGTGCAGTAATTTTCTTTGTAATCCTTATTAATAGACTTATTTTATCGGTTAAGAATTTTGGCATTTTCAGGGCAGAAGTTGCATGCATAATATCATATCTCATATTTTCTGTGCTTACAGGTGTTGAATTTGAACATAAAGGTATAATTACTGCAACTATTATTATATGGATTATTATTATATCTATTGAATTGAAAAGAGAAAAATCTTTAGAAGCTGAAAGATAATGAGGCGGTGAGGATATGAAGATTTGTTATATTGCAAATGCAGCCTTATCTCATACTCAAAAATGGGCACAGTATTTTGCAAAAAAAGGATGGGAAGTTCATGTTATATCCCATAAAAAAGCAGAAATAGAAGGTGTACATGTTCACTATATAGATTATAGTCTCAAAAATTTTCTGGTTGCATCAAGAAAGGTTCATAGACTTATAAAATCAATAAATCCTGATGTGCTACATGCACACCAGGCAAATACCTGTGGATTTTATGCTGCTACTATGAAAGGATATAAGTTTATAGTTTCAGCTTGGGGTTCCGATATTCTGCTTGCACCTGAAAAATCAATTATATTAAGAACAATAGTGAAATATGTTTTAAAAAAGGCTAAGTTTATAACTTCAGATTCAAGTTTTATGTCAGAAAAGATAGTAGATCTTGGGGCTGATAAAAATAAAATATATACTTTTCCGATGGGAGTAGAAGATGAACTTTTAAACTATGTCCATAAATTTGATGAAGATAATAGTTTAAGCTTTATAAGTAATAGAAGGCTTGAGAAGCTTTATAATATAGATATTATAATTGATGGTTTTTACGGGGCACTTTTGAAAAATAATAATATATTCCTCACAATTGCAGCTGATGGTAGCGAGATGGAAAGATTAAAAAGTAAGGTTAAAGAATATAAAATTGAAGATAAAGTAAAGTTTGTAGGAAGGTATAATCCTTTAGATGTAGGAAAGCTATTATATAAAAATGATGTATTTGTTTCAATACCTTCCTCAGACTCAACATCTGTTAGTTTACTTGAGGCTATGTGCTGTGGACTATTTCCTATAGTTTCAGATCTACCTGCAAATAGGGAATGGGTACATGATAAAGATAATGGTTATATAATAAAAGGTATAAATAGTAAAGAAGTTGAAGAGGCTATTTTATGGTGTTGTAATAATAAAAAAATATTAAAAGAAGCTTCAATAAAAAATTTAAAGATTATTAGAGAAAAGGCGCTTTGGAGTAATAATGTAAAAATAGTTGAAGAGCTTTATGAAAGTATGAATAAATAGGGGTGTTTTTAATGGAAGAAAACAAAAAAATTGTGTCTGTTGTGATACCCTGCAGGAATGAAGAAAACTATATAGGGCAATGTATTGAATCAATTATAAATCAAAGTTATGGGATTGAAAACATAGAAATAATAGTTGTTGATGGGATGTCTGATGATAAAACCTTAGACATAATTAAAAAGTATGAAGAAACCTATACTCAAATTAAAATCATAAACAATGAAAAAAAAATAACTCCTGTTGCAATGAATATAGGTATAAGGCATTCAAAAGGAGATATAGTTATGATATTTGGTGCACATTCATATATGCACAAGGATTATATTAAAAGGGTTGTTGAAGATTTTGAGAGAGATAATGTTGATTGCGTTGGAGGCAGAATAATTAACATAAGTGAAAATAAAACTGCACAAGCTATTGCTCAAGCAATGTCATCTCCCTTTGGTGTTGGTAATGCATTGTTCAGATTTTCTAAAACAAAACAGCTTGTTGATACTGTTGCATTTGCAGCATATAAAAGGGATATATTTGATAAAATAGGATATTTTGATGAGGAATTTGTAAGAAACCAAGATGATGAGATAAATTTTAGATTGATAAAGTCTGGTGGGAAGATATTGCTTGATCCTGATATAATATCCTATTATTATACAAGAGGCTCATATAAAAAACTTTGGAAACAGTATTATCAATATGGATTCTGGAAAGTTAGAGTTATTCAAAAGCATAAAAAACCGGCTTCGCTAAGACATCTTGTTCCAGTTTTCTTTGTATGTGGACTTGCATTAGGAGCATTTTTAAGCATTTTTTCAAAATTAATAGGTTATCTTTATGCTATAGTTTTGCTTATATATTTAATACTTGGAGTAGCTTTTTCAATAAAAGCATCAGATAAGAATTATAATCTTGTTTTCAAAATTTTATTTGCTTTTTTAATACTTCATACAAGCTATGGGGTAGGTTTCTTAGAAGGATTATATGTTTTTTATATTTCAAAGGATAAGAATAAAATAGATAAAAATAAGAAGCTTTCAAGATGAAATCTGTAAGCTGGAGGATAATATGTTTTTAAAAAGATTATTTAATGTTATAATGTATTCGTTTATTATAATTGTTCCTATAATGCCTCTAAAAGTTAAAATTAAATATTTCCCAATGTCTGCCGACTTTATTTTAGGAAGCTTTGCAATAGCATTAGGTGTTATTTATTCTTTATATATTTATAACAAAGATGGTAAAGAAGTATTTGATATTTTTTTCGATAAAAGGATAAAAATATTAAATGTATTGATAATACTCTTTGTTTTATTAAGCCTAATTTCTGTTAGCTACTCGGTAAATAAAACTGTAGCTATAACTGAAACTTTTAGATTTTTAGAATATGTTATTCTTTTTTATTTAATATTAATAATATCTGATGATAGATTTATAAAAATTGCTTTATTATTATTTTTTCTTTCAATGATACTTGCAAATATATATGGAGTGGTGCAGTTTGCATTGAATTTATCAAATTTTAGGGATGCAGAGCAAATTTATCCTTTAGGTAGAGGCAGAGTCTTTGCAACCTTTGAAAATCCAAACTACTGGGGCTGTGCAGTAAATACTGTTATATTTATTCCAATTATAGATATGCTTGAGAGCAAAAAGATAAAAATTATATATAACCTTTTGCTTTTTATTCTTTTTGCTTTTAACCTTTTGATGAGTTTTACAAGAGGCTCATGGGTAGGTTTTGCATTAGGGCTTATTCTTTTATTTTTATTAAGGTATAGAAAAGGTCTTATAGCTCTTCCTTTCATAGGAGTTTTATCTTTATTAGTTCCATTGACACGAAAAAGGATACTTTCAATATTTAGTTTTTCAAGCCTTACTAATAATGAAAGATTAAAGCTTTGGAAAACTGGAATAATAATGTTTAAAGAACATTTTTGGACAGGAGTTGGAAATGGGAACTATCTTTATAGATATACAGAATATGTAAAAAAATATAAAGAACTATACCTTGGAAGGTGGAAGTTTAGCGTTCATAATTCATATATAAAGATGTTTGCAGAGCTTGGCATATTTGGTGGGTTAATTTTTATTGGAATTTATTTAAATTTATTTTATCTTGTCTTTGATACCTATTTAAAAAGTGAAAAATATAAGCTTTATGCTTTAGCAGCTTTGTGTTTTATAGTTTCTTACGTTTTTCAAAATTTCTTTAACAATTTGATGTTTATACCTCAGCTAAATGTGTTTGTATGGATAATAATTGCTTTACTATATAAAGGTAAATATTTAGAAGAACAGGAGGATAAAAATGAATAATTTAATTGAAAAAATAGACGATAGGTATAAGAATGTAGCAGTATTTGGACAAGGCTTTGTAGGGCTTCCACTATCACTTAGCTTTTCCTTTAGAGGATGTAATGTTTATGGAGTTGATGTTGTAAAAGACCTTGTTGATGACATAAATAGAGGTATTACATATCATACTGAAGGATTTGAAGGAAAATCAATACAGCAGATTTTAAAGGAAGAGCTTGAAAGTAAAAGATATAGAGCAACTACAGATATGGAGCTTGCCCTTAAAGAAAGTAATAATATAATTGTAACTGTAGGAATTCCTATAAGAAATGGAGAACATGACATATCAGAGCTTTTAAACTGTTGCAATGTAATTGGAAAAAATCTTAAAAAGGGAGATCTTGTTGTTATAAGAAGTACTGTAATTCCAGGAACTACTGAAGAAAAAATACTTCCAGTGCTTGAAAAGGAGTCAAATCTTAAGGCGGGAGAGGATTTTTATCTTGCATATTCTTCTGAAAGAATAGCTGAAGGGCATGCCTTTGAAGAATTTGCATATATGCCAACAATAGTTGCAGGAATAAATAAAGAAAGTGCTAAAAGAGCAAAAGAATTACTATCTATAGTATGTAAGGCTGAAGTTATAATAGCAAGTAATATAAAAATAGTTGAAACTGCAAAGGTATTTGAAAATGTTCAAAGGGATGTTAATATAGCAATGGTACAAGAGTTTGCAAGATTTACAGAAGCCCTTGGGATAGATATTTTTGAAGTTATAAATGTAGCAAACACTCATAAAAGGGTAAAGCTTTTAACTCCAGGTCCTGGTGTTGGTGGATACTGTATACCTAATGCATATCACTATCTTGAGCCAAAGGCAAAAGAGCTTAATATAAGTCTTGATCTTTTAAAATTATCAAGGGATAAAAATGCTAATTTGCCCAACATTATGGTAAGCATGCTGGAAGATAAATTATTAAGCATTGGTAAAAAGATAAAGGATTGCAAAATTGGGATACTTGGTATTGCTATGAAGGATTATTCAAATGATGACAGGATAAGTCCCCCAATTGAAATTATAAATATATTAAAACATAAAGGAGCATCTGTTTTTGCCTATGATCCAGTTGTTCCAACAGTTTATGATTTTAAGGTTGAAAAAATAGATGAGGCCTTGAAAAATGCTGATGCAGTGATGGTTCTTGCAAAACAAAAAGAATTTGACACAATTGACTTAGATTATCTATTAGAAAGCTTAAATAAAGGAACAATACTATTTGATACTAAAAACTTATTTGTGAGATATGCAGAGCAGCTAAATAATAATGGTATTTATGTGATGTCTATATAATATACCTTCAAAATGGGGGAGAAATAATTTGAAAGGACTATTTAGATGTATATTATATTTATGGGTTAAGGTTAAAATTGGAGTACTAAGAATAAAGGCAAAAATTTTCGGTGATTATATAATAAACCGATACATTGAACATTGTTCAGAGAGAGAAATAAAAATTGCATTAAAACTTCTTGGTGCACAGATTTCAGAAACTACAAATATAAGACCAGGTCTTGTACTTGATAATACCTATTTTAACTATAAAAATCTTAAAATAGAAGATAATTGCTTTATTGGGCGAAAAGTATTTTTTGATATGGCAGATTGTATCACTATAAAGAAAGAAGCAGTAATTTCAGAAGGGGTTAGTATATTGACTCATCAAGATGTTGGATATAGGATGTTAAAAAGGTTTTATAAAAGAAAGGTTGCACCAGTTGTATTAGAAGAGGGATGCTGGATTGGTGCAAATGCTACAATACTTTGTGGTGTTAAAATTGGAAAATGTTCTGTTGTTGCAGCAGGCTCTGTTGTAAATAAGGATGTCCCAGAATATACTGTAGTTGGAGGAGTTCCAGCAAAATATATTAAAGACTTAAAATAAAGGAGGGGCTTATGGCAGGGATAACATTAAAGGAGATAGAAAATAGTTTAAGTAAAAAAAGATTTCAATTTGCTATTAAAAGATTTTTTGATGTAATAATTTCGTTAATACTTCTTATAGTATTAAGTCCACTTTTTCTTATTCTTGCTATTTGGATTAAAATTGATTCTGAAGGAGAAGCTATTTTTAGGCAAACAAGGATAGGATTAGGTGGCAAGCCATTCACAATATATAAATTTAGAACAATGGTAAAAAATGCAGATAAACTTTTTAACAAAAAGGTTGAAAAAGAAAACCTTAAGAATTTTGTATTTCAGGATAAAGATGATCCAAGAATAACAAGGTCAGGAAAGTTTTTAAGGAAAACAAGCCTTGATGAGTTGCCTCAACTTATAAATATATTAAAAGGAGATATGAGCCTTATAGGACCAAGACCAGAGATACCTGACATTGTAAACCTCTATAGTGACTATGAAAGAATAAGACTACTTGTAAAACCAGGAGTATCAGGACTTGCACAGGTTAATGGAAGAGGAGATTTAGATGTTGGACAGACAATAGAATACGATGTTAATTATGTAATGAATTTCTCCCTTTGGCTTGATTTTAAAATATTTTTAAAGACTTTTAAGGTTGTATTTATGCGTGAAGGAGCCTATTAGAAGGTATAGCTGATATAAGAATGGGAATACTAATAAAAATGAAATTTCACTAATTATGTAAAAAAATTAATATATTATCATGTTGACAAATGTTGTTGCAATAATATAATAATATTAAAAGTGGATAAGTTAAAGTCGATGAAAAGAAGGAGTAGGTACAGGAATTTAGTTAAAGCGAGTTTGGGGTGGTGAGAGCCAAATACTGTAGCCTGTATTGAATGGGTCTTGAAGATGTGATGCGAAATTGAAGTAGCAGTAACCGGTAGTCTACCGTTAAAAAGACAGGGTATCGAGTAAAATCCGTACCTGGAAGAGATAGTTTTAACCGAGGTGGCAAAACGAAATTAACATTTCGTCCTTTTTGGATGAAATGTTTTTTGTTTTATTTTATATTCCACCAAAGGTAAAACTGAAGATGGGTGGCACCGCGTCGCTACGTCCCATTATTTGGGCGTAGCGATTTTTTTATATATAAAAAGGGGTGATGATAGTGGTAAATTTATCAGAGATTGAATTTAAAAAATATAAAAGTATGAAAAAAGTATTTCCAGTATACTTAACGATTAATGCAGATGAAATAACTCCAATAAGTATTTACTACAGTATTAAAGGTTCGAACAAGTTTATTTTAGAAAGCGTTTTTTCAGAAAAAGAGATAGGAAGATATTCATTTATTGGTGCACAGCCTTATATGAGTATAAAAAGTTATGGAGAAGAAATTTTAATATGCCGTGGTGCAGAAGAAATAAAGTCAAAAGGAAAGGTTCTTGATTGTATAAAGAAATATATAGAAAGTGACTATGAATCTTTAGGCCTTGATATACCGTTTACAGGAGGAGCGGTAGGATATATTGGCTATGATGTAATAAGGCAATATGAGAAGATTCCTAATAAAAATAAAGATGAGATTGATGTACCAGAGGCATTTTTAATGTTTTATAAAACTTTTATATGCTATGATCATTTCCGCCACAAAATGATTTTAGTTTATAACGTATTTGAAGATGATGAAGCAGATTTAAAAGCAATAATAGAAAAACTTAACGAAATTAAAAAAACGATTAAAGAGAATATTGAAACACATGAATTGAAAGATACAAATAAAGAAAAAGAATTTGAGTCGAATTTTACAAAGGAAGAATATTGCAGAATTGTTGAAAAGGCAAAGGAGTATATAAAGCAGGGCGAAATATTTCAGGTAGTATTATCACAAAGGATGAAATTTATTTGCAATTCTGATCCTTTTGATGTTTATAGAAGGCTAAGATCAAAAAACCCTTCACCATATCTTTTTTATATAGATTTTAGGGATTTTCAGATAGCTGGTTCTTCTCCAGAGAGACTTGTTTCTTTAAAAGGGAGAAAGGTAGTTACTAATCCAATTGCTGGGACAAGGGCAAGAGGCAGAGATTCTCAAGAAGATGAAAATTTAAAAGTTGAACTTTTAAAAGATGAAAAGGAAAAATCTGAGCATGTAATGCTAGTTGATTTAGCAAGAAATGATATAGGTAGGATAAGTGAATTTAATAGCGTCACAGTAGAAAGATTTATGGAAGTTGATTATTATTCCCATGTCATGCATATAGTTTCAACTGTCTCAGGAGAGCTTAAGAAAGGTTTAACATGCTTTGATGCGTTAAGTTCTTGTTTGCCTGTTGGCACTGTATCAGGTGCTCCCAAAATAAGAGCAATGGAAATAATAGATGAACTTGAAAATGTTCGGAGAGGGATTTATGCAGGTGCTGTTGGTTATTTTTCCTTTAGTGGCGATATGGATACATGTATAGCAATCAGGACAATTATTTTTAAAGAAAACAGTGCATATATACAGGCAGGAGCAGGAATTGTATTTGATTCAAATCCAGAATCAGAGTATATGGAAACACTTAATAAAGCAATGGCAATGAAGGAGGTGATTTAATTGTTATTAATAGTTGATAATTATGATTCATTTACTTATAACATTTATCAATATGTAGGTGAATTTTATGATGATATTTTAGTTTTAAGAAATGATGAAGTGGATTTGAAATATATATCTTCAATGAATCTAAAAGGAATAATTTTATCACCTGGGCCTGGAAGGCCTGAGAAGGCAGGGATATGTATAGATTTAATAAGAGAATATGGAGGTAAGATTCCTATATTAGGAATATGTCTTGGACATCAAGCTATTGGATGTGCTTATGGCGGAAAAGTTATTAGGGCCCATATAATTAAGCATGGTAAGACATCAGTTATTCTACACGATGATGACAAAATATTCAAAGGTATAAAAAATAAAATTAAAGTTATGAGATACCATTCATTAATTGTTGAAGAAAATACTCTTCCAAATGAACTTAAAATTATAGCAAAAAGTATTGATGATGGAGCAATAATGGCAGTTAGACATAGATATTTTGATGTATATGGACTTCAGTTCCATCCTGAATCTATATTAACTGAGCATGGAAAAGACATAATAAAAAATTTTTTGGAGGGGATATGCTATGTTTCAAGAAATAATTAAAAAGATTGTTGATAAGAAAAATTTAACTGAAGATGAAGCTTATAATGCAATGAACGAAATTATGAAAGGTAATGTAGCAAATTCTCAAATAGGAGCATTTTTAATTGGAATTAGAATGAAAGGGGAAACAGTTGACGAAGTAGCAGGATGTGCAAGAGCAATGAGGGATAATGCAAAGAAGGTAAAATTAAAATCAGAGTATGTAATTGATACTTGTGGGACAGGTGGAGATGGAGGGAAGACATTTAATATTTCAACAGCTGTTGCCATAATTGCGGCAGCAGCGGGGATTAAGGTTGCAAAGCATGGAAATAAAGCAGTTTCAAGTAAAAGTGGCAGTGCTGATGTATTAATGGAGCTCGGCTATAATATAGATTTAGATCCAGATAAGGCAGCAGAATGTATTGATGTGTCAGGTATGGGATTCTTATTTGCACAAAAATACCATACTGCAATGAAAAATGTTGCAGCAGCAAGAAAAGAAATTGGAACAAGCACTATATTTAACATACTGGGACCTCTTACAAATCCTGCATTTGTTAAAGGTCAAGTATTGGGCGTATATGATAAGGATTTGACAAATATGCTTGCAAATGTACTTTTAAGATTAGGATGCAAGAAGGCATTAGTTGTATCTGGGAATGATGGATTAGATGAGATTACTACAACAACATTTACTTTTGTAAGTGAAGTTAAAAATGGCGAGGTTATTGATTATATTATAAATCCTGAGGAATTTGGTATTGAAAGATCATCAATAAATGATATTAAAGGAGGAAGCCCAAATGAAAATGCAAAAATCATTATTGATATTTTAAAAGGTAAAAAAGGTTTTAAAAGAGATATTGTAGTTTTAAATAGTGCTGCTGCACTTTATGTTGGGAATGTTTGTTTAAGCATAAAGGAAGGAATACGTCTTGCAGAGGAGATTATAGATTCAGGGAAGGCATATAAAAAAATGAATGAAATCATTGAATATAGTAGGGGATGCTAATATGATACTTGATGATATTATTGCCTATAAAAAAGCACAGATAGAAGAAGAGAAAAAAAGAATATCTTATGAAAGCTTTAGTAATTGTAATAATTCTTTGAGAGAATTTAAGAAGGCCTTAAAAAAAGATCGTATAACAATAATTGCAGAAATAAAGAAAGCATCACCATCAAAGGGTATAATTAAAAAGGATTTTAATCCTTCTGAAATTGCTAAGATTTATGAAAAAATAGATGTTGATGCAATATCAGTTTTAACAGAAAAATATTTTTTTAAAGGTTCTGATGAATATATATTAGAGGTTAAAAATGTAAGTTCAAAACCTGTATTAAGAAAAGACTTTATAGTTGATGAATATCAGATATATCAGTCAAAAGCATTAGGTGCAGATGCAGTTTTGCTTATAGCTTCTGTCCTTAAAGATAAAATAAAAGTATTTTATACTAAAGCTAAAGAAATAGGGCTGGATTGTATAGCTGAAGTTCATGATGAAAGGGATCTTGAATTTGTTTTATCGGCAGGATGCGACATTATAGGAATAAATAATCGAAATTTAAAAGATTTCACAGTTAATTTAAAAACTACCGAAAGGCTTATAAGGTATATACCAAATAATGTTTTAGTAATATCTGAAAGTGGTATAAAAAATACTGAGGATATTGAATATTTAAAATCACTTGGTGTGGACTCAGTACTGATTGGGGAAACGTTTATGAGGAAGATTGAAAATATAGCTGAATTAGAGGATTTGGTTTTAAAGGTAAGGAAAGAGGAGTCTTGTAGTTATGGTAAAGATTAAAATTTGCGGATTAAAAAGATATGAAGATATAGCTTATGTAAATGAGCTTATGCCTGACTATACTGGCTTTATATTTGCAAATAGCAAAAGGCGTGTTGGAATTGAAGAGGCAAAAAATTTAATTGAAATTCTTGATAAAAAGGTACAAAGAGTTGGAGTTTTTGTAAATGAGGATATTGAAAAAGTAAAATATATTGCTGAATATTTAAAACTTGATATAATACAACTTCATGGAAGTGAAGATGAAATATATATTAAAAAATTAAAAGGCTTTAGAACATGGAAGGTATTGGGGATAGATATTGGGGAGAATATTACAGATAAGCTAAAATATTATCAAAAACAAATTGAAATATTAAATAATCTTCCTATTGAGGCAATTGTATTAGATAGTAAATTGAAAGATATACAAGGAGGACTTGGTAAGGGCTTTAACCTAGAAGTTATAGATATGCTTGATATAAAAAAGCCAATTATTTTAGCAGGTGGATTAAACTCTGATAATATAACAAATGCAATATCAAAAGTAAGACCTTTTGCAGTTGATGTTTCAAGTGGTGTGGAAGAAAATGGGGTAAAAGATTTTAATAAAATGAATGAATTTATTAAAAAGGTGAGGGATTTTGAATGAATGGAAGATTTGGTAAATTTGGAGGACAGTATGTTCCTGAAACAATAATGAATGCTTTAATTGAACTTGAGAATGAATTTTATAAAGCAAAAAATGATAAGGATTTTATGGATGAATATAATTACTATCTTAAAGAATATTCAGGAAGAGAAACGCCTTTATATTTTGCAGAAAATCTTACTAAAAGGCTAGGAGGTGCAAAAATATATCTTAAAAGAGAAGATTTAAATCATACAGGATCACATAAAATAAACAATGTATTGGGACAGGTCTTGCTTGCAAAAAGAATGGGGAAAAACAGGATTATTGCAGAAACAGGAGCTGGTCAGCATGGAGTTGCAACAGCAACTGTAGCTGCAATGTTAGGAATGGAATGTGAAATTTTTATGGGTGAAGAGGATATTAAAAGGCAGGCACTTAATGTTTTTAAAATGAAGATATTAGGTGCCAAAGTGACAGCTGTGTCTTCAGGCACAGGTACTCTTAAAGATGCTGTAAACGAAGCAATGAGAGATTGGGTTAAAAATGTAGAAAATACTTTTTATGTTATAGGATCTGTTGTTGGTCCACATCCTTATCCTACAATAGTTAGGGACTTTCAAAGGATAATTGGAGATGAAACAAGAAAACAGATTTTGGAAAAAGAGGGAAAACTTCCGGATTATGTTGTTGCATGTGTTGGAGGAGGAAGTAACTCTATGGGTATATTTTACCCTTTTATAAATGATATCAAAGTAAAACTTATTGGTGTTGAAGCTGCAGGTTTAGGAATTGATACTGGAAAGCATGCTGCAAGTATTTCAGGTGGATCAGTTGGTGTTATTCACGGTATGATGACATATGTTCTTCAAGACGAGGATGGGCAGATACTTCCAGCTTATTCAATTTCTGCAGGACTGGACTATCCTGGTATTGGTCCTGAACATGCATATTTGAAAGAAATAGGAAGGGCAGAGTATGTATCTGTAACAGATAAAGAAGCACTTGAAGCATTTCATGATTTATCACACTTTGAAGGAATAATACCTGCACTTGAGAGTTCCCATGCAGTTTCTTATGGAGAAAAACTTGCTAAAAAACTTCAAAAAGATGATATTATTATTGTTAATTTATCAGGTAGAGGGGATAAAGATATAGATACTGTAATTAGTATTATGGAGGAGAATAATAATGGCAAATAGAATTGATGCAAAATTTAAATTATTAATTCAAAATGGTGAAAAGGTAATGATTCCATTTATAATGGCTGGAGATCCAGATATAAATATGACAATTGATTTGGTTTTAGCAATGGAAGAGGCAGGGGCTGATATCATAGAATTAGGTATACCCTATTCTGATCCTTTAGCTGATGGAGTTATTATACAAGAATCCTCATCAAGAGCTTTAAAAAAAGGTGCAAAGATTAGCATTATAATGAAAGCTGTTGAAGAGATAAGAAAAAAGAGCAATATACCTTTGATTTATTTAGTATATTATAATTCTATATTTAAATATGGAATTGATAAATTTATTAAGGAAAGTAGCCAAGTCGGTGTTGATGGAATTATTATTCCGGATTTACCGATTGAAGAGAGAGGTGATATATTGAAAATTTCAGATAAATATGGTGTATATTTAATTCCACTTGTTGCCCCAACCTCTAAAGAAAGAATAAAAAAGATAGTAGAGAATGGAAAAGGTTTCGTGTATTGTGTATCAACGAAAGGTGTTACAGGGATTAGGGATGATATTGATACAAACGTTGAAGAATATATGAAAATGATATCTCAATATACTAAATTACCAAAAGCCCTTGGATTTGGAATATCAAGTGCAGAAATGGCAAAAAAATATAAATTATACTGTGAAGGAATAATTGTAGGTAGTGCAATAGTAAAAAGAATAATAGATTCTACTAATAAAGAAGAAACAATAAAAAATGTAAAGTATATAGTATCACAAATAAAGAATGTTTTAAAATAAAATGTAAAAGGGTGATTAATTTATATATTTAATCACCCTTTTGTTTTAAAATTTAAGTATAGAATATTTTAGATTAAAAAAAAGGAAATTTTGAAATTTTGTAGAAGTTATTAAAAAAAAACATATATATTGTTTTGGGGGTATATATGGTGATGGGGAAAAGTGAAATTTTGCCTCAAAAGATGAAGTATTCAAAAAATTATGTTGTTGTAAAAGATGGTATTGTAAGAAAAATAAGCAGTAATCTAATTTCATTACTTAAATATGATAAAAAAATCATTGTAGGAAAGGATGTTGAAAGTTTTTTTAATTTAATAAAACTATATCCTAAATTTGATAATAAATTTTCCAATGATAAAGATTATTATTTGTTTAACAGAACTTTCCAGGTTAAAGCTGTAACTATTAAAAAATACGATTTAAAAAGAGATAATGAGTACCTTTTAGCATTTAATGAGATATATAAAAATAAATTAAGCAAAAAGTTGAGTTTTATTAATCAGTTTGAGAAATATTTTGATAACGCTTTTGGCATTGCACTTTTTGCAGTACCGGATTTTCTACTTTTAAAAGCTAATAAAAACTTTATTAATTTTCTTAGTAATTTTACAATTAAAAAGGAAAATTTCATTGGGAAGAGAATTGATGATATAGTTGAAGTTGGGATGCCAAAATACTTTTGGGACAAGGTTTGGGAGCGCATACTAAAAACTCAGAAGCAATATTTTATCAAAGAATATAAGCATCTTAGGATAGATGGACAAATAGAATATTGTTCTATAAATATTACTCCTATTAAAGAAAAAGATGTTATAAAATATATACTTGTAGCGATAAAAGATATAACTGATGTTGTTATTAGGAGAAAACAGATTGAAAATCAAGCAAGGATTATAAAAGAACAAAGAGATCAGCTTGAAATAATATTAAAAAATATATCTGATGGAATCTGTATTATAAATAAAGACCTTAGTTATAAACTCTTAAGTGACTCTGCAAAGGAATTTTTCAGTAGCTGGGAAAAAATAAAATATTTTGGGGATTCGTTAAAGGATACAACTTATTATGGTTATGATGGTAATGAGATTGCCTTTGAGAATATGCCTGGATATAGAGTATTAAAAGGAGAAAAAATAAAGGATTTTATACAAGTTATTAAATGCCAAGATAAGACTATATATGTTAATACTTGTGGAAGCCCTGTATATGATAAAAATGGAGAAGTTTCAATGGCAGTTTTATGTTATAAGGATATAACAGAACAGATAAATTATGAATCTATATTAAAAACACAGATGGAGCATTTCTATAAAATAATTGATTCACTTGAATTACCTATTGTTAGAATCTCCTATCCTGAATATAAAATAATTGAAATTAATAAAAAGGCAAAGGAATTAATAAATCAGACTATACCAAGATTTCATAACAATTTAGATGAAATTAAATTAGGTCAATCCCTAAAGTGTATTCCCTTTGACTTTAAAGACAGAGAAGAATATAAATTAATTGATGAAATGGAAAAAAATAAAATGCCAATTGAGATTAATGATGTTGAAATATTAAAGAAGAATAAAAAAATACATGCAAAAATCATATTTCAGCCAATATTAAATTCATCAGGAGATATATATGAAATACTTATGATAATAATAGATATTACAAATGAAGTTGAACAGAAGGAGGCAATAGAGAATTTATTAAGGGTTCAAGGGGAGATATTTTCTTTTATTACTCACGAGTTTAAAACACCTCTATCAATTATTAGTGCTGCTGTTCAAACAATAGAATTTTTATCTAAGGATGAGCTTTCTGACAGAACAAAAGATTATTTAAAAAAGATAAAGCAAAGCTGCCTTCAGCAGATTAGGCTTGTTAATAACCTTCTTGATGTAGTAAGAGCCGATGCAGGATATTTAAAGGTATACAAAAAAAACATAGATATAGTTAGATTTTCAAAATCAATAATTGAACTGGTTTCAATATATGCAAAGCAAAAAAATATAAACTTAAGTTTTATACCCCAGATTAGAAACAAGATAATTGCAATTGATGATGAAAAGTATGAAAGAATACTATTGAACCTACTTTCTAATGCTATTAAAAATACTCCTTGCGGGAAAAATATATATGTTTATATTTCAACAGATGAAAATAGTGTTTGTATTGAGGTTAAGGATGAAGGCGTTGGAATACCAAAGGAAAAACAAGAACTAATATTTAAACGCTTTAGTCAGATAGATAATAGCCTATCAAGGAAAAGTGATGGAACGGGGATAGGATTAAACCTTACAAAGCTCTTTACTGAGGCTTTAGGAGGTAGGATAGAATTTTCAAGCATAGAAGGGGTGGGAAGTAGCTTTAAAGTATTTTTACCTGATGACTTTGTTAAAGAAGAAATTGAAGATAAATGTGGAATATTAGAGGATAATAGGTTTATTCAGAATGTAAATGTTGAGTTTTCAAATATATATTATGATTAAAAGCCATAGATAACATACTTGTTTAAATGCAAATAATGGTATAAAATCAATATACATTCATAAAATAAATGTGGAAAATAGGAGAAGATATAACTATAATGTAAGGCATATTTATAAAACATGCAAAGGGGGCAATACTATGGATTTTGAAGTTGGAAAAGTCTATAATGGTTTTAAGTTAATTGAAAAAAGGAATATTGAAGAAATAAATTCATTAGCACTTTTGTTCTTTCATGAAAAAAGTGGTGCAAGGCTTTATAAACTCATTAATGATGATGATAATAAGGTATTTTCAATAGGATTTAGAACTCCTCCTTATGATGATACAGGCCTTCCACATATTCTTGAACATTCAGTTCTTTGTGGTTCAAGAAAGTTTCCATCAAAAGAACCATTCGTTGAGCTTTTAAAAGGATCTTTAAATACTTTCCTTAACGCATTTACTTTTTCAGATAAAACTATGTATCCTTTTGCAAGTAGAAATGAAAAAGATTTTTTTAATTTAATGGATGTTTATATGGATGCAGTCCTTTATCCCAACATATATAAATATCCAGAAATACTAATGCAAGAAGGATGGCATTATGAACTTAATGATAAAAATGAAGAGATGATATACAAAGGCGTTGTATATAATGAGATGCAGGGAGCTTTTTCATCAGCTGAATCCTTACTTATTAGAAGAATTCAGCAGAATTTATTTCCAGATAGCCCTTATGGTAATGAGTCAGGAGGAGATCCCGACTTTATACCAAACCTTACTCAGGAAAAATTCATTGAATATCATAAAAAATACTATCATCCTTCAAATAGCTATATTTATCTTTATGGAAATGGAGATACTTTAAAGGAACTTGAATTTTTAAATGAGAATTATCTAAAGGACTTTGATATTATAGAAATAGATTCAAGTATAAAAGAGCAAAAACCCTTCGATTCTATGAAGGATATGGTATTGGAGTACCCAATAACTCCAAATGAAGACGAAAAAGATAAAACCTTTTTAAGTTTGAGTTTTGTTACTGGAAAATCAACAGATGCTGAAAGCCATCTTGCACTTAATATTCTTGAACATCTTTTACTTGAAACTTCAGCAGCTCCATTAAAAAGAGCTCTTATAGAAGAAGGGATAGGAAAAGATGTTTTTGGGCAATATGATAGCAGCATAATGCAGCCAGTATTTAGCATAATAGTTAAGAATTCTAATATTGAAATGAAGAATAAATTTAAAGATGTTGTATTTAAAACGTTAAGTAAACTTGTTCAAGAAGGAATTGACAAAAAGCTTATTGAGGCATCGATTAACAAAAAGGAGTTTGAGATGAGGGAAGCAGAAGAAGAAGGAATGCCTAAGGGGCTTTTATATGATATAAAACTTATGGAAAGCTGGCTTTACGATGAAAATCCAGCCCTTCATCTTCAATATGGTAAGATAATCGAAAAGCTTAAAGAAAACATAAAAACGAATTATTTTGAAAAATTAATAGAAAAGTATCTTTTAAATAATACTCATAGCCTAATATTGGCACTTGTACCTAAGAAGGGGCTTGCTGAGAAAAAGGTAGAGGAAATCAAAAGAAAACTTGCTGATATTAAAAATAATATGAGCGAAGAAGAAATAGAAATAGTTATTCAACAGACTAAATCCCTTAAAAAGAGACAGGAGGAGCCGGATTCAAAGGAAAATTTAGAAAAACTTCCTTTGCTTTCAATTAAAGATATAAATACTAAAGCAGAAATAATTCCTATAGAAGAAAAATCAATTGAGGGAGTTAAAGTTCTTTTTCACCCAATATTTACTAACAAAATATTCTATATAAACTTTCTTTTTAATACAAGTGCAGTACCTTATGATGTATTACCATATATTTCACTATTATCTGACGTTTTAGGGAAAATGAGTACTGAAAAATATAGTTATTCAGAACTGGCAAAGGAGATAAACATAAATACAGGAGGCATAAGGTTTGGAGTTGATGCATACCAAGAAAAAGAAAGCTTAGACAAATTTTATCCGCAGCTTATTGTAAAATCTAAGGCTCTTTCTGATAAAATACCAAAACTTGTTGAATTTGTAGGAGAAATAGCTGGGAAGACTGATTTTAATGATAAAAAAAGACTAAAAGAAATAATCCAGGAAATTAAATCAAGATCCGAGATGAGAATATTTGACGGAGGACATATTATAGCATCTATGAGGGTAATGTCCTATTTTTCAAAAGTAGGAGCGTACTTAGAAAAGCTTTCTGGATTAAGCTATTATAAGTTCATTGTAGATATTGAGAAAAACTTTGATTCTATGTCGGATGTAATTATATCAAACCTTAAAAAAGCATCAGATATTATATTTAATAAAGGAAATCTTATTATTAGCGTTACATGTGAAGAAAAGGATTATAGCATATTTAAAGAAAATATAGGTAAGATTTTAAATTATATTGGAAACAAAGAATTTAAACCAGTTGAATATGAATTTGAATTAGAACCTAAAAATGAAGGGCTTTTAACTCCTGGTAATGTTCAGTATGTTGCAAAAGGATATAATTTTATAAAAGAAGGATATAGATATACTGGAAGAATGCAGGTATTGCGAACTATATTATCAGGGGATTATCTATGGAATAGAGTAAGGGTACAAGGTGGAGCTTATGGAGGCTTTATGAGGTTTGATAGGTCAGGTAATTTTGTGTTTGTATCATACCGTGATCCTAACCTTAAAGAAACTTTAAATGTATACAATAGTAGTTTTCAATATTTAAATAATTTTGATGCAGATAAAAGGGAGATGACAAAGTATATTATAGGAACAATAGGAAGATTAGATTATCCTCTAACTCCTTCTGGAAAAGCAGAAAGAGCAGATATTAATTATATAACTCATTTAACTTATGAAGATTTACAAAAGGAAAGAAATGAAGTATTAGATACTACTGTAGCAGATATAAAAAGCTTTGATAGATTAGTTCATGATGTTATGAAACATGAATATATATGCGTTCTTGGAAGTGAAACTAAAATTAAAGAAAACAAAGATATATTTAATAATATAATTAATGTATTTGAATAGGGCAAATTTATGCCCTTATTTTTTGGAACTATGAATAAATATTTACCGTCTTAATTAAAAAAGGTATTTAAGAATATTTTGTAAATGTTTAAGAAATTAATTGGGAGAGGTGATGAAATGGCAAAGAAAAAAAGATTTATTTCATTATTTACAAGCCTGCTTTTTGTAGCAGGAATTTTTAATGGAAATATAAAGGAGGTTAAAGCTGCACCAGGTGTTGAGATTGAACTTTATAATAAACCAATTGCAAAGGGTATTACATATATTGAGAAGCAGATATATACAACAAATAATATAAAGCAGAGAATGAATATAATTACGGCAGATTTAAATGATAATGATGTAGATATGATATTCTCAAAGGCAAAGGATGTAGTAAATAAATACGACACATTAAGCCAGCAGATACAAAGGGAGATATTTAAAGGTAATAACGTTGTTGCTGGTATTAATGCAGATATGTTTAGTATGACAACTGGTGTAAGTACAGGCCCACAGATAAAGGAAGGTGCACTTCTTGCAGGATATTTTGCAAGGAGTGAGGAAAAGATATATCCTGTATTTGGAATAGATAGCAACAAAAGCCCATTTATTGAAAATATATATATGGAAGGAAAATTAACTGCAGGCGGAGAAACTGTAGATATATATAATATAAACAGGGAAAGCTTTAAGGATAATATTATAGTTTTGACTTCACAGATAAATGAATATAAGAAAATAGATTTTTCAAGCTATGCATCAAATGGAGCACTTACGATTGTTAGAGGAATAAAAGGACCTATTAAGCTTGGAGTAGAATATGAAGGTGTTGTTGAATCATTGGGAATAGGAAGTAAAAACATTAAAATTCCAGATGATGGTATTATAATTGCAAGTAATGGAACTAAGTTTGATTGGGTTAAATCCCATGTAAAAGAAGGGGACAAGATTAAAATAAAATTTGATTTTAATAAAAAGGGAATAGTAGAGGCTGTTGGAACCTATGCCTATATTGTAAAGGATGGAAGGGCATTAACTGTTGATGAAATGGTTAAAAATGGGGCAGCATACTCCCATGTAACCTCAAGAAAAGCAAGGAGTGCCATAGGAATTACAAAGGATAAAAAGGTTATTGCTGTTACTGTTGATTATGGTAAGCCTTCTGCGGGAATTAGTGATGGAATAACATTTACTGAGATGGCAAATGTCATGCTAAATATGGGAGCAGTTGTAGCTGCAGCTTTAGATGGTGGCGGTTCAACTCAGATGAACGTAAGGCTGTATGGGAATGATTTTATTGATGTTGTAAACAAGCCCTCAGATGGCAGAGAAAGAGCAATTACTAATGGTATTCTTTTTGTAAGCAAAAGTTCTAAAACCTATGAAGCAGGGGATATAGTAGTAGACAAGGATATTACTATATATAAAAATTCGACATTTAAATTCAATTTAAAGGGAGTAGATACTAATATCAATCCTGTAAACTTAACAAAAATCAACATAACATGGACAACGGAGGGTGGTATAGGGCAAATAGATTCTAATGGCAATTTTAAGGCAGGCTCAAAAACTGCAAATGGAAGTGTTATAGCGACATTAAAAAATGCAGTTGGAAAAGCAAATGTTAACGTTGTTGAAAATCTTGATGCATTAAGCTTTACAGAAAGTGGTCCGATACTGCTTCAAGCTGGCGCAAAAAAACAGTTTAATCTAAGTGCAAAATGTGATGGAGAGATACCTGTTATAATTAGTAATTCAACTGCTAAATGGAGTATTTCAGGTGATATTGGTACTATTGATTCAAATGGACTTTTAACAGTAAAAGCTAAGAAAGGAAACGGTACTGTAACAGCTGAAGCAGGAGGTCTTAAAGCAACAATTCAGATTATTGTTGGGCAGGATTCTACAGTTATAGATAATTTTGAACATGCTGATTTAAAACGTTATACTGTTGATGGATATGTTGGAGGGACAGGTACAATCACATCACAGGTATCAAAAAATGGAAAGTACAGCTTAAAGGTAAGCTATGATTACAAAAATTGGACAAAACAATATAATGGGACAATTAATATAAGACCTACCTTTCAAGATAAAAATGGAAATGATATTAATTCACTTTATACTACTTATGTAAGACCTAAAAAAATAGGAATGTGGGTTTATGGAGATGGCCATGCACCATGGCTTAGGGTTGTTTTAACTGATGGAGAATCAAATAGCAGAACAATTGATATTGTCCAAAGAATCAACTGGACTGGTTGGAAGTATGTTGATGCAGATATACCATCAGATATGCCTCTACCAATATCCCTAAACTATTTTTATATGGTAGAATGTGATAAAAATTTAAATTATAAAGGTACAGTATATTTTGATGATATAAGATTTACATATACTGATAATGAAGATTTCAAAGGACCTGAGTTTTATGATTTTAAACCAAGTGGCAGTGTATATAGCAGTAGCACAACAATATCAGTAACTATAAAGGATAAATCGGGGATTAATAAAAATTCAATAGTAGCAAGACTAGATGGAAAGGTAGTTTCAGCAATTTTCAATGAGTCAACAGGTGTTTTGACTTATAATGCAAAATACTTATCAAAGGGAACTCATACTTTTGAGGTTGAGGCTTCTGATAAGCTTTCAAACAAAAACAATCCAATTTTTAAAAGGACGTTTATTGTTGATCTTGATAAGGATATTGAAAGCCCTACAATTACCAACATAACTCCACTTGATAGCTCAATTATAAAAACAGTAACTCCAAGAATAAGTTTTAATATAAAGGATAACCGTTCTGGAGTTAATAATTCTGATATATTTGTTTATTTAGATGATAAGAGATTGTCTACTTATTATGATAGTAGTTCAGGATGGGGGTATGCACTTACTGAAAATCTCACAAAGGGAGAACATAGATTAGTTATATATGCAAAGGATAAAGCAGGTAATACTTCAGAACAAAATGTAGTAAAGTTTACAGTTGAACCAATTAAAGGCCCTTTAAATCCTAATAATTTTACTGTATCCTTTATTTCTGATAGCCATGATGATGGGTATGCTTATGAACTTTATAATATTATAAATAATGATAATTCAGAGCTTATTATACAAAATGGCGATCTTGTTGATACAGATTCTGAAGAAGAATGGAAAGACGCACAAAATGAGGTTTCAATTATCAAAAATAAGCCAATAATGTTTAATGCAGGTAACCATGAAGCTATGTCTGGAAATCTTAATAATTATATAAAATACTTTGGATCACCAACCTATAGTTTTGAATTTGGTAATTCACTGTTTATTTCTTTAAACAGCGCAATTGGGCAGAGCATTACAGCATCTGATTCTATGCAATTTGACTATCTTCAAAGGGTTCTTAATAAAACGAATAAGACGAACATATTTATATATACACACGTTCCAACAAAGGATTATTTTAATACAGGTCATCAGATGGTTGCAGGTGATGCGGCAAAGCTTGAAAGTATATTAAGCGATTATAAGAAAAAAAATCCTTCAAAAAATATAAATGTAGTATTTGGGCATTTACATGCCTTTAAGAGTTGGAGTGTTGGAGGAGTTGTCTACACAGTCGATGGTAACGGAGGAAATAAGAGATATGTAAGCCCTGCCAATGGAGGATTTTTATCCTATACAAAATTCAATGTAGCTGGCAGTAGTGTATATAAAAAGGTTGTACCAATAGTTCAGAGTATATCAATATTAGATTCTTTAAAGGATAAAACAGGGCAGATAATTCTTCCTGTTGGAACAAAGAAACAGCTAAATATGTATGGAGATTTTACTTTGCTAAGCTGTGATTATATAATACCATTAACAGCTTTTAGAGAGATGGATTCAAATTGGGTATCTGATAATCCATCGGTAGTATCAGTAGACCAGTTCGGGAAAATAACTACTTTAAAACCCGGTACAGCAAATATAAGCTTAAGTGTTTTAGGTAAAAGTACCACGATGAGGATTATGGTAGTAGATCAAAAGGATGTAGTTCCTTCAGGAATTTCTTTAAGCTCTAAATTGTTAAATGTAACACCAGGAACAAGTACAGTATTGTCAGTAATTGGCTATGACCTTTATGGAAATGCTTATGATATAGATAATAGCCTTATAAATTTCAAAGTAAATGAGAAATATGGAAAAATTGACAATGGAACCTTTACTGCAAAAACTGTAAATGAGGATACAATTGTTGAAATAATAGCAGAGTTTAAAGGATTAATTTCAAAATGCAGCATTAAAATTTTAAAGCCTAAACAAAACAAATAGCTTTTATTTAAATTAATAAAGAACCGGTAGAGCCGGTTCTTTATTAATTACTTTGGTTCAAAGCTGTGACAATCTGTACTTTCTTTTCTTCTTGCAGGTTCTTCATGATGAGTAACTTCAATTCTTGTAAGTGAACAGTATGGTTCGTTTTGAGCATGATATTTACATTCTGTAACATTACAGCCTATACTACGGTTAATTTGATTGGCCATATAATCACCTCCAAAATAATTTTACATTTATAGTATTTTTCATAAGGGATATATTATTCTTAATTTTATATTTTTAGAAAGAATAATTTTACATATATAAAGCATTGCTGTATACTTTATTTATAGTACGGGAATTTGGAGGTTATATATATGTTTAATTGTCATGTTCATACGAGCTTTTCTAGTGATTGTAATATGGGTATAAATGAAGCAATTGAAGTATTAAATGAAAAAAAATTAGGAGTTATTATAACAGATCACATGGATTTAGGATTGTGTGAAGATGGAAGATTTACCTTTGATGTTAAAGAGTATTTTAATGAGTATGAAAAATATAGAAATGACAGACTCCTTCTTGGAATTGAAATAGGAATGACAAAAGATTATAAAAATGAGAATAAGAAAATAGCCCTCAATAGTCCTTTTGACTATGTATTAGGTTCTCTTCATGTTGTAAATGGATTTGATCCTTTTTATGATGAATATTATGTTGGAAAAAATAAAAAGGAGGCTTATGAAGAATATTTCCTGTGTATGCTTGAAAACATTAAAATCTATGATTTTATTGACTGCCTTGGACATATAGATTATATAGCAAGATACGGCAGATTTGAAGATAAAGAGATTTATTATGACGACTATAAAGATTTTATTGACGAAATTTTAAAAATAGTGGCTCAAAGAGATATATCAATAGAGATAAATACAAGAAGGCTTGAGGATAAAGTAGCTTATGAAAATCTTTATAATATATATAAAAGGTTTAAAGAACTTGGAGGAAAGATAGTAACTATTGGATCAGACAGTCATAAAGCTATTGATATAGAAAAGAATTTAAATGAAGCTTTGAAAATGATAAAGGATTTAAAATTAACTCCAGTATACTATAAAAATAGAAAAGCTGTTGAATATAGTATTTAGCCGGTATTTGTCGGCTTTTTTTTATTTATAAAAAATGTTATTAAAATATAATTTTTTATATCAGATTTTAAAATTCAACTTAAGATATGGGGGAGAAAAATATTAGTATAAGTATGTAATTGGAAAGTTGTGTAAATATATATTGTAATTTTGTGTACGATTGGCTTACTAAAAATTGAAGGAATATTTTACTCATTAAAGAATATAATTAAAAAGAAAAATACATTTGATGAGGTAATTGGTATGGGTAAAAAGGTTGGGTTTTTTTTAATTATAATTATTTCAGTCTATCTGAATTTTAATACTTTGGCAAAAACTATGATATCAAAAAATTATAATGAAACAAAACTTCTAATGCCAAAGATGTACTTTGTGAATGAAGGATACATTTATTATGTTAGTGAAAATGATGGATTAATATATAAGGTTAGAGTTGATGGAAAGGATAAAAAGCAAATAACTAAAGATAGGGTTTTTACTGATGGTATGCTCCTATCTGGGATGATTATGGATGGTAAATTTATTTATTATATAAATGAAAGCGATAAAAACAGATTATATAGGATAAATAGGGATGGTACAGGAAAGATTTGCATTGCTAAAAGAAGTTTAGATATTTCTGATGGATTTTATTTATTAAATGGTTATATATATTATTTTTCTGGGTTTAATTTTTTTAAGATTAGTATAGATGGAAAGGAAATGAAGCTAACCTATAGGGAGAGAGAAATATGCCAAATGTATTTTAACTCCTTCAAAAAAATATTATATAATAACTATATTTATTTTCTTCAAAGAGATGGAATATACAAAATAAAAATTGACGGGACAAATAAATGCAAGGTAGTATCTGGAGGAATATATGATTTTAAAGTTGTAAATTCTTCTGTATTTTATATAAATGAAAAGGACTTATGCTTATATAAAGATGGAAAGAAAATAGTAAATAACAGAATTTTAAAGGATACGGGATATGAATGGATTGGAAATTTTGATATAAGCAATGAATATATTTATTATACTAATGCAGATGATGATATGAAAATATATAAAATGAAAATAGACACAAAGGAAAAAAGTATTATTGGTGTTAAGGCTGCAAGCTTTAAAGTAAACGGCAATATCTATTATATAGATAGCGTTGATAGAACTGGATTGTATAACACTGATTTGAATGGTAAGAAAAATTATGAGATTGCAAAAGGTCAACTTCTTTATATATATGAAGTTGATAATGATCTTATATTCTATAGCACTTATCCTGAAGACGAAAATGACTTTTATCTTGGAAGATGTTTTGTTGTACAAAAAAATGGTAAAACAGCTTTTGAACTTAATTGAGCTTATAAAAGAGAATTAAAAATAGGCCCACATAAAAAATATCATTGTGGGCTTATTTTGTTACTAAAATTCAATAAGAACACATTTATTATAAACTACATTTATATTGTTTGCTAATGCTCTTTCAACAAGCTCCATGCTTTCAGCTCCAGGTTGAAACCAAAGGTATTTTATATCAAGTTGATGTATTTGGTTTAAATATTCAATTCCTTTTACAGGGTTTATAACCATATTAACGGATTCTGGTACTTCAGGAAGCTCAAGTAATGATGTATAAGTCTTTTCACCGTCAACATTTTTACCAGTTGGATCAACAGGATATACAGTATAGCCTTTATCTTTAAGGAATTTATATATTTTATAAGCAAATTTATCTTTATTGTGTATGTTTCCGACTACAGCCCATACTTTTTTATTCTTAAACTCAGATATATCCATATTATACCTCCATTATTTTGTTATCAGAATCTACATAACACATTATATCATATTTTAAGTTACATATATCATTCCCATTCATAAATTCAATCATATCATAGCGGATTTTATCAAAATCATCTTTAAAACAAGTAATATTTAACTTTACTTTTTCAAGGAACTCGGAATTGTTTATTATTACGTTTTTCCTTTGAAGATAGTTTTGAATCTTACCATATTTATCATAGTCAAATGTCATTTCAAATATACAGCCTTCCTTACGCATTACTTTTTTAGCTGCATCTATTCCCATTTTACAAGATGTGCTATAGGCTCTAATAAGACCAGAGGCCCCAAGCAGTGTGCCTCCAAAATATCTTGTAACAACAGCTGCAACATCGTTTAATTTTTCCCTCTTTAAAACTTCAAGTACGGGAGGACCAGCAGTTCCTTGCGGTTCACCATCATCGGAATATCTCATTGATATGCCATTGTTTGTAATGTACGCATAAACGTTATGAGTTGCATCTTTGTATTTGTCTTTGATTTCATTTATAAATTTTAAAGCATCATCTTCATTTTCAACTCTTTTAATATTGCATATAAAAATAGATTTTTTTTCTTCAAAGGATACTTCAACTTTATTTAAGACTGTATAAAACTGTTTAGTCAATCTTATCACCCTTTATTATTTCTTTAATAGAAAAAATAGCTGAATTTATAATATATTCTTTTTGATTTTTAGTATTTATAATTTTATTCAAGTATGGAAGAGCCTTTTTGCTTTTAATTTTTCCAAGGGATTTTATTGCATACTGTACTACTTGAGGTTTTTCATCATTTAAACATGAAATTAAGGCATCTTCTGCAGAAACATCTCCTATTTTCCCAAGGGCAGAACAGCAAATCCTTTTTATATTTCCATCGTTACTTTTTAAAAAAGCGCATATTGGTAGAACAGCTCTTTTACTTTTAAGCTCTCCCAATAACCATATATAAAATGAGCAGTCCTCCTTTGAACAATTAAAAAGGTTATTAATAACATAATTTTCAAGATTTTCTTTATCTTCTTTTTGGAGCAGTTCTATAATCGATAAGCGTTCGCTTTTAAAACATTTTTTGAGCTTTGTTATTATATCTTTTTCTGACTTTGAATTTTCAAATATTCTATATTTTATTTTACATTCAATTATTTGTTTTTCAACTTTTGATTTTTCTAAATTTCTAATCTTACATATAACATCTATGCTTTTACCTTCCAGATAAAGAAGATATGTAATTTCTGAATCAGAAAGTTTAGATATATCATCCCATGATATATTTTTCATATCGACCTTCCTCTACATTATTATGCATTTAAAACATACTATAGAAAATATCTATAACAATTGATACATACTATTAATTAGTATATCATAATCTAAAGTAAATTGTTTATATAATTTGGAGGTGTACTATGATAACTAAAGATATGCCTATAACTGATATTGTATCAAAATATCCTGAAACTGTGGAAGTTTTTGCATCTTACGGAATGGGATGTATTGGCTGTATGGCAGCAAGGTTTGAGAATTTAGAGCAGGGTGCTATGGCACACGGAATAGATGTTAACAAGCTTGTTGAGGATTTAAATGCAAAAATAAAAAAATAAACATTGTGAAGTAATACATAAAATGTGTTATTATAAACCCCTATGTTTTTAATACATAGGGGTTTATTTTTGTTTTTTTGTTGACCTATTAAATTCTATTTGATATTATAATAGTTAAATAATAATAAATAGATATTATCTATTTGACATAAAATTTAGGAGGTATTTTTATGATAACAAAGGATATGAGCATAACAGAAATAGTATCAAAATATCCTCAAACTGTTGATGTTTTCGTAAAATATGGCATGAGCTGTTTTGGATGAATGGCAGCAAGATTTGAAAACTTAGAGCAGGGTGCTCTAGCTCATGGAATAGATGTTGACTCCCTTGTAAAGGATTTAAATTCAATATTAAAGTAAAAAAGGCCGCTTAACGCGGCTTTTTCTATGTATTATATTGCATTGATAAATTTATTGTGTTAATATTTTTAAATGAAAAGTATAGAATCTTTTATATTATCATATTTAATATGGTATTTAAAAAGGTTAGGAGGAATATAAAATGTCAGGTCATTCAAAATGGCATAATATACAAGCAAAGAAGAGTAAAGCTGATGCTGCGAGAGGAAAGATATTTACAAAGCTTGGAAGAGAACTTACTGTTGCTGTAAAGGAAGGCGGACCCAATCCGGAGTCAAATTCTAAGCTTAGTGACTGTATTGCAAAGGCAAAATCAAACAATATGCCTATGGATACTATAATGAGGATAATAAAGAAGGCATCTGGTGAAGGAGATGCAGAAAACTATGAAGAAATAGTATATGAAGGTTATGGTCCATCAGGAGTTGCAATGATTATTGAAGCACTTACTGATAATAGAAATAGAACAGCAAGTGATGTTAGACATCTTCTTGAAAAGCATGGAGGAAATCTTGGAGCAACAGGCTGTGTTAGCTGGATGTTTGAAAAGAAAGGTTTGCTTGTTGTTGAGAAAAAGGATTCAATTGATGAGGACGAGCTTATGATGATGGCTCTTGATGCTGGTGCTGAGGACTTTTCTTCAGAGGATGAAACCTATGAAATAATAACAGCTCCTTCTGATTTTAGTGTTGTAAGATCAGCTTTAGAGAGTAATGGAATTGAATTTTTATCAGCAGAAATATCTATGATACCAAATAATACAGTAGAATTAAACAATGAATCTGCTACAAAACTTGAAAAGTTAATTGATCTTCTTGAAGATAATGATGATGTGCAAAACGTTTGGCACAACGCAAATTTTCCTGAAGGATGGGGAGAAGAATAAAATTTTATTTTGTTGAATAAAAAGGTAAAAAGTGGGCATAATATCCTCTGAGAGGAGGAAAGATTATGCTAAAGAGACGTTTAGCCTATATAATAATATTAACTTGTACCTTAGCAGTTAGCTTTATTGCAGGATATTTTACTATTCTTCAATATATGAAAAAAAGCCAGCAAAATGAGACTAATCCTATTAAAATTACTGACAGTACTGTAAAGGAAACTGTAAAAATTCCTTCATCGGAGTTGATAAATGAGTCTACTGTTATAATTAAGAGGGATAGATATACAAAGGGCACCATATTTATTGATGAATATAGCGAAAAAGCATCTTCAAATATTATAGGAATGGATATATATGCTGCGGAAAACTATTTTAAAGATTTAGGCTATATAATAATTAAATTTTCTCCAGAAAAAGAAAAAAAGGTTATAATCTCAAGGGAGATATCTGATAAATGGCCTGCTAACTGCTATGTTGTCAAGGATAATGATGGTTACGTGGCAATATTTAAAGTTGAAGTTGACAACAGTCTTTCTCTCCTTAGAGTAACAGAGATAAAGGTTGAGGACTTGCCTATTCAAGAGAAAGAAGAAGTAATTAAAGGTAAAGTTTTTAAAACAAGAGAAGAAGCAGAAAACCTGATAGAAGAAGATTATAACTCTTAATAAAATTTATTTAAGCCTTGAGTTTTGCATTAAAGTGCAAAGGTCAAGGCTTTTTAGTTTTCACCAATGATAAAAATATGTTATGATTTATATAAAAAGTTTAAAAATAATGATATAATAATAGACGAACGTGCTTTCGTTAGGAGGATCTTATGAGAATTTTAGGAATAGACCCTGGAATTGCTATAATGGGGTATGGGATTTTAGATTACGAAGGGAATAGGTTTAAAGTAGTTGATTATGGATCTGTAATTACTTCAAACAAGGATAGTATGCCAAGGAGACTTGAAATATTGTATAATTCATTAGAAGATATAATAAAAGAATATAGACCTGATGCTGTTGCCTTTGAAGAGCTTTTCTTTAATCAAAATTCAAAAACTGCTATAATAGTTGGACAGGCAAGGGGGTAGCTGTGCTTTGTGCACAAAAAAATGGCATAGACATTTATGAGTATACTCCTCTTCAGGTAAAGCAGGCAGTTGTTGGATATGGAAGAGCTGAAAAAAAGCAAATACAGCAGATGGTAAAAGTTATACTTAATTTAAAAGAGATTCCAAAGCCAGATGATACTGCCGATGCCATAGCAATTGCAATTTGTCACGGACATTCAAGCCATGCAGGAGAAATGTTTAGAATAAAATGAGGTGGAATTATGATAGCTTATATAAAAGGCACAGTTGAAACTGTTGGAGATGATTATATTATACTTGATAATAATGGAATAGGATATTTGATATATATGCCTTTAAGCGATATAGAAAAAGTGAAAAACAAAAATGCAATTATAAAGATAAATACTTATCAATATGTTAGAGAAGATGCAATAGTGTTGTATGGTTTTATAAGCCATGAAGAGATAAGCATATTTAAAATGCTGATTAACGTTTCGGGAGTTGGCCCTAAAGCGGCTCTTTCTATTTTATCCAGTATTTCACCATCAAATTTTATACTTGCAATAATAACAGGTGATGAGAAGACTTTATCTTCTGCTCAGGGTATTGGTAAAAAACTTGCCCAAAGAATTATACTTGAGCTTAAGGATAAGTTTAAGGATTATGATTTCATTAAACAGAATGAAGAGGTAAAAGTTGAAGATGAAAGTATGGAAGCCTTGGCAGCATTAATGACTTTAGGTTATACAAAAAGTGAAGCAGCGTCAGCTATAAAACAGGTAGATGATGGAACTTTAAAGGTTGAGGATATAGTTAAAAAATCACTTAAGGTTTTAATGAGAGGTTAGGTGATGTAAATGGATGAAAGGATTATAACCTCAGAGCTTAAATTTGAGGATATAGATATTGAAGGAAGCCTAAGGCCAAAGTGCTTTGATGAATATATAGGCCAGGAAAATGTAAAAGAAAAGCTTTCGATTTTTATTCAAGCTGCTAAAAACAGAGGAGAATCTTTAGACCATGTTTTACTCTACGGACCTCCAGGACTTGGGAAAACTACATTGTCAAGTATAATAGCAAATGAGATGGGATGCGGTTTAAGAATAACTTCAGGTCCTGCAATTGAAAGGCCCGGAGATCTTGCAGCAATACTTACAAATCTTGGAGAAAAGGATGTTTTGTTTATTGATGAAATACACAGACTAAATAGAAGCGTAGAAGAAATTCTCTATCCTGCAATGGAAGACTATGCTTTGGATATAATAATAGGTAAGGGACCAAGTGCACGTTCTATAAGAATAGACCTTCCCAAATTTACTCTTATAGGAGCAACAACAAGAGCAGGAATGTTAACTTCACCTTTAGGAGCATAGGTAGGTTTGGAGTAATATGTAGGCTTGAGCTATATAATGTTAATGAGCTTTCATTGATAGTCAAAAGGTCATCAAAAATACTTGGAATTGGAATTGATGATGAAGGAGCCTTAGAAATTGCAAGAAGATCAAGAGGAACTCCAAGGATTGCAAATAGGCTTTTAAAAAGGGTTAGGGATTATGCTCAGGTTAGAGGAAATGGATTTATTGATTATAAAACTGCTGTAGAAGCATTAGATTTACTTGAGGTAGACAAACTTGGACTTGATAATATCGATAGGAAAATACTTTTAACAATAATTGATAAATTCGCAGGAGGGCCTGTTGGAATTGATACTCTTGCTTATTCAATAGGTGAGGAAAATGATACTATAGAAGATGTTTATGAACCATACCTTCTTCAGATAGGCTTTATAAGCAGAACACCAAGGGGAAGAATAGCAACTAAACTTGCTTATGAACATTTAGGTAAAAAACATACTAAGGAGTGACAATATGAAGGTACATGATTTTTATTTTGAGCTTCCAGAAGAATTAATAGCTCAGGAGCCACTAAAAGAAAGGGATGCATCAAGGCTCTTAGTACTCCATAGAGAAGATGGAAAAATTGAACACAGGATTTTCAGGGATATTGTTGAATACTTGGATGAAGGAGATTGCCTTGTTTTAAATAACAGCAGGGTTATTCCTGCAAGGTTTTTTGGAGTTAAAGAAGATACTGGTGCTAAAATGGAATTTGTGCTTCTTAAAAGAATAGATAAAAACAGATGGGAAACCCTTGTAAAGCCAGGTAAAAAAGCTAAAATAGGGGCACGGTTTTTATTTGGAGATGGAGAATTAAAATGTACTATATTAGAAAATACAGAAGCTGGAGGAAGAATAATAGAGTTTGAATATGATGGTGTATTTGAAGAGATATTAGATAAACTTGGGCAGATGCCTCTTCCTCCATACATTAAAAGGCAGCTTAAGGATAAAGAAAGATATCAAACTGTATATTCAAAGGTTGAAGGTTCTGCTGCAGCACCAACTGCAGGGCTTCATTTTACAAAGGAGCTTTTAGACAGAATCGAAAAGAAGGGAGTTAAAATAGTTTACGTTACCCTTCATGTAGGCCTTGGAACTTTTAGGCCTGTTAAGGTTGAGGATATTAAAAACCATAAAATGCATTCAGAGTTTTACATTATAGATGATAAGACAGCAGAGATTATAAATGAAACCAAAAAGAAAAATAAAAGAGTTTTTGCAGTGGGAACAACTTCCTGTAGAACATTAGAAACTGCTGCAGATGATAATGGAATAATTCATGGAAAATCCGGTTGGACAGATATATTCATATATCCAGGGTATAAATTTAAAGCAGTCGATTGTCTTATTACAAACTTTCACCTCCCAGAATCAACTCTTATTATGCTTGTAAGTGCTTTGGCAGGGAGAGAAAAGATAATGGAGGCATATAACATTGCAGTTAAAGAAAGATATAGATTTTTTAGTTTTGGAGATGCAATGCTTATAATTTAAAATAGGAGGACAAATATGGAAGCTATAAGATATGAACTTATAAAAAAATGTGAAAAAACAGGTGCAAGGCTTGGAAAACTGCATACACCTCATGGGACTATAGACACTCCAGTATTTATGCCAGTTGGAACTCAGGCTACAGTTAAGGCTATGACTCCAGATGAACTTAAAAGTATTGGGGCACAAATAATATTAAGCAATACATATCATCTTTATTTAAGACCAGGAGAAAAACTAATTGAAAAGGCTGGAGGACTTCACAGCTTTATGAACTGGGACAGGGCAATATTAACAGATAGTGGAGGATATCAGGTTTTTAGCTTAAGTGAACTTAGGGATATTAAGGAAGAAGGTGTGACCTTTAAATCTCACATTGATGGCTCAAAACATTTTATATCTCCAGAGAAAGCAATTGAAATTGAAAATGCTCTTGGGGCTGATATTATTATGGCCTTCGATGAATGCCCACCTTACACTGCAGATTATGATTATACAAAGAATTCGTTATACAGAACAATTAGATGGGCTGAAAGATGTAAAAAAGTCCATAAAAATACTGAAAAGCAGGCACTCTTTGGAATAATACAAGGAGGAATGTTTAAAGATTTAAGGGAAGAGGCAGTAAGAGAAATGATAAAACTTGATTTTCCAGGATACTCTGTAGGTGGTCTTAGTATAGGAGAGCCAAAACCAATAATGTATGAGGTTCTTAATTGGACTGTACCTTTAATGCCAGAAAACAAGCCAAGATACCTTATGGGAGTTGGAAGTCCAGATTGCCTAATTGAAGGAGTAATTAGGGGTATTGATATGTTTGATTGTGTTCTTCAAACCAGAATTGCAAGAAATGGAACAGTGTTTACAAGTAAGGGTAAGCTTGTTGTTCGAAATGCTGAATATGCTGAGGATTTTAGACCTCTTGATGAAGAATGTGATTGCTATACATGCCAGAATTTCAGTAGGGCTTATATAAGACATCTTTTAAAGGCACAAGAAATTTTAGGTGCAAGGCTTACTACAATTCATAATTTAAGGTTTACAATAAGGTTTATGGAAAAAATTAGAGAAGCAATAATGCAGGATAGCATTTTAGAATTTAGAGATGAATTCTATGCAAAATTTGGTTATAATAATAATTAATAATATATTGGAGGTGCAATAAATGCAGGGAGGAGTAAACATTTTACTTTGGGTTCTTATATTTGGAGTATTTTATTTTTTTCTAATAATGCCAGAGCAGAAAAAACAGAAGAAATTAAAGAATATGATTGAAGGTTTAAAGATTGGAGATAATGTAATGACAAGATCAGGGATATATGGAAAAATAATTGACATGAATGAAAATTCCATAATACTTGAAACAGGCCCTGATAAAGTTAAAATTAGTATGGCAAAGTATTCAGTATCATCTGTATTTGAAAAAGAAGAAAATAAAGAAGAAAATAATGAATGATACATATATTCATAATCACCCTCATATATATTTTAGGGGGTGGATTTTATGTATGAAAAAGAAGATAAGGAAAAGCTATATGTTATATACCTAAAAGCAGTAATGAGAGGTATAGCACTTTCAATAATACTTCTTTTAATTACATCTTTAGTGTTTTTTTTCTCAAATTTAAATCAGGATTATATGAAAACCATTGTGTGGATAATTACGATTATAAGTATATGTTATGCATCAATATATGGTTCCTATAAAGTAGGAAGCAAAGGATTTTTGCATGGAGCTTTAATTGGAGGAATTTATATTATTTTAATTGCAATTATTGCTTTGCTTGCAGAAAGAGGAGGACTTAATTTTAAATCTTATATTATAATGTTTGTAATGTCCTTAATTGTTGGTGCTCTTGCTGGAATTATAGGAATAACCATTGCAAGTAAAGATTAATTTATTATAATACCTGCTGTAAGTATTGAGTAATAATATATTGTATGTTATAATTTAGTAGTTAAATTAATAATATAATTAAGTAGCTAAAGGAGGAATTTAACATGAAACATATAAAGACAATAAATTATGGAGTATTAAAGTCAAGCATAAATAAGCCAGGATGTAAAGAATGTGCAAATTCCTGCCAGTCAGCATGCAAAACTTCCTGTACAGTTGCAAATCTTGAATGTGAAAGCAAGTAAATAAAATGGCAGTAACATAAAAGTTACTGCTTTTTAAATTTTTAAATATTTTTGCTTTATTTATTTTTAAGTTTATATTATTATAAAAAAGTACTATTTTAAGGAGGTGCAAAGTTGAAGATTCATAAGTATAAACAATGTGGCTTAAACATAGTAATTGATGTTAACAGTGGAGCAATACATGTTGTAGATGATGTAGTGTATGATATTTTGGATCATTATGAAGCAAAAAACAAAGAGGAAATATATAGAATTTTAAAAGATAAATATTCTAAAGATGAGATTGAAGAAGGTATTGAGGAAATTGAATATTTGAAGAAAGAAAAAATGTTATATACTGAAGATATATATAAAGACGTTATTTTAAATGGCGAAGGACCATCATATATAAAAGCTTTATGCCTTAATATAGCTCATGACTGTAATTTAAGATGCAAATATTGCTTTGCTTCAGAAGGAAATTATCATGGTAAAAGTGAGCTTATGAGCTTTGATGTTGGTAAAAAAGTGATAGACTTTGTAATTAAAAATTCAGGTCCAAGGCGCAATATTGAGATAGATCTATTTGGAGGAGAGCCTTTATTAAATTTTGAAGTTATAAAAAAAATAATAGAATATGCAAAGGAAGAAGAAAAAAAATATAATAAAAATATTAGATTTACAATAACAACAAATGCAACTCTTTTAAATGACGAGATTATGGAATATATAGATGATAATATGGGGAACATTGTTTTAAGCATTGATGGAAGAGAAAGGGTAAATGATAAAATAAGGATAAGAAGAGATGGATCAGGAACATATAAGGACATAATGCCAAAGATTAAGGATATGATTTCAAGAAGAAAAGAAGGAAAGCAGTATTATGTAAGAGGTACTTTTACCCATGAAAATCTTGATTTTTATAACGATGTTTTACATCTTGCTGATGAAGGATTTAAAGAGATTTCAATAGAACCAGTTGTCCTTCCTGATGATAACCCTCTTGCATTAAAGGAGGAAGATTTACCACAGATTTTTGAGCAATATGATAAGCTTACTGATGAGATAATAAGAAGAAATAGAGAAGGAAATGGCTTTAAATTCTATCATTTTGCGATAGATGTAAATGGAGGACCTTGTATATATAAAAGGATATCAGGATGCGGAGCAGGCCATGAATATGTTGCTGTAACTCCAAAGGGAGATATATATCCATGTCATCAGTTTGTCGGAAATGAAAAATACAATATGGGTAATGTTTTTGAAGGCACTTTAAATAAAGAAATAGTTAATGAGTTTAAAAATGGACATATATATAACAAGACAGATTGTCTTGAATGTTGGGCAAGATTTTACTGCAGTGGTGGATGCCAGGCAAACAATTATAATTTCAATGAGGATATATATAAGCCTTATAAGTTAGGATGCAGCATGATGAAAAAGAGAATTGAATGTGCAATTGCAATAAAAATTAAACTATCAGAAAATAACAGTGTTGAATAAATCTGTTAAGTTGACTTAAAATGTCTATAGATGTATAATAGAACATAGCAACGTGAAAAGGGGGATGCGTATGAGAAAAAGAGGTATGCTCGCATTTATAATCAGTACATTTTTAATTTTATTTTTTGCCTACACATTACTTAACGGCCTTAATTTAGGAAATTATGAAGTAAGACCTATAAAAAATTTACTTTCACTTGGTCTTGATTTAAAGGGCGGAGTATATATTGAAGAGGAAGCTATTGGACAAGTTTCAAAGGAAGATCTTGAAAGAACAAGGCAGCTTCTTGATCTTAGAATAAATAATCTTGGTGTTAAAGAATCTACAGTTGCTATAATTCCTGGAGTGAATAGAATAAGAATTGAAATTCCTGGAATTTACGATGCTAAGAATGCCCTTGATGCAATTGGAAAGACAGGAGAACTTAAATTTATAGGACCTGATAATAATGTAATTTTAACAGGTAAAGATGTTGCTGATGCAACTGTTGGTGTTGATTCAAGAAATAATCAGCCAGTTGTTCAATTAAAGTTAAAGGATGATGGAGCTAAAAAGTTTGCAGAGGCTACTGCAAAGTTTAAGGGACAGCAGATTGCAATTTATATGGATGATGATATGGTTTCAAATCCTACAGTTCAAGAAGTTATACCAAACGGAGAAGCTATAATTACAGGAAGTAAGGATGTTGAAGAAGCAAAGAGACTTGCAGGTATTATAAAATCCGGTGCATTGCCTATAAAATTAAGTGCTGCTACAGTTGAAACTATAGGGCCAACTCTTGGTGCTGAAGCTATTCCAACAAGTAAAAAGGCAGCAGTAATAGGTATTTCCCTTGTAATGATTTTTATGCTCCTATATTATAAAATACCAGGTTTAATTGCGGATCTTGCCCTTGTTGTTTATATGATATTAACTGTTTTGGTTTTTGTATCAATAAAAGCAACATTAACACTACCAGGAATAGCAGGGCTTTTGCTTTCAATAGGTATGGCGGTAGATGCTAATGTACTTATTTTCGAAAGAATAAAGGAAGAGTTAAACCTTGGAAAATCCCTAAAGACAGCTGTAGATTTAGGTTTCCATAAGGCATTTACATCTATATTTGATTCACAGATAACAACTCTTATTGCTGGATTTGTGCTTTATTTCTTAGGATCTGGTTCCGTAAAAGGATTTGCATTAACTTTAAATATAGGTGTTTTATGCAGCTTATTTACTGCAATAACTATAACAAGATTCCTGCTAAAATCCTTTGTTAATTCAGGAATTATTACTAATGTGAATTTCTACAGACCGTCTGTTAAATAGGGGGTGGCGACATGGAAAAGATGTTTAAGATAGTTGAGAGATGGAAGTTATGGTTTAGTATTTCATTAATCATAATTATAATAGGTGTAGGTACATGGCTTATAAAAGACCTTAATTATGGAATTGATTTTAAGGGTGGTACAGTAGTTACAATAAAGATAGGCAAGGATTTTAATGTTGAGGATATTAGAAAAATAGCAGCAAAATATGATCCAAAAGCATCAGCAAGAGAGATACTTGAAGGTAAGAAAGTTGAAATAAGCAGTAAAGATTTTACTGATGACCAAATTGCACAGCTTTTCAATGAAATAAAGGCAAAGTATCAACTTGATGATACTGCACGTGAAGCTACTAAGAGAATAGGACCATCAATAGGAAAAGAATTAAGACAAAAGGCTATAACATCATCAATAGTTGCAACTTTAGGTATACTTATATATACATCTTTTAGATTTGAATTAAAATCAGGTGTTGCAGCAATTATAGCACTTTTGCATGACCTTCTCGTTATGGTTTCTGTTTATGCAGTTTTACAGATACCTGTAAATAGCAGCTTTATTGCAGCTATGCTTACAATACTTGGTTATTCAATAAATGACACAATAGTTGTTTTCGATAGGATTAGAGAAAACAGAAGGTTAGGAAAATATAAGAGCTTTGCTATTACAGCAGATGCAAGTATTACTCAAACCCTTTCAAGATCTATAAATACAGTTTTAACTACATTATTTACAATAACTGCGGTATATATCTTTGGCGTTTCTTCAATCAAAGATTTTGCTCTTCCACTGATAGTTGGTATAATAAGTGGATGTTATTCATCAATATTTATTGCAAGCCCAATCTGGGTGATGTTAGAAAAAAGAGGAAAGATTGCATAAGAGCCAGTTACATGGCTCTTTTAATTTGCATATTTATATTCCTGATATTATAATAGTGTAGAATATAATATGCAGGGGGTTGGCTCTGTTGGAAAAGTGGATGTTAAGAAATATAAATGCAGATATAACTAATATTTCAAAGAAATTAGGAATAAGTGAAGTCCTCTGTAGGGTATTGCTAAACAGGGGAATAATAGATTATGAGAGTGCAAAAATTTTTATAAATCCTGATATGAAATATATGAATAATCCAGAACTTATGAAAGATAATGATAATGGTACTGATATTATAATAGATAGCATTAATAAGAATGAGAAAATTGCCATTATAGGAGATTATGATGTTGATGGGGTTATAAGTATCTATATACTTTATAAAGCCTTAAAAAGATTGGGAGCTGATGTTATATATGAGATACCCCATAGAATAAATGATGGATATGGAATAAATATAAACATAATAGATAGGGTAATACAAGAAGGAGTTTCAACTATAATAACCTGTGATAATGGTATATCTGCCATAGAACCTATTGAGTATGCCAAAAATAGAGGAATTAAAGTTGTAATTACAGATCATCATGATGTACCTTTTGAAGATGATGAAAATGGTAAAAGAAAATATATAAAGCCCTGTGCAGATGCTATAATTAATCCAAAACAAGAAGATTGTAGCTATCCTTTTAAGGGGCTTTGTGGTGCAGGAGTTGCTTATAAATTTATTGAATTACTTTATAAAAAGAGAGGTATTGACAGAAAAGAAATAGAATCTTTTATTGAATTTGTTGCAATTGCAACGGTTTGTGATGTTGTTGATTTAATAGGAGAAAACCGGATAATAGTTAAAAAAGGTCTTGAAATAATTAATAACACTCAAAACATAGGACTTAAAGAATTGATTAAAGAATCAGGCCTTGATGGCAGAAGTATAACTACCTACCATTTAGGATTTATAATAGGACCCTGCATAAATGCAACGGGAAGGCTTGATGTGGCAAAAAGGGGAGTAGAACTTTTTTTAACAGGAGATAAAGAAGAAGCTGTAAAAATTTCAAAGGAACTTGTAGAATTAAATCAGGAAAGAAAGAATATGACTGTTAAAGGTGTAAGAGATGTATTAGAAGAAATTGAAAGTAGTGATTTAAAGAAAGATAACATATTAGTGGTATATAATGCACAGATACATGAAAGCATAGCAGGTATTATTGCAGGAAGGGTTAAGGAAATATATAATAAACCAACAATAATATTGACAGATGGAGAGGATTGTGTTAAAGGCTCCGGAAGGAGTATTGATAGCTATAATATATTTGAAGGCCTTTTAAGGTGCAGGGATATTTTAATTAAATTTGGAGGACACCCATTAGCAGCAGGACTTTCAATTGAAAAATCAAAGATTGATGTTTTAAGAGAGAAATTGAACTCTGATAGTAATATTGCTGAAGATGATTTAGTAAGGAAAATATATTTAGATATGCAGCTTCCATTAAGTGAAATAACAATTGAATTAGCACAAGAATTAAAACTTCTTGAACCTTATGGGAAAAGCAATGAAAAGCCTTTATTTGCTGAAAAAAACGTAAAGATATTAAGAGCTATGAAATTAGGGGAAAAAGGGAATGTATTAAAGCTCAAGTTACATTGTGGAAATAATAAGGTAGCCTTAGATGGTTTATACTTTGGAGAAATAGACAAGTTTGAAGATTATATTATCAACAAATTTGGCATAAAAGAGCTTGAAAAACTATATAAAGGTATTCAAAATGATATAATGATTGATATTGCCTTTAATATAGATATTAATGAATATATGGGTTTTAAATCAGTTAATCTGATTATACAAAATTACAGGTAGGTTTTACCTGCCTGTAATTTTGGTTGCTTTAAGTTTTTTATAATGTTCATAAAAATCTTTAAACATTTTTTTATCGGCTTTTATATCTTCATATCTGATTTTTATGTAAATGCTTCTTATATCATTTAATAGTTTACTGTCATAGATCTTTTCACATTTTTTATTTATTTCAAAGGTTGTATCACTATTTTTAATTTCTATTCTATTTAACATAGATTTTTTTATAAATTTTAAATAATAAAATCTTATTAGTTCATTATAATTTTTAGGCTTTTTATTAGAAATATATTTTTTAAAACTACTAAATAAGTTGTTTTTGTTTTCTTTGATATATTCTTTTTTTTCAGTATAAAATTCCGTTGCTTCATTAAGGTAGTATTGACGTTTAAATATTTTAGCTATTAAATAGATTAATAGAATAAATATCAAACTTTTTAATATAATGTTTAAAATTGGGTTTGATGAAATTAAATTAGTCATGTTTTGAGGACCTGAAATTTTTATGTCTTCTATCTGGATTTTTGGTATTTGTATATTTATATCTCTAAAGGATTTTTTATCGATTATCTTTTTTAATATATCAACTATAAAAGCAAGAATGTACCCTATTAAAATAAATAGCCACGAAAATAAGAACATGAGTATATCAATGAAAGTATAATAAGCTTTTATTAATAATAGTATAATTTTTTGCCTTATATTATCTAAACTAAGTGTAAAGGTTAAAGCTGCAATTAAAGTGGAATAAATTAAATTAATTCTATCGATTTTTTTGTCATAACCATTGTAATTGATATATCTTAATGTTCTTAAAAGCACTATAGATGATATTAGAAATAATATTATGTAAGGTCCTGATACTTTGTTTAAGTAAGCAGTCTTTTGAGCTATTAATCCTATTATAATAACTGCTAACACTACATACATTTCTTTTGTAAATTGTTCAATTGAAAGGCTATAGTTCATATTATCTATATTATAAAAAATAAAGTAAAATGTGAAAAAATAAATTGTAATGATAAAAAGAATATAAATGATTGAATGATAAAAAAATAGTGGAATTACTAGAAAAATACAAAAAATATAAAGGTAAGTATTTTTTTTTGATTTTAATTCATAAGCTATAAATGAGAAAATAGTAATATAGACAAAAAACAGGCTATTATTATTTATTATGTTCATAAGTAATAATATGAAGTTTAAAATCAAAAATAAAAATGAAAAGAAATTAACTATCTTTATTAAAAGGATGTTATTCAAATAGGCTCACTCCTTTCAGTAAAGATTAAAACTTTATTATTTATTTTTGAAAGGTTTTCATCATCCATTGATATTAATACAATACTATTTGTAATATCACAAATTTTATTAATATACTCTACATAACTTTCAAGTAAAAAAGGAGTTATTATGATTGTAGTTTTAAAATTCATTGGGTTAGAAATTACATGTTCTAATATTAATTCAAATTCTTGCTCAATTCCAAAGGATGCCTTTCCGAGATTTTCAAGTATTTGATTCATCATCGAAAAACCATAACCAGAAACAAAATTATTGTTTTTTAGTGAGAAATCGCTTCCTTGTATGTTATCTACAAAAGCATAAGGTATTCCTTCTGACTGTAATTCTTCAATTATTGTTCTTGCAATTGAAAAGCATTTTTCTATTTTATTTTCATCTATTTCTATCCAAAAGGGTTTTCTACATTCTATATTAAGAAGTAGGAGGGCAGTATTTTCAGATGTAAAATCAAATTTTTTAACCATAAGCTTATTAGATTTTAAAGAAGTAGGCCAATGTATAAACTTTTGTGGATCAAAAGGCGTGTATTCCCTAATCCCTACTATATGATCAGGGTCATCAATTATCCATCTTTTAACAGATATATCTCCATAATAATCCCCATAAGGCTTTAAAACATTATTCAAAATTATAGATTTAGGAAGAGCAATTATTTGAAGAGATGAATCAATTGCTTTGCTATAGGTATCAAGTCCTAAAAAATCTCCTAAAGTTAAAACTACATCATAAAAATAAAATCTTCCTCTTTTTTTACAACTTGCTTTATAAGTTCTTTTAATTCTCTGATAGGGCAAAAGTGTGTAGGTTGCTTTGTGAAATAGGTAATTAGCTGATTCTAAAATGTTAGCATCAAACTTATAGTATATTGAATCAGGAAACTTTTCAGTAATCTGCATAAAAGTTATAGGAAGGATTTTTTTATTTTCAATTATTGATGAAATTTCAAATTCCTCATCTATTTCAACTATGTTTTTAGACAATCTTCTTTTATATTCAAGATTATGTATCATATATTTTTTAGACAGGTTATTTAAAATAAAGCCTAGTATTATAATCAAAAGGGCAGCGTAAATCATAATTATGCACCTCAATAATTTTCAACTGGTACTTTTATGCTATTAAGCATATACTTTATTAGATCTGCATTATTTGTTTTATTAACACCTTTAGGGATTATCCTGTGATTTAAAACATAAGGTGAGAGATACTTTACATCTTCAGGTAAGATATATCTTCTGCCTTCAATTGCTGCTTTTGCTTGGCAAGCTTTAAAAAGAGCAATCGTTCCTCTTGGGCTTACTCCAAGCAGTATTTTTTCATCCTTTCTTGAAGCTTCAACTATATCCATAATGTATTCCATGACATCTGATGATATATTTATATTTGAAAAGTTATTTTTAACATAGTTAATTTCATCCAAAGTTACAACCGGGTTTAAATTATTTATTACATTATTATCTTTATTTCTATTTATAATTTCAATTTCCTCTCGTCTTGAGGGGTAACCCATTCTTATTCTCATAAAAAACCTATCAAGTTGTGCTTCAGGAAGTGGAAATGTACCGAATGATTCAACAGGATTTTGAGTTGCAAGTACCATAAATGGATGGCTTAATTTCCTTGTTTGACCATCCACTGTGATTTGACTTTCTTCCATAGCTTCAAGGAGGCTTGATTGTGTTCTTGGAGTTGCCCTATTAATCTCATCAGCAAGAACTATGTTAGTAAATAAGGGACCTTTTCTAAATTCGAATTCACAGCTTTTTTGATTATAAAAGTTTATTCCTGTAAGGTCTGATGGAAGAAGATCAGGAGTAAATTGAATTCTTTTAAAGTCACAGCCTATAGAGCTGGCAAAGGCTTTAACAAGCATAGTTTTACCAACTCCCGGGATATCTTCTAAAAGCACATGACCTCCACAAATAAAGGAAATGGTTATAAGTTCAATAACATCGTTTTTGCCAACGATTACTTTTGAAACATTTTCTATTATTTTGTTTTTAAAATCTACAAAAACATTTAAATCCATTGCACTACCTCCTAAAAATAAAACTTCTGCATAATAAATATTGCAGAAGTTATCAATCTTTAACAAGATGCTTTATGGCGAACTTCATCACCTATTTACTTTTAATTTTAATATATTATAAAGTGATATATTATGTCAATATTGAAAATTGAGCTATATAGAGTATAATAAAGCTAATAAGTTTTTAATATGAATAATATAATTGTTTATCAAAAATATTCATTGACATTATTATATAATTATTTTATTATATAATTAAGATGTTTGGATTATAAAACATTAAATTTGAACAGATATACTTAGTTTAGTATATCAAATGATAGATCAACAAGATAAATTAAAAGAATTTATTAGATAGGTATTATTTATTTATAATAATTAAAAATATGTAGAGGAGGAAGTGTATATGGTTATTAAAATTTTAGGACCGGGGTGTTCAAATTGCAAAAAGCTTGAAGCAAATGCAAAAGAAGCAGTTGCAAAGAGTGGAGCTAAAGCAAAAATTGTAAAGGTTGAAAATATTAAGGATATAATGAGCTATGGTGTTATGAGGACGCCTGCAATTGTTATCAATGAAAAGGTAAAAGCTTTTGGTAAGGTGTGTACCGTTGATGAAATTATCAAGTTTATAAACGAAGAGAAGTAGGCTTAAAGCCTATTTCTTTTGTTCAAAGTAAATATATTTCTTATATAATTATTAGAATTTGATTGGAGATGATTTTATGTTTGTTCCTGTTCAAAGATTTGCAGATTTTCTTGTTTATAATGTATTTGGATTATCTGAAAAGAGTAAGCTTGGAAGTGCATTAAATTTCTTTGTTTTTGATACAATAAAAATATTTATTCTTCTATTTATGATAATTTATGCTATAACATTTATCAGAAGCTTTTTTCCACCAGAAAAAACAAGAAAAATTCTTGCAAAGAACAAAGGAAGTGTATTTATAGGTCATGTGCTTGCAGCTCTTTTGGGTATTGTTACTCCGTTTTGTTCCTGTTCTGCAGTCCCTCTTTTTATAGGTTTTGTTGAAGCAGGAGTACCCCTTGGAGTTACATTTTCATATCTTATAGCAGCACCAATGGTTAATGAAGTTGCACTTGGGCTTTTATATGGATTGTTTGGGATCAAAATAGCGTTAATATATGTAGTTTCTGGTGAGATAATTGCAATAGTTAGTGGAATTATACTTGGAAGATTAAAACTTGAAAAATATGTTGAAGGTTATGTATATGAAATGAACATCAATACTGAAATTGAAATTCCAAATCCTACAATTAAGGAAAGATTAATAGATTCATGGAATTTTACAAAGGATTTAATTAAAAAGATTTGGCTCTATGTAGTAATAGGAATAGCAATTGGTGGATTTATGCACGGTTGGATTCCTAATAAGGCATTAGCACCTTATATGGGAAAAGGAAATCCCTTTGCAGTATTTATTGCAGTAGTAGTTGGAGTTCCTCTTTATTCTAATGCTGCTGGAATTATCCCTCTTGTAAGTGAGCTTACTCGTGCAGGAGTTGCAATGGGAACAGCTCTTTCATTTATGATGGCAGTAACGGCTCTTAGTGTACCTGAAATGATTCTTTTAAGAAGAGTATTAAAACCAAAGCTTCTTGCTATATTTATAACTATTGTTGGCATAGGAATACTATTTACAGGATATTTATTCAATTATATAATCGCATAAATAATAAGCTTTAAACGCCATATTTAATTGCTTATAGTAGTTATAATATGGCGTTTACATATTTTAAAAATATTGGTATAATAAATTGTTACTATATTGAAAACAATTATTTAATTGATTTATTATATTATAGTACATTGATGAGGGAGTGAAAAAATGAATTCAGATGAATTAATGGTAAAGATATTTAAAGCGCTTGGACATCCAATAAGATACAAAATAATAAAGTTTTTATATAATGGTCCTAAATGTGTATGCAGGCTTAATGAAGATATAGAGTTTAGCCAGGCTAATTTATCGCAGCATCTTAGAATATTAAAGGACGCAAATCTTGTAAAAAGTGAAAAGGTAGGTCTTGAAATGTACTATAGGTTATATAATGAAGATGTTAAAAATATTGTTGCTGAAGTAGAAAAATATGTATTGGGTTATATAAATAATATAAAGGAACTATCAGTTAAATAATTATAAAAAAACTTAAACTTTAGTATATTTTAATGTATAATTTAAATATCGATAAGCGGGGGAGGATTTTATATGGATATTAAACAAAAAATAAGGGTTATTGAAGGATTCCCAAAACAAGGTATTAGCTTTAAAGATATAACAACATTACTTAGTGATGGAGAAGCATTTAAATATACAATTGATAAAATGGTAGAGCAGGTTCGAAATAAAGACATTGATGTTGTTGTTGGTCCTGAGGCAAGGGGATTTTTACTTGGGGCACCGATTGCTTATTCTCTCGGAGTTGGATTTGTTCCTGTTAGAAAACCAGGAAAACTTCCATCGGATACATTAAGATACACATATAACCTTGAATATGGTACTGATTCTCTTGAAATACACAAGGATGCAATAAAAAATGGTCAGAAAGTACTTATAGTTGATGATCTTCTCGCAACTGGAGGAACTATATCCGCAGTAGCAAAACTTGTAGAACAGCTTGGTGGAGAAGTTGCAGGTATAAGTTTTGTTGTTGAGCTTACGGGTCTTAATGGAAGAGATAAGCTTGAAGGCTATAACGTTAATTCATTAGTTCAATATGAATTTTAATTTATTATGTCGAAAAACAATTGCAAAGTTTTTAATATTAATATATAATTAATAAAAAATATGGCTGGTAATATTACCAGCCATATATTGTAATGTGAAGAAAAGAGGGCTGTTATGGAATCAGATTTATTTAATAAGATTTCAGATAAAATAAAAGAATTAAATATTGAAGAGCGACTTGATATTGATGCTATATATAAGGCTTATTATATTTCAAAAAAAGCTCATGAAGGACAGATGAGGGAGTCGGGAGAACCATATATTTTGCATCCTGTTGAAGTAGCACTAATACTTATTGAAATGGGACTTGATACCGACACAATTTGTGCTGCCCTCCTTCACGATGTTGTTGAAGATACTGAGTATACTTATGAGGATGTTAAAAGGGAATTTAATATAGAAGTTGCAAACCTTGTTGAAGGTGTAACTAAACTTGGTAAGATAGAGTATAAGTCAAAGGAGGAGCAGCAGGCGGAAAACATTAGAAAAGTACTTTTGGCAATGGCAAAGGATGTAAGGGTAATACTTATAAAGCTTGCTGATAGGCTTCATAACATGAGAACATTAAAATATCTTCCTCCTTCAAAACAAAAGGAAAAGGCTCAAGAAACATTAGATATATATGCTCCTGTTGCCCATAGACTTGGTATATCAAAAATAAAGTGGGAGCTTGAAGATTTAAGTTTAAGATATTTGAATCCTGAAGAATATTATGATCTTGTAAATAAGGTTTCAAAAAAGAGAGCTGAAAGAGAAAATGAAATAAATGAGATAATAAGGGTTCTAAGTGAAAAGTTCGAACAGGCTGGAATTAAAGCAGATATAGATGGTAGGCCTAAACATTTTTATAGTATCTATAGGAAAATGTATCAAAAAAATAAAACATTTGACCAGATATTTGATCTTCTTGCTATAAGAGTTATTGTTGAGACTATAAAGGATTGCTATGCATCACTTGGGATAGTTCATACGCTATGGAAGCCTATTCCAGGAAGATTTAAAGATTATATTGCCATGCCCAAACCTAATATGTATCAATCCCTTCATTCAACTGTAATAGGTCCCAAAGGTCAGCCTTTTGAGATACAGATTAGGACTTGGGAGATGCATAGAACGGCTGAATACGGTATTGCAGCTCATTGGAAATATAAAGAGGGAATACAAGAGGATGAAATAGAAAATAAGCTAAAGTGGTTAAGAGAAATTATGGAGTATCAGAAAAATGCAAAGGATGCTAAAGAATTCATGGAGACTGTTAAAATAGATTTATTCTCCGATGAAGTTTTTGTATTTACTCCAAAGGGAACGGTAATTGATCTTCCTATAGATTCAACTCCTCTTGATTTTGCTTATAGGATTCATACAGATATAGGAAATAGATGTGTAGGTGCAAGGGTTAATGGCAAGATGGTACCCCTTGACTATAAACTTGTAACTGGTGATATAGTAGAAATTATAACATCAAACACTTCAAAGGGCCCCAGCAGGGACTGGCTCAATATTGTAAAAAGCTCTCAAGCAAAGACAAAAATAAGACAGTGGTTTAAAAGGACCTTTAAAGAGGAAAACGTTGAAAAAGGACGCGATTCTTTTGAAAAGGAAATAAAAAGACAAGGCTTATCATTTTCAGATGCTATGAAATCAGAATATATAGATGTTATTTTGAAAAAATTCAACTTTTCTCAAATTGATGATATGTATTCTTCAATAGGAAGCGGTGCAATAAATGCAAGTCAAATAATATCACGAATAAAGGAAGAAATGAGAAAAAATGAGGAAGATAGTGAATCTATCTTAAAAATACCTGAAAGGATTGATACGTCAAAAAGACGTTACAACCGGGAAGGCAAGAAACCTGGCATAGTAGTTAAGGGAGAAAAGGATTTACTTGTTAGATTTGCAAAGTGCTGTAATCCTGTACCTGGAGATGATATTATTGGTTTTATTACAAAGGGTAGAGGAGTTTCAATACATCGAAAGGATTGTAAGAATTTTTATAACCTTTCCTTGATTGAACCCGAAAGAGTTGTAGATGCAAGCTGGACAGGAGAACATACAGCAGATTTTCTTGCTGATGTTCAAATTGAGGCCTATGATAGGCATGGGCTTCTTTCAGATATTACAAATATTTTAACCAATGCTAAGCTTTCTCTAAAGGCGATGAATGCAAGGACATCTAAAAATAATATTGCTATAATTGCGTTAACTTTACAAGTTAACAATATTGATCAGCTTGATAAGATTATGAAGGATTTTAGAAAACTTCAAGGTATAATAGATGTATACAGAAATTAAAAGAGGTGAGGTTATGAGGGCGGTAGTGCAAAGAGTTAAATCATCAAGTGTAAAGGTTGATGAAAATGTGGTTGGTAAAATTGACAAAGGGCTTTTAGTGCTATTAGGAGTTGAAGATGCTGATACTGATGAGGATATAGTATATCTTGCAGAAAAGATATGCAATCTTAGGATATTTGAAGATGAAACCGGAAAACTAAATTTATCCCTTATAGATATTGCTGGAAGCCTACTTGTAGTATCGCAGTTTACACTATATGGTGATTGCAGAAAGGGTAGGAGACCAAATTTTATGATGGCAGCAAAGCCTGAATATGCTGAGAAAATGTATTTAAAATTTGTTGATGAGTGTAAAAAATATGTAAGTAACGTTGAAACAGGGAAATTCCAGGCATATATGGAGGTAGAAATAATAAACGATGGGCCTGTTACACTTATGCTAGATAGTAAAAAAAATTTTTAGAGGTGAAATTATGATTTTAAAAGTTTATCCTGCAGGAGTTTATATGGCAAATTGCTATATTGTAGGAGATAAAAATACAAAGGATTGTGCAATAATTGATCCAGGTGGGAATTCAAAAGGTATACTTTCAGAATGTAAAGATAACAATTTAAATGTAAAATATATTATTTTAACCCATGGACATGGAGATCATATTGCAGGTGTTTATGATATAAAAGAAGCAACTGGTGCAAAGATACTCATGAATAAGGAAGATGAATATTTAACAAAAGGAGGTACTCTAAATATAACTCCTATATTAAGAAATATAAAACTATTTGAAATAGATGAGTATATAAAAGATGGAGATATAATAAAAGTTGGGGATATTAGGATTGAGGTTTTAGAAACCCCAGGTCATACACCGGGAAGCGTGTCTTTAAAAATTAACAACATCATTTTAACAGGTGATGCACTTTTTAAAGGCTCCGTTGGAAGAACAGATTTTGAAAAAGCTTCTCATGAACAGCTTATAAAATCCATAAAAGAAAAAATAATGATATATAATGATGATACAATAATATATCCTGGCCATGGGCCATCTACAACAGTTGGAGAAGAAAAAAGATATAATCCTTTTTTATAATATGAATATTTTTTTACTATTTGGGTAAATTAGGTATAAAAAGAATTTAGGGGTGATTAAATGAAAAAAAAGAAAACCCTTCCATTTAAAATTAAGAGTTCGGATAATATGCTTGAGGAGTTCGACTATGAAAAATACTGTGAACTTGTTGAAGAAGGTCTTAATGATGAAGATATTGCAAGGGAACTTAATATAAACCAAAAACTATTAATGAATTTAAAGAAAGAGGCAGAGCAGGATTACTAAGGGGATGGAAATGATTAAGGTAAAATTAGAAGGACATGATTATAGATATGAGGTATTTCAAATCGTTTCACTATTTTATAATAAAAGTGAAATAGAATTTGTTGAAGATGATGATTTTAATGTTAAAAGCGTAGTTGATTATGATAACAAATCTGCTAAATTCAAAATCTATGAAAATAATTCTTTGAAAATTTGTGAGGATTACAAAATTACTGATGATAAAAAGCAAATAAAAAATGCTATTAAACTAACAGCTTTAAGAGCTTTAAAAAATTATACGGGAATTAATATTCCTTGGGGCATACTTGTTGGAATAAGACCTACAAAGATAGTTCATGAATGTTATAAAAGTAAATTAAAGGATGAAGATATAATAAATTATCTATTATCAAACTATGATTTATCATTAGAAAAAGCTATTCTTGCCCTTGAGGTTGCAAAAAATGAATCAAAATATTTAACTTATAATAAAAAGGATATAAGTCTTTATATAGATGTGCCTTTTTGTCCTTCACGCTGCATATATTGCTCTTTTACTTCAACACCTATTAAAGGAAATGAGCTGATTGTGAATCAATATATTAATGCACTTAAAAAGGAGATTAGGTGCACTTTGAATTTTTTAAAGAATAAGGGTTTTAGAATAGATACAATATACATTGGAGGGGGAACTCCTACATCCTTAAGTGGCGATAATCTTGAAATTATATTTAATGAGCTTGGAAGCAATATTGATTTATTTAAAGTAAAGGAATTTACTGTTGAAGCTGGAAGACCAGATTCAATTGATTGTGAAAAATTAAAAGTTTTAAAAGAATATGGCTGTTCAAGGATTAGTATAAATCCTCAAACTATGAATGATGAAACTTTAAAAAGGATAGGAAGACTGCATGATTCAAAGGATATAGTAGATAAATATTATATTGCAAGGAATTTAGGATTTGATAATATAAATATGGATATAATAATAGGTCTTATAGGTGAGAATAGTAATGATGTTAAAAATACTATGGAAAAATTAAAAGAGCTCTCACCAGATAGCATTACGATACATACTATGGCAGTAAAAAGGGCATCATATCTTAATGAAAGAGGATATAAAGCAAAGAGCGATGAAATAGATAGTATGTATGATATTGCTGTAAATTATGTAAAAAATATGGGAATGTATCCTTATTATATGTATAGGCAAAAAAATATGGTAAGCCCTCTTGAAAATGTCGGATATTGCATGAAAGATAAAGAGTGCATATATAATATACAAATGATTGCAGAAAATATATCCATTGCAGGATTTGGTCCAGGGGCTATAACGAAGCTTGTATTTATTGATGAGAATAGAATAGAGAGAATTTCAAATGTAAAGGATATAAAAGAGTATGTAACAAGGATAGATGAAATGATTGAGAAAAAATTAAAGGGGCTTGACATGTTATTTTAGTTTTCATATAATTTAATAAAAATATTATAAAAGCATTGATCGGGAGGAGTAGTCTTCAAACACTCTACAGGAAGGAACACTTTAACTGAGAGCTGTTCTAGAGTTAAGGAAGATGAATGACACCCGGGAGCTTATGCCTGAATTGAGTAGGGTGTTACGTTTTCTGCGTTAAAGATTAAGTGGGTGAAAGCCAATTAGGGTGGTACCGCGGTATATAACCGTCCCTTTTAAGGGGCGGTTTTTTATGCGAAAAAAGAAGTAAAGGAGGAGTTGTATTTATGGCTGAATCTATAAAAGGATTAAAAAGGACTATAATGTGTGGACAGCTAAGAGAAACGGATGTAAATAAAACTGTAACTGTAATGGGATGGGTTCAAAGAAGAAGGAACCTAGGAGGATTGATATTTGTTGACTTGAGAGATAGAACAGGAATAGTTCAAGTTGTGTTTGGAGAAGAGATAAATAAAGAAGCCTTTGAGAAGGCAAACCCTCTAAGAAGTGAATATGTTATTGCTGTAACTGGAAAGGTTGTTTTAAGGGAATCTCCAAATCATCAAATACCAACAGGATTAATTGAAATTAAAGCTGAAGATTTGAGAATACTTTCAGAATCAGAAACACCTCCTATATACATAATGGAAAACCTTGATGCATCAGAGGCAATAAGGCTCAAATACAGGTATCTTGATTTAAGAAGACCTGACATGCAAAAAAGAATAATGACAAGACATAAAACAGCTAAGGTTGTTAGAGACTTTATGGATGAAAATGGATTTCTTGAAATTGAAACTCCTATGCTCATAAAAAGTACTCCAGAGGGGGCAAGGGATTATCTTGTACCAAGCAGAAATTTCCCAGGAAAATTTTATGCTCTTCCACAATCTCCACAGATTTATAAGCAGCTTCTTATGATTTCAGGATATGATAGATATTTCCAAATAGTAAGATGCTTCAGGGATGAGGATTTAAGGGCTAACAGACAACCAGAGTTTACACAGATTGATATTGAGATGTCATTTGTAGATATTGATGATGTAATTGAACTTAATGAAAGGCTTATTCAGAAGATATTTAAAGAGATTAAGGGTATAGATATTAAAATACCTTTTATGAGGATGCCCTATAAAGAGGCTATTGAAAAGTATGGAAGTGATAAGCCGGATTTAAGATTTGGTATGGAAATAGTTGATATAAAGGATATAGTAAAAAATAGTAGCTTTAAGGTATTTAGCGACACAGCAGCTCAAGGTGGAGAAATTAGAGGTATAAATGCAAAGGGATGTGCTGACTTTGGAAGAAAGGAAATAGACAGATTAACTGAATATGTTAAAACATATGGAGCAAAAGGAATTGCATGGATTGCAATAAAGGAAAACGAAATAAAATCATCCTTTGCAAAGTTCATGACTGAGGATGAGTTAAAGGCTATAATAGATAGAATGGATGGAAAGGTTGGAGATTTACTTCTTATTATTGCAGATAAACCAAAGACAGCCTTTTCATCCCTTGGAGCCTTAAGATTAGAGCTTGGAAGAAAGCTTAACCTTATAGGACCAGATAACAAAGAATATAAATTCCTTTGGGTTACAGAATTTCCTCTTGTTGAATTTGATGAAGAAGAAGGAAGATATGTTGCAGTGCATCATCCTTTTACTGCTCCTATGGATGAGGATATAGAGTATCTTGAAACAGACATAGCAAGAGTTAGGGCAAAGGCTTATGATATAGTTTTAAACGGTGAGGAAATAGGCGGTGGAAGTATAAGAATTCACGATACTAAACTTCAGGAGAGGATGTTCAATGCTATAGGTCTTGATATTGAAAAGGCATGGGCAAAGTTTGGTTATCTGCTTGAAGCTTTCAAATATGGTCCACCACCTCATGGAGGGCTTGCTTATGGTTTTGATAGGTTAATAATGTTTTTAACTGAAACTGATAATATTAAAGATGTAATAGCATTTCCAAAGAATCAAAATGCTGCTGATCCTATGAGCAATTCTCCATCTGAAGTTGATGAGAAACAGCTTGAAGAGCTTGGAATAAGCATAACAAATAAAAAATAAGGTCACTTCTGTGGCCTTATTTTTTATTTGTATTATAAATATGCACTATATAATATTGTAATATTAAATAAATTAAAGTAATAATAAGAATTATGAATGTTAATTTATTTAAAATAATATTAACATTAAAAACATAACATAATAATAATATAATAAATTTTGCGATGTTTTTTTAATTAACTATTGAATAAGTATAATTATGAATGTATAATGATAAGATGATAATAAAAATGGAAAGGATGATTGAATTGAAAAAAGTTGTATTATTTACAATGGTAGTATTTATATTAACAGGTCTTCTTGCTGGGTGTGGTAGCAAGTCTTCAAATGACACAGAGAAAAATCCGAATAGCGCACAAAAACAAGAAGACTTTTTATTAAGTGTAAGTAAAAATGATAGTTTAGCTGCGTTACTTCCTGATAATATTAAAAGTTCAGGTAAAATAATGATAGGGCTTGATGATTCATATCCTCCTATGGAATATAGGGATGACAAAAATAATCTTGTTGGATTTGATATTGATTTAGGAAATGCAATAGGTAAAAAACTTGGAGTTAATATTGAATGGGTTCCAACTGCATGGGATGGAATACTTCCAGCTCTAAAAGCAAAAAAGTTTGATATGATTTTATCTGCATTAAGTATAACAGATGAAAGAAAAAAAGAAATAGCTTTTAGTGAGCCATATATATCAGGTGGTCCAATTATAATAACAAAGAAGGAAAATTCATCAGTTAGTGGTGTTGATGCTATAAAAGGAAAAGTTGTTGGAGTTCAACTTGGTTCAACTGGTGAAGTTGCTACAGAAAAAACAGGTGTTACAAAAGAGATAAAAAAATATGATAAAATAACTGAGGCATTTATGGATTTAGCTGCTGGAAGAATAGATGCACTTGTTGCTGATGACCAGGTTGGAAGATACTATATGGGACTTGAAGAAGGCAAGTATGTATCACCAGGAAAACTTATGGAAGAACCATTTGGAATTGGATTTAGAAAAGAAGATGAAAAACTTAAGGAAGCAGTGCAAAAGGCAATAGATGAATTAAAGGCTGATGGTACTCTTTCAAAAATATCTTTAAAATGGTTTAAAACTGACTACTATTCAAAATAAACTTTAAATAGCAAATTAGGGGGGCTACTATTGGATATCAAATTTATTATAGGAAAACTTCCTTATTTACTTGATGGAAGTATCATGACAATAAAATTAACAGTTATAACACTATTTTTTGGATCAATTTTAGGGGTAATACTTGCACTTTTAAAGATAACTAAAAATATATTTACAAGTGGAATTGCTTCCTTTTATATTTGGGTTTTTAGAGGTACGCCACTTATATTACAGTTGTTTTTCTTCTATTATGCTCTTCCGATGATGGGAATTACAATGTCTCCCTTTACTGCAGCAGTTATAGGTCTTAGCCTTAACTGTGGTGCATATATGGCAGAGATAATAAGAGGAGGAATAATTTCTATAGACAAGGGACAGTTTGAAGCAGCAAAGGCACTTGGATTTAATTATTTTCAAACTATGAAAAAAATAGTACTACCTCAAACCTTTAGAGTTATTATTCCACCAGTTGGAAATGAATTTATTACAATGCTAAAGGATACGTCACTTGTTTCTACAATAGCAATGGTTGAGCTTATGAGAAGTGCTGTTCAGATATCCTCAGCTACTTTTAAATATACAGAGATGCTTTTTACAGCAGCAATATTGTATCTTATAATGACAACAGTTTTTACAAGTATTTTCTCTGCAGTCGAGAAGAAATTATCAAGATATTCTTAAGGGAGATGGAACAATGTACATGATAGAGGCTAAAAATGTAACAAAAAGATTTGATGACCTTGTTGTATTTGAAAACATTAATATAAACGTAAAAAAAGGTGAAGTACTTGTAATAATTGGTCCTTCAGGTTCAGGTAAAAGTACGTTTCTAAGATGTCTCAATCATCTTGAAGAGGTAGACTCTGGAACTATAATAATAGAAGGAGAAAAGCTGAACTATAATGATAAAAAGAGCATTAGAAAAATAACAATGAAGATGGGAATGGTATTTCAAAATTTTAACCTGTTTCCCCACATGACTGCTTTAGAAAATGTAATAGTAGCTCCAATAACAGTGAAAAAGGAAGATAAAAACGTTGTGATTGAAAGGGCAAAAATGCTATTAGGAAAGGTTGGGCTCTCTGATAAAATAGATTATTATCCATCAAAACTTTCAGGTGGACAAAAACAAAGGGTTGCTATTGCTAGAGCTCTTGCAATGAATCCCGATATAATGCTTTTTGATGAGCCTACTTCAGCCCTTGATCCAGAGCTTGTTGGTGAAGTTTTAAATGTCATGAAAGATCTTGCTAATGAAGGTATGACTATGATAGTTGTAACTCATGAAATGGCATTTGCAAGGGAAGTTGCTGATAGAGTAATATTTATGGATGGAGGAAAAATTGTAGAAGAAGGGACTCCAGATGTTATATTTTCAAATCCTAAAGAGGATAGAACTAAGGCTTTTCTTGAGAAGGTACTATAATTATTTTTAAATTTCAGGTAAGCTTTATTATGTTTAAATATAAAAAATAAAAGCACCTTGATTTAAAATATCAAGGTGCTTTAAATTATTTTACAGCTTCTTCTGTGTATTTATTTCCTGCATTCCAAAGCATGAATTCATCGATACCATTTAATTCTAAAGCTTTGATTTCATTTGATACTTCATTTACACCATAATGTATGTGACCTTTAACCCATGTTGCTGTGAAATCTTGAATCCATGGCCTTATGATTGCAGGGGTTTTAATATTTTTGTTTCTTGCAACTGAGTCCTTTGCTGAATTAAATATAGTTTCAAAGGGTTTTGCATCAGGAATTTGAAGTTTGTATGTTCCATTTGCATAGTGGCTTGGATACATCATAGGACACACATAATCAACAACGTTACTTATTGCCTCAAAATATTGGCCTAATGCCATATCATCAGGAACAGAGCCTACCAGACCATATATATCTGCACCTATATAAACCTTAAGAGGGGATAGTTCCTTGTATGCAAGTTTTAAATAATTTTGAATTGCTAAAGGCTTTGGTATGTTATCAGTGTTCCTATAATCTAATATTTTATCAAGTTTTCCACCATTTGAGGCAGGAAAACGTACATAGTCAAATTGAATTTCATTAAATCCAACCTCTGCTGCCTCCTTTGCAACTGATATATTGTAGTCCCAAAGATCTTTATCATAAGCAGTTGCCCAAGCAAGGTTATCTTTGTTTGTAAATACCTTATTTGTACCTTTATATATAATTGCTCTGTCAGGATGAGCTTTTATATATGTTGGATCCTTAAAAGATACTATTCTTGCAATAGCGTAAATATTGTTATCTTTAAGCTTTTTCATAAAAGCTGCAATGTCTTTAATTGGTGCTTTTTTATTGGCTTCAGGGGCATATTTCTCAGCAGCTTTTGTTGGAAAGAGCATAGTTCCTTTATCGTCTTTTACGTCAATTATAAAAGCATTTATCTTAGTTCTCTTTGTCATTTCAATAAGCTCATCTATTCTTGAATTACTTGCAGAATAAATAGTGACGTAAATTCCTTTAACTTTTACTCTTGGGTTGTTATCATACTCTGATACTTTATTTTGAGGACTAAAATCAAGTGATTTTAAATCTTTGCTTAAAAGATCAGTCCTATTTTTAACTGTATAGTTTGACAAAATCCAGCCACTTGATTCTTTACTATTGTTTGAATAGCTAATTTTATACCAAACATTTTTTTTATCATCTGCTTTATTTTCAAGTATTCTAACTTCTGTTCCTTTTAAAAGCTTGTCTATTACCTTTGCATTATAATTAGCCTCAGCTCTTACGATTAAGCTATTTGCACTTATATAAACTATATTTTCCTGATTTTCTAATGAATTATCTTCTTCTTTTGAATTTGTATTATTGGAATTATTATTTGTATTAGTTGTGGAGTTTTGACTTTGTTGGCTTAACGAGGACTGTGGCAAATTAGATTGTACATTTTTTGTTTTACAAGAAGGAATAATAGTAAGTAGTAAACATAAAATAATAGATGTAGATAAAATTTTAGCTTTTTTCATATAAAATCCTCCGTATAAATATATTGCTTATATAATTATTATAATTGCAATATCTTAAAAATTCATTATAAATTTTTTATGTAAACACAAGTAATAATTAAAAAATTAAGGATTAATGATATATAAAAATTATAAAATAAAATATATATATTGATAAAAATGATGTATGGTGCTATATTAAATATAAATAGTGCCTGCTGTATTCGATAGGATGGACTTTGTATGAGCCAACACTAATACAAAGGGAGCCCGGTCTCCTGATGTGGAATGTAGGCCTTAATTTAAGGTAACAAGAAGCATCAGGGAGGACACCCACCTGCTGGGAGCAGGTTCATTCAATCCATCTAACGATACGGCGGGTATTTTTAAATAGATTTTTGGAGGAATTTTATGGTTAATCCATTTTTAAGAACTGAAATATTAATTGGCAAGGAAGCAATGGATAAACTTAAAAATTGCACAGTTGCAGTATTTGGTATTGGAGGAGTAGGTTCATTTGTAGTTGAGGCTCTTGCAAGATGTAATGTTGGAAAGTTAGTGCTTATTGATGCAGATAATATATGCCCAACAAACATTAATAGGCAAATCCATGCGACTACAAAAACAATAGGAATGCCTAAGGTTGAAGTGATGGCAAGTAGAATATTAGATATAAATCCTGATGCTGAGGTTGTTACATATAAGAATTTTTATAATGAAGATACTTCAAAAGAGCTTTTGAGTTTAGACTATGATTATGTTGTTGATGCTATAGATACTGTATCATCTAAAATTGATTTGATTGTAAAGTGCACTAATATGAATATCCCAATAATAAGTAGCTTAGGAGCTGGAAATAAGCTAGATCCTACAAAATTTGAAGTGTCAGATATTTATAAAACAAGTGTGTGCCCTCTTGCAAAGGTACTTAGACAGGAACTTAAAAAAAGAAGAGTTGAAAGGTTAAAGGTAGTATATTCAAAGGAACCCCCTATAAAACCAAAAGATATAATGATATCCTCTGATGAAAAAGAAGATACCGTAATCAAAAAAAGAAAAATAATAGGGAGTATATCCTTTGTACCTTCGGTTGCAGGGCTTATTATTGCTGGTGAAGTTGTAAAAGATTTGATAAAATAATATTAGAGGTGTTAAAATGGAATATTCTAAAAACGATATAATAAAAAGATTAAAAAGAATAGAAGGACAGGTAAAAGGAATACAAAGGATGATAGAAAAGGATGAATGCTGTAGTGACATTTTAATACAGATTGCAGCAGTAAGAGCTGCGATGAATAAAGTTGGGGGAATTATACTTGAGAACTACTCAAAAAACTGTATAAGAAAAGCAGTTGAAAGCAATTTTGAAGAGAATAAAATTGATGATCTTATTGAAATGATGATAAAGTTTATGAAGTAAATAAAATGATGTTACAATATTAGATTAACAGGCTGCTGTATGCAGCCTCTATTATAATAATCTTGTAAATCTTTCTTTTAATATTTATAATTTAATTTGTATAATATACAAAAATAAGAAAAAAGGAAGTGACATTATGGGGTTGGAAAACATAAGAAAAATAGATAGCGAAATCTATGAAGCTATCCTAAATGAAATGAGTAGGCAACAGAATAAAATTGAGCTAATTGCTTCCGAAAACTTTACAAGTAAGGCAGTTATGGAAGCACAGGGTTCACAGCTAACAAATAAATATGCTGAAGGTTATCCCAAAAAAAGGTATTATGGTGGCTGTGAATATGTCGATGTCGTTGAAGACCTTGCAAGAGAAAGATTAAAAAAATTATTTAATGCAGAACATGCCAACGTTCAGCCTCATTCGGGCTCACAGGCAAATATGGGAGTTTATTTTACTGTTCTTGAACCAGGTGATAAAGTACTTGGAATGAATCTTTCCCATGGAGGACATTTAACCCATGGAAGTCCAGTTAATTTCTCTGGTAAGCTTTATAACTTCATTTCCTATGGAGTTAATGAAGAGGGATACATAGATTACGATGAATTGAGAAAGATGGCTTTAAAGGAAAAGCCGAAGATGATAGTATCAGGCGCAAGTGCATACCCAAGAATTATTGATTTTAAAAGAATTAGGGAAATATGCGATGAAGTTTCATGCTATATGATGGTTGATATGGCTCATATTGCAGGTCTTGTTGCAGCAGGACTGCATCCAAATCCTGTAGAGTATGCAGATTTTGTAACAACAACTACTCACAAGACACTGAGAGGACCAAGAGGTGGAGCTATACTTTGTAAAGAAAAGTATGCAAAGGCTATAGACAAAAGCATATTTCCAGGAATACAAGGAGGGCCACTGGAACACGTTATAGCTGCAAAAGCTGTTTGCTTTAAGGAAGCTATGGCAGATGAATTTAAGGAATATCAAAAGAAAGTATTAGAAAATGCTAAAACTCTTGCCAAAGCATTAATGGATAGAGATTTTAAACTTGTATCTGGTGGAACTGATAATCATCTTATGTTAATTGATTTGAGAAATAAAAATATAACAGGTAAAGATGCAGAGCATATTCTTGATGAAGTAGGAATTACTGTAAACAAGAATACGATTCCATTTGATCCTGAAAGCCCTTTTGTAACAAGTGGAATAAGGATTGGAACTCCTGCTGTTACTACAAGAGGATTTGGAAAAGAAGAGATGATTGCAATTGCAGATATTATAAATTGGGTAATTGAAAATAGAGATAAGGATTTAAAACCTGCAAGGGACAGGGTAAAGAAAATTTGTGAAAGTTTTCCAATTTATAAGGATTGATATGAACCTCCGGTTATCCGGAGGTTTAATATTTTTATAAAAATGATATAATATTTTTAAATTATCTTGAAGGGAAGATTTATATGGGTGGAAAAACAGTAGCAGTAATTGGAGGAGGAGCAGCTGGTCTTGTTGCGTCAATTACGGCAGCGAGAGAAGGGGCTGAAGTTTTTATATTAGAGAGAATGAACAGAGTTGGGAAAAAAATACTTGCAACTGGAAATGGTAGATGTAACCTCACAAATATGTATATAGACATAAGTAGATATCATGGTAAAAATCCTAAGTTTTTTTATGGAGCTTATTCTCAATTTGATGTAAATAAAACCATGGATTTTTTTGAAGAAATTGGGATTATGTGCAGTATTCAGGATGATGGGAAAGTATATCCTTATAGCTTTCAGGCTTCAAGTGTACTTGATGTTTTAAGATATGAAATAGAAAGACTTAATGTGAAAGAAGTTTGTGATACAGAAGTTAAACAGATTAAGCCTGTTAAAGGAGGCTTTGTCATTATAACAAAAGATGGCAGAAACTTTAATGCTAATTCCGTAATAGTTGCAACAGGAGGGAAGGCAAGTCCTAACCTTGGCTCAAATGGAAGTGGATATGATATTGCAGCTGCGTTAGGGCATAAAATAATAGAGCCATCTCCAGCTCTTGTTCAATTAAGGCTTAATGCTCCGTTTTTAAAAGCAATTAAAGGAGTAAAGTTTGAAGGAGAAGCTTCTATTGAGGTAGATAATAAAGTGCTTAAAAAGGAAAAAGGAGAAATTCTCTATACTGACTATGGTATTTCAGGCCCCCCTATTCTTCAGCTAAGTAGGACTGCTGTAGAAAATATTAATAAATCAAAAAAGCCTTTTATTGTAGTGGATATGTTTCCAGACTTTGAAAGTGATAGGTTAGAAGAAATCATAATAAAAAGAATAAAATCATCTCCTTATAAACCTATTGATTTTAGTTTTGTTGGTCTTATAAATAAAAAGATGATACCTGTAATATTAAAGTTGGCTGATATTAAAGATATACATATAAGATGTGGGGATTTAAATGAGAATTATATAAGTTCTATTGTAAAAATAATGAAATCTTTGAAATTGGAGATAATAGGAACACAATCATGGACAGAAGCACAGGTTACTGCAGGAGGTATTGATGTTTCAGATATAAATCCTAAAACTTTGGAATCAAAGATTGTACCAAATCTTTATTTTGCAGGGGAGATACTTGACATAGATGGGGATTGTGGAGGATTTAATCTTCAATGGGCTTGGTCATCTGGTTATGTTGCAGGTTATAATGCAGCACAATAGAAAAAATAATTAAATATTCACCTTCATGGCTTTAAAGCATATAATAAACTGATGTGTATAATTATTTAATGGAGGTATAATAGTGTTATCTTATGTTCCTAATTTTGAAAATAAAAGCATATTTGATTCGATGAATTGTTGCAGTTGCTATTTTAGAAGTATCGGGTATACAGATCAGTACTATGCTAAAAAAGCTTATGCCCATATTAAAGGTGGACCTCTTGCACCCAATCTTGATGGATATGTTTACTTTAGGGAAGTTTTAGGAGGTACAATGGTTTATGTTGATATTTCAGGTTTGCCGGAATTTAGGCCAGCTAAAGATAATATGCCACAGGTAGGTCCTCATGGGTTTCATATTCATGAATTAGGAAATTGTGATGTTGGAGATGTAAATAACCCTTTTGCTTTAGCAGGTGGACACTATAACCCTTGGAATCAGCCACATGGAAATCATGCAGGAGATTTTCCTGTTTTATTTTCAAACGATGGTATTGCAAATATGAGCTTCTTTACTAATAAATTTAAAGTTGCAGATATAATTGGAAAGACGATAATAATACATGAAAGCCCTGATGATTATAGGACACAGCCTACTGGTGCATCAGGAAGAAGGCTCGGATGTGGTATAATAAAAGAAATGTAGTAAAAAATATTAGCGCCACAGTTGGATTAATTGTGGCGTTAATATTTTAATATATCATTATTCTGAAAATGTGTATCCTGTTATATTATGGGTATGGCCTTCAAAGGGATCTGTAATTCCATGATAAAGATGAACGTGCCATCCACCAGGTATTTGGATATCTTTTTCTGATGTTATACAAAAGGTATGACAGTGACCGTTAGAAAAGGATGTAACACCTTTTAGATAATGGCTGTGAGGAGTTTTATTAAGACCGATTGTACTTTCACTACAGTAGCTGTGCTCATGATCTTCACAGTAGGAGGATGTTCCTGAGAACTGGTGCTTATGATACATTATGTTCACCTCAAAGTATTTGTCTTTATATATATTATGAGCAAATAAGGTATATGTTACAAAAGTATAGTAAATAATTAAATCATTGACAAAGAGGAAAAATAGAAATATATTGCTATTGTAGATTATATTTGAAATAACCTTATCATTTATTATAGAGGAGGAGCTCGAAATGATATATTTTGATAATAGCGCAACAACAAAACCACATAGAGAAGTTATTGATGAGGTTGTACTTTGTATGGAAAAGTATTTTGGAAATCCCTCATCTGCCCACAGGCTTGGTATTGAGGCTGAAAAAAAGATGAAGATAGCAAGAGAAAATGTAGCGATGCTTATAAATGCACAGGCAAACGAAATAGTTTTTACCTCTGGAGGGAGTGAGGCTAACAATACAGCAATTAAAGGAATTATTAAAAACGGGGATCATGTTATAACTTCAAAAATTGAACATCCAAGTGTTCTTAGAGCATTAAAGGAACTTGAAGTGGAAGGGGTAGAAGTTACATATTTAGATGTAGATAGCAGGGGAGTTTTAAACATAGACCAACTTAAAAATTCTATTAAAGATAACACAAAGCTTGTAACTATTATGCATGTTAATAATGAAATAGGTTCAATTCAGCCTATTGAGGAGATAATAAAAATAGTTAGAAATAAAAATAAAAAAACGAGAGTTCATGTGGATGCTGTTCAATCTGCAGGAAAAATAAAAATAGATGTTAAAAAGTTAGATGTGGATTTAATGTCTATAAGTGCCCATAAGATTCATGGACCTAAAGGAGTAGGTGCCCTTTACATTAAAAAAGGTGTAAATATAAGGCCTTTAATATCTGGTGGAGGTCAGGAGAGGGATATAAGATCAGGTACAGAAAACCTTCCAATGATATCTGCTTTTGGAGTTGCTGCAAATATAATAAGTGATAATATTGAACAAAAAATAGAGCATGTAAACAATATTAAAAAGCATTTTATGAATAGGTTATCTGAAATTGAAGATGTGAGAATAAATAGTCCAATAGATGATGTGCATATAGGAAATATACTTAACGTTTCTTTTAAGGATATAAAAGGTGAAGTTTTACTTCATGCACTTGAAGATTATGAAATTTATGTTTCAACAGGCTCAGCATGTTCAGCGAAAAAGTCATCTCATAAAAACTATGTACTTCCTGCAATAGGGCTTAATGATTGCTATATTTCTGGAGCTATAAGGTTTAGTTTTTCGTACCTTAACACTATTGATGAAGTTGATAAAACAATTGAAGCATTAAAAAATATATTGAAGTTTTTAAGGAGGATAAAAAAATGAAAAAGCTTTTAGTAAAATACGCGAGTGAAATTTCATTAAAAGGTTTAAATAGAAAGACCTTTGAAGATTTGCTTGTTAAAAATATTAAGGAAAGAATAGGGAAAAACTACAAAATTACTAAGGATCTTGGAAGATTATTCATTGATGATTATAATGATGAGATGCTTAATAAAATAACAAAGATTTTTGGGGTTCAATCAGTTGCAGTTGCTGATGTTATTGAAAAGGATATTAAAAGTATAGGGGATGCAGCAGTATTGCAATTAAAAGAGTTAAATGTTAAAACTTTCAAAGTAGAGAGCAAAAGGGCAGATAAAAGTTTTCATTTAAATTCATTGGAAATTTCAAAGCAAGTTGGAGGCTATATACTTAAAAATATTTCAGGAATAAAGGTAGATGTACATAATCCTGAGATTGTAGTTAACGTTGAGATTAGGGAAAATGCTTATGTATATTCAAAGGAACATAAAGGAGTTATGGGAATGCCATATAAAAGTGCCGGAAAAGGAGTGCTACTTTTATCAGGTGGAATAGATAGCCCAGTTGCAGGATATATGATGGCAAAGAGGGGTCTTGAGATAATCTGTGTATATTATCACAGCCATCCATATACAAGTGAGAGAGCAAAGGAAAAGGTTATAGATCTTGCTAAAAAGCTTTCCGAATACACAGGAAGGATAAAACTTTATGTTGTTCCTTTTACAAAGATACAAATGGAAATAATAGAAAAGTGCAGGGAAGATGAGCTAACGATAATAATGAGAAGGTTTATGGCAAAGATAGCAGAGGAGATTGCAATAAAAGAAGGTGGACTTTGTATAGTAACTGGTGAAAGTTTAGGGCAGGTTGCAAGCCAGACGTTAGAGAGTATGTTTGTAACAACAAATGGTATAGGAATGCCTATATTTAGACCTCTTGTAGGAATGGATAAGGTTGATATCATGGATATTTCAAGGCAGATAGGTACATACGATATTTCAATACTTCCTTATGAGGATTGCTGTACAATATTTGTTCCTAAACATCCAAAGACTAAGCCAAGATTAAATGACATTGAAGCATCTGAAAAGGCTTTAAATAAAGAGGAACTTATAAATGATGCTATAGAAAATTCTGAAATAATTAATATATAAAAGAATTAAAGTACAAAATTAGGGAATTATTTAGGATGATAATTGGTTAAAAAAGATGAGATTCTGCAGAATATTTTAACCTAATTAGAAACAGAAATTGCCTACTTCGTAAAGTTGGTGATGAATGTTGGTTAACGAATAAAACATAAAATATAAAATAATTATATATCGAAAATCAAGCTAAAATTAGCCACATAGTGGTATTACCTGGGATGAAATAGCCCTTTGAGTGTTGGGAAACTTACTCAGATGGAGTATTGACCAGGAAGTTACCACTTCATAAAGTTGGGTAGTTCACAATGGCTTATATTACACCTATGATAAAAGGAGAGCTTTTGCTCTCCTTAATGTTTAGTTACTTTCTAAAGTCTTTTGAGCCTGAATGTCTTTCATGCTTTCTTGCTCGCCTGCATTCTGGACACCTTAAAGGATCGTTTTGAAATCCTTTTTCTCTATAGAATGCCTGCTCTCCTTCTGTAAAAGTGAACTCCTTGTGACAATCTTTGCAGATAATTGTTTTATCGGGCATTTTTTAGACCTCCTGTGGTATTGGATTAGGGATTTAATAACTCAAAGACTTTTATAACCCCAATCCGAGGATTAGAACTTTGGTATTAAATCGCTGTTAATATTGTTCCCAAGAATACATAAATTAAACATAAAAAAACTAAATAACTATTTTTTATTATCCTTACAGTTTTCGCAGTATCCATATATTTCAAACTTGTGTGTTTCTATTTCAAATCCAGTTTCATTTTTGATTTTATTTTCAAGTTCTTTAAAAGGACACTCATCTATTTCAATCATCTTATTACATTTTAAGCATATTATATGATGCTTATGATTTTTTCTACTGATTTCAAATCGTGCTTTATTATCGTTAAAAAGTGTATTTTTTATAACAAGATTTCTTTCAATAAGCCTATCCATATTTCTATAGATAGTTGAAAGGCTTATTGATGAGTCATTTTGTTTTAAATACAGATAGATTTCTTCTGCAGATAAAGGTTTGTCTGAGTTATATAATATCTCAAGTATATCAGTTCTATGCTTTGTTTTTTTAAATCCTTCCTTAGTTAATATCTCATTATATCTATTTTTGTTTTCCACAAAATCATCCCCTTTGAAGAGACTTATACTTTTTCTTTAATAAAAGTTTAGCTATCTTATTTATTGTTAAAATTATTAAAAGGATTATAACACCTATTATTACTATTGTACCACCGGGCTTTAAATTAACGTAATAGGAAATGAAAAGTCCTAATACCATAGAGAGTTCGCCAAATAAAATAGAGTATATAAATGTTTGCTTGTAACTTTTAGCAATCTGTATTGCACAAGCTACTGGAAGAACCATAAGGGATGATACAACAAGGGTGCCTACGGTACGGGCAGATACAGATATTGCTATTGCTGTTAATAATGTAAAAATAAAATTTATAGTTTTAACTGGAATCCCTGAAATCCTTGCGGCTTCTTCATCAAAGGTTATAAAAAATAGTTCTTTATAAAGAATAGAAACAATAATTATTACAAACAGGCTTAATGTTATTACTACAAAAAGCTCTAAATCGCTTATTGCAACAATACTTCCAAATAAAAAGCTGTTGAAGTTTGAAGAATTTTTTACAAAGCCAGATAAAATGCCTGCAAGTCCAATCCCTGTTGACATTATAACTGCTATTGCTATTTCAGCATATTTTGAAAAGGATTTTCTAATTAATTCTATGCTAAAGGCGGCGATTATTGAAAAAATTACAGCACCTATTATAGGGTTTATTCCAATTACAAGCCCTGCTGCAACCCCTGCTAAGGAGTTGTGGGATAAGGAATCACCAATCATAGAAAGTCTTTTTAAGACTACAACAACTCCTATGCAGGGAGTTATAACAGCAATTAGAATACCAATCATAAAAGCTTTTTGCATAAAGTCATATTGAAATATGTCTAACATTTGATACCTTCTTTCTTAAATAAGTTTTTACAGTAGTGAGCTTCAAAATTTAAATCATAGCCATAAACTTTTTTTAGAATATCTTTTATCATAGATTCATCTTTGGCCTTTGTTACATTTCCTTTATCACTTATGTATAAAAGTTTGTTAGCGTGGAGGGCAATATTTTCAATGTCGTGAGTAACCATAACTATAGTTATTCCTTGTTCTTTGTTTAATTTTCCTAAAAGGCAGTATATAGCACTTTCGTATTCTGTATCAATTCCAACAGTAGGTTCATCAAGAAAAAGTATTTTAGGGTTATTAACAAGAGCTCTTGCTATAAATACCCTTTGCTGTTGTCCTCCAGATAAGTTTCCTATAAGTTTTGTAGCACATCCTTCAAGACCTACTGTTTCGAGAGTTTTATATACCAATTGCCTATGGTATTTATTTGGAAACTTGAAAATGCCTATTTTTGAATATAGATTTGCACATACTATTTCTTCAACAGTGGCAGGAAAGCTTGTGTTAAAGGAATTTGCCTTCTGTGAAACGTAACCGATGCTGCTCCAGTCTTTAAAATCCTTTATATTTTTTCCTAACAATTTAATATCTCCGTTTAAAGGATTTAAAATTTTCAACATAAGTTTTAACAATGTACTTTTGCCACATCCATTAGGACCTAATATTCCAACAAAGTCTCCTTTTTTTACAGTAAAACTTATATTTTTAAGTATAAGATTATTTGAATATCCAAAACTTAAATTATTTACTTCAATTACATTTTCCAAAATATCACCTTCTATTGTAGAGCTTCCTTTAAAACTTTTAGGTTTTCTCTCATCACAGAAAAGTAGTCCTTTCCTGCTTTAATGTCCTCATCTTTAAGACCTTCAAAAGGATTTAAGACTGCTGTTTTTGCATTAACTTCCCTTGCTATTGTTTGAGCGACCTTTGGACTTATAAGTTCTTCAAAAAATATGTACTTTACATTATTTTCTTTAGCAAACTTAACTATCTGTGCCATCTTTGATGGTGTTGGCTCTGAATCAGCTAAAAGTCCCTCAATTGCAATTTGGTTGAGATTATATGCATCACAAAGATAACCAAAGGCACAGTGGGAAACAACTATATCTTTTGTTTTAAATTTTGATACCGCATCTTTATATTCCTTATCAAGCTTATCTATTTTTTTTGCATTTTCTGCATAGTTTTTTTCATAATATTCTTTGTTTTGAGGATCCTTTGATACGAGAGCATCTTTAATTATTTCCATTTGTTTTTTTGCATTTTGAGGATTGAGCCATACGTGAGGATCGTATTTTAAATCCTCATCAATGTCAGTATTTTCTATAAGCTTTAATCCTTTTGAAGTTTCAACAATTACAAGATTTTTATTATTTAATGAATCTAATACTTTATCTATCCATCCTTCCATTCCAGCACCATTGTATATTAAAATATCAGCCTTTTCTAAACTTGCAATATCACTTGGGGATGGTTCATAGTCGTGTGGTTCAATACCTGATGGAACAAGATTTTTAATATTTATTTTATCTCCACCTATTTTACTTGTAAAATCATACATAGCATAAAAACTTGTATATACGTTAAGCTTATTTGAAATTTCTTTCTTATCGCTATTTTTAACATTGCAGGATGAACAGAATAAAATAGCGATTATTGCTAAAATTAAATATAACTTGTTTTTCACATAAACCTACCTCCTTAATACAAATGCAAATCATTTGCATTTTAAACATTATTATAATAAATCATTTTTAAAATAGTTTCAACAGCATTATATTTTTTGTTTATATCTGTTGAAAAATTATATTCTATGATATAATATTTACAATAATCATAATGATTTTATAAAAATATAATATAATGTTCGTTATATGACAAATATTATAGTAAGGGGTAGAGAAAATGGATAGAAAAATTAGAAGGTTATTTGTTGAAAAAAAAGAAGGATTTAATGTTGAGAGCAAAAAGCTGTTAAAGGATATAAGGGAAGACCTTAGGATTGATGTGAAAGAAATTAGAATATTTAATAGGTATGATATTTTAGGACTTTCAGATGAGGAATTTGAGAAAGCAAAGAGTAATGTATTATCAGAGCCAGCTGTAGATTTTGCATATAATGAAGAGATAAATATTAATAAAGGAGATAGGGTTTTTGCAGTTGAGTATCTTCCAGGACAATATGACCAAAGAGCTGATTCAGCTTCACAGTGTATTCAGATATTAACAGGGAAGGAAAGACCTGTTGTTTTGGTATCTAAGGTTATAGTTTTAAATGGAAATATTTCAGATGAAGAATTTGAAAGAATAAAAAAATACTGTATTAACCCTGTGGATTCAAGAGAAGCTACATTAGAAAAGCTAAATAGTATGGACTATGAGTTTAAAGAGCCTGAAAACGTTAAGATATTGTATGGATTTATTGAATTTGATGATGAAGAGCTTTTAGAGTTTAAAAATCTACATGATCTTGCTATGAGTTTTGAAGATTTAAAGTTTTGCAGGGATTATTTTAAAAATATAGAAAGAAGAAACCCGACTATTACAGAGATTAAAGTTATAGATACTTATTGGTCTGATCATTGTCGCCATACGACTTTTCTTACAAATATTGAAAACGTAAACTTTCAGGAAGGTAAATATTCAAAGCCAATAGAAAAAGCATATCAAGAATATATTTCATCAAGAGAGTATGTATATGAAAATAATAAAAAGGATATATGCCTTATGGATATTGCAACTATAGCAATGAAAGAGATGAGAAAGAGGGGGCTTTTAAAGGATCTTGATGTATCAGAAGAGATAAACGCATGTAGTATTGAGGTTGATGTTGATGTAGATGGAAATATCGAAAAGTATCTTGTTATGTTTAAAAATGAAACCCATAACCATCCAACTGAAATTGAACCCTTTGGAGGAGCTGCAACATGTCTTGGAGGTGCAATAAGAGATCCTCTGTCAGGAAGATCGTATGTCTATCAAGCTATGAGAATAACAGGAAGTGGAGATCCAAGAGTAAAAATAGAGGATACCCTGCCAAATAAACTTCCTCAAATAAAAATAACAAGGGAAGCTGCAAAAGGGTATAGCTCCTATGGAAACCAAATTGGTCTTGCAACAGGCTTTGTTGATGAAGTTTATGATGAGGGGTTTGTTGCCAAAAGGATGGAGATTGGAGCTGTAATAGGAGCCGTACCTAAAAAGAATGTCGTAAGGCAAACACCAGTCGAAGGAGATGTTGTAATTCTTATTGGAGGAAGAACAGGAAGGGATGGTTGTGGTGGCGCCACAGGATCTTCAAAGGAGCATGATGAAGAATCAATTGTAAAGTGTGGCGCAGAGGTTCAAAAAGGAAATGCAGTTGAGGAAAGGAAGCTTCAAAGGCTTTTTAGAAACCCAAATGTTAGTAGAATGATAAAAAGATGTAATGACTTTGGGGCTGGAGGAGTTTCGGTTGCAATAGGTGAACTTTATGATGGAATTGAAATAGATCTTGATACAATACCTAAAAAATATGAAGGATTAGATGGAACAGAACTTGCGATTTCAGAGTCTCAAGAGAGAATGGCAGTGGTTGTATCAAAAGAAGATGCACAGAAATTTATTGATTATGCTAAAGAGGAAAATCTTGAGGCTACTGTCGTAGCTAAGATAACTTCAAATAGAAGGCTTAAAATGAGCTGGAGAGGGAACGTTATAGTTGATATATCAAGGGATTTTCTTGATACAAACGGAGTAACACAAAGAGTTGATGTTTATGTTACAGCCCCTGATGAAAAAAATAGCTATTTTAATAAAATATTAGAGGATAAAGATGATTTAACAAAGATGTGGATTGCTAACCTTCAAGATCTTTCCGTATGCAGCAGAAGGGGTCTTGTTGAGATGTTTGATAGTACAATTGGTTCAGGTACAATCTTAATGCCCTTTGGAGGAAAATATCAGTTAACTCCAATTGAAGGTATGGCTGCAAAGATACCAGTTGAAAATGGTAATACAACAACCTGTACTTTAATGGCTTATGGATATGAGCCAAAGCTTGCTAAGTGGAGCCCTTTCCATGGAGGAGTATATGCAATAGTTGAAGCAGTATCTAAAATAGTTGCTATGGGAGGGGATTATAAAAATATTAAGCTTACCCTTCAGGAATATTTTGAAAAACTAAGGAAAGAGGCTAAAAGATGGGGGAAACCCTTTAGTGCATTGCTTGGAGCCTTTTATGCTCAAAAGGTACTTAACATACCTGCTATAGGTGGTAAGGATAGTATGTCTGGAAGTTTTAAACATCTTGATGTTCCTCCAACACTTGTAGCTTTTGCTGTTGGTATTGCTGATGCAAAGAATATAATATCTCCAGAGTTTAAAAAGGTGGGAAGCAGAGTAGTTCTTTTAAGTATGGAAAGAGATGAATATGACCTTCCTTGCTTTGATGTTTTAAAGAAAAACTTACAAAAAGTTACATGCCTTATAAAGGAAGGGAAGATATTATCAGCTCATACAGTAAGATATGGTGGAATTGCTGAAGCTATTAGTAAAATGAGTTTTGGAAATAAAATAGGTTTTATCTTTTCAAAACAAGTAGATGAAAAAGATTTATTTATGCCAGAGCTTGGTTCTATTATTGTTGAGATAGATGATAATACAGATATAGATAAAGAGTTTTATGGTTTAAATTATACAATGCTTGGTATAACTCAACAGGAACCTTATATTAAAATTAAAAGTACTAATATATCTATTGATGAATGTATAGAAGCATGGGAAAAACCTCTTGAAAAGGTATTTCCTACTAAGACTAAAAAAGATGAAGTAATTAAATCATTTCCTTTAAAAAGTTTTATTAGCAGCAAAAGTGATTTAAAGTTTGCAAAGCCAAGAGTGTTTATACCTGTTTTTCCCGGAACTAATTGTGAGTATGATTCTATAAAAGCCTTTGAAAGGGCAGGAGCCAATATAAATTTAGCTATATTCAAAAATTTAACTTCAAAGGATATAGAAACTTCTATTTGCGAAATGATAAAAGGAATAAAAAATTCACAGATTATAATGATACCGGGAGGATTTAGTGCCGGAGATGAACCAGATGGTTCTGGTAAGTTTATAGCTACTGTATTTAGAAATCCAAGGATTAAAGAAGAAGTAATGGACTTTTTAAAAAATCGTGATGGTCTTATGCTTGGAATATGTAATGGTTTTCAGGCCTTAATAAAGCTTGGCCTTTTACCTTTTGGAGAGATAAGGGATATGGAAGATGATAGTCCAACATTAACTTATAATGAAATAGGGAGACATATATCAAGAATTGCATTAACAAAGGTTGTTTCAAATAAATCGCCTTGGTTTAATAATGTAAAGGTAGGAGATGTTCATGCAATTCCAATTTCCCATGGCGAAGGAAGATTTGTAGCAAAGGATGAAATAATACAAAAGCTATTTGAAAATGGTCAGGTAACAACTCAATATGTTGATTTTGATGGCAATCCAACATATAATATAAAATTTAATCCTAACGGTTCTGCCTTTGCTATTGAAGGCATAACAAGCCCAGATGGAAGGATACTCGGGAAGATGGGACATTCAGAAAGAATAGGTTTATGTACTTTAAAAAATATTCCTTTTGAGAAGAATCAAAGGATTTTTGAAGCTGGGGTTGAATATTTTAAATAAATATAAAGATTATTTAAACCCATAAACTTAAGCATTTAAAAAGGATTAGGTTTTAAGTTTATGGGTTTTTTATTATACTATAATTAAGTGAGCTACCCCAACTTATAGAAGTGGGTGACTTCTGTTGCTAATTAGGTTAAATTAATGAATTATTGCATAAAAATAAAGAAAAGTTTTATAATGAAGATATATTTAAAATATGGAGGGATAGTATGTTACTATTGACGAAGGAAGATATAAAGAAAGTGTTTACTATGAAGGATGCAATAGATGCAGTAAAAACTGCCTTCAAATTATATTCAGAGGGTAAAAGCGTAGTTCCTTTAAGGACAAATATAGATGTTCCTAAATTCCAAGGACAATCTTTGTTTATGCCAGGATATGTTGAGGATTTAAACAGCCTTGGAATTAAAATAGTCAGCGTGTTTCCTAAAAATGCTCAAAAAAATATCCCTTCAGTTCCTGCAAAGATGATACTTTTAGATGGGACAACGGGTGATGTTTGTTGTATAATGGATGGAACATATTTAACACAGCTAAGGACAGGTGCAGGTTCTGGTGCTGCTACTGATATACTCTCAAATAAGGATTCAAAAATCGGTGCTCTTATAGGGACGGGAGGACAGGCAAGATGCCAGCTTGAGGCTATGTTATCTGTAAGAGAGCTTGAGGAAGTCAGGGTTTATAGCCTTGAATATGAAAAATCTTGTGAGTTTGCTGAAAATATGCAAAGGGAATTAAAAGAGTATAATGCAAGGATTATACCTGTAAAATCTTCAGATGAGGCTGTTTGTGATGCTGATATTATAACTGCAGTTACAACTTCAAAAAGTCCTGTATTTGATGGGAAAAAAGTAAAAAAAGGAGCACATATAAATGGAGTAGGCTCCTACACTCCGAATATGCAGGAGATGGATGAATACATAGTTTCAAAGGCAGAAGGTTTTTATGTTGATTCAAAGGAAGCGGTATTATCTGAGGCTGGGGATATTATAATACCCATTAATAAAGGTGTTATAACAAAGGATAGAATAGACGGAGAAATAGGAGAGCTGTTAACAGGAAAGATTAAAGGAAGAAGGTCTAAAGAAGATATTACAATATATAAAACGGTTGGTATATCGGTTATGGATATAGTAACTGCCTATAAAATATATGATAAAGCACTGCAGATGGGAATAGGGGTATTTGCAGACATATAAAATATAAAGGATTGAGATGCTTTGACATTTATGCTATAGTTTATTTGATTATAGCAACTGTATTTTGTTTGGGGGTTTAAATATGTCAGTTAAAGGGTGTATTTTTGATTTGGATGGAGTTATAGTTGATACTGCAAAATATCATTATCTTGCATGGAAAAGACTTGCCAAGGAGCTTGGCTTTGAATTCACAATTAAAGACAATGAAAGACTAAAGGGAGTCAGCAGGATGAAGTCCCTTGAAATACTTCTTGAGATTGGGGGGCTAAACTTTGATGATGAAACTAAGATAAAGCTTGCCGAAAAAAAGAACAACTGGTATGTAGAATACATATCTAAAATCGATAAGTCTGAAATTTTCATAGGAGTAGAAAAGTTTTTAATATCTTTAAGGGAAAATGGAATTAAAACAGCCCTTGGCTCTGCAAGTAAAAATGCAATGATTATATTGAATAATCTTGGAATTGAAAAATACTTCGATGCTATAATAGACGGCAATAAAGTAAAAAAAGCAAAGCCAGATCCAGAAGTTTTTCTGCTTGCTGCGAAGGAATTGAATATTGAACCTAAGGATTGTGTTGTTTTTGAGGATGCAGAGGCAGGAATTGAGGCTGCAAAAAATGCAGGAATGTATGTGATTGGTGTAGGTTCATCAGATAAACTGCATGGCGCTGATAAAGTTATTTTAGGATTTAATGAAGTTAATATCGATATCATTAATTTTAGTTAGGAGGAGAAAAAATGAAGGAGCAAAAAGTAAAACCATCTATTCTTCCAGGATTTATGGAGCTTTTGCCAAAAGATCAGATATTATTTAATAAAATGATGGATACTATAAGAAGGAACTATGAAAAATATGGATTTGTTCCACTGGATACACCTCTTATAGAAAAATCAGAGGTTCTTCTTGCAAAGGGTGGAGGAGAAACAGAAAAGCAGATATATAGATTTACAAAGGGAGATACGGATTTATCTTTAAGATTTGATTTAACTGTTCCTCTTGCACGATATGTAGCACAGCATTTTTCTGAGCTGAATTTCCCCTTTAGAAGATATCATATCGGCAAAGTTTACAGAGGGGAGAGAAACCAAAAGGGGCGTTTCAGGGAATTTTATCAGTGTGATATAGATATAATAGGAAATGGAAAGCTCAGCATTATAAACGATGCAGAGATTCCGAGTATAATATACTCAACCTTTAAAGATTTAGGATTTGAGGATTTTACTATACACATAAACAACAGAAAGGTTCTTAATGGTTTCTTTGAATCTGTCAAGGTAGATAAGAAGGTTGAAGTATTAAGGATAATAGATAAGCTTGAAAAAATAGGTTATGATGCAGTAATCAAAGAGCTTGAGGAAATAGGAATTGAAAGAGATTCAATAGATAGTATAATGGAATTTATAGGGATTAAAGGCTCTAATGATGATATATTATTAAAGCTTAAAGAACTTAATATAGAAAATGAACAGTTCCTTTTAGGACTTGATGAACTTAATAAAGTAGTGCACTATATTAGATGCTTTAACGTTCCAGAAAAGAATTTTATAATTGATTTGACTATAGCAAGAGGACTTGACTATTATACAGGTACGGTATATGAAACAATTCTTAATAATTATCCACAAATAGGAAGCGTATGCTCCGGTGGAAGATATGATAATCTTGCTGAATTTTATACGGATCAAAAACTTCCAGGAGTTGGTATATCCATCGGCTTAACAAGGCTTTTCTATCAGTTGAGGGAAGCTGAAATAATAGGTGAAAACGCTTCATCGACATTATCTGAAGTATTGCTTATTCCTATGGGAGAAACTCTCGATTATTCTATAGAAATTGCTAATTTATTAAGGAATGAAGGAATCGTATGTGAAATTTACTATGAAGATGCTAAATTAGGAAAGAAGTTTGCTTATGCGGATAAGCTTAATATTCCTTATGTAATTCTCATTGGTGAGGATGAACTGCAAAGAAAAATGGTTTCCTTAAAAAATATGAGTACAGGCGCACAAAATATTGTAGAGATTAGTGAAGCTATAAAAACAATAAAAAACCGGGTTTAATTAAAGAAAAATATATTAATAAAAGGAGCATAATGCTCCTTTTTTAAACTATTTATCTAAATTATTTTATAGCTTTTAGTTTCGCTATATCAGACCAGTTATTGGCAGTAACCATTTCAACTTGAGATAAATCTTTTCTTATAGATTTAATTTCTCCTTTAACTTCAGCCATATCGTGTTTTAAATTTTCAACTTCTGCTGATATAATTTCCGTTCTATGTTCTAATGCTCTTAAAATATTTGTATGTTCGGCTAAAGTACTTTGCATGGAACTAATATTGCTTTTTACAGAGTCCATATCTAATTTTAGGGAGCCTATGTCTGACTTCATAGAATTCATGTCTTTTTGTAAGTTCATTAAAATTTCTAAGATTTTTTCTTCCATTAGAACCACCTCGCAAAAAAATTATATCATAAATGCAGCAGCTTTTCTATGCTGATATAAAGGGTTAAGAAAAGTTTAATTTTATAGCATATATTATGGTATAATATGTATAGTATTTTTGTTATATAAGTTAAAATTAGGAGTGATAAAATGATAGCTGAAATATTATCAGTGGGAACCGAGCTTTTGCTTGGAGATACACTAAATACCAATGCCCAATATCTATCAAAGAGGCTTGCAGACTTGGGAATATTTGTATATTTTCAAACTGTTGTAGGGGATAACAGTGAAAGATTAAAAAAAGCCTATGATATTGCCTTTAAAAGAGCAGATATTGTAATAACAACTGGAGGGCTTGGACCTACAAAGGATGATTTAACAAAGGAGATAGGAGCAGAATATTTTGGGAAAAAGCTCATTCTTCATGAAGATTTGCTTGAGGAAATAAAGGGATATTTTAAAAAATTAAATAGAGATTTTGCAAAAAGTAATGAAAAGCAGGCATATTTTCCACAAGGGGCTGTTATACTTCCAAACGAAAATGGTACAGCACCTGGATGTATAATAGATGAAAAAGGCAAAATGCTTATTATGCTCCCAGGTCCTCCCTTTGAGATGATACCTATGTTTGAAAATTATGTTGTTCCCTATATTAAAAAATATATTGATGGTGCAATAGTATCTAAGGTAATAAGAACCTTTGGAATTGGAGAGAGCCATATGGCAGAGAAGGTTTCAGATTTAATAGAAAACATGACAAATCCAACAGTTGCACCCTATGCAAAACAAAACGAAGCAATACTTAGAATAACAGCAAGAGCAAAGGATGAGTTTGAAGCTAAAAAGCTTATAGAACCTATAGCACAGGAAATAAAAAAGCGTCTTGGGGATTATATTTATGGAGAAGATGAGGATACCCTTGAAAATGTTGTAGGAAAAATGCTCATAGATAATAATTTAACTATATCAACTGCAGAATCCTGTACTGGTGGACTTGTGGCAGCAAAGCTTATAAACTACCCGGGAATTTCAAAGGTGTTTATTGAAGGGGCTGTAACTTACAGCAATGAAGCAAAAATAAGCCGACTGAAAGTTAAAAAAGAAACATTAGAAAAACATGGAGCTGTAAGCAGTCAAGTGGCAGCAGAGATGGCATTAGGGATTGCAAAAGCTTCAAATACTAGAATTGGCATTTCAACTACGGGAATAGCAGGCCCAGGCGGAGGAAGCGATGAAAAACCTGTGGGCCTTGTATATATAGGGCTTTCCATAGATGGAAATGTTAAAACAATAAAATATAATTTTTCGGGGGACAGACAAAAAATAAGAGAAAGAGCTGCAATGTATGCAATAGACTTTCTTAGAAGAGAGCTGAAAAACATTATAAAATAAAGCTTTATATCCGGAAGGAGATAATTATGGATTTTTATAGAAAAATCCTTGAGATACTTATAGATAATATAGACGAGGGCATTCATGTAATTGATAGTGAAGGTAAGACAATCATATATAATAAAGCTATGGAAACCCTTGAGGGATTAGATGGAAGCGAGGTAATAGGTAAAAAAATACTGGAGCTATTCCCAAGCCTTAATGAAAACACAAGTACATTATGTAATGTACTAAAAAGCGGAGAAGCTATTGGAGAGAGATATCAAAGCTATGTTAACAAAAAAGGTTATAACATAACCGCTGTAAATATAACTCTCCCTATAAAATTAGATGATGAGATAGCTGGGGCAATTGAAATCTCAAAGGATTTTACAAAGGTTAAGGAGCTTTATGATAGAATAATACATCTTACAGGAAAAAGCAAAATCGAGATTAAAAGTGATAAAAAATATAGTTTTGATAACATAACAGGATGCAGCCCTAAATTTTTAAAATGTGTAGAAATGGCTAAAAAAGCAGCTGCTTCTTCATCGACAGTTTTGATATATGGAGAAACTGGGACAGGGAAGGAAGTTTTATCAAGATGTATTCATAATGAAAGCGAAAGAGCTTTAAAACCTTTTGTTGCCCTTAATTGTGCAGCACTTCCTGAGGGACTTCTTGAGAGCATACTCTTTGGAACCATAAAGGGAAGTTTTACAGGTGCTGTTGACAGAATTGGCCTATTTGAACAGGCAAATGGAGGAACACTGCTTTTAGATGAGATAAATTCAATGAGTATATCCCTTCAGGCAAAACTTTTAAGAGTTCTTCAGGAAGGTTATATAAGAAGGGTTGGAGATGTTAAGGATATACCAGTTGATGTAAGAATAATTGCAACCACAAATGAGGATCCTTATACAGCAATTGTTAATGGTACTTTAAGAAAGGATTTATATTACAGGCTTAGTGTTGTTAATATTACAATACCAGCATTAAGGGATAGAAAAGAAGATATACCTTTATTTATAAAAGAATTTATAAAAAAATACAATGATAAATTTTCTAAAGATGTTTGGGATGTGTCAAAGGAAGTATATGATGCATTTATGTCATACGATTGGCCAGGAAATGTAAGAGAGCTTAAGAATTATATTGAAGGGGCTATGAACATGGTTTCAGGCCATATACTTCAAAAGGAACATTTTACACACCAAATACAGGATACTTTATTTAATTCAAAGGATGAAAATATGCTTAATATTAATAATTATTCCTTTAGGATTTCCCTTGATGAATATATGGATGAGATTGAAAAAAAGATAATAAAAGAAGCCCTTAAAAAGTGCGAAAATAACATATCTAAGGCATCAAAACTTTTGAAAATAAAAAGGCAGACTCTTCAGCAAAAAATTAAAAGGTATAATATAAAAATATGATAAAAAAATTGCACCCTTATGCAAAAAAAATTGCATGGGTGCATTTTTTTTGTATATAAGCTTATATACTCATATAGCATTCTGCAAAAATAATTGCGCTTAAGATTAAGAATAATCATAAAAGAATAAAAATTAATAATAAAAATGCAGTATGTTATAAATTTATGTATATATATAAATTGAAATTTAAAATTCCTATAAAAATTATGGCATGATTTATGCAAAAAAATATGTAAAAAATTAATTTTGGAGGGTTAATATATGGATAAAATTAAAGTAATACTTTGGGGTATTGGCAACATGGGAGGCGGCATGGCAAAAATGATTCTTGAAAAGGAAGGCTTTGAAATTGTAGGGGGTATAATAAGAAATCAAAGCAAAGAAGGAATGGATCTTGGAGATTACCTTGAAATTGGAAGAAGGCTTAATGTAAAAGTATCAACTAATGCCAAGAAAGTTTTAGAAGAAACAAAGGCAGATGTGGTTTTACTTTCAATTGATTCTTTTGTCGAAGGAGTATTTGAACCTATTAAATTAATAGTTTCTAATAAGATGAACGTTATAACTATTGCTGAAGAGATGGCATATCCTTATAAGGTTGCTCCTGAAATGTCAAAAGAGATGGATAGACTTGCAAAGGAAAACGGAGTTACAATACTTGGAACAGGAGTAAACCCTGGGTTTGTACTGGATACTTTAATAATAACTTTAACTGCAGCATGTAGAAGTGTAAAGAAGATAAGAGCAGCAAGAATAAATGACTTATCACCCTTTGGAAAGACAGTTATGGTTGAGCAGGGCGTTGGTACAACTTATGAGCAGTTTATGAAGGGAATTGAAGACGGATCAATTTATGGACATGTTGGCTTTGAAGAATCAATACCAATGATTGCAGATGCTCTTGGAATTGAAATCGATGAGGTAAAACAGACAAGAGAGCCAATTATATCAAAGGTTCATAGAGAAACTAAGGATGTTGTTGTAGAGCCAGGTATGGTTGCAGGATGCAGACACTGTGGCTATGGACTTAAAAATGGAGAGCCGGTAATTATACTTGAGCATCCACAGCAGATACATCCAGAACTTGAAAACATTGAAACAGGTGATTATATATGGATTGAAGGAGATCCAAACATCAACCTTTGCATAAAACCTGAAACTCCTGGAGGAATAGGGACCATTGCAACAGCTGTTAATATGATTCCCCATGTTATAAATGCAAAGCCAGGTCTTGTTACAATGAAGGATCTTCCAATACCACATGTATTTATGGATGATGTAAGGAATCATATAAAGAGGTGATATAATGTCTGATGCAAAAAAAGGTGACTGGGTACAGATACATCAGATAGTTTTAAAACCAGAGGAAAGAACGGGAAAGCTTCCTGAGGATACAAAGAAGGTTCCTCTCGAGCTTTGGGTAAAGGGATTTTTAAATCATGATGCTAATCTTTATGATGAGGTTGAGATTACAACTTTAACAGGAAGAATAGTTAAGGGTGAACTTGTTTTAATAAATCCAAGGTATGAATATGGATTTGGAGATGAATATGTTCCTGAGTTATTAAAAATTGGAAAACAGCTAAGGGGCATTTTAAAGGGCGGTGACAATAAATGAAAGTTGATGTAAGTTTTGATGCAGTAATGAATAGAAAAAATGAAATAATGAAAAAAGCCCTTGGAATGGATTACTCCATATATGAAAGCGGAGGCATTGCCTTTGATTATGAAAAAATGATGAGGGATATAGGCTTTGGAATTTCATATATTATGAAAATTCAAAGAGAAACTGGAGTTGGAAATACTCCTCTTTTAGAGCTTAAAAATTTAACAGAGCTTGTTAGAAAGATTTCACCTAAAGGTAAAGGCGCAAGAATATTTGTAAAGGATGAAGCATGCAATCCTTCAGGAAGTTTTAAAGACAGAAGAGCTTCTGTTTCTGTGTATATAGCAAAAAAGCTTGGCTATAAGGGAGTTGTTGCTGCAACCAGCGGAAACTATGGTGCAGCAGTTGCATCACAGGCTGCTATGAGAAACTTAGACTGCATTATAGTTCAGGAGTGCTATGATTCAAGAAAGATTGGTCAGCCTGAAATACTTGAAAAACAGAGAAAGTGCGAATGCCTTGGTGCTGAGGTTGTACAGCTAACGGTTGGCCCTGAGCTTTTCTACACCTTCCTTAGAATACTTGAGGAAACTGGATATTTTAATGCTTCACTTTATTCTACCTTTGGAATTGCAGGGGTTGAAACTTTAGGATACGAAATAGCCATTCAGTGCAGAGAGATGATAGGACATGATCCTGATGTAGTAGTTGCAACCCATGCAGGAGGTGGAAACTTAACAGGTACAGCAAGAGGTCTTATTAAAGCTGGGGCTGTAAATACAAAGGTAATAGGTGTTAGTGTTGATTTAACTGGACTTCATATGGCATCAGATAAAGCCTTTAACAGAAAATCTTTTACAACTGGGCACACAGGCTTTGGAGTTCCATACACCACTGACCCTGATCATTCTGATGTTCCAAGAAGTGCGGCAAGGGCATTAAGATATATGGAAGATTATCTTTTAGTAAAACAGGGTGAGGTATTTTATATAACTGAAGCATTATCGCAGCTTGAGGGACTGGAGAGAGGCCCTGCAGGAAATACATCCCTTACTGCTGCCTTTGCATTAGCACAACAGATGGATGAAGATAAAATCATAGTTATTCAGGAAACTGAATATACAGGGGCAGGAAAGCATCCTTTAGCACAGCTTTCCTTTGCAAAGAAAAATGGAGTTGAAGTTAAATTTGGGAATCCTGATGAGGAAATACCTGGAACTAACATAATACTTCCTGAGCATCCAAGCCTTATTAAAGTTAGACATGCAGATATGGATAAAATGAGAAAATCATATATAAAAAATGCAATAAATAGGGCAAAGGTAGATTGTGTAAATGATAAAGATATTGAATTTTTAGCATTAGAAACAAGAACAAATAGAAAATTTGTAGAATCGGTATTAGATGAACTTGGAATAAAAAAATAGGAGGGGGATTATGCCTATTAAAAGAGCTGATGATTTTGAAGTTAGAAGGCAGCATCTTAAAGATCTTACCGATGAAGAATTAGAGCAAAGATTTTGGGCTCTTGCTGAAAAAATAGTTGACCCTTTAGTTGAATTGGCAAGAAACAATACAACTCCATCAATTGAAAGGTCAATCCTTTTAAGGATGGGATTTTCAAGCCTTGAAGCAAAGGATATTGTAAATAATACTATAGACAGAGGTCTTATGGGAAAAGGAGCAGGGCATGTTGTTTTAAAGGTATCAAAGCATCTTAACAGAGATTATAGGGAAGTTGGACGGGAGATGGCCCAGGGACTTCATTGGGACTTAGCAGTAAACATTTTTAAAGGAGGTGAAAAGTAATGGAACTTAAAAGAAATGAAAAAATAGATATAGATGAGATTTTAAAGGATTTGGAGCATTATCGTCCAAGAAGAAGAGGATGGCACTGGAGAGAGCCTATTGATAATCTTGAGATGGGTCCCTTTACTTTTCACGATATGAGTAAACCCTTAAAAAACAGCTATGGTCTTCCTTCATCTAAGTATTTTGGAAATATTGATCCTCAGCCTAAGCCTGTTATAACAACTGAAATAGCATCAGGAAGGTTTGAGGATGATATAAGAAGAATGAGAATGGCTGCATGGCATGGTGCAGATCATATTATGGTTATAAGGACTGCAGGACAGAGCCACTATGACGGGCTTATTGAGGGTACTCCTCAGGGAATTGGAGGAATTCCGGTTACAAGAAAACAGGTAAGGGCACAAAGAAAGGCTCTTGATATGATTGAGGATGAAGTTGGCCGCCCAATCAACTACCATTCCTATGTATCAGGGGAAGCAGGCCCTGACATTGCTGTTATGTTTGCAGAAGAAGGAGTAAATGGTGCCCATCAGGATCCACAGTACAACGTTCTTTATAGAAATGTAAATATGGTGCGCTCTTTTGTAGATGCAGCTGAAGCAAAAAAAATAATGGTTTGGGCTAATATGGCACAAATAGATGGTGCGCATAATGCTAATGCTACTGCAAGACAGGCATGGAAGGTTATGCCTGAGCTTATGGTTCAGCATGCAATAAATTGTATGTATTCAAGAAAGGTTGGTATGGATCCTAAAAATATCTGCCTTTCAACAGTTCCACCAACAGCCCCTCCTGCACCTTGTTTAAGGCTGGACTTACCCTATGCTGTAGCTTTAAGAGACTTTTTCCATGAATATAGAATGAGGGCTCAGATGAATACAAAATATATTGAATCAGATACCAGGGAAGCTACGGTAACCCATGTTTTAAATATTTTAACATCAGTTTTAACAAGTGCAGATATTCAGTCAACTATAACTCCTGATGAAGGCAGAAACGTACCATGGCATTACAACAACATTGCTGCAGTAAGTACAGCAAAACAGGCCTTTGCCGGAATGGACGGCCTTATGGAAATGATTGAACTTAAAAAAGATGGTTATCTAAAAGAAAAGGCAAGAGAGATAAAAGAGAGAGCAGTTCTTTTCATGGAAGAGATTTTAGAGGTTGGAGGATATTTTAAGGCTGTTGAGGAAGGATTCTTTGTTGATTCTGGATATTATCCTGAAAGAAACGGAGATGGAATAGTTAGAAAAATAGATGGTGGAATAGGTGCAGGAACTGTATATCCAAGGGATAAGGATTATATGGCACCAGTTACAGCTCATTTTGGATACAACAACCTTCCTGAGGGAATAGTGAATCCATCAGATTTAATAGATGGATGTACCTTTGAAAAGCCAGAGAAAATAGTTTATATTGATGAACTTGATGAAGAGGATAATGTAAATGTAAGGCTTAATGAGTCAAGAAAATACTATAGCAGGGAGCATGTAAAGCCAGAGGTTGAGTGGGCAGGAGATGGATATATACTTCAGACAATGTTTCTTCCTGTTGATGAAAGCACTGCTGAGGTAGTTGCCCTTGAGATTGGAAAGAAGTTAGGTCTTGTAGATGTTGAAGTAGTTCACAAAAACATCATGCAGGAAGCTGAAGGAACTTTAGTTGAAATAAAGGGAAGAGTTCCTTTTGAAATCGATGCAACAAAGCTTTACATTCCTCCAAAGCCTGAGGTTATGTCCGATGATGAGATAAGGGCAGATATTGAAAGAAGACCTATGAAGGTGGTTGCAGGAACCGTTGGAAACGATGAACATTCTGTTGGTTTAAGAGAAATAATAGATATAAAGCACGGTGGAATAGAGAAATATGGAATAGAGTGCATATATCTTGGGACTTCAGTTCCTGTTGAAAAGCTTGTTGATGCAGCAATTGAGGCTAATGCTGATGCTATACTTGCAAGCACTATAATAAGCCATGATAATATTCACTATAAAAACATGAAGAAAATTCATGAGCTGTGTATTGAAAAAGGCATAAGGGATAGAATTATAATTGCCTGTGGAGGAACCCAGGTTGCAAATGAATTTGCAGTTGAAGCTGGAGTTGATGCAGGCTTTGGAAGAGGAACTAAAGGTGTTCATGTTGCTACTTTCCTTGTTAAAAAGAGAAGAGAACTTGAATCAAAGGGATTAAAATGATTAGAAGGTGCATTTATGAAAGTTGATGTTCTTGTTGCAGAAATTGGAAGCACTACAACGGTTGTGAATGCCTTTTCAGGCATTCACAACGATAATCCGGTATTTATAGGGCAAGGGCAATCTCCAACAACTGTTCTTGATGGAGATGTAACCATTGGGCTTAAAGGTGCAGTTGAGGATTTAAAGAGGAACTTAAATATTGATGAAGTTGAATACGATGATTTTCTTGCATCAAGCAGTGCAGCAGGCGGTCTAAAGATGACAGTACATGGACTTGTATATGATATGACAGCAAAGGCTGCAAAGGAAGCTGCCCTTGGGGCAGGAGCTATTATTCATCTTGTAACTGCAGGACGCCTTAGAAGAAGCGATATAAAAAAGATACAGGATATAAAGCCTAATATAATATTAATTGCTGGTGGCCTTGATTTTGGAGAGAGGGATACTGCACTTTATAATGCTGAGGAGATTGCAGCATTAAACCTTGGAATTCCTGTAATCTATGCAGGTAATATAGAAAACCATGAGGATATAAAGGAAATATTTAAAGATTATAATTCAAAACTTTATATAGTAGATAATGTTTACCCTAAGGTTGATCTTTTAAATGTTGAACCCTGCAGAAGAGTTATACAAAGTGTCTTTGAGGAGCATATAGTACATGCTCCAGGAATGACGAAGGTAAGAAGTATGGTAAATGGGCCTATAATTCCAACACCTGGTGCTGTTATGGAGGCTGCAAAACTTTTAAAGGAAGATATAGGTGATTTAATTGTTATTGATGTTGGGGGAGCTACAACTGATGTTCACTCAGTGACTAAAGATTCTGATGAAATAGCAAGGATTCTATTATCTCCAGAGCCTGAGGCAAAAAGAACTGTTGAGGGCGACCTTGGAGTATATGTAAATATGAAAAATGTACTGTCAAGAATTGGAGAGGAAAAACTTGCAAGTGAACTAGGCTTTGATATAAAGCCTATTATTGAAAATTATAAACCTATACCAATTACTGATGAGGAAAAAAGATTTGTAGAAAAGCTTACCCTTGAGGCAGTTTTAACTGCAGTAAAAAGGCATGCAGGTACGGTAAGAAGGCTCTATGGGGAGTCGGGAAGAAAAAGTGTTGCTGAGGGTAAGGATTTAACTCAGGTAAAATATATAATAGGAACTGGAGGAGCACTAACAAGGCTCCCAGGGAGAGTTGATATAATGAAAAAAATTGCTGAAAGAGGAAAAGGAACGGAGCTTTTCCCAACTAAAGAGGCAAAAATTTTAGTTGATAATCATTATATTATGGCATCTCTTGGAGTGCTCTCGAAAAAGTATCCTCAGGCGGCATTAAAACTTTTAAAGGCAAGTCTTGAAATTTAGCAATGGAGAGGATAACATGTATCCAAGATTAGAGATAAATCTTAAAAAGCTTGAGCATAATACAAGAATAATAAAACAAATGTGTGAAAGACATAATGTTAAAATATGGGGGGTAACGAAGTGTTTCTGTGCTAATCCTTTGGCAGCTATGGCAATGCTAAAGGGAGGCGCTGATATGCTTGCTGATTCGAGGATTGAAAATCTTAAAAAGTTAAAGGATATTCCTTCTAAAAAAGTGCTTTTAAGAATACCTATGCATTGTGAAGTCGATGATGTGGTATTATACTCTGATTACAGCCAAAACTCAGAACTTTCAACCTTAAAACTTTTAGGAGAGGCTGCCCAAAGAATAGGAAAAGTTCATAATGTAATTATAATGCTTGATCTTGGTGATTTAAGAGAGGGAGTGTGGCCAGATAATATAGATGAATTCATAGGTGAGGCTGTAAAAATAAAAGGTATTGAAATAAAGGGATTTGGAGTTAATTTAACCTGCTATGGGGGAGTTATTCCAGATGAAGTTAATCTTTCAAAGCTTGTTGATATTTCAAAGGATATGGGGGATAAATATAATCTTGATGTTGAAATAATATCAGGAGGAAATTCAAGCAGTCTTTATCTTGTGGAAAAGGGAACTTTGCCAAAGGGAATTAATAATTTAAGAGTAGGAGAAGCAATTCTTCTTGGAAGAGAGACAGCCTTTGGAAAGAGGTTAGATGGACTTTATGATGATGCTTTTGTTTTAAAGGCCCAGATAGTTGAGCTTAAAGAAAAGCCATCGGTTCCAATTGGAAATATTGGTATGGATGCCTTTGGAGGAAAGCCTGTATTTGAAGATAAGGGAATGATGAAAAGAGCAATAGTTGCAATGGGAAGGCAGGATATAGATATTAATCTTATTCGCCCCTTTGATGAGGATATAAGGCTTATAGGTGCAAGCAGCGACCATACCATACTCAATGTAACTAATTCTAAAAAGGATTATAAAGTTGGAGATGTTGTTGAGTTTTACCTCTATTATGGAGGGCTTTTAAAGGCTGCAACGTCTGCTTATGTGCATAAAGTTTTAGTGTAAAAGCTGAGCCCATAATTGCTGCACAGCCAATCTTTGTCGCTCATTAAGAAGCAATTATGGGCTTAATTTTTGATTTTTTCATATAATTAAAAGATATAAATTACTTTTAATTATAAAGATTCATGTAAAATTTTAGGATATAGTAGTTGTTTACTTTATATAAAAAATGATTTAATATATAAATAAGAATTAATACAAAAAATATAAAAAAGTATAATAATATTAAAAGAAGGAAATATAATGAAAAAAAGTTTATTTATAGTTTTAAGTACTGTAATATTATTAATAATATCAAAATTTTTCTTCGGTCTTTATCAAGATAAAGTAAAAAGTATTAATTCACAGGAAAATATTATTGAATATGATAAAAAACGCCCTGAAAATCTTATGCTAATAGAATGTAAAAAAAGTAATAACTTTATTTATGATATGCAGGTAATCTTAGATACAAAAGATAATTCTCAAGAGTATTATCGTGTAATATATAGATTGAGAATGACGCCAAAGATTAGTAATATTTATAAAGATATTACTGTTACTGCTTTTTTAGATGAATCTATGAAAAATATTTTTGTTATGCAGGATTTTTTAGGTTTTGGAACAGATATAAAAAATAAACAAATAATAGATGGTATAAAAATCAAAGGAATAGAAGTAGCAAGAGCAACATATGTAAATAAAGATTTAAAAAGAGATGAATTGATAAAAAAACTTACTTCGGATATAAAGGTAAAGGTAGTATGGGATAAAGGTATGGAGTGGGTCAATATATCAACGGAAGACATAAAATTTATAGAAGAATAAGTCAGTGACGGGTATTTAATAATACCTGTCTTTTTGTTTTTACTTAATAATAATTTTGTTATTAACCTGTTATGGTCTATTATAAACTTTTGTTATATAATATTAAAAAATAATAATTTAGGCTGGTGAGGATATGAACTTTATACAAAGTTCTTTTTTTGATGATAATAAAGATACAAAATCTCCCCTTGCAGACAGGGTAAGACCAAGAAATCTTGATGAATTCGTAGGTCAGGAGCATTTATTAGGGAAAGGAAAACTTTTAAGACGTCTTATTGAAACTGATAATATAACATCTATGATTCTTTGGGGGCCTCCGGGAGTTGGGAAAACAACTCTTGCTATGATTATTGCAAATATGACTCAATCTGAATTTATAACTATGAGTGCTGTAACATCAGGCATTAAAGAAGTAAAGGAAGTAATGCAAAAATCTGATGAGGCAAGACTTAAGGGAATTAGAACGGTTCTTTTTATAGATGAAATACACAGGTTTAATAAAGCTCAGCAGGATGCTTTTTTGCCTTATGTTGAAAAGGGAAGTATTATTTTAATAGGCGCAACAACTGAAAACCCATCCTTTCAAGTTAATTCAGCGCTTATTTCCCGTTCAAGGGTTTTTGTACTAGAAATGCTAAAAACAGAGGATATTGTAAAACTTTTGAAAAATGCAATTAATGATGAGAGAGGATTTAAAGATATAAACATTAAAATTGATGATGAAACATTGAATATGATAGCAGTATATTCTAATGGAGATGCCAGAACAGCACTTAATACTTTAGAGTTAGCTGTAAAGGGTGCAAAGACAGTCGATGGTATTAAGTTTATAGACAAATCGGTAGTTGAAGAATGTATGCAGAAAAAATCGCTCCTTTATGATAAAAATGGTGAGCAGCATTATAATTTAATTTCTGCTTTTCATAAATCTATGAGAAACAGCGATGCTGATGCTGCACTTTATTATCTTGCAAGGATGCTTGAAGCAGGGGAAGATCCTTTATATGTTGCAAGAAGAATAGTAAGGTTTGCCTCGGAGGATATAGGACTTGCAGATCCAAGAGCTTTAGAGATTGCTGTTGCAGCCTATAAGGCTGTAACATTTATAGGTATGCCGGAATGCTCTGTTAATCTTGCACAGGCTGCTGTTTATATGTCCCTTGCTCCAAAATCTAATGCAGTGTATATGGCATATAAAATGGCTAAAAAAGATGCTCTTGAAACCTTTAATCAAGAGGTGCCGATGCATCTTAGAAACGCACCTACAAAACTTATGAAGGATCTTGGTTATAATAAAGGCTACATGTATTCCCATGATTATGAAAACAATATTGCAAAAATGCAGTGCCTTCCGGATAACTTAAAAAACAGAATATATTACAATCCAACTGAGGAAGGTCTTGAAAAGAAGTTTAAAGAAAGACTTGAATACATTAAAAGAATTAATAGATAAAAAAGAGATGGATAATCCATCTCTTTTTTATCTATATTATAAATCTTGATATGCTGTTGTTTAGTTTGTCAGCGGCGTCCTTCGCTTTTGACATTTCTTCAATAATATCATTGGATTTTTTGTGTATATCGGATACGCTTCCTGCTATATCAGTTGTACCTCCCGCACCGTCACTTGAAGCCTTTGCAACGCTTTCTATGGTCAATATTACTTCGTTTATTGAAGATAAAAGTTCTTGAGCTGTTGAACTAAAATTAGTAACGAGGTTGTCTACGTATTTTGCATCGGAGCTGTATTTTTCTGCAACATCTATCATTGTTTTATAATCATTATCAACGTTTACAGACATAAACTCTAAAAGATTGTTTGAACTGTTTACTAAATTGTTTACAGTATCGCTTACCTTTCCAGTTATGTTTTGAATTTCAATAACGGTGTTTTTAGATTGTTCAGCAAGTTTTCTAATTTCTTCAGCAACAACTGAAAAACCTCTTCCAGCTTCTCCAGCCCTTGATGCTTCAATTGCTGCATTAAGTGCTAAAAGATTTGTCTGAGAAGTTATCTGCATAATTGATTCTGATAAAGTACTTATCTTTTCAACTATTTTTGCTTCTTCAATTGCCTTTTCAAGCTCTGCTTTAGTTTTTTCAAATACTTCCTTTGCTTTTGCTTGCGATTCTTCAACGGATATTTTTGTATTCTGTGCCCTTTGGCTTATATTTGAAGCTTCAAAAGCTCCATCTTGAGATTTTTTAGATATAACCTGTACTGATTTTTCTATTTCAATTGAAGCTGCTGACATCTCCTCGGCAGAAGCTGCAGTTTCTTCCATAGTCGCAGAAAGATCATGGGTTGTTGCTGATACTTTTTCTATTGTATTGTTAAGGTCACTTATACTGCTGTTAACTGAACTTATTACTGAATTTATGCTGCTTGCTTCATTTTTTATATCTAGTATTAGCTTTTTAAGTTCATTTTGCATCGAGTCAACTCCACCCGCAATAACCCCAATTTCTCCTTTATAATTTATATATTTTTCAGGCACCTTTACTGAAAAATCTCCTGATTTAATCTTATCTATAACACTAACTATTACATTAATCGGATCTACTATTTTTTTAGAAAAGAATATACCAATTAATATTGAAGCAGCTGCAAAAAGAATAAAAACTATTATATCATAATTTCTAATTGAATTTGTAGCTTCGGATATCTCCTTTTCAGGTACAAGGCCTATAACCCTCCATCCTGTTTTGTCGTGACTTTTTACTATGTATATATATTTGGCTTTATCAATAAGTACTGTTCCAGACTGAGAATTTGATTTTAATATAGCGTCGATATAAGGTACTTCCTTTGAAGTTTTATTTAACAGTTCTTTTTTCTTATCAGCTATTATTGTACCGTTTTTATCAGTTATTGTTACAAATCCGCTGTTTCCAATTTTGATAGATTGTACGAGCTCTGATAGAGTAGAAAGTTTTATATCAAGTCCTACAACGCCAATAAGATTATTAGAAGAATCCTTAATAGCTTTTGCATAAGTTACCATGAAAATTCCTTTTTGAATAGCATCTTCATAGGGATCAGTAATTACAAAGCTATTACTTGAGGATGCATCTATATACCAGGAGCGCTTTCTTGGATCATAACCTTCTGGAAGAGCCTGCTTTGGTGCAATTATCATTTTCCCATTATTAACTCCCATATATATAGAAGATATATCTTTATAATTTTCAATATATGAGTTTAAAGTTAACATTAGCCATTTTTCACAGTCACTATTTGACAATATACCATTGGCATTAGGATCTTGGGATAGCAAAGATATTAGTTCGCTTTTGTTTTTATATGATGATTCAATTACATCAAGACCTCTTTTAATGCTTTGATCGATTGTTTCTATGTACTGATTTTTTACAGCTTTTAATGATATGTAATAATTAAGAGATGTAACTATTAATAATGGAATTAAGGATAGTAAAAGAAGAAGTGAAATGATTTGTTTTCTTAATACTTTTTTGTTTTTCATAATGTCCCCCTAACAAAATATAAATTATTAATATTTATTTTATAAAATAACACTTCAAAATTCAACAATTATTGACATATTATTTGTTAAATTTATGTATTTTTTAAATATTAAATAAAATATATAAAATAATTAATAATAATATTTAATATATTAACAAATATATCGTCTAATTTATAAAATTATAAAGCTAATATATAAATAATAATTTTGATAAGTATTAATTTTTCATAGTATCTAAAATGCTTGATGGTTTTAATCTGTTTAAAAAATAAGTATAGAGCTTGTTTGACATTTCTAATAATTGGAAATATAATAAAATAAAGTTAGGTAATATTATTTTAAGGGGGGTAAATATGGCTAAACAATATAAGCTTATTGATCTTAATGTTAATGAGGAAGGTCTAAGAAAAACGGTTGAAGTTGCAAAGAAGCGGAAAATAATTATTCCAACATTAAGGCAAATGAAAAATCCAGAAGAGATTAACGACAAAATTAAAGAAAAGCTTAAATTTATAGGATTATGGGATTTAGATCCACTTAATCTATTCAGAATAACATGGAAAAATGAGCCAAAAGAAAAAGGTGGATTGTTTAATAGGTTACCTAACTATATTGAAATACCCAAGGAAATTACCGGAGTTAAGTCAAGAATATTTGCACTTGTTGGTAAATTCTTCCCTACAGGCTGTCATAAAGTTGGAGCAAGCTTTGGATGCTTAATACCAAAGCTAATTACAGGGCAATTTGATCCTACGTATCATGAAGCTGTTTGGCCATCAACAGGAAATTATTGCCGAGGAGGAGCATACAATTCAAGATTGTTAGGGTGCAAATCAATTGCAATACTACCAGAGAATATGAGTCAAGAAAGATTTAACTGGCTTAAAACTGTTGCTGATGAAATAATTGCAACTCCAGGATGTGAAAGCAATGTTAAAGAAATTTATGATAAAACTTGGGAGCTTAGAAAAACAAGAGAAAATGTAATGATATTTAATCAGTTTGGAGAACTCGGTAATCACCTGTGGCATTATGAAGTTACAGGAAGTGCAATGGAAGAAGTTATAGAAAATGAAAAGGGAAATAAAGGGAAACTTGCAGGAGTATGCTTAACTTCTGGTTCAGCAGGTACTCTTGGAAGTGGAGATTACTTAAAAAATAAATATCCAAACTGTAAGATTGCAGTAGGTGAAGCTGTCCAATGCCCGACGTTGCTTAATAATGGTTTTGGTGATCATAGAATAGAAGGAATTGGGGATAAGCATATTCCTTGGATACATAATGTTAAAAATACTGATATGATAATAGGAATTGATGATAATGAAAGCCTTGCATTATTTAGACTTTTCAATGAGGAAGCAGGACATGAGTATTTAAAAAGTCTTGGAGTTAAACGGGATTTAATTGAAAAGCTTCCATGGGTAGGAATATCAGGTGCTGCTAATATACTATGCTGCATAAAATTTGCTAAATATTATGAATTAAATGAAGATGATATGGTAATTACGGTTTTAACTGATTCTGCTGAAATGTATAAATCGAGATTAAAAGAAATGGAAGAGGTAAGAGGAAGAAAATATGAATTAATAGATGCTGCAATAGACTATAGTAGATATGTTGTTGGAATAAGGACAGATAACATTGAAGAATTAACTTATAAGAGTAAAAAAAGAATTCATAATCTCAAATATTATACCTGGATTGAGCAGCAGATGTATGATTTAGATGAGTTGAATGCTCAGTGGTATGACTATGATAACTATTGGGGAAGACTCCATCATATTGGTCAAGAACTTGATAGGACTATTGAGGAATTTAACGATAGGACAGGTCTTCTTAAAGAATTATAATTTAAAGGTGATAAAAATGAAAAATGTTAAATATTTAAAATGCATAAACTGTGGGAAAATATATGAGCCTGTTTCTGGACGATATACATGTGATGACTGTGGAACAATTGAAGGTATTCTTGATGTTGTATATGATTATGATTATATCTCTAAAATATGTAATAAAGAATACTTTTTGAATATCCATAATTATTCTATGTGGAGATATGAGCCTTTTTTACCTGTTGAAAAAGATGGACCTAAGCCAAAGCTCAGGGTAGGATGGTCTCCTTTATATAAAACAGATAAACTGGCAGAGGAAATAGGGTTAAAAACGCTATATATAAAAGATGATGGAATTAATCCAACTGCATCTTTAAAGGACAGGGCATCTGCAATAGCTGTTGCAAAGGCTATGGAAGAGAATAAAAAAATAATTTGCTGTTCTTCTACAGGGAATGCAGCTTCTTCACTTGCCGGTAATGCAGCATCCTGTAGAATAAAAACAGTTATATTTGTTCCACAAAGAGCTCCTCAAGGGAAGATTGCACAGCTTAAGATTTTTGGTTCAAATGTTATAAGTGTAAAGGGATCATACAATGAAGCTTTTAAGCTGTCTACAATGGCAATAGAAAAATATGGATGGTATAATAGAAATGCTGCTATAAATCCATATCTTATGGAAGGTAAAAAAACTGTAACACTTGAAATATGTGAACAGCTTAATTGGAAAGTTCCTGACTGGACAGTGGTTTCAGTAGGTGATGGATGCACAATAGCTGGGATTTGGAAGGGTTATTTAGATTTATATAATACAGGGTTTATTAATAAATTGCCAAAACTTGCTGGTGTACAAGCTAAAGGATGTGCACCACTAACAGAAGCTTTTTTTAATAATACAAAATTTAAACCATCTAGTGAGAATACAATTGCTGATAGCATAGCTGTTGGAGTACCAAGAAATGCTGAAAAAGCCTTAAGAGCAGTACGAGAATCTAAAGGTACATTTATAAATGTTACCGATGAGGAAATATTAAGTGCAATGAGATTTCTGGGAAGTAGAGCAGGCATATTTGGTGAACCTGCAGGAGTTGCAGGATTTGCGGGGCTAAAGAAGTTAATTAATGAAAAAATAATAGATTACAATGAAATGGTAGTATGTATAGTAACAGGTAATGGGCTAAAAGATACAAATAATGCAATAAAAGCATCTGGATATCCGATTGAAGTAGAACCAGATGAAAAGGAATTGTTTAACGTATTAGAAAATATTGAAGGACTTTTATAATAATCATAAGAGGTGATTTATATGGGCCTTGTTATAAAGAATGGATTTGTTGTAACAGAAAATGGAATTATCACAGCAGATGTACTAATAGATAATGAAAAAATAAGTAAGATAGATAAAAATATAAAAGAGAATTTAAATGATGAGGTTATAGATGCTGCAGGTAAATATGTAATACCAGGAGTAATAGATGCTCACGTACATTATTATATGAAAACCAAAAGTGGAAGAACAGCAGACAACTTTGAAACAGGAAGCTTATCAGCTGCTTTTGGAGGGGTTACTACTATAATTGATTATGTAAGCCCTATTATTGGAAAAACTTTAATAGAAGCTCTTTGGGAGAGAGAAAAAGAGGCACAGGGACATTGCTATGTTGATTATAACTTTCATGTAGAAATTACTGGTAAGTATGACTGGAATCTAGATGAACTGTATAATATAAAAGATTATGGCATAGGAAGTCTTAAAATTTATACTACCTATGAAAATAGCAAATTACCTTATGATAAAATACCGAACCTTTTAAAGAAAGCAAAAGAATTAGATATGCTTGTAACGGTTCATGCAGAAGATGATGATATTTTAAGAATAACAAAGGATAAGTTCTTAAAAGAAGGCAGAACGAAAATATCAGATTATGCTGATAGCAGACCAAGGGAAGCAGAAAAAGTTGCAATTGATAAAGTAATAAAAATAGCAGAAGGTCTTAATGCACCTGTATATTTTGTTCACGTTTCAACTGCTGAAGGTGCAAAAGCAATTAATAAATCAAAAGGAAATGGATATAAGGTCTACGGGGAAACATGTCCTCATTACTTGCTTTTAACAGATGAATGTTATAAAAATATTGATGGACAAAAATATATAATGGCACCTCCACTAAGAAAAAAAGAGGACCAGGATGTTTTGTGGAATAGTATTTTAAACGGCACTTTATGCTGTATAACCACAGATCATTGTGCTTTTAACATAAAAGATAAATTGAGTGCTAAAGATTGCTTTAATATAATACCAGGAATTGGTGGAAGTGAGACTTTGCTTTCTTTAATTTTTACAGAAGGAGTTAATAAAGGCAAAATGAATTTAGAAAAGATGGTACAGTTATTATGTACAAATCCAGCAAAGATATTTGGGCTTTATCCTAAAAAGGGAGTGATAGCCCCAGGAAGTGATGGAGATATCGTTATTTTTGATTCAGAGAAGGAAGTTGTATTAAAAGGCAAGGAACTTCATTCAGCTTCTGAATATACTGTCTTTGAAGGATATAAGTTAAAAGGATATCCAATTGCAACTATTTTAAGAGGAAAAGTTATATGTAAAGATAATAACCTGATAGATATAAAACCTTATGGCAAATTTGTAAAGGCAAAAGAAATAAACTATATTTAATATTTCTTTATGTAATATTGCTGGCTTTATAGCCGGCATAATTTTTTATAAAATTTAGATTTTTTATACTATATGACACATTTGTTGGAACAAATAAAAAATATTATAGGTCATATATAATAAAAATTTAATAAGAGGGGTTATTATGAGAAAGAATTTTAAAATATCAGTATTATTGGCAACTTTGGTTTTTATTTTAATATCAATTAATGTCTTAGTAATGGCAAAGAGAAATTCAATTAAGATTTTGCCGCCTATTAAAGATGTTCCTTTTAATAAACAACTTATAGTTCTCTTTGACGATATTTTAGATGAAATATATGTTAATAACAATAATGTATATGTTATTGATTATAAGAATTCTAAACATCCAATCAGTATATCATTAGGAAATGACAAAAAATCAATTGTAATCTCTCCTGCAAAAGCTTATGAATATGGCAGAACTTATACTCTTTTTATATCAAAAAACATCAGATACAAAAATGGAAAATTTACTAATGTTACTATAAAGAGGCAGTTTACAATATCCAAAGATATTGAGTCAAATGAGCTACCATTTGTAGAATCTAATGAAAAATTATTAACCCTTTTTGAAGAATGCCAAAAGAATTACAATTATATATTAAATATTAAAAAGGATATAAATTATTCTTCGGAGAAAACTGTAGCTGAGAATGTTGATATGAAGAATTCAAATGTAGAATATTCAAAGACTAATATACAGGTTGAAGGGGTTGATGAAGGAGATAGTGTAAAGACAGATGGCAATTATATCTATGAAGTTGCTAATAATAAAGTTTATATAATTAAGGCATTCCCGGCAGAAGATATGTGTACTGAAAGTGTGTTAACTTATGATAGATTTAATCCCAATGAGATTTATGTTGATGGAAATTATATTGCTATAATCGGAACTTCATTTTTAGATAAACCAGTTATAAAGGATTATGAAAAAGGATTAATGCCTCCGTATTATTATAACTATTCATTCATTAAAGCTCTTGTTTATGACATTACTGATAGAAAAAATCCAAAGCTTCAAAGAGAATATGAAATTGAAGGAAGTTTTGTTTCTTCAAGAAAGATAGGAAATATAGTTTATCTAATTTCCAATAAATATCATTATTATGATATAAAAAAAGACGAAAATATTACCCCTTTATATAAAGATACAGCAATAGATAGCAATTTTAAAAACATTGAATATGATAAGATAAGATATTTTCCACAATTTATAAAGCCATGCTTTTTAACAATATCAGGAATTGATATTAAAAATTCTAAAAAACCTGTTCAAATCTCAAGCTATATCGGTGCAGGTGAGGAAATATTTGCAACAGATAAAAACTTATATGTTACAGTAACGCATTATCTAATAAACTATAAAAATAATCAGATGGTTAAGGAAAGTCTGACTGATTCTTATTACAATACTTTAATATATAAATTTGGATTTAATGAAGGAAAAACTAATTTCATTGCAAAGGCAAGTGTACCTGGAAGTATTTTAAACCAGTTCTCAATGGATGAATACAATACTTTCTTTAGAGTGGCTACAACATCAGGCCTTGAGTGGAGAAATGACGATAATATTTCTAAAACCAATATATATGTGTTTGATGATAGGATGAACCTTAAAGGTAAAATTGAGGGAATAGCTCCTAATGAGAGGATATATTCTGTAAGGTTTATGGGAGATAAGGGATATGTGGTAACTTTTAGAACTGTCGACCCTTTATTTGTTATAGATTTAAAAGATCCTACAAACCCTAAAATTTTAGGTGAGCTTAAGATTTCAGGTTACAGCAATTATATTCATCCTTATGATGAAAATCATATAATAGGTTTTGGAAAGGAAACCATTGAAAAAGAGCAAAAGGATGAAAATGGAAATGTAATTGGTACTATCGCTTTGAATATGGGTATGAAAATGGCAGTATTTGACATTACTGATGTCAAAAATCCTAAAGCAATATATATAGAAAAAATAGGGGATAGGGGAACAGATTCCGAGATACTTTACAACCACAAAGCACTTTTGTTTTCAAAGGTGAAAGGCATTATTGCATTTCCAATTACTGTTATGGATGTAGAAGATGAAAGTGATATAACATCCTATGGAAAGTTTTCTTTTCAAGGGGCATATATATATGATTTTAGCTTATCTAACGGATTTAAGCTAAAAGGAAAGATAACTCACTTAAGCGATGAGGATTTTAAAGACTCAAGGTATTATTGGTACTATAGCAATAAAAACATAAATAGGATATTATATATTGAAAATAAAATATATACTATTTCTGATAGCATTATAAAAGCACATAATATAGCGGACTTAAAAGAAATAAATCAAATTGAAACAAAATAAGATAATTAAAAAAGAAGCTTATAAAATATTGCATAAGTAATTTTACTATGCATATATTTTAAAGCTTCTTTCATTTTTCATAATTTCAATAGTTTTAATTTTAACATCTTTTACATCAGAAAAACCATTTCCTTTTTTTATTTTGTTAATGAAGTTTAATAATATTTCTTTTTCACCTTGTACTTCTATTTCAACATCTCCGTTGTCGCAGTTTCTTACCCATCCTGTAAGATTAAGCCTTGTTGCAGTATAATATACAAAATATCTAAACCCTACTCCTTGAACCATTCCTGAAACAACAATATAATATCTATGCAATTCTTTTCACCTTCCATTATTTTATAATATTATTTATATTTTAGCATATCTTATCCATTTTTGCTTATAATTTTTATTTTTGATATTTTAATTTATTTAAAAACATTGCTGCTTATAAATTTTAAGTATATAATCTTTATTATTAAAAATGTAAATAACTGAGTATTTGTATAAAAGGCACATAAAATGTTAATTTTAATAATAAGAATAATTAAATTGCGAGGTTAATCATGGAGATTTTAGTTACTAAATTAGCTGAAGAGAAAATATTTGAAACTATAAAGCAATATAATGAGAAAAATCAAATTAGAATTTATGTTGATAAAATAACATGTCATGGTGCTAAATTCGGATTAGCAATTGATGATATTAAAAATGATGATGCTGTTCAAAAAGTAGGCAGAATTACATATTTTGCAGATGAAAATGTTATCAAATATTCTGACGGCATTAAAATTGACTATGTAACAGAACCTAAGGAAGGGTTTGTTATTAAATCCATTAGACCTGTAAAATTCAATTGCCATAATTGTTCAGGATGCATATAATTTTTGAGACTTATTACAAATATAACTGGAAAGAATGTTGACAAAAATACTCGGATATGCTATTGTATAAATGTAAATCATACTATTTTACTCTGAAATGAGGGATGTTATGAAGCTGTCTACAAAGGGCAGATATGGTGTTAAAGCTATGTTTGAGGTAGCACTTCACTATGGTGACGAACCAATATCTATAAAAACAATTGCTGAGAGGCAAAATATATCTGAATATTATTTAGAGCAGCTTTTTGGGCCATTAAGAAAAGCAGGACTTATAAAAAGTATAAGAGGAGCACAGGGAGGCTATGTGTTATCAAAATCTCCAAGTGAAATAACTGTTGCAGATATACTTAATGTTCTTGAAGGTCCAATTGAAATTTCAGAATGCATAGATGATGAAGTTACCTGTGCAAGAACAGGCTATTGTGCAACAAGGCTTTTATGGATAAAAATTAGGGACAGTGTTAATAAGGTTATTGAATCGATTACCCTGCAGGATATGATAGATGACTACAATCAGATTAAAAATGGTATAAGGAAGGGAGAATAATTATTATGGACAAAAGGTTTGTTTATATGGACCATGCAGCAACTACTTATGTAAAACCTGAGGTTCTTGATGCGATGATGCCGTATTTTACAGAAAGATTTGGCAATCCGTCTTCTATATATACTTTTTCAAGAAGTTCAAAAAGTGCAATAGAAGAAGCAAGGGAGAAGGTTGCAAAAGCTATTGGTGCAAAGAGCGATGAGATTTACTTTACTGGTGGAGGTTCAGAAGCAGATAATTGGGCTCTAAAAGGAATTGCCTTTGCAAATAAAGATAAAGGGAACCATATTATAACAACAAAGATAGAACACCATGCAATACTTCATGCTTGCGAATTTCTTGAAAAAAATGGTTTTGAAGTTACTTATCTTGATGTTGATGAGCATGGAACAGTAAAGCTTGATGAGCTTGAAAAGGCAATAACTGAAAAAACTATATTAATATCTATAATGTTTGCTAATAATGAAATAGGAACTATTCAGCCTATTGCAGAAATTGGGAAGATAGCAAGGAAGAGAAATGTATATTTCCATACTGATGCTGTTCAAGCAGTTGGAAATGTTAAAATAGACGTTAATGAAATGAATATAGATATGCTATCTCTGGCAGCCCATAAATTCTATGGACCAAAAGGTGTTGGAGCTTTATATATAAGAAAGGGAGTTAAAATAGAGAATTTAATTCATGGTGGAGGGCAGGAAAGAAAAAGAAGAGCAGGTACAGAGAACATTCCTGGAATTGTTGGCCTTGGAAAGGCTATTGAGCTTGCAACAGAAAATATAGATGCTCACAATGAAAAAATAAGAAAAATGAGAGATAGGCTATTAAAAGGAATAATGGAGAAGATACCTTATACAAAGCTTAACGGACATCCTGAAAAAAGGCTGCCGGGGAATATAAACGTTAGCTTTAGATTTATTGAAGGGGAATCCTTGCTCTTGCTTCTTGATCAGAGAGGAATATGTGCTTCAACAGGAAGTGCTTGTTCTTCAGGTTCTCTCGATCCATCTCATGTACTTTTAGCAATAGGACTTCCTCATGAGATAGCTCATGGTTCATTAAGGCTTTCTCTTGGTGATGCAAATAAAGATGAAGATATAGATTATGTACTTAATGTTCTACCTGATATAGTTCAAAGACTAAGAGATATGTCACCACTATATGAAACTTTTAAACATAAGGGGGAAATAATAAATGTATAGTGAAAAGGTTATGGATCATTTTACTAATCCAAGAAATGTAGGGGAAATTGAAAATGCTGATGGAGTTGGAGAAGTTGGAAATCCAACTTGTGGAGATATAATGAAAATATATCTTAAAGTTGAAGATAATATAATTAAGGATGTTAAATTTAAGACCTTTGGGTGTGGGGCTGCAATAGCATCAAGCAGCATGGCAACAGAGCTTATTAAAGGAAAAACTATAGAGGAGGCATGGAATCTTACTAATAAGGCTGTTGCAGAGGCACTTGACGGGCTTCCTGCTGTTAAAATGCACTGCTCTGTACTTGCTGAAGAAGCAATTCACAAGGCAATTAACGATTACAGAATAAAAAATGGTCTTGAACCTTTTAAAGATAAAGAATATCATCATGACCATCATCATGAGTAGGTGAGTAGATGAAGGAAAAAGTTGTTGTAGGTATGAGTGGAGGAGTAGATAGCTCCGTTACAGCATATCTTCTTCAAAAATCAGGCTATGACGTAATCGGAATAACAATGCAGGTTTGGCCTTACAATAAGGAATATGAAGAGAGAGAAGGAGGATGCTGTTCCCTTTCTGCTGTTAATGATGCAAGAAGAGTTGCAGATATGCTTAATATACCATTTTACGTTATGAACTTTAAAGAGGTTTTTGAAAAGAAAGTTATACAATATTTTGTAGACGAGTATATTGCAGGAAGAACTCCAAATCCCTGTATTGCATGTAATAAGCATATTAAATTTGATGAATTTTTAAGAAAAGCCCATGGAATTGGAGCAAAGTATATTGCAACAGGACACTATGCAAAAATTGTAAAGGATGAAAATACTAATAGATACCTTCTTTTAAGATCAAAGGATGCTTTAAAAGATCAGACCTATGTACTTTATAATATGACGCAATACCAACTACAGCATACATTAATGCCTCTTGGAGATTATACAAAGGATAAGGTTAGAGAGATAGCTAAAGAAATAGGTTTATCTGTAGCAAGTAAGCCTGATAGTGAGGAGATCTGCTTTATTCCTGATAACGACTATGGTAAGTTTATAAAGGAGAGAGTGCCAGAAAAAATACATCCAGGAAATTTTGTTGACAGGGAAGGTAATATTCTTGGAAGGCATAAGGGTATTGCAAACTATACTATTGGTCAAAGAAAAGGACTTGGTATAGCATTGGGAAGGCCAGCTTATGTTGTTGATATAATACCTGAAAGAAATGAAGTTGTACTTGGAGAAGAAAAAGAAGTATTTAATAGTAGGCTTTATGCAAAGGATGTAAATCTAATTCCATTTGATAATTTAAAAAAGGAAATGAAGGTTACTGCTAAGATAAGATATAGTGCAAAAGAAACTCCAGCGACAATATATCCTTATAAAGAAGGCATAGTTGTTGAGTTTGATACTCCTGTTAGAGCAATTACTAAAGGACAATCAGTTGTTTTTTATAATGATGATATAGTTGTTGGGGGAGGAGTTATTGACGACATCCTGTAGAAGAAGTAAAGTTATATAATATTCCAAGAAAAGCCCAAAACACAGGGGAAACTGAAACAACACTTATATTAAAAAATGCTTGTATTAGATATCCTATGATGCTACAAAGTAGTGGTATGATTAGGATATTTTTTTTTGTATTTTTAAATGCCTTATATAGTATCGTAAATAAGAAGAATAGATATATAAAAAGTGCAGGAATGCCTAAAGTTACTGCTATTTGAAGATATTCATTATGAGCTTTATCTATTATGATATTTCCAATGTATTTTTTTACATCATTTCTATAATTACTCATAAAAACTAAATCAAAGGTATCAGGTCCGTAACCAATAAAGGGGCTTTTTTGTATTAATTTCAAGGCACGTTTCCATATAAATATTCTTGAAGAGCCAGAATATTCACTTGTAGCATTATTTAAATAAAAAGTTTTTGCATCAATTATAATAGAATCAAATCTTTTTATTAATGCATTGTTCTTATTAAAATTTAAAAATAATGCAATAGCAAATATAAGGAATAAAACTAATAATAAACTTTTAAGACCTTTTTTATATTTTAAAGAAAGGATAGCTAATAATATAAATGAAACACCAAAACCAAGCCATGCACTTCTTGTATTGGTTAATAAAAGTGTTGAATAAAAAAGGGATGAAGTTACAATGTATATAATTTTTTTTGATTTAATAAAGCAATAAATGCTAATAGGAAGTATAAGAACCAAGTAACTTCCAAGAAAATTAGGATTACCAATAGTTGAATATACATATCTTACCCATTTGCTCCTTATTGGATCGACTTTAACTAAATTATATCCAAAGTATTGTAGAATTCCATAGATTGATATAAGTGATGAAGATGTAAAAAGATATATCAAATGATTTTTTGAAAAAGTATAAGAAGATGAAGCTATAAAGAAAATAATAATATAACAAATCAGAGTCAAAAAACCTTCGTATCTATATATTTTCCCGTATAGTGATTGATAAAAGTTAATAGAATAGAAAGTTGATATAGATAAAGTAAATATATAAGCAAAAAGTATATAATAAATTAATTTGTTATCATTAAAATGTTTTTTTAATTTTAGAAGAATAAATGGTATAAATGTAAAAAAACACAAAATATACAGCAGATATGTTTTAGCCTCGTAATAATAATCAAGTCTGTTTGGCGTTATAATTAAGGGAAGTATGCAGATAATACATATAATAAATGCATTATAAATGTTCTTATTCATTTCTTTCACCTCTTATAAAATCTATTAGAATTATATAGCAAAAGAACTCATACTACAACTTAAAAGGATGTGATTAATGTGAAAAAATATCTTGATGTTAGAGGCTGCAGTGTTGTTGATAAAAAAGGAAATATAATTGGAAGAATAGAAGATTTTTTAATTGATATAAATAAATTAAAAATATATTCTTTTATTATTACTACAAAAAATATATTTCCTACCTTTAATTTACTTCTAATTAGAGATGTAGAAAAATACGAAGATGTTATAGTTATTAAAAACGATATTTACAAGTTGAATCAGAGTTTTATAAAAAAGTATAAATATATAATGCTTCAAAATTTTATGGACAAAGAAATAATAGATATTAATGGAAAAAGGCTTGGAGCTTTAAATGATTTGATTTTTGATGAATTTAATGGAGAATTAAAAGCATTAATCTGTAAGAGAGGTTTTTATGAAGATATTTTTGAAGGAAGAAAGATAATAATAATAAATGAGAAAACTGTTTTTGGTAAAGAAAAAATAATTGTTGATGAAGATGATATAGATATAACCAATATCATATCATTTAAGAATTTAGTAAGGTGATAAGTTTATGATAAAAATTGAGGCTAAAAAAATAATTATAACGTTATTTTATCTAACTATAATTTTATTAGCTTATTATTTGATGAGTTTTTTAAAACCAATATTATTTTCTATTTTTATTGCTTATATGCTGAACCCATTAACAGATTATTTAAAATCCAAAGGGATAAGTATAAAAATTGCTGCTTTTTTATCTGTTTTATTTTTCTTAACTCTTTTTTTTATATTAATAATTATTATAGTACCAGGTATAGTAAAAGATATTCTTTCACTTATTCAGAATATAGATGAATATAGAAGAATAGTTGATAGTTTTAAAATAAACATAGGATACAATTCTCTTCCTTCTTATATGAAATCAGTAGTTGATAGTAGTATTATTAAAGTTGAAATGGTTGTAACAAGTTATTTAAGAAAGTTTTTTAATGATATAATAGAATTTTCAATGGAGATACCAACTTTTATATTAATGCCTGTATTTGTTTATTATTTCTTAACGGATAAAGAATACTTAATAAATTTTATAAAATCTTTTATTCCAAGCAGGATAAGAAATAAAGTAATTGAGCTTGGAAGTGAAATAGACAAAGTTATTGGTAGTTTTATAAAAAGCCAGATAATTTTATCAATAATTATATTTTTTTTAACCTTTATAGCTATGGTAATACTTAAAATAAAATATCCTTTAATTATTGCATTCATAAACGGTATAGTAAATATAATACCTTATTTTGGGCCAGTAATAGGATTTTTACCAGCTTTTATATCAGCATCTTCACAGTCATTAAATAAGTCTCTGATAGTTGTAGTTGTTTTTTTTATAATACAGGAGTTTGAAAGTGGTGTTGTAGCACCAAAGCTTATGGGAGAGAGTATAGGATTACATCCAGTTTTTATAATGATAATACTTTTAATTGGTGGAAAGTTTTTTGGAGGATGGGGTCTTGTACTTTCAATTCCAATTGCAGGTATAATAAAAGTAGCTTATAGATATATACTTAGAAGTTTATATTGATTGTTTTAGGAGATGTTTGAATCTATTATAATTTAACCAAGAATTGTATAAGCAAATACAATTGACAAATATGACCATATTATATATAATGATTAGAAGTTAAAGGCTATGAAGGGAAGGAGTACGCTATAATCTTTCTTTAAGAGAGAGGACGGGTGGTGAGAGTCCTTAGAGGATATAGTGGAAGCAGTCCCAAAGCTTCTTTGCTGAATTTAGTAGGCAAAGACGGTTCATCCGTTATAGTTTAAAGTGACCTTTATGGTAATAAGGGTGGTACCACGGAGTAATAAGTCTTCGTCCCTAATTAGGGATGAGGGCTTTTTTAATATTATATATAAGCAAATTAGGAGGGATAACATGAAGTGGATGGGTGTAAATCAAATAAGAGAAAAATATTTATCTTTTTTTGAAGAAAAAGGTCATTTGAGACTTCCAAGCTTTTCGCTAATTCCACAAAATGATAAAAGCCTTCTTCTTATAAATGCAGGTATGGCTCCTTTAAAACCTTATTTTACTGGTCAACAAATACCTCCAAGAAGAAGAGTTACAACATGCCAAAAATGCATTAGAACTGGGGACATTGAGAGAGTAGGAAAAACTGCAAGGCATGCAACTTTTTTTGAAATGCTTGGTAATTTTTCCTTTGGTGATTATTTTAAAGAGAGTGCAATACCATGGGCCTGGGAGTTTGTAACCAATGTTTTAGAGATTCCTAAGGATAAGCTTTATGTAACAATATATCTTGATGATGATGAAGCATACAATATATGGGTAAACAAAACTGATATAGATCCAAAAAGGATATTTAGACTTGGCAAAGAAGATAACTTTTGGGAAATAGGTCAAGGACCATGTGGGCCTTGCTCTGAAATACACTTTGACAGAGGAGAAGGTAAAATAAATACGCTTGAAGAATTTTTAAAGGCTGGAGAAGAAGATAGAGTTATTGAGTTTTGGAATCTTGTTTTTACACAGTTTGATAAAGATGAAAATGGAAACTACAATAGACTTCAAAACCCTAACATAGATACAGGTATGGGGCTTGAAAGAATTGCAACGATAATGCAAGGTGTGAATAGTATATTTGATATAGATACTATGAAAAACATATTAAATGAAGTTTGTAGAATTTCAAACACTACATATAAGAATGATAGCAAAAAAGATGTATCTTTAAGACTTATTACGGATCATATAAGAAGCGTTACTTTTATGGTAAGTGATGGTATACTTCCTTCAAATGAAGGTAGAGGATATGTTTTAAGGAGGCTTTTAAGAAGAGCTGCAAGGCACGGGAAACTTCTTGGAGTAAATAGAACTTTCCTTTGGGAGCTTTGTGATGTTGTAATTGAAAACTCACGGGATGCATATCCACAGCTTGAGGAAAAGAAAGATTATATAAAGAAGGTTATAAAGCTTGAAGAAGAAAGGTTTGACGAAACTATTGATCAAGGAATGATTATACTCAATCAATATATAGATGATCTTAGAAAAGAAGGTAAAGACATATTATCGGGAGCAAATACATTCAAGCTTTATGATACTTATGGTTTTCCACTTGAGTTAACTATTGAAATACTTGATGAACAAGGAATGAAAGTAGACATAGATGGTTTTAATGAAGAGATGAAAATGCAAAGAGAAAGAGCAAGGGCTGCAAGGGAAGAAACAAACTATATGGGAACAGAAATGGATATATATATGACACTTCCTGCAGAAATTACAACTAAATTCTCTGGATATACAGATACAAAATCAGAAGGTAAAGTACTTGTTATAGTTTCAAATGGAGATGTTGTTGATATGGCAAATGAAGGCGATGATGTTTCAGTAATACTTGACAATACATCTTTTTATGCTGAAATGGGAGGTCAAATAGGAGATAGGGGATACTTAATTGGAAACGGATTTAAAGTTGAGGTATTTGATTGTAAAAAAACAGCTAATGATAAAGTAATACATGTTGGAAAGGTAATTGAGGGAAGCATTAAAGTAAATTCAATTGTTAGTACTGTAGTTGATAGGGATAGAAGACTTGATATTGCAAGAAACCACACAGCAACACACCTTCTTCATGCTGCATTAAGAAAAATACTTGGAAACCATGTAGAACAATCTGGCTCTCGAGTATCTTATGATAGATTAAGATTTGATTTCACCCATTTTGAAGCTATTTCTTATGAGGATTTAAGAAGAATTGAGAACATGGTAAATGAAAAGATTTTAGAAGGATTAGATGTTAAAACTATTGAAACTACAATTGATGAAGCAAAAAATATGGGTGCAATGGCGTTGTTTGGTGAAAAATATGGTAATATCGTAAGAGTAGTTAAAGCTGGAGAATTTAGCATTGAACTTTGTGGAGGCACACATGTTTCAAATACTTCTACATTAGGTCTGTTTAAGATAATATCTGAAGGAGGAGTCGCTGCAGGTATTAGAAGGATTGAGGCTGTTACTGGAAAAGGTGCTTTAAATTATGTTGAAAACTTGGAAAATACTTTAAAAAATACTGCTTTAGCATTAAAGACTCAAATAAATGATATAGTTAGAAGAGCTGAAGCTTTAATTCAGGAAGTTAAGGATAAAGATAAAGAGATTGAAAACTTAAAATCTAAAATGGCTTTAGGTTCTTTACAACAAATAATAGATTCTGCAAAGGATATAAAAGGGATAAAGGTGGCAGTAGCTTGTCTTGAACTTGATGCAGATGCTTTAAGGGAACTTGGAGACAGGTTAAGAGATAAGCTTGGAAAATCTGCTGTTGTCCTTGCTAATGTTAAGGATGGAAAAGTAACCTTTATTGCTATGGCAAGTAAAGATGCAGTAGCATCTGGAATTCATGCAGGAAATCTAGTTAAAGAAGTTGCAAAGATAACTGGTGGAGGCGGTGGAGGAAGACCAGATATGGCTCAAGCAGGAGGAAAGGATACAAGTAAAGTTACTCAAGCCCTCGAAAGCGTGTATTCTATAATCGAAAATATGATTAAATAAGGCGGTTTACCGCCTTAAATTTTTTAAATTACTAATTTCATATTTGATTTAATTTTAATATAGTGGTATATTATGTTTATAGTTAATAACGTGGGAAAGGTGTGGTTTTTATGACCGAACGCCAAGAAGGTACTATGCAATACAAATTTAATATGGAAAATAGAGAAAAAATAAAAGAGATACTTAATGAGGTATATGATGCACTTAAAGAAAAAGGATATAACCCTATTAATCAGCTTGTTGGTTATATACTTTCAGGTGATCCTACATATATCACAAGCTATAAAAATGCAAGAGCAAAAATAAGAAAGCTTGAAAGAGATGAAATATTAGAAGAGCTTTTAAGAGGCTTTATAAATGAAAAATAAATTGATGTTTATTAAGAGTCAAAGTGATAAAAGTTATTAAAATTATATATAAAATATAGACGGTATTTTTCGTACCGTCTATATTTTATATAATTGGAGGTATTAGTGTTGGAATATGTCAGACTTGGGAAAACTGGTTTGGTAGTTTCAAAGCTATGCTTTGGAGGGCTTACTGTGGGACCTCTGCAAGCAAATCTAGATATAGAAGAAGGAGCAAAAGTTATTGCAACTGCATTTGATATGGGGGTTAATTTTATAGATACTGCAAAACTATATAAGACATATCCATATATAAAAAGAGCAATTGAGCTTTCAAAAAATAAAAACATAATAATATCATCAAAATCTTATGATTACACTTATGAAGGTATGAGAGAAAGTGTTCAGGAAGCATTAGAAGAGCTTGGACTAAAAAAATTAAGCATATTTTGCCTTCATGAGCAGGAAAGCAGATTAACATTAAAAGGGCATTCTGAGGCCTTAAGATATCTTATAGATGCAAAAAAATGTGGAATAATAGATGCAGTAGGAGTTTCAACACATGCTGTTGAAGTGGTTGAAGCTATATGCACTATGGAAGAGATAGATGTTATACATCCTATTGTAAACATAAAAGGACTTGGAATTATAGATGGTAGTATTGATGATATGCTAAAGGCAGTTGAAAAAGCAAATAAATCTGGGAAAGGAATATATTCAATGAAGCCTCTTGGGGGTGGAAACCTCATGTCAAATTCAACAGAATGCTTCAGTTTTGTTTTAAATAATCCTAACATACATTCTATTGCAGTAGGTATGCAATCCTTAGAAGAGGTATATACAAATATTTCCATATTTGAAGGAAGAACGATTGATGAAGATATACTTACAAAACTTAAAAATAGAAAAAGAAGATTGCATATAGATAGTTGGTGTAAAGGTTGCGGAGAATGTGAAAAAAAGTGTAAAAATAAGGCAATAAAAGTTGTTAATAATAAGGCAAAAGTAGATGAAGATAAATGTGTTCTTTGCGGATATTGTTCAGCATATTGCCCAGAATTTTGTATAAAAATAGTATAGGGAGGATAAAATCTTGAGGATAATGGGACTTGATATTGGAGACAAAACTATAGGAGTTGCAATAAGTGATCCCTTAGGTTGGACGGCACAGGGAATAAAAACTATAAAAAGAACAGGTATTAAAAAAGACATAAATGAAATACTAAATATTATCAATGAATATCAGGTTGAAAAAATAGTTGTAGGCTTTCCTAAAAACATGAATGGAACAATAGGTCCAAGGGCAGAAAAGATTATTGATTTTTGTGATAAATTAAAGGGCAGAATAAAGTTAGATATAGAATTAGAAGATGAGAGATTGACAACTGTAGCAGCAGAAAAGATGTTAATAGATGCTGATGTTTCTAGAAAAAAGAGAAAGGAAGTAATTGACACTATTGCAGCAACATATATACTACAAACTTATCTTAACAGAATTAACAAATAAATGATTGACAGCTTTTAAAAATAAAATTACAATAACATTATAATTAGAAAAGAGGTGTTTGCTATGGAAAACAACGAAAATACTGTAGTATTAACTGATGAGGATGGAGTAGAAACTGAATTTGAAGTTATAACTGCTCTTGAAGTTGATGGAAATGAATACTATGTGTTATACCCTGTAGATGAAGAAAATGAAGAAGATGCAGTTGTACTAAAACTTACAACAAATGAAGATGGAGAAGAAATGCTTACAACTATTGAAGATGATGATGAATTTGAAAAGGTTGCAGCTGCTTATGAAGAATGGTTAAATGAAGAAGACTTTGAAGATGACGAAGAATAAGGATATACCATTGGTATATCCTTTGTTTTATATATAAGATTTAATTCAGTGATGAGGTAAGTATAATGTTTATACAGGGAGAAAAGGTCAATGGCTTATGTATTAAAAGGATTAATAGGTTTGAGGCATTAATCAAGGTTGATGATAGAATTGAATTAGTTCATGTACCTAATACTGGAAGGATGACTGAACTACTTTATGAAGGAACTAAAGTTATTCTTCAGAAAAGTGATAAACCAAATAGAAAGACAAAATATAGCTTGCTTCATGTTTACAAGGATAAAAATATAGTATGTGTTAATTCTTCTTTAGCAAACAAAGTATTTGAAGAAGCAGTGACAAATGGAAGAATAGATTGGGTAAAAGGTAAAATAAAAAGAGAAGTACAGTATTCAAACAGTAGGTTTGATTTTTTTATTGAAGATGAAATCTATAATGGTATTTTTGTTGAGGTAAAATGTGCAACTTATGAAGAAAATGGGATATCAAAATTTCCTGATGCACCGACAGAAAGAGGTAGAAAACACATAGACGAACTAATAATGGCTAATAATAAATATAGAGCTGCGATAGTAATAATTGCTTTTATGGATTATGTTGAAAGCTTTACACCGAACTACAAAATTGATAAAATTTTTGGGGAAAAACTAAAAAAAGCTTATGATAGGGGAGTTATCGTAAAGGCATATAGATGTTTTGTAGATATTAATGAAATTAATATTAAAGACGAAATTGAAATATTTTTTTAAAAGCTTTATTTCAATTGAGAATCTCTTGACAATTCATGTAAAATATTGTAAAATAAATTGATTAGCTTTTGAATTGAGGTGTAAATATGATTGTATTTTCCAAAGATGAAAATGAAAAACTTAAGCAGCGTTTAAAAACAGGAGGGTATAAACTTACTCCTCAAAGAAGAGCTGTACTTAATGTTATAATAGATAATGAAGGAAAGCATCTTTCAACGGAGGAAATATATGATATTGTAAAAAAAGAATGCCCTGAAATAGGTCTTGCAACAGTATATAGAACTCTTCAACTTTTGGAGAAGATGGGGCTTGTATGTAGAATGAATTTTGATGATGGATGTAATAGATATGAGCTAATACATGAAGAGGAGGATCATCAACATCATCATCTTGTTTGTATAAATTGTGGAAATGTTGAAGAGGTGGAAGGGGACTTGTTAGAAACACTTGAGGAAAAAATTGAGCAAAAGTATGATTTTAAAATAACTAATCATAGTGTTAAGTTTTTTGGATATTGTAGCAAATGCAAGTACTCAAAGTAAATGTTGACTATATACTATATTGCAGGTTAAAATCATTATATTGTAAATGAATAAAATTGATTGATTTTATTTTATATATAATTGGTAATATATGGGACAACGAAGGAGGGAAAATGTGTTTGGCAAAAAAAGATAAAGTAAAAGTTATTCCACTTGGAGGAGTTAATGAGATTGGAAAGAATATGACTGTTATTGAATATAAAAATGATATAATAGTCATAGATTGCGGGCTTATGTTTCCAGAGGAAGAGATGTTTGGAGTAGATATTGTTATACCAGATATTAACTACCTCTTGAAACAAAAAGAAAAAGTTAAGGCCATTATTTTAACCCATGGACATGAAGATCACATAGGGGCATTGCCTTATATATTAAAGCAGCTAAATGTACCGGTTTACGGAACTAAGCTTACCCTTGGTATAGTAGAAACTAAATTAAAAGAGCATGGCATTTTTAGGGATTGTACTTTAAAGGTTGTTAAACCTAAAGACGTTATTACTTTTGGAGAAATCAAAGTTGAGTTTATAAAAAATAATCATAGCATTGCTGATTCCTGTTCTCTTGCAATACATACACCAGTAGGTATAATAGTTCATACTGGAGATTTTAAAATCGACTATACTCCTATAGATGGAGAGATTATGGATTTTGCAAGGCTTGCTGAACTTGGGAAACAAGGTGTTATGCTTCTTATGGCAGATAGCACAAATATAGAAAGACCAGGGTACACTATGTCTGAAAGGACTGTGGGGGAAACCTTTGATAAGATTTTCAGTGAAACAAAATCAAGAATAATTGTAGCTACTTTTGCATCTAATATTCATAGGATTCAGCAAATAATGGATTCAGCATATAAGTATGGTAGAAAGGTTGCAATATCAGGAAGGAGTATAGAAAACATTGTTGAGGTTGCAAATGAGCTTGGGTATTTAAGATATCCAGAAGGCCTTTTTATAGACATTGATGATATTGAAAAATACAAACCCAGCGAAATTGTGATTATAACAACTGGTAGCCAAGGAGAGCCTATGTCAGCTCTTGCAAGGATGTCTACCTCAGAACATAGAAAAGTTGAAATAATGAAAGATGATCTTGTGATAGTATCAGCAACTCCTATTCCAGGAAATGAAAAGCTTATTTCAAGGGTTATAAATCAGCTTTTTAAAAGGGGAGCTAACGTTATATATGAGTCCCTTGCAGATGTTCATGTTTCTGGTCATGCATGTCAAGAAGAACTTAAGCTTATACATACCCTTGTTAAACCTAAGTATTTTATGCCTGTTCATGGAGAGTATAGGCATTTAAAACAGCATTCAATACTTGCACAAAAACTTGGAATGGATGAAAATAATATATTTATATCTGACATTGGCCAAGTTTTAGAAGTAAACGAAAATAGTGCAAGGATTAGCGGATATGTACCAGCAGGTCAGGTTCTTGTTGACGGCCTTGGAGTAGGAGATGTTGGAAACATAGTGCTAAGGGATAGAAAGCATTTATCACAAGACGGTATATTAACAGTTGTTGTAACAATTGAGAGAGAAACAGGAAAGGTTATTGCTGGACCAGATATTATATCAAGGGGTTTTGTTTATGTAAGAGAGTCTGAAGACCTTATGGAAGAAGCAAAAAACATTGTTAAAGTTTCTTTAGAAAAGTGCCTAAAAAATCAAATTACAGAATGGGCAGCTTTAAAATCAAGCATTAAAGATGATTTAAGAGAATATTTATATGAAAAGACAAAACGTAAACCCATGATATTACCAATAATAATGGAAATCTAATCAAAGCCCAGTGCATTTTGTACTGGGCTTCAAAAAATTTTAAATATATTGAAAAAAGTTATTATTTGTGGTAATAATTAATTTATGTAGGAGGTTGGTAACATGAACGTATATGATAAAGCCCATGAGCTTGCAAGAGCTTTAAAATTAGCACCTGAAGTAATAGAGTATAAATCAGCTATGGAAAAAATAAATTCAAATCCAAACCATAAAAGAATGGTAGAGGATTTTAGAAAGAAGCAATTAGAACTATATTCACAGCAGCTTAAAGGTGTTGAACCTTCAAAGGAACAAATTGATTCTCTTAATAATCTTTTAAATATAATTAGCCTTAATCCTGAAATAAGAAATTATCTTGAAGCTGAAATGAGATTTTCAAGGCTTTGGGAGGATATCATGAAAATATTGGGAGATGCTATGGATATAGATTTTACAGAAGAACTTATTAAAAAATAGTGGGGGAATAATTTATGAGAGGAAACAAAAATGGATATATAATACAAGCAGGTGTAATTGCAGCGATATATTATGTACTGACAGTTGTATTAAAACCGATATCTTATGGTGCAGTTCAGTTTAGATTATCTGAAGCAATGACAATACTGCCTTTTTATATGCCAGAGGCAATACCAGGGCTTTTTTTAGGTTGCATGTTGGCAAATATATTTGGCGGATTAGGACTTATTGATATAGTATTTGGGAGTTTAACTACACTTGCTGCTGCTTATCTTACTTCAAAGATGCCTAATAAATACTTAGCTGTAATTCCTCCAATACTACTTAATGCATTTATAGTATCGATATGGGTAAGCAAAATAACAAACATGCCATACGTTGTTACTGTTGGTACAATTGGCTTTGGAGAGTTTGTATCGGCTGGAATTGCAGGAATAATCTTATCAACAGTAATTGAGCGAGTAACAAATTTATACAAGCATTGACATTCATATTTATATTGCTTACAATAAAATATTGTTAACAATAGGATACTAAATAGTATCCTATTATTTTTGGAGGTTGCTAAAATGGAGAAAGTTATAAGAGATGATATTAGAAACGTTGCAATAATTGCCCATGTTGACCATGGAAAAACTACCCTTGTAGATGGAATGTTAAAACAAAGTGGTATATTCAGGAATAATGAAAAAGTTGAAGAGAGGGTTATGGATTCTAATGATCTTGAAAGAGAAAGAGGAATCACAATACTTTCAAAAAATACAGCCGTTGTTTATAACGGAATAAAAATAAATATTGTTGATACACCAGGACATGCTGACTTTGGTGGAGAAGTTGAAAGAGTACTTAAAATGGTTGATGGCGTTGTTCTTTTAGTAGATGCCTTTGAAGGACCTATGCCACAAACAAGGTTTGTTTTAAGAAAGGCCCTTGAGTTAAAATTAAAGCCTATTGTTGTTATTAATAAAATTGACAGGACAGATGCAAGACCAGAGGAAGTTATAGACATGGTTTTAGAGTTATTTATTGAGCTTGGAGCCGATGACGATCAGATTGAGTTCCCTGTAGTTTATTGTTCTGCAAAGGAAGGATTTGCAAAACTTAGCCTTTCTGATAGTTCAGATAACCTAAAGCCGTTATTTGAAACCATAATAAACAATATACCTGCACCAGCAGGATATTTAGATGAGCCTCTACAGATGCTTGTTACAACTATAGACTCAAATGATTATGTTGGAAGAATTGCAATAGGTAAGATAGAAAGAGGAAAAATAAGAAAAAATCAGCAGGTAGCAGTTTGTGGAACTGATGGAACTATAAGAAATGGAAAGATTGTAACTTTGTATTCTTTTAGTGGTCTTAAAAAGGAGGAAGTTGAAGAAGCTTCTCTTGGTGATATTGTAGCTGTAGCAGGTATATCTAATATAAGTATAGGTGAAACTATTGCAGATATACAAAATCCAGAGGCTTTGCCCTTTGTAAAGATTGATGAGCCAACTATATCAATGACTTTTAGTGTTAATGATAGTCCTTTTGCTGGAAGAGAAGGCGATTATGTGACTTCAAGACATCTTAGAGATAGGCTTTTCAAAGAACTTGAAACAAATGTAAGCCTTAGAGTAAAGGAAACTGATTCAACTGATGCTTTTGAGGTATCGGGAAGGGGAGAGCTTCATCTATCTATACTTATAGAAACTATGAGAAGAGAAGGATATGAATTCCAGGTTTCAAAACCAAAGGTAATATTAAAGGAAATAGAAAATAACATATATGAACCTATTGAATATCTTACAATTGATGTTCCTGAGGATTACATGGGCGTTGTAATGGAAAAGCTGGGAATAAGAAGGGCTGAGATGGTAAATATGACATCAGCTATAAATGGTTATGTAAGGCTTGAGTTTAAGATACCTGCAAGAGGACTAATTGGATATAGGAATGAATTTATGACGGATACTAAAGGAAATGGAATTATGAATCATGTTTTTTATGGATATGAGCCTTATAAAGGCGATGTACCAGAAAGAAGCAGAGGAGCACTTGTGGCTTTTGAAACTGGTGAAGCTGTAACTTATGGGCTCTACAATGCTCAGGAGAGGGGAACTCTATTTATAGCTCCTGGAACCCCAGTTTATCAAGGGATGATTGTTGGTGTTTGTTCAAGAGCAGAAGATATAGATGTAAACGTATGCAAAAAGAAACATGTATCAAATATGAGAGCAGCTGGTTCAGATGAAGCACTAAGGCTTACCCCACCTATTGAAATGTCCTTAGAGCAATGTCTTGAATTTATAACAAGTGATGAACTTGTAGAAGTTACACCTAAAAGTATTAGAATGAGAAAGAGGATCCTTGATACAAATCTTAGAAAGAAAGAAGTTTCAAGAAGTAAAAGTATTTAAGCCTTGTTAAATAAAAGTTTAAATAATATAATATGAATATAAATAGAAAAAGTGGTGGGGTTATGGATTTTATTTATAAAAAATTTTTCAAAAGCTTACTAATAATGTTTTTTATACTCATATTTTTTACTTTGTTTTTATATATGGATTATAAAAAATACATTAACTCACCAATTTCCAAAAGTAAGAAACAAGAGATATTTAGAGTGGAAAAAGGTGAAAATAGAAATGAAGTAATTGATAAATTGTATAAAAGCAAGATTGTCAAAAATAAATTATTTGCTCAATTTTATGTAAGAAGTAAGAATCTTGGAAAGAATTTAAAGCAAGGTGTGTATATTTTAAACACTTCCATGACTCCTTTGGAGGTTTTTGAAAAGATTTTTAATGGTAAAATAGATAAAGATCCTGATGTTATTTTTGTGACTATACCTGAGGGATATACAATAAAAGAAATAGCAGAGAAATTAAATAAAGAAGGTCTTGTTAATGATATAAATTCTTTTATTAAAGAATGCCAAACTGGCAAATTTGATTATGATTTTTTAAAATCCATACCCCAGAGTAGACAATCAAGGCTTGAAGGGTATTTGTTTCCTGATACTTATCAATTTAAAAAGGGAACAAGTAATCATGAAATAATAGATAAGATGCTTTCAAGATTTAATGAAATTTATAAATCTGCAGTTTTTCTAGAAATGAAAAATACTAATTATTCTCTTGATGAAATAATTACAATATCCTCAATAGTTGAGGAAGAGGCAAAACTCGATATTGAAAGACCTATAATTGCTAAAGTCTTTTACAACAGGCTTCAAAAAAATATGAAACTTGAATCCTGTGCAACGGTTCAGTATGCATTGGGTACTCATAAGAGCGTTTTATATTATAAAGACCTTGAAGTTGATTCTCCTTATAATACCTATAAATATATTGGACTTCCACAAGGACCTATTTGTAATCCAGGAAAAAATTCAATTATGGCAGCTTTAAATCCTGCTGATGTTAATTATATATATTTTGTGTCAAAGGGTGATGGAAGCCATTATTTCACAAATAGTTATGATGAATTCCTTAAATATAAGAAGATGTTAAAGACTAACTAGAATTAAAATAAAAATTTTTGTAAAAGATATTTAATACATGGAAGAAAAAGATTAAAATCTTCCATGTATTAATTTTATGTTTGTTATGTTTGGAGGTTAAAATGAGCAATATTGCGCATGATTATATAGAAGAATACATAAGAAGTCTTATTCCTGAAAGTATAGGATATATAAAAACCTTAGAAGAATATGCCAAGGAAAATAACGTTCCTATAATTCATCCTGAGGTAGCACAGTTTTTAAGAGTTTTAATAAAATCACATAATGTAAAAAGGATACTTGAAGTTGGTACTGCAATTGGTTATTCTGCTCTTGTTATGGCATTGGCTGCTGGAGATGGTTGTGAGGTTGTTTCTATTGAAAAGAATGATTCTATGTATGAACTGGCAACTAAAAATATAAAAATAATGAATATGGAAAAAAATATTAAAATATTAAAAGGAGATGCTCTTGAGGTTTTAAAAGATATTGAAGGAGAATATGATTTGGTATTTTTAGATGCTGCAAAGGGTCACTATGAAAAGTTTCTTCCCTATTGCCTAAAACATCTTAAAATTAATGGTCTTTTAATATGTGATAATGTGCTTTTTAGAGGAATGATTGCAACAAATAAGTTGCTCATAAGAAGAAAAATTACTATAGTAAAAAGGATGAGAAAATATTTAAGCAATATATCAAATATGCCAGAGCTTGAAACGGTGGTACTTCCAATTGGTGATGGTATTGCTTTAAGCTGTAAGGTTAAGGAGGTGCTTTGATGAAAAAAATTGAACTTTTAGCTCCAGCAGGAAATCTTGAAAAATTGAAGACAGCTATTATATATGGTGCTGATGCAGTATATATAGGAGGAGAGGCATATAGCCTTAGGGCAATGGCTGACAACTTTGATAGAGAAACTATGAAAAAGGCAGTTGAATTTGCCCATGAAAAAGGTGCCAAAGTTTATGTGACTATAAACATATTTCCACACAATGATGACATTAAAGGTATGCCTGAATATATTAAGTTTCTAAGTGATATAGGAGTTGATGCTGTAATAATTTCTGATTTAGGTGTTTTCTCTATTGTTAAAGAAACTGCTCCTGAGCTTGAAATACACATCAGTACCCAGGCCAATAATGTAAACTATAAGTCGGCAGAATTTTGGTATAAACTTGGAGCAAAGAGGGTTGTTCTTGCAAGGGAGATGTCACTAAAAGAGATAAAAGAGCTTAGAGAAAAAGTACCAGATGATTTAGAAATTGAAGCCTTTGTTCATGGAGCAATGTGTATATCCTATTCAGGGAGATGCCTTCTTTCGAATTATATGACAGGAAGGGATGCAAATAGGGGATTATGTGCTCATCCCTGTAGATATAAATATTATCTTATGGAAGAAAAACGTCCTGGAGAGTATTTTCCAGTATTTGAAGATGAAAGAGGAACATATATAATGAATTCTCAGGATCTTTGCATGATAGAGTATATACCAGAGCTTGTGGAAAGCGGGGTTTACAGTTTTAAAATAGAAGGAAGAATGAAGAGTTCATATTATGTTGCAACAGTTACAAAAGCCTATAGGCAGGCGATTGATAGTTATCTTAAAGATAGTAAAAATTATGTGTTTAATCCTAAATGGCTTGAAGAAGTTTCAAAGGCAAGCCATAGAGAATTTTCTACAGGCTTTTATTTTGGAAAACCTAAAAAGCAGATATATAGCACGTCATCATATATAAGAACTCATGATATTGTTGGAATAGTTGTTGATTATGATTTTGAAACAAATATAGCAACTATTGAACAAAGGAATAGGATATTTAAAGGAGATGAAATTGAAATACTAACTCCTAAGGATGATAACTTTTCTATAAAACTTGATGAAATTTGGGATGATGCAGGAAATGAAATTGATTCAACTCCACATCCACAGATGATTTATAAGATAAAATCAATAAAGCCACTAAAGTCTTTTGATATGCTTGTAAAAGAAAAGGGGGATAATAATGAGTAAACCAATACTTATTGGAATTACAGGGGGAACGGGTTCTGGCAAGAGTACAGTAGCTCAGGAAATATACAAGAGTCTTAATGAAGAACAAATATGTATTATAGAGCAGGACTCATATTATAAGGATCAGAGCCATTTATCCTTTGAAGAAAGGATTAAAACTAACTATGATCACCCAGATGCCTTTGATACAGAGCTTTTATTAAAACATTTAAAGATGCTCTGTGAAGGTAAGGCAATAGACAAGCCCATTTATGACTTTGGAATTCACAATAGATCTAAAGAAACTATTAGAGTTGAACCTAAGGATATTATAATTCTGGAAGGAATTTTAATACTTACTGAACCTGAAATTAGGAATATGCTTGATATTAAAATATTTGTAGACACTGATGCAGACGTTAGAATAGTAAGAAGGATACAAAGAGATATAAAAGAAAGGAAAAGAACATTAGAATCGGTAATAAACCAATATATTAATGTGGTAAGACCTATGCATCTCCAATTTGTGGAACCTACTAAAAGATATGCAGATATAATCATTCCAGAAGGTGGATACAACAAAGTTGCAATTGATATAATGATTGCAAAGGTAAAAGAGATAGCTGCTTCAAAACAAAAAAATAGTTAAAATGTTTTAATTGATATTCCAAATTGTACCAAACTATGGTAAAATAATATTACAACTCAAATTTATATGTATTAATATATAGTAAAACATATCCAAAGTCCCGGTAGTTACTGGTATGTACATAATACTTCTACCGGGGGTGAAAGTTTGTTGTTGGATATGTTTTTTAGTCTATTTAACAATTCTGTTCCTTTCATAGGATATGTTGCAAATAGTAGTTCATTTCCTTACCCATTAACTGAAGAAGAAGAAAAAAATCTTTTTTCCTTATATAAATCAGGAGATGAAAATGCCAAAAATGAGCTTATTACCAGGAATTTAAGGTTAGTTGCCCATATTATAAAAAAATTTAGCCCACAGGGTAAAGATGCAGATGATCTTATTTCTATAGGAACTATAGGGCTTATTAAAGCTATTGAAAGCTTTGATTATAATAAGGGCAACAGGCTTGCAACCTATGCTGCAAAGTGCATTGAGAATGAAATATTGATGTATGTAAGAGCAAACAAAAAATCAAAATCTGAAGTTTACCTTCAAGATCCAATCGGAATAGATAAGGAAGGCAATGAAATATGCCTCATAGACGTGCTTGGAACTGATAGTGATGCAGTTCTTGATGAAGTTGAAAATAAGGTAGCTATAAAAAAACTGTATAATCTAATCGAAAAAATACTTGAAGGTAAAGAAAAACTTATAATACAGTTAAGATATGGCTTGAAAGGAGAACCCCAGACACAAAGAGAGATAGCGGCTTTACTTGGAATATCGCGATCTTATGTATCAAGAATAGAGAAAAAGGCTCTAAAAAAGCTTGCAAAGGAAATGAAGGTTTAGAAGCAGTATTATGCTGCTTCTTTTTTTGTATCCAAAATAAAAAGTATTTATATTAGAATAAAAAGTCAAACTTATGTCTATATTGGAAATAATGTTTAATTTATGTATAATATAAGGAGATATTAAAGAAAAGTCAGTTGAGGTAATTATGAAAAAATTTTTGATGCCAGATTTTTATTATAAAAACATTTACAAAATAAACTTTTATAAGTTGAAAGAATTAGGAATAGAAAATCTTATAATTGACATAGATAATACTCTTATGCCTTGGGGTAGTAAAATTGCTGATGAATCTGTTAAAGAACTAATAAATAATCTTATAAGACAAGGTTTTAAGATATGCCTGCTGTCAAATAGTTCCGGTCGAAGAGTTAAACTATTCAGAGGGGATTTAGATATTGATTATTTTTCTGTTGTAGGAATTAAGCCTATGAAGATAATGTTTAAAGGTGCAATGAAAAAGCTTAATGCAGCCCCTTTTAATACATGTGTTATTGGAGATCAAATATTTACTGATATATTAGGAGGAAACAGGTGTAAAACATATACAATTCTTGTTGATCCAATTTCAAGTAAAGAATTTATAACAACAAAAATTATAAGAAAGATTGAAGGTTTAATTAAGAAAAATCTAATATATGAAAAGGAGTTTTCAGATGGTGAAGGATAATTTATATGGGCTTATTGGACAAAAACTAAGTCATAGTATTTCTCCAATTGTACATAAAGAAATATTAAAAAGAATGAATATCAATGGCAAATATGAACTTTATGAGATTGAACCATGTAATCTTAAGGATTTTATCGAAGAGTGTAAAATTTCAGGTATTAAAGGTTTAAATGTTACTATTCCCTATAAGATATCATCAATTGATTATATAGATGAACTAAGTGAAGAGGCCAAAAGGATAGGCTCTATTAATACGATTTTGTTTGATGGGGAAAAAGCAATAGGCTATAACACAGATTATCAGGGTTTTTCATTGATGCTTGATAAGTATAATTTAAAAGTAGAGGGAAAAAATGCATTGATATTAGGAACGGGTGGAGTAGTAAGAGCGGTATTATGTTCTTTAATAGATAAAGGCATAAAAAATATATATGTTGCAAGTAGAGATGTTAAAGTTGGATTATCACAGAAATGGCCAGATTGTGTAGAAATTATATCTTATGATTTATTACCTAATATAAAAGATGTTGAATATATTATAAACTGTACTCCATGTGGTATGGCTCCAAATATAGAAGCTTGTCCTGTTAATAAAGATTTAATTAAAAATTTTTCTGTTGCTATTGATTTAATTTATAATCCTTCAAAAACTTTATTTTTAAGTTATGCAGAGCAATATGGATTAAAAATCTATAATGGGCTTTATATGCTTATTGCTCAAGGGGTAATTTCTCAAGAAATATGGAATGGCATATCAGTTGACAAAAAACAAATTGATATTATATTTGAAATAGTAAAGAATAATTTATCTCTATAGTAAATTATTACAAATAACGAGGGATAATAGGATGAACTCTGTTGAAATAAAAAATATTTCAATAGTTAAAATGCTTGATGACATCATAAAAGATGCTATTAAATCAAATGCAAGTGACATACATATAGAGCCTTTTGAGACATATTTAAAAGTTAGGTTTAGGATAGATGGGCACCTTTGTGAATATCAAAGATTTTCAAAGGAAATATTTGATGCTTTGATATTAAGATTAAAGGTTCTTGCAAGTATGGATATTGCAGAGAAGAGACTTCCTAAGGATGGAAGGATAGTAGAAAAAATAGATAATGCTATATATGATTTAAGGGTTTCAACTTTGCCAGGTATTTATGGGGAAAAAGCTGTAATAAGGATTTTAAATAGAGAAAATATATTTTTAGGCATAAAGGAGCTTGGATTTTGCGACAGAGATATAAAAATTATTAATAAAATTTTAAATAACAGTAAGGGAATTTTATTTGTAACAGGTCCTACAGGAAGTGGAAAAACAACAACACTTTATACCCTAATTAAAGAATTCAATATAGACGATAAAAATATTGTTACTATTGAGGATCCTGTTGAATATATGATAGAAGGAATAAACCAGGTTAACGTCAATACAAAGGCAGGACTTACATTTACTACTGGTTTAAGAGCAATATTAAGACAGGATCCAGATGTTATAATGGTTGGTGAAATAAGGGACTATGAAACTGCAGAAATAGCAATTAGAGCTGCTACAACAGGTCACCTTGTTTTAAGCACACTTCATACTTATGATTGTGTATCGTCTATTATAAGGCTTATAGACATGGGGATAGAGCCTTATCTAATTGCCGCATCAATATCTGGAATTATCTCTCAAAGGCTTGTAAGAAAGATTTGCCCTAATTGTAAAGAGGAATATGTAGCAAATGAATATGAAAAATATATTATTGGATTTAATAATAATGAAAAAGTGAAATTATATAAAGGAAAAGGATGTAAAAAATGTAATAATACCGGATATAAAGACAGGACAGGAGTTTTTGAAGTTTTAGACATAACAAATGAAATACGAGAAAAGATAATCACCTGTAGAAACATAAACACATTAAGATCCTTATGCATTAAAAAAGGAATGATTACCCTTGAAAGCTCATGTAAAGCGATGGTTTTACAAGGCATTACAACTTTTGATGAATATCTTAAAATAATAAAAATGGAAGAATGGGAGGTACAAAATGATACCATTTCAAGAATTATTAGCAAAAACAGTTGAACTTAATGCTTCAGATTTACACATTACTGTTGGTATACCACCAACTATGAGAATAAATGGAAATCTGATGCCTTATGGAAATGAAAGGTTAACACCAAAGGAAGTTGAAGAATATACAAAATATGTTCTTACTGAGGAGCAGTATCAAAAATATATTTCTATCGGAGAAATAGATCTTTCATATTCTGTTCAGGGCATTGGTAGGTTTAGGGTAAATATTTTTAGACAGAGAGGTAGTGATGCTATGGCACTTAGAACCGTAGCACTGCAAATGCCTACCTTAGAAAAACTTAATATGCCCCCTGTTATTAAAAACCTTTGTAAAAAAACAAGAGGTTTAATACTTGTTACTGGTCCTACAGGAAGTGGAAAATCAACTACACTTGCAGCTATGATAAACGAAATTAACAATACAAGAAGCGGACATATAATTACGCTTGAAGACCCTATTGAATATCTGCATAAACATAAAAAAAGTATAGTTAATCAAAGAGAAATTGGATATGATACAAAGTCATATTCTGCAGCTTTAAGATCAGCTTTAAGAGAAGATCCTGATGTTATTCTTGTAGGAGAGATGAGAGATCTTGAAACTATTTCTATTGCAATAACTGCAGCTGAAACAGGACATCTTGTAATGTCAACGCTTCATACTATAGGGGCTTCGAAGACTATTGATAGGATAGTTGATGTTTTTCCTCCTCATCAGCAGCAACAGATAAAGGTACAGCTTTCAGCAGTTATTGAAGGAATAATATCTCAACAACTCATTACAAGAGCAGACGGAGAAGGAAGAGTTTGTGCTCTTGAAATAATGGTTGCAACACCTGCAATTAGAAATCTTATTAGGGAAGGTAAAACACATCAGATAGATTCAGCAGTTCAAACAGGAGGGAAATATGGAATGAAAACTATGGATATGTCTCTTGTTGAACTTTATAAAAAAGGTATTATAACTTATGATGATGCAATGACCTATTGTGTTGATAAGGATATAATGGAGAGGCTTATCAACTTTTAAAGAGGTGTAGCTAATGCCTGTATATCAATATAAAGCAAAAAACTTAAATGGTATTACAATAGAAGGAAAGCTAAAGGCTGAAGATGAAAAAAATGCAATGAAAATAATAAGAAATATAGGATATTATCCTTTTTATATTAAAAAAGGTAAAAGAAGAAGTATATTAATGTTTCTAAAGTCTAATAAGATGACAAATAAAGAATTAGCTTTGTTTTGCAGGCAATTAGCTTTATTTAATGGTGCTGGCATTAACATAATACAAGCCTTTGAAATAATTAAGTATAATATAAGCTTTGTTTATAAAGATTATTTTGAAGAAGTAGTTGAAAATATAAAAAAAGGAATGAATTTATCAAGTGCTCTTTGTATAGATAATGTAATACCAGAGATATTAATTAAAATGATAAGTGTTGGGGAAAGCAGTGGAAAGCTTGATGAAACATTGCAGTCAATGGCAGAGTATTTTGAATGGAAGCAAAGGTTTGAGAAAAAAATTAAGCAAGTATTAATCTATCCGTCCTTTGTGGCAATTACTGCTTTTATTGTAATAAATGTATTAATATTTAAGGTTGTACCTTCTTTTATTAAATTGTTTAGCCAGTTTAATATAATGGAATTACCTTTTTCAACAAGGTTACTTTTTAGTATCAGTAATTTTGTAAGATATAATAGCTTAGTTATAGTAATTCCTTTGCTGATTTTTTTGGTTGCTATCAAATATATATTTGATAATGAAACAATGGCTATAATTTTAAATTCAATAAAATTAAGAATTCCTATATATAGAAATGTTGAATGGCTTAATTTTATCAGAGCTTTTTCAATGCTTATTTCAAGTGGCATACCTATAGTAGAAAGTATTGATATATGTATAGAAACAATAGAAAATATATTATTAAAAAAATCTCTTAAAAATGTGCTAAATAAGATAAAAGAAGGAAGCAACATGGCTGATGCCTTTGCTGTAGAAAAAATTGTACCCTCAACAATAATAAATATTATAAAAACTGGTGAAGAATCAGGTAATCTTGATATAATGCTTAAGAAATGTTTTGATATATATGAAGTTGAGGTTGAAAATAGTTCTATGAGAATGGTTTCAATTATTGAACCAATAATAATAATTTTTTTATCTTGGGTTGTTGGATTTATTGTCTTATCAGTAGTAATGCCTATCTTTCAAATGTATGAATTTATAGGTCAATGGTAAATATGAATAAAATTAACATACATGGCAATAATAGGGGTAGGAGGCGATTGGTTTATGATTTATAAACATAAAGGCTTCTCCCTTATTGAATTGCTATCAGTTATTGCAATTCTTGGCATTATTTTATCTGCTATTGTGCCAAGAATAGGTAATTACTCAAAAAGTGCAAAGAAAGCAATGTTTTTATCTGATGCTAAAACTATTATAAGCGCTGTTGAGCTTTACAACGTTGAAAATGATGAAGATAATGCTATTAGTGATGCAGATACCCTTGAAAATGTAAAAGGAAAGCTTATGCCGGATGATCAGAGCAAAAAATATTTAACCAATTGGCCACAACAGTTTCCTTTTAAAGTAAGCACAATAAAAGATTTAAAGGATTTTATAGAAAATCCAAATGATGAGAAATACTATAAAAAATGATGGCAAATAGGGGAGTAGATTTTATAATGGGCATAATAATTTTTATATATGGACTCGTTATAGGAAGTTTTTTAAACTTATGTATTTATAGAATACCAAATAATGAGTCCATTTCTTATCCACCATCTCATTGTACAAGCTGTGGTAATAAAATAAAATGGTATGACTTAATTCCTGTGATAAGTTACATAATTTTAAAAGGTAGATGTAGGTTTTGTAATGAAAAAATTTCTGTTATGTATCCTTTAATAGAAGCATTTACAGGAATACTTTTTGTTAGTCTTTATTATAAATATGGATTATCTTTTTATTTTTTTAAATATGCAGTTTTTGTTTCTACTTTAATTGTAATTGGAATGATAGATTTAAAAACTACAGATGTTTACTTTAATACAATTGTATTTGGCATCATAACAGGAATTGCTTTTACTTTACTTAAGTTTCACAATAATATAATTTTAAGCAATATTTTAGGTGCAGCATTTTCTGCAGGAATAATAGCTTTAATAGTAATTTTAACAAAAGGTATGGGATGGGGTGATGTTGAAATTTGTTTTGTATCTGGTCTTTACCTTGGATTTAAATTATCTATAATAATGCTTTTTTTATCATTTGTTTTAGGAGCAATAGTAGGTATTGTTTTAATAGTTTTAAAAATAAAATCAAGAAAGGATTTTATTCCTTTTGGACCTTTTATATCTATAGCCTCTATATTTACTGTTTTCTGGGGTGAAAAGATGATTAATTTATATATAAATAAGCTAATGCTTTGATCAGATTACATCATTTAAAAAGCTTAAAAAATTAATAACCCCCATAAATCTGATAATGTAAGATAGGCTCTATTAAAAAAGCCATGTAAAATTGGTTATGCAGATTTATGGGGTTATATTAAATTTTAGGACATATTTATGTAACTATTTAATTGTTTTTTATTTTTATTTAAGTATAAAACATTAATTAGATGGATATTATTTTAAAAGATAAATGGAGGTCATTTTAATGAACAGTAAGAGAGGATTTACTTTAATAGAAATTCTATTTACTGTTTTTTTAATTATTATGATGCTTTCTCTATGTTATCCTAAGGTCAAACCGTATATTTTAAAAGATAGGCTTAGCCTATCCTGTGAAGAGCTTATAGGGGATTTAAGATATGCTAAAATGCAAGCGATATGTAAAAACTCAACTTCTGTTAGAGTGATATTTTTAAATGATAATGGTAAGGGAGAATATAATGAATATTTGATATATGCTATTGGTACAAATATATCTTCATCAATGGTACTAAAACATGTAAAGCTTCCCAAAAATGTTTTTATAAGCAGGAACAAAAGTACGTTTAGTATTCTAAATAGTGAAAATAAGCTAACTTTTTATCCTAAAGGTAATGTTAATCCGCCGTGTACAATAACTTTAGTTGATAAAGAAACAGGAAGAGAAGAGGCAATAACCTTGACAATTGGCTATACAAGGATAATGAAGGTGAACAGATGAAAATATATAAAGGGTTTACTCTTATAGAAATAGTTTTACTATGTTTTATAATCTCTTTTATATTAATTAATATCTTTAATATTCAAAACAGAGCAATAGAAATAAATAAAATTGTTAAAGAAAAGGAAGAAGCTTTTTACATAGCAAGGTCAATATGTGAGATGTTTAAAAGTAGTAATTTAAAAATTCCAATTGAAAATATGTCTTTTTGTGGTGATGATGTTAATGAAATTAGCAATAAATTTATAAATCTTATTGAAGATGAACATATTGTTGATAACAGAAAAAAGTATAGAGTTACTATAAAAAATATAAATTGTAATTATATGGATGGCATTGATGTAAGTGTTTTCTCTATAAAAAAAGAATTTTTAATTAGGCTTTTGGTATTAAAATAGGGAGAAAATAATGAAGAGGAAAGGATATTCATTAATAGAAACCTTAATAGCTGCTATGATATGTTCTTTTATTACAATTTACATGTTGGATTTTATATCTTATAATAATATATTTTTATATAAAATTGAAGATATAACAAATATACAGGAAAATATGAATATTGCTGCTGATTTCCTTTATGAAAATATTATTAAATCTAATGATATTAGAATAGAAGATAATAATTTTTTTATTGATGGTAAAAGAGTATATATAAAAAATAACATATTAAGGTTTGATACTGATTCACAGCAGATAGCTTCAGGAATTACTAAAATACAAATAAAAAAGATGAAAGATAGATTATATACTTTAACTCTTTATTTTGGGAGTTATTCTAATACCTTTTATGTATTGAGCAGAGGTGATTTTTATGACTAAAAAAGCCTCTGCAGTAATATATGTAATTATATTATTATTACCTATAATGACTTTTTTACTTAAAATAATAGATTTAACCATAATAAATTATAAAATTAATTCAAATATAATTTTTAAACAGCAGTCTTTATATAATGCTGAAGCAGGAATTGAGTTTGGAATAAAAAAAGTAAAAGAGTTTAACCCTGCAAATCCTGTAAATGTTACATACTATATGATAGTAAAGGATAATAATGTTGAATTTACTGATAAAAAACAAGATTGTGAATGTACATGTATTATTAAGATTACATCTACAATAAAAGGGAATTATGTTGAGTATATAATAGATTCATTGGGAAGACACAAGAGCACTGAATACGAAATTAAAAAGGTTATAACTGAACCTGTTACAAAATAATAGGAGGGTTTATGTTTTGTAAAGGAATTATATCAGTTTATTTGGGTGATAATTTTATAAATATAGTTTATGCAGAAAAAAACCTTTTTAAACTAAGTATAAAATACGGATATTGTATTAATTTATTAGACCAATATAATGAGGAAGAAATTGTAAATGCAATTAAAAATATCATAAATGAAAAAAGATTAAAACCAAAAATTGTTAGATATGTCATAGATAATAGAAACTTAATAACAAAACTTATCATTTTACCAACTATGAATAAAAAATATATAATAAAAAACGTTCTTTTTGAAATGGAAGAATATATAGGTCCCACTATTAATGATTACAATATCTATTTAAAAGATTATAAAAATCATTATAAAAAAAATTTAGAAGTACAGACTTTTGCTGTATCAAAAACAATGATTGATCTATGCTTTAGAATATCCCAAAAATTAAGCTTAAAAATGGATATTATTGAAGGTTCAAATGAAAGCAAAGAAAGAGCTATTATGTATTTAAATAATACCTGTCTTTATTTAAGATTTTTCAGGTTTAAGTTAATTGAAATATGTAATGAAATAGAAAGTGGTAAATATTTAAGTAATATAGGGATACTTTTAAGAAGGTGAAACTATGTATGATGTAAATTTCGCAGAGGATATTATAATTGAAAACAGATATTTGATTAAAAATAAAAAGAGAGTAGTCATTTATATTCTTGCTTTTGGAATTATTTTATTTTTTATGATGTATGTTCCATATTATAGGTTTAAAATAACAAAACATGAGGCAGATAAATTGGAAAAAACGTACAAATACGAAGAGAGTAATGAGAATACTTATAAATTTTATAAAGATTTATATATGAGCTTAAAAGATAATAAAATGAACTTGGCTTCTTTAATTACAAAAATACATGAGTGTAAACCAAATAACATAAATATTAATTCTATTTATTATATAAATAAAAAAATAACTTTAGAAGGAGAAGTTTTAGATTACAATTTAATAAGTAACTACATAAATAACCTTGAAAATGTTTATAAAGGTGAAATAATAAGGCCAGAGAATATAAGATACGAAATAGCAAAAAACAAATATAAATTCTTTATAAATATTTTTTTAAAAAGGTGAAAATATGAATGGTTTGACTAAAAGAGAGAGAATTTTATTTTCAACAACCATAATTTTATCAATATTATACATATATTATATTTACTATTTTTCACCTATTATGAATAAAATAAAAGACTTAAATTTTAAAATTAAAATATTAGAAGAAAAAAAGAATTCAAATATATATGAAAATTATTCTGATGAGTTAATAAAATTAAGTTTATATATTCCAAAGTCCGAAGATAACTCTAAAATAATAAACAGATTAAAATCTTTTTGTGAAACTTTAAGCTTAACTTTATATAGTGTTGATTTTAGTTCACCTTATGAAATAAAAAATTACAGTAAATCAGATAATATAAATGTTATGAATCTTTATGCTATCCCCGTTGATGTAGAGATAAAAGGTAGTTACGAAAACCTATGTAATTTTATTAAATGCTGTGAGGAAGATGAAAGGATTTGTCAAATAAAAAGCTTAGATATTAAAAGAAATGAACAATCTTATATTGCCCATCTACAGATACTCTATTATTATTTAAAATCTGTGGAAGTAGAAGAGGATTTTGGAAGTGATAATTTAGTTAATAATTAATACAAAAGTTCTTAACTGTATTAAGGAAACATAATTAAAAAATAGCAAAAAAGTTATTAAAGAGGAAAAAAGTTGAAATTTTAAGGTAAATCAATTATAGTTTGCATTATATCTACAAATTTGCTAAAATACTATTGTTATGATTAGGATAAACATGAAACAGCTTTGAAGTTTTATTTTTGAAATTTAACAGCATGGGGGTGAAAGTTTGGTAGAGAAGAGGATAGCTAAATTTAGAAATGAATTTGAAAGGTTAGGAATTGATGCAGCACTAATAATTAGTGATGCAAATAGGAATTATCTTACTGGATTTACTGGTGATGAGAGCTTTGCAGTTATAACAAAGGATAAATCTTTTTTTATAACTGATTCAAGGTATACAGAGCAGGCAAAAAATCAGGTGAAAAATTTTGAAATAGTTGAATACAAACCTCCAACAGTACATGAATACATTAGAAAAATAGCTGTAGATAATGAAATAAAAAGCATAGGAATAGAAGAAGACAGGATAAGTTTTTCAGAATATATAAAATTAAAGGAAGTATTAGGTGAAATAAGGCTAATCAATTTAGAAGGTACGCTAGAAAAGCTTAGAATGATAAAAGATGAAGATGAAATTCAACTTATAAGTAAAGCTGCAAAGATTGCAGATGATGCTTTTTTACATATACTAAATTTTATAAAGCCAGGTATAAGAGAAAAAGATGTTGCAGTTGAGCTTGAGTTTTTTATGAAAAAGCATGGTGCATCTAAGCTCTCATTTGATTCAATAATAGCCTCTGGTGTAAGATCCTCTCTTCCCCATGGTGTTGCTACAGAAAAGATAATTGAGAAAGGCGATTTTTTAACCCTTGACTTTGGCTGTGTATATGAAGGATACTGTTCAGATATGACAAGAACTATAGTAGTTGGTAAAGCAGATGAGAAACAAAAAGAGATATATAATATAGTTCTTGAAGCAAATAAAGCTGCTCTTGAAGCGATAAGTCCTAATAAGCCTTGCTCTGAAATAGATAAAGTTGCAAGGGATATAATAAGTATTAAAGGTTATGGAGATAAGTTTGGTCATGGATTAGGACATGGAGTTGGCAGAGAAATTCATGAACAGCCAAGGCTTAGTGCATTTAGTAAAAGCATTTTACAGGCTGGAATGGTTGTTACTGATGAACCTGGAATATATATTCCAGGATATGGAGGAGTAAGGATAGAAGACTTAGTTCTTGTAACAGAGGATGGATATAAAGTACTTTCTAATTCCATAAAAGAGCTTATAGAATTATAGAATCAATATAAAAATTTAATAATTTATAATAATTAAGTTTAAAATAATTTATATAGTAAATAATATCTAATGGAGGGATAATATTAATGATTTCAGCTGGAGATTTTAGAAAAGGTGTAACTTTTGAATTGGATGGACAAGTTTACACAATAGTTGATTTTATGCATGTAAAACCTGGAAAAGGAGCTGCTTTTGTAAGAACTAAACTTAAAAATGTTGTTACAGGTGCAGTTGTAGAAAAGACTTTCAGCCCTACAGAAAAATTCCCAGAAGCAATAATTGAAAGAAAGGAAATGCAGTATCTTTATAATGATGGAACTCTTTACTATTTCATGGATATGGATACTTATGACCAGGTTCCATTAAACTATGAAAAAGTTGAAGAAGCAATTAAATATCTTAAGGAAAATATGTTTGCAATTATTAAGTTCTACAAAGGAGAGGCATTCTCAGTAGAACCACCAAACTTTGTTGAACTTACAGTTACAGAGACAGAGCCAGGATTTAAAGGTGATACTGCAACAAACGCTATGAAGCCAGCAACAGTTGAAACAGGAGCTACATTCATGGTGCCTTTATTTGTAAATACTGGTGATGTTATCAGGATAGACACAAGAACAGGAGAATATATGTCCCGTGTATAATGCATACTAATATTGATTAGTAGTAGCTTTTTGTATAAATTAGCTATTATTAATCAATATTATTTTATTCATAAGGAGGAAATACAATGGAAAGTGTTAAAGAAAAAGTAGCATATTTAAAAGGCCTAATGGAAGGTCTAGATCTTGATTGCAGTAGTAAGGAAGGTAAGCTATTTAAGGCTATAATAGAAACAATGGATGAGATGGCAGAAGCTATAGAAATACTTGAAGAAAATCAAAATGAACTTGATGAATATATTGATACAATGGATCAAGATCTTGCAAGGCTTGAGGATGACGTATATGAAGAGGATGATGACTACGATTTTGAAGATGAAGATGAGGGCTATGTAGAAGTTGAATGTCCTAATTGTCATGAAACAGTTTATCTTGATGAAGAAATGTTTAATGACGATGAAGAAGAAATTATATGCCCAAACTGTGATAAGCCAATTTATTTTGGATGCAATTGTGATGATGATAACTGCAAGTGCAAAGATAAATAAAAATTTTGACTTCCCGCTTTATCGGGAAGTTTTTTTATTTTTTAATATAATATTTTGTTATAAATTTTTAGGGATGATAATAAACATTATATTAAGAAAGGGGGACATGTCCATGAATGAAACGGATGATAAGTCTATTTCAGAGATACTTCAAAGAGAAGTATTACCGCTTCTTCCACAAAAAATAGTAAGAGAATTAGGTAAGCTTAATTTTAATGAAATATGTGGAATTGAAGAAATAAGGATGAGGGTACAGAAGCCACTTATGGTATTTAAAAATGGAACAGATTATTTTATTTGTGAAAATGGATTAAATAAGAATTATTCAAAGGCTTATATTGTTGAAAAGGATGATATAGATAGAACGCTTCAACTTATGAGCGATTTTTCCATATATGCTGTTGAGGAAGAAATAAAACAAGGATTTTTAACCTTAAAAGGAGGACATAGAGTTGGAATTGTTGGCAGAACAATACTTGAAGAAAATAGAATAAAAACGGTAAGGAATGTTTCAAGTTTAAATATAAGGATTGCAAGAGAAGTCAAAGGTTGCGGAATGAGTTTAGTTAAAAAAATATATTCAGATGGTATAAAGCATACCTTGATTGCTTCTCCTCCAGGATGTGGGAAAACTACTCTTTTAAGAGATGTAATAAGGATTTTAAGTTATGGATGTGAAAATATAGATTTAAGAGGATATAAAGTAGGAGTTGTTGATGAAAGATCTGAAATAGCAGCATGTTATCTTGGAATACCTCAGAAGGATGTCGGAATTAGAACAGATGTAATAGATGCGTGCCCAAAGGTGCAAGGAATGATTATGTTGCTAAGATCTATGTCTCCAGAGATAATAGCAGTTGATGAGATAGGGAGTTTAAAGGATGCTGAAGCTATTGAAGAAGCAATAAATTCAGGAGTAAAAGTAATAGCAACAGTACATGGAAAGGACATTGATGAAGTTTTAAATAAGCCTGGTATTAAAAGGCTTATGGAAAATAGAGCATTTGAAAGGATTGTAATACTTAGCAGAAAAAATGGACCAGGAACTATTGAAAACATTTTGAGTTTTTAATAGCTAAAGAAAAAGGAGGGGTTCTATGTTAAAAGTTTTGGGAAGCATAATTATAATTGCATCAACATCTACTATTGGCTTTTTATATTCAATGGTATTTTCTGAAAGGATAAGCCAGATTAGAGACATACAGTATATACTAAATATGCTCGAATCTGAAGTTGTATTTAAATCAACACCTGTAACTGAAGCATTCTATAATGTTTCCTTAGGCTGTAGTGAGGCTGTTAAGAAGTTGCTTATTACTATTAGTAATCTTTTGAAAGAAAAACAAGTTGAAGGTATTATACAAGCCTTTGATAAATCTTTAGAATTAGTAAAGTCAGAGCTTTATTTAGAAGATGAAGAGATTGAGGTAATTAGAACTTTTATGCAAACTCTTGGAATTGGAGATTTGGAAGCTCAAAAAAAGAATTTTAATATAACCCTTGAGAAACTTAAAACCTTTGAAAAAAATGCTGAAGAAGCTAAAAAGAAAAAAGAAAGGCTTTATCAATATCTTGGAGTTTCCTTTGGTATATTAATAGTCATAATTTTAATTTAAAAGAGGTGAATATCTATGGATGTTGAGCTTATTTTCAAAATAGCAGCCGTTGGTATTTTGATAGCTATACTTGATAAGATATTGAAAAATTTGGGGAAAGATGAACAAGCAACCATTGTTACACTGACAGGCCTTGTTGTTGTTCTTATGATGGTAATAGGACTTATAAGCAAGCTTTTTGATAGTATAAAAACTCTTTTCCAATTGTAGAAGGTGATTTAATGGAGATAATACAAATTGTTATTATTGGCATAATCTCAACAATAATTGTAGTATTGCTAAAGGATGAAAGGCCTGAAATTGCAATGGAGCTTAGCCTTATTGCAGGTATTATAATATTCCTTATGATGATTAGCAGAATTACTGTTGTAATACAAGCTCTTCAGCAAATAGCAGCGAAAGTTAACATTGAATTTACTTATATTAATATAGTACTTAAAATAATTGCAATTGCATATATAGCATCCTTTGGTATTGAGATATGCAAGGATGCAGGCCAGACTTCAATTGCTGGAAAAATAGAAATGGCAGGTAAAATATTGATCATTGCCCTTGCCATTCCTATACTGATGGCTGTAATGGACATGGTTTTGAAAATAATGCCATAGGTGAAAATTATGATGAGAAGATTTTTATTTATATTTTTAACCCTTTTATTTTTTTTAAATTATAAAGTTTATGCTCAAGTAGATGAAAATACTCTTTTTGATATTTCAAAACTTGAGGTCTATTCTCAAAGATTGCAACAGGAAGAAAATTATTTGCCGGATATAAGCTTTTCTAAAATGATAGATACATATAAAGCAACAGGTTCAACAGGTTTATCACTAAAGACTATTTCACAAGGCTTATTAAAAGCATTATTTAAAGAAATAATTGCAAATTCAAGGCTTTTTGTAGAACTTCTATTTATAGGTATATTGTGTGCAGTACTTCAAAATATACAAAATGCTTTTGATAGCCAAGGAATATCAAAAATTGCTTATTACGTGTGTTACCTTATAATGGTAATAATAATAATTAAAAGCCTTATGCTATCAATGAATATTGGAAAAAAAGCAATCGATGATATGATAGAATTTACGAATGCTCTAATGCCTGCATTAATTGTTCTTTTAGCGGCAGTTGGAGGATTTGTATCAGCAGCAACCCTTGATCCTATTTTAATGTTTGTAATAAAGATAACAAGTGATATAATAAGAGATTTAATAATTCCAATTACTATGGTAATTGTAATGCTTAATATAGTTAATAATCTTAGCGATGAACTAAAGATATCTAAACTTGCTGACCTTGTAAGGCAGATAAACCTTTGGATATTGGGCTTTATAATGACTATTTTTACTGCCGTAGTAACTATAAGATCAAATACATCAGCAACCTTTGATGAAGTTGCAGTAAAGTCAGCTAAATTTGCTGTTGATAATTTTATTCCCGTTGTTGGAAAATGCTTGTCTGATGCGGTTACAACAGTTGCAGGATATTCCCTTATATTAAAGGATGCAGTAAGCGTAGCAGGGCTTATTATACTTTTTCTTATTTGTATTTTTCCTTTAATCAAAATTATATTAATAGCCCTTATATATAAATTTGTAAGTGCTGTTATGGAGCCAATTGTAGATCGTAAAGTTATAAACTGTCTTAGTGCTGTCGGGAGTTCTATCACTATGATATTTGTATGTGTTCTTTCTGTAGCGGTTATGTTTTTTATTATGATAACAATAATAGCTCAGACAGGAAGGTTAATTGTATTTGCAGGGTGATGTTATGTTGGAGATTTTAAAAAAATATATTTTGTCGATTACGGTTATGGTGTTGTTTTTAGCGTTTATTGATCTTATTATGCCTGAAAACAGTTTTAAAAAATATGCTAAGTTCATAACAGGGCTAATAGTAATAATAACAATATTAACACCAATATTTAAAATTTTTGATAGAAGAAGCGATATAGAAACATATATATTGAATTATCAAAATGAAATGGATACGGATGCTTTGATTTCAAATAAAGGTGATATACAAAAAAAAGTTAGGATGCAAACAGAACAGGTTTTTAAAGAGAAACTAAAAGAGAGTATCGAGAAGGATATATATGATGCTACTAAAAAAAGATATAATGTAACAAATATTGTTATTGACGAGAGTAATAATAAAGATATATATGGATTTGTGAATATAAAATACATAGAGCTTCAATTAGAAGAAGATAATTCAACTATAAAATCCGTAGATAAAGTTGTAATAGGACAAAATAGTAGAAATGAATATAAGTTTAAGGATGAGGAAGTTATCATATTGCTTGAAAAAAAATATAATATAAATTCTTCTTCTATTAAATTTGTAAAGTGAGGGGTGGAGATGAATTTTAAAAGGATTTTACAAAAATTAAATGAGGATAGGAAAAAAGCCATATATTATTTATTAATTTTATTCTTATGTGGAGTATTATTGATATTAATAGGTGATATTATAGTTAAGCTTAATACAAAAAAAGTTAATAATATAAAAAATTCTGTTGAAGTTAATACTAATTCAAACATTATTGCAACTTCAGCAAGTTTTGAAGATAAAGTAAAAAAGGATCTTATAGATACATTATCTCAAATACAAGGTGTCGGTAAGGTATCGGTTATGATATACTTCGAAGGAGGAAGTGAATCAGTACCAGCTTTAAATATAAACGATACAAATAGAAAAGTGGAGGAGAAGGATAGTCAAGGAGGAGTTAGAACAACTACTGAAATTAGTAAAAATGAAAATGTTGTTTTGATTAATGAAGGAGGAACTAGCAAGCCATATATTATAAAGCAGGTTAATCCTTCCATAGGAGGAGTAATAGTTGTTGCAGAAGGAGCAGGTAATTCTGAAGTAAAAGAAAGGATTCTAAATTCTGTTAAAACAGTACTTAATATACCTGCAAGTAAAGTATCTGTTATGCCTATGAAAAAGTAGTATAATGTCAAAGGCTTTTTCATATAATTATTTAGAATAAATAATGGGGGGATATTATGTCAAACTTAAGACGTCAAACAATTATAATTGCTGTTTTAATAGTACTTATTGGATGTGCAGGATGGTTTGCAAAGAGATTTAACGATACTGTTCAAGATACAAATGCTGTAAGTTCAAAGTCAGTTTCTAAAAGTCAGACAACAAACTTCTTTGCTGAATCAAGAATGGGAAGAGATAATCAAAGAAGTGCTATGAAGGAGGAATATGAAAAGATAATCAGTGACAATCAGGCAAATAAAGAAGCAAAAGCAGTTGCTTCTACAAAGCTTATGCAACTTTTAGACTGGGGTAATAAAGAAAATACGGTTGAAACTCTTGTTAAAGAAAGAGGATTTGAGGATGCAATATGCTTTATTGATGATAATGGGGTTGAGCTCTGTGTAAAAACAAATGAACAATTAACAGATGAACAGGCTAATCAGCTAAAGGATATAATTGTAAGAACAACTCATATTTCCCCATCTAATATAACCATAAAAGCAAAACAATAATGCTTTATGTAATGCGGCGAAAAACAAAAGTAAGCTTTTCGCCGCATTATATAGTTTTGTAAAATTATTGATTTTTTGCTATAATAGATGTAGACTTAAGTTATAGTTTTCTTTGCAGGAGGTGGTAAAGGTGGATGAAAATACAACTATTATAAGTGAAGTAGGAGAAGTGAAGATAGCACCAGAGGTTGTAAATGTTATAGCATCTCTTGCTGCAACTGAAGTTAAGGGAGTTGCAGGAATGAGTGGAGGATTTACAGATGATATCGCAGAAAAGTTTGGGATGAAATCTTCAAATAAAGGAATAAAGGTGCAGCTTGGTGAAGAACAAGTTACTATAGACCTTTTTCTTATAATCGAATATGGATTTAGAATTCCTGAAGTTGCTTGGGAAGTACAGCAAAATGTTAAAAAAGCTGTTGAGACAATGACAGGCCTTAAAGTTGTTGAAGTAAATATACATGTACAGGGAATAAACATACAAAGAGAATCTAAGGAAGAAGAAATCCCTAAAAAAACAAAGTAGTATTTTTAACCCTCTATTTTTGGAGGGTTAATTTTAAATTACAAAGGAGATGAATTTATGAATAGTTTGAATAAGTTTTTGCTTATTCTATATATTATTGCCCTTACATGCTTTTATGGTCTGCTTATGCTTATGCCTTTAAATTATGTTAATTATAATAGGGCATTACAATTTTTAAATAACCTCTATGGAGTTTATAAGTGGTACTATTTTATAATTCTTTTACTATTAATAATAATAAACATGTATTTCATAATTTCAATTTTTATTGGTTCAAGAAGCCCTAAAATAGGAGTATTAAAAAGTATGCCCGAAGGGGATATGTACATATCTAATGAAACAATTAAATCTCTTGTGCTTAAAACTATAGAACAGACAAAAGGAATAAAGGATGCTAAAGTTTTTGTAAAACCGGGTAAGGATAATATGAACATATTAATAAAGGCTTTGGTAGTTCCTGATATTAATATACCAAGTACCATTAAAAATGTACAAGAAAATGTTAAAAACTATATAGAAAATATAGCAGAAATCCCGGTAGGAGAGATAAAAGTTGTTATAGAGGATATAGCTCAAAATACAAAGCTTCGTTTTGAATAGTGAGGTGTTAAAATGTGGAAAGAAGTGTTGTTAAATATCTTCCACAATAACCGGGGAAAGTTTATTGGAGCAATTGTAGGATTTATCCTTGCAATATTCATATTAACTATTGGATTTTTAAAAGCATTATTTATTGCAATATGTGTATTTATAGGGTATTATATTGGAAAAAAGATAGATAATAAAGAGAGTATAGTAGAAACAATTCAAAAAATACTACCTGATGAATGGAAATAATTGGAGGAATACTAATGAGTAGAAAACTTGCAAGGGAAACAGCGATGACATTGATATACCAGATGAATGTTAATAATTCAAATGCATCAGAGGTACTTGAAAGTTTCATTGAAAATAGCGAATTAGAGCTTTCAAAGGATGATGTTGAATATTTAAAAAACTGTTTAGAAGGAGTCGAAAATCGCAAAAAAGAAATTGACGGTTATATAGAAAGATATTTAAAACCTGGGTGGAAGATGGGAAGAATTGCAAAGGTTGATCTTGCAATTTTAAGGCTAGGAGTTTATGAAATGCTTTATAGGGAAGATGTTCCAAATGTTGTTGCAGTAAATGAAGCTATTGAGCTTGCAAAAAAATACAGCACGGATGAATCAAGGGTATTTATTAATGGAGTACTTGGCAATATACTAAGGGAGATAAAATAATGTGTAGGGTTTTAGGGATTGATACAAGCAATTATACGACTTCTGTTGCAGTTGTTGATAATGGTAAAATAGTTTATGATACCAGAAAACTTCTTAAAATAAAGACTGGAGAAAAGGGCTTGAGGCAATCTGAAGCCCTTTTTCAGCATGTGAATAATTTGCCTCTTATTTTAAATGATAAATCTGTTAGCAATCTTGATGCCGTATGTGTTAGTATAAAGCCAAGACCTATTGAAGAATCATATATGCCAGTATTTAAAGCAGGACAAAGTATAGCAGAGGCTATTGCATATACAAATAATATAAATATTTATTATACAACACACCAGGAGGGGCATATTGAAGCGGCTTGCCGTTCTATAGATTTTGAATATAAAGAATTTGTTGCATTACATCTATCTGGAGGGACTTCAGAAGTTTTACACATAAAAAGGGACAAAGGTTATTTTATTAAGAAAATTGGAGGGACTAAGGATATAAGCCTTGGTCAGTTTATTGATAGAATTGGCGTAGCTTTAGGGTTTGAATTTCCTGCAGGTAAATATGTAGACTCACTTGCCATGTCTAAAGATGATGCTGGCCTTAGAATACCATCAAGGGTTGATGGATTAGAATTTAATCTTTCAGGACAGGAAACGTTAGGACTAAAATATATAAATATGGGCTATAATCCTTATGAGATATGCTATGCAGCAATGCTTTGCATCTCTAAAACAATAGAAAAAACTATAAACAATATTTTAAAGACATATAACCTTCCTGTTTTAATAATGGGAGGGGTTGCATCAAGTGAATTTTTAAGAAACTATATTTCAAAAAGATTTTATAATCTTGTTTTTTTTGGCGATCCTAAATATGCTTCGGATAACGCAGTAGGGATTGCCTATATTGGATATATGAATCAGGGAGGTATTTGATGTGGGGATTATAATGGATGGAAAAAAGATAGCAGAAGGAATAAGAGCAAAACTTGCAGAGGAGATAAGGAAAATAGAAGCTGAAAAGGCAGTAAAACCAACTCTTGCAACAATTATAGTTGAAGGGGATCCTTCATCAGCAGCTTATGTTAAAAATAAAGAAAAAGTATGTATTCAAACGGGGCTTGGTTCTGTTACATATAATTTACCAATGAACACAAAAGAGGAAGATCTTATAAGGCTTATTGAGGAATTAAATATAAGGAAAGATATACATGGAATACTTGTACAAGTTCCTTTGCCAAAGCATATAAATGAAAATAAAATTGCCAGTATAATTGATTATCGTAAGGATGTTGATTGTTTTAACCCAGAAAATGCAGGAAGGCTTTTTAGAGGGGAAAAATGCTTATTGCCTTGTACTCCTAAAGGTATTATAAGGCTTATTAAAGCTTATGGTATTGAAATTTCTGGGAAAAAGGCAGCTGTAGTTGGAAGAAGCAATATAGTAGGAAAACCTTGTGCAATGATGCTTTTAAATAATAATGCAACGGTTACGATATGCCATTCAAAGACTTTTAATTTGAAATCTCAACTTTTAGAATGTGATATAATAGTAAGTGCTGTTGGAAAACCCGGCCTTATTACTGCTGACATGGTAAAGGAAGGAGCAGTAGTAATAGATGCGGGAACAACTATGGTTGATGGTAAATTAAAAGGTGATGTGGATTTTGAAAAAGTGCTTGAAAAGGCTTCGTATATAACTCCAGTGCCAGGAGGAGTTGGAGCTATGACAACGACAATGCTAATTGAAAATGTTTTGGAGGCTTTTAATAATTATGAATAAAAAACCTTTTACAGTCTCTACTTTAACTGAATACATAAAAGATATAATTGAAAATGATATAGAATTATGCAATGTAACAGTAACAGGAGAAATATCAAATTTTAAATTTCACTCTTCTGGACACATGTACTTTACATTAAAAGATGAAGAAGCCAAAATAAAATGTGTAATGTTTAAAGGCTATAATCAGTTCTTAAAGTTTATGCCTGAGGATGGAATGAATGTAATAATAACAGGGTATATCTCAGTATATGAAAGGGATGGCCAGTATCAATTATATTGTTGTAGTATGGAAAGGGATGGATTAGGGAACCTGTATGTTGCCTTTGAAAAATTAAAGGATAAGCTTGAGAAAGAAGGGCTTTTTGACAAGGAAAGAAAAAGGCCTATACCTGTGTTCCCGCAAAAAATAGGAGTTGTGACATCTCCAACGGGAGCAGTTATACGAGATATTATAAATGTCTCTTCAAGAAGATTTTATAATGTAAATATAGTATTATATCCTGCTAAGGTTCAGGGGGAAGGAGCTAAGGAAAGTATAGTTGAGGCAATAGAATATTTTAATACAAGAGATGATATTGATGTTATAATAATAGCAAGGGGAGGAGGCTCAATTGAAGAGCTATGGGCTTTTAATGAGGAGATTGTTGCAAGGGCAATATATAAAAGTAAAATTCCAGTAATTTCTGCTGTTGGGCATGAAACGGATTTTACAATAGCAGATTTTGTTTCTGATCTTAGAGCATCAACTCCTTCTCATGCTGCTGAGATGGCTGTCCCTTGTTATGATGATTTAAAATATAAAATTAAAAGCATAGAAAACATAATGTTTTCGAATTTGCAAGATAAGATATTAGAAAATAGATATAAAGTAAAGGATTTGATTAGACTACTTAACTCAGAATCTCCTGAAAACTTAATAAGGCAGAGTCAGCAGTATGTAGATGTTCTTCAGTATAAAATACTAAGCAATATTCAAAACAGAATAAATATTGATAGAAAACATCTTGAGGCAGTTTTGAATAAGCTTGATGCCTTAAATCCAGCAAAGGTATTATTAAGGGGATATGCATATATTGAGAGTAAAGGAGAAATAGTAAAAAGCGTAAAAAAGCTTCACATTGATGATAATATTAATCTTCACCTTAGTGATGGAGTTGTAGAATGTAAGGTGGAGAAGATTATGGAGGATATCTATGGGAAGAAATAAAAATGATAAGAGCTTTGAAGAAGCGTTAAAAAGGCTGGAGGAAATTTCGAATATAATGGAGGAGGATGATCTTTCCTTAGAGGAGTCCTTAAAGCTATTTGAAGAAGGTATGAAGCTTGCCGATTTTTGCAATAAGAAGCTTGATGAAGCTGAAAGAAAAATAAGTATAATAGTTAAAGGCAAAGATGATAATACCTTCGAAGAGGACTTTGCTTTAAAGGAGGAGTAACTATGGATTTTGAAAAAGAGTTAATAGAAAAACAGACTTTAGTAAATATGGTTCTTGAAAGAATAATAGATAAGAACGCTCCCCAAAAAATAATAGAATCAATGAATTACAGCCTTCTTGCAGGTGGAAAAAGGATAAGACCAATACTATCAATTTCTATATGTGAGGCATTAGGTGGAAAAATTGATGATATATTGGAATTTGCTTGTGCAATAGAACTTATACATACCTATTCCTTAATACATGATGATCTTCCAGCAATGGATGATGATGATTTAAGAAGGGGAAGGCCTACAAATCATAGGGTGTATGGAGAAGCAATTTCAATATTAGCAGGTGATGGACTTTTAAATTATGCATTTGAGATTATGCTTGATATAGCTGTTAAAAAGAATAAAATAAGCTATGTAAAGGCTGCATATACTATTGCAAAAGCATCAGGGATAACAGGTATGGTTGGAGGTCAGGTTATTGATATAGAAAGTGAAGGCAAAAGTATAGATTTAGATACTCTGTACGAAATGCATAGAAAAAAAACAGGAGCGTTGATTACAGCTTCATGTCTTTGTGGTTGTATAATTGCTGAAAGAGAAGATATGTATAATACAGTTTTGCAGTATGGAAAAGACCTTGGGATTGCCTTTCAAATAGTTGATGATATACTTGATTATGAAGGAGATATTAAAAAGCTTGGGAAAAATACGGGAGCTGATAAACAGAAAAATAAATCTACATTTGTAAGCATCTTAGGGATTGAAGAATCAAAAAAAATTGCAAAAGAGTATTCTATGAAAGCTACAGAAAGTGCTAAAATTATTGATAATAGTGGCTTCCTTTTAAATCTTACTGATTATTTGCTTCATAGAGAAAGCTAAGGGTGATAGGAATTGATGTTGCGTGAAATAATAAACAATAAAATATTAATAGCTGCAGTTTTAGGGTGGGCAGTAGCACAATTTCTCAAAATTTTTACTTCTTATTTTACAGCTGGAAAAGTAGATTTTTCAAGGATAATAGGCTCAGGAGGAATGCCAAGTTCCCATTCAGCATTTTCAGTAGCTTTGGCAGTAAAGTGTGGATATATAGTTGGATTCGACAGCCCAGAATTTGCTATAGCATTATGTTTTGCCTTAATAGTTATGTATGACGCAGCTGGTGTAAGGAGAGCAGCTGGAAATCAAGCAAGGATATTAAATTTAATAATAGATGATATTATAAAGGAAAATGGAATTAGAGAAGAGAGATTAAAGGAGCTAATAGGACATACGCCAATAGAAGTTATTGCAGGAGCTCTTTTAGGGATAATAATTGGTATTATTGCATAGAATGAAATATTGTTATGATGATTAAGTTATGATAGAATAATAATCTGTTCCAAGTGGTGCAGTATTCTAGTCAGCTAAGTTTATTATGAAGACGGGGCTAAAAATCCGTCAAAGGGCACATCGATGAAGTTCCTTGTGCTGGCTCGCTACGCCCAGTAGTGGGTTGGTGCTGGGAGTAAGGGGGATGGGGCGACCGCAACGGCATGCGCAATCGACCCTACCCTCGCGGAGACCTATGTACGTGCTTTAAAAGTACGGCATGGGATTAAACCTGCATTGCGGTATATAGCTGCGTGCAGTGTAGCCTGCCTTGAGCGAAGTTGGTGGAGGATAGATCAGACATAAAATTCCCGGATCCAGAATTTTATGTTATTGCTATAGGAAACCAACTTTGCAAAAGAGGCTAATAATAGACTAAGCTGTTGAGGAAAACTCCTAGACTGTTCCTTTGGAGGGAGAAAAGGGATTGCAGTGTGGACTAAGTGGTAATCCAGCCCCATATATGGTAACAATATGGACTTTTGGTTAAAGGGAAACCGCCACAGCGGCGACGCTGAGGTCTTGAAAGTGGGAAAGCCTGCTGGACCTAAGCCGCAAACTTAACCTTTTCTTCTACCACTTGGACAATACATAGAGGTTATTAGTATGAAGGAAAAAGGGAAAAATAAAAAAATAAAGTTTTATATAAAAAAATCAGGAAGTAAAGGTACAAATTATAAATGGATAATAGGAATAACGTTATGGACTTTTTTAATTTCGTCCTTTATTAGTTTTATTTCTAATGTTTTGCTTTCCAATGTCGGAATATTTATTGCATTTGTTATTTTGATTATAATTATTCTAATAGGTATTTTATCTGATATAATAGGAGTTTCAGTTACAGCGGCTGATGAAGTTCCTTTTCATTCTATGGCCTCAAGAAAAGTGAAAGGAGCCAAAACTTCAGTATTTTTAATACGTAATGCTGACAAAGTATCAAATTTTTGTAACGATGTTATTGGTGATATATGCGGGGTAGTAAGTGGTGCTACAGGCGCTGTAATTATTACCAAGATGATGGATATTATAAACATAAAAAATAAAACTATACTAACATTAGCTATAAGTGCTACTATTGCTTCTCTAACAGTTTGTGGTAAGGCTATAGGGAAGAATTTTGCAATATCTCAAAGCAATAATATTGTTTATGGAGTAGCTTGGTTTATAGAATCAATGAAAAGGAAAAAATACTGACGAGGTATGAATCATGAATTTGTTAGATGAAATTAATTCTCCAAGTAAATTAAAAAAATTAAAATTAGATGAACTTTATAAACTTGCTGAAGAAATTAGAAATTTTTTAATCTATACTGTTTCAAAAACAGGGGGCCATCTTGCCTCTAATCTTGGTGTAGTTGAGCTTACAATAGCTCTTCATAGAGTATTTAATATGCCTGAAGATAAAATAATTTGGGATGTAGGTCATCAATCTTATGTTCATAAGATATTAACAGGAAGAAAAAATAGATTTAGTACTTTAAGAAAATATGGAGGACTTAGTGGCTTCCCAAAGCCAAGTGAAAGTCCTTATGATGTTTTTGCAGCAGGTCATAGTAGTACATCAATATCTGCTGCTCTTGGCATGGCTAAAGCAAGGGATATTAAAAATGAAAAGTATAATGTTGTTGCTGTAATAGGAGATGGGGCTTTAACGGGAGGTCTTGCCCTTGAGGGATTAAATGAAGCAGGTATTTCAAATACTAACATAATTGTAGTTTTAAATGACAATGAGATGTCAATATCAAAAAACGTTGGAAGCATAGCTGCTTATTTAAGCAAAATAAGAACAGATCCAACCTATCTAAATTTAAAAGATGATTTAGAATTAATATTGAAAAAAATTCCTACAGTAGGGAATAATTTATATAAAGGTGCAGAAAAATTAAAAGAAAGCTTAAAATATTTACTTGTTCAGGGAATGCTATTTGAAGAAATGGGTTTTACATATTTAGGGCCAATTGATGGTCATGATATACAAAGGATTAGTGAAGTTTTAGAAAGGGCTAAAAATAAAAAAGGACCAGTTCTTATTCACGTTATTACTAAAAAAGGAAAAGGGTACTGCTTTGCAGAAGAAAGCCCAGAAGAATTTCATGGAATAGGTCCTTTTGAAATAGAAACTGGAGAAAACATAGCTACTGTAAAAACAAACTATTCAAAAGTATTTGGAGAGGAAATTATTAAAGCTGCTCAAAGAAATAGAAATATTGTTGCAATAACTGCTGCAATGCCTGATGGCACAGGACTAAATGAATTTAAAAATAAATTTCCAACAAGATTTTTTGATGTAGGTATAGCAGAACAGCATGCTGTAACCTTTGCAGCAGGGCTTGCTGCAAATGGTTTAAAACCGGTATTTGCTGTTTATTCAACTTTTCTTCAAAGGGCCTATGATCAGATTATACATGATGTATGTCTTCAAAATCTTCCTGTTGTATTTGCAATAGATAGAGCTGGTATAGTTGGGGAAGATGGAGAGACTCATCAGGGAATTTTTGATATAGCATACTTAAGATCTATTCCAAATATTACAATGTTATCTCCAAAGGATATAAATGAATTTAGAATTATGTTAAGATGGTGCTTTGAGTATGATAAACCTGTTGCTATACGTTATCCAAGGGGAGGAGACTTTGATGTTACTTTCCCTTTTAATGAAGATGAGGTTATTATAAAAGGAAAATGGGAAATTTTAAAAGATGGTAATGATATTGCAGTTTTGGCTGTTGGAAGAATGATTCAGTTTGCTATTAAAGCTTTGAATAGACTAAAAATCAATAATAATATAAATGCAGCACTTATAAATTGTAGATTTATAAAGCCAATGGATACTATACTTCTTGAGAGCATTTTTAAAAAATATAATACCATAATTACCATAGAAGATGGGGTAATTGCAGGAGGGTTTGGAAGTGCAGTTTTAGAATATGCAAGTGAGAAAAACTATAAAGGAAAGCTAATAAGGCTTGGCTTTCCAGATGAATTTGTAACCCATGGAGCTCCTGCAATATTGTATAAAAAATATGGATTAGATGCAGACGGAATATATGAAAAAATATTGATGAACATATAAGGAGAAGACTATGGCAGAAAGTAAAGAAAGGATAGATATACTGCTTGTAAAGAATGGATTTTTTGATTCGAGGGAAAAAGCTCAAAAAAATATATTAGCAGGATTAGTATTTGTTGATAATGTTAGAGTTGACAAACCTGGAGAAAAGGTACCTGTTAATTCAAATATTGAAGTCAAAGGAGAAACAATTCCCTATGTAAGTAGAGGAGGACTTAAGCTTGAAAAAGCAGTTAATGAGTTTTCTATAGATTTGAAAAACAAGGTTGCGATAGATGTAGGAGCATCAACGGGTGGTTTTACTGATTGTATGCTAAAAAACGGGGCAAAAAAGGTATATGCTATAGACGTTGGATATGGACAGCTTGCTTGGGTACTTAGAACGGATCCAAGGGTTGTGTGTATGGAAAGAACTAATATTCGTTTTGTGAAACCAGAGGATATTGATACAAAGGCTGATTTTGTATCCATTGATGTTTCTTTTATTTCTTTAAAACTTGTACTTCCTGTTGTAAAACAGCTTCTTAATTTAAAGGGAGAAGTAATATGTCTTATTAAACCACAGTTTGAAGCAGGTAGAGAGAAAGTTGGGAAAAAAGGTGTAGTAAGAGATATTAATGTGCATAAGGAAGTGGTAAAAAATATAGTGGATTTTGCGATAGGTATGGGCTTTGTACTAAAAGGTCTTACTTATTCACCTATAAAAGGCCCAGAAGGTAATATTGAGTATCTTGCTTATTTTACTAATTATGGTAATATTGCAATTGAGTTCATAGATGAATTAATAAATGACATTGTAGAAAAATCACATAAATATCTATAAAATAAAAAAAGGATTTTTGTAATTGTTATTGAAATAATATAGTAGATTTTGTGGCGGTGAAAAGATGGTAAAGGCATCAATAATTACAAATATGTCGAAGGATAATGATTTACAAATGACAAAAAAAATACTAGAATGGCTTAACCAAAAAGGATGTGAAGTTCTTCTTCCGGAAGAAGTTGCGTTTAAAATAAATAGGATTGAACTTGGATGCAAAAATGAAGAACTTTATGGTAAGTGTGACTTTGCAATTGTCCTTGGAGGAGATGGAACGTTACTTGGGGTTGCAAGAGAATGTGTAAAATATAATACTCCAATACTTGGAGTAAACATAGGACATTTAGGATTTATTGCTGAAGTTGAGGCTGAAGATGTTTTTGATGCTCTTGAAAAAATTTTAAATAATGAGTATTCAATTGAAGAGAGGCTAATGCTTGAAGCAAAGGTTGTAAAAGACGGACTAGAGGAAGATACTTTTTATTGTCTTAATGATTTTGGAATTACAAAAGGCATACTTGCAAGGATTATAACCTTGAAGGTTTTTGTTAATAATGAATATATGGATACATATAATGCAGATGGAATAATTATATCAACCCCGACTGGTTCAACTGCTTATTCCTTATCTGCAGGAGGGCCTATATTAAATCCTAAAATAGAAGCTATAATAATAACTCCAATATGCTGTCATTCACTAAGTGCAAGATCAATTGTTATATCAAAAGATGAAATCGTTAGGGTAGAAGTTGCAGATGATAGCCAATGTGTATATTTAACCACAGATGGTCAAAAAGGATATAAGCTTAAAAATGGGGACAGTGTTATTATAAAAAAAGCTCCATATACCACGAAACTTATAAAGGTTTTAGATAGAAGTTTTTATGATGTCTTAAGGAATAAACTGAAGAATGAAAGGGAATAAAGAAAGGAGTTTTTTTATGAAAATTGCAAGGCATGCAAAGATATTAGAAATAATTGGTGAGAAGGATATTGAAACTCAAGAAGAACTTGTTGATGAATTGAGAAGGGCGGGAATAGATGTTACCCAAGCAACTGTATCAAGGGATATAAAGGAATTAAAATTAATTAAAGTTCTTTCAAGCAGCGGAAAATATAAATATGCACCTATTTCTCAAGGAAAAAGCATATTAACTGATAAATTTATAAGTATTTTTACCCAATCTGTAATTAATATTGACTATGTAAACAATATTGTATTGGTAAAAACACTCTCGGGTTCTGGTCCTGCAGCTGGAGAAGCAATTGATAATATGGGACTTGATGGCCTTGTAGGAAGTGTTGCAGGAGATAATACTATACTTATAATTGCAAGAACTCCTGAAAAGGCACAGGAAATGGTTATAAAGTTTAAAAAAATATTAAATGAATAGGAGGAGTATAAATGCTCCTTAAGCTTCATATAAAAAATTTTGCACTCATTGATAGTTTAGATATAAGTTTTTCAGAGGGATTAAATATTTTAACTGGAGAAACTGGTGCAGGAAAGTCAATTTTAATAGATTCAGTTAATTTCGTACTTGGTGAGAAGCAAAATAAGGATATAATAAGGGGCGATGAAGAATCTGCTTATGTTGAAGCCGTGTTTGAAAACACCAATGAGGTAAAGGATATTTTAGATAACAATGGAATTGAAGTTGACGATGTTTTAATTATATCAAGAGAAATAAATAAAAGTGGAAGAACTATTTCAAGGATAAATAACAGAACAGTTACTTTAGGGCTTTTAAAACAGATAAGCAATTTACTTATAGATATTCATGGACAGCATGAACATCAATCTCTTTTAAATGAGAATAGCTATTTGGATTTACTTGATTCATTTTGTAGCAATAACTTTAAGAGTATAAAGCAGGAATTTAAAGAGGTATATATTAAAGTTAAGGAAATAGAAAGAGAAATAGAAAAGCTAAAAAAAGATGAAGAGTATAAGATAAAAAGGATGGATCTTTTAAAATATCAAATACAAGAGATAACTGAAGCTAATTTAAAATTTGGGGAAGATGATGAACTTTTAAAAACAAGAAATATATTATATAATGCTGAGAAGATTTATTCTTCTCTATCATTAATTTATGATGAACTTTATGGAGGAGAAAATAGAGAATGTGCTTTTGATAAAATAGGTACAAGCATTGTTCACATAGAATCAATAGAAAAATTTGATGATAAACTAAAAAATATAAAAAATACAATTGAAGATGTTTATTATAAACTTGAGGATGTAATAGATGAAATAAGATTATATAAAGATTCTATTGAATTTGATCAAAATGAACTTGAAGAGATTCAGTTAAGACTTGATTTAATAAATAAGTTAAAACGCAAATATGGAAATTCTATTGAAGAAATTTTAGATTATCTGTCAAAGATAAAAGAAGAATATTTAAATATAGAAAGAAGCGAAGAAATATTAGATATATATTTGAAAAATCTTCAAGAATATAAAGACAAGCTTTATGAACTTTCAAAGAAAATGACATTGGAAAGAAAGAAAACTGCATCAGAACTTGAAAAATTGATTGAAAATGAACTTAAATATCTTGGTATGGAAAAAGCAGTTTTTAAAATAAATGTGGAAGAAAGTGAAAAAATAACAGAGAATGGTAATGATGACGTTTGCTTTGTTATGACAGCAAATCCTGGAGAACCTTTAAAGCCTTTAAATAAGGTTGCTTCTGGAGGAGAAATTTCAAGAATAATGCTAGCAATAAAAACGGTTATAGCAGAGGTTGATAGGATACCAACCTTAATATTTGATGAAATTGACACTGGTATAAGTGGAAGAACAGCTCAATGTGTAGCTGAAAAGATGTGCCTAATATCAGGAGCTCGTCAAGTACTTTGTGTTACTCATCTTCCACAGATTGCTTCTATGGCTGATACACATTTTAAAATAGAAAAAATTGTTAATAATAACAAAACTTATACAAGAGTGTATGAACTTGATAGTAACAACAAAATTGAAGAACTTGCAAGAATGCTTTCAGGTGCAGCAGTAACAGAAATCACTCGTAGTCATTCTAAAGAGATGCTTGAACTTGCAGAAAAAACTAAATGTGAAATAAGAAAAGCTAAGGTTTTACTTTAGCTTTTCTTATTTTTATAAATAAAATTAATAGAGCATGCTTTACATTATAGTTTTATATTGTTAGTGTTGTACAGATTATTATAGTATATATGGACATCAAAAAGGTTAATTTAGATGTAGAAAGAAGGTGAGAATTAAAGACTGCCTGTTAAGGAGTGATATGCTTGAAAAGTAAATATTTTAAAATTGCAACAGGGTTTAGTATAATAATAGCGATTGCTTTGTTTGCTGCAACGATTAATGTTATGTCTATGCCAGGAAATATTAAAATTTCAGGCAGTAAAAGTGAACAAATAAATTTTAAAAATAACAGTTTAAAAAATAATTTTATATATAAAGTTGAATCTAATAATAATGAAAAGGGTTTAACGAATAAAAATAATAGCTTAAATATTAGCATAAAGCTTTTTGGTATAATTCCAGTAAAGAAGATGACATTAAGTTTTGTGCCAGAGTTTAAGGTAATTCCAGGAGGACAGCCTATTGGAGTTAAAATAAATATAGATGGTATATTAGTTGTTGGTTTTGCAGATGTTGAAACAGGAAAGGGATGGAAACAAAGCCCTGCATTAGCAGCAGGAATTAATATTGGAGATAGAATAGTTGAGATAAATGGAACTAAAGTAGATAATTGTAACGAACTGTCAAATATGATTAATAGTAATAAAGATTCTATTTTAAAGATAAAATTATCTAATAATGATGGATTTAGGACGGTAGAAGTAAAACCCTTAGAAACAAAAAATAAGGATGAATATAAAATAGGATTATGGGTAAGAGATTCAACAGCAGGAATTGGAACGTTAACCTTTTATTATGATAAGACAAATATATTTGGAGCTCTTGGACATCCAATAAGCGATGTAGACACAGGGATTATTATTCCAATTAACAGTGGTAAAATATATACAGCAAAAATAATGGCTATTGAACAAGGAGTTAGGGGAAAACCAGGGGAACTTAAAGGAACTTTTTCAATAGAAGATGAAATTGGAAGTATAGAAAAGAATACGCCTTCAGGAATATATGGAAAATTTACAGGAAAAGTAGATAAACCCCTTTATAGTAAGCCTATACCAATAGCAATGCAGAATGAAATAAAAGAGGGTCCAGCAAAGATATTAACTTCTATAAATGGAAATGAAGTTAAAGAATATGATATTTATATAGAAAAGCTAACACAACAAACAAAACCAAATTCTAAAAGTATGATAATTCGAATTACAGATAATGAGCTTTTAAGTAAAACTGGTGGAATAGTACAAGGAATGAGTGGAAGCCCTATAATACAAGATGGGAAGCTTGTTGGTGCTATAACTCATGTATTTGTAAATAAACCTGATATGGGATATGGTATATATATAGAATGGATGCTTAAAGAGGCAGGTATTGATTTTTAATTTAGCATAAGTCGGAAGTTTCAAAATAATGTTTTTTTCTTCCGACTTGTTTTTTAAAAAAATGTTTTTTAAAAATTTTTTTACTTAATAAAGAAGGAAATCCCTAATGTTTGTCGAATAAATATAATTGCTAATATATGGAAAGGAAGGTTGGGAGGTTAAATGGAGAATAAAAGGATAAAAATAGTTATTGCTGATGACAATAAAGAATTTGCAAGTATTTTAAGTGACTATTTGAAAGCACAAAATGACTTTGAAGTTGTTGGAATAGCAAAGGATGGTATTGAAACAGTAAAACTTGTATCAACTTATGAGCCAGATGTGCTTGTACTTGATATTATAATGCCGCATCTTGACGGATTAGGAGTTCTTGAAAAGATTAATTCAATGACAAATATATCAATGCCAAAGATAATTGTATTATCTGCTGTTGGGCAGGATAAAATAACACAAAGAGCTATAAATCTTGGTGCTGAATATTATGTTGTTAAACCTTTTGATATGGAGATATTTAGCAATAGAATAAGGCAGATGTTTTCAAGTGGTATGGTAACAAGTGAAATAAGAAGGAGTTCATTTGTTTCAACACAATCTACAAATTTATCAAATCCAAACAATTTAGAAGCTGAAATTACTAATATTATTCATGAAATAGGAGTTCCTGCACATATTAAAGGCTACCTTTATTTAAGGGAAGCAATTCAAATGGTTGTTAACGATGTTGAACTTTTAAGTGCGGTTACGAAGGAATTGTATCCTTCAATTGCAAAAAAATACAACACAACTGCAAGTAGGGTTGAGAGGGCAATAAGACATGCTATTGAAGTTGCTTGGTCCCGTGGACAAGTAGATACTATAAATAAACTTTTTGGATATACTATACATAATGATAAAGGGAAACCAACAAATAGCGAATTTATTGCAATGGTTGCTGATAAATTGAGATTAAAAGCAAAGCTTGGATAAATAAAATATGTTTATTAATATTACATGAGGCTTAGGGTAAACTAATAATAATTCTAAGCTTCATTTTATTTTATCCAAGTATTTTAAAAAACAGATAATGTTACTTTTAGGGAAGTGATATTAGTGTTATACGTAGCAATTTTAGAAACAATAATGCTATTAATATCGGTTCTTTTTTTTCAAAAAAAATATTTTATTAAAAATAATTTTATAAGATTAGAATTTATAAGCGAAACAGTAATTGTTGTCTGCATGATTTTAAATTTTATAATTTATTATATAAAAGGAGAGATATCCTACTTTAAATTATTAACTTTTATTAGTATTTTTCTGATTACTTACTTTATAGGGGTATTTTTTGATATATTACAAAATAAAAGATTATGTAAAGTTTTTTCAAATGATATTACAAATATAATTTTTATTTTTATATTCTCAGTCTGGTTAAACTATTTTTTCAATGAGGACTTTTGGATGTTAAAGGGGATTTTCATATCTTTACTTGTTCATAGGTTTCAAATTGCAAATTCAAAACCTAAAAGAGCAATAAACTTATATTATTTAATATGGATCTTAACTTTATTTTTTAGACTAAGATGGATATATGAAGTTTATTTTATATCATTTATTGTAATAAGTACATATTATCTATTCGAGGCTTTTGGGTATACCGCCTTGGGAAAGGGTGGAATAAATGTAATTGGTTTTATATCAGGACTTGTAGTATGTGAAGTTAGTGCTTTTAATATTTTATTTTTAGTATCCTTAACTTTAATGTTGATAATATATAATATATTCTTTGATAATTTAAAATTAGGATTTAATAAAGTAATTAATAGTAATTTAGGGAAAAATATTAATCATAAAGTAATAGTTAACAATAGAATATTTAATTTCATAAAATCTATAATATTAGAGTTAAAATTATGGTAGATTAGTTTATATATTTTAATGTTGATTTTTCATCTTCTAAGGCTTGTATTAACTCTAAAACATATATATATTTTTTTTGGCTATCCTTTAAAAAATTAATTACTTCTTCAAATTTTCCATATAATATTAATTGTTTTTTATTATTAGTTTTCATAAAAAATTCATCTCCTTTAAAAATGTGGTATTATATTATTATGCTAAATTTTAAAAAATATACGGGGTGATTTGGATGAATTTTAAAGAAATAACAATTTCACAAAAATATATTCATAAAGGAAAAATAATAAACCTTAGGGTTGATGAGGTAGAACTTCCAAGTGGTAGAAAATCATCGAGGGAGATAGTTGAACACAATGGTGGAGTTGGAATCGTTGCGATAAATGAAAAAAAAGAAATAATACTTGTAAAGCAATTTAGAAAACCCTTTGAAGAAGTTTTAATTGAAATACCAGCGGGAAAATTAGAAAAAGGTGAAGAACCTATAAAATGTGCAGTTAGGGAACTTGAAGAAGAGACAGGAAAGAAAGCGTTAAGCCTTAAGCTAATGAATATTTTATATACCTCTCCTGGATTCTCCAATGAAAAGCTTTATATATATCTATGTACTGAAATGGAGGATGGAAAGGTTAATCCTGATGAAGATGAGAATCTTGAAATAATGTATGTTAAATATGAAGATGCTCTTAATATGATTTATAATGGTGAAATTAAAGATGCAAAAACTATTTCTGGTATTTTAGCAGCAAAAAAATTTATATAACATAATACTTGTCCTCCTTTCATATAAATTTATAGAAACTAATGAGAAGGAGGACATTTTATGAAAAGAAGATATGAAGATGTTATATCTAAAAGTATTCATGAGAATATAGGTATATACTTTACAGTTATTTTATTTTTTACTATAGGGATTGCAGCAGGTGCTTTTACTATAAAAGCACTTGATTATAACAAAAAGCAGGATCTTGTAATATATCTTAATAATTTTTTTCAAGTGCTTAACAATCAAAACATACCTAACAGTCAAATATTTTATCAATCATTAAAGAACAATTTTCAAACAGTTTTTTTTATATGGCTTTTAAGTATAACTATAATAGGTGTTCCAGTAACTTTATTTATAACTACATTTAGAGGGTTTATAGTAGGTTTTACAATAGCATTTTTAATCGATGGGTTAGGTTGGAAGGGACTTTTATTTATGTTCATTGCAATTTTACCACAAAACATACTTTATATACCTTGCCTTTTGATTATTTCTGCTTTAAGTCTCATATTTTCCCTACAAACCTTTAGGGCAAAAATAAAAAGTGTTCCAGTTAGTGTAAAGAGCAGCATTTTATCCTATACAGCTATTATTGTTATATTTTTTATTATAATGTGCATTGGTAGTGTCATAGAAGCATATATATCTCCAATTTTAATAAAGAGCCTTTCAACCTATATGATTGTACAGTAGAGGTGTTACAATGGGATTAGGAAGGAAGGTAATTTTGCTATATATTAAGGTTTTTTTAATAATTTTTTTTATTGGAATATTTTTGCCTTATTTAATAAATTATTTAATAAATACTCTTACGGAAAATAGTATTTTACACAATAATTCTATTTATGTTTTAGATAATGATTTTAAAAGAAAAACATATTTTGAAATATTTATAAAATTATTTAGCAAAATAATAGATTTTTAAATAAACTATGAAGGAATTATTATTTTAATGTTGAATATAAATAATAAAAGTTGTTAAAAAGGAGACTTTTAAATGGATAAAGTTATTAATGATTTTTTAGAAGAGTTAACCCTTGATAAAAAGCTTAGTAAAAATACAATTGACTCTTATAGCAGGGATATTAAGCAGTTTTTAATGTATTTAAAGAATAACAATATAGACTTTAGAAATGTTAAAAAAACTAATATTATTGCTTATATTCTTTATATGCAAAAAGAAGCAAGGGCAGTATCGTCTATTTCAAGAAGTCTTGCTTCTATTAGAGCTTTTTATCGAATATTACTTAGAAATCATGTTATAGCTTATGACCCAACTTTAGATTTAGAGTCTCCTAAGATTGAAAAAAAGATGCCACAGATACTTACTGTATCTGAAATCGAAAGTTTGCTTTCCAGCCCAAATGTTTCAGAGCCCAAAGGTGCGAGAGATAAAGCTATGCTTGAAGTGCTTTATGCAACAGGAATAAGGGTTACCGAACTTGTAAACCTTGAAGTTGATGATGTGAATCTTGAGGTAGGATATATCAAATGCAATGGAAGTAAAGAAAGAATAATACCAATTGGCAAAATTGCAATAGATTCATTAAGAAATTATTTAAGGAAATATAGAAGCTATTTTGTTAAAAAGGAAGATGAGAAAGCACTTTTTTTGAATTTTCATGGTGGAAAAATGACAAGACAGGGTTTTTGGAAGATAATTAAGTATTATGCAACATTATCTAATATAGATAAAGAAATAACTCCACATACTCTAAGGCATTCTTTTGCTGCCCATTTAATTGAAAATGGTGCTGATTTGAAATCTGTTCAACAGATGCTTGGGCATTCAGATATATCTACAACACAGATATATGCTGAAATGATTAAAAATAGAATTGGTGATGTTTATAAAAAGACGCATCCAAGGGCATAAGGCCCTTTTTATTTTCTATTTTTTGAGTTATAATAAAATTCCAATGAATTTGAAATTTGAATAAAAGGTCATATTTCAATTAATAAGGAGAGATATTATGATAAACAGGGTTATACTAATTGTAATGGATAGCGTTGGAATCGGAGAGTTACCTGATGCTAAAGATTTTAATGACGAAGGAAGTGATACAATTGGCAATATTTCAAAACAATTAGGAGGATTAGACCTTCCAAACCTTCAAAAGCTTGGTCTTGGCAATATAGACGGTATAAAAGGAATTGAAAAATGTGAAAGTCCGATAGGGTGTTACGGAAAGTCCCTTGAAAAGTCTTCAGGGAAGGATACAACAACTGGACACTGGGAAATAGCAGGGATAATACTTGATAAACCATTCCCAACTTATCCAAATGGTTTTCCTAAGGATTTAATAAATGAATTTGAAAGAAGGATAGGTACAAAGATATTGGGGAACTATGCTTCCTCTGGAACTAAAATAATAGAAGAGCTTGGGGATTTACATGTAAAAACTGGCTATCCTATTGTATATACATCTGCTGATAGTGTATTTCAAATTGCTGCCCATGAAGAAATAATACCTCTTGAACGGCTTTATGAGATGTGTAGCATAGCACGAGAGCTTTTAAAAGGAGAGCACTCCGTAGGAAGGGTAATAGCAAGGCCTTTTGTTGGAAATAATGGAGAATACAAAAGAACTTCAAATAGAAAGGATTTCTCGCTAAAGCCACCTAAAAAGACGATGCTTAATTTTATCATTGAATCTGGCATGGAAGTTTGTGCTGTTGGAAAGATTGAAGATATATATTCAGGGTATGGCATAAGTAGAGCTGATCATACTAAAAATAATATGGATGGCATATTAAAGACTATTGAATATATTAAAAGACCTTGTAAGGGGCTAATTTTTACTAACCTTGTTGATTTTGATATGATATATGGTCATAGAAATGATGTTACAGGCTATGCTAATGCTCTCAAAGAATTTGATAGTATGGTTCCAAAAATTATGGAAGTTATGAGGGAAGATGATATTCTTATAATTACTGCTGATCACGGTTGTGATCCTACAACTCCAAGTACAGATCATTCAAGGGAATATATACCTATTCTTTGCTATGGAAATCAATTGAAGTCAAATGTAAACATTGGAATTAGAAAGACTTATGCTGATATAGGAAAAACTATAACAGAGCTTTTAGGAGTAGATGCAAATATTGAAGGAGAAAGTTTTGCAAAAGAAATATATAGGGGGTAAGATTATGGAATACATAGAAAAGGTATTAGAATCCTACAGCTATATAAAGAATAAAATAAAAGATGTTCCAGAGATTGCGATAATACTTGGTTCGGGACTGGGATCTCTTGCTGATGAGGTTAAAGATAAAATGGTTATAGATTATGAATCGATTCCAAACTTTCCAAGATCAACTGTTGCTGGTCATGCTGGAGAGTTTATATATGGAAATTTCGAAGGTAAAAAGGTTATAATGATGAATGGAAGATTCCATTTTTACGAAGGATATGATATGAAGACGGTTACTTTTGCCATTAGGGTTTTGGCAAAATTGGGTATAAAAAAGCTAATAGTTACAAATGCAGCAGGAGGAGTAAATACCTCTTTTAAACCTGGTGATCTTATGATAATAAAAGATCATATAAACTTTTCAGGTACAAATCCTTTAATAGGTAAAAACCTTGATGACTTTGGTCCAAGATTTCCAGATATGTCTAAGCCTTATGATAAAGAGCTTATAGATTTAGCATTTAATGTTGCTGCTAAAAAGGATATTAAAGTTGTAAGTGGTGTTTACTTTATGATGACAGGTCCTAACTATGAAACACCAGCAGAAATTAGAATGGTTAGAACTCTTGGAGGAGATGCGGTAGGAATGTCTACTGTTCCAGAGGTTATTGCAGCAAAGCATAGTGGTATGAAGGTACTTGGGATATCGTGTATAACTAATATGGCCAGTGGCATATTAGATAAGCCACTAAATCATGAGGAGGTAATTGAAACTTCTAACATGGTAAGGGATAAATTTAAAACTTTAATAAAAGGAATTGTAAATCACATATAGGGGGAATGATAATATGGATTATGTTGAAATGATTAAAGAAGCAAAAGAGTATATAAAATCTAAAATAGATAAAATACCCGATGTTGCAGTAATTCTTGGTACAGGGCTGGGAAGCCTTGTTGAGGAAATGGAAGATAAAATGGTAATAAAATATGGGGATATACCTTATTTCCCACAATCAACAGTTGTAGGTCATGCAGGAGAGTTTGTACTTGGCAATATAGGTAATAAGTATGTTATTGCTATGAATGGAAGGTTCCATTATTATGAAGGATATGATTTAAAACAGGTAACATTTCCAGTGAGGGTGATAAGAGCTCTTGGAGTTGAAAAACTTATTGTTACAAATGCTTCAGGAGGTATGAATGAAAACTTTGAAGCTGGAGATCTTATGATAATAACAGATCACATAAACATGATGGGTACAAATCCTCTTATTGGTAGAAACTATGAGGAGCTTGGGCCAAGATTTCCTGATATGTCTCAGCCATACAACAGGGAGCTTATTAAAATTGCAAAGGATGTTGCAAAGGAATTTAATATAAAAGTTAAAGAAGGGGTTTATGTTGCAGTTTCAGGGCCTATGTATGAAACACCTGCAGAATTGAAGATGTTAAGGCTTATTGGAGCTGATGCAGTTGGAATGTCAACAATACCAGAGGTAATTGTTGCAAACCACGGGGGTATGAAAGTTCTTGGGGTATCTGTTATTACGGACATGGCAATAGCAGAAAACTTAGAGCCACTTGATCATACAAGAGTTGTTGAGACTGCAAATAGAGCTAAGGCTAAATTTGTTTCTTTGATTAAAGAAACTATAATTAGAATGTAATTGGGGGGATAGTTATGAGAATGTATGATATCATTCTCAAAAAAAGAAACGGCGGTGAACTTTCAAAGGAAGAGATAGAATACTTTATTGATGGCTATACAAAAGGAAATATCCCAGATTATCAGGCCTCTGCTCTTCTTATGGCAATATATTTTAAAGGAATGAATAAAAGGGAAACTGCAGACCTTACTATGGCTATGGTTAATTCAGGAGATAAAATAAATCTATCTATGATAGATGGAATTAAAGTAGATAAACACAGTACTGGAGGAGTTGGCGATACTACAACTCTTGTACTTGGACCTATGATTGCATCACTTGGAGTTCCTGTTGCAAAGCTTTCAGGAAGAGGGCTTGGGCATACAGGAGGAACTATTGATAAGCTTGAATCAATAAAAGGATTTTCAGTAGAAATGTCTCAGGATAAGTTTATAGAAAATGTCAATAAAATAAAATTTGCAGTTGGAGCACAAACAGGGAATTTGACTCCTGCAGATAAAAAGCTTTATGCCCTAAGGGATGTTACTGCAACAGTAGATAATATATCACTAATTGCTTCAAGCATTATGAGTAAAAAGATTGCTGCAGGAGCAGATTGTATTGTCCTTGATGTTAAGACTGGAAGTGGTGCTTTTATGAAAACTGTAGATGATTCCTTTGCTCTTGCAAAGGAGATGGTGGACATTGGAACAAGCGTAGGGAGAAATACAGTGGCTGTAATATCTGATATGGATCAGCCCCTTGGATATGCTATTGGTAATGCACTTGAGGTTAAAGAAGCAATCGATACATTAAAAGGATGTGGGCCTTCTGATTTGTATGAACTTTGTATTGTTTTAGGTAGTCAAATGCTAATTCTCTCAGGAAAAGCTAAAGATGAAAGCCAAGCAAGGATTATGATTGAGGATTCTATACAAAGTGGTAAGGCATTGCAAAAATTTAAAGAATTCATAAAATCACAGGGAGGAGATACTTCGGTAATAGATGAGCCAGAGCTTCTTCCTAAAGCAAAATATATAATAGATGTAAAAGCAAAGAAGGAAGGGTATATTTCAAAAATAACTGCTGATACGATAGGTCTTGCTGCCCTTTCACTTGGTGCTGGAAGAGAAACAAAAGAAGACAGTATTGATCTTTCAGTTGGTATAGTTTTATCTAAAAAGGTTGGAGATTATGTTCATAAAGGAGAAACTATTGCTAAAATACATGCAAACGATATATCAAAGGCAAAAGCTTCGGAAGAAAAAATAAATGAAGCATTTGATATTGTAGATAATAAGGTTGAAAAAAGACCACTTATATTTGGAATAGTTACAAAAAGTGAAATAAAAAGATTTTAAAAAAAGCTGCTAATGCAGCTTTTTTTATATTATTTTATTTTTATTTGGAAAAAATAAAAATAGAAAAACCAAAATAATTTAGGAGGCACACATTATGAAATATAAAAAAATAATAACAATTATATTAGTATTTTATATTATAATTAATATTCCATATAAAACATTGGCTGAATCCAATGGAAAGGATATAGTAAAACTTAACTGTAAATCTGCAATACTTGTTGAAAATAGTACAGGAAAGGTTATATATGAGCAAAATTCACATGAGAAGCTAACACCTGCAAGTGTAACAAAGATTATGACGATGCTTTTAGTTATGGAAGCAGTTGATAGTGGAAAGATTAAACTTTCTGATAAAGTAGTTTGTAGTGAAAGGGCAAAGTCAATGGGTGGAAGTACTATGTTTCTTGATGCCGGTGAGATTAGAACTGTTGAGGAACTTTTAAAAGGGGTGGCTGTTGAGTCTGCTAACGATGCTGCAATAGCTCTTGCAGAATATCTTGAGGGAACAGAAGAAGCCTTTGTTGAAAAGATGAATAAAAGGGCAAAAGAACTTAATATGAATGATACCCATTTTAATAACTGCACTGGGCTCTTCCCAGATAACCACTATTCTTCTGCTTATGATATTGCAATAATGTCAAGAGAGCTTTTAAAGCATCCTAAGATACTTGAATATACTAAGATATGGATGGAAACGATAAGCGAAGGAAGACAAAAGCCCTTTACATTAACTAACAGGAATAAAATGATTAAGACCTATAAGGATTGTGATGGATTAAAAACAGGTTATATTAAAGAGGCTCTTTATTGTATTTCAGCAACCGCTGAAAGGAATGGAATAAGGTTTATTTCTGTTATAATGGGTTCTCCTTCGTGGAAAGAAAGAAATGCAGATGCTGGAAAACTTCTTGATTTAGGATTTGCAAGATATGAGAGTATAAGTGTGATGAAAAAGGGAGAGGTTATTGAAAGTATTACTATACCTAAATCCCTTCCAGAAAAAATCAACATAGTTGCAAAGCAGGATTTGAACTTAATAGTAGAAAAAGGAAGTAAACCCCAATATGAAAAGAAGCTTGAACTTATGAAAGATATAAAACTTCCTCTTAAAAAAGGAGATAAGGTTGGTGTTATTAAAGCAATAGATGGAAGCAATGTTCTTGGGGAAGTTGATGCTGTTGTTGACTGCGATGTAAAAAATATGAAGCTTACAGATTTTATGAAAAAGGTATTTAAAGAATGGATAAAAGTTAATTAGCAGGGTGCGGTTACCGCATCCTAAATTTTTTCAATATAGAATTTACATCAACTTAACATAATGATTTTAAAAAGATGATAGAATATATTGCGAAAAATTAAGTATGGAGGTAAAGAAATGAACGTAGTAGACTTACTTGAAGTTATTACCATTGTAATCTTTTCGGGTATTATTTTTACAAAATTAAGTAGGATTGTTAAACTTCCTGATGTGGTTATGTTCATATTAGCAGGAATAATACTAGGGCCCTTTGTTCTGAATATAGTTAACATTGATAAATATCCATTGGGTAATGAATTGGTACTAACATTTGGTGCAGCATACATACTGTATGATGGAGGCAGAGAAATAGATTTTAAAGTTCTTAAAAAAGTTAAGTTTTCAGTTGCTTCTTTATCTACAATAGGAGTAATTATATCCGCTTTTATAACTGGATATTTTGCTTCAATTATTTTTAAAATAGATTTTAAATATGCATTGTTATTAGGTTCAGTAATAGCATCAACTGATCCATCAGTACTTGTTCCACTTTTTAAAAGTTTGAATGTAGGAGAAAAATTAAAACAAACTATAATTTCAGAATCTGCATTTAATGATGCTGCAGGTGCAATTTTAACATTTGCAGTTTTAAATATTATAACAAAAGGTACATTTTCAATAAACCAAAGTATAGTAGATCTTCTAAAGACTTCTATTGGAGGAATATTAATTGGAGCAATTATAGGTTATATTGCAACATTTCTTGTAGGTCATAAAAAATATGCATATTTCGAAGAACATCCTTCAGAAATGGCACTTGTTGCGGTTGCAGGTTCTTATGTAATTGCTACAAGGCTTAACGTTAGTGGCTTTATGGCTGTTTTTGTTATTGGAATGATTTGTGGTAATAAAAAGATGTTTAATTTATTCATACCTGATGAATATTATATGACTCATACGAGATTTAAAGAAGTTACTACTCTAATATTAAGGATGATGATATTTATATTATTGGGCACACATATTAATTTTACGCTGTTATTTAAATATTGGAAAGAATCAATACTTTTAGTAGCAACTTTAATATTTATTGCAAGACCTATTTCTGCTTTTGTTTCTATTGCCTTTGATAGAAAGGCAGAGTGGACTTTAAAGGAAATGATTTATATTATGTGGGTTAGAGAGACAGGGGTTATTCCTGCAGCTTTATCAGGAATGCTTTTATCAAAAAAAATTCCTAATGCAGATATAATTTCTTCTGTAACTTTTACAACTATAATTATCACTCTTACATTACAAGCAAGTTCAGCAAAGGCACTCGCAAAGGTTTTAAAAATTGATAAATGATATTGAAAAGTAAGGAAAGATTATTAAAGTAAAAAGTTTTAAAACAGTATAAAAAGTGGTAAAGCCTATAATCTGTTATAACTAATAGTTTTATATATAGATTATAGGCTTTATAAGTTTATAGTAAAAAAATTTAAATTTTGACTGCTTAAGCTTTTTCTTAGTAGTTATAATTATTTTTATAAATATTTATAATCAGCCTATTATTACAAAAAAAGTCTAAATTTATTATTTATTATCACAATTATATTGGAAATGTTGCTATAGTTTAGTAAAATAAAAATAGAGATAAATATATTGTGAAATACTAAATTATTTGAAAAGTTTTTGTAGAAAACAGTACGAATTTTTAAAATATATATACTGCAACGATAAGAAAGGGTGTGTAAATGTTTTAAAAATATTAAAATGGAATATACAACAAATTTTTAACAATTAAATATTATAAATTGATTTAATTTACATTGTAGAAAAAATAATATAAAATTAAATATAAAAAATTATTTTTGATAATGGAAGGACAAGCAATGAAAGTTAGGAAAAAACTAGGAGAGTTTTTAATTGACGCAGGACTTATAACAAACGAGCAGCTTCAGAAGGCATTAGCTCTACAAAAAAATACTAATAAAAAGCTTGGAGAGATATTAGTAGAAAATGGATTTATAACAGAGGACCAAATTATAGAGGTGTTAGAATATCAACTTGGTATACCGCATGTCAAGCTTGATAGGTATCCAATTGACCAAGAAGCGGTAAAGCTTATAACAGAAACCCTTGCCAAAAGGCATACTCTTTTGCCCATAAGACTTGAAAATGACAGCCTTTATGTAGCGATGGCAGACCCTTTAAATATATTTGCAATAGAGGATGTTGCAATATATACAGGTAAACATGTACAACCTGTACTATCAAAGGAAGAAGATATAAAAAGATTTATTAATAAATATTACGGAAAACAGGAAGCTCTAAAGGCTGCAGAAGAATTTAAAAAGGAAAATAAGATATTTAAATTTGATAAGAATATAAAGCCTTCAGATGATGATGCTCAAGGACCAATTGTAAAACTTGTAAATGCAATTTTTGAACAAGCTATAAATCAAAGAGCAAGTGATATACATATAGAACCTTTTGAAAATGAAGTTAGGATTAAATTTAGGATTGATGGAATTTTATATGAAATAATGAAGGTTGAGTATGAGCTTCATGCCCCGCTTATTGCTAGGATTAAGGTAATTGGTAACATGGATATAGCTGAAAAGAGGATACCCCAGGATGGAAGGACATCCTTTGAAATATATGATAGAGAATATGATATGAGAATATCATCCCTTCCAACTGTATTTGGAGAAAAGATAGTTATAAGAATAGCAGATAAAAGGGAATTTTTAAAGGATAAAAAGAATTTAGGTTTTCTTGAATATGATTTAAAACAATATGAAAGGTTAGTATCATCACCCCATGGAATAATACTTGTATCAGGACCAACGGGAAGTGGTAAATCTACAACCCTCTATGCAGCACTTAAAGAGCTTAATACTGGAGATAGAAACATAATAACAGTTGAAGATCCTGTTGAAAGCACAATATATGGAGTAAATCAAGTTGAAGTAAATCCTAAGGCAGGGCTTACCTTTGCATCGGCTCTAAGGTCTATACTAAGGCAGGATCCGGATATAATTATGATTGGAGAGATAAGAGATAAAGAAACTGCAGAGATTGCTGTAAGGGCAGCAATTACAGGGCATTTAGTACTATCAACAATTCATACAAATGATGCACCAAGCTCTGTAACAAGACTAATAGACATGGGTATAGAACCGTTTATGATTAGTTCATCTTTAGTTGGAGTTATTTCTCAAAGGCTTGTTAGAAAGATATGCCCATACTGTAAAACAGAATATAGCCCAGAATTAGGTGAAATAAGGGCAATGGGACTTGATGAAACAAAAATGTACAAGCTATATAAAGGGGAGGGCTGTATATATTGTGGACAGAAAGGTTACATTGGAAGGACAGGGATATACGAAATTTTAGCTATAGATAAAGAGTTAAGAGCAGCGATAAATAAAGGATTAAGCAGCGATGAACTTAAGGATTTGTCAATTAAAAAAGGAATGGTTACATTAAAAAATAGTTGCATTGAAAAAGTTATAAAAGGTGAAACAACATTTGAAGAATATTTAAGAGTTACTTATTCTATGGATTGATGAGGGATGATTATGGCAAATTATGTATATGAGGCGATAGATGATAGGGGGAAAAATATAAAGGGGAATATTTCAGCTGATAATACAGAAGATGCAATTAGACAGTTGAAAGAAAAAAAGCTATATATTATAAGCCTTAATGAAAATAACCTATTAAATAAAGAGTTAAGCATAAAGTTTATTAATAAAGTTACTTCAAAAGATTTAGCTGTTTTTTGCAGGCAAATAGCGACACTTTTACAGTCAGGACTCAATGTATTGACTTGTTTTAATGTAATTAAGGATCAAATAAACAATAAGGTTTTAAAAAATGCTATTTTTAAGCTTTCAGAGGATGTTGAAAAGGGAACAGCAATTTCAACTTCTATGAGAAATTTTCCCAATGTATTTCCTGAGATATTGATAAATATGGTAGAGGCTGGAGAAGTAGGAGGTTCCCTTGATAATTCATTTGATAAGATGGCGATACATTTTGAAAAAGAAATGAAATTAAAACAAAAGATAACAAATGCATTAATATACCCTATAATAGTAATTTTAGTTGCTTTAGTAGTCTTAAACTTGCTTTTAATATTTGTAATACCAACATTTGTTGGAATGTTCAATGATTTAGGTGTTGAGCTTCCATCTATAACAAGATTTATTTTACGGGCAAGCTCCTTTATGAAGAACAACTGGCTACAAATATTTATATTTGTTATGGTGTTTATAATTTTAATAAGATATTATAGTAAAACTCCTTCAGTGAGTATATATATATCAAGCTTTAAGCTTAAAATACCTATAATTGGTAAAATAACTCTTTATTCATCAATAGCAAGGCTTACAAGAACCCTATCAACACTTATAAATGCAGGCGTGCCTCTTATAACTGCTATTGAAACAACTAAAAAACTTCTGCAAAACTCTTTTATTGAAGAAAAATTTGAAGGAGTTGTAGAAAAGGTTAGAGGAGGTGAGGGACTAAGCGATCCTATAAAAGAAATGGGAGTATTCCCAAAACTTGTACCAGTTATGATTAAAACTGGTGAAGAGAGTGGGAATTTAGAGTCTATGCTCTCAAAACTTGCTGATCTATATGAAAATGAGGTTGAAAACATGGTAACAAGGCTTACAGCAGTATTTGAACCTTTAATGATAGTTTTTTTAGCAATTATTGTAGGTTTCATGCTTGCAGCAATTATACTGCCAATGTTTAAACTTTATGGAAACATTAATATTTAAGGAGGAATAATTATGAATAAAAGAAATAAGAAAAAAGGTTTTACTTTGATTGAAATGATAGTTGTTGTTGCAATAATTGCAATATTGGCTGGAATAGCAGTGCCACAGGTAACAAAACAGATAAATAATTCTAAAAAGACATCAGATATTGCAAATGCAAAAACGATAGCAAATATGATACAACAAAAAATCGCAGAAGGTGAAAGTGTTACTGAAACTATTGATGCAAATGGTAACACATCAGGATACAAATTAGTTGATAATACTCAATTTGATACTGTTCCTGAAGTGAAATTTTTAAAAGGATATAAATTTTACTATCAGTTAAATATTACTAATAATGAATTAAATGTTGGTGTTGCTAAAACTACAGATGTTTCTAATACTTTTAAAATTCTTTATCCGAGTGTTGATGCCGATTATAAATAAAATTTTTTGGGGCGTTTTGCCCCTCCTACTTTACTAAAAAGGTGATTATTATGAAAAAAGGTTTTACACTGATTGAAATGGTAATTGTAGCTGCAATATTAGGAATACTTCTGTCTATATCCTATATAAACTTTACAAGGTTTTCGGTTAAATCAAAGATAGAATCAACTGCTGATGAAATTGCATCAATGCTAAGGGATACCTATGAAAACGGGAATAAAGGGATGAACTTTAAGGATTATTATATAGAGATAAATAAAAATGACAAAAAAGTATATTTAAAAAATCAAAACAATACCATAAGAGAAGCTGATATAAAGGATTTTGAATTTATAATTGAAGGTCAAACAATTAACACATCAAATAACTATATATACTTTTCTCCTAATGCAGAAATTTTTCTATCTCATGTTAAACTTGAAGAAGATTACGATTATAAAGATATAGATGATAAAAAATTCAGTGATATAGTTATTAAAAAATCTGAAAATATATCAAAGAAGATACATATAGATGAGGTACCTTCAGGAAATATTACAGTTGAATAGAGGTTTTATATGAATAAAAAAGGCTTTACCCTTATTGAAATATTAATTACATCTGCAGTATTGTTCATTTTATTAGGGGCTTTATATAGTTTTTTTAATTCAAACTATAAAATTCTATTTGAAGAAAAGAGAAAGGCATATATTGAATCACAGGTAAAGAGTTTTATGGATTTTACAATGCAGTCTCTACAGATGTCATATCAGGAAAAAATTGAAGTTACAGATGGTGGAAAAAAGCTGATTTTATATCTTCCACCTAATGATGACTCTAAAGTTGAATTTGATGCTGAAAAAAGCGTTAATATAGAAATAAATTATGAAGATGATAGCATAGTCATTACAAAAAATGGGGTTGATAAAACTATATTAAAAGGATTTGTAAAATATTTTGAAATAAAAAAGATTTTATATGATAATGGTGATTTAGAAAGCATAGAGATTAAGTTTAAAGTTAATTATGACTTTAAATTTAGAAATATAGATAAGGATTATTTAATTAAATACAACATTAGGAAATAAGGAGTATAGATATGTTTAATAGTTTGAGCATAGAACTAAACAATAGCTATGTAAAGATTGCCGAGGGTAAAAAAGGCAGAAGGTTAAAAATAATGAATTGTAAGGAGTTAAGGCTTGAAAGTGAAATAAATATAGTTTCTGATTTGTATAATGAAACGGAAATTTTAAACGCATTAAATAAATATTTTTTAGAAAATAAAATATCAAAATTTGATGTAAATGTTGTTTTGTCAGGTGTTACTAATTTACTTGTAAGAGAAATCATTTTGCCCTTTGTTTCACAGGATAGAATTTATGATATGTTAAAATTTGAATCATCTCAGTATTTTCCTGTAAACATTGATAAATATATACTGGACTATAAGATAATAGAAATAATTAAAGAAGAAAAAAATAAAAAATTAAAGCTCCTTGTGTTTGCTATTCCCAAAATCATAATTGAACAGGTAATTGGAATTATGAAAAAATTAAATATGAAAATAAATAAAATTGATATAGAATCAAATGTTCTTTCAAGACTTTCATCAAAGCTTGAAATAGGAAAAAATGATGATGCAATGCTTATAAATATCGAGAGAAGTTTTTTGACATGTGTAATTATAAAAAACAACATAATACAGCTTACAAAAACTTATCCATTCGATATAAGAGATATGCTGTATAACAAGGATAATTATAATTTTAAAGCTGATGAGTATAAGCTCAATGAGTTAATAGACAATGTTGTTAAACTTATTGAATTTTATAGAATGAGGGAGAGGCAGGATATAAAAAATATTTATATAACAGGAGAACTTTGTGATTATTATGATATTTCAAATATTCTCTCAAAGAAAACAGGTATTTCTGTTGACATATTGAATAAATTTGATTTTGTTGATTGCAAAAAGGATATAAAATTAGAAGATTATATAATCCCAATTTCAATGCTTTTATAACTAAGGGGGATATTATGTTTGATAATCTGATGATAAATAAAGATATAAATCTATTTGAGGCATATAACAGGCAAATTAAGAAAGAAAAGAATGATAATAAAAAAATATATTATGTTATTTTTATAGAAATAATCCTATTTATTGTTTTGACAGCGTTATCGCTTTATAGAATTTACTATTTAAAAATTCAAAACTTAAAGCTTACAGAGAGAATAAATAAGCTTATTCCAATAGAGCAGCAGGTTAAGGAATATACTGCAATAAAAAATTTATTTGATAGCAAAAAACTAATTGTAGATGAAATATCGAAACAAAATGAAATGTTAAATGAAGTTATAACAACTTTAGAAGACATAACTCCAACAGAAATTAATTTAGAAAATATGATAATAAATAAGGACAAGCTATCTTTTGTAATTAAATCAAACAAAGAAGAGAATATAGCTCAATTCATAAATAACATGCAAAATGCGGATATTTTCAGCAATGTAGTATTTAATGGTATTTCAAAACAAGGAAATGAAAAGAGAACTTCAATAACTGCTGACATAGTAAGGAAGTGATGAATATGTTAAAGCTTACGGATAGGGATAAAAAGTTATTATTGATATTATTAATTTTTATTATAGGAGTTGGATATTATTATATATATCAGTTTATGTTGGGAAAGATATCAAATCTTAAAGAAGAAAATCAAAAGCTTATAAATAGGGAGGAGGAATTAAATAGAGCTGTTGAAATATTTAATAAAAACAAGAATAAAATAGAAGAAACTAAATATGGCTATTTTGATATCTCTCAAAAGCTTTCAAAAAATTTAGATGAAAAATTCTGTATAGTTGATGCACTAAATTTATTAAGAAAATATGATGCGGAAATAAATGATCTTCCAGTTTCTGCAAGGCAGGAGTATAAATATACTAATAACAATAAAAAAATTGATGGAGGTTTTTATCATACACTGAAGATATCAACCAAGATAAGCTACGATAATCTAAAAAAGCTTTTAACCGAAACACAGAAATTCAATACGATTTACTCAATTGATAATATTTCAATAGTACCAACGGAAAAAAGCAATACTTTAGCAGTATCTTTTGATTTAAACTTTTTTGGATTTAAAGATGAAAATGCGCCAATTAGACAGTGGCAGGATTTAAATTTAAAGACAGGGAAGGATTATTTGTTTTCTAAATTAGATGTTTCAAAAAAAACTTCTGAAAAAGTAACTGATAGTTACATATTAGAGAATAAGGATTTTATAATAACAGCATCAACTTTAAATTCTCCAACAAGCGCAATTGAAATTATAAAGAGTGGAGACAATACAATAATATATGGAAAAAATAAGCAGATTGAAAAGGCTGAGATAGAAATAAAACAAAATAAAGATACTCTTCTTTATAAAATGTCAACTGAGGGTGATAAATATCCTAAAGATGATACCTATAAAGAATTTAAACCAAACACAGACAGTATTATAATTTCTATATATTCATCAGGAAGAAAATATGCAGATGATAAAAATATAGTGCTGCTAAATATAAAGAATGAGTCTGATAAGAAGGTAAAAGTTTATGTACTAAATGATGATAAAAACCTGCCAAGGCTTAACATAACAACTAATGGAAATAAGGTATATGTTGAAAAGAGATGATAAAATGAAAAATAAATATAAAAAGGGATATACTTTAGTGGAAGTTTTAGTCGCTGTAGCTGTTTTTGGAATGCTTATCCTTCCTATTTCAAAGATTATTGAATCTAATATAAATGTAAATAAGTCATCAAGGGAAGAATTAGAGTTAGCTTCAGTTTTAAGCTATGCTTATGAAGCTTTTTTAGAGAATAATAGTTTAAAAGAAAGTTCCTATCCCAACGATAACAGGTATACTATTCATTATAATGTTGAGGAAATAAATAATGAAATTTCATCTAAAGATATAGATTTAATATTAGATGAAAACAATATAAAGATTAATTCAATATATTCAATACCTGTTGGCCAAAACATGGATTTTAAGATAAGGATAACCTATAATAATAATAAAGCAAATTATGATATTACATATAATTCCATATCTTCTGGAGAAATAAACATACCCATAGAAAATCCAAATTTTATAATATATGCCAATATGATGAAAAAAGATGAAGATAAAAGTTTAAATATTCTTATTGATGGTGTCTATGAAAATGAAATTTACAGCAATAAAACAATTAAATTGTATAAAAAGATTAAAGAAGGAGAATACAATTTTAATATTGTTTCTATTTATCCTAATTTAATTGAAAAAACAGTAGATGAAAAAAAGTTTATTAATAAAAAAGTTATTATTACAATAAAAAAGGATGGAAAAAAGTTAAAGGAGAGCATTTATACTTTTAGTGTTAATGATTAAAGAGGTGTGATACCTGTGAAAAAGAAAAAAGGCTCAGCTATGATTTTTGTAATATTAATTATTGTTGTACTATTTACTTTAAGTGTGGGCTTAATGGAAATTACATTATCATCTTTAAGACAGAGTGCAAATTATAAAAATAAAAATGAAGCCTTTTATTATACCGATGCAGCAACTAATATAATAATAAATTATATAAATGCTGTAGGAAATGCTGCTAAAAGTGCAGTAAACGAATATTGCTTTACTCCATCAGGAGAGCCTAATTTAGATGATGAAAGAATAAAAGCAGCATATAACACAGATAATTTTGAAGATGAGATGAAAATAATTTTTCATGATTATTATGTAGATAAATTAAATAAGTATTTAAAAAATGAAATTACATTGCCGATTAAAGTAGGGGCGATGGAACTACCCATGGATTTAAAGTGGGAAGATGTTAAAGAGAAGATAAATGAAGATATTGGAAAAATGGAATCGGAAGATTTAAATATAACCTATCAATTTTATTCTGATTCAGATAATAGTTTGTTTCAAAGCATAAAAGACCATAGCAGATTATTTTATGAAAATGACAAAGGATTAGTAGATTCTTTAATAGTTAAAGCATCATTAAATAGTAAAAAGGTTGAGAGGATGCTGTTTACAAATTTCACATTTACACCTTTTAAAGATATTTCTGAGAATATTAATATAAATCTTGAAAAGAAAGGATATAACCCTTTGCTGGACTATTGTATATTGGCAGGGAAAAATCTTTTTGTAATAAACGGAGAAAGTACCTCTACTATAAATGGTGATGTATATGTAAGAGGCTCAGGGAATAAATTAAACGAGAATGCTGCTTATTATAAATATGGAGGAATTATTGTGGGTATTAATAAGGACACTGCAAAAGGGTTAAATGAATCCTCAGTTAACAAGTCAAACTTTAATATGAGTGATAATATAAGGGGAAATGTTGTAATTAACGGAACAGCGATAGTTGGAGGCATTGAAGAAAAAGAAGGTGTTACAAATGGAGAGGATAAAGATAAATATTATTTAAACAGTGGTTATATAAGGACAGCATCATCAAATTCAAAGGTTACAGTTAACGGAGATGTATATTGCAATTCGGTTGTTACTGATGAAGAAGCCGTAAATTCTTCAATGAACTTTAATAAGAATGTTTTTATAGCTGATAATGTTTCTTTATATGCTAAAGATGAAAATAATGATAATAGTATATATATTAAAAAGGATTTGATTTCCTTTGAGCAATCGGATGATGATTCGAATTTTAACAGTTCTTCTTCAATTGTTATAAATGATGACTCTGCAAAGCTTAAAATAGATGGAAAGGTTTATTTGTTTGGTACGGCTTTTATAGAGGAATTAAAAAATTCTGATAATAATATTTTTAAAACCTTTGAAACTACGGCTATTAATCCAAATTTCAATATGTATACATACAAAATAGATGGATACAATTATCGAGATTACTATTTGGATACAAATAATAAAGAAGATGAATTTTCAAAGATAAGTATGTTTGATGTATGGGATACACTAAACAAGATTGGAAACAGAGCTGCAGTTATAAATAATGCAAAGAATTATGTTAGTACATATTTAAATAACCATATAGTTAGTCCAGATATATTTGACTTTGAAATGAATAAATCTCAAATTGAATTAAACGATGTTGAAAGAAGCTACTATCCATTTTTATTTATTGCTAACAATAACCAGTATCTAAATCCCAACTATTCATTAGAGGATGAGGCTAAATATACAGCGGATACTAAAAAAACTGAAATTATTAGAAAGATAAAGTTCGAAGATAAAGGATTAAATTCTCAAGTTTATGGATACGGAGATGAAAGATTTAACTTTTTAAAGTATTATTTAGATTTTGATTGCTTAAATGGGGATATTCAGATTATCAATGTAAAGAAAAAAATTTATATAAGGCTTTCTAATAATGATATAGATATTAACCTAAATAGAGAAATGATTGACGGGGTAGATTATGACCTTAGTGACTATAAAGTTTTAATAGCAAGTTCAAAAAATGTAACAATAGATACTGATAAAGACACAAGAATCTATGGCAATATAATAAGCTTAGGAGATATAATTTTAAAAGGAAAAAATTTAACTTTTGAGTGGAATAAAGAAATTTCTAAAGAAATAATGAACTATTTTGATTTTTATAATAGTGATGACTGTATGAGGTTATATCAATTCTTTTCAAAAGGTATTATACTTGAAGATCTATATATTAAAGAAATATATACTGGGTATCCAAAGACTACTGACATATTAATTAATACAAGAAGACAAATAATTAAAAAATAGGATGTGATAATGTGAAAAAAAGAATTTTTTCAATCCTTATTGCGGTTATTTTAATTATGATGCAGGGGATTAACATAGTTGCAAATGCTAGTATTATTTTAGATACTGAAGCCTATTGTATTGTTCAAAGCAATACCATTTACAAGGATAAAGAAATTAATGTAATATACAGATACTATATAAACGGTAATGCTAAGGATTTTGATGATAAGGTTCCAATTAGTTTTAGCTATGCTGTTCCAGATCAGTTCAATTACAGTTCATCCAATTTGCCCAATGCAAGCTTTAATTCTCAAGTACTGACTGCTTCAGGATTGTCAAAGGAAACAAAAAAGTATATAGAATATAATATTGTTTTAAAATCAAAGCAAATCATTGATGTTAAAAGTTTAAACGATTTAGGGAAGATCACTGTTACTTATAAGAATAATCAAGGAAACGGCAATTTAAAAACTGTAGAAACAACAGTTAAAATACTTGTGCAGGATTCTAACAGCTGTTCTTATACTGATACAACTAATTTGCAATTTACAGCCCAAAAAAATAAAACTGAGATTTATACAGATGAAAAATTAGAAGTAGCATTTATGATAGAACCACAAGGACAAGTTAGTATTGAAAGGAAACCTGTTTCAATAATACTTATAATGGATACATCAGGTTCGATGAGTAGCAATAGTAAAATGGATAAGTCAAAGGAAGCAGCAAAGAAATTAATGGATTCTATATATAATAATAGAATAAGCAATGATAAGGTTGGTTTGGTTGACTTTGATACATATGTAAACAATAACAGCGGCAGCAGATATGTATATGATTTATATGGTAATTATTGGAGTACTTGGAGTACAAAGTATAAAAATATGAGCATTTGTAGCAGTTTAAAAAATATAGATAACAGTACATTATATGATTATAAAAATAAAATTGACAGCATGTATGCTATAAGTGATGGAGTAATTGGAGGAACGAACTTACAAGCAGCTCTGCTTCTTTCAAAGGGATATTTTAATAATGACAATAATGAAAAACATATCATAGTGTTAACTGATGGCAATCCTACATTTTATATGCTGTCCGATGGGAGTATAAAAGGCCTTGGTAGTAATTATGATGGAAATGCTGCTCAAAAAGCAATTAATGTTCTTAATGATTTAAATGCGATAGGAGTAAAGACTCACTTTATAGGTTTAAAAACAAAGGATGGCGATATCAATGATGACTTTATAAATGCAGCAGTAAGTGCAGGTGGAGGTTTAAAATTTGTAACTAATAACCCTGATGAAGTTGATTCCATTATGCAGAGTATATATAATGTTATAAATAAATCAATTGTATATAGCAATATCAATTTTGAGTATGATATTCCTGAAGGGATAGAAGTAGATCAGGAAAGTCTGCCAAATGGATTTAAAGTTGAAAATGGCAAAGTTATTGGACAAATCAATGATTTCGAATTTAAAAACAATCAATCTCCGCCTCAGCCCTATAATTTTAAAATCTATTTTAAACCTAAAAAAACTGGGAGTATAGATTTAGGAGAGGCACAGATAAAGTATACCAAAAATAGTGTATTAGGAAATTCAGAGGGTACTAGGCAGGTGGAATTAGGAAGTGTAAAGGTTAGCTTGGGAGATTACTATAATTACATTAATTTTAACGAAATGCAGATAAATAAAAAAATAGTACCTGATAAAACGACATTTTCTACTACTTTAACAAGTAATAAGAATGATTTAAATAATCTATCAGATGATGTAAAAGTTGAATTAATAATAGGGACTGATAATGATAATATAAATATTACATGTAAAACAGGGAATCTCTTGTTTGATAAAAATTCATCTTCTAAAACATGTATCTATCAGGCGACTATTGTCGATTCATCGAAGGAACAAAACGTTAATATAATAGTAAAAGCAATTAAAATAAAATTGAATGGAAAAGAATATATTATAGATAGTAAAGAGGAAATTACTAAATATTTTAATAATAAAGAACCTATACAGAGATTGAAGATTAAAAAATTTTCATTGAGATAAAAAATAAATTTTTGAAGTTTTAACAATTAGTGCCTGCTATGCAGGCACTTCAGTTTTTATTTAGAAATAGTTAAAGTAATGGTATAATAAATTATATTTTATTTTTGTGTTTATATTTTACTGAGCTTTTGTGGAGGTCTTAGAATGGGGTTTTTAAATTATGAAATAGTTAAAACCTTTTCAAGTATATTTGAGCTATTAAATATTAATGGTTATCTTGTTGGAGGAGCAGTAAGGGATATTTTGATGGGATTTGAGCCTATAGATTTTGATTTTCTCAGTGAGTTAGATGAAAATGAGCATTATGAAACTACTATAAAAATTGCTGAGATATTAAAATGCGATTTTAAATATAACAGTTTCTTTCATACAGCAAAGTTTTTTTATAAAGGCTTTGATGTTGACTTTGTAATGGCAAGGTCGGAGAAGTATTTAGATACATCCTCAAAGCCTATAATAAAATCAGCAGGAATTATAGAGGATTTAAAAAGAAGAGATTTTACAATAAATTCAATTGCAGTTAGTTTAAAGGATGAGAAATTTGAAATTATTGATCCTTTTAATGGAATTGAGGATATTAAAAATAAAAAATTAAAGATACTTCATAAAAAAAGTTTTAAAGATGATCCGACAAGAATATTTAGAGGTATAAAATATGCATCAAGATTTGAATTTGACTTTGAAGATAAAACTAAAAAAAGTTTAGAAGAGGCTTTGTATAGAGGTTATCTATTAAAACTTCCTAGAAGTAGAATAAGATTAGAGATGGAGAGCCTTTTTAATGAAAAAAATGTTCTTTTATCATGTGCCTTTTTAAAACGATACAAAATATTAGAATCTATTATAAAATCAAATATATATATATTCACAGATTATGATAAAATAAAGTTTAGTAGACTAAGTTTTAAGGATAAGTTAATCCTTATTTTTTATAAAAACGAAGAAGAAGTACTTAATAGTTTAAAGGATTTTTTATGCTTAGGTGAGAACTTTATAGATGAAGTAATAAATATTAAAAATATAGAAAATAAACTTTTAAAGTGTGACTTTGAAGTGTATAAATATCTTTTTAACAAAAGGAATATAAAAGATGAGGTTCTTGATGTTGCATTTGAAAAAGATATTAGAATCCAAAACTATATAAAATATAAAAATTTAATAAAAATTGATATAAGTGATATTTTGAATTTACCAGAAGAAAAAAGAAAAGAATATATATCATTAAAGAAAGCAGAATCAATGATAACTTTACAAAAAATTGGAGGACAAGACCATGTTTAATTATGATATAGGACAATTTTTAATGACAGGTATAGCAATAATTATATCCCTATCAATTCATGAGTATTCTCATGCATTGATATCCACTCTTCAAGGTGATGATATACCCTACAGATATGGAAGGCTGACTTTAAATCCACTTGCCCATATTGATCCAATAGGAATAATATCATTATTTTTATTTAAGTTTGGATGGGCAAAGCCTGTTCCAATCAGTTCAAGAAATTATAGGAATAGAAGATTAGGAGTAATACTTACATCTTTTGCAGGGCCGGTTTCAAATATTATACTTGCTTTTTTTACAGCTCTTTGCTTTTATTTGTTTAATCCAACAAATGAAGGGATTGTATATTTTTTAGGGGAACTATTTACAATAAATACAGGCCTTGCAGTTTTCAACATTATTCCCATTCCCCCTCTTGACGGCTCAAAGATATTTGGAGAGTTATTTGGAGGAAAAGTTGCTGAATTTATTTATGGAATTGAAAGATGGGGTATGTTTTTAATTTTTGCATTGCTTTGGATACCACAAGTGAGCTATATGTTATCTTTTTTAATTCACATAGTTAAATTATATATACTAAAACTTGTAATAATGATTGTATGATGGTGATAATATGTCAATAAATATTAAACTTGAAATGTTTGAAGGTCCTTTAGACCTTCTTTTACACTTAATAAAAAAATCGGAAGTTGATATATATAACATACCTATTGCAGAGATTACGGACCAATATATTGCATATTTAAAGGCAATGGAGGATCTTGATCTTGAGATAGCAAGTGAATTTTTAGTTATGGCATCAACTCTTCTTGAGATTAAATCCAAAATGCTATTACCAAGGACAAGCAACAAGGAGGATGAGGAATCTGCAGATGTTGATCCAAGACAGGAACTTGTACAAAAACTTGTAGAGTATAAAAAGTATAAAGAGTTTGCAGAAAAACTAAAGGAATATGAAAAAAGCAGCATTATTTTTTTTAAGGATCCTGAAATAATAGATGATATTGAAAATAAGGATATATATTTCAATAATATTACAGTTGAAAACCTTATGAAGGCTTATAAAAATGTGATAAATGCTTATGAGAAAAAGTTTAATAAAAGAAGTGAAATACCAAAGGATATAGATTACGATGAGTTTAAGATTGAGGATAAGATGGAATATATTAAAAGCACTATATATTCCTATAAGAGAGTATCATTTAATAAGTTTTTTGAGAACGCAAAATCAAAACTTGAAATTGTAGTAACTTTTCTTGCAATGCTTGAACTTATAAAACTTAAGATTATAAGAGCTATTCAATACAGAAACTTTGAGGAAATCATAATAGAAGGGCAGGATGAGCTATGGAAGATTTCTTAATGGACTTTCAGTTTGAAGATGAACAGAGGCTTAAAGGGATAATAGAATCAGTTCTTTTTGCAGCAGGAGATCCTGTCTTAATAAAAGATTTAGCACAGATAGTAGGAATAAGCGAAAAAAGGGTTGAAGCTATAATAGAATTTTTATCTGAGGATTATAAAGCTGAAAATAGAGGACTTTATATAGTAAGATTTAATAATAAAGTGCAGATTTCAACAAAACCTGAATATGCTGCCTATGTGAAAAAGCTTGTAAAGCAAGAGGGAAGACAGAATCTCTCTCAAGCTGCTCTTGAAACTTTATCTATAATTGCATATAGACAGCCTATAACAAGGATGGAAATAGATGAAATAAGAGGGGTAAGGAGTGATAGGGCAATAGCTACTCTTATTGAAAGAGGACTTATAAAAGAAAATGGAAGGCTTGATGCTCCAGGAAGACCAATACTATATTGCACCACCGATGATTTTTTAAAGTATTTTGGATTTAAAAATATTAAAGAATTACCTGAACTTATTGAATTTAATTTAGCTTATGAGGAAAAATAAATAAAAGAAATACTTATTCCGGGGTGTAAAGATGATAACAATTATATTAATCGTAATTTTATTGATAATCTTATTTTTCCTCATAAGCACTATATGTTTTTCAATAAATATAAACCAGGACAAAAAAATAATGATAAATATTATTTTATTTAAAGTTATAAAAATTAAAATAAATGAAAAAAATAAATTAAGAAAGAAAAATAAAGCTTCTAAATTTAATGTTCCTCCTAAGATAATTATTGATATTGCTAAAAAGTCATTGCCATCGATAGGATATTTGATTAATAAATCAAATATAAATGTAGATTTCAGTTTGACTTTTGGATTTTCAGCCCCGGATAAAACAGCTTTAACTTATGGCTTGATTAATGCTATTATTTATTCATTTGATTGTTTTTTAAGTAATACTGCAAAAAAATTTTACTCAACATATAAAATAGTACCAGATCTTAAAAATGAAAAAATTGAGTTGTACCTTGATTTTAAAATTTATATTAAATTATTTTTTGTATTAGCTTTCTTCTTTAAACTTTTGAAGGTTTTATTAGCCTATAAATATTATTTTAAAATTAAAGGTGGTGTAGCGTATGGAGCATCCAATTGAGGGCTTAATGAAGACTACTCTTGATAATTTAAAACAGATGATTGATGTTAATACTATTGTAGGCGATGCAGTTGAAACTCAGGATGGTACTGTAATAATCCCAATTTCTAAGGTTAGTATAGGCTTTATATCAGGTGGCACAGAATTTAAAGAAGAAGCTGCAAAAGGAGATGAAAATAAAAAGATGCCCTTTGGAGGTGGAAGTGGAGCAGGAGTTTCACTTCAGCCTGTTGCTTTTCTTGTAGTAAAGCAAGATTATGTAAGATTGCTTCCAGTTGCTCAGGCAGGGTCTATTGAAAGAATAATAGATAACATACCTGATTTTATTGATGAAATTGTAACCTTGTTTAAAAAGGATAAAAATAAGGATGAAGTAAAAACAGAAGAAAGCACAGCATTTAATGCAACATAATTATGACCGCACATCTTAAAAAGGTGTGCGGATATTACTTAATAGGCTTATTTATTTGGGTTATAGGAGGCATATAATATGAAATATAAAAAAGCTATTTTACTTTTTATTATTTTAATATATTTTTGTAGCTTTACTTATAGCCCTAAAAAAGATATAAACTTAAAATGCCTCTCAGGTGTAGTAATAGATCAAGACTCGGGAAGAATATTGTATTCAAAAAATGGGGATATGGTTCTTCCAATGGCAAGTACTACAAAGATTATGACAGCAATTATTGCGATTGAAAAAAGCAATCTTAATGAATTAGTAACTATTTCAGATAAAGCAGTTTCAATAAAAGGTTCTGTTGTTGGTTATAAAAAAGGGGAAAAAATAACTATTGAAGAACTTTTATATGGTCTTATACTCCGCTCCGGTAATGATGCTGCCATTGCAATTGCAGAGCATATATCAGGTAGTGTTGAAGCTTTTTCAAAACTTATGACAGACAAGGCTTTTGAAATAGGAGCATATAATACAAGCTTCAAAAGCCCCCATGGACTTGATATGGAAAATCACTACACAACTGCAATTGATCTTGCAAGGATAACAGCTTATGCAATGAAGGATGAAACCTTTGTAAAAATATCTTCTACAAAGTATGTAGATTCTGGAGAGAGTGGAAAATTCACAAGGAGTTATAATAGTATAAATAAATTTTTATATCAATATCCAAATTCAGATGGAGTAAAAACAGGTTATACAGGAAAAGCTGGAAAATGTTTTGTTGCATCAGTTAAAAATCCCTATGGAAGATTTATCTGTGTAGTATTAAATAGTAGTGATAGATGGAGGGATGCAGCACAGCTTGTAGATTATGCAGCAAAAAACTATAAATATGTAAAAATACTTGGAAAAGATGAACTTGTAAAATCTTTCAAGGTATATGGAGGAGATTATAAATATATAGCTGGCAAAATTGAAAAGGATTTATATATACCTGTAAAGGAAGATGAAATGGATAGTTTAAAGATAGAAGTATACGCACCTTCGGTTCTATTTTCACCAATCAAAGAAAATGAAATAGTTGGGAATGTAGTAGTTTATGTAAAGGATTATATAGTTGGTAAATATCCTGTCTTTAGTGATAGAGAGGTTAAAAGAAAGAATTTTGCACAGGAACTTAAAAAGTTGATAGAAAAAATAGCGAAAATGAGGTAACCAAAAGCCCCCTTCAAGAATACTCTGAATATATGGAAGGGGGTTTAGTTGTGTTTAGGTATGTAGATTGTATAGATGCTGGAAGTGTCTACTGCCCTTGTGAGCTTGCTACAAAAGGTGAATGTATAATATGTTCTCAGCTTCATGGCAAAGAATTTTGCGACTGCTTAAACTGGAAAGGAACATGCATATATCAAGAATATATTTGGAATGGGGGTAAGAGCAATAAAACAAGGGAGTTTAGGAAATATAGCATAATAAATAAAGAGTATTTAAGAGATGATATATTAAAACTTGATATTAAAGTTACAAAAAGCTTATCAAGAAACCTTAATAATCTGGGCTCTTTTGTATTCCTTAAAAACGAAAAAGACATTGATCCCTATAGTATACCTATATCTATTTTAGACAGCGATGTTGTAAATAATGTAATAAGCGTAGTTATAAAGAAACAGGGAATAAAAAGTAAGGCTATTTTTGAATGTGAAAAGGAGATATTAGTAAAGGGTCCTTATTGGAATGGAATTCAAGGACAAAAGTATTTGAAGGAACTTAAAAATTCAAGCTGTTTGATTTTATGCAGAGGTATTGCATCTGCTCCTGCTGTTTTAGCAGCAAAAAAAATTATAAAGAATAATAATGAAGTTTATGTGATGCTTGATAGAGGAAGAAGCAGAGAAAATTTTGCAAAACCATATTTCATATCCCTTGGATGCAATGTTGAAGATGTTTCTTTTTTAGATTATAGTGGGGAATTAAAGGAGCAGTATAAATTTGAAATAGAAAAACTCCTTAAAAAGTGGAATTTTAAAACTGTACTTTCTGCTGGAAGTGATGAATTCCATGTAAAGATGATTAATTTCATATATAACATCGATAAATATATAAATTTTGCAACAGTTAACAATACTACTATGTGCTGTGGGGAAGGAATATGTGGCAGTTGTATAATAAAAGGTAAAAATAACGAAAAAATAAGAGCATGTAAACAGCAGTATGATCCTAAGGAAGTATTTTTAAGGGGGATAAGTAAATGAAAGTTATTGTAATCGGAGGGGGCTGGTCAGGATGTGCAGCAGCCCTTGAGGCTAAAAAGTGTGGAGCTGATGTTTTACTTATTGAAAAGACGGATATGCTTTTAGGACTTGGAAATGTTGGAGGTATTATGAGAAATAATGGGAGATATACTGCTGCACAGGAGATGATAGCATTAGGAGGAGGAGATCTTTTTGAATTAACTGATAAATGTGCAAGACATAGAAATGTTGAATTTCCTGGGCACAAACATGCAACTTTATATGATGTTATAAAGATGGAACCGACCGTAAGAAGATATCTTTTAGAAAGAAATATAAATATGATGTTTGAAACAAGGGTAGTTGACGTTGAAACTATTGGAAAGTGTATAAAAGGAATATATCTGCATGATGGTACCTATATTGAAGGGGATGTATTTATTGAAACAACTGGTTCCACAGGACCTATGGGGAACTGTTTAAGGTATGGTAAAGGCTGCTCTATGTGCATATTAAGATGTCCTTCCTATGGTCCAAGAATAAGCATAAGTAAAAGAGCTGGAGTTGAAGATTTGCTTGGAATGAGAGGGGACGACAGCTATGGTGCAATGAGCGGCTCATGTAAGCTCAATAAAGAATCACTTTCAAATGAAATAAGAGAAAAATTGGAAAAAGATGGGGTTTACATTGTTGAAATTCCTAAAGAAGATGTAAACTTAGAAAAGCTTAATATTAAAGTTTGCCAGCAGTATGCCCTAAAAGAATTTGCAGAGAATATAGTGCTTCTTGATACTGGTCATGCAAAGCTTATGACAAGTTATTATCCTCTTGAAAAACTTAGAAAAATTAAAGGCTTTGAAAACGTAAGATTTGAAGACCCCTATTCAGGAGGAAAAGCTAATTCTATAAGGTATCTTTCTATGGCACCAAGGGATAATACTATGAAGGTTACAGGTATTGAAAATTTATTTGTTGGAGGAGAAAAGAGCGGATTATTTGTTGGGCATACAGAGGCTATAGTTACTGGTACATTAGCCGGATATAATGCAGTAAGATGGGGGCTTGGTCTTAAACCTATACAGCTTCCTACCTCTCTTGCTGTCGGAGATATAATAGCTTATGAAAATGATATGAAAGAAAGTGTTGAAGGACTTAGAAAAAGATATACTTTTGCGGGGGCTTCATATTTTGAAAGGATGAAGGAACTTAATCTTTATACTATTAATAATGATATAATTGAAAAAAGAGCTAAAACATTGATGATGGATGGATTTTTTAATGAGAAACTTATTTAATAGATTTTAAGAGCCTATAAGGCTCTTATTTATTGTGAGAGGGGAGATTAAAATATAATAAATAAAATAAACAAAAATTGTAATAAGCAGTTGTGGAATTTATAAAAAAATGGTATATTAAAGGTAATAAAAGTAAATAACATATCAATGGTACCTATTAGGTTTAAAAGGGAAAGCGGTGAAAATCCGCTGCAGCCCCCGCTACTGTATACGGCGACAAGTTCCTATCCACTGGATTTCCGGGAAGGAGGAATGAGGAGGACCCGTCAGCCAGGAGACCTGCCTTTGATAGTGCTAATTACTTCGGTGGGAAGGAAAGGCTAATAAAGATAATATGCCTTCACCTTTGGTGAAGGTTTTTTTGAAATTCTGCACCCACTTGGGTGCTTTTTTGTTAGGAGGTTTGTTATGGATTTGCTAAATTCAACTATAGGTCAGATTAAGCCTTTGTATGAGGAAAAAGTAAAAGAAGCTATGAGCAGGCTTGATAATCTTGCAAAGCCAATTGGAAGCCTTGGAAGACTGGAAGATATTGCTGCAAGAATGGCTGGAATCACAGGAAAGGTACACAATGACATAAAGAAAAAGAATGTAATTGTTATGTGTGCTGATAATGGAGTTGTTGATGAAGGAGTTAGTGCCTGCCCGCAAAATATCACAGCTATTTTAACTGATAACGCAACAAGGAATATAATGGGGATTAGTATTTTATCAAACTTTGCAAAATCAGATGTTACTGTTGTTGATATAGGGGTTAAGGCAGATTTTAAAAATCCTAATATAATTAATAGGAAAATTGCTTATGGAACCAAAAATATGATGAAAGGTCCTGCAATGTCAAGAGATGAAGCAATAAAGGCAATTGAAGTTGGAATAGAGATTGTTGATAATCTTGTTGATAAAGGATATGACCTTTTAGGCACAGGGGAACTTGGAATTGGAAATACTGCAACAAGTGCAGCAGTTTTAAGTGTTTTGTCAGGAATAGATTCTGATATTGTTGTTGGAAAAGGTGCAGGGCTTACACAGGAACAGTATGAAAATAAAAAAAAGGTTGTTAAAAAATCTATTGAGATTAATAAACCTAATAAAGACGATGTAATAGATGTAATATCAAAGGTTGGGGGATTTGATATAGCAGGGCTTTGCGGGTGCTTTTTAGCTGCTGCAAAAAATAGGATTCCTATTGTAATAGATGGTTTTATATCATCAGCAGCAGCTCTTTGTGCATACAAATTAAATCCTTTATCAAGGGAGTATATGTTTCCATCCCATCTTTCTGCTGAGCCTGGGGCAACAATAATGATGAAGGAATTAGGACTTGAACCGATGCTTAACCTTAAAATGCGACTTGGAGAAGGCTCGGGCTGCCCGCTTGCTTTTAACATAATTGAAGCTGCTTTGGAGATTATAAACAAGATGGGAACATTTGAAGATGCTATGATAAACAATGATTTTCTTGTTGATATAAGGTGATTGTATGTCAAGAATAATACTTGTAACCGGAGGAGCAAGGAGCGGTAAAAGCAGCTTTGCAGAATCGATTTATAAAAATGAAAAGGATGTAGTATATATTGCAACCTCTCGAATAACTGATGATGAAATGAGGGACAGGATAAATATTCATAGGATAAATAGACCATTAATTTGGAGGACATTTGAAGGTACATATAATCTATTTGAAGCAGTAAAGGAAAGTAAAAACTATCTCATTGATTGTATAACAATTTTAGCATCTAACATAATGTTTGATATGTCGAAGGATGAAGAAAAAATTTCAATAGAACTACAAAGGGAAATAGAAGACAAAGTATTTAATGAAATTAATATGGTTATAGAGAAAGTTAAAGAGTTAGATGGGAATCTTATTATGGTAACTAATGAAGTTGGAGATTCAATTGTTCCAGAAAACCATGTTGCAAGGGTATATAGAGATATAATAGGGAGGGTAAATCAAAGGGTTGCTGCAGTTTGCAATGAAGTTTATATTGTAACCTGTGGGATTCCTTTGAGATTAAAATAATGGTAAAATCTTTTATTCTAATGATTCAGTTTTTAACACGCCTTCCAATAAAAAAACAAATTGAAATGGAGAGGGATACCCTTGCAAAAGGAACCCTGTTTTTTCCACTCGTTGGAATTATAATAGGTTCTATTGCAGGAATAGTATATTATTTATTGAACTTTATAAATAGTGATTTAGCTTCTTTTGGTGCTGTTTTTGCAATAGTATTTACAACAGGAGGACTTCATGTTGACGGGCTTTCTGATACAGCTGATGGCTTTTTTTCAGGACGTTCAAGGGAAAAAGTACTTGAGATAATGAAAGACAGCAGGGTAGGAAGTTTTGGAGTTATAGCAATAGTTTTTATATTGCTTTTAAAATATATTTTAATAAGAAGTTTGCCATATAGTTTTGTATTGAAAACCCTTATTTTATCCTGTGGAATATCAAGGCTTGGAGCATCCTTCTTGTTTAGTTTTGGCAAAAGTGCAAAGCCAGGAGGGCTTGGAAATATGTTCACAGGAAAAGATTCAATAAAATATCTTATAATTAGTTTTATAATTTTTACATCAATAGGATTCTTAATAGAAAAAGCAATCTTTGCGATTTCTTTAATAACTGTATTTACATTTGATTTATTTTTGATGAAATATTCCTATAGAATGATAGGTGGCTTTACAGGAGATGTTTATGGTGCTGCAATTGAACTTGGTGAGGTAGTATCAATATTTACATTTTTAGTGGTGAGACTATGGATATAGTATTATTAAGGCATGGAAGAACAGAAATAAATGAAAAAGGGCATTTTGGAGGTTCTTTAGATTCTAAGCTGAGCAATAGTGGAAGAGAAGAAATTCAAAGATTAAAAGAGCATATAAAAGGGATAGAATTTGATGAAGTCTATTCCAGCCCGATGAAAAGGACGATTGAAACAGCACAGATACTTAAATTAAATTACAAAACTGATGATAGACTTAAAGAGATAAATTTTGGTATATTTGAAGGCTTAAGCTATAAAGAAATTGAAGAAAGATATAATGAGGAATATAAAAAGTGGAAAGAGGATTATTTAAATTATAGATTTCCTGAGGGAGAAAGCCTTAAAGATGTATTTGATAGAACCTGCGATTTTTTAAAAGATATTGATAAAAATAAAAAAAGGATACTAATAATAACTCATGGAGGAGTTATAAGGTGTATGCTTTCACAGGTTTTTAGCAGCAATACATACTTTTATAAATTTAAAATAAATCATGGAACCTTTAATGTTATTTCTTACGATTATGATTTTATGTTTATTAAGGCTATAAACTGCATTTATAATTTAAAAGAAATATTAGAATGAGAAAGAAGGTTATAGTTTGGAAAAAGGATATATTCAGGTATATACAGGAAATGGGAAGGGAAAGACTACAGCAGCCTTTGGGCTTTGTCTTAGGGCTGTTTGTGCAGGGAAAAAAGTATATATAGGACAGTTTGTAAAGGGAATGGAATATAGTGAGCTTAATGCTGCTAAAATATTACCTAACTTTGAAATTGAACAGTTTGGGAGAGGGTGCTTTATAAGGAATGAACCTTCTTTGGAGGACTTTGAGGCAGCAAGAAAAGGATTGGAAAAATGTAAAAAAATCATAAGCAGCGGGGAATATGACGTTGTTGTTCTTGATGAAATAAATATTGCAATGTTTTATAAACTTATTAGTGTTGATGAAGTGTTGGAGCTTATAAAATTAAAAGCCGAAAAAACAGAATTAATATTGACTGGCAGATATGCACCCCAGGAGATAATAGATGCAGCAGACCTTGTTACTGAAATGAGGGAAATTAAGCACTATTATACTAAAGGCGTTATGGCTAGAAAAGGAATAGAAAGTTAAAGATGGAGGGTATAAAATGAAAAACATTAAATTTAAAAGACTTTTATTAAGCTTTTTTATATTTATTACATTTATTTTTGCATCCTGTACTGGAGTAAATAAAGTTCAAGAACAGAAAAAATCTTCTGTTTCCTATCCTTTAACAATAACAGATTCTTATAATAGGCAGGTTACAATAGACAAAAAACCTGAAAGAATAGTATCTGTAGCACCTAATATAACAGAAATAGTTGCTGCATTAAATGCAAAGGATAGACTTGTTGGGAGAACTGACTACTGTGATTATCCTCAGGATATTAGCAGTATAGAATCAATAGGAACTCTGATGGAGCCTAATATAGAAAAAATTGTATCTTTAAAACCTGATATTGTAATAGCTTCTACTCATTTTAAAAAGGAAAGCCTTGAAAAGTTAGAACAGCTTAATATAAAAGTTGTGGTTTTATATGGGGCTGAAAATTTCGATGGAGCTTATGAAACAATAGAAAAAGTTGGAGAGATAATAGGTGAAAAAGAAGCAGCAGATAAGATAGTAAGCGATATGAAGAAAAAAGTTAATGAGGTTATATCAAAGGTTAAGAATGCGAGCAAACCTAAGGTTTATTATGTTATTAGCTATGGAAAATATGGAGATTATACTGCAGGAAAAGGAACTTTTATTGATGAAGCGATTAAGATGGCTGGTGGAACTAACATAGCTGAGGATGCTGAAGGATGGAAATACAGCATAGAAAAGCTTGTAAAGAACGATCCTGATATTATAATATGCTCTAAATATTATGATTCAAAAGCTGGAATTTCATCTACTCCTGGATATAAGGATTTAAGAGCTGTTAAGGAAGGGAAACTTCTTGAAATAGATAATAATATGCTTGATAGGCAGGGACCAAGGCTTGCACAGGGTCTTGAAGAACTTGCAAAGCTTATACATCCTGAGCTTTTTAAATAAATTTTTTAAATCGCCATGAAGGTCTAACCTTCATGGCATTAATAAAATATATAGCTTAAAGAGAGGAATGACAATTGTGGTTAAATATAAAAACCGCCAAGGTTTTATTGTACTTATATCTTTTATAATACTTATACTTCTTATTGCTTCTGCTTCTGCAATAGGAACTGTTAAAATTTCAGTACCAGAAGTTTTTAGTATAGTATTATCAAAAATATTTTATGGAAACAGTATTTCAAAAACTAATGAGATAATAATTTTAAACATACGTCTTCCAAGAGCTTTTTTAGCCTGCTTTATAGGTATGGGATTATCTTCAGTAGGGCTTGTATATCAGGGGATTTTTAAAAATCCAATGGCTGACCCTTTTATACTTGGAACATCATCTGGTTCAGCACTTGGTGCTTCTATTGCAATAGTATTAGGCATGCAGGACACTTTATTTGGTCTTAGTGGTGTAGCAGTTAGTGCTTTTATAGGTTCTATATTAACAACTTTTGTTGTTTACAACATTGCAAAGGTTGGCAATAGGGCTTCAAACACAAACCTTCTTCTTGCAGGTGTCGCTGTAAACTTTTTTTTATCTTCCATAATTTCTTTTATAATGGTTCTTGATAGGAATCAGGTAGAAAAAATAGTATTTTGGACGTTAGGAAGTCTTGCCTTGGCAAATTATAAAAATGTTGTTTTATTAATGCTTGTAATAATTCCATCAATACTTTTAATATATTTTTTTTCAAGGGACTTAAATATAATAACAACTGGAGAAGAAACAGCTGCAAGCCTTGGAGTTGAAGTTGAAAGAGTAAAGAATACTATGCTTGTACTATCTTCACTTATAGTAGCAACATCTGTTTCTGTAAGTGGAATAATCGGTTTTGTAGGACTTATAATGCCTCATGTTGTTAGAATGATAATAGGACCTGATTATAAAAAGGCATTGCCTCTTACGATGCTTTGGGGAGCTTCATTTATGGTTTTATGTGATATTCTTTCAAGAAGCATATTATCTCCTGCTGAAATACCAGTTGGAGTTATAACTTCATTTTTTGGAGCACCATATTTTATTTATCTTCTTTATAGAGAGAAAAGAAAGGTGAAATAATGAATAAAAGTGATATTTTAAAAATAGAAAATCTTAATTTTATTGCTGGATTGAATGAAATATTAGTAAATATATCTTTGAATTTTAACTCTGGACATTTTTATAGTATTATAGGTCCTAATGGTTCAGGGAAAACAACTCTATTAAGGCACATTGCAAGAACTATAATGCCAGGGGAAGATGTTGTTTTTATTGAAGGAAGGGATATAACTGAATATAAAGGTACAGATTTTGCAAGGATTGTATCCTATGTGCCTCAGCAGATAGATAGTGATTGTACATTTTCTGCCTTTGATGTTGTTCTAATGGGAAGATATCCCCATGTTAAAAGATTTGAAGGTGAAAAAAAGAAGGATATAGATATAGCTCTTTGGGCAATGAATGTTACAAATACTCTTCAGCTTAAGGATAAGAATATAAATCTTTTGAGTGGAGGAGAAAGGCAAAGGGTAATAATTGCAAGAGCCCTGGCACAACAGGGTAAGATACTTCTATTAGATGAGCCTACATCTCATCTGGATATTCATCATCAGATTGAAATTATGGATACTTTAAGGAATCTCAATGTAAAATATGGAATAACCGTACTCTGCGTTCTTCATGATTTGAATATGTCATGTGAATACAGTGACTATATCGTTGTTATGAAAGATGGTAAAGTAGAAATTACCGGAAAACCACAAGATGTTTTAAACGAAAAATTGATTAAAAGGGTTTATGGAATAAATGTTTCAATTCTAAAAAACCCATCAAACGGGAAACCATATATAATACCCCAATCGAATTTAAAGATAGATTTAGAATATTTAGAGGCTAAATGAAGTTACAAGGAGTTGATTGTATGCCTTCAATTATGATACAAGGAACAACATCTTCAGCTGGTAAAAGTCTAATTGCAGCAGCCCTGTGTAGGATTTTTTATAACGATGGATATAGAGTTTATCCCTTTAAATCTCAGAACATGTCATTAAATTCTTATGTTACATCAGAAGGCCTTGAAATGGGACGTGCCCAAGTTTTACAGGCACAAGCTGCTAAAGTTGAGCCATCAGTTTTAATGAATCCAATACTATTAAAACCGACAAGCGATAGAAAAAGTCAAGTCATTATAAAGGGGAAGCCATATAAGAATATGGATGCAAAAGAATATTTTGAGTTTAAAGCAGAACTTAAAGGCATGTTAATGGATATATATAAAAACATAGAGGGACTTTGCGATATAGTTGTTATAGAAGGAGCAGGAAGCCCAGCAGAAATAAACTTAATGGATAATGATATTGTTAACATGGGTATGGCTAAGATAGCAAATTCCCCTGTTATTCTTGTTGCAGATATAGATAGAGGGGGAGTATTTGCATCTATTTACGGTACCGTTATGCTTCTTGAGGAAGATGAGAGGAAAATGATAAAAGGAATTATCATAAATAAATTTAGAGGGGATAAAGCTCTCCTTGAAAGTGGAATAAAAAGGATTGAGGAACTTATAAATATACCAGTTGTTGGTGTAGTGCCCTATATGGATTTAAAGCTTGATGAGGAGGATGGAGCTATTGAATTTAATAAAAATATAAAAAAATAATTGATATATGTGTTATAAAGCTTCCGCGGATGTCAAATTTTACTGATTTTGATGCATTTAAGTTTGATGAGGATGTAAGTGTAAGATATGTGTCAAATATGGAGGATATTGACTGTGCAGATATGATAATTATACCTGGAAGTAAAAATACTATTGAAGATTTAAGATGGCTTAAAAGATTAGGATTTGATAAAATCATTAAAGATTTTAATGGAATTGTTTTTGGAATCTGTGGAGGATATCAGATGATGGGAAAAAGTATAATAGATGAGTATGGTAGTGAAGTGGAGGATAGGACTCAAGAAGAAGGTATTGGGGTTTTTAACACGGTTACCGTTCTTGATAAGGATAAAATTACTGTAAGGGTAAAAGGGGAAGCACTTGGGTTTAATATATATGGGTATGAAATACATTTAGGCAAAACCTTAGGGAACGAAAATCCTTTTGTTAGGATAAAGGAAAAGGATGGACAGGTTGTAGAACTATTAGATGGAGATATGAGGGATAATAGGTATTTTGGAACATATATTCATGGTATATTCGATTCTGGGGAGTTTAGAGAGAAGATATTAAATATGTTAAGAATGAAAAAAGGATTAACAATAAAAAAAAGTGTTGATATAAATATGAAAAGGGAAGAAGAACTTGAAAAACTTGCAAAGATAGTTAGAAAAAATATAGATATTGATTATATTTATAGTTTGATAAGGTGATAAAATGGTAGATTTATTTATAGCCTCAATTATAGATATCATTATTGGAGATCCATATTTTTTTCCTCATCCTGTAAAGCTTATGGGTAGAATAATATCTTTTGAAGAAAAATTAGCAAGAAGGCTTTTAAAGGATGAAAAGGGGCTTAAAATAGGAGGATTCTTTATAGTTTTTATTAATATACTTCTATCTTTTTTTATACCTTTTACAATATTAAAATTTTTAAAACCCTATAAAATTTTATACCATACAGTAAATGCATATTTTATATATACTTGTATTGCTGCACGATGTCTTCATGATGAAGCCTTTAAAATATATAAAGCTTTTAATGTAAGCCTTGATGAGGCAAGATACAGGCTTTCATTTATAGTAGGAAGACAAACTTCACATCTTGATGAAGGAGAAATAGTAAGAGCTACGGTTGAAACAGTTGCAGAAAATACATCTGATGGGGTTATTGCGCCATTAATTTACATAATGATAGGTGGCGCACCATTAGGCATGATGTATAAAATGATAAATACTATGGATTCTATGCTTGGATATATGAATGAAAAATACAGATATATAGGATTTTTTCCTGCAAAGTGTGATGATGTATTCAATTTTATTCCAGCAAGAGTTACAGGTGCACTTATGAATTTGTCGAGTATTTTTAGATATGATGTTAAAAACGGATTTAAAATTATGATAAGGGATAGAAAAAACCACAAAAGTCCCAATTGTGCTTATCCAGAAGGAGCTGTTGCAGGGCTTTTAAATGTTCAGCTTGGAGGCGACAATATCTATTTTGGTGAGCTTGTAAAAAAGCCTAAGATAGGAAACAGGATTAGAGAGCTTTCAAGGGAAGATATTAAAAAAACTGTTGAAATAATGTACAGAACAGAAATATTATTACTTATCCTTTATTTAATTATTAAAGGAGTGCTGTTATGGTTCACGGTGGGGATATTTTAAGTTATAAAAATTTATATGAAGGAGATATAATCGATTTTAGCAGCAATATAAATCCTTTAGGACCTCCCAAAATATTAGGCAATGTTTTAAATAATGCTTTTAAGGATGTTGATAAATATCCTGATATAAAATACAGGAATCTTAGAAAAAGCATTTCAAGATATCTCTGCTGCAGCGATGATGAAGTTGTTGTTGGAAATGGAGCTGCTGAGATAATAGATGTATTTATAATGATGTTTAATAGAATAGTAGTTTTTCATCCATCATTTATAGAATATGAAAAAAGAGCAAGGGTACATAATAAAGAAGTTTTAGAGCTATATTTAGATGAAGATTTTAATATAGACGAGGCTTTATTATATAAAAATATAAAAAAAGGCGATTGTATAATACTTGGCAATCCAAATAATCCAACAGGAAAAAGGTTAGAAGAAGATAGATTAAAAAATATAGTAGAGGTCATTGAGGATAGGGATGCTTTTTTACTTCTTGATGAGGCATTTTTTGAATTTTGTCCTTTCTATTATGACAGCATAAAACTATTTAGAGAAAGCAGAAATGTTGCTGTTATAAGAGCTGCAACAAAATTTTTTGCACTTCCAGGAATCAGGCTTGGATATGCTTTTACAAATAAAACTATAGCTCAAAAATATTACGAGCTTTCACTTCCTTGGTCAGTTAATACTTTTGCAGAAGAAGCAGGAAGAGTGATATTTAATGAAACTTTATATATACAAAAAACAAAGAAATATATAAATGAGCAAAGGCATTATATGATTGAAAATTTAAGAAGAATAAATATATTAAGAGCTTTTGATACAGACTGTAACTTTATATTGATAAAGCTTTTAAAAGGTGATGAAAATAAGTTGTTTGATTTTATGATAAGAAAAGGCATACTCATTAGGAAAGCTTCTACCTTTAAAGGTCTTGATAAATCTTATATCAGGGTTGCAGTTAAGGATTTTGATAGTAACAAATATTTAATAGAGTGTTTTAAAGAGTATGAAAAAGAATAATTATATTTTTGTTATCTTTTTTAAATATGATGAATATTATAAATAAAAGTACTCTTTTAAGGAGTGTCTATGGATATTTCTTATGATTTTCTAAGAAATAACTTATACTCAAGGTTTGATGCTGTAAGATATGCCTATACCTATGGGATAACTCCGAATCCTAAATACAGGTATTTTCAAGGACATGCCGATGGAGGAGGAGACTGTACAAATTTTATTTCACAGTGTTTAAAAGCAGGTGGAGCACCAATGGATTATTCAGGTACGTGGGCTTGGTGGTATAACAATAAAAGCACAGATAATTTGTATGATGATTCATGGTCTGTAACATGGTCAGTTGCTAATTCTCTTTATTGGTGTTTAAAATCAAGATATCAGCTTAAGCTTCCAGGGCTTAAAGCTTTGGAAGTACAGGATTTAGACTTATTAGAGCTTGGTGATATAATTCAATATGAAAATTTTAGAGGATTTATTTATCATTCAGCTATAATAACGGCCTTCACATATAATGGAGGTATTAGAATACCTTTAATAACGCAACATACCTTTGATGCAATAAATACAAGCTATATTAAACCTGCAGCAAAGAGAATGCACTTTATGAAGATTATTGTCAATTAATGCTTAACACTTCTTGGTGCTTTTAAATATTATATATTAAAAGCATTAAGGAAGTGGTAAAATTGGATACTATTTTATATCCCCCAACAATAAATTACTATAAATCCTATCAAAGGCCTCAGCAGCTCTTTAAGGCTTTAAATAACATAGGATATAGAATAATATTTTGCAATTATAACCCACAAGAATCAAATAGTTATTTTAAAGAGGTTTTTAAAGAATTCTATATTTGCAATAAAATAAACCCCTATAGAATTTCTAAATTAGATAGTTTACCTATTCTTTGGATAACATATCCTCCTTTTGCATCCTTTATTGAACAATATCCTTATAGATTATTAGTTTTTGATGCAATAGATGAGGTTAGCAATGAGTTTGAGAGTTGGCAAAATGGACTAGATATTTTAATTAGGAAGGCAGATGTCATATTTACAACATCTCATAAACTATTTGAATATCATAGCTACTATAGAGATGATGTATTTTTATGCCCTAATGGAGCTGACTATGAATATTTTAATAAGGCTAGTAATATTTTTTCAGATAGGCCCTGTGATATGCCCAAAAATAACAATATTACTGTTGGATATTTTGGAGCTATTGCAACTTGGATTAATTGGCCTTTTGTTAATAACATTGCTAATTTAAATCCGGATATCAACTTTGTATTTATAGGACCTTTGTTTAATTTAGCAAGATTTCCCTTAAAGCTTAATAATGTATACTATCTTAAAAATAAAAACTACGATAGGCTGATAAATTATCTTCAATATTTTGATATATGTTTTATACCTTTTAAAATAACAAATATGACAAGAGGTTGTAATCCTATAAAGATGTATGAGTATTTAAGTGCAGGTAAAATAGTCGTTGCCACAGATTTTGATGAGGCAAAAATGTGCAAATATGTTTATACTATCAATTCAAAGGATTATTTACAATTTAGAAAATTTATTGATAATCTTTTGGCTGAGGACAGTGAAGAACTTAGGCTAAAGAGAATAGAGTTTGCTAAAAATAACTCATGGCAAAATAGAGCCAGGTTAGTAGATGAGGTTTTAAAAAGAAAATTAGGAACATATTAAATATATTTAGGATGAAAATAGTTAACAACAGTTAATGAATTTTATTTGTTGTTAACTATTTTTTTGCAATAAAAACTTGATATATTAAATGACTTTATGTTAAAATACTTGATATAGTTTCATATTGTCGGATGAAGATGGCAGAATGATTAAGATCAAACTGTCATTGGACGAAACTCTGGAGAGACTCGATTGAGCACCGAAGGGGAAAACCAAAGTATTTTGGTGAAGCTCTCAGGTAAAAGAACAGAGATTTTATAAATACATAGCAAATAAGTATTTGATATATTCTGTTCTTTTATGGGGCTAATTTAATTAGTCCCTTTTTCTGTACTTTTTTATAAAAAATATATAGGAGGGAAAATAATGAAAGCATTTGTCACAGTAATAGGAAAAGATAAGATAGGTATTATTCAAGCTATAACATCTGTACTTTCTCAAAATAATGTAAATATACTTGATATAAACCAGACACTTTTACAAGATTATTTTACAATGATTATGTTTGTTGATCTTGAAAAAATGGCAATTGATTTTGAAAAGTTAAAAGAAAAACTTGAAAATAAAGCAAAGGAGATAGGAGTTTCAGTTAGGATACAGCGTGAAGATTTGTTCAGATATATGCATGAAATATAATAAATTACGTATAGGAGTTGGGAAAATGATTAATAATAAAAACATTTTAGAAACAATAAATATGATAGAAAAGGAAAAACTTGATATTAGAACAATTACAATGGGAATTTCACTTCTTGACTGTTGTGATAGTGATGGAAAAAAATCAAGGAAAAAAATTTATGATAAAATAACCAGGCTTGCTGAAAATCTTGTAAAAACAGGTGAAGAAATAGAAATGGAATTTGGTATTCCAATAATAAATAAAAGAATATCTGTAACTCCTATATCACTTATAGCACAAAGCTGTGATGATACTGATTATGTTGAATTTGCAAAAACTCTTGATAAAGCTGCTTCTGCTGTTGGTGTAAATTTTATTGGAGGGTTTTCAGCCCTTGTTCATAAAGGTAATTCGAAAGGAGATACAATTCTTATAAATTCAATTCCAGAGGCTCTTGCATGTACTGAGAAAGTTTGTTCTTCAGTTAATGTTGGAACATCAAAATCAGGAATAAATATGAATGCAGTAAGGGACATGGGAAGGATTATAAAGGAAACGGCTTATCTTACAAGGGATAATAGTAGCATAGGATGTGCAAAGCTTGTTGTCTTTGCCAATGCTGTTGAAGACAATCCTTTTATGGCAGGAGCTTTCCATGGGGTTGGAGAAGCAGAATGTGTGATTAATGTAGGTGTTAGTGGTCCGGGAGTTATAAAATCTGCCCTTGAAAATATTCGTGGCGAAAGTTTTGATGTTGTTGCTGAAACTATAAAGAGGACAGCTTTTAAAATTACAAGAGCTGGACAGCTTGTTGCTCTTGAAGCTTCAAAAAGACTTGGTGTTCCCTTTGGAATAGTTGATTTATCTCTTGCTCCAACCCCAGCAGTTGGAGATAGCGTTGCAAGGATAATTGAAGAAATGGGTCTTGAAGTATGCGGCTGTCCAGGAACTACAGCTGCCCTTGCAATATTAAATGACGCAGTTAAAAAGGGAGGAATTATGGCATCTTCCCATGTTGGGGGATTAAGTGGAGCATTTATACCTGTTAGTGAGGATGAAGGAATGATTAATGCAGTAGAAACAGGTGCATTAAGCATTGAAAAACTTGAAGCTATGACATGTGTATGTTCAGTTGGACTTGACATGATAGCAATTCCAGGAGATACTCCAGATACTACAATATCAGCAATAATTGCTGATGAAGCTGCAATAGGTGTTATAAACAATAAAACTACTGCAGTTAGGATAATACCAGTTTACGGAAAATCAGTTGGGGAAAAGGTTGAGTTTGGAGGTCTTTTAGGACAGGCCCCGATTATGGCTGTAAGTAAAATATCCAGCTCTGATTTTATATTAAGAGGAGGAAGAATTCCTGCACCTGTTCATAGCTTTAAAAATTAGATGGTGAACTAAAATATAATTTGTATTATTTTAATTAGTTTTTAATTAGGAGGTTTTTGTTATGGTATGTGATTCAAAGGCAAATTGTACATGTACCTATCCGTGCTCAAGGCATGGAAAATGTTGTGAATGTGTATTATATCATAGAAAAAACGGTGAAGTTCCGGGATGCTTTTTTTCAAAAGAAGGGGAAAAGACATATAATAGGTCAGTTGAGAATTTTTATAAAGATTATAAAAAGAACGGATTATAAAATTATAGTGCCATCTAAAGTAAGGCAAACTAAAACTGTGTAAGATGTATAGTTTGCCTTTACATTAGAGGCACTATTTCGTTATATACCAGTTACAACACAATTTCTTCCTGCAGATTTGGATGCATATAAATGCTTATCAACCCTTTTTATTATTGAATCAATTGTATCATCTGAATGATAATTATCAACTCCAAGGCTTACAGTAACATTACCTATGTCTTTGAATTTTAGGTTGTTTATCATATTTCTTAAATCTTCAGCTAAAATTGCAGCATTTTTTATTTCTGTTTCAGGAAGTAGTATAATAAATTCTTCACCACCCCAACGAGCCAAAATATCAGTTTTACGTATTCTATTTTTTATTAATTGAGCTATACTTTTTAGAACCAAGTCACCAGCATGGTGACCAAATTCATCATTGATTTTTTTGAAATGATCAATATCAAGCATTATTAATGAAAACTTTCTATTTGTTATATTTGCACGTTCTATTTCTTCTTCTAATCTTTTATTGAAATAACGTCTATTATATGTATTTGTAAGAAAATCTGTATTAGATAAATGTTTAAGCCTTTCTTCTTTTAATTTTTTATCAGTTATATCATCAAGAATTATTTGAGCACCTAATACTTTATTTTTATTTATATTTGTTTTTATATGTATTCTTAACCATAAATTTTTACCCCATTTAGACTTATATTTTATCTCAAATGTCTTTGATTTTTTATTTTCAAGACAATATTTAAGTTTATTTGAAAGGCCAAATTTAATTAGCAAAGGAAAGTTTAATAAGTTAATTTTCTTTGTCTCTTTAATACTTGGAGAACCTAATATTTCTAAAACTCTTTTATTTGCATAAATAATATTTCCCTTAGCGTCACATTTTAAAATTCCAACTGGAGAGTCTTCATCAAATTGCCAATGATTATAATTTCTTGTTTTCTTAAAATTAGATTTATATATCTTTAAAAATGTTTCAATTATGGAAAGTATTACATATTTATCTGTATCTTTTACAATAAACCCATAACTGCTAATTTCTTTAATCTTTTTAAACATTGTTTCGGATGTATTATTTGTTATGAACATAATAGGAGTTTTCATCTGTTTTAATTCTTTATATACTGCCTGTACATTATTTAAATTTTCTTCTGACTTCATGCATATTATTACAATATCCGGTGAAAAATTTTCATATTCTTTATTTATAGAGCTTATTTCAAAACCAATAGATTTTATAATGTATCCATTGTTTTGGAGAAAATCTGATATATCTTCTGGTAGACAGTTGTTTTTAAGTAATAATATTTTTTTGTTTTTCAAACAATTACTCATAGGTATTACCATCCTATAGTTTTAAAAGTTTTTACATTTATTTTCAATTATTTTACAAATAAACATATAATCTCTAATTATATTTTAATTAATTAATGTTATAATGTCCATAAAATTATTAATATTAAATGAATAATAAAGCAGCATATTTCTATGCTGCTGCTTTAAAATATGTTTATGAATTAAAGTTTTATGGCTGATAATAAATTTAGTTTGATGTACTTTTTAAAGTATCAATAACTGCCTTAAATGCCTCTTCAATAGCGTTAGCCTGGTCTTGGGTGATAGTGCCAGCAGTAACAAGGCTCTCTAATCTGCTTGGCCTTTGATCCTTAGGTGTTCCGTTAGTATCCTTTTGCTGAAAGAGCTTTGATACAGAATCAGCCTGGGTTTGAGTAATGGTGTTAGAAGAAACAAGGCTGCTTAAAACATCTTGAATGGATTTTTTAGACTCTCTGGCTGATTTAAAGGCCTCTTCAATAGCATTAGCCTGATCTTGAGTGATAGTGCCATCATTAACGAGGCTCTCTAATCTGCTTGGTCTTTGATCCTTAGATGTAAATACTTTTAATGCTGCATCAGCTTGAGCCTGAGTAATAGTACCTGCATCTACAAGACTTTTTAATTTAGCTTCAAATGCTTCTGATATTTTTGAAAAGTCAATTTTTATAGGTGCCTGTTTTGGCGTATTCTGGGTTGTAGCAAATGCGGATGCTGCATAGAAGAAAGTAAGAGCACCGGTCAAGATTACACATGCAATTTTCTTTTGGGTTGATTTACTTAGCATATCAAATCACTCCTCATAAATTTTTTCTTTGTGTTACATTTTAATTTTATAATAAAAAAATCGGGTAATTCTCCTCAAAAATGTGGCAAGATTGAGGCGCTCTTAAGTGTATAGTAACTTGTTTTTGATTGCAATAAAATATATATGATATATGGTTGAAATTAAAAGGATTAAAATAAAATTAAAGGTGCAATTATTATTTTTGCTATACATGATAAATAAAGTACTTTAAAGCCTTCTAACTTTAGATAAGCTTTATTTTTAGCAAAAAATTTTTTAACATATATAAATATCCACGGAAGCTATTGCTAACTATAAACAAATATAATAGAATATAAATATACCCTGGTAGGGTAGGAGGTGTTCTATGAGAGATATTACTTTTGGAATTATTTTTTTTGAAGGAGTTGCATCTTTTTTATCCCCATGTTTTTTGCCTTTGATACCGATTTATCTTGCATATCTTTCTGGGGAGGTAAAGGAAAAGGGGCTTTTTAGAAATTCATTTTCATTTATATTAGGTTTTTCTTTAATTTTCATTTTACTTGGAGCTACTGCAAGTGGAGTGGGGAAATTTTTAATAACATATAGAAATTTCTTTGACAAGATATTAGGCATAATAATAATTTTAATGGGATTATTTTATTTAGATATTATTAAATCAAATTTTTTGATGATGGAAAGAAGATTTAACATTGAACTTAAAAATGAGGGATTTTTAAAGGGTTTTTTATTGGGTGTAGGGCTTGCATTTGGCTGGACGCCTTGTATAGGACCAATACTTGCGTCAGTTCTATCAATGGCTGCAAGTAGAAGTTCGCTAGTTTATGGAATTGCTTTATTATTTGTTTACTCTATGGGAATTGCAGTACCATTTATTATTATGGCCTACTTAATACAAAGATATAATATCAAAACAAATGTATTATTAAAAAAAGCAAAATTAGTTAAGTTAATTACGGGAATAATAATGATTTTGACGGGATTAATGCTATTTACTGGATACTTTAATAGGTTATCAGGTTATTTATGGAGGTTGTGATTATGAATAAAAAATCAATTTGGATGATTTTAATTATTGCATTTATTGTAATTATTGGTTATAGCTTTACGAAGATTAAATCAGGCGAAGATGAAACGATTATTAATAAGCAAAAAAATGAGCAAACAGAAGGCCAGTTAAATTTTGCAAAAGATTTTGAACTCACTAATTTGAATGGGGAAAAGGTTAAGCTTTCTGATTATAAGGGAAAAGTAATTGTGCTAAATTTTTTTGCAACTTGGTGTCCACCGTGTAAAGCTGAACTCCCAGGGTTTGTTAAAGTTGTTGATGAGTATAAGGATAAAGATGTAGTTTTTTTATTTACTGATATAGGTGAGGATAGCAATACAGTTAGAAATTTTTTAAAGGTTAATAGTTATAAGTTTGTGCCTCTTATGGATTATGATGGAAAGATATCAGATATGTATAGTGTTAGAGGAATTCCAACAACATATATTATAAGCAAGGGTTTTGAAGTAAAAGAGCAACATGTAGGTTTTATGGATGAAACAGCACTTAAGGATTTAATTGATGCTTCACTTAAAGATTAAAATATAGAGAGTAGAAAGTTTTGTCATCGTGTATCTATCAAAACACAATCTGTTCCTGGAGCTGCAAAAAATTATAAATTTTCATTAATAGGCTGAGCATATTGCACAGCCTATTAATGTTTAGATTTACACTTTTTGTAATTAAATTAAAACTATTTATTTCAGATCAATATTATTTGATTTGAGTGAGTAAATAATCTTTATATAATATAAAAATTGTCGATAAATAACATTTAATAAGTAACAAGTCATGACTAATCAATAGCCACAACGACGGCATAAAAAAGTTTGTCACTTATCAATTGGATGGAACTTTTTTTCTATTTTCTCCATCTCCGGTGCCAGGCACCAAGGATGGAGAAAACTTTTTCACACTAACTGTTCCCAAGATACCAAAGGTAACTTAAGGCACCTATAAAAAACCAAATACTAATAAAGTTTGGGCAGAAACGTAAGTAAGCATAACTAAAAAATCTGAATATCTATTTTTATGAACAAATATGCTATATCCAAGGAGTGAGTCGGATACTATAAATAATATAGTACCTAAGAAAGATAGGATTAATTGTTGTTTGCCAGATAATATTACCAAAAGGCAAGTTATACTTGAAAATAATATTATAAACATATATAAAATAGCTGTTATTTTTAAATTTTTCATGTTTTTTATTATTGTTTTATATACATATATTCCATATATGATATAGGGTACTATTAGTAAGATGTGGAATAAAGATATTTTAAAATGCACTTCAATTTCTTTAATAAAAGAAATTATATAAAATGTATGTCCTATTAAGAATGATGCTCCACCAAGCATGAAATTTTTTTTATTATCATTTAATAGAAATATATCACCTAAAAAACTAAATATTAAAGCAAAGATAACATAATAATTTAGATTTTTAGTATATGTTATATAAAATAAAAGCAATAAAGGCATAAGGAGGGATTTTGATAAATATCTTTTATTTTTATTGTCATTTATTATATTAAAAATATCCATTATGAAATCAAAAAGGAAGATTAAAAGAATTATCGCACTCATAATATCACCTTATAATATAAATAATAATGGTTCTAATATAAACATATAATTAATATAGCTTTAAGGTCTAATTATTTTTAAGCTAATAAGATTTTATAAATGTATAGATTCTGATATATGCTTTTTAAGTAAAATTACTACATAATATGGTAAAATGATATTAGTTATGAATTGTTTTAAATATAAGTAATGCAAGTTATATAGGGGAGAAGGGATTAATATGGGTTTAAAAAACAAAAGTTTAATTGAGGTTCATATAGCTGTTTTTTTATTTGGGTTAGCAGGACTGTTTGGGAAATTGTTGTATTTACCACCAATGATTATTGTCCTTGGAAGAGTGGTATTTTCAAGCATTTTTTTATTTTTCATCATGCATATTCTTAAAAAGGATATAAAACTTAAAGAGAAAAAGCATTATTTTTATTTAATTTTAATGGGGATAATTTTAGCAATTCATTGGAGTACTTTTTTTAAATCTATTCAGGTGTCTACTGTTGCAATAGGGCTTATAACATTTTCAACTTTTCCTGTTTTTGTTATATTACTTGAACCTTATTTTTTTAAAGAAAAAATTAAGTTTACAGATATTTTAACATGCTTAATTACTTTTTTTGGAGTGGTTCTTGTTGTCCCAGAGTTTCAGTTAGGTAATAATTTAACTCAAGGAATTTTATATGGAATAGTTTCTGGTTTTACTTATGCTGTACTTTCGATTATTAATAGAAAATATGTAAAAGAATACTCAGGAATGATAATAGCTTTTTATGAGCAGTTTGTTGCAACAATTGTACTTATTCCATTTTTATTCATACAAAAACCTGTTTTTCAATTTAAGGATATATTGCTTCTTATATTATTAGGTACAGTTTTTACAGGAATTGCCCATTCAATATTTATAACCAGTCTTAAGGGTATAAAAACTAAAACAGCAGCTATCATATCTTGTCTTGAGCCAGTTTATGGAATTATTTTTGCTGCAATATTATTAAAGGAAATACCAACCTTAAAAGAAATACTTGGGGGGATTATAATTTTAGGAACTGTTTTTTACTCAACAATTTCTAATAATTCTTAAAGCGATAAAAATATTAAAAAGCAGTTATTTTGTATTAAATTAGTAATATAATGAAAATATAAAGTTTACAATTTGGGAGGGGGAATTATGAAGGAAAAGAGCAGTATAATTATATCAATTATAATATCAGTAGCATTAATAGTATCAGCAGCATTTATATCCTATGGAATTAGAAATGTAAAATCATCAAAAAATACTATAATTATAACAGGTTCTGCAAAAAGGCAGATAAAATCGGACTTTGTTAAATGGACAGGATACTTTTCAGCCTATTCATCAAGCCTTAATGAGGCTTACAATGTACTTAAAGATAGCAATAATAAAGTAAAAAAATATCTTATGTCAAAAGGAATTGAGGAGAAGGATATAGTTTTTTCTTCAATTAATACACAGGTTAAAAATGAGATATTACCCTATGGAATGATTGGTAATAAAGTTGAGGGATATATGCTCTCACAAAACGTAGAGATAAAATCCTATAACGTAGATTTAATAACTGAAATTTCAAGGGAGTCAACGGAGCTTATAAATCAGGGAGTACATTTTGAGTCCTATCCTCCACAGTATTACTATACAAAAATAGCTGAACTTAAAATTGATATGTTAGGGCTTGCTACAAATGACGCTATGCAAAGAGCACAGCAAATAGCTAAAAATACCAATACAAAAGTAGGAAGGCTTAGAGCAGCCAAAATGGGAGTATTTCAAATAACACCTCTATATTCAACAGAGGTTTCTGATACGGGTATATTTGATACATCTTCTATCGATAAGGAAATAACAGCTGTTGTAAACTGTGAATTTGAAATTAAATAATTCAATATGTAAATAGAGTTAGTACCAACCAGCTGTGAATTTTAACTTATGCAGTATTATGCATAAGTTTTTTTAAAATCAACTGGTGGTACTTTCTTTAATTTTGCTGCCTTATTGCTTTATCAATAAGAGCCGTTGAATGCCCCATGGGACAAATCTGACACCATGATCTTGGCTTAAAGAATATGCCCATTATAATACCAACTAATAAAGAGGCTGTCATGAATCTAAACAAGGCAAAACCTGTCTTTAAAAGGTTAAAGCCTTTATGATTTGCATGATACATGGAAATAGATAGCATAACAAGCATAATTGTTAAAATTATATTTTTAAAGAGACTGCTTCTCATCCAATCAGGTAATTTATTTTTTAGGCTCATATTTGATAAGAATTTTCCAAGGAGTGAACCTCTTGGACAGTAATGGGAGCAATGAATTTTTCCATTACCTCTTATTGCATGATATAAAGGAGCACTCATGCATATAATCCCAAGTAATCCAAATTTATAATTTATTATTGATAAAATTAAAAATATAATGAGCAGTATCCAAGACCAGCTTTGAATGGATTTAGCATTTCTCTTATTCATATTAATTCTCCTTTCTGTACTCACATTATAAATACCCCGGGGAGGTATAAATGATTTTATTATATCTATTAAGTTTTGTCAATATCTTGGGCGTAGACTTAGCAAAAAAATGAGTAATCAATATGTACTACATAAAAAAGAATGCCTTAAATAAAAACTCTTATTTAAGGCATTCTTTTTTTATAAGTTATTTATTTCTTCAAAAAGCTTTAATGCTGCATTCTTAGGGCCAGATTTCTCTTTGCCTTGTATTCCAAGGCAAGTTTTAATTTGACCTACTTTTACACCTGTCTTATAGAACATTTCAAAGTATTCATTTAGCAGTATATCGGTTTCCTTTTGCCTTTGATATGGACCAAATGGATTAGCAAAATAGGATTTAACAAGTCCCCTTTCGGAGGTTGTTCCTTTTGCAAGTCTTGCACCAGCTTTAAATACTTCAATTGCTTTATCAGTATCGCTGAAAAATTCAAGATAGGGCATGTTTTCTTCTACATCTTCATAGTTGTTAGCATAAAGGAACATATCAACAGGGTAACCCCTCATTATGTCTTTATAGCTTGTAATAGGAATAACGAGTCTTGCATTAACCTTATCTGGATTCATGAATATACTTCTATCAAGTTCCCTAAAAGCATAACCAGGATCTAAATCATCAAGCCTTACAAAGGCACCTATTTCAGTTCCATAAGCAAGGGGCTTGTAATTGCCATTTGGCTTAATAACTCCCATGTCATCAAATATTACTATCATGTCGCTTATATAATCCTCACTAAGGCTTCTAAAGGCTTCAAGAGTTTCACTCTTTCCAGCACCACTATCTCCTACAATTATGATATTAGAATGTCTTCCATTTTTTAATGTTATGCTTACCATAGCTCCGTGTATTGGTAGATAACCTTTTTTTATCATAATGAGGTTATGAAGTGTTAAGGTCATCTTTTTCATATATCCAAAATAATCTATAGCATCCCCATAACTAACATATCCCATCATTATGTTGTTTGTATTATCATCAAAGAAGACAGTTTTTACATTTTGTGAAATATCTCTTGCACCAAATACATAGATAATATCAGGTTTTGCTCCAATACATTCTTCCTTTGTTGCAAGTTCAAAAAGATTGCATAGTGATATTCCGTGAGACATAAAATCCCTATGAAAGTATATGAAAGCAAGAAGGCTTCCAACTTTTGCAGGATAGCAGAACCAGTGATCGGGGTTTATTGTGCAATCTTTAAGAGGATTATAATATATTTCGCTAAAGAATCCTTCCCTTGTGTTTTTCTTTGGATAAGCAATAAAGGGAGGATCAAGGGATATTGTTTCAATAAAAGGTATTTCCATTAAAGTTTTATATTCATCAGGACATTGCCAATTGTAATGTGTTAGTACAAGGGCAGCGTTAGCACCTGCAGGAAGTTGTCTGTAGACGTTAGGTCTTATTTTGCTTACGTTTTCACTTATTTTTCTGTAAAGATTTAAAATAAGTGTTGAGAATTGAGTGTTAGCATCAATAAAGCTAACGTTTTGAAGTCCCTCGTTTGTTTTGTTGTCTGAAATTATGGTATACCTTTCAAGTCGCCTCCAGAACCTGTATAAGTCTTCAACCATGTCAGTAAAATTTTCTGGTTGTGTTAAAAGTGGTTTGTATAAAGGATTTAATTCTATTATTTCAGAAACGCTCAGAGTTACTAACATTTTAAAAACTTTTACCATTTCTTTTTCTATAAAATCCATATCAGAAATTTTAAAGCATTCGGTTAAATATTTATATATAGCACTGTTTTTTCGCTCTATTTTTTTTAAGTAAGCCTTAAGGAATCTGTTAAAGCCTTCACTATTTAAAAGTTTTTCAGGAGTATCGCAATATTTGGCAGTAAAATTTATCATAACCTTATCATTACTTAATGAGAACTCTTTTTTCATCTTATAACCTCCAATGCAATATTTTAAAATAAAAATTGCAAAATCTAAATTACATTAATAATTATAGCAAGATTGTATACAAAAATAAAGAATATTTTCCTAAGTTTTTAAAATATATTTTGATAAAGTTAATATCAATAATGTATTATAAGTATGATAAATTTAGGTAAATAAATTAACGAAAACAACCATGGTATACATGAGTACAAATATGAAATTATTAAAAACAAAACTTGCAATATATTATATGCATTAAAAAATTTTGGTATACTGCTCAAAGTAAAATATAAAAATAAAGATTAATAATAGGATTTTGAAATTTTATATTTGTTAATAATTTGTTTATTCAAACAGACAAAATAACAATATTGCCATTATTTGAGTATTGAATTATAATTTAAAAACAGAAATTTTTTTATGAGGTGTTGTGATGAAAGAAAGGCTTCAAAAATATATGGCACGATGTGGAGTTGCATCAAGAAGGAAGTGCGAAGAAATAATATTTCAAGGGAGAGTAAAAGTTAATGATAAAAAAATAACTGACATTACTATAATTGATGATGAAAAGGACATTGTTAAAGTTGATGGGAAAGTAATAAAACCAAAGGATAAGAAGATATATATAATGTTAAACAAACCTGTTGAAGTAATAACTTCAGCAAAAGATGAATATAATAGGAAAACAGTACTTGATGTTGTAAAGATAAAAGAAAGAATTTATCCAGTAGGAAGGCTTGATTATGATACTTCTGGTCTTTTGATATTGACTAATGATGGAGATGTAGCTTTTAAACTGACTCATCCTTCAAAAGAGATTGACAAAGTCTATATAGCAATTATAAAGGGAACTCCCAGTAAGGATGAAATAGAAAAGTTTAAAAATGGGCTTAAAATAGATGATTATATTACATCACCAGCTGAAATTAAAATACTTAATGTAAAAGGAGGGCTATGCGAAGTTGAAATAACTATCCATGAAGGAAAGAACCGGCAAGTTAGAAAGATGTGTGATGCAATTGGTCATCCTGTAGTTGCTTTAAAAAGGATTAAAATAGGTAGATTAAGCCTTGGAAATCTTAAGGAAGGGCAGTGGAGATATCTTACAAAGTCAGAAGTAGAATATATAAAATCCCTTTAAAAGTTCAGGAGCATCCTGAACTTTTTTGTGTAATTTGTAATTAAAATTAAATAAAAACATTATAAATAAAACAAAGATATAATGAGGGGTGGTAGGTTGATTAAAAAAATGTATAAGTATATACTTGAGTTTATAAAAGAAAAATACGAGATTATAAAGAAGAGAAAGAGAGTTTTAAGGATTAAAGATTATTCCTTATATTTCATACTTAATAAAGAAAAAATATATAATAATTTTCTATTTGATTCGCTTAACTTTATTGCAAAACTTTGTCGCATAGACTCAATAAAGTCGCATGAGCTTCTTGTGAATATTAATACTTATTTAAAAAGTATTATGAACAATAATGAAGGAATAATAAAACTTAATGAAGAAATAAGTCTATTAAAAATATATTTTTCAATAGCAAGTATAATATATTCTAATGATATTAATCTTTATATTAATTTGCCTTCAGATATAATAAATATGTATATCCCATTTCTTATTTTTCAGCCTTTAGTTGAAAATTCAATAAAACATGGTATTTCTCCAAAACTAATAGGTGGAGATATTTATATAAACGCACAAGAGAATGAAGACTTTGTTGAGTTTATAATAAAGGATACAGGCGTAGGAATGACAAGGGAAGAATATGAAAAGGTTTTAAAGATGGAATCTGGCTTTGGGCTTAAAATTACAAGGGAAAGGTTAAAAAGGCTCTATGGAGAAAATACTTATTTTAAAATTGAAAGTTCCATTGAAGAAGGTACAATAGTATATTTTAAAATACCAAAGGAGGTATATGATGTTTGATATAATTATAAAAGCTACTGGCATGGCTAAGAATTTAATCGAAAAAAAACTAAATAGTGAAGATATAGTTGTTGATGCTACTCTTGGAAATGGAAATGATACTTTGTTTTTAAGTGGTATAGTAAAATATGGAAAAGTATATTCTTTTGATATACAAAAGGTGGCAGTAGATAATTTTAACATAATATTAAAGAAAAATAATATAAGCAATGTTATACTGATTAATGATGGACATGAAAATATGGATAAATATATAACTGATGGAGTAAAGGCAGTAATGTTTAACCTTGGATATCTTCCTAAAGGTAATAAAAATATAGTTACAAAACCTGAAACTACTATAGCAGCTTTAGAAAAGGGCTTAAAACTATTATTGCCTGGAGGTTTGATTACAATAGTTGCTTATCCCCATGAGGAAGGCAAAAAAGAAAGGGAATATATATTAAAATATTTGAAGGAATTAAGCCCCAAAAAATATTCAATAATGGAAGTAAGTTTTATAAATAGGGAGGAAGCACCTTGCCTTATTGCTATTGAGAAGAATAGCAGCCTTCATGAAGATATATAAAATACTCTTTATTTGTTATAAATCTAATTACGCTGACTTTAGATGGTACTTTTATTATATTACCACATTTTAAACATCTAAAGTTAGGGCTAAAAAGATAATCAGTATAATGCTCGGTTTTTACTGAGCTGTATTTTTTATAGCTGTTCCATCCGGTTTTACAAAGTTTTTGTCTTTCTTTATAATCAGCTAAAACCCATTTTAAAAGCCTATGAAAATGAAAAGGATATTTAGTATATTGGAGATAGTCTAATGGTATGCCAAGGCCTATTGCATAGTCCATAAATGTTTCTTCTATAATGCTCTGAAGTGGTTCAGAGATTTTTACACTTAAAAAATTATATCCTTTTTCTTTTAAATAATCCCTTGCCTTGTCAAATATATAACCTTGGCAAATTTGAACATTTTCATCCTTTGAAACCTTTAAGTTTTCAAAGCCTTCTTTTATTATGTTAATACAATAATCTTTATATTTTTTTTCTTCAAAATATGGAGTTTTAAATAATTCAATAGGAATTATGTCGTAAAAATAATCTAATGTCTCAGTCCGTATTATTCCAATAATAGTTCCTCCAACAAGGCTTCCACTTCCTGCGTCGTCTATTTGAATCATTATTATGCACCCTTTCAATAAAATACAGCATACAATTAGTATGTTTATTTAAATATAAATATATAATAAATATGATATATAAAATGGAGGTATATATATGAGAATACTGATTACAAATGATGATGGGATAAATTCACCTGGGTTACATACACTTGTTAAGCAAATAGAGGAGGAAAATGATGTTATTGTAGTTGCACCAAGTGAACAAAGAAGTGCCAGCGGGCATTCACTTACACTTCATAGACCTCTTGTTATAAGAGAAGTAAAGATTGAAGGAATAAAATCAAAGGCATTTAGCGTTGATGGTACGCCAGTTGATTGTGTTAAAATTGCAATTGACAAAATTTCATCATATAAGTTTGATAAAATAATATCAGGAATAAATCAGGGGTATAATCTTGGCACAGATGTAATTTATTCTGGAACAGTATCTGCTGCTATTGAAGGCGCAATTTATAAAATACCTTCTATAGCAGTGTCTTTAGGATATGATGAAACTTTGGACTTTCAAGATAGAAATATATATAGAGCTGCTGCTGAGTATGCAAAGATAATATTAAGATATTCTGTTAAAAATAATATGTCAGAAGATATAGTTCTTAATATAAACGTTCCTCCTATTGATAGGGATAAAATAAAAGGAATAAAGGTATGTCAGTTGGGGAACAGGATATATCAAAACTGCTATATTGAGTCAGCTATGGAAGATGGTACGATAGGATACAGCTTAACAGGTACACCTAATGATATTGATGAGGAAAACACAGATGTATATAATATTAAAAGGGGATTTGTAACGGTAACACCTCTTCATTATGATCTTACAAATTTTAAAATACTTAAAGACGTTTCACAATGGTTTAGGGAGGTTTAGCATGAATATTAAACATGAGAATTTAAAACTAATTGCTATAATGGAATTTGATGAGTATGAGAATATGTACAAAGTTGTTGATTTTCTAAATAAAAATCTTAAACAAAGGGGTATAATATTCGGACTTGCAAGAAAAGATGGCAAGGACATCTTATCAATATATGATACAAGCGAATCACACCTGAAATAATTTGAAGGATATATTGCAAATATATGAAAAAAATGATAAAATGAACATGCAAAAAAGAAATTCATAATAAATTTTCTTGCAGAATTCTTTATTTTTAGATATGAGGTGTGATGTCATGGAAAAAGACTTAAGCAACAATAAATATGATCTTATGAAACTTATACAAATTAGATTTCCAAGGATGAGCAAAGGGCAAAAGCTTATAGCTGAGTTTATTCTAAAGCATTATGATAAAGCTGCTTTCATGACTGCTGCAAAACTTGGAAATACAGTAGGGGTTAGTGAATCAACAGTAGTTAGATTTGCTAATGAACTTGGATTTAGTGGTTATCCAAAGCTTCAGACAGCTCTTCAAGAGTTAATAAAAAATAAGCTGACGGCTGTTCAAAGAATTGAAATATCAAGTGATTTTATAAGTGAAGAAAATGCCTTAAAAAGCGTTTTGAAGGCCGATATGGAAAATATAAGGGTTACATTAGAAAAGATTAATAGCAGCATTTTTGATAGCGTTGTTAATGAAATATTTAATGCAAAAAGAATTTATATAGTTGGTTTTAGAAGTTCACAGGCTCTTGCGGATTTTTTGGGATTTTATCTTGGACTTATACTTGATAATGTTAAAGTTGTATCAAATGGAGTAAGCGATATATTTGAACAACTCCTAAGAGTTGGAGAGGGGGATATGGTAATTGGTATAGGTTTTCCAAGGTATTCAAGTAGAACGGTAGAAGCCTTAAAATTCGCAAACAGTAAAGGTGCGAAAGTAGTTGCCATAACTGATAGCCTTTTATCACCTTTGGCATCCTATTCGGATCTTACTTTAATAGCCCAAAGCAATATGGCTTCTTTTGTTGATTCTCTTGTTGCGCCACTTAGCCTTATAAACGCATTAATTGTAGCAGTAGGCTTAAGGGAAAAGGAGAACATATCTGAAACCTTTAAAACTCTTGAAAATATATGGGAAGAATATAATATATATACCTATAGGGCAAGGGGAACTAATGATGTATAATAGTTAAATAATTATCAGACAATTCGTAATATATGAAATGGATTAGAAAATAGAGAAAAGTGAAAGAAAACTGTGATAATTTGAATTAAAACTTGAATAATATAGTATTCTGGTGTTGAAAAAAAACAATTATTAATTCATAATGAAATTGTGAATTGAATTTTTATTTTATTTTTATTATTGAGGAGGCTTTTATATGGCAAAGGAAAATCTTACCCCGGCTGAGTACATTAGTCAAGTGATTGAAAGGGTTAAAAAGAGAAACCCAAATGAACCAGAATTTTTGCAGGCGGTTGAGGAAGTTTTAAGTTCTCTGACTCCAGTATTAGAAAAACATCCAGAATACATCAAAGAAAACTTGCTTGAAAGATTTTGTGAACCAGAAAGACAGATAATTTTCAGAGTTCCATGGGTTGATGATGAAGGAAACGTACAGGTTAACCGTGGATTCAGAGTTCAGTTTAATGGAGCTATAGGACCATATAAAGGAGGATTAAGATTTCATCCCTCTGTATATATTGGAATTATTAAATTCCTTGGATTTGAACAGGTATTAAAGAACTCTTTGACAGGACTCCCAATAGGAGGAGGTAAGGGAGGCTCTGATTTTGATCCAAGAGGAAAATCTGATGGAGAAATAATGAGATTTTGTCAAAGCTTTATGACAGAGCTATATAAACATATAGGCCCTGATATTGATGTTCCTGCAGGAGATATAGGAGTTGGAGCAAGGGAAATTGGATATTTATATGGACAGTATAGAAGAATAAAAGGAGTTTTTGAAAACGGAGTTCTAACTGGAAAAGGATTATCCTATGGAGGAAGTTTAATAAGGCCAGAGGCAACAGGGTATGGAGTTTCATATTTCTGCCAGGAAATGTTAAAACATGAAGGAGAAAGCTTTGAAGGAAAGACAGTTGCACTTTCAGGCTTTGGTAATGTTGCATGGGGTGCTTGTAAAAAAATTGAACAGCTTGGTGGTAAGGTAGTAACTTTATCAGGTCCAGATGGATATATTTATGATCCAGATGGAGTTGTAGGAGAGAAAATAGACTACTTAGTAGAAATGTTAAGAGTTAACAAAGGTGCAAGAGTAAAGGATTATGCCGATAAATTTGGTGTTCAGTTCTTCCCAGGAGAAAAGCCATGGGGAGTTAAAGTTGACATAGTAATGCCATGTGCTGTTCAAAACGATATAACATTAGAGCATGCAAAAGCCATTGTAGCAAACGGAGTAAAATTTGTATGTGAAGGTGCAAACATGCCATGTACAAATGAAGCTGTTCAGTATTTTATTGAGCATGGTGTTATTGTTGGCCCTGCAAAGGCTGCAAATGCTGGAGGAGTTGCAACATCAGCACTTGAGATGTCACAAAACAGCATGAGATTATCCTGGACTGCTGAAGAAGTTGATGCAAAGCTTCATCAGATTATGGTAAATATATTCAATAACTGCAAAAAAGCTTCTGAAGAATATGGATTTGGTTACAACCTTGTTGCAGGCGCTAATATCGCTGGATTTATTAAAGTTGCTGATGCAATGTATGCACAAGGAAATTATTAAATATAAATATAAAGAGCCCTCGTAAGAGGGTTCTTTTTTATACATTTTTACTTTTTTATGATAATAAATTATGTTATTCTTATTATTGTTATAATTTATAAGCTGTGGAGGTAATGTTATGTCAAAGATATATATTGTAAGGCATGGAGAAACCGAATGGAATAAAATTCAACGTGCCCAGGGATGCAGTAATGATATACCTTTATCTTATGAGGGAAGAGTACAAGCTATGGCCATTGCTAAAAGATTAAAGGATGAGAATATAGATTTGTTTTATTCAAGTGACTTGAAAAGAGCTTATGAAACAGCATGTATTATAGCTAAAGAACATAACAAGGAAGTTGAAAAATGCAAAGAGTTTAGAGAAATAAGTCTTGGAGATTGGGAAGGACTTAACTTTAATATAATTCAAGAAAAGTATAATGATATTTATAATGTATGGCGAAAAAGCCCTCATCTTGCAATTATTCCTAATGCAGAGAAGATACCGGATATAGTTTCAAGAGCAATTGGTAAATTAGAAAAAATATTAAATGAAAATAAAGAAAAGAATATATTGATTGTATCTCATGGCATTACAATAAAGGTAATGCTTTCAGTTCTTATGGGTATGGAAGTTACAAATATACATAAAATAAGGCAGGATAATACATCACTTAATATACTTGAATATGATGGGGAAAGTTATGACATACTTTTAATAAATGATACTTGCCATTTAAAGGAGATAGAGATATGAGTCGTGTAGTTGTTGTTGGTGGTGGAGCTGCTGGCATGATGGCAGCTATTATTGCAGGAAAAAGAGGAAAAGAGGTTATACTCATTGAGAAAAATGAAAAATTGGGTAAGAAGCTCTTTATTACAGGAAAAGGAAGATGTAACATAACTACTGATAAAGATATTGAAGAGATAATAAAAAATATAACTACCAATGCTAATTTTATGTACAGTGCCCTTTATACATTTTCAAACTACGATTTGATGAAGATGATAGAAGATAAGGGGGTTAAGCTGAAGGTAGAAAGAGGAGGAAGGGTATTTCCAGAGTCTGATAAATCAAGTGATATTATAAAATGCTTTGAAAAGTATTTGAATGAGAACAATGTAAAAATAATGCTAAATACTAAAGTTACTGACATTATTGATTTTAAAGGAAAAATATGGGGAGTTGAAATTGAAGGAGGAGAAAAAATAAAGTGTGATTCTATAATACTTGCAACTGGTGGTAAATCCTATCCTTTAACAGGTTCTACAGGAGATGGGTACTATTTTGCTAAAAAGTTAGGACATAGCATAATAGATATAAGACCTTCACTTGTTCCTCTAATAGCAGAAGAAGAATGGGTAAAGGAGCTTATGGGGCTTTCGCTTAAAAACGTTGAAATATCCGTTAAACATAAAAATAAAATAGTCTATAAAGATTTTGGAGAAATGCTTTTTACTCATTTTGGAGTATCGGGACCTATAATTTTATCAGCAAGTAGGAAAATAATAGACATACTTCCTCAAAAAGTTGAAGTTTTAATAGATTTAAAGCCAGCTTTAGATTATAATGAGCTGGATAGAAGGATACTTAGGGATTTTGAAATGTTTAAGAATAAGCAATTTAAAAATTCTCTTAATGAGCTTTTACCTTCAAAGATAATTCCTGTTGTAATTAAGCTCTCAGGTATAGATGCAGAAAAACAAGTTAATTCAATAACTAAAGATGAAAGGAAAAACATTGTTAAATTGCTTAAAGAATTTAAAATCACAATAACAGGAACAAGGCCTATCGAAGAGGCAATAATTACTGCTGGTGGAGTTAACGTAAAGGAGATTGACCCCTCAACTATGGAATCAAAAATAGTAAAAGGACTTTATATAGTAGGGGAGCTTTTAGACGTAGATGCTTTGACTGGTGGCTTTAATCTACAAATAGCTTTTTCGACAGGTTACTGTGCAGGTTTAAACTGTTAAGATTTATTTTATTAACTATGATGGAAGATGTTACATGTAAAAAAGAAGAATAAAAGTATTTAAGAATTGATTTATAGAATTATTAATTTACGTTGAAGGAATTTTTAAAATAGTATTGAATATATAATATTGTGATTTTTTGATGGAGGATGTTATGAGAAATTTGATAATAGCAATAGATGGACCGGCTGGTGCTGGAAAAAGTACTATCTCAAAAATTATAGCTGAAAAACTAAATATAGAATATATAGATACTGGTGCTATGTACAGGGCTGTAACACTAAAAATAATTAGGAAAGGTATATCTTTAAATGATGATGATGCAATAGAATGTATGTTAAAAGAAACGGAAATTGATTTTATAAATGGAAGAATATATCTTGATGGAGAAGATGTTTCAAAGGATATTAGAACTATTGAAGTTAGCAGCAAAGTTTCGGATGTTGCAGCAAAATCTTATGTTAGGCAGAGGCTTGTTGAAATTCAAAAAAATATGGCAGCAAAAAAAAGTGTTATTATGGACGGAAGAGATATTGGAACTAATGTACTTAAAGACGCTAATTATAAAATTTTTCTTACAGCTTCAGTAGAAGAAAGAGCTAAAAGAAGATATAAGGAAATGATAGAAAAGGGAAGTAACGTGACCTTTGAAGATGTATGTAAGGATATAGAAAATAGAGACAGAATCGATTCTACAAGAAAAGTTAATCCTTTAAGGAAAGCTGATGATGCAATTGAAGTAGATACAACATCAAAATCTATAGACGAAGTTGTTGATGAAATACTTTCAATCGTAAACAAACGGGAGTGAGATTATGTTCTATAATTTTATTAAAAATATAGCTTGGATAATATTTAATGCGATTTATAGAATAGAAGTTGAAGGTGTAGGGAATATACCAATGGATGATGGAGCATTAATATGTCCTAATCATTTTTCATTGTTTGATCCTATTGTAGTTGGAATAACATGTCCAAAACAAATTAGGTATATGGCTAAGGCAGAGTTGTTTAAAAATGCATTTTTAAGGAGGTTTTTAACAGCTTTAGGAGCTTATCCAGTTAGAAGAGGAGAAGCAGATTTGAATGCTATTAAGCTAACATTAAAGCTTTTAAAAGAAAAAAAGATTATAGGGCTTTTCCCAGAGGGGACAAGAGTAAAGACAGGTGAATTTGGGAAGGCAAACCCTGGGGTTGCAATGTTTGCAATAAAATCAGGTAAGGTAGTAATACCAACTCTCATTACAGGAAATTATAGGTTATTTTCGAAGATAAAGATAAAATATGGACAACCTATTGATTTTACAAAATATAAAAAGGAAAAAATGACAAACGATGATTACTTTGAATTAAGCCAAATGGTTATACAAAAACTGTATGAACTCAAGGATTAAGGAGGATAACACAATGTTTGCAGATTATCATGTGCATAGCAATTTCAGTGATGATTCTACCTGTGAAATGGAGGATGAAATTAAAAAAGCAATATCACTTGGAATTGATGAAATTTGTTTTACTGAGCATGTTGATTATGGAGTTAAAACAGATTTAAATTGTAATTATGAAGCTTATATTAAAGAATTTCAAAGATGTAAAGAAAAATATAAGAATGAAATAAATATTAAACTTGGAATAGAATTTGGTATACAAGTGGATACTATTGAAAAATTCAAAGAAGATTTTGATAAATATAACTTTGATTTTGTTATTCTTTCTTGCCATCAAGTAGACAATAAAGAATTTTGGACTTATGAATTCCAAGAAGGAAAAACTCAACAAGAATATAATGAAAGATATTATGAAGAAATATTAAAAGTAATAAAGAAATATGATGAATATAGTGTATTGGGGCATTTGGATATGATAAAAAGATATGATAAATTTGGAGAGTACCCTGATGAAAACGTAAAAGAATTAATAATTGAGATATTGAAACATGTAATTGAACATGAAAAGGGTATTGAAGTAAATACATCAAGTTTCAGATATAAATTAGCTGATTTAACACCTTCTAAATATATTTTAAAGTTATATAAAGATTTAGGAGGAAGAATTATTACGATTGGATCAGATGCTCATAAAGATGAAGATATTGGACACAATATTCAGATTGTGAAAGATGAATTGAAAAAAATAGGTTTTAAAGAATTTTGTACTTTTGAAAAAATGAAACCAATTTTTCATCAATTATAAATATGAGATACTAACGTAAAACTAAATTAATAAGTTAGATTTTACGGATAGTAATAGATTAGATAGTTTTAAGGGGGATTAATATGCAAATATTCATTGCTAAAAGTGCTGGTTTTTGTTTTGGCGTTCAAAATGCTGTTCAAAAAGCACAGGAAGTAGCTGAAAAAGGAGAAAAAGCTGCTACATTAGGGCCTATTATACATAACAGGCAGGTAATTGAGGATTTAAAATCAAAAGGGATAGACTTAATTGAGGATATTTCAAAAATCGAAGATTCACAAAAGATTATAATAAGATCGCACGGTATCTCAAAGCAAGATTATGATAGCCTTATAGCCAAAAATGCAATTATAGTTGATGCTACTTGCCCTTACGTTAAGAATATACATAAGATTGTTCAAGAAAAATATAGTTTAGGATATAAAATTATTATAATAGGAGATAGAGAGCATCCTGAAATAAAAGGAGTTAATGGCTGGTGTGATAACAGTGCAATTATTATAAATACTGTAGAAGATGTTAATAACCTTCCGAAGAATATAGAAAAAGTATGTATTGTAGCTCAAACGACTTTCAATGAAGAAAAGTGGCGAAACATAATATGCAATCTTATTGGCATTTCAAAGGAGATGCTGATTTTCAATACTATATGTAATGCTACACAAATAAGGCAGACGGAAGCAAAAGAACTTTCAAAAAAAGTTGATGTAATGATTGTAGTCGGTGGAAAGGAAAGCTCAAATACAAGGAAACTATATGAAATATGCAGTGAGAACTGTCCTTTGACGTTATTTGTTGAAAGTGTAGATGAAATAGATTTTAACTCTATAAAGAATGCAAGCAGCATAGGGATAACGGCAGGAGCTTCAACTCCAGATTATGTAATAAAAGAAGTCGTAGATAAATTAAATAGTATAAGCAAAATAAATAACGAGCAAAATATTAAAGTTAAAAAGGAGAATAAAACAGTGGAAAAGGAAAATATAATTGCAAATGAAAATTCTGAAATGGATGCATATTTTATAGGATATAACGAAGTTTATGAAGATAGTATAGTTAAAGGAACAGTGCTTCTTGTAAATGATAAGGAAGTATTCTTTGATATTGGTTATAAATCCGATGCAATACTTCCAATTGAAGAAGCATCAAACTTTCCTGTTAACCTCAAAGAGAAATTTAAAGTTGGAGATGTTTATGATTTACAAGTAATTAAGCTAAATGATGGAGAAGGAAATGTATTAGTAAGCAGGAAAGCTCTAGAAAAAGATGAGTTTATAAATAAGCTTTATGAATATAAGGAAAAAGAAGATTATATTGATGTTATAGTAACTAAGGAAAACAAGGGCGGCCTTGAGTGTCAGTATGGAGATGTTAAAGCCTTTATGCCAGTTTCACAGGTCGGATTATCAAAGGATGAGGATATTAAGGAATACCTTGGAAAGAAGCTTAAAGTTAAGATAATTGATATAAAAGAGAAAAAGAATGATGTTGAGATTGTTGTATCAAGAAAGGATATAATAAAGCAGGAGAAAGACAAGAGAGTAAAAGAATTTTTTGAAAATATAAAAGAAGGACAAGCATTAAAGGGTACAGTAAAGTCTATGATTGAATCTGGTGTCTTTGTTAGCGTTGGAGATGTAGATGTTTTCATACCAATTTCAGAAATTTCATGGAAGAGAATTAAAACTCCAAAGGAAGTGTTAAATGAAAAAGATATTGTTGAATTTATTGTAATTAAAGTAAATAGAGAGGATAAGAAGATTACAGGAAGTATCAAAAGAGCTGGTAAAGAGCCATGGGAGGAATTTATTGAAAAGTACAAGGTTGATGATATAGTTGATGTAAAAGTATTAAGATTTGCTGAATTCGGAGCATTTGCAGAAATAATTCCAGGGGTTGATGGCTTGATACACATATCAAAACTTTCAGAAAAGAGAATAAACAAGCCTCAAGAAGTAGTTAAAATAGGACAGATTGTAAAAGCTAAAATAATTAATATTGATACTGCTTCAAAAAGAGTAAGTTTATCGTTAAAAGATGTTGAATAATAGAAATTTATACCTTTAGGAATTTTACCTAAAGGTATAAATTTTGTTATAAAAATTAAGGCTAATTTATGAATGCTGGCATATAATAAATTAAAATGAGTATAATATTGATATAAAAGATGAAGATATTCTAAGAAAAAATGATAAGTTTTATTTCTAATTTAATTTTTTTATGGATTTTAATAAATTTACTTGACATTTTGAGCAAATTTGATACAATTTATTTGATGTGTTAAATCTATATTAATGTTTTTTAAGGGAGGTTGAGAATTAGAATGAACGCATTGGGTCGTCATATTCTTGCAGAAATTTATGGATGTGATTCAGAAATACTAAATGATAGAGAACTAATTGAAAAAATTATGGTCGATTCAGCGCTTTCATCAGGAGCAGAGATTAGAGAGGTTGCTTTTCATAAGTTTAGTCCAATGGGTGTAAGTGGTGTTGTAGTTATTTCAGAGTCACACCTTACAATACACACCTGGCCAGAGCTTGGTTATGCCGCTGTTGATGTATTTACTTGTGGAGATAAAATTAATCCTTGGGATGCATGTAATTATCTTACAGAAAGGTTAAAGGCAAGCCATATAACTGCAACTGAAGTAAAACGAGGGATTTTTGAACAGCCAGTTTCAGTAAAAGTGTCAAACTTATAATTTTTTAATTTTTTTTGGGGAGATTTTATGGATAGTGATAGTAGAAATTTAGTTATGAATTAGAAAATGCGCTTTGCAAATATGTAAGCAAGCGCATTTTTGTTTTATTATTCAATTGCTGCATTAGAAAGAGGCGGTACGACTTGTTTTTTTCTTGAAACTATATTTGGAAGATAGACACTGTTGCCGCTTATTTGGATATTAAAGGCCTTTGATATCAATTCTTTATTTTCACCAACAAATAAAAGTTCAGAACCTTCTTTTATTATATCTGTTAATATCATTATTACTAAATTATAGTTTTTATCTTTACATAATTTATCCATATATTCAATTAGTGAATTTTTGATGTCTGCAATGTTTTCTGTGTCCATGGTATTAACTTGGCTTATTCCTATTTTATATTTCCCAAAGTTAAATTCTTTAAAATCCTGATTGAAAATTTCTTCTGGAAGTTTCCCATGAAGAGATGTTCCAGCCTTAAACATTTTCATTGCAAATTCATCAATGTTAATATTGCATATTTCGGCAAGTCTTTCAGCAGTATGCTTATCTACAAAGGTACAGGTTGGTGATTTAAAATTTAATGTGTCAGATATTATAGCGGCACATAAAAGACCGGCAATACTTTTAGAAGGCCTTATTCCATTCTCAAAATATATATTTGCAACTATTGTTGCTGTGCTACCAACAGGTTCATTTCTGAAATATATTGGTTTTCCTGTCTGTACGTCCCCAACTCTATGATGGTCTATTATTTCTAGAACATCAGCCTCATCTATTCCATTAACCGATTGTGATTTTTCGTTATGATCTACAAGTATTACTTTCTTTTTGTTTTGTGAAATTAGATGATATCTTGAAACAAATCCTATTATCTTATTATTTTCATCAACTACAGGGTAGCTTCTATACCTTGTTTGAAGCATTTTTTCTTTTATTTCATCTACAAAGTCATCAGTTTCAAAACTAATTATATTTTCTGTTGTCATAATATATTTTACAGGTATACTCTGATTTATAAGCCTTGCAGTTGCAAATGTATCGTTTGGTGTTGTCATAATAATACATTTTTTCTTTTTGGCTATTTCTACTACTTCATCATCAACTTTAGAATCTCCTGTTACTATTATACAGTTTGCACCGTATTCTAATGCTGCTTTTTGGCTGTCCTTCCTGTTGCCAGATATGACTATATCCCCAACATCAATAAAAGGTTTCATCTGCTCTGGAGCCATGGCAGCAACGACTACTTTGCCGCTTGTTTTAAAGTCTTCACTGCTTCCTGTTATTAGTTTCGCATTTAAAGTCTCAATAATATTTCTAAGAGGTGTTTTACTTGTTGATATTATGTTATTTTCAAGGATATCCATGTATTTGTTTGTAATATCGGATAATGTAACAATACCTATTAATCTTCCGTTATCATCAACTACTGACAGAGTTTTAATATTATTTTTCTTCATTAACATCCAGGCAGTTTTAATTGATACATCAGGGGATACAGGTATTGGATTATCAACATTCAAATCACATACCTGAGTCTTTACTGTTTTTAATAATATGGGCTTTGGTACTTTAAAGTAATCTAATATAAATTCAGTTTCCCTGTTTAATTCACCAAGTACAGCAGCAGTAGCATTAAATCCAAGCTTTCTTTTTAATTCAGCATAAGCAATTGCTGAACATACTGAATCTGAATCAGGGTTTTTATGACCAGTTATATAAATAATGTCTTGCATAAAATCACCTCCGTAAGTATATAAAAGATTATATATATAAGCCTTGAAAAAGTAAATATTATAGCTTAAAAAACAAATATTACAAAAAGTCATTATAATCTATATTTTGGAATTAATATAAATAAAAAGTGATACTAAATATATTTTTGAAATATAAATAGTTATAGGTTAAAAAAGGAGATGGTGCTTTTGGAAAAAATAAATTTAAAATTTAATGAAAATTTACATAATAATTCAGGCCTATCAACGAGAGAAGCAAAAAAAAGATTGTCAAGGTATGGATATAATGAAATAGTTAAAAGAAAAAGGATTTCTCCAATTAAAATATTTATATCTCAATTTAACGATTTTATAGTATGGGTACTTCTTGCTGCAACAGCTATTTCTGGCTTTATGGGTGAAGTTGCTGATTCAATTACAATACTTATAATAGTTATTATGGATGCAGTTCTTGGATTTATACAGGAATATAAAACAGAGCGTTCTCTTGAGTCATTAAAGGAACTTGCAGCTCCAACAGCTAAAGTTATAAGGGATGGGAAGTTAAGTATAATAAAAGCAAGAGAAGTTGTTATTGGGGACTTGATTGAAGTTGAAGCAGGAGACAGAGTTCCAGCTGATTGTATAATTATTGAAGGTAGTAATATTAGGAGCGATGAATCTATTTTAACAGGAGAGTCTGTGTCAGTTGAGAAAAAGCCTTTAATAGGTGGCAAAAAACCTTCTAATGAGAATTTTTTATATATGGGTTGTAATGTTACCCATGGTAAAGGAAAAGCAAAGATAATAGCTGTAGGAATGGATACTCAAATGGGAAAAATTGCAGATATGCTTCAGGAGATAGAAACTGAAAAAACTCCTCTTCAGCAGAAGCTTGATAAACTTGGAGAAATACTTGTTTATGGATGTTTGATTATATGTGCTGTTGTAACTATAACAGGGATTTTTAGGGGAGAAGATGCTTATAAAATGTTCCTTATAGGGGTAAGCCTTGCAGTTGCAGCAATACCAGAGGGGCTTCCCGCAATTGTAACTGTTTCATTAGCCCTTGGAGTTCAAAGGATGATGAAAAGAAATGCACTGGTTAGAAAACTTCCAGCTGTTGAAACATTGGGTTGTACTAATGTAATATGCTCTGATAAAACCGGAACTTTAACTCAAAACAAGATGACAGTTAAGAAAATATATGTAGCTGATAGACTATACAGCGTCACTGGAGATGGCTATGATAGTAGTGGAAATATAGTATTTGGAAGCATTAATGCAGAAAAGGATGGGGATATAAAAAGATTTGTTGAGTGCTGTTGTTTGTGTAGTGATGCAAGTATCACTATTAGTAATAGGGAAATAAAATATTCTGGAGATCCTACAGAGATTGCACTTCTTATAATGGGTTTAAAAGTAGGCATAACAAAGGAAAACCTTTTAAAAAAATATAAGGTTATTAAAGAAAATCCTTTTGATTCTGAAAGGAAGATGATGTCAGTAATATGTATGAGTAGTGAAGGAAAGTATATGTTTGCAAAAGGAGCACTAGAGAGCATACTTCCAAAATGTACAGGCATCTTGGTAAGGGGAGAGGTTAAGGAATTAACCGATGAAATTAGAAAAAGTATAAATAAATATAATAATCAGATGGCTGAAGAGGCATTAAGGGTAATTGCATCAGCCTATAAAAAAATAGAAAACGTCGACACTTCGGAAAAAAATTTAATATTTACAGGGCTTGCTGGCATGATTGACCCTCCGAGAAAAGAAGTTTTTGACGCAGTAATAGAATGTAGGCTTGCAGGAATAACTCCAGTTATGATTACAGGTGATCATAAGTTAACAGCAAAGGCCATAGCATCGCAGCTAAAAATATTAGACAAAGATGGGCTTGTACTTACTGGTGATGAATTGGATTCTATGGACGATAAAAAGCTTGATAGCATTATTAATAGAGTAAGAGTTTTTGCCAGGGTAAACCCTTCCCATAAATATAGAATAGTAAAGGCTTATAAAAGAGTTGGAATGTGTGTTGCTATGACTGGAGACGGAGTAAATGATGCCCCTGCTATTAAAGAAGCTGATATTGGAGTATCAATGGGTATAATAGGGACAGATGTTACCAAGGAAGCATCATCTATGATACTTATGGATGATAATTTTGCAACTATTGTAGCTGCAGTTAAAGAAGGCAGAATAATATATGACAATATAAGAAAGTTTATAAGATACCTTTTATCTTGTAATATAGGAGAAGTTCTTACCATGTTTCTTGCATCTATTCTTAATTTGCCTATTCCACTACTTCCTATTCAGATACTTCTTGTAAACCTTGCTACAGATGGCCTTCCAGCAATGGCACTTAGCCTTGAGGCAGGAGAACAGGATGTTATGGAAAGAAGACCAAGAAGCAAAAATGAGAGTATTTTTTCAGAAGGCTTATGGAAAAAAATACTTATAAGAGGGGTACTTATAGGGTTTTGTACAATAACTTCCTTTTCAATGAGCTTATATTATTTTAAAGGAGACATTGAATTATCAAGGACTGTGGCGCTTTGCACACTTGTTATGTCCCAGCTTTTTCACGTATTTGAATGTAGATCAGAAAGACACTCTGTTTTTAGAATTGGACTATTTAAAAACATTTATCTGGTACTGGCAGTTGCATCATCTATGATTATGCTTGTATTAGTTGTCTATAGTACATCTTTGCAAAGAATATTTACTACAAAAGCCTTAAACATAATACAATGGATAATTGTATTAGCTTTTTCAGGAATAATATCTTTAATTAATAGTTTTTATTGGTATAGTAGATAAAAAGCCCGCAGATTTTGCGGGCAATTATTTAATAATTTGTTTTTGTTGTATCTTTTTTATTTTGTTATGATCCATAGGAATTAAATCCTTCTTTGTTGTTAGGTTCATTATATTAAGAACTTGAATTATTTCGCTGTTATCCTTTCCTTTCTTACCTTTTACTCCTTGAATTATTACAAGGTTTCCTTGAGAGAGCTGCATAAATTCAGGCTTTTTAAACCATTGTTTTCTTATATATTGACATCGTTGGACATTCTTACTTCTTTCAGGTCTTAATATTATATCCACCTTTAGTATATGATATATTCCAAGTATAGCCTTGGTTGATATTTTAACGCTTAAAATGTGACCTTGAACTTGTGTCAATCTGTCACCATATTTCTTAAGATATGCTTCAGCATACTTTTTGGCAAGTGTTTCTTTAAAACTCATATACATCTATCCCCTTTACTTTATATTTATAAAAATCATATTTTACAAAATCATAATGTAAATTATATCATATTTTATTGTTTTCTCGAAGGGGCTTTTTTTATTAGTTATTTTAATTTGTATCATAAAATTTTATAGCATAGTAAAATAACATAAATATTAAAATTATATAATAATTGTCATTTTAATTTTATTTTGGATGTATTATAATAATAACATAAATAGGAAAAATATACCATGGAAGTTTCAAAATTTGATAAATCAGGGCTTTAGCTATTATATACGAAACTTTATAGACAAAATAAACAGATTGTATAATTATTATTTAATTATTACTGCTGTTATATAATATTTTTTAAGGTGATTTATATGGATACTATTAGATTAAAAATTAATGGAATAGTTCAAGGAGTTGGGTTTAGACCGTTTATACATAAATTGGTAAAAAACTATGGTATAAAAGGTTGGATTAAAAATACATCTAATGGAGTTGTAATGGAAATACAAGGAGAAGATAAATGCTTGATAAATTTTATACAGGAAATTAAGCAAAATAGTCCTAAGCTTGCACTTATTGAAAATGTTTCGATTAGGAGGATTAAAAAAAATAATATATTTAATGATTTTAAGATAATAAATAGTACAAATGACGATGAGAAGTTTACATTGGTGTCCCCAGATGTTTCTATTTGTGAAGATTGCTTAAAAGAGCTTTTTGATAATAAAAATAGGCGCTATAGATATCCTTTTATAAACTGCACTAATTGTGGGCCAAGGTTTACAATAATAAAAGATGTTCCTTACGATAGAGAAAAAACTACTATGAAAAACTTTACAATGTGTGAAATCTGCAATAGAGAATATAAAGATATAGAAGATAGGAGATACCATGCACAACCGAACTGTTGTTTTAATTGCGGACCTAAACTTTTTTTCAAAGATAAAAATGGTAAAGTATATTATGAAAATCCAATAGAAATATCTATTAAGTTTTTAAAAGAAGGTAAAATAATAGCAATTAAAGGTATTGGAGGTTTTCACTTAGCTTGTAATGCATTAAACGATGAAATTGTTAATAAATTAAGGTATAAAAAGCATAGAGATGAAAAACCTTTTGCTCTTATGTGCAAAGATGTTCAAACTATAAGGAAATGGTGCTTTGTAAATGAGTATGAAGAAAATATGTTAAAATCCTTTAGAAGACCAATTGTACTTTTAAAAAAAAAGTTTAAAGAATCATTTAAAAGTGTTTCTATAGATAATAACTATCTTGGGGTTATGCTTCCTTATACTCCAGTTCATTATCTTATTTTAAATGAGGATATTGATACATTGGTCATGACAAGTGCTAACATATCGGATTTACCAATAGTATATAAAAATGATGAAGCCATAGAGAAATTATCGTCAATTGTTGATGGATTTTTAATGAATGATAGAGATATATATACAAGGTGTGATGATTCAGTTATAAGGGAATTTGAAGGTAAGGAATATCCTATAAGAAGGTCGAGAGGATATGTTCCTTTTCCAATAAAATTAAATAAAGAAGTAGGAAAAGTCTTAGCCTGTGGAGCGGAACAGAAGGCATCCTTTGCCTTATCAAGGGGACATTATGTATTTTTAAGCCAACATATAGGTGATATGAAGAATATGGAGATATTACAATATTATCAGGAGCAGATAAAGCATTTTGAAAATTTGTTTAATATCAAACCTGAAAAAATAGCCTGTGACCTTCATCCTGATTATATATCAACTGAATATGCATTAAACAGGGCAAAGGAGGATAAAATACCTTTATGCTTTATACAACATCATCATGCTCATTTAGCATCGTGCATTGCTGATAACAATATAGATAAAGAGGTTATAGGAGTGATTTGGGATGGGACAGGCTATGGAACTGATGGAACGATTTGGGGAGGAGAATTTTTAAAAGGAAGCTATATAGGCTTTGAAAGGCTTGGTACTATAAAGCCTATACATATAGTTGGAGGAGATAAGGCAATTAAAGAGATTTATAGGGTTGGCTATTCAGTATTATATGAAACCTATAATAAAATACCAGAAGATTTCAAGTTTAATGAAGATATTTTTATAATAGAGAAAATGCTCAAAAAGGGCATAAATGCTCCTCTTGCAAGTAGCATTGGAAGACTTTTCGATGCGGTAGCTTCGATAATTAATATAAAACAGATTGTATCTTATGAGGGGCAGGGAGCAGTTTTAGTTGAAAGCTTAGCTGAAAAAACAAATGAATATTATGAATATAAGATAGAGAATATAAATGGAATTTTTCAATTTGATTGGACAGTAGTAATTGATCAGATAGTAAGTGATATTAAAAAAAGTATATCTAAAGGACTAATTTGCTCTAAGTTTATGAATACTCTTGCAAAGGTTAGTGCTGATATAGTTGAAAAAATAGGAAGTGTAACAGGGATTGAAGATGTAGTATTATCAGGAGGAGTATTTCAAAATATGTATCTTTTACCAAAGGTTAAGGGATGTATTGAAAAAAAAGGCTTTAAGGTTTACTGCCACAACAGAGTATCAACAAATGATGAGGGAATATCTTTAGGACAGTGTTTAATTGCATATTATGGAGGGGAAGTAAAATGTGTTTAGCAGTGCCATTGAAGATTACTAAAATAAATGGTAAGGATGCTATTGGAGAAAGTTATGGATTTAAGAAGAACATCAGGATTGATTTTATTAAAGATGTAAAAATAGGGGATTATGTAATAGTTCATGCTGGTTTTGCAATAGAGAAAATAGAAGAAGAAGTTGCACTTGAAAATTTAAAAATGATTAAGGAGGTAGCTGATGCTTTGGGAAGAATTCAATAAATCTGATGCTGTTGAAAATATTATAAGGATTTTAAAGGAATATAAAAAAAGAATAACTATAATGGAAGTTTGCGGAACACATACTATGGCTATTGCAAAGTTTGGAATTAAGAGCATTTTGCCAAAGAACATAAGGCTTATATCAGGACCTGGTTGTCCTGTATGTGTAACTCCTGTTGAAATAATAGATGAAATTATAAAACTTTCAAAAATTAAAGATGTTATAATTACAACCTATGGAGATATGATAAAGGTTCCGGGATCCAATTCTGATGAAAGTCTTGAAAGAAGGAAAGCAGAAGGTGCCGATATAAGAGTTGTTTATTCTCCGATGGATGCTTTAGAAATTGCTAAAAAAAATTCTGACAAAGAAATTGTCTTTATTGGAATAGGATTTGAAACTACAGCTCCAAACTCTGCTGTAGCAGTTGAAACTGCTATAAATGAGGAAATTAAAAATTTTAGCCTTTTTAGTATTCATAAAAGGGTTGAACCAGTTTTAAGACATATTATAAATATGGACAATTTTGAAGTTAATGGATTTTTATGCCCTGGAAATGTAGCGGTTATAATTGGAGAAGAAGGATTTGAATTTTTAGTAAAAGAATATAAAATACCTTCAGTTATTTGTGGATTTGAAGCAGGAGACATAATTTATTCAATATACAGGTTATCGGAGATGATAAAAAATAATACTCCTTTTCTTGAAAACGAATATATAAGAGCTGTAAAGAAAAAAGGAAATGAAAAGGCTAAAGCAGCAATAGATAACTACTTTGAGTTTTGTGATGATTTATGGAGAGGCATTGGGTTTATTAAAAACAGTGGATACAAATTAAAAAATGAATATAGTGATTTTGATGCAACAAAAAAGTTTTCGATAGAATTGAAAACCTGCGATTATACAGGGCTTTGTAGATGTGGGGATGTTATAAAAGGTAAGATAGAGCCTTTTGAATGTGAATTCTTTTCGAGGATATGTACTCCGGAGAATCCATTGGGACCTTGCATGGTTTCAAGTGAGGGAGCTTGTGCTTCTGAATATAAGTATTCCCGTATGAGGTGAGATAATGGATGATATTATAACCCTTGCCCATGGAAGTGGGGGAAAAAAAACATCACAACTTATAGAGGAGATGTTTTTGCCATATTTTGATAATGAAGAGCTTTCCAAGTTAAATGACGGAGCAATATTAAATGGATTTGATAAAATAGTATTTTCAACCGATAGCTTTGTAGTAAGACCATTCTTTTTTCCTGGAGGAGATATTGGAAAGCTTTCAGTTTGTGGTACTGTAAATGATATATGTATGTGTGGAGGTGAACCTAAATATTTAAGTATTAGTTTGATAATTGAAGAAGGATTTAAAACAGAGAATTTAAAAAGAATAATAGAGTCTATAAGCAAAACTGCTGATGAATGTAACGTTAAGATAGTTACAGGTGATACAAAAGTAGTTGAAAGAGGAAAAGGAGATGGGATATATATCAATACCACAGGTATTGGTTATTTAAAATATGATTTTTTAGATAAAAATAGAATTGAAGATGGGGATATGGTAATTGTATCAGGGAATGTTGGAGACCACGGTGTTGCTGTAATGGCAGCAAGGGAAGAGGTTTTTGAAAGTATGAATTTAGTATCTGATTGTATGCCTCTTCATGAATTATCTAAAGTAATACTTGAATATGGAAATAATATAAAGATTTTAAGAGATCCCACAAGAGGAGGAATTGCAACAACTTTAAATGAGTTTATAGAAGGAACAGAGATTGGTATTGAGCTTTTTGAGGAAAGTATTCCTATTTCTGAAGAAGTTAATAAAGCATGTGAGATACTTGGAATTGATCCTTTATATTCAGCAAATGAAGGCAAAATAGTTGCTGTTGTTTCTAAAAATGTTGCAAATAAAGTAGTAAATACTTTAAAAAAAATAAAGGGTGGAGAGAAGGCTGCAATTATAGGGAAAGTAACATCAAAGGTTAAGCAAAGAGTAGTACTTAAAACATCAATAGGTGGGACAAGAATATTGACAAAATTATCAGGTTCTCAGCTTCCAAGGATATGTTAGTTATTTTTGTTAAAAACTTAGGAGGTGAGTTGATGCAGGAATATAGAAAAATACCTGTTTTTACTTATATGTTTAAAGACAAGGCAGTTGCAGATTTGTGCCTTATAATTACAAGTAGTTCCTCATGTTTTTTATGTTTGGATAGATGGTATTATGCATGAACTTTCTATAATTGAAGAAATACTTAAGATAACGCAGAATGAGGCAAGAAAGCACAATGCAAAAAGAATACTTGAAATAAGGCTTATGGTAGGAGAAATGTCTGGGGTAATACCAGATATAATGCAAGAATATTTCAATATCGCATCAAAAGGTACACTAGCTGAAGGTGCATTACTTAAAATAAAAAAAGTACCAATTAAGATAAAGTGCCAAAATTGTTGTAAAGAAAGCATAATTAAACGTAATAAGGTAAAATGCCCCCTTTGCGGGAGCTATGATATAAAAATAATATCTGGGAGAGAATTTTATATTGATAGCTTGGAGGTGGAATGATGGAAATAAAGGTTGTTAGGCAAATATTTGAATGGAATGAGGATTGTAGCAATGAAATAAAAAAGGAACTTAAGGAGAAGAAGGTTTTTATGATAAACGTTATGGGATCACCAGGAACTGGAAAAACAAGTCTTATAGTTGAACTTATAAAAAGGTTATCAAGAACATATAAAATAGCTGTTATTGAAGGAGATATTGCTGGGCAGGTAGATGCAAAAAAGATTGATGCTTTAGGAATACCAGTTGTTCAGCTTAACACTGATGGAGCTTGTCATATTGAGGCGATGTCAATAAAACATGTTTTGCCGTATTTTGACCTGGAAAATACAGACGTTGTTTTTGTGGAAAATATCGGCAACCTTGTTTGCCCTGCTGAGTTCAATATAGGTGAAGATATAAGGATAGCAATACTTAGTGTACCTGAAGGTGATGATAAGGTTGAAAAATATCCTCTTATGTTTTCGACAACTGATATACTTGCTATAAATAAGTATGATATGAAAGAATTCTTTGATTTTGATGATGTAAAGGTTGAGAATATGGCAATGGATTTAAATCACAATATAGCTATTTTTAGAATTTCATCAAAAAGCGGTGAAGGGATTGAAAAACTTACAGACTTTATTAAAGATAAAATCTTTGAAAAAATAGAAAGATAGGAGGGATATTTTGAAAAAAAATCATTTTTTAGCTGTTATATCCACATTCATTTTATGTTATATAATATTGATACTGTTTACCTTTGCATTTTCTTTTGAAGAGCTCCTTATAGGAGCTATAGTAAGTTATATTGTAGCATTATTTACAGCGAGTTTTTTTATACACGATACCCCCTTTTATTTATTTAATCCTTCAAAATTTGTTGCTTTAATTAAGTATGTGTTTGTGATTTTCCCAAAGGAGCTTTGGAAAGCTAATGTTGATGTAGCAAAATGTGCTCTTAGTCCTTCTCTACCAGTAAATCCTGGCATAGTAAAGATTCCATCTAACCTAAAATCAGAATATGCCCTATCTATGCTTGCAAATTCTATAACTCTGACTCCTGGAACTATTACTATGGACGTTGCTGAGGATAGAGGAAAGAATTACTACTATATTCACTGCATTGATGTTGCAACTACTAATAATGTTAAAGATGGGGAGATTATTAAAGGTACTCTTGAAAATTGTATTGGGAGGATATGGAAGTGATAGAATTAATTATAATTGGCATATTATACATATTTCTTAGTTTTTTGCTTTTATATAGAGTAGCAAAGGGCCCTAATGTGGTTGATAGGGTAATTGCAGTAAATTCAATTGAAATTATGACATCAGTTGCTTTAATTCTTTTTTCATTATATAGTGGACGAGGAATTTATCTTGATATAGCCCTTATAATTACAGTGATTGGCTTTATAAAAACGGTGTTAATATCAAGGTATTTGGAGGGAAAACTATGAGAATAATTGTCGATATATTTTTAATTTTAGGAAGTTTTTTTGCCTTTGCTGGAACTGTTGGAATGATAAGAATGCCAGATACTTTCTGTAGGATGCAGTCAAGTACAAACATAGCAACACTTGGAACTTTAGGTACAGTAATAGGAGGAGCAATCTATTCATTTTATAGAGGAAGTATTTCAATCGGAGTAAGAGCTATTTTGATAGTTTTTTTTATACTTCTTACTAATCCAATTGCAACACATTCTATTTGTAAAGCTGCCTACAGGTTTGGAATAAGGCCCAGTAAAAACTTCGTTTGTGATGAATATGGGAGGGATATTCTTAATGACAAATAGCGTACTTTTATTAAATACTATTATTGTAATTGGTATTCTTATTTTTGCAGTATTTTCTGTATACTTTGAGAATATATTATCGTCTATTATAGCTTTAAGTGGTTTAGGTACCTTTGTAGCATTAGAGTTTATTATACTTCAAGCACCAGATATTGCAATTGCAGAGGCAGTTATTGGTGCTTTGCTTTCCCCTGTTATATTTTTAGTGGCTTTAAAGAAGGTCAAAGGAGGGGACAAGTTATGAAAAGATTTTTTATATATTTTTCACTGTCTATTATTACAGTATTAGGCATGTTTGGAATGATATATGCGGCAAAGCTGCCCCGAACAATTAATGAAGGTGGTACAAAGATATATGATCTATTATCTAATCCATCAAAATACGATGTTAAAGGTGCAAAAGGCCTTGAGGATGTAATAGTTAAAGGAAATTTAGACAAAACTCAAGGGATAAATGCTGTAGCTGCAGTGTTTTTTGATTTTAGAGGTTATGATAGGTTGAGTGAATCATTTATTTTATTAACTGCTGTATCTGGTTTATATGTAATTTTAAAGAACGGTAGAAGGAAGAAGGATGATGAAAATGAAAAATGATATCAAAATTAAAAACATAATAGTAAAAATTGGTGCTGATATTTTTGCTCCAATTGGCCTTGTACTTGGGTTTTATATAATTCTAAATGGGAATTTAGCTCCAGTAGGAGGATTTCAGGGAGGGGTTTTGATAGCATTTTCTGTAATGCTTATATATCTTGGATATGGGAGTGAAGGTTTAAAGAAAACTTTCAACATGGAGTTAATTAGAAAAAATGAAGGAATTGAGGTAATAGCGTATTCCTTTTTTGCTCTTATTGGAATAATATGTGTAGCTAATTTTTGTAAAAATGTGTTTTTTAATATTGGTAATATTCAAAAATTATATAATTTAGAAACTACATTTTGGACAAGCTCCGCTGTTATATATAAAGTCTTAACAGGAGTTGGATTTTTAATGCTTCTTATGCTTGTATTGCTGCCATCAGATGGTAATAGCAATAATTACTAAAGTGAGGTGTTTTTTTTGATAATCGAGAATTATATATGTTCATTTTTGCTTATAATTTTTGGATTATATACAGTTCTTGTTAAAAAGAATCTTATTAAAATTGTTATAGGATTAAGCCTTATAAATTATGGAATAAACCTTCTTTTTGTTAGTGTAGGTTTTAAGGCAGGGGGAACAGAATCTATTTTTACATTAGGAGAGATTAAACCTGAAACATTTTTCGTTGATCCTGTTCCACAGGCTTTAGCCTTAACTTCCATAGTAATAGGTGTTTGTGTTACTGCAATGGCTTTATCTTTCGTAATTAAAATTAAGGAAAAGTTTGGGACAATAGATGCTGATAAAATAAGGAGGTTGAATGGGTGATGCAGCACTATCCGGTACTGTCAATTATAATTTTGTTTTTTGGTGCTTTTTTAAATGCTTTATTTAGGGGGAAAGCCTTAGTAAGAAAGATAATAACAACAGTTTCAACAGGAATATCTTTTATACTTATTTTACTTCTAATTAAGCCTGTTATTATTGATGGACAGATTATTTCCTACTGGATGGGCAACTGGATACCTGTACCAGATAGTGTAGTAGGTATATGTCTTGTAGTCGATCAGCTTAGTCTATTTTTTGCAGTATTAGCATCCTTTACGATATTCTTATCTGGCTTATATTCCTTTAAGTATATGGAAAAAGATGATATTATTGATAAATACTATGTACTATATCTAATGCTTTCGGGAAGTATAATAGGATTTATATTCTCTGGAGATATATTTAATATGTTTGTTATGATTGAAATATCAACCTTTTCGGCAGTAACATTAACAGCCTTTAGAAGTCATATTGAAGGGGCTATTGAAGCTGCATTTAAATATATAGTTGTGGGCTCAATAGGCTCATCCTTTATACTTATAGGGACAATTCTATTATATGCACAGCTCCATACACTTAATATGGCACAGATTGCAGTCTTAATGCATAAAAACTACACTCCAATAACTTTGTTTGCTTTTGGAATAATATTTGTTGGATATGCAGTTAAGGCCTTTATTGTTCCATGGCATTCTATAGCAGCCGATGTATACACGACAGCTCCGGCAGCTGTTTTTATGTTCTTTTCCTCAATGGTAAACAAAGCCGGGGTGTATGGTATAATAAGGCTTTTATATGTTCTTTTTCAAAGTATGAATTTGCCACCAATTCATATTTTGGTTGTTGTATTAGGAACTATTACTATGTTTATAGGAGTTACTATGACACTTATACAAACTGATTTTAAAAGGTTTCTTGCTTTTCAGAGCATATCACAGATAGGATATATTATAACAGGTATTGGACTTTCAACTGCCATTGGAATTAGTGGAGGTCTATATCATGTACTAAATTACACGTTGTTTAACGGACTTTTATTTCTTTGTGCAGATGCAGTTTTCTATTCTGTTGGTACTACGGATATTAATAAACTTGGAGGTCTTGCTAAAAAGATGCCTCAAACTGCTTTAATTTTTTTAATTGGAGCTTTTTCAATAAGTGGGCTTCCTCCATTTAACGGGTTTGTATCAAAAGGGCTAATATATCAGGCAAGTTATAAAGAAGGATTTATTCCTGTTACAATAGTTGCACTTTTAGTTAGCGTTTTAACTTTAGCGTCATTTATAAATATAATCCAGTCAGTATTTTTTGGTCAGCTTCCAAAGGAATGTGAAGATGCAAAGGAAGTTCCTCTTACTATGAGAATTCCTATGTGGATTATGGCAATACTTTGCTTTCTAACAGGAATACTTCCAAGGTATGTTTCAAGGTACATAATAACTCCGGCAGTATCAGCAACATTAAACATTGGAAAGTATATAGATGTAATATATGGAAAAGGGTATTCACAAAAATATTTTAATGAAGTTATAACAGTTCCAGATATTGATTATAAGCTTGCAGGATACTGTAGACCAGAATATTGGCTAATCATATTTATAATACTTTTAGCTTCTTTTACATTAGTGGCACTAACATGGGGATTAAAAATCAAAGTAGGTAATATAGAAAAAGATAAAGATTATAATTATTATACATTTTATATCGCTGTGAAAAGTAAATGTTCTCAGGTCAGAGAAAATGGACTTTTCTTGGGGATTAAATATAATTTTAGAAAGTATTTTGATTTTATAAATTCAATTAACAGTGGAACTGTAAATGATTATGCCCTTTGGGTTGTTTCAACAGCAGCAGTAGTTATAGTCTATGTATTTTTACTTGTGCCATAAGGAAGGATGAACTGCCAGATACTAAAATATTTGTTCTATATTTTAGTATTTTCAGGCTTTTGCTCTGTTTTCTGCAGGGTTTTTACTTGATGGAATAGATAATAAATCAAATAAAAAGGGATTAATTTTGTTTAATCCCTTTTAATTAACCCAGAATATATATTCAGAATTTTCCATTTCTTTATCTGATGATGATTTGTTTTCAATATTTTGATTTTGGTTGTCCTTATTATTTTCAATTATATTTTTGCTTTTGTCTTTTTCCATAGAAATACCTCCAATTATGATATTTTTAATATATTATGCATTTATTGAATTAATATGACAAAAATATAAAATAATAAAAATATTTATTTAATAGCTTTTTATTTTATAATAAAGATATCACTTATGAGAGGAGAGTTAAAATGATTAGCAAAGATTACATTGCATCCATAATCGATCATACTATTTTAAAGCCCGAGGCAGTTCCTGATGATATTAAGAGAATATGCAAAGAAGCAAAGGAAAACAAATTTGCCTCTGTTTGCGTAAACCCTTGCCATGTAAAACTTGTTAAAAAAGAGCTTGAAGGAAGTGATGTTAAGGTTTGTACGGTAATAGGTTTTCCTCTTGGAGCAAACAGTAGCTGCGTTAAAGCTTTTGAAACTAAAAAGGCTATTGAAGACGGGGCACAGGAAGTTGATATGGTAATTAATATAGGTATGTTAAAAGCAAATGAATACGATTATGTAAGAGATGATATAAAGGCAGTAGTTGAGGCTGCAGAAGGAAAGGCTTTAGTTAAAGTAATAATTGAAACATGCCTTTTAACTGATGAAGAAAAGGTTATGGCATGTAAACTTGCAAAGGAGGCAGGAGCTGATTTTGTAAAAACTTCTACTGGATTTAGTAAATGGGGTGCAAAGGTTGAGGATATAAAACTTATGAGGCAAACTGTAGGAGAAGATATGGGAGTTAAAGCCTCAGGAGGAGTACATAGCTTTGAAGATGCTGTTGCTATGATTGAAGCAGGAGCAAGCAGAATAGGAGCAAGCTCATCATTGAAAATTATAGGAAAGTAAAAAGAGGAATGATTTTTCGTTCCTCTTTTTTTTGTTAAAGTTTAAAAAAGTATTATTTAAAATGATATTTTAAGAATATTATATACTAAAGCGAAGGGGGGAACGTTATGGAGTATAAAAAACTAACTGTAGATGACATTAAGATAGACTATAGTTCACTTCCAAATTTTGATAACAGCAAAGAGATAACTCCATTTAAAGAAATAATTGGACAACAAAGGGCAGTAGATGCAATTGAATTGGGATTATTGATGAATAAAAAAGGATATAACATATATGTATCAGGGAACAATGGCTGTGGGAAAAGAAGTTATGTTATAAAAAGGATTAAGGAATATGCTAAAAAAATGCCTACTCCAAAGGATTGGTGTTATGTATATAATTTTAAGGATAAGAACATACCTATAGCAATATGGTTAAATCCGGGTACTTCAAAGGAATTTAAAGAAGATATAGAAAAATTTATAGATAGTTTATTTAACGAAGTTCCAGATTTTTTTTCAAGTGAAGAATATGAAAAGAAAAGAAATGAGATTATGGATGCCTATCAAAAGGAAATGCTGAAATATGTTGATAAATTGTATGATGAAGCTAAGTTTAGAGGATTTAATGTTAAAAGTACAGGAGAAGGTTTTGCTTTTATTCCTCTTATTAATGATAATGAGGAGATGACAGAAAGGCAGTATAATGAGCTTTCCCAAGAGGCAAAGGATAAAATAAATGAGGACGTTAGTGAACTTAAAATGATTGCTCTTGAAGCTATAAGAAAAACTAAACAGCTAAAAAAAGAGATGAAGGATAGGCTTAAAAAATTAGATGATTATGTATCAATAGAGATAATAGGAGAGAAGATAAAAACTCTTGAAGAGAAATATGGATATAATCCAAAGGTAATTGAATATTTAAGGGATATGGAAAGGGATATAATTGAAAACATAGATGCATTTATGGATAGTGAAGATATAGCAGAAAAGTATGACGATGAATTTTTTAAAAAATACTGTGTAAATATTATCGTATCAAATAATGAAGGTGAAGGAGCACCGGTAATATTTGAAGATAAACCAGAATTTCATAATCTGATAGGAATTATAGAGTATGAAAATAAACAGGGTATTCTTGTTACAGACTTTACTATGATAAAAGCAGGAAGCCTTCATAAAGCCAACGGTGGGTTTATAATAATAGATGCCTTACAGCTTTTACTAAGCTATAAGGGTTGGAATGCTTTAAAAAACAGCCTCATTTCAAATAATATTTTCATTGAAAACTTAAAAAACCAGTTTGATATAATTCCTATTGCAACTTTAGAGCCAGAGAGCATACCTCTTGATATTAAGGTTATTTTACTTGGAAGTCCATATATATATTATCTGCTTTTTAATTATGATAATGATTTTAAAGAGCTTTTTAAAATAAAGGCTGATTTTGAAGAGGATATAAAAAATAACAATGGTGAAATTTTAAAATTTCTTGGATTTATAAGCAACTATTGCGAAGAAAATAATATACTTCCTATAACAAGAGAAGGAATAATTGAAATAATGAAGTATTCTTCAAGAATTGCAGAGAGCAGAAACTATTTTACTGCCTCCTTTGATAAGATAGTGGACATAATCGATCTTTCTAACACAAATGCAAAACTAAAATCTAATACTAAAATATCTAAGGAAGATGTAAAAGATGCTATTTATTCCCTTGAAAAAAGGCATGGAATTATAAGGGATAAACTTTTGGATATGTATAGGGAAGGTAAATATATAATAAATCTTGAAGGCTATAGGATAGGAGAAATAAATGCACTTGCAGTTATTGATTATGGGGATTTTGCCTTTGGAAAACAAAACCGAGTAACTGTTACTACTTACCCGGGGAAAAACGGAGTTATAAACATTGAAAGAGAGATACAAATGAGCGGCAGTATTCACAGTAAAGGAGTATTGATTTTAACAGGGTATTTAGGAGAAACCTTTGGCCAAAATAATTACATGTCCTTCAATGCTAATATATGCTTTGAACAGATGTATGGGGAAATAAATGGAGACAGTGCCTCTGCTGCAGAGCTAATAGCACTTCTTTCAAGCCTTTCTGATATTCCAATAAAACAGAATATTGCTGTAACAGGTTCAATAAATCAAAGGGGAGAAATACAGCCAGTTGGAGGGATAAATGAGAAAATAGAAGGTTTTTATTATATATGCAAAGCTCTAAATGTTAATGACTGTGGAGTTATAATACCTCATTCAAATTTAGATCAACTTATTTTAAAGGATGAAGTTATTGATGCTGTAGGGAATAATACTTTTAGTATTTATGCTGTTAGCAATATAGAACAATGTATGGAAATAATGATAGATGAAAAGTTAAGGAAAAATGAAAGGGTTTTAGATTTATTAAAGGATAGGATAAATGACAAGATGAAAAAATATAAGGATATATTTTTAGATGAAAAGCCAAAAAAGAAAGGGAACTGATAGTTTCAATTTTATCAGTTATGGTAAAAAATGTAGATGCATTTAAGAAGTTTTAAAATATTTAAAAAGGGGCACATTGCTGCCTCTTTTTTACACATTAAAAATATTAAGCTTTTTATTACAATATGTTAAAATATTATTTATGATGTCAATATCTTTTGAAATTTATAATATATGGAGGTTAAAGAGATGGCAAAACTTACACTACAGGACCTTGAATCAATACTATGGCAGTGTGCAGATATATTAAGGGGAGAGCTTTCTGCTCCTGAATATAAAGATTACATATTTGGTATGCTTTTTTTAAAGCGTATAAATGACGAATTTAATGAGGAAAGAGAAAAATTAAAAAATGAATTTAAAGAGCAGGGAATACCTGATGAGGAAATAGAAGTTTTATTAGAGGACCCAACCCTTTATGAATCCTTCTTTGTTCCAGAGGCTGCAAGATGGGAAAAGCTAAGGGACATAAACTTAAATATAGGGCCAGAGCTTGATAAGGCATTTAAGGCAATTGAAGACTGCCCTAAAAATTCAGAGCTTGTTGGAGTACTTACAACAGCAAACTACAACGATAAGGAAAGGGTTCCAGATAAAAAGCTTTCACAGCTAATACTTAAATTTGATAGTGTTAACCTTGCAAATTCAAACCTTGAATCAGAGGATGTTTTAGGAGATGCATATCAATATCTTATAAAGGAATTTGCAGATGAAAGTGGTAAAAAGGGTGGAGAATTCTATACACCTGCTGAAGTTGTAAAGGTTATGGTAAACATAGTAAAGCCGAAGGAAGGAGAAAGAATTTATGACCCTACCTGTGGTAGTGGAGGTATGCTTATTCAATCTATACAATATATAAAGGAACATGGAGGAAATCCTAAAAATGTTTCTTTATTTGGGCAGGAGATAAACCTATCAACTTGGGCAATATGTAAAATGAATATGCTTTTTCATGGTGCAAAGGGAGCAGACATACAAAAGGGAGATACAATAAGAAATCCAATGCACACAGAGGCAGGACATTTAAAGACATTTGATAAGATACTTGCAAACCCACCCTTTAGCGTAAAAAACTGGGGATATGAAGAGGCACAAAATGATAAATATGATAGATTTCATTACGGCATACCTCCAAAATCCTATGGAGATTTAGCCTTTGTATCACATATAGTGGCAAGTTTAAATGATAAGGGAATGATGGCAACAGTTGTACCACATGGAGTATTGTTTAGAAGTGGTGCAGAACAAAAGATAAGACAGGGATTTGTTGATGATGATTTAATTGAAGCAGTAATTGGACTACCTTCAAACATATTCTATGGAACAGGTATTCCTGCTGCCATACTTGTAATAAACAAAAATAAATCACAGAAAAGAAAAGATAAAGTTTTATTTATAGATGCAAGCCAAGGCTTTGTTAAGGATGGAAATAAAAATAAGTTAAGGGATGAGGATATACAAAGAATAGTTGAAGCCTTTGACAAATTTGAGGACATTGAAAAATATTCTTCAGTAGTAGAAAAACAGGGTATAATAGACAATGATTATAACCTAAACATAAGCAGGTATGTAGACACAACAGAAGAAGAGGAAGAAATAGATATAGATAATGTATTAAAGGAAATAAAAGAGTTAAAAACAAAGATGACAGAAACAGAAAAGAAACTAAACGAATACTTAAAGGAACTTGGATTTGAAGAAATATAAGGCAGGTGAGACTATTGAAAGTAAGAGAAGGGTTTAAGTTGACGGAGATAGGAGAGATACCAAAGGAGTGGGAAGTAGATAAATTAGAGAACTTAGTAGATAAGATAACTGATGGTACACACAGTACTCCTAATTATCAAGATGAGGGAATACCATTTTTGCGAGTTACCGATATTCAAAAAAATAATATAGATTGGAATAATGTTAAATATATATCTCAAGAGGAACATTTAGAATTGATAAAAAGGTGCAATCCAGAAAAGGGAGACATTTTATATTCAAAAAATGGTACTATTGGTATTGCTAAAATAATTGATTGGGATAGAGAATTTAGTATTTTTGTTAGTTTATGCTTAATTAAAATTAAAAAAGAAAAGAGTAAAATCAATAATGTTTTTTTAAGTTATTTTTTGAATTCAGAAAAATGCATGAAACAAATTAAATTAAGAGCTAAACAAGGTACAGTAACAAATTTACACCTTGAAGAAATAAGAGAGTTAGACATCCCTATTCCCCCCCTATCAGAACAACAAAAAATTGCCGACATACTTTCAACAGTAGATGAACAAATTGAAAATGTTGATAAGCTAATAGAAAAAACAAAAGAGCTTAAAAAGGGGCTAATGCAAAGACTTTTAACAAAGGGAATAGTGCATAAGGAATTTAAAAAGACTGAAATAGGGGTTATACCAAAGGAGTGGGAAGTTAAGAAGTTGGGGGAATTAGCTGAAATATATAAGGGTAAAAAACCAAAAAGAATGTTTAAATATATACAAGAAGATGTAAAAAGATATATAACCATGGAGGATACTGAAGTTTATTATACAGATGATAAAACTTGTGTAGAATGTAGTAAAGATGATGTAATAATACTATGGGATGGTTCACAGGCGGGGATAGTACTAACTGAACTTGAAGGATATATTGCATCTACTATGGCTTTATTAAAGTTTATAAACAAGGAAAGAAATGTTAATAAATATTATTATTACTACCTGGCTAAAAAACAAACTTACATACAAAATCTAACAGCAGGAACAGGGATACCACATGTGCAAAAAGATATTATAGAAAATTTATTGATACCAATTCCCACCATATCAGAACAACAAAAAATTACCGATATATTATCATCAGTAGACGACCAGCTTGAAGAATACCAAGCTAAAAAGGAAAAACTTGAAATACTTAAAAAGGGGTTAATGCAGAAACTATTGACAGGAAAGATTAGAGTTAAATGTTAAAGGATAGCCATATCATATATAATTTAAAATTGAAATTATATAAAAAACATAATAGTATTAATAATAAGAAAAAGTTTAGTAGGTGAAATAGATGAAAATACAGAATCCACATGATAAATTTTTTAAGGAAACATTTTCTAATATAGAAATAGCAAAGGATTTTATAATAAACTATCTGCCGCAGGAAATAGTAAAATTAATAGATTTAGAGACATTGGTGCTACAAAAGGACAGCTTTATAAACGAAAGGCTACAGGAAGTATACTCAGATATGTTATTTAAGGTAAATATAAATAAAAGAGAAGGATATATATATTTTCTATTTGAACACAAAAGCTATGTAAGTAAACAAACAGCCCTGCAGCTATTAAAATATATAGTAGAGATATGGGAGATGAATATAAAGAAGGAGGGATTAGGTAAATTACCAGTAATAATTCCCCTTGTGGTATACCACGGAAGTGAAAAATGGAGTATAAGAAATAATTTAGGAACAATAATAGAAGGATATGATGAGCTTACTGAAGAAATAAAAAGATATATACCAAATTTTGAATATCTTTTGTATGACATATCAAGATATAAAGATGAGGATATAAAGGGGCAAGTACAGTTAAGAATAATGCTATCAATATTAAAAGATATATTTTCAGATGATACAAGTAAGATGAAAAAAACAATATTAAATGCAGCAAGGTACTTAGTAGAACTTGAGGATAAACAAACAGGGCTACAATATTTTGAGACATATATGAGATATATATTTAATTCATATCAACAAATAACAGAAAGCGATTTTCAGGAAATAACAAAGGATATAGAGAAAATTTTTACAGAAGGGAGTGAGTATGCTATGACATTGGCAGATATATTTAGACAAGAAGGGATTGAAAAGGGAATAGAAAAGGGAATAGAAAAAGGAATAGAAAAAGGGGAAACTATAGCACTTTCAAAAACGGCAATAAAGTTATTAACAAAAAAATTTGGAATTATATCAAATGATTTAAAACATAAATTACAAGAGTTAGATGTTGCTACATTAGAAATTATAGTTGAAAATATATTAGATATGAAAAGTTTAGATGAGATAGAGAAATATTTAAAATAAATTTTATAATAGTATGGACAGATATTTATTTTAGAATATCTGTCCTGTATTTATAGTATTCAAGGATATATAAAATATATTTCTGTTGGGAGGGGGTTAAATGTCCTATTTAGGAAATGAAGAAAGCCTTGTGGAGCTACCTGCCATAAGGTATATAAAAGAAAAATTAGGTTATGAGTTTATAGAGGGAGATAAACTATCAGTAATGAATGGAGAAAGGGAGTCCCTTTCTGATGCTGTTTTAATAAATAGACTAAAAAAGGCACTTAAGAGATTAAATCCTTGGATGGATGAAAACAGCATAAACAAAGCTGTAAGATACATTACCAATGCCAATACATTAGGCACATCCCTTCTTGAAATAAACGAAAAAATATATAATGTACTTGTTGAACTAAATTTTGCAGTGGAGCAGGACTTAGATGGGAGTGGAAAAAAGAAGTTTCACACAGTTCATTTTATAGACTTTGAAAATATTGAAAACAACGATTTTTTAGTAACAAGGCAGTTTGAAGTACAAACCCTTTCAGGCGGCAAGATAATACCCGATATAGTAGTATTTATCAATGGAATACCTGTAGTTGTTATTGAATGTAAATCACCGTTTTTAGAAAAGAACAGTAATGAAAATATAGGTAAAAAGGAAGCCTATGAGCAGCTAAGAAGATACATGAATGAGAGGGATATATCCCTTGGAGAAGGAAACCCAAAGCTTTTTTATATAAACTTCTTTACAATGATTTTAAACAAATACCATGGATATATTGGAACAATAAGTTCAAAATATGACCACTATCTTGAATGGAAGGACCCATATCCATTTCAAAAAAGTGAGATTGAAGGTCTAGAAAACTTTGGACAAAACATACTACTTCAGGGAGTTTTAGAAAAGAAAAACCTTCTTGATTTAATGAGAAACTTTGTTTTATTTGAAACAGAAGGTGGAACAACAATAAAAAAGGTGTGCAGATACCAGCAGTTTAGAGCAGTAAATAAGGCAATAGATAGAATACTAAATGGAAGGGATAAACTCCAAAGGGGTGGAGTTATATGGCATACACAAGGTTCAGGCAAATCCTTAACTATGGTGTTTTTAGCAAGAAAGATTAGAAGAATAGATGAACTAAAAGATTCGACAATAGTTGTTGTAACAGATAGAATAGATTTAGACAAGCAGATTTACAACACCTTTGTAAGAACACTATCTAAAACAACAACCCCAGTTAGAGCAGAAACAATTTCACAGATGAAGGAACTTCTATCAAAGGCACAGCCGCAGATTATTATGACAACTATACAAAAGTTTGAAAATGAAACAGAGGAAAGGGAAGTAATTGAAGGTGGTGTAAAAAATACAAGGAAGTTTATAAAGGAATACGAGGTTTTAACCAATAAATCCAATGTGATAGTCCTTGCAGATGAGGCACACAGAAGCCAATATAAAGATACTGCAGCAAATTTAAGGAAGGCACTTCCTAATGCTGTGTTTATTGGCTTTACAGGAACACCAATAGATAAAGAGGATAAATCAACACCAAGGACATTTGGTGGATATATTGATAAATATTCAATTCAGCAGGCTGTTGATGATGGTGCAACTGTAAAAATAGTCTATGAAGGCAGAAAAAATGAACTTCAAATAAAGGGAGACAGCTTAGAGGATATTTTCTGCGAAGCCTTTGAGGACAAAACAGATGAAGAAAAGGAAGCAATTAAGCAAAAGTATGCAAATAAAAGAGCTATAATTGAAGCAGAATCAAGAATAGAAGATATAGCAAAGGATATATTATACCACTATAAAGAAAATGTGCTTCCTAATGGATTTAAGGCACAGATTGTATGTATCAGCAGAGAAGCCTGTGTTAAGTATTATAATGCACTAAATAAATACATGAAGGATATTTTAGGGGAAGGCTATGAGGCAAGGGTTATATTTTCAGGAAGCTTAAATGACCCTCCACACCTAAAGGAACATTTTACAACAAAACAGCAGCAGGATGAGATTATAAAAAGGTTTAAAAAGCCTGTTGAAAAGGATAAGCTTTGCTTTATTATTGTAAAGGACATGCTCTTAACAGGATTTGATGCACCAATTGAGCAGGTTATGTATTTAGATAGACCTCTAAAGGAGCACAACCTTCTTCAAGCTATTGCAAGGGTAAACAGAACAAGCGTAAGGGAAGTTGAAAGGGAAATTGAAGAAGGTAAGATAGAAAAAGTAACAATAACAAAACAGTGTGGTTATGTAGTTGATTACTATGGAATTACAAATTTCTTAGAAGAGGCACTTGCTATATTTGATAAAGAAGACCTTGGAACACCTATGTATTCTATGGATGAAATATATAAAGAAATGCTATCGGTAAGAGAAGCGATAATTAGAATGTTTAGGGGAATAGATAAAAACAATCTTGATGAACTTGTAAATGCTCTAAAGATGGAGGATAAGAGGGCAGAGTTTGAAATAGCCTATAAAAAGTTTTCATCCTATGTAGAGGCACTACTTCCACTTCATGTAGGGAATGATATATTAAACGATTTAAAATGGCTTTCATATATAAGGGCTGCCTGCAAGGCAAAATATGAACCTTCAAAGAATTTAGATATATCCGATTGTGGTGAAAAGGTTAGAAAAATTATTGAGGAACATTTAAAATCAAAGGGAGTAGTGCAGTGGATAAAACCAATTACATTGTTTGAAGAGGATTTTAAAAACAAGGTAGAAACATTAAATTCTGATGAGGCAAAGGCATCAGCTATGGAACACGCAGTAAGGCATGTAGTTAATGTTAAAATGGATGAAAACCCTGTTTACTACACAAGCCTTCTTGAAAAGCTTCAAAAGATACTTGATGAAACAGAAAATAGCTGGATAGATAGAAAGAAGAAGCTTGAGGAGTTTATTGAAAAGGAAGTTAAGAAAGGGCTTGAGAGTGAGGCAGAAAAGATAGGACTTAGCAAAAAGCAGTATGCTCTATATCAAACAATTAAAAAGATTGTTTTAGATGAGGATATAGATGTGGTAAAAGAGGAAATAGCTGTTTATATAGCAGCAGATACAGAGGATACCGTTAAAAATATTACAAAGGAAGTTGATGAAATATTAAAGGACACTCCAATCGATTGGGCAACTAATCCAACTAAAACAAATGATGTGCAAAGAAGTATAAGAATGTATTTAATAAAGAGATACTTTAAGACACTTGGAAGGGACAAAATTGATAAACTAACAGTAGAACTTCTAAACTTGGCAAAGATCCATTATGCTGCAAAGGAATAGAGGGATTATATGAAGCTTAAATTTCAGTATGGGACAAGGACAATAGAATTTAATTTAGAGTATAAAAAACGCAAAACAGTTGAAATATCTGTTAAGGCACCAGATATAGTAATCGTTAAGGCACCTTTAGGGGTAGAAGATGAAAAGATTATAGAAATAGTAAAAAAGAAGGCGGACTGGATTGTAAAGAAGCTATTTTTACTAAATGATGTGGAAAATAGGCCAATAAAAAGGGAATATGTAAATGGTGAGTCCTTTATGTATTTGGGAAGGAATTACCCCCTTGAGATTGTAATAGATGAAAAAGTTAGAAAGCCTATTGTAAAGCTTTTAAACGGTAAATTTTATGTTACGGTAAAAAGTAAAGATGGTGATATTATTAAAAAGGCTATGGAAATGTGGTACAGGGAGAAGACATTAGAAAAGGCAAAGGAAAAAGTAGAATATTTTCAAAGGTATTTTAACAAAACTCCAACAGGCATTAGGGTAAAGGAGCAGAAAAAAAGATGGGCAAGCTGCACCTATAGGGATGAGCTTTTGTTTAACTACAGATGCAGTATGGCAAGATCAGATGCCTTTGACTATATTGTAGTTCATGAGATGTGTCATCTTTATCACAAAAACCATTCAAAGGATTTTTGGAATTTAGTCAGCTCAATATTGCCAGATTATAAAAAAAGAATTGACTATCTTAAAAAGTATGGTGTTAGGATGGATTTATAATAAATTTTAAATTTATGTAAAGGGAGGCGCTAATTGGTGCCTCCCTTCATATTATAGTTTATTGAAGAATAGTCAGGGGAAAAAGTATTGGTAAAAATATTTTTCTTTAACAAATACTTCGAAATAATTAAGGGAGGTATAGCTTTGTGTGGTATAGCAGGTTGGATAAATTATAATGAGAATATAAAAAACAGATTTAAAGACATTAAAAATATGACTAAGGTACTTTCAAAAAGAGGGCCTGATGAAGAAGGATATTATAGTGGTGAAGAAATACTTTTAGGACATAGAAGGCTTGTTGTTGTTGACCCTGCAGGAGGGCATCAGCCAATGATTAAAGAATATGGCGGAAATAAATATGTTATTGTGTATAACGGAGAACTTTATAACACAGAGGAATTAAGGAAGGAGCTAATAAATCTAGGATACACATTTAAATCCTATTCAGATACAGAGGTGCTGTTGACAACATTTATACACTATAAAGAAGATTGTGTTTTGCATTTAAATGGAATATTTGCCTTTGCTGTATGGGATGAAACTAAAAAAACTCTTTTTATGGCAAGGGACCATTTGGGAGTAAAGCCTTTATTTTATGTTTTAAATGATGGTGAAATTATTTTTGCCTCTGAAATAAAAAGTTTACTTCAACATTCTAAAATTAAGGCTGTTTTAGATAAAGATGGCATAGAAACTTTATTTGCACTTGGGCCTTCAAGGTCACTTGAAAATGGTATATTAAAAGGGATAAAGGAAGTTCCACCAGCACATTGTTTAACCTTTTCAAAGAATGGTTTTAATATAAAAGAATATTGGAAACCAAAAGCATATAAAAACAACCAAACATTCAATGAGTGTGTAGACAATGTTAGGCAACTTGTTTTAGATGCTATAAATAGGCAACTTTCTGCAGACGTAAAGGTTTGCACATTTCTTTCAGGAGGTTTGGATTCAAGTATAATTTCAGCTGTTGCAGGAGAGTTTTTTAAAAACAAAGGAACAGTTCTTGAAACATTTTCGATAGATTATGAAGGCAATGAAAAGTTCTTTAAAACTAATGAATTTATTCCCAACTCAGATAAGCCATATATTAAAATGATGGTAGATTCAATAGGAAGCTTACACAGAAATATTGTAATAACACAGGAGAAGCTTATTGATTATTTAGATAAGGCTGTTTTGGCAAATGATTTGCCAGGGATGGCAGATATAGATTCATCACTTTATTTGTTTTGCAAGGAAATAAGGAAGAATGCAACAGTTGCCTTATCTGGAGAATGTGCAGATGAAGTTTTTGGAGGATACCCTTGGTATTTAAAACAGGATGATATAAATTATAAAGGTTTCCCTTGGCTTAAATCTATTGAAATTAGAAGGGCAATTTTAAATCCTGCAATTAATTTTGATATTGAAGGAAAAATTAAATATAACTACGAAAATACAATAAAACAGGTTGATTATCTAGAAGAAGACGATGAATTTACAAGAAAAATAAGAGAGAAGTTTTATTTAAACATTAAATGGTTTATGATTACTCTTTTAAATAGAAAAGATAGAATGAGTATGTCAAATAGCCTTGAGGTTAGAGTTCCTTTTGCAGATTACAGGTTAGTAGAATATGCATATAACATTCCACCAAAATATAAGTTTTATGATGGAAGGGAAAAGGGTATATTAAGGATGGCACTTCGAGGTATTCTCCCAGATGAAATAATAGATAGAAAAAAATCACCTTATCCGAAAACACATAACCCCAAATATACAGATTTAATTTGTAAAAAAGTAAAGGAGATTATTGATGATAAAAATGCACCTATAAATCAAATAATAAATAGAGACTTTTTAATTGAAACGGTTGATAAAAGAGCAGAAAATATAAATTGTAATTGGTTTGGTCAACTTATGAGTGGGCCGCAAACCCTTGCATATATATATCAAGTTAATAAGTGGCTTGAGGAGTATAATATAGATATAGTTATTTAAAAGATGTTAATAAAAAGCCACTAAAAGCTTTGAGCTTTTAGTGGCTTTTTATGTTAAACGTTGAATCTAAATACAACAACATCTCCATCCTGCATAACATAATCTTTTCCTTCAGATCTTATTAACCCCTTTTCCTTTGCAGCAGTTTCTGAGCCACACTTTATAAGAGTTTCAAAAGGAACAACTTCTGCTCTTATAAATCCTCTTTCCATATCTGAATGTATTTTTCCTGCAGCTTGAGGTGCTTTCGTTCCCTTTTTAATTGTCCATGCTCTGACTTCTTTTGGTCCTGCAGTTAAAAAGCTTATTAGACCTAAAAGCTTATAGCTTGCTTTAATAAGCCTGTTAAGCCCTGGTTCTTCAAGACCATAATCCTTTAAAAATTCTTCCTTTTCATCTTTATCAAGGGATGCGATTTCCTCTTCTATTTTAGCACATATAGGAATAACTTCTGAGCCTTCTTTTTTAGCGTACTCTTCAACGGCTTTTACATAAGCATTGTTTTCATATCCTTCAAGAAGCTCATCCTCTGAAATGTTTGCAGCATAAAGTACAGGTTTTGATGTTAATAGGAAGTATTGTTTTAAAAGTTCTCTTTCGTCATCGTTCATTGGTAGTGTTCTTGCAGGTTTTCCACTTTCAAGGTGATTATATAGCCTTTCCATAAATTCTAATTCCTCTTGAGCTTTTTTATCTCCAGAACGGGCTGATTTTCGAGTTTTATCTATTCGCTTTTCAAGGACCTCCATATCAGAGAATATAAGCTCAAGGTTTATAGTTTCAATATCTCTAATAGGATTTACGCTGCCATCAACATGTACTATATTTGGATCTTCAAAACACCTTACAACATGAACAACAGCTTCAACTTCTCTTATATGTGAAAGAAATTTGTTTCCTAATCCTTCACCTTTACTTGCTCCCTTTACAAGACCTGCAATATCATAAAACTCAATAACTGCAGGGGTATATTTTTCAGGGTTATACATCTTTGCAAGTTCATCAAGTCGGTAGTCAGGTACTGCAACAACTCCAACGTTAGGTTCTATTGTACAAAATGGGTAGTTTGCAGCTTCGGCTCCAGCCTGTGTTATTGCATTAAAAAGCGTGCTTTTACCTACGTTTGGTAAACCCACTATTCCAAGTTTCATATATATCTTCCTTTCTCTGCTTTTATATCTTAACAAGAATGTTATACAAGAGATTATGGAGTTAATTTTTATGAATATCAAATAAATTATAAACTAAAGCGGTGGATATAGCAATATATAGGTTTTTATATTAATTATAATAAAAAATTTATATAAATTATAAAATAAATTAAATTTTAAGTTTTGTTAAATAAGAAGGAATTTTAACTTTTATATAGAATAATACTTAGTGTAGTGGTTTAAAGTGGAGTAAAGTGGAGTAAAGTTGTGGTGTTTTTAAATGTTTATTGGGGAATATCAACATGCAATTGATAGTAAAAATAGAATAATAATTCCATCAAAGTTCAGAGAGGAACTTGGAAGCACATTTGTGATTACTAAAGGCCTCGATGGATGTCTTTACTGCTACCCAATGGATGAGTGGAAAAAGCTTGAGGAGAAGTTAAAAGCTCTTCCACTAACTAATAAGGATGCCAGAGCCTTTGTAAGGTTTTTCTTTTCCGGGGCTGCTGATATAGAAGTGGATAAGCAGGGAAGAGCTCTTATACCTCAAAACCTGATTGAATATGCAGGTATTATAAAGGAAATAGTAAGTATAGGAGTTTCAAACAGGATTGAGATATGGAGCAAAGAGAAGTGGGATGAATATAATGAGCAGAACATAAATTACGAAGAAATTGCAGAAAAGATGTCTATCCTTGGGATAGGAATATAAACTATAAGGGATGATGATATGGAATTTAAGCATAAATCTGTATTACTTAATGAATGTATAGAAGGTCTTAATATTAAAAAAAATGGAGTATATGTGGATGGCACATTAGGTGGTGCAGGACATTCAAAGGAAATTTTAAGTTGCCTTAATAACGAAGGAACTTTAATTGGTATAGATCAGGATACTAATGCTATTGAAGCATCAAGGAAAAGACTTTCACAATACTCTAATATTATATTTGTTCATGATAACTTTTCAAATATAAAAAATATACTAAATGAACTTAATATTAATAAGGTAGATGGGATATTGCTTGATTTAGGGGTTTCATCACATCAGCTTGATGAACCTGAAAGAGGGTTTAGCTATATGCATGATGCACCACTTGATATGAGGATGAACAGTAACAGCAGTTTTTCTGCAAAGGATGTAGTGAACGAATATTCGAAGGAAAAATTAGAGAAGGTAATAAAAGAATATGGAGAAGAAAAATGGGCTTCAAGGATTGCTGAATTTATTGTTAAAGAGAGGCAAAAGAAGAGGATAGAAACAACTTTTGAACTTGTAGATATAATAAAGGCAGCAATTCCTGCTTCAGCAAGAAGGGAAGGACCACATCCTGCAAAGAGAACTTTTCAGGCAATAAGGATTGAAGTTAATAGAGAGATAGAGATATTAGAAAATGCTGTTAATGATTGTATAGATGTATTAAAAAAAGAAGGAAGAATTTGCATTATAACTTTTCATTCTCTTGAGGATAGGATAGTTAAAAATGTATTTAAAAAGAGAGAAAATCCATGCACATGCCCTCCAAGTTTTCCAGTATGTGTATGCAACAGTAAACCAGAAATAAGAATTGTAAGTAAAAAACCGATTTTACCATCGGATGAAGAGATTTTAGAAAACCCAAGATCAAGAAGTGCAAAGCTTAGGATAGCTGAAAAATTATAGGTTCTAAAGGGATATGGGGGTGAATAAATTGGTAATGGTAAAGAATAAAAAAACATATACCTATGGAAATGTTGCATACAATATTGAAGTAGATAATAAAAACAAAGAAAAAACCGTTCAGGCTCCAAAAACTAATAATAAAAAGAAAACAAAGGCTAAACTTAAGATAATGTCTTATATCACCGCATTATTCATGCTTTCTTTTTTGAGTCTTTGTAGATTTGCAACTATAATAAGAATTACGAATAATATTCACAAGATAAAAAATGAAATTAAACAAGTTCAAAAGGCTAATGAAGATTTAATGGTATCAATGGCGAAATATAATAATATAAAATATATAGAATCAACTGCTGTTGCTAAATACGGTATGGTTGTACCAAGTAATGAAAGTGTAGTATATCTTGATGTTAAACCACTTACAGCGTTAGCTGAAAAAGAAGTAAAAACTGATAAGTTATCCTTTGTTAAAAGACTGCTTGGATTAATATATTAGGAGGTATCCAGTTGAATACCGAACATAGAACTAATATTACAGTAAAAAAAAGAATTGTTTTCTTATTGTTAGTTATATTTATATTGCAAACGGTTATTGTAGGTAGGTATGCTTATGTTCAGATTATGTGGGCTCCTCAGCTTCAAAAATGGGCAGTAGAGCAATGGACTAATGATATTAGAATATCAGCACGTAGAGGAAATATACTTGATAGAAATGGTAACCCTCTTGCAGTAAGTGGTAACGTTGAGAGGGTAGATGCTTTTTTAAAAGATATCAATGATAAAGAAAAGAATAAAAAGATTACAAAAGAAGAGATAGCTGAAAAGCTATCTCCTATTTTGAATATGAGTAAAGAGGATATACTATCAAAACTGAATAAAAAATTGTCCAATGGTGCTCCAGTTGCTTGCGTTACTATTGCAAGAAGAATTGAAAAGGAGCAAGGGAACAAGATTAGGGAGTTAAAACTTCCTGGAATAATAGTTTCAGAAGATACAAAGCGCTATTATCCAAATGGCAACTTTTTAGCCCAGGTACTTGGAAGTACAAATGTAGATGGTGATGGGAGATCAGGAATTGAACTTCAGTACAACAATGAACTAAAGGGAGTTCCAGGAAAATATATGGGAGAAACTGATGCCTACCATAGAGAGCTTCCATATAAAATTGCAAATTATTATCCACCAAAGAATGGTAATGACATAGTACTTACAATAGACCAATATATTCAATATTATACTGAAAAAGCGTTAGAAAGGGGATTATCTGAATACAAAGCAAAACAAATATCTGCCATAATAATGGATCCTAAAACTGGTGAAATACTTGCTATGGCTTCAAAGCCAGATTTTGATCCAAATAATCCTGTTAAGGGATCCGTTGAAGAGTCTTTAAAGCTTTGGAAGAATAGAACTGTAAATTATAACTTTGAGCCCGGATCGATACTTAAGGTTATTACTGCTGCAGCTGCAGTAAATGAAAACTTAGTTAGCGATTCGGACAGATTTGTATGTAATGGTTCTTATAAAGTTGCAGATAGAATAATACACTGCTGGAGAAGGCAGGGACATGGGGTCCAAAATTTTGCACAAATACTACAAAACTCATGTAATGTAGGTTTTATGATACTTGGAGAAAGAATAGGAAAAGAAAGGCTTTATAAATATTATAATGCCTTTGGACTTGGAAAAAAGACAAATATAGACCTTCCAGGGGAGGAAACTGGTATAATAAGGCCTATAGATAAAGTTGGAAAAGTTGAACTTGCAACAGAGGCCTTTGGTCAAGGTATATCAGTTACAAGTATACAATATCTTACTGCCTTTGCTGCAGTTGCAAATGATGGTAAACTTGTAGAGCCTCATATTGTAAAAAAAATATTAAGTACTGATGAAAATGGCAATACTTCAGTTGTAAAGGAAATTCAGCCAAAAGTTGTAAGACAGGTAATAAGCACAAGCTCTGCTAAAAAGCTAAGAGAAATACTTGAAAGTGTTGTAACTTACGGGGCAGCGAAAAGAGCATATATAGAAGGATATCATATAGGAGGAAAGACTGGAACAGCACAGGTTGTTGAAAATGGGCGATATGCTCCTGGAAAATATATTTCTTCATTTGCAGCTATGGCTCCAAGTAATGACCCTAAATTTGTTATGATACTTACAATTGATGAGCCTGATCCTTCAAACTATTATTCTGGTAGTACTGCTGCACCTCTTGCAAAAACACTTTTTGAAGATTTATTTAGGTATCTAAATATGCAGCCTGATACAGGTACAAATTCAGCTCAAAAGACGCCAGTTGAGGTTATTATACCTGAGGTCAGGGGATTAAGTGTTGATGAAGCAGGTTCAGTATTAAAGAAAAACAACATAGATTATGAAGTTCAAGGAAACGGGAATGTTGTTTATGATATTAGCCCTAAACCTGGAGTTAGTGTTTATGAAAACACAAAAATAACTTTATATCTTGGGGTTGAAAAGAATACTAATGCTAAGGTTGTAGTACCTGATTTTAAAGGTATGACTAAAAAGGAAATAGATGATTTAGCAAAATCATTAGAATTAAATGTTGTTTTTATGGGTGATGGAATAGGAGTTTCACAGGATATAAATCCGAATACTGAAGTGTCAAAGGGTACACGTATTAAAGTCATATTGGAACAGCCAGAAGATTAATACCTTAGCACAATATGGTTACCGTATTGTGCTATAAATATTAAGGAGTGGTCGTTATGAAAATATTAGAGATATTAAAAAACGTAGAATATATATCAATAAAAGGAGAAGAAAAAGATATTGAATCCTTGGCTTATAATACATCCAAGGTAAAAAAAGGAAGTATGTTTTTTTGCATAGAAGGTTTCAAAACTGATGGTCATATTTTTGCTCAAAAGGCAGTTGACAGTGGAGCTTATGCTATAGTTGTAAGTAAAGATGTAGAGGTTAAAGGGAATGCTACGATAATTAAGGTTAAAGATACAAGGGAGGCTATGGCATTAATGTCAGCTAATTTCTATGGAAATGTTGCTGATACTATGAATATAATTGGTGTTACGGGAACTAATGGCAAAACTACATCTACCTTTATGATTAAATCAATATTAGATGCTTATAATAAAAAAACAGCACTTCTTGGAACGATTTATAACATAATAGGAAGCAAAAAAGAAGAAGCTAAAAGGACAACTCCTGAATCTATGGATTTACAAGAGATGTTTTATAACATGAAAAAAGAAGGTATAGAATACTGTGTAATGGAGGTTTCCTCACATTCCCTTGAGCTTAAAAGGGTTTATGGAGTTAAATTCAAAGCTGGCATTTTTACAAATCTAACACAGGATCATCTTGACTTCCATATAACTATGGAAAACTATTTTAATGCAAAGATGAGACTTTTTGATTGGTGCGATGTTGCAGTTATTAATACAGATGATGAATATGGCAAAAGAGCAGCTAAAAGTATAGAGGGGAAGGTTATAACCTTTGGAATAGAAAATGAAGCACAGGTCATGGGTGAAAATATAGTTATAAGTGAAAAAGGAACCAATTTTAATATTAAATATGAGGATAAAGTATTACCTATAAGTCTTAATTTGCCAGGAAAGTTTAATGTATATAATGCTCTTGGAGCTGCAGCTGCTTGCATTGGAATTGGAATTCCGATTGATTGTGTTAAAAAAGGTCTTGAAAGTTTAGAGGTAGTACCTGGAAGAAGTGAAAAAATAATATCAAAGAAAGGATTTACTATAGTCATAGATTATGCGCACACTCCCGATGGGATAGTAAATATCTTAAAAACAGCAAGGGAATATACAAAAGGAAGGCTTATAACTCTCTTTGGATGTGGAGGAGATAGGGATAAGACGAAAAGACCTCTTATGGGAAAAGCTGCAGGAGAACTGTCGGATTTTTGCATAGTAACCTCTGACAATCCTAGAAGTGAAGAGCCGATGGCAATTATAGGGGATATACTTCCCGGAATAGACAAAACAGGATGTCCTTATGTTATAATAGAGGATAGGAAACAAGCTATAAAGTATGCAATTGAAAATGGGAAGGAAGGAGATGTAATTGTCATTGCAGGTAAGGGACATGAAACCTATCAGATTTTAAAGGACAAAACTATTCACTTTGATGAACGTGAAATAGTTTGGGAGTTGCTTGGAGAATAGATACTTTTGACAAGACAGGAGAGTTGATAAAATGCAGATAACTATTTACGCAACAATAATTTCTTTTATTATAGTTCTAATATTAGGGCCTGTAATAATTCCAGCATTAAAAAGGTTTAAATTTGGACAAAACATAAGGGATGATGGCCCCAAAAGCCATTTAAAGAAAGCTGGTACCCCTACTATGGGAGGTATAATATTTATTCTAAGTATTATAATCACAACAGCATTAGTTGCAAAAAAAATGTCTGGATCATTATGGGTTGCCCTTATAACAACTGTTGGATATGGATTTATAGGATTTCTTGATGATAGCCTAAAGATTATAAAAAAAAGAAGCCTTGGGCTTAGAGCTTATCAAAAGCTAATTGGGCAAATTACATTTGCATTTATACTTTCTTATTTTGCTTATACGAATAAAGATATTGGAAGTCTTATACACATACCCTTTACCAACAAAATGGTAGATTTTGGAGTAATGTATATACCTTTTATGATGTTTGTTATAGTTGGGGTAACTAATTCTGTTAATTTAACAGACGGACTTGATGGACTTGCTTCTGGTGTAACACTTATTGTTAGCATATTTTTTGCTATTGTCACTTACGGATTAGGAGATAAAGATCTCTCACTTTTTTGTGGAGCTCTTGCAGGAAGTCTTCTTGGCTTTTTAAAATACAACTCCTATCCTGCACAGGTTTTTATGGGAGATACAGGTTCATTAGCACTTGGAGGAGCAATATCAGCTCTTGCAGTACTTTTAAGGATGCCTTTTATACTTGTAATTGTAGGTGGAATTTATGTTGTTGAAACTTTATCAGATATAATACAAATAATATCCTTTAAAACTACTGGAAAGAGGGTATTTAAAATGGCCCCTCTTCATCATCATTTTGAGCAGGAAGGTTGGCATGAAACTAAGATAGTTGCTTGGTTTTGTATATTTACAGCTATATTATGCCTTATTGGATTTTTAGCAATAAGTTTTTAGGAGGTAAAAAATGAATAAAAAAAGTGGTATGATTGATTTTCCACTTTTTATCGTTATATTAATATTATTGGCGATAGGAATAAACATGGTTTTTAGTGCCAGTATGTGGGAAGATAAGCAGTTTTATAATGATAGCTTTTACCACCTTAAGAAACAACTTATATGGGCAGGTCTTGGTATTATTACTATGCTGTCTGCAGCTTGTTTTGACTACAAAAAATTAAAGAATAAAAAACTCATTCTATTTGGAATGATAGTTACTATTTCTCTGCTTGTTATTGTATTATTTATGCCACCTATAAATGGTTCAAGAAGATGGATTGGTATAGGTAGTTTAGGAATACAACCTTCAGAGATAGCAAAACTTATGATGATATTATACGCTTCAGATAATATAACAAGAAAAGGTGATAAGATAAAAACTTTTTCCAAAGGGATACTTCCAGTGCTTATTGTAGCTGGTATGTTTGCCCTTTTAATTATAAAAGAGCCAAACATGAGTACTACAGTAATAATTGTAACAGTTGCTTTCATTCTTTTATTTATAGGGGGAGCTAATATAGGACAATTAGTACTGATATTTGCTTTTGGTGTAGGTGCTGCTATATTAGGTATAGTATTAGAACCATACCGCTTTAAAAGGTTTCTGGCCTTCAAAGATCCATGGGCAGATCCATTGGGTGATGGATATCAAGCTATACAGTCCCTATATGCTTTAGGTTCAGGAGGATTGCTTGGTGTTGGGCTTGGACAATCACATCAAAAGCTATATTATATACCAGAGGCACAAAATGACTTTATATTTTCAATAATAGCAGAGGAGCTTGGATTTATTGGAGTATTATTTATTATAATTTTATTTGCTATATTGATATGGAGAGGATATAAAATAGCTCTTAACTGTAAAGATAAATTTGGAAGCCTAATGGCAACAGGTATTACATCTCTTATTGCTGTTCAATCAAGTATTAACTTTTTAGTTGTAGCATCATTTATGCCAATTACTGGGGTTACTTTGCCACTTATAAGTTATGGAGGTTCTTCACTCTTATTTACTATGTTAGCTTTAGGAGTACTTCTTAATATTTCAAGGCAAAATGGATGAAATGGAGTTGATTTATATGAAAGTAATAATATCTGGAGGAGGTACGGGAGGGCACATATATCCCGGCGTTGCAATAGCTAAAAAATTAAAGGAAAGACATTCTAACTGTGAAATACTATTTATTGGAAGTAAAAATGGGCTTGAAAAGAAACTGATACCAAAAGAAGGGTTTAAAATAAACTTTATAACTGTTGAAGGTTTAAATAAAAAGCTTTCTTTAAAGACTCCTATTTCAGTTATGAAGGCTTTTAAAGGTTATTTTCAAGCCGCATCTATTATAAAGCAGTTTAAGCCTGATATTGTAATTGGAACAGGTGGATATGTATGTGGCCCTGTGGTTTTTGCTGCTGCATTAAAAGGAATTCCAACTATTATACATGAACAAAATGCCTTTCCAGGAATGACTAACAAGATATTAGCCCATTTTGCTTCTAAGATAGCTATAACCTTTAAAGAATCTGAAAAGTATTTTCCAAAAAATAAAATTGTTTTAACAGGGAATCCTATACGAAGTCAGATATTAAATCAAAATAAATCTAAATGCAGAGCAGTATGGAAATTTGATATTAATAGACCTTTGATTTTAGTAGTTGGAGGAAGTAGAGGAGCAAAAAATATAAACAATGCAGTATGCGATATAATACCTTCTCTTATTGAACAAAATATACAGCTTTTGTTTGTTACTGGAGAAACACAATATGATGAAATAGTTAAAAAGCTAAATTATAAGAAAAACGATAACAAATTTAAAGGCGTTGTAATAGAGCCTTATATATACAATATGCAGGATGCTTTAGGTGCCTGTGATATTATAATAAGCAGAGCAGGGGCTACTATACTTTCAGAGATAACTGCCCTTGGCATTCCTGCAGTTTTAATACCGTCTCCTTATGTTGCAAATAATCATCAGGAATATAATGCAATGTCTCTTGAACAAAATGGTGCTGCTGTTGTTATTAAAGAAAATCAATTAAAGAGTGATATATTTAAAGAGCAGGTAATAAGCCTTATTAATAATAAAGAAATGCTTGCAAAGATGTCTTCAAATTCTTTGAAACTTGCAGTGCTTGATGCTTCGGAAAAGATATGCAATTTGATTGAAGAGCTTATAAAATAAATTTATTTTCTTATTATTTAACATAAAAGACATAATGTTGCTTTATATTGTAAAGAGGTAGATTTTATGAAAAATGAAAGGATTGAAAAAAAGATAAGAAGGAGAAGAAAGTTTTTAAATGTTTGTTTCCTTTTAATTTTTATAGGAATATTTTTAACAATAGCTTTAAAATCAAAATATTTTGTGATAAATAAAATTATCATAAATAATAATAAATATGTAAAAAAAGAAGAGTTGCTTGCCCTTTGCGAAGCTAAAGGAAAGAATATTTTTTTAGTTAAAAAAGACAAAATCAGTGAAAAAATAAAAAGCAATCCTTATATTGAAAGTGTTAACATAAAAAAGAGACTTCCATCAACAATTATTATTAATGTACAGGAAAAAAAGGTAAAAGGACTCATAAAGTTTGATAATGCTTTTATTAATTTAGATGAATCTGGGAACATGATTCAAACTGTAAATCAATTTCCTGATGGAAGTATTCCTTTAATTGAAGGGATAAGCGTTAAACAATATATTCCCGGTCAAAATATAGCACAAAACAATCCAACTTATCAAAAAGTATTAAAGGAGGTATTGTCAATAACCGATTTTAAAGAATGTAAAAATGTTTTTTATAGTATAAATATAAGTGATCCTTTAAATATAGTACTAACAACAAAGAGTGGAATACAGGTGTGTATAGGTGATTCTACAAACCTTGAATATAAGTTATCTTATGCTATCTCTATTTTAAATAACGAAGAAGTTAAGAAAAACAAAGGAATTATAGAAATATTACCTGAAGGAACAGCTATATTCAGAAAGAATTAAAGGAGTGGAGAAAGTGAAAGGGTTGAAATATCAGCTTGTGATAGGCTTTGTATGTATTATATTAGGACTTATGATATCTCTTCAATTCAAATCAATGAGTGGTATAAGAAGTAAATATAGCTACAAAAGGATAGAGGATCTTGTAAGTGAAGTTGAAACTTTAAGAAAACAAAGGGATGAGCTTTCATCAAAGGTACAGGAATACCAAAAAAAGGTTGATGAAATAGAAAAGGCAGTAGCAAGTGAAAGTGAAGTTGCAAATCAGATGAAAAAAGAGATTGATAGTTTAAGATTTCTGTCAGGGCTTACTGATGTAGAAGGTCCAGGAATTATTATGACTTTAACTCCTTCAAATGATGTTAAAAATTCAGAAACTTCCATGATATATTCAACAGATTTAATTGACATAGTAAATGAACTTAATGCAGCAGGAGCAGAGGCAATATCAATAAATGAGCAAAGATATGTTGGAAGAACTCAAATTAAAGAGGCAGGAGCAACAATTAAGATAAACGATGAAAAGTTTAGCCCTATAGATACTTTTGTAATTAAGGCTATAGGGGATCCTAAAGTACTTGAAGGAGCCTTTAAAATACCTGGTGGAATTAAAGATAAGCTTGAAGAACTTGCAGGTATAAATGTTAAAATAACAAAAAGTGATAATATAAAAATATTAAAATACAACAAAAGTATAGATTATAAGTATGTAAAATAGGAAGGTGATAGAATGATACCTTTAATTGGACTAATAATCGGTATATTAATTGGAATATTCCTTAAGATAAACATTCCAACTTATTTAACAACTTATGTTCCAGTGGCAATTTTAGCGGCTTTAGATTCGGTATTTGGAGGTTTTAGAGCAGCACTTGAAAATAAATTTGATTCAGATATTTTTATTTCTGGATTTTTTGTAAATATTATTCTAGCTGCAGGGCTTACCTATCTTGGAGACCAATTAAATGTTCCCATATATTTAGCAGCTGTATTGGTCTTTGGAAGCAGGATTTTTAATAATTTTGCAATTATAAGAAGAATATTGCTTGAAAAAGGTAGAGCAAAACTCAAGCATAAGGAGGAACAATAATGAAGTTGAATGAAGGAAGGCTTCTCCTTCTGTTTACTGGCATAATGACTGGGGTATTTTTATCATCATTTATTGTAAATACAGCTTCAAAGCCGACTATTATTCTTACTTATCAGCAATATCAAAAATATAATCAGGAAGCTAACGAACTAAAATCTGAGCTTAAAGGACTATATATGGATGAGAGAGATTTAAGAAATAAACTTAATAACTATTATACTAATACACAAAAGAATAAAAACGTCACGGAAACGTTGAAAAAAGAACTTGAAGAAGTTAAACTATTTGCAGGAGAGAAAAGTATAAATGGTCCTGGGGTTGAAATAGAAATTGATGACAGTCATGATTATTTGAATAATGAAGAGATAATGAATTATATAACCCATAACACTGATTTGCTAAGTATTGTAAACGAGCTTAGAAATGCTGGGGCTGAAGGCATATCAATAAATGGGAAAAGGTTTTACGAAAGAACTGCTATAACCTGTGAAGGATCGGTTATTATGGTCAATGGTGAATATATTGTTCCACCTTTTCAAATTTCTGCAGTTGGTGATCCTGAGGCACTTATATATGCCTTATCAATTCCAGAGAGTCATGTTGCTCAAATGAAGGAAAGGGGACTTTATGTAAAAATAATAAAAAGGGATAATATAAATATAAACCAATTGAATTATAGATTTCTACCTAAATATATAAAACAATCAAAATAGAAAGTTAAAATTATTGATAAAGTTTAAAGATTTAATTACGAAATATATAAAAAGATAAATTTTTGTTAACTTTTTATTTTTTTTAAGAGGGAATTTGTTTGTTTTGTTGAATATTAAAATTAAGAACAGAAGAAGGAGGTTAGATGTGATGGGTAATATAGTTGTATCGTTGGACATAGGTTCTTCTAAAGTATGTGTATTGATTGCAGAAATGAACAAAAAGCAATTTAATATACTTGGTGTTGGAACCTCCGAATGCAAAGGCGTCAAAAAAGGGATTATAGTTGATATAGATACAACTGTTGAAGCAATTACTAATGCAGTAAAGCAGGCTGAACAAATGGCCAATATGAACATAAAATCAGTTTATGTTAATATTATAGGAGGATACACAACCTTATATAAAAATAAAGGAGTAATTGCTGTATCAAGGGAAGATAAGGAAATAACCCAGGACGATGTTAAAAGAGTTTTACAGGCTGCAAAAGTAGTGGCTGTCCCAGCAGATAAGGAAATAATAGATATAATTCCAGAGCAGTTTATAGTAGATGGATACAGTGAAATAAAAGATCCTGTTGGAATGGTAGGAGTTAGGCTTGAAGTTGATGCTAATTTAATAGTTGCATCTTGTACGACTGTTCAAAACATAATAAGAAGTGTTCAAAAAGCAGGTCTTACAGTTGATGGTATAATAGTTGAGCCTATCGCTACTTCAACAGTTATTTTAAATGATGATGAAAAGGAATTAGGAGTTGCTTTAATAGATGTTGGAGCTGAAACCACAGACATATCAATTTTTAAGAAAGGATCTCTATGTTATAGCAAGGTAATTCCTGTTGGTGAAAATCACATAACCAACGATATTTCTATTATACTTAAAATATCTTCAGCCGATGCTGAAAAGATAAAAAGGCAGTATGGTGTTGCACAAGCAAGCATGATAAAAAATGATGATATAATAAAAATCAACAATTTAGCAGGAAAAGGTCAGAAGGAAATTCATCTTTTAGAAGTTGCAGAAATTATAGAGGCACGACTTTCTGAAATACTATACATAATAAGGAATGAAATTGATAAAAGCGGGGCATTGAACAGCTTAGCGGCTGGAATTGTGATAACAGGTGGAGGGCTGTTTAATATAAAAGGCATACAGGACATGGCTCAATCATACTTTGATATACCAGTAAGGTTTGGATATCCAAACTTCATTGGTGTTGCAAATCCAATTTATGCAGCTGCAGTAGGAATGGCAATGTATGAATTGAAACAGAAAAAAACTAGTTCTATTGATTATCAATCTATGCATGCAGAAAAAGAAATTGCAGTAACTGAAGAGGAAGACTATGAGGAAAAAGAAAAGCATAGTATATTTACCAAAATTAAAGAATTCTTAGCAGACTTTTTTTAAAATACAAAAGGAGGTATTAATTGTGCTTGATTTTGAATTTGAAGTTGATCAAACAGCTATAATAAAAGTTATTGGTGTTGGTGGTGGTGGAAATAACGCTGTAAATAGAATGATAGATTTTGGACTAAAGGGTGTTGAGTTTATTTCTATCAATACTGATAAACAGGCTCTTTATCTTTCAAAAGCAGGTCAAAAGATTCAAATAGGGGACAAACTTACTAAAGGTTTAGGGGCAGGAGCCAATCCTGAAATTGGTGAAAAAGCTGCAGAAGAAAGTAAGGATGAAATAACTCAGGCACTTAAAGGAGCAGACTTGGTGTTTATAACAGCGGGCATGGGTGGAGGAACAGGTACAGGTGCTGCTCCGGTAGTTGCTCAAATTGCAAAGGAGCTTGGAATACTTACTGTTGGAGTTATAACTAAACCTTTTTCCTTTGAAGGCAGACCAAGAATGCGTAATGCAGAACAGGGTATTTCAAAGCTTAAAGATAGGGTTGATACTTTAGTTACAATACCAAACGATAGGTTATTACAAGTAGTAGACAAAAAAACACCAATACAGGAAGCTTTTAGAATTGCAGACGATGTATTAAGGCAAGGTGTCCAGGGTATATCTGACCTTATTACTACACCAGGACTTATAAATGTTGACTTTGCTGACGTTAAAACAATAATGTTAAATCATGGTTTAGCTCACATGGGAGTTGGAAGGGCTTCAGGAGAAAACAGAGCTGCTGAAGCTGCAAAGCAGGCAATATCGAGTCCTTTACTTGAAACAACTATAAATGGGGCTATGGGGGTACTCCTTAACATAACTGGAGGACCTGGACTGACTTTATTTGAAGTAAATGAGGCAGCAGATCAAGTTAAGCAAGCAGCAGATCCTGATGCTAATATAATATTTGGTGCAGTTATAGATGAGAATTTAGAAGATGAGATAAGAATAACAGTAATTGCAACAGGATTTGAAAAATATAATGAGAATAAAGCTGCAAAGAAGGAAGAACAAAAGGGAGAAAGCAAACAGATAGTTAAGGATATTGAAATCAATGTTTCAGATGATAATCTTGATATACCTCCATTCTTTAGGAACCAAAGAAATAGAAGATAATTAGTTTGTGAATAGTTAAATGAGGAGAGTTTGTAATTAAAAAATCTATATATAACCCACGTAAAAATATAGTGGCGTTGTATGTAGATTTTATTTTTTTTTTGGTATTTATTTAAAAATTTAATCATAATTTTATAAAAAAAATTATATTTATATTTTTATGAACTGACAAATTTTACAACATAATGGTTCTATAATGTAACTATAAGATGATGTCAACTGCGGGGTGGACTTATGGGGGATGTTGTTTATATAGATGTACTTGTGCTTGAAAATTTCTTTATGAATTTTCTTTTACTATATATTTTAAAAAGGATATGCAAACACAATGCAAATATATGGAAAATAGCAATAGCTGCTTTAATTGGGGCTTTATATATAATTTTTATTTTTAGTCCTGATTTTAATTTCATGTATACCCTTCTTATGAAATTTATGATGTCACTAATTATGATTGTAATTGCTTTTACTCCAAATAAAATTAAGGATTTAATAAGGATTGTTATACTATTTTATATTGAGGCTTTTATAACTGGGGGAAGCATATTGGCAATATTTTATCTTACAAGAAATGAAATAAATATTACAGGAGGGGCAATTATTACAAATCTATCATCAGGTTATATGATAGCAGGTATACTTATAGCAATATTATTTGTAAAGTTAGGCTTTGATTATTTTGAGAACCATTACCGTACTGAGGGAAATAAAGTTGACATGCAGATTGTACTGGAGGATAAAAAGTGCAGTATTACTGCTCTTATAGATACAGGAAATACTCTAAAAGACCCTGTAAGCAATGTTCCTGTTATAGTTGCATATCTAAAATCTGTACTTGAGTTATTTCCTGAAGAACTTAAGGAATATATTTTAAAGGATTACAATTATGAAACACTGACACAAAAAATAATATCTTCTTCATTGAAGTCAAGAATTAGAATTATACCTTTTAGAGCTTTAGGTACTGAAAATGGTATTTTAATTGCCATAAGGGCTGATATGGCTGTTGTAAAGTATAAGAACAAAAATAATATTGTATTTGAACCTATTATTGCATTATATGACAAGCCTATATCAGTAGATGGGGATTATGAGGCTCTTGCTTATCCAGAAATATTAAAATAGGAGTGATTATTATGAAATCTCTTAAAAAATTTTTTAATTCAGTTAGGAAAAAATTAAAAGAGCTATTCAACTTTATACAGTGGAAAATATTTAATTTACAGGATATTTTTTATATTGGAGGAGCTGAAGCACTTCCACCTCCTCTGAGCAATGAAGAGGAGAAGAATTTAGTAGATCAATTACGTCAAGGAAATGAAGGAATAAGAACTGTGCTCATAGAGAGGAATTTAAGGCTTGTTGTATATATTGCAAGAAAATTTGAAAACACTGGGATTAGCATTGAGGATTTGATTTCCATTGGTACTATAGGGCTTATTAAAGCTGTCAATACATTTGATCCAACAAAGAGAATAAAGCTTGCAACCTATGCTTCAAGATGCATAGAAAATGAAATACTTATGTATCTTAGAAGAAACAGCAAGGTAAGAGGAGAGATATCCTTTGATGAACCTTTAAACGTTGATTGGGATGGAAATGAGCTTCTTTTATCTGATATATTAGGAACAGATAACGATCTTATATATCACTATATAGAAGATGAAGTTGAAAAACAGCTTTTAAGGAATGCAATGACAAGGTTAAGTAGTAGAGAAAAGCAGATTATGGAGTTAAGGTTTGGACTTGATGGTGGATCTGAAAAAACACAAAAAGAGGTAGCAGACATACTTGGCATTTCACAGTCGTATATATCAAGGCTTGAAAAGAGGATTATAAAAAGATTAAGAAGAGAAATAAGTAGAATGATATAGAGATAAATTTTTAAATTGTAATATTTACTTAATTAATTTACTTTTTGAATAAAAAAAAATCCCTTCGGAAATAATTTTAATACAACCAATCTGAAGGGGATGAAGCAGACAATGATTACAAACAAAGTTGAAATTTGCGGAGTTAATACGTCAAAGCTGCCAGTTCTAAGTAACGAAGAAATGAGACAATTAATTGTAAAGATGCGACAAGGGGATAAGGAAGCAAGAGAAAAGTTTATAAATGGAAATCTTAGGCTTGTACTTAGTGTTATACAAAGATTTAATAATAGAGGAGAAAACGTAGATGACTTATTTCAAGTTGGATGCATAGGATTAATAAAAGCAATTGATAACTTTGATCTTAGTCAAAACGTTAAGTTTTCAACTTATGCAGTTCCTATGGTAATAGGAGAGATTAGAAGATATCTTAGGGATAACAATTCAATAAGGGTAAGCCGTTCATTAAGGGATATTGCATATAAAGCACTTCAGGTAAGGGATGGTTTAATATCTAAAAACAATAAAGAACCTACAGTATCAGAAATAGCAAAAGAACTAAATATTCCTATGGAAGAAGTTGTATTTGCATTAGATGCTATTCAGGATCCTGTATCTTTATTTGAGCCTATTTACCACGATGGTGGTGATGCTATCTTTGTTATGGACCAGATTAGCGATACAAAAAATCATGACGACACATGGATTGAAAACATATCTATAAGGCAAGCACTTCAAAAGTTAAACAAAAGGGAAAAACTTATTTTAACTTTAAGGTTTTTCGAAGGAAAAACGCAGATGGAAGTTGCACAAGAGATAGGTATTTCCCAGGCCCAGGTTTCAAGGCTTGAAAAGTCAGCTTTAAACCACATGAGAAAATACATTTAGTTTAAATATAATGTTTATAAGCAATATGAAGCTACAATTTCATATTGCTTTTTTATGTATTTAAAAAGATGAAAAATCATATACTTTATTGATGGAGGTGAACTTGATGAAAGAGAGATTTCAAACAAAAGATACTCTTACAACATCCGATTTAAGGCAGATGGAAGTCATAGATATTGCAGAAGGAAAAAGACTTGGATTTATAAGTGATATTATATTTGATGATGATTTAAAAAGGATTGAGAGCATAGTTATTCCCCCTCAGAATAGTTTTTTGTTTATTTTTAAAAAAAAGGATGAGATACAAATAAGATGGAACCAAATAAAGGTAATTGGAGTTGATGTAATTCTCGTTGATACATCAACAAAAAATGCAAACGATGAAAAGGATAAAACTTTATAGTATTCTTAAGAAAAAAAGTGAAAAGCTATTAAATAATAATTAAATAGTTTTTAAAAAAATATTTTTAATTTGATAAAACTATATATAGATTATATAATTAACTTCGATACTATATATAGATAATACTGAGGTGAGCAAATGAAATGCCCGTTTTGTGATTATGAAGAAACTAAGGTTATTGATTCAAGGCCTACTGAGGATAACACCTCTATAAGAAGGAGAAGGGAATGTTTAAGGTGCCAAAAAAGGTTTACAACCTATGAAAAGGTTGAGGATATTCCCGTATTTGTTATAAAAAAAGATGGAAACAGGGAATCATTTGATAAAAGGAAAATTTTAAATGGAATTTTAAAGGCATGTGAAAAAAGACCTGTTTCTATTTTACAGATGGAGTCTGTTGCTGATGAGATAGAAAAGCAAATATATAATACAATGCAGCAGGAGGTTCCAAGCAGCTTAATAGGAGAGCTTGTAATGAAAAAATTAAAGGAGCTTGATGATGTTGCTTATGTAAGATTTGCATCAGTATACAGGCAGTTTAAAGATATTAATACCTTTATGGAGGAGCTTCAAAAAATACTAAAGGAAAAATAGGAGGATACATAATGTTTACTCAGATTAGAAAAAGAGATGGAAGAATAGTTAATTTCAGCAAGGACAAGATAACAAGGGCAATATTTCTTGCAGCACAGGGGGTTGGCGGTTCTGACTTTGCAACAGCTGAAATGTTAACTGAAAAAGTTATAAATTATATGCTAAGTAAGCTTTCGGCTGATGTTATACCTGATGTAGAGTTTGTTCAAGATTGTGTTGAAAAAGTATTAATTGAAGATGGACATGCTAAGACTGCAAAGGCTTATATATTATATAGAGCAAAAAGAACAAGATATAGAGAAGCTAAAAGTGAGCTTATGGATATAGTTAAGGAGATACTTGTAGAGACGAGCAGAGAAAATGCAAATGTTGGAAATTCACCATCAGCTAAGATGCTTCAAATAGCCTCTGCTGCAAGTAAACAATATTATCTTAATAATATCATACCTCAGGAGATGTCAAAAGCTCATATAAAAGGTGATATACATATACATGATCTTGACTTTTATGGCAAGACTTTAAACTGCCTTCAGATAGATTTAACAAAACTTCTTTTGGAAGGATTTAATACAGGTTATGGGTATATAAGGCCTCCAAAGAGAATATCTTCGGCAACAGCTCAAGCTGCTATTATACTTCAAAGTAATCAAAATGATATGTTTGGAGGGCAGAGCTTTCCACATTTTGATAAATCAATGGCTGAAGTTATAAGAAGCTTTAAAGTTAGACCTTCTTATGAAGAAGTATATCAAGCTATGGAGGCTCTTGTGTATAATCTAAATAGCATGCATTCAAGGGCAGGTGCGCAGGTGCCTTTTAGCAGTATAAACCTTGGAACAGATACCAGCGAAGAAGGAAGAATGGTTATTAAGGCTATGCTTGAAGCATTTGATAAAGGGCTTGGAAAAGGAGAAAGTCCCATATTCCCTAATCTTGTTTTTAGGCTGAAAAAAGGAATTAACTTTGAAGAAGGAGATCCTAACTATGATCTTTTTAGGCTTGCTATGAAAGTAGCAGGTCATAGGATGAATCCTACTTTTAGTTTTATGGATGCAAGCTTTAATGAAAAATATGGTGATGAAGTATCCTATATGGGTTGTAGGACAAGAACAATTGCTAATGTAAATGGACCAGAAGTATCAGCTGGAAGAGGAAATATAGCACCTGTAACTATTAATCTTCCAAGACTTGCTCTTAAGGCTGGATATGGAAATATAGAAAAATTTTATAATGAATTAGATAATATACTTGATCTTTGCAAGAGACAGCTACTTCACAGATTTGAAGTTATATCAAATTTAAGGGTCAAGGATTTACCTTTCTTAATGGGACAAAAGCTTTATATAGGCTCAGAAAATCTTAAGGAAGAGGATAAAATAAGAGAAGCAATTAAAAACGGAACATTAGGTATAGGATTTATAGGACTAGCAGAAACTCTAAAGGCATTAACAGGAAAACACCATGGAGAATCGGAAGAGTCGTTAAAATTGGGTTATGAAATAATAGAATATATTAGAAAGTATTGTGATAGACAAACTAAAGAAACACATTTGAATTTTGTATGTTATGCAACACCTGCTGAAGGTACTGCGGGAAGATACGTTCCAAAGGATAGGGAGATATATGGGCTTATAGAAGGAGTTACAGATAAAGAGTTTTATACTAATTCCTATCATGTACCTGTTGAATATGAAATAAGCATGTTTGATAAGATAAAAATAGAAGGAATGTTTCATAAGCTTTGTAATGGAGGTCATATATCATATATTGAGTTGCCTTCTTCCATTGAAAATAATGTTGATGCTTTTGAGAAGATATTAAAGTGGATGGCAAAGTGTGATATAGGATATGCAGGGGTTAATTTCCCAATAGATGAGTGCAGGGTATGCGGATATAGTGGAATTATTGATGAGGAAGGATGCCCAGAATGCAGTTCACAAGATATTAGAAGAATTAGAAGAATAACAGGATATCTTTCAACGATTGACAGATTTAACGATGCTAAGAAGGCTGAACTTGGTATGAGAGTTAAGCATTGTTAATAAAATATGTCTAATTTTATTTGAATATAGTATGAAGGGGTCTATAACTGCATTGTTTTAGCAGTATTTAGGTCCCTTCTTTTGTAGTATGTTAAGATAATATTAATTTTAAAACTAAATGTTAACATTAGCTTTTAATAATATATGATATAATTTAAATGATAATATATATTACTAAAAGAGTTACTGGAGATGATTGTATGGATATAAGAATTTCAGGAATTATTAAGGAAAGTGTAGTTGATGGTCCTGGAATTAGATATGTTATTTTTGCACAGGGATGTTTGCATAAATGCATAGGATGTCATAATCCTCATACGCACGATTTTAAAGGAGGATATGATATAGATGTTGATGATTTAAAAAATGATATAATTAGAAATCCTTTCATTGATGGGGTGACCTTTAGTGGAGGGGATCCCTTTTACCAGGTGGAGGGGTTTTATTATCTTGCTAAGGAGCTTAAAAAGAATAATATACATATAGTTTGTTATACAGGTTTTTTTTATGAAGATATAGTTAAAAATAATGATAAAAAGAAACTTCTTGAAAATGTTGATTTGCTTATAGACGGTCCTTTTATATTATCCCAAAAAACGTTGAAACTGCCCTTTAGAGGATCAAGTAATCAAAGGATAATAGATGTGAAAAGAAGCCTTATGGAAGGGGAAGTAATAACTGTAGAATATTAAAGATAGGTGATTTGATGGAAAAATATATTGTGAAAAAGCATGAGGGATTAGAATTTATATGCTCACCTAAACTTGAAAAGATAAAGAATGTAAGGCATTTTTTTAGCACAAAGATAGATGAAGGAAATAAAGATTTTAGCCTAAATGCATTTAATATATATGAAAAAGAAAAAATAAACATAAACTATAAAAGGATATTTAAAGCAGCTAATATGAATTTTAAATATGTCTATCTAAAACAGGTTCACGGAAGTAATTTTTATGTAGTAGATGAAAAAAATTATGAGTATGTTGTTGGGAAAGAAGGCGATGGGCTTATAACCTCCTTAAAGAACGTGGCAGTTGGAGTTTTAACTGCTGATTGCGTTCCAGTTTTGGTTTGTGATTATATAAATAATACTATTGCGGCAATACATGCTGGCTGGAGGGGAACCGATAAGGAAATAACTTATAAAGTTATAGATTATATGATTAAAAAAATGGGTTGCAGCAAAGACAGCATGATTGTAGCTATTGGCCCTTCAATAGGTCCATGCTGTTTTGAAGTAGGTTTTGATGTTGCTATAAAGTTTAAATATAATTATAAGGATAATGAAAAATATTATGTTGATTTATGGAACGAAAACATTAAACAGATTTTAGCTTGCGGTATTGATAAAACTCAAATAGATTTACTTAGTTTGTGTACAGCCTGCAATAGAGATATGTTTTATTCATATAGGAAAGAAAATGGTACCAGAGGAAGACTTGGCGCCTTTATTCAATTAATATAGGAGGTATGTTATGCCGGGAGAAAAGATATTAATAATCGATGATGAATCAAACATTGTTGAACTTATAAAATATAACCTTGAAATGAACGGGTATAAGATTTTATATGCATTTGATGGAAACGAGGGACTTAAAATAGCAAAAGATGAAAAACCTGATTTAATACTTCTTGATGTGATGCTTCCTGGAATTGACGGATTTGAAATGTGTAAGTTAATTAAAAAGGATAAGGAAATAGAGCAGATACCTATTATTATGCTTACTGCCAAGGGAGAAGAGTTTGATAAGATATTAGGTCTTGAGCTTGGTGCTGATGATTATATTACAAAGCCATTTTCTGTAAGAGAGCTTCTTGCAAGGATAAAGGCAATATTAAGGAGAAATAAAAAGGAAGAAAGCACTAAAGTTTTAAAGTTTGATAATCTTGTTATTGATTTTGATAAACATGAAGTTTTAAAATCAGGTAATAAGGTTGATTTGACATTAAAAGAATTTGAGCTTTTAAAGATTTTAATATTAAATAAGGGTAAGGTTTTAACAAGAGATTTTTTGCTTGATAAGATATGGGGATATGAATATTATGGTGAAACGCGAACTGTTGATGTTCATGTAAGACATTTAAGGCAAAAAATTGAGGATGATGATAAAAATCCAAGATATATTGAAACTATTAGAGGTATAGGATATAAATTTAAGGAATAGCGAAGGTATATTTATGAGAAAAAAGCTTTATTTGTTCATGTTTCTTATACTTTTATTTGGAGTTACTTTTACAGGATACATGTCCTTTAGATTTACCAAAAACATAATAATAAAAAACGTAAGGGATAGTTTAAAGTCTAATGCAAAGCTCATTGAAATTTATTTTAAAGACATTGATGCAAATAAAACCTATGATGATATTGCAATAGAATTAAAAAATAAAACAGGGAAAAGGATAACTTTAATTAGGCAGGATGGTAAGGTAATAGGTGAATCGGATGTATCTAGTATAAAGCTTGAAAACCATTCAAATAGGGCAGAATTTAAAGCTGCTTTATACAGTGGGGAAGGAGAATCTTTAAGATATAGTAATACAGAAAACATCTATATGTATTATTATGCCTTAAGATTTTATTCTAACAATCAAGTATATGTTATAAGACTTTCTATGCCTTTATACAATATAGACTTTGTAAAAAAACAGATAACTGAAATTATTATTTTTACAATTATATTTGGAGTTTTCTTTTGTTCTTTATTAGCCTTTATTTTTATAAATAGATTTACAAGCCCAATAATTCAAATGACAAAAATTGCTACTAATATAGCTTTAGGACAGTATGATAAAAGAATAAACCTAACTTCATACGATGAGATGGGGCAACTTGGACATGCTTTTGATCTTATGGCAGATAGGCTTCAGGAAACTATAAATGATCTGTTAGATAAAAAAAATAAGCTTAAATCAATATTAACTAGTATGGAAGATGGAGTTATTGTTGTAGATAATAATGAAAAAATACTTCTTATGAACCCTGCAGCAAAAGAACTCTTTTCTATTAAAGATGATGTTGAAGGAAAACACTTTATTGAGGTTATAAGGAGCAATGAAATTGAAAATATAATAAAATGTGGTGGGGACATTGAAACTGAAGTAGTAATAAGTCACCCAAATCCCATATATTTAAGGATCAAAGCTGTAAATGTAGTAAACTATGAGAAGAATAAAGAGAACATAGGTCTTTGCCTTGTTATTCAAAACGTTACTAAATTAAAAACTTTAGAAAAGATTAGATCTGATTTTGTTGCAAATGTATCCCATGAACTTAGAACACCTTTAACTTCTATAAAAGGATTTGCTGAAACTTTAAAATATGTTGAAAATAAAAGCGACAGGGATAAGTTTTTAGATATAATTTATGTTGAATCAGAAAGACTTACACGTTTAATAAACGATATTTTAATTTTATCGGAGCTTGAAAATAAGGATTTTAGCGCTAACTTTGAAAAAATTAATGTAAATAAATCCTTGGAAGAGATATTCTTTATTATGGAGCCAGTTGCCAGAAATAAAGGCATAACATTTTCCTATAAACAGCATGATGAAGATTTATATATATATGGTGATAGTGATAAACTAAAACAAATGCTTATAAATCTTATAGATAATGCTATAAAGTATACACCAAAGGATGGCAAGGTAGAGGTTATTGAGACAATGGAAAACAATATGATAAGGATTGATATTAAGGATAACGGAATAGGAATATCTAAAGAACACATCCCAAGGCTTTTTGAGAGATTTTACAGGGTTGATAAAGCAAGATCAAGAAATGTAGGCGGAACAGGCCTTGGACTTGCAATTGTAAAGCATATACTAACAATATTAAAAGGTGATATAAAGGTTGAAAGTCAGATAGGCAAGGGGACAACATTTAGTGTATATTTACCTTGCGTAAATATTAAAAATAAAGAGTAATTTTAATATTTCTGATTAAAAGGCCCGTATACTGTTTGGTTGTTTTGCTATGTAAAAGAAGTTTAAAGCATATATTTGTGCTCTTCTTGAAATAGCTTTATGTAAACTTAGCAGTATATGGGTTGTTTATTATATGTGCAAAAGAAATTAATCCTTATTAAAACTTGCTATTTATTTTATAAAATGGTATCATTCAATATGAAATTCAATATGGAGTTGAAGATAGATGAGTATTGAAGTAAGAAACGTTGCAAAAAAAAGTATAGGTGAGAAGATTGGAATTGAAGAAGGGGATATACTTCTTTCAATAAATGGCAATGAAATTGGAGATATTATAGAATATAAGTTTTTAATTTGTGATGAAAAAATAAATATAGATTTTAAAAAGAAAACTGGAGAGATCTGCAAGGCTTGTGTTAAAAAGGATTTTTATGATGATATGGGACTTGATGTCTATGATCCTTCTATGGATAGCCCAAAAAGGTGCCATAATAAATGTATATTCTGCTTTATCGACCAGCTCCCAAAGGGAATGAGGGAAAGCCTTTATGTTAAGGATGATGATTCAAGGCTTTCATTTTTACAAGGTAACTTTGTTACTTTAACAAACCTTACAGATGATGACTTAAAAAGGATAATAAAATATAGAATAAGTCCAATTAATGTGTCGGTTCACACAACAAATCCAGAGCTTAGGGTTAAAATGCTAAATAATAAAAAGGCGGGCAGAATTTTAGAGCAGCTTAAGATGCTTACAGAAGGGGGAATACAAATAAGCTGTCAGATTGTACTTTGCCCTGGAATAAATGACGGACAGGAACTTATTAACACTATTAATGATCTTTTTAAGTTTTATCCTTCTATTTCAAAGGTTGCTGTAGTTCCTGTTGGGATTACTAAATATAGAGATAAAAGCAGTAATTTAAAAAGCTATGATAAAATTCTTGCAGCTAAAGTTATCGATATGGTTAAGCCAATTCAAGAAAACTTTATCAAAGAAGTTGGGGAACCTTTTATAAGGCTTGCGGATGAGTTTTATCTCATATCAGGAAAGTATTTACCAGAATTTGAGCATTATGATGACTTTTCACAACTTGAAGATGGAATAGGAATGGCAAGATATTTTGAAAACTCGGTTAAGACAGGACTAAAATTTTGTAATATTGATGGTAAAGGTATGGAATTTGCCATTGTTACAGGAACTTTAATATATGAATTCTTAAAAGGAGTACTAAACGAAGTTGAAGAAAAGTTAAATGTTAAAATAAAAATATATCCTATTGTAAATAACTATTTTGGAGAAAAAATTAATGTTTCTGGTCTTTTAACTGGTAGGGATATAATTTCACAGTTAAAAGGTACTATAAAGGAAAAGATACTGTTAATATCTAAGAATATGTTAAAAGCTGGTGAGGATGTATTCCTTGACGATGTAAAGATAGAAGATATTGAAAGAGAACTTAAAGTAAAAATAGTTGTTTGTGAATATACAGGAGAAGATTTGATTGAAAATATTGAAGAAGAGGTGATAAAATGGCAAAACCAATAGTTGCAATAGTTGGAAGACCAAACGTAGGTAAATCTACATTATTTAACAGACTTGCAGGAAAAAGAATAGCAATTATTGAAGATACACCCGGAGTTACAAGGGATAGGATTTATTGTGAAAGCGAATGGCTTGGACATAAGTTCACGCTTATTGATACAGGAGGTATTGAACCTGAAAGTGAGGATATAATTTTAAAGCAGATGAGGAGGCAGGCAGAAATTGCAATAGAAACGGCAGATGTTATAGTTTTTATGGTAGATGGAAAGGAAGGATTAACTCCTGCAGATAATGAAGTTGCATCAATGTTAAGGAAGACTAAAAAGCCTGTTGTACTTGTAGTAAATAAGGTTGATAATTTAAGCCTTGAAGCTAATGCTTTTGAATTTTACAGCCTTGGAATTGGAGATCCTGTAACAATATCTGCATCCTTAGGACTAGGACTTGGAGATATGCTAGATGAGATAATAAAACATTTTAAGGATAAGGATGACGGGGAAGAGGATGAGGCAGAGATTAAAGTGGCAATAATAGGTAAGCCTAATGCTGGAAAATCATCTCTTTTAAATAGATTAACAGGTGAGGAACGCTCTATTGTAAGTGACATTCCTGGGACAACAAGAGATGCAATAGATAGCTTGGTACAAATTGGTGAAGATAGATTTTTGTTTATAGATACAGCAGGAATAAGAAGAAAGAGTAAAGTTAAGGAAGAAGTTGAAAGATATAGTGTTCTAAGAGCAATTGCAGCTATTGAAAGGGCGGATGTATGTCTTGTTATGATTGATGGTACTGAAGGAGTTACAGAGCAGGATGAGAAGATAGCAGGACTTGCGCATGAAGCTGGAAAAGGAGTTATAATAGTTGTAAATAAATGGGATGCTGTTGAAAAAGACGATAAAACAATGAATGAATTTACCAAGATTATAAGAAACAAACTTTCTTTTATTTCCTATGCTCCTATTTCTTTTATATCAGCAAAGACAGGGCTTAAAATACCTAAAATGATTGAGCTTATAAAGTATGTAGCAAGCCAACATGCTTTAAGGATTAAGACAGGTGTATTAAATGAGGTTATAAGTGAGGCGGTTATGATGAAACAGCCTCCAATAGAAAAAGGTAAGGCACTTAAAATATACTATGTAACTCAGGTTTCTACGAAGCCACCAACTTTTGTTTTCTTTGTAAATGATTCTGAAATAGTTCATTTTTCTTATGAGAGATATCTTGAAAATCAGTTAAGACAACACTTTGGACTTGATGGGACACCGATTAGGCTAATATTCAAAGCCAAGAAAGAGGATTAGAGGTGAGCTTATGAAAATTTCAATATTAGGTGCAGGGAGTTGGGGAAGTGCAATAGCCGTACTCCTTTCAAAAAAAAGCTATGATATTTCAATATGGGATAGAAATATATCTCTTTTAGAAGAGATAAATAGAACAAGGGAAAACATAAGGTATCTTCCAGGGGTTTTGATGCCAACAAATATAAAAGCATTTGAAGATATAGGAAAGTGTATTGAAGGATGTGAAATAATAGTTATGGCCGTACCCTCCCATGCTGTAAGACAAGTTTGCATAAGTTTAAAAGGAGTGGTAAAAAAAGATCAAACATTTGTAAGCCTTGCAAAGGGGATAGAAAATGCTACCTTTAAAAGAATGTCTGAGATTATTGAGGAGCATTTCCCAGAAAATAATGTTGCTGTCCTGTCAGGCCCAAGCCATGCTGAGGAAGTTTCAAAGGATATTCCGACAACTGTTGTATCATCATCAAAAAGTATTCAGGTGGCTGAGTACATACAGGATGTTTTTATAACTCCAAAATTTAGAGTATATACTAATACTGATATAATAGGTGTTGAAGTAGGGGGAGCAGTAAAGAATATTATTGCTCTTGCTGCAGGTGTATCTGATGGATTAGGATATGGAGATAATACTAAGGCTGCTTTAATGACAAGAGGTATTGCGGAAATAGCTAGACTTGGAGTTGCTCTTGGAGCTCAGCCTTTAACCTTTGCTGGGCTTTCAGGAATAGGTGATCTTATAGTTACTTGTACAAGTATGCATTCAAGAAACAGGCGAGCAGGTATATTAATTGGTCAGGGGAAAACTGTTGAAGAAGCAACCTCTGAAGTTAAAATGGTAGTTGAAGGTATAAACACAACAAAGTCTACTTATGAGCTTTCTCAAAAAATTGGCGTGGAGATGCCCATTACAACTGAACTTTATAAAGTATTATTTGAAGGCAAAAACCCAAAGTATGCAGTGTCTGAGCTTATGTTAAGGGATAAAAAGCATGAAATTGAAGAAGTAGCACAAATGGTATTAAAATAGGAAATAAAAAAAGATCAGTAAAATCTGATCTTTTTATTTGCGATAAGTTAATACATATTTTTCAAAGTTCCAGGAATCTAAAAATTTTTTAGCTGAGTTATATCCAGATTCAAATAAAGCTTTTTTCTTTTTTTCAGATAAGTTGAATTCTATTGTTTTTATTCCAAGTGTAGGTATAGGAATAGTTCTAACCCAATCCTTTTCCTTTACATAGATTTCTTCATTTTTTGATAAAAGCGTGTTTATAATATCAAGAGTGTATGAAATAAAGTCTGTCTTTCCAAGGAAAGTCTTTGAAACATTAGGTTCTATGAGCTTAAAACCAAAGGTTGGCCAACGAGGCTTAGATTGAACGTCAAAAATCCATACGGGATAGTTGCTTAAAATGCCTCCATCAATTATATAGCTAAATGTATTATTGTATTTTAATTTAACTGGTTTAAATAAAAATGGAATGCTTATACTCATTCTGACGGCTTTTGCAATTTCAAAATTTAGCGGTTCAATATTATATTTAATAAGGTCATCAGGAAGAATTAAAAGTTCTTGTCTTGTAATATCTGATGCTATTATTTTAAGCCTTGATTCACCATTCAAAGATACATCTTTAAATGTACTTATACTTTTATTTAAAAGAATATTTCTTATCCAATTTTCTATTAAATTTCCTGATATGATGCCTTTTTCTATAAATAAATTTATGGGATTTTTAGCTGAAAGAAAAGCTGAAGTTTCTTTGATAAAAATATTTTCAAAGTCGAAATCAAATATCATTTTTTTAATTTCATTTCCTGAGTAGTTAGCTGATAACAGTGAAGCAACTATTGCTCCGGCTGACGTACCTGCAAGTTTATTCCATTTGTAGCCTTTTTCTTCCAAATAACATACAGCACCTACTAATCCAATTCCTTTTATTCCTCCACCTTCAAAAACACAATCAGCAATTAACAAAAAAATCACCTCTAAAATTACTATATGTATAAAATGGAATTGTTGTTACAGAAGTATTAAACATCAACTGCAAGTGATTTGAATAAACTTTTTGTTCTAAAAAAAATGGACAGACAATATATATAAAAAAGATAAATATAAATAGGAGGTAGGGCTGTGGAAGAATTTGATATATACCGTGATATAGCAGAAAGAACCCAAGGAGATATATACGTAGGAGTAGTTGGACCAGTAAGGACAGGTAAATCTACATTTATTAGAAGGTTTATGGAATTACTTGTAATACCGAATATAAGTAATAATTATAAAAAGGAGAGGGCTAAGGATACACTGCCTCAAAGTGGATCAGGAAGGACTATTACTACTGTTGAACCAAAATTCATTCCAAATGAAGAAGCAGTTGAAATTGAGCTTAACGATAAGGCAAAGATGAGAGTTAGAATGGTAGACTGTGTAGGGTATATGGTAAATGGTGCTACTGGGCATATTGAAAATGATCAGCCAAGGATGGTTAAAACTCCTTGGTTTGAAGAGGAGATACCTTTTATTGAAGCTGCAGAGATTGGTACGAGAAAAGTGATAAATGAACATTCAACAATAGGTCTTGTTGTTACAACTGATGGTTCAATAACAGATATACCAAGGGAAAATTATTTAGAGCCTGAGGAGAAGGTAATAAATGAGTTAAAGCAGATTAATAAGCCTTTCATAATACTATTAAACTCTGTACATCCATATAATCCGGAAACAATAACTATTAGAAAAAGTATGGAAGAAAAATATGGTATACCAGTTTATATTGTTGATGCACTTAACATGAAAATAGAGGATATACACAATATACTTGAGAAGGTACTTTATGAGTTCCCAATAAGAGAAATAGGAATAAAACTTCCGTCATGGGTTGAGTCCCTTGCAAATGAGCATTGGCTCAAAAAGAATTTTATAGTTGCAATAAGAAATTCAGTTAACTCCCTTGAAAAATTAAGGGATATAAAACCTGCTGTAAATGGATATAAACAGTATGAGTTTGTTGGAGATGTAAAACTTGATGAAATTAATTTAGGTGATGGAAGAGCAAATGTAACTATGAAGGTTAAAGATGGACTTTTCTTTAGAGTTTTAGGCGAGATATCAGGTTATAATATAGAAGGAGAATATGAACTTTTGAGTTTAATGAAAGATTTAACTGTAGCAAAAAGAGAATATGATAGGATTTCGGAGGCCTTAAAAGACGTAAGGGAAACAGGCTATGGGCTTGTACCTCCTCAAATAGATGAACTAAGGCTTGAGGAGCCAGAAGTAATAAAACAAGGTAACAGGTATGGCTTAAAACTTAAAGCAAGTGCTCCATCGCTTCATATTATAAGGGCAGATGTACAAACAGAGGTATCACCAATTTTAGGAACTGACAAACAGGGAGAGGAGCTTGTTAAGGCTATGCTAGAAGAATTTGAAAATGAACCGCAAAAGATATGGCAATCTAACATGTTTGGCAGAACCCTTGAGGAACTTGTAAAAGAAGGATTACAAAATAAATTATTCAAGATGCCAGAGGATGTACAGGAAAAACTACAAAAGACCATACAAAAAATTATAAATGAAGGCAATGGAGGAATGATTTGCATTATACTATAAAATAACAAAGCCCCGAATTTTCGGGGCTTTGTTGTTAGAATGAGAAATAGTCATTCATTTTTATGCAACCGTGTTTTGTTTCAACCTGCTTTTTTTCTTTATTGTTAACTTCTTTTATTTCAATCAAATTCTCTTTTACCATTTTAATATTGCCGATATCCATAATATCCTCCCCTTTCTCAATATTTGGTTTGGTTGCATCTGTGATGTCGGCTCTAGGTAAAAGATTCATCATTTTTGTGGAATATCCGTTTGTGGGATACCCCATTATCGGACAACATTTTAAAACCTCCTAACAAACTAAAACAATAATTATTATCTTTGTGATTATATATTATCATAAAACTAATAATAGTACAAATTTGATAAATCAGTATAAAATTTTTCAAAATTTGATTAATCATGATTAAACTTAAAGGAATCTTCTTTCCTTTAAAGTCCTCAAATCTCCTTTGCTTTCCTATATAATTGATATATTATCCTTTTTTTAGTATAATATTGGTATAAAATATAATAAAAACATAGAGGATATTAAAAATAAATGAAGAATTATAATAATAGTTTTTTTACTAGTAAATGAGTCTAAGTTTTATTTTAAGCATGATAAGAGGTGATAGTATGGGCATGGCTGATAACATAAATTCAATTAAAGATAGAATAGAGAAAGCAGCAAAAAAGGTTGGAAGAAATCCTAAAGATATACTACTACTTGCAGTAAGTAAAACTCAAAGCGTAGATGATATCATAAAAGCAAGGGATTTAGGAATTAAAACCTTTGGGGAGAACAAGGTTCAAGAGATATTAGCAAAGTATGATTATGTTAAAGATGTAAAATGGCATTTGATTGGTCATCTTCAAAGAAATAAAGTTAAATATATAATTGATAAAGTTGAAATGATACATTCCTTAGATAGTATAGAACTTGCAGAAGAAATAAACAAAAGGTCAGAAAAGAAAGATATAGTAATGCCGGTTCTCATTCAAATAAATATAGGAAAGGAAGAATCAAAGTCAGGAATATATGAAGAAGAGCTTGGGACTTTTATTGAAAAGCTTAAAGGCTATAAAAATATTTTAATCTCGGGTATAATGACTATACCTCCAAAGACCGATAATGATGATGTAACAAGGAATTATTTTAAGAGGATGAAAGAATTATTTGAAGGATTAAAGATGATAAAAGGTGATAATATAGACATTAAATATCTTTCAATGGGAATGACAGGAGATTTTGAAATAGCAATTGAAGAAGGAGCCAATATAGTTAGAATAGGTACTGGAATTTTTGGTGAAAGAAAATATTAGGAGGGATGATTATGTCAGGTAATTTTTTAAAGCCACTAAATAAGATGATGGGGGCTATTGGTCTTACTGATTATGAAGAAGAGCAAGAGGATAAGGAAATTGAGGATGATGAAAATATAGAAGAAGATTTATATATGGTAAATTCTAAAAAGAATAAAATAGTTAGCATAAAAAACAACAACATACTACCAAAAATACTTTTGAAAAAACCTATTGAATTTCAAGATATAATGGAAATAATAGATGCAGTTAAATCAAGAAGAACTGTTGTTATTAATATGCAGGATATTGAATCTAAAAAGGCGCAGAGGATGATAGATTACATTGTTGGGGCTTGTTATGCTTTAAATGGCTCCTTTGAACAGATAGCTAAATCAATATACATATTTGCACCTGAAAATGTTGAAGTTTCTAATGAATTTAAAAATGAGATAAATAAGAATAGCTTTTTTTCTTTAAATGATAGATAGGAGGAGTAAAATTGCAGTATATATTAATATCTGCTATAAGTAAATTAATTAACGTTATAGAAATATTGATTATAATTGATGTTATTTTATCCTTTATGGCTCCTCTAAGAAGTAATGAATTTATTAGACTTATTAGGTCTATTGTAAATCCTATATTAGATCCATGTTATAGGATTCAAAAATCTATAATTCCAAACCTGCCAATAGATTTTTCACCAGCTATAGCAATTTTCCTACTCGATATATTAAAAAAACTTATTATAAATATTTTGCTTACAATATATTAAGTTAAGGTGAAGATATGGATATAGAAAAGTACATTGCTAATACTTCGGAGAATAAACAGATTTATATGGAACTTTTAGATAAGGTAAAAAGAGCAAAGAAAAGTTTTAAGGATATTTATACAGATTTTTTATTTCCAGATAGTCAGGAGTTTTTAAAGCAGCTATGTAATGAGGAAGGACTGCATGTTTCTTTTATTGGAGGAAAAGGTGATTTTGAAAGGGCTGTTGGAGTTATAAGCTGTTATGAAGATATAGATTATAATCCTGTTGATGTTATAAAAATAAGCTGCAATTTTAAGTTTGAAAATCTGACACATAGGGATTTTTTGGGAGCTATACTTTCTCTTGGAATAAAAAGGGAAAAAATAGGGGATATAAATTTATATGAAGATGGTGCTGAAATCTATGTTCTCAAGGACATAAGTGATTATATAGTTATAAATCTAAACAAGATAAGGCATACAGGTGTAAAGATTAAAAAGATAGATTACGAAGATGCAAGAGAAAGAGTGCAGCAGTTTAGCGAAAAAGCTGTGAATGTAGCCTCTATGAGGCTTGATGCAATAGTTTCAGGAGCTATTAACTTATCAAGGGAAAAATCTTCTATTTTTATCAAAAATGGAAGTGTGAAGTTAAATTATTTAATATGTGATGATGCTTCGAAAAAAGTTAAAGAAGGGGATTTAATATCGGTTAAAGGTTATGGAAGATTTTTAATAGATAAAATAACAGGAACAACTAAAAAGGATAGAATAACTTTAATCATAAAAAAGTTTGTATAGGAGGTTAAAGCCATGACTATTACACCTAATGAAATAAGCAACAAGGAGTTTAAAAAGGTATTTAGAGGCTATGATATAGATGAGGTCGATGATTTTTTGGACCAGATATTAGAAGATTATGAAAAGCTATATAAAGAATGTATGACACAAAAAGAAAAGATAGCTGCGCTTAATGAAAAAATTGAACAGTATTCAAATATAGAGACAACTCTTCAAAGTACTTTGATTTTAGCCCAAGGAGCTGCAGATCAGGCAAAGGAAGCTGCAAAAAAGGAATCAGAGCTTATAATAAAAAATGCTCAGGAACAGGCAACAGATATTATAAACAAAGCTCAGCAGAATGTACTTCAAATAAATAAGGAATATGAGATTTTAAAACAGGAATATAATATGTTTAAATCAAGATTTAAAGCATTACTTGAGGCTCAGCTTGAAACTTTAGAAAAATCAGAAGTTGATTTACTTGCAAAAAGATAGTACATATTGACATATTTATTTATTTGTAGTATATTATTGCATAATGTTGAAAAACTATGACGGGGAAGAGTAAACATCTTGATGCCTTAAAGAGAGCAGGGTTAGGTGAAAGCCTGTAGGCTATATATATGTTGAAAATCGCCCCTAAGTTGCAGGCTGAATTTTTAGTAAGCTGTGCCGGCACATTTATTGCCGTTATCTAATTGAGTTATAAATATGGGTGGTACCGCGACAGACTTCTCGCCCCAGGGAGGAGTCTGTTTTTTTATTTTTGTAACAATTTACTCAGGAGGGATAAATATAATGGACTACAGTAAAACGCTAAATCTACCAAAAACTGATTTTGCAATGAGGGCAAATCTGCCACAAAAAGAACCAGGAATCTTAAAATTTTGGGAGGAAAATAAGATATATGAAAAAACGTTAGAGAAGAATAAAGGTCAAAAATCCTTTATTTTGCATGACGGACCTCCTTATGCAAATGGTGATATACATCTTGGTCATACATTAAATAAGGTTTTAAAAGATATAATCAATAAATACAAAGCAATAAGAGGCTATTATACACCTTATGTTCCCGGATGGGATACACACGGTCTTCCTATCGAGCTTCAAGCAATTAAAAAGCTTGGAATTAAAGCCCATGAGGTTGGACCTTTAAAGTTCAGAAAGATATGTAAAGAATATGCTCTTGATCAGGTTGCAAAGCAAAAGGAACAATTCAAAAGGCTTGGTGTAACAGGAGATTGGGATAACCCTTACCTTACTCTTGAGCCAAAGTTTGAAGCAAAACAAATAGAAGTATTTGGGAAGATGGCAGAGAAGGGGTATATATATAAGGGATTAAAACCTGTTTACTGGTGCCCATCCTGCGAAACTGCCCTTGCAGAAGCTGAAATTGAATATGCCGATGAAACCTCAAATTCAATATATGTTAAATTCAGAGTTAAAGATGATAAAGGATTATTTAAAAATCTTAATGTTGATTTAAATAATATTTATTATGTTATCTGGACTACTACAACTTGGACTATACCAGCAAACCTTGCAATATGTCTTGGTCCTGACTTTGAATATGTTCTTGCTAAATTTGATAATGAAGTATATATAGTTGCAAAAGAACTTCTTGATAACTTAAAAAAGGTTGCAAAACTCGAAGGGGAAGAGATAATAGCATCATTTAAAGGAAGTGAGCTTGAAGGACAGGTTGCAAAGCATCCTTTATATGATAGGGATTCAGTTATAATAGTTGGAGAGCATGTAACCTTAGAGTCTGGTACTGGATGTGTACACACAGCTCCAGGTCATGGTGAAGAAGACTTTATAATAGGACAAAAATACAACCTTGAAGTTTTAAATCCTGTAGATGGAAGAGGAAGATTTACAAAGGAAGCTGGAAAATACGAAGGATTGACATATAAAGAGGGTAATAAGGTAATTTTTGAAGATTTAAAAAATGAAGGGGCACTTCTTGCTGATGAAAAGATAACTCACTCCTATCCACACTGCTGGAGATGTAAAAATCCTATACTGTTTAGAGCTACTGAACAGTGGTTTGCATCTGTTGAAGACTTTAAGGATGAGGCTATTAATGCAATAAAGGAAGTAGAATGGCTACCAGCATGGGGTGAAGAAAGAATTTCTAATATGGTTGCTGAAAGAGCTGACTGGTGTATATCAAGACAGAGAATTTGGGGTGTTCCGATTCCTATATTCTACTGCAAAGATTGTGGAAAAGAGCTTATTACAAAGCAAACAATAAGCAGGGTGGCTGAAATATTCAGTGAAAAAGGCTCTGATGCATGGTATGAGCTTTCAGCTGAGGAACTTTTACCTGAAGGAACAAAATGCGAATGTGGATGCAGCGAGTTTACAAAGGAAACAGATATTATGGACGTATGGTTTGATTCTGGATCAAGCCACGCAGGAGTATTAGATACAAGAGAGGAACTTGATTGGCCTTCAGACATGTATCTTGAAGGGAACGATCAATATAGAGGTTGGTTCCAGTCGTCACTGCTTACAGCTGTTGCAACAAGAGGTAAAGCACCTTATAAAATAGTTATAACCCATGGTATGGTTGTTGATGGAGAAGGAAAGAAGATGTCAAAATCCCTTGGAAACGGGATTGATCCAATGGATGTTATAAATGAATTCGGTGCTGATATTTTAAGGCTTTGGGTATCATCAGCAGATTATAAAAACGATGTTAGAATATCAAAGGATATACTAAAGCAGTTATCTGAAGTTTATAGGAAGATAAGGAATACTGCAAGGTATATAATGGGAAATCTATATGATTTTAATCCTGATACAGATATGATAGATTATCTGGAAATGAATGAACTTGATAAATGGGCTCTACTTAAATTGCAACATCTTATAAAAGAAGTAACAGAGGCTTATGACAGATATGAGTTCCACATTATGTATCATGCTATACACAACTTCTGTGTAGTTGATATGAGTAATTTCTATCTCGATATAATTAAGGATAGACTTTATACATTTAAAGCTGATTCAAAAGAAAGAAGAGCAGCGCAAACTGTAATGTATACAATACTCAAAGCTCTTGTTAAGATGATTTCACCAATACTTTCCTTTACAGCAGAGGAAATATGGAGCTCAATGCCACATGATAGCAAGGATAAATATGAAAGCGTGTTTTTATCTGATTGGCCTGAAGTTTTAGAAAAATATGTAGATAAAGAGCTTGAAAACAGATGGGATAATATACTGGACATTAGAACAGAAGTTTCAAAAGCTCTTGAAATAGCAAGAGCAAATAAGGTTATAGGCCATTCATTAAATGCAAAGGTAGATATTTATGCAGAAGGTGAAACCTACGAATTCCTTAAGGAAGTTGGAAACTATTTAGAAACTGTGTTTATAGTTTCTAAGGTAGAACTTCATAAAGGAGTGAATAATCTTCCAGAAGGTACTTATTTATCAGAACAGAATAAAGATCTTGCAGTATTTGTATCCCAAGCTCCAGGACAAAAGTGTGAAAGATGTTGGACATATAGTGAAACTGTGGGACAAAACCCAGAACATCCGACAATCTGTGCAAAATGTGCAGCAAATATATAAATAAAGCCAGCCTTAGGCTGGCTTTATTTATAGTTTTGATTTCTAATCTTGGAAAAAACTATATGAATTTTTATTAAAGTAGCAGTCTCTGACTTTTTTTATGCTTAAATTCATATTTTAATATGTTTTGATAAATAATTAACTTTAATGTGTTAAAAATAATTTACTTTGCTATAATATGGATAGTAAATTCTATAAAAGGAGTTTTTTCTATGAAGGAGATAAAAATAAAAACATCTAAAGAATATAGTGCAATTATAACATCAAGCCACCAAAATCTTATATTCCAGCTGGAAATACATAAAATAAAAAGCTGCTTTATAGTAACTGATGAAAATATTTATAACCTTCATAGAAGGTATATTGATCTGCTTAAAGATAAAGCTGTAGGAATATATATAATAGAGCCAGGAGAAGAGAGTAAGACTTATGATGTAATTTCACAAATATATGAAGAAATGATAAAGAAGAACGTAAATAGAAAAACAGCTGTTATAGCTATTGGAGGTGGAGTTGTCGGAGATCTAGCAGGTTTTGTAGCTTCTACTTTTATGAGAGGATTGAAAATAGTCCATATTCCAACAACTCTTGTAGCTCAATGTGATAGCAGTATTGGAGGGAAAAATGGATATAACTTTAAAAATATAAAAAATATTATAGGGTGTATTTATCAGCCTTCTTTTGTATATATTGATGTTAACTTTATAAAGACTTTAAGTGAAAGGGAATATATTAATGGTTTAGCAGAAGTTATAAAATACGGCTTTATATGTAACAAAGATTTTTTTAATTATATAGAAATAAATAAAAAAGCTATATTAGAAAGAGAATCTGATAAACTAATTCATATAGTTTCAGAATGTGTGAAAATAAAAGGCAATATAGTAGAAGAAGATGAGTTCGATAAAGATAAAAGACTTATATTAAATTTTGGTCATACTATAGGTCATGGAATTGAAAGTGCCTCTAATTTTAAGTTTACCCATGGCGAAGCTATATCCGTAGGAATGGCAATAGAATCCTATATAGCTTTGAAACTAAATCTTATTGATGAAAAAATATATTATAAGCTAATATCTATACTTAGCTTTTTTGGTCTTCCTGTAAAGTGTACTATGGATGTGGAAAATATTTTAGAATATGTTAAAAATGACAAGAAAAAAACATCTAATGAAGTAAAGTTTGTATTACCTAGTAAAATAGGAAATGCAATTATTATAGACAATTTAAAATATGATTTTATCTATAATTGTTTAAATGAATTTAATACAATTAAAATTGTTTGATTAATACAAATAAGGCTCATATACTGCTTATTAAATGAATACTAAAAATCAACTAAGCAGTATATGGGCTCTTTTAGTAAAATCATAATAATTTATTAACTATATAGGTAAAATAAAATAAAAGGAGGCAATACTGTGGATAAAGGCTTTGAGGATAAAAAAGATATAGAAAAATATGAAGAACTTATTAGAAATATAGGTATGCAACTTGAAAGGGCTAAAATTGGAAACTATGTAGATCTCATGCAAAATCCTACAAGGATAATTATATTAAACTTCCTTGGAGGGATTTCAAGAGGTTTTGGGATTGCGATAGGTTTTACTATACTTGGTGCAATAGTGCTATATTCACTTCAAAGGCTTGTTATGCTTAACTTGCCTATAATAGGAGGGTTTGTATCAGAAGTTGTAAAGTTAGTTCAATCAAGTATTAGATAGGAGGATTACTATGGAAAGCCAAATGCTATTATATTATAAAAACAAGTTATTAGAAGAGAAGAATAGGGTTTTAGAAACAATAGATTCTATTTTAAAAAATGGAATGGCTGAAAATCAAAGGGAAGAGGTAGAGGAGTTGTCTTTAATTGATAACCACCCTGCAGATTTTGGTTCTGAGATGTTTGAAAAGGAGAGAAGATATGCTCTTTTAGATAATGAAAAGGAAATAATTAGTCGCATAGAAAATGCTTTAAGCCGAATTGAAAATGGGAGTTATGGTAAATGTGAAATTTGTGGCTCTGACATTCCTAAAGAAAGGCTTGATTTTATGCCTTATGCCACTACCTGTGTTGAATGTGAGAGCAAGAAAGCAAACTACAAGACTTATAAGTATGATAGGCCAGTTGAGGAAGAGGTTTTAAAACCTTTTGGAAGGAGCTTTATGGACATAAGTGCTGATATGGAAAACGATATAATGTATGATGATGAAGATGCCTGGCAGGATGTAGCTCAATATGAAAAAAGACCAGGCATAATAAGAAACTTTGATGATTTAAAAGGAGAATTTACGTCCAAAAGTGAGACTAAGGCCGATGGAGGTATTGTTGAACCTACTGATAACATATCTAATGAGCAGTATAGAAAGCAACTTCCATAATATATTTATATAATAAAATATAGATTTTCAACATATATAAATTACGCATAAAAAGTTATAGGAAGAAATAGAAACTAGAATTTGATTTAATAGTTTAGAGGCTATATTTGTAAATGTATGGCTTGCATATTTGCAAGTCTTATTTTATGATAAAATAAGTAGCAGCAGATAAGGGGGATTACCATGGAAGTTTTTTGGATTTTATTACTTGTTTTTATAGACCAGCTTACAAAACTTCTTGCAAAGCTTAATTTATATCCTGATGGCAATATAAATTTGATTACAGGATATCTTTCATTAACATACCTTGAAAATAGAGGTGCGGCATTTGGAATATTTAAAAATAAAAAGTTCTTTTTAGTTGGGCTAACTTCTGTAGTTATAGCTTTAATGCTTTACTATCTTTTAAAGAATAAAGGCTTATCTAAATATATTAAGTTAAGCTTGATACTAATTATTTCAGGAGCTATAGGAAACCTTATAGACAGGATAATGAAGGGATATGTTATTGATTTTATCCATTTTTATATTAAGAATATATTTGATTGGCCTGTATTTAATTTTGCTGATATATTAGTTGTATGTGGTACGATAATGCTCTCAATTATAATCATATTTGTTAAGGAATAGTTGGAGTGATGATATGAAGTTGATAAATTTAGAAGTCGATTTTGAAGATGCAGATAAAAGGATAGATATTTATATAAGTAAAAAGATAGAAGATGTATCAAGAACACAGGTACAAAAGCTTATAGATGAAGGTAAGATTCTTGTTGAAGGGAAAAAGATAAAAAGCAACTATAAAGTAAAGGCAGGAGATAAGATAGAGATTGAAATACCAGATCCTGTTAAAATAGATATTGTGCCAGAGGATATAGATATTGAAATACTTTATGAGGATGAGGATATTGCGGTTGTAAACAAACCTCAGGGTATGGTAGTTCATCCTGCAGCTGGAAATTATACTGGAACACTTGTTAATGCTCTACTTGCAAGGTGTAGCAATTTATCAGGTATTAACGGAGAAATAAGACCGGGAATTGTTCATAGAATAGATAAGGATACATCAGGAGTTTTAGTTATAGCTAAAAATGATATCGCTCATAAAAAATTAGCAGAACAGATAAAAGAGCACAGTGTAAATAGAATATATGTTGCATTGGTTGAAGGAATAATAAAGAATGATAGTGGGGTAATAAATCTTCCAATAGGTAGGCATCCTGTTGAAAGAAAGAAAATGGCCGTTGTAAAAAATGGTGGAAGGAATGCAGTTACTCATTTTAAAGTTATTGAGAGATATAAGGAAAATACTTTGATTCAAGCAAAGCTTGAAACTGGAAGAACACACCAGATAAGAGTTCATTTAGCGCATATTGGTCATCCTCTTGTTGGAGATCCTGTATATGGCTATAAAAAACAGAAATATAAGCTTAAAGGGCAAGCCCTTCATGCTATGACATTAGGTTTTATTCATCCAACAAAGGGAGAGTATATGGAGTTTTCGGCACCACTGCCGGATTATTTTAATGAACTTATTAAAAAGCTTAGGAATAGTTGATTTTATCTTTTGTATCCATTATATTTTAATTAAAAGTTTTAGGATGGAGGTGCTATTTTGAAAATCAAAGCTCAGCTTCTTGATGAGAAGGGAATAGAAAGATCTTTAATTAGAATTTCCCATGAAATTATAGAGAAAAATAAGGGTACTGAAAATCTTGTTCTTGTTGGAATCAAAACAAGAGGAGTGCCTCTTGCTCAAAGAATTTCAAGCTATATAGAAAGTTTTGAAGGAGTTAAAATACCTGTTGGCACTCTTGATATAACTCTATATAGAGACGACCTTACAGAAAAATATGAACAGCCAAGTATAAATGATAACACTATTGACTTTGAAATAAAAGGAAAGACAATAATACTTGTTGATGATGTTCTTTTCACTGGAAGAACTGTAAGAGCAGCAATGGATGCTATTATAAGGCTTGGAAGACCAAAGGCAATTCAGCTTGCAGTTTTAATTGATAGAGGGCATAGGGAACTTCCAATACGTCCTGACTACGTTGGGAAGAACGTACCTACTTCACTATCAGAAATAGTTCATGTTAGACTTTATGAAACTGATGGGGAAAATAAGGTTATAATAAGCGAAAAGGAATGAAAAGCCAAACCTTAATGGTTATGGCTTTTTATAGGTTTTCCTTAATGATTTTTGCGAATTCTTTTACTTTAATTTCTATATTTTCTACTTTTTTGATAGAACCTGGATCGTTAGCAGTTGCCATTATGCAAAACTTTGGAGGGAGACGGAACCCTTTATTTATATTTAAAGCATCAATAAGCTGCTTTGCGACGCTATCACTGCCAGAGTTACCAGACACTATTACCGAGAAAAGGCTTTTATCATAAAATGATATTTTTCTATAAAGTGCAGTTATTCTGTTTATAACTGCCATAAGATTTGCTGATATAGAATCATTGTAATTTGGGCATATCCAAACAATCGCGTCACAGCTTTCAATTGCAGGAAAAACTTCTTCTACAACAAACCCTCCATAAAAGCAGCTGCTTTGCTTGCTGTAGTGTATACAAGTTTTAAAGGAACAGCCTTTACAATCCTGTATAGTTCCATTTTCAACGTGAATTTCTTTTATATCATATCCTTTAAGATGCTTTTTTATCATATTCCAAAGGGTTAAGGTATTTGAAGTAGTATGAGAGCTGGAATGAAGTACAAGTATTTTAGGGCATTTTTTATTTTTAATATCATCTTCTAAGAGTCTTTTACCAAGTTGGCTGCACATTTTAAGGCAAATATCTAAGAGATTCATATTCAAAGTCTTTTGCCATGTTAAAAAGTTTGAAAGGGAAGCAGTTGCCTCAACAACTGGATGCCCAATGAAACTACAGCCTGCTTGATTTAAAAGAAATATAATATTTGATGAAGTACTTTTTGTATATAGTTCACTGCAGCTATGAACTAATAGAGCAGCTTTTGACCCTTGGAAAGCGTTGATGTCTTTTTCATATATTTTTGAGATAATGCTATCAATTGATAGGCAGTATCCTGCTTTATCAAGTTCAAGTGCTATTAGTATTTTTTTGTTTTTAAAATCATAGCTTTCATCGTAATCTTTAATAAAAACTGCTTTATTATTATCTAAAGTAGCCTCAACCATCATATTAAGTTCTTTTGATATAAACTTTGGAAGTAATACATATATATCATTCATAATTTTTAAGCTCCTCAAAGGCTTTTTTTATTCTTTCAAATAATATATCAGGAATATTAAGTCTTTCGATTTCAACTCCACAAGGAAGAAGTCTGTTTTTAATACCCATATAAACCCCATCTAAAAACACACAGCTGTAATTCCATTCTCCCTTCAATGTTGAGATTATAGATAGAGCTCCAGAGGATAGGGCAGGAGCTATGTAGGGCTTATAACCAATTTCTCTTACATCTAAATTAGCTTTTTTGTTTTTTCAGTGAGATAGATAGAAATACTATCATCGTAATCTTTAATGCTGTTTGCAACGATTAATCCTTCTCCATGAGGACCAAATACCCTACCTTCCTTTAAATATTTTTCTCCAAGACCTATATCATTTGCATAAAAAGCTGCTCTGGCATTCATGACTCCCAATCCGTAGCCTCTTATTCTTTCAGGGGCAAGACCTAAAAGATCTAATTCACCTTTATCATTTATATTGCTAAATTTAAAGACTGCTTTGCAAAGAAGGTCAACAGGATCTGAAACTACTGCAAATATGCCTTTAAAGTTAACTTCACGAGCCTTTTTTGCATATTCTTTTATAATCTTTAGATTTTTTTCATATTGCGCCATTCTAACATCAATGCAGTTTTCATCAATCTTAGGAATCCCAGCAGTAACACAGAATATAAAAATATCACAATTGAAAATTTCATCAATATTTACTGCATTTATAAATGGACTTAAATTATTATCAGCTGATGATAGTATTTCATTAGTCTCATAAACATATCGTTTTACTTTATTATCATCTATGTCATATATCCCTATGCTGCTTATAATATCTTTTCCAAGGAGCTTAAGGCCACAAAGGAGCATTCCACCAACATCTCCAAGACCTGCAATATTTACTCTCCACTTTGAAGGCATATTATAGCTTAAAACATCCTCCCAATTGGGGCTGTTGAGATTTATTCCTTGTACTTTTCTTTTATTAATTTTTTCTTTAATAAAGTTTGGAATATCATAGCTTTTAAAATTCTTTTTAACTATATCTATGCTTTCCTTTGACTGAAAAAGCATATCTTCATCTGATACACAAAATGTTTTTTTTGAATAAAGAGGAGGCATAAAGAGAGCAGCATATATTTTATCCTTTAATAAAACTTCCTTTTCAGTAACTTCTTCAAAATTTAACTTTTCATTGGATATTATTATCTCGTTTTTATATCTATAGTAATTCATATTTCACCTCTATTGTCTATTAATTATATTTTCTATTCTTTTTAAAAGTTCAAAGTCGTTTAAAAGGTAGTTTGAAGGGCTAAGGCTTAAGTTATATTGCATATTGATTCCGTGATCAGGACATCTTGGAGACACAAATACTTCTCCAAGGGATAATAATGTCAGTGTTCTTTCATTTACTGATTGATATTCTTTTTCTATTGCTTTTAGAATATCAAGTGCGTTTTCAATACATACTGATGAAAGATTATATATTGAATTTTTGCTTGCTTCCCTTATAAAGGATGGAGAGGTGTAGGGAAGTATAAGGTTAATAGAAGGTACAAGGTTCCTTATTGGATATACTCCTCTCCAAAGAGTGTCTCCTCCTATAAAAGGATAGAGTGCACTTTCATTGAACCAATGTCTAAGTTTGGGGAGAAAATATGCACTATCAACTTCTCTGTTTTGTATGTCCATAAGTTCTTTTCCTCTTCCAGAGAGTATTCCTACTATTATCTTTTGAACCTTTATTTTTTCCTTGTTTAAAATAGGATCAAGCACTTTCATTCTATAGCCTTTATTTAAAAGATCGTCAACAAGTATTACGGGCCTGTTAAATGAGCGTAGCACTTTTACTTGATCTTCAAGCTGAAGGTAATAAGGATATGCCCCTATTGTAAAACTTTTCATATCAGGAGCAAAGAACTTTTCTGTATGAAGAGCCTTTGTAACGGTATTTGGGACTATGTTTCTGCTCAATATATTTCCAAAAGGTACGCACATTGCAGGGCCTAAACTTTGAGGCTCTATAACCTGTGTTGGTACATTATTTTCTGTACATATTCTTTTTACAATATTTTCATGGAGCATATTTATATCGAAAGACAATACAAGATTCCCAGGATAAAGGGAAGATAATGCTTTTTGCAGTTTTTTTCTTGCCTTTATTATTGTTTGTTTTACTAATGAATTGCTTTTAAAAGGTTCTTTTAGCATAGTTTCAGCATCAAGGTTTAAAGTACAAGGGTTGCTCATATTTACAACGTATATTGGTGCTAAAATATCATCATTTAAAATCTTTAAAAACCCTTGACTTTCTAATATATCGTATATAGTTTTCGAATTATAAAAATCTAATATGTTTTTATAGACAGCATAATCATAGTCCTTTGCAAGGCAGTATGATAACGTTTCAGTTAGTATTATCTGCTCAAGGCTTTCATGGTTTTGATTTTGAAATACAAAAATACCATCTATGAATATTATTCTTCCTGCAGCGTTATTTCTTATATATTCTGTAGCGTAAGAGTTTTTAAGCTCATGAAAAAGGGAGCTGAACCTTACCCAATGGAAAGCTGAAAAACCTAATATTTTGTTATTTTTAGCTTCCTTTGCAATAATAAGCCTTGCAGATTCCTTATTTTTAAGTTCTGAAAGCTTTTTTAAAGCCAATTGTATATTTGAATCGAAAAACTTGCAGAGGATTTTTAAAATATCATCATTTAAGTTCTCTATTATTTCAAATTCTATTGATATTGTCTTTACAATAGATTTATATTGTGGCTCTCTTTTATAAAATCCATTTTCGTATATGAAATTTTGTACTAAAGGATCTAAAAGGCTTGAAACATCACGGTTTTCGTCTATATTGCTTCTTATTTGAGATGAACTTATGTCTTCATATTTAGCAGGTAAAGAAAGCCTTATGACCTCGCCTTTTATTTTATTTATGGTACTTAAAAATTTAATATCACTTTCTGAAGAAACATGCTGGTTTTTTCTATCAAAGACTATATGAGATAGCTCGAATATTGAGTTTTTAACATCAGGCATTTTATAGCTTGAAGCATTTAGAAGTACATCACTTCCAGCTACAAGGTATACCTTTGAAAAAGGGAAACTTTTTTTGAGCTTTTCGATATCTTCCGGGTTTGCAATATTAACTGGCATATCCTCAGGATAGAGGAAGATGTTTAATTCATCGGCTACAGACATATTAGTGATGCTTCGCCTTATAAGGTTTGGTAGTGTTTGCTTTGACCAAGAAAACTCATCTATTTGAAGATATACTTCAAAGCCTAAGTCCCTTATTGATTTTGATATTTCTTTATGGCTCAATGAAAATGGGTCAAAGGTGCCAGGGAAGAAGGCAACTTTCTCAGGATAGGGAAGCTCAATTTGTCCCTTTAAGAAAGTATAATCGGATATAAATCTATATATGTGGTTCAAAGTTGCAGCGTTAGTTAAAAGCTGAAGATCATCCTTCATATCATCTTTAATCAAAGTAAGAACTTTCTTTGCAATAAGTTTAAAAATATTAACTTTTTCATCAGAGCTTAATGAAGAACTTCCAAATATATCCTTGCCTATTACACTAAATGCATACTGTTTTACTTCTACATTATAGTTAACAAGACCGTTTAAAAGTATCCCTAAAAGTTTTATAAGCCTTTTGTTATATTTATCTTCACTCTCTGATGAAAAGCTCTTGTATTTTGAGTAGTTGGCAATTGCTATACCTATTGTTTTTAAAAGTAATGAACATAACTCTGGGCTTGATTGTTTTATTTTTTCTTGAAGGTCATCAATCAACTCATCAAGTTCAATTGGCTCAAGATAGAGAATTACTATGCCAAGATACTTTGGTATATATTCTGTAAACTGATATCCTTCAAGTTCAAGGGCTCTTAAAAGTTCTATTGCAACGTCATTTCTCTGTTCAGGTGAAAGGTAGGGTATTACTTTTATTAAGGATTCCCCAGCTCTATTTCTAACGTATTCGTAAGCACTAACTTTTAATATATTACAAAAGTGAAGGGCAGTATAAAGCCCTACTGTTTTATAGTTGCTAAGGGCATATTTAAGCTGCATTTCAATTTGAACTCTTTTTACAATCCAATTGGTTGCAGTCTTTAAGTTGCTTAAGAATATGTCAGAGGATTGAGATGTATCTTCCTGTAATTGTGCTACTGGATTTTTAAAATTTATTTTAAGATTAATAATCTTAGAAAGTTTATATAATAAGTATTTTTCTGAAGGAGTAGATATTGAATCCATAATTTCATTTATGCTTTGAGAAACAAGTTCTGTAAACTTTTGTTTATTCTCACCGTATAAGTAGGGTATTATACAGTAGGAGGCTTCAAGTGCAGAGAGCCTTAAAGATAAGTTTTGGCTTTTTATCAAATGGGAGATATATTCAAAGAGTATATGTATGTTTTCACTCCCATCGGATATAGGAATATGCCTTGCAGCTTCTAAAAGATATAGCTGTATTCTATCATCCTTATTTATATATTTTTTATAAAAGCTAAGGAGTACATTCCTATAGCCTTCTGTTTGATTAAATTTACAGTTTGAAAAAAGGGACATTACAACAGTTATTATGCTATAGCCAATCCATTCCCTGTGAAGGGGGATAATTTTATGGCTTGGGTTTACTAACATCTCAAGATATTTGTTAAAGAGTTCATATCCTCGGATGCTTTGAGAATTTAATGTTGCATCTTCAGGTATTTCCTTTCTATATTCTTCATCAAATGTTCCAATAAGCTTTCCAATCAAAGCTGCACATTGCTTTCTTATATCATCCTCAGGGTGAATCAGCTCATCATATAGGAATTTTAATGTAATCAGTTTTTGCTTTTGGGTAAGATAGGTTGAATATTCTTCAAAGGCATTTATATATTTTCTTAAATTTTTCCAATTTTCCTGACTCCTTGCAAGTTCAAGTATTTTATTTAGAGAGTATTCATCTCTTAAAAGATGCATTAAGTTTATATTGTGTTTTATTGATAAATTTTTATAGCTATCTATTATTTCTTTACCATGCATTAAGGAGAAGTTTGTATTTTCGTAAGGAATGCTTAAGTTAATATTTATAAAATTATTCACATCAACTCCAAGGCTCAACATATAATCTTCAAAGTCTTTTAGCTTTGAATATACTTTTTGATATCTTTTCATTTTAGCATCATCAAGGTTGTCAAGTTTGTTCATTATTATTTCGAATGATTCCTGTAAAGAAAAAATATGCATTTTTGGTTTTAAAACATTTTCTGCATTGTTTTTAACACGAAAGTCTGAATATATTAAAAGCAAAGATTCTATAGGTAGATTTTCAAGTTCAAGATCCCATGTTGAATGGTTATGTGCTATGTGACCTATATATTGTATATCGTGCTTTTTAAACCAAATATCCGTATAATAGTAGTGAAGGTAAGGAACTCTTTTTGATTCCCATTCCCTGCATCCGTATTTGCCTATGTCGTGACCTGCCGCACCTCCTGAAACTCTCCCCAAATCTACAGGCAAATTAAGTTTTTTTAGCTGTCTTGCAAGGTTTAAAGCTATATGATGAACCCCACATATATGGTCAAGGGTATTGTATCCTAAAACTTCTTGACTTAGCTTCATAGTTTCATATATACAATCATTATTAAAGGCTTTAATAAATTTATTGTATTCTAAAGGATTTTCGAGGGAGTTTATTTCTTCTTTAGTGAGAAAATAAAGTGGATACTTGCTCTGCCAGGTATTATCTTTAGAACATTTTTGAAATTCAGAAATATTTCTTAATATCTTTAAATAAATTTCACAGGCTTGCTTTATTTCATTGTTTATTTTCAAATCCACAACGTTAGGAAAGGCTTTTGAAAGAGAATACTGATATATTATTTTAAGCCATTTCTCTTCTGAATAATCATCATGTATACTATTGAATATATCTTTACAGATATTAAAAGCAGCACGGCAGCTAAAATCATTTTTTTCTATTATGTTTGCTATATTCTTTTTAAATGAAGAATTTTGAACTATTCCTTTTGCTATTTTTTCGTTTATTGAGTTTTTTTCAATCCATTTTTTGTTTGAAAGTTCTTTTGTAATTTTTTTTGCATATTCCAATGTTTTATCAGTTTGCCTTTGCATAGCTATCACCTTCAAAATAATTTATATGGATATTATATATTTTTTTTAAATTCTTTTCTACATGACATATTGGAAGATAAAAAATAAGATAAGCACAAAATAGAAATAGTATTATACAATATCTTGAGAAGATTATATTGAAGGGAATATTAGATAAAAAAAGAAATGAATTTAAAATATAATAGTAAATATTTATGATGTGATGAAAAATGTCGAAATTTTTTATTAAATTTTTTTCATTAAAACTGTATAGAAAAAATATCAATGGAAATATTAATAATGGAAGCTCAAGGAACCCACCTTGAGATGGAAACGAAAGTTTCCAATAACAGAACCCCCCATCCCCCTTAAGGGCCGGCTAACCGGCCCAATTTTGTTTTAAAAAACTGCAAATACATATCTTGTATCTGCAGTTTATATTATCATTTAACTATATCAAGTTGAGTTATCCTATATTCAGGATTTTTATTATCATACTTTGTAAGAGAGAACCTTGCTTTATAAGTGATGCTTTCTTTTTCATTACTAACAGAATTAGTTGTTCGAATTAAATATATACATTCGGAAGGTATATTATATTTCGTATACTTGGCTTCTGTTAGCTTTGCATCTAAAAAGGAACCCTTTGATATTTTAGATACAAGCTTATTTTCTATATTTACATTGCTTGTTTCAATATCTTCCTTTTGAATAAAATTAATTAATGAGTATAAGGTATTCTTACCTAATGTAAAGGCTGTTGGAACTATTTGAGGAGAAAGTTTTCCAAATTTAGTTGTAAGAAATTTGAAGTCGACACTGGAATTTTTTACATTACCCAAGACTATAATATTTGCATTATCTTCAGGAGATTTTATAGTACCAAAGATAGAATATCTTCCTGATGCAAGCCTTTCTGCTTTTCCGTTTATACACTTAAATATATGGATAATAGGACCTTTTTCATCAGAGGATTGAAGTATTATCTCTGAATCTTTATCATTATTTATATCTAAAATTGTTATCTTTAAAGGCCACCAACTTGAATAATATCCAAGGGATTTAATAGTTGCATCAGGTTCAAGGCTATAACCATTTCCGTCACTTGATATTACATCAACTATATATTTTCCTGTTTTCTTATCTGTATTTATAATTATCGAATCGTTCTTTCCATCATTATTTATATCAGCATATATTGTACTTTTAGTAGTATCTATTGTATTTAAAGTTTGCCTTGTTTTATAGCTTATCAGCAGTATAGCGCCTATAATGAGTATTGAAAGTATAATAGCAGCTGTAATTAGTTGTTTCTTTTTGAATATATATACTCTTAATTTCATTATTCCACCTCCATTAAATTATATGATTGATTATAAAAAAATATTTGTGGAAAAATAAAATTAAAGGAATTGTTTAACCTTTGCTATTAATGATACTTTAGTTATAATAGATAATAAGCTAATCTAATGTAATATGGAGGAATACTATGAAAAAGTTTATTTGTATAGTAATATCAGGAATGATGTTTTTAACTCTTATACTTCAAAGTTGCTCTTTGGGTGGAAAAAATAAAAATGAAGACAAAAGTTCAAACAAGTCTTTAAAGATAGCTATAATGTACGATGAGAAAAATCAAGGAGATGCATATAAACAGATAGCGAAGGAATTTGAAAAAATAAACAATATAAAAGTAGAAATATTATATAGCTTTAACGATGAAAATATGATTAAAGAAGCTATAGCTCAAAAAGAAGATATAGATATTATAGGTATCAAAAGAAATCTGGTTATAGAGTTTGCAAAATCAGGACAACTTTTGGATATTACTGATTTTATAGATGAAAAGCAACTTAACAGGAAACTGTATAAGATATGCCTTGCTTATGGGGAATACAATGACAAAAACTATGGCATAGGGGATATGCCAATGACATTTGAATGGTTTTATAATTCAACTATGTTTAACAAATATAATCTTAAAGAACCTGAGGATTTAAAGCAACTTATTGATGTGTCAAATAAGTTAAAAGCTAAGAAGATAACCCCAATTGGGATAGGTGCAATGGATGGTTGGACAGTTGCTTCATTGTTTGGAGCTATATTAGCACAGACAACAGGCACGAAAGAGTTAACATCAAATTATGGATCTGATATAAAATCCTATGAAAAAATAACTAATATGAAGGATGCATTTGGTATATTTGGAAAGTTATCCGGTAGTTGCATTCCTAAAGAAAGCATAGATATAAACTATAAGAAAAGCCTTGAGGAGTTTGTAACGGGTAAAGCTGCTATCTTACCTATGGGTTCTTGGGCAATAGATGCATTAGAACAAACAAAACCAGCTGGGTTTACATATCAGGTTTTTGAAAAACCTGTTATAATGACGCAACAGTATGTTACAAAATATAGTGCTACTGCAGGACAGGTTTTAGTGATTCCTTCAAAGGGCAAAAATCAAGAGGAGGCTAAAAAATTTTTAGAGTTTTTGTTTAGTGAAGATGCACAAAAGTTTTTTACAGATAAAGGCTATATTTCTTCTGTAAAATCGGCGAATTCAAGTGAAGATGCTATTAAAAGGCGTATACTATCCCATCTTGATGAAACTGACGATAATTCTATAATGATACTTGATAATATGGAACCTAAAATTGCACAATCAACTGTTACAATACTTCAGGATATAATTGAAGGAAGAGTTCAACCTAATGAAGCATGGAGCAGGGCATTAAAATCAGCATTTAAAAAATAAAAAGGAAGGAATTACCTTCCTTTTTTGCATTTTGGGCAAATGCCGTAAAAATATATTTTATAACTATTAATATCATAATTAGTATACTTTGATGCTTCTTCTTTAACCATATCAAAATTAGCTTTTTCTATATCGTCTACTTTGCCACAGTTTAAACAAACTATGTGAGGGTGATTATTGACATTTGCATCGTATCTAAAGTTATCTTCCCCAACGTTAATCTCTTGAACAAGACCTATTTCATTAAGAGTTTTTAAAGTCTTATATACAGTTGCAAGGCTCATTGTAGGGTAGCTTTTTTTTAATGCATTATATATCATTTCGGCAGATGGATGAGTCTTGACTGATAGTAAGTATTTGTATATTGCATATCTTTGCGGGGTTAATTTTAAATTTTTATCTTTGAAAATTTGCATTAAATTCTCCATAGCAACCATCCTAATTAATAATAATTACTCAGTAATAGTTTATGATAGTAAAACCTATTTGTCAAAGGTTTATTTAAAATCTATTCAAGCTGAAATAAGTTGATTCTACAAAACTGTACTTTATCGTTAGATTCATCTAAAAGAGCTTTGAGCTCAGCCATATCACCATATTCTAAAAGTTTATTAAATTTATCCTGAAGATCTTTTGATTCTGAAACTTTACCAAGTGAGTATAGAGTTATTATATTATCAAGTATATCTGATATTATGCTTGATTTTGTTTCAAACATTTTCTGGGCTTCTATAATTTCTTCTTTTATTGAAGACATTTCCTGATCTAATAAAAAGGCAAGCTCTGCAGACTTTTTAAGCCTTTCTTTAATTTCATCTGGAATGCTCTGCTTATACTTATAGTTTAAAGAATGCTCTGCTGTTGCCCAAAAATTCATAGCAAGGGTACGTATTTGTATTTCTGCAAGAATTTCCAATTCTCCCTCTGTTGTCTGAATGGGATATTTTATTATTATATGATAGCTTCTGTAACCACTTTCTTTTTTATTTTTAACATAGTCTTTTTCATAGACTATTTTAAGGTCTCTTCCATCTCTTTGGTGTATTATTTGTACTACCTTATAAATGTCTTCAACAAATTGGCACATAATTCTTATGCCAGCTATATCTTCCATTTCATCAGATATTTTGTTCAAGGGTATATCCAGTTTCTTAGCCTTTTCAAGTATACTCGATATCTCCTTTACTCTTCCTGTAACGAATTCTATTGGAGAATATTCGTTTTTACTTCTGTACTGCTTTCTGATACTTTTAAATTTAACCTTAAGTTCCTCAACTGCCTGTTCGTAAGGGATTAAAAATTCCTTCCAATCTTTAACTAGCATTTCCCCCACGCTCCTTTCCAAGTTTAATTTTATCAAATAAAATATTGTTTTTAAATACCAAATGGTTGTTATACATTTTTATAAAATATTATGTACGCAAATCACACACAAAGATATAAATTGAATGAAAAAATATAAAAAGTTAATGCATAAATTATAGATATAAATTAATGTATTAAGTTTTTAATATGTTTGCAACGCATGAAATATTATAGCAAAAAATAATTCAATATAATAGCATAATGATATAAAAACATAAAATAAATAAAAAATATAGACGTTCAAAATGCAAAATATAGAAAATTACAAAAATTTTTTATATAAAAATAGGTATTGATAATAGTTTTAATGCATAGTATAATTTTTAAAAATACATACGTGGATTATAAGTACGGAGTACATTTTTGAATATATGTCCGTACTAGAAAAACAATTTAAGGGGGAATGCAATTTGAAGAAAAAACTTTCTATCGTCTTGATTACTATTTTAACTTTTACTCTACTTTTTGCAGGGTGTGGTAAAAAGGAGCAGCAAAATTCTTCAAACAATACAGGAGGTACTAATTCAGATGTTATTAAAATAGGTGTATTTGAACCAATGACAGGTGCTAATGCTGCTGGCGGTGCTCTTGAAATTGAAGGAATAAAACTTGCTAATGAGCTATATCCAGAAGTTCTTGGGAAAAAAGTAGAGCTTGTACTTGTTGATAATAAATCGGACAAGGTTGAAGCTGCAAATGCAGCAGCAAGATTAACCCAGCAGGAAAAAGTTACAGTAATACTTGGAAGCTGGGGAAGCTCTCTTTCAATGGCAGCTGGTGATACAGTTAGAAAAGCACAGATTCCTGCTATAGGTACATCATGTACAAATCCTCTTGTAACTAAGGGTAATGATTATTATTTTAGAGTATGTTTTATAGATCCTTTCCAAGGCACAGTTATGGCTAATTATGCATATTCAAAACTTGGTGCTAAGAAGGCTGCTATAATTCAGGAAGTTTCAAATGATTATGCTATTGGACTTGCAAAATATTTTACTGATGCTTTTAAAGAATTAACTGGAGATCCAAACTGTATAGTAGCGGTTTCAAATTATAATACAGGAGATCAGGATTTTTCAGCCCAGCTTACAAATATTAAAGCTGCAAATCCAGATGTTATTTTTGCACCAGGCAACTTTACTGAATCTGCTTTAATAATTAAACAGGCAAGACAGCTTGGAATAAAAACTCCTTTTATAGGAGGAGATACTTGGGAAACACCAGAGTTTGTAACAATAGGAAAGGAAGCTGTAGAGGGAGCAACTTTTTCAACATTCTTTACTTCTGAAAAGCCAATAACTAAAGAATCAGAGAAGTTCCTTGAAGCTTTTAGAAAGAAATATAATCATGAACCAGCAGCAGTTGCTGCTCTTGGATATGATGCTTATATTCTCGCTCTTGATGCAATTAAAAGAGCAGGTACTACTGATCCAGTAAAGGTTAGGGATGAAATTGCAAAGACAAAGGATTTTGAAGGCGCAGCAGGAAAGATTACTCTTGATGAAAACGGAGATGCAGTAAAGAATGCAGTTATTAAAACTGTAAAAGATGGTAAGTTCACATATCTTGATACTATAGAACCAAATAAATGATTATTCAAATACGCTTCCTCTTAAGGGAGGGAGCGTATTTTTAAATAATAATAACATTGGGTGGTGAGTATATGACCTTTGAAATGTTTTTACAGCATCTTGCAAATGGAATATCCCTTGGAAGTTTATATGCACTCATAGCGATAGGTTATACTATGGTTTATGGAATTTTAAGGTTAATAAACTTTGCCCATGGGGATATATTTATGATGGCAACTTATTTTGCATTTTTTGGGATTATGACTTTTGAAATGCCATGGTATATTTCCTTTATTATTGCAATTATCTTAACTGGTATTCTTGGAATTGGAGTTGAAAGGATAGCCTATAAACCATTAAGAACATCTCCTAAGATTTCAATATTAATTTCTGCAATAGGTGTTTCTTATTTGCTTGAAAATCTCTGTATAGTTTTATTTAATGGAAAGCCAAAACCTTTTCCTACTCCTAATGTGTTTGCGGATATGGTTAGAATTGGAAATATATCAATTCAAAGGCTTACCTTTATAATACCGGTTGTAACTATAATACTTTTGGTTTTGCTTTCTTATCTTGTCAACAACACAAAGAGTGGTATGGCAATGAGAGCTGTATCAAAGGATCAGGAGACGGCGCAGCTTATGGGAGTTGATGTTAACAATACTATATCCTTTACCTTTGGTATAGGTTCTATGCTTGCTGCTATTGGAGGTCTTATGTGGTCTTTGAAATTCCCGCAGATTCAGCCTCTAATGGGAGTAATGCCTGGGCTTAAATGCTTTATAGCAGCTGTAATTGGTGGAATTGGAAACATAAAAGGAGCTGTTATAGGTGGTTTTTTACTTGGAATTGGTGAAATACTTCTTGTTGCTTTTTTACAAAGCCTAACAGGGTACAGAGATGCCTTTGCTTTTATTCTTTTGATATTAATTCTTCTTTTTAAGCCAACTGGTATTATGGGAGAAAAAATAGCGGAGAAGGTGTAACTATGAATAAGAAATTTAAATTGTCTAATAACATGAAATTAAATATTCTATTGCTTTTGATTTTAACTGTAATTATTATAATTGCACAAGAAAACCTTGATGAATATAAGTTAAGAATACTAAATCTCTGTGCTATATATACAATTTTAGGACTTAGCTTAAACCTTATAAATGGATTTACAGGGCTTTTTTCATTAGGACATGCTGGATTTATGGCAATTGGTGCATATACTACGGCTCTTTTAACTATGCCAATTGCTGTAAAAGAAAAGAACTTTTTCATGGTTCCCTTAATATCTCCACTTGATAAAATAGTTTGGCCTTTCTTACCATCACTACTTTTGGGAGGGGCTTTGGCAGCAATAGTTGCTTTTTTAATAGGAGCACCGGTTTTGAGGCTTAAAGGGGACTATCTTGCAATTGCAACCCTTGGCTTTTCAGAAATTATAAGGGTTATATTTACAAATACCCAAAGGCTTACAAATGGAGCATTAGGATTAAAGGATATTCCAAATAAAACTAATCTCTACTGGAGTTTTGGTATTGCAATTTTAACCCTAATAATAATTGTCTCCCTTATAAATAGTAGTTATGGAAGAGCGTTAAAAGCAATAAGGGAAGATGAAATAGCTGCTGAAAATATGGGAATTAATCTTTTTAAGCACAAAATACTTGCCTTTACAATGGGAGCTTTTTTTGCAGGGATTGGAGGAGGACTTTTAGGAAATTTAATTGGAACAATAGATCCTCTAATGTTTAGGTTCTTTTTGACCTATAATATACTACTTATAATAGTCCTTGGAGGTATGGGAAGTATAACAGGTACAATTGTATCTTCTTTCATAATAACAATATCAATGGAAGTCTTAAGATTTCTTGATGAGAGAATCAATTTAGGTTTTGTAACAATAAAAGGTATACCTGGACTTAGAATGGTTATATTTTCACTGCTTTTAATGGTGGTTATATTGTTCTTTAGGAATGGTCTTATGGGTGCTAAAGAATTAACATGGGAGGTTGTATTAAAGAGATTTTCAAAGAAACCTCTTTCAAAAGGAGGTATACAGCAATGAATATGCTTAAAACAAATAATATAACTATGAAATTTGGAGGAGTTACTGCAGTAAAGGATTTTAATTTGGAGCTTAATAATGGAGAAATCGTTGCGCTAATTGGGCCTAATGGAGCAGGAAAAACTACTGTATTCAATATGATTACAGGAGTTTATAAGCCAACAGAAGGAAAGATTTTTTTAAAGGATAAGGATATAACAGGACTTAAGCCTGATAGGATAACCTCATTTGGTATTGCAAGAACTTTTCAAAATATAAGGCTTTTTAAGGATTTAAGTGTTCTTGACAATGTTCTTATAGCAAATCACCTTAGGATTAAATCTAATTTTATAGAAGCAATAGTAAAATTGTCAAAATATAAAAATGAAGAAAGAGAAATGATTGAATACTCTTTAATGCTTCTTGAAAGAGTAGGACTTGCTGATTTAAAGGATGAAAAGGCATCTTCTCTTCCTTATGGTAAACAGAGAAGGCTTGAAATTGCAAGAGCACTTGCAACTAAGCCCAAAATACTTCTTCTTGATGAACCTGCAGCTGGTATGAACCCTAAAGAAACTGAAGATTTAACTGAATTTATAAAGGATATCAGAAATGAATTTGATTTAACAATATTTATGATTGAACACCACATGCAGGTTGTTATGGGAATTTCAAATAGGGTTTATGTGCTTGATTATGGCTTAACTATTGCAGAAGGAAGCCCTAATGAGATACAGAATAATCCTAAAGTTATTGAGGCTTACTTGGGGGTGAGTGAAGATGCTTAGTGTTGAAAACCTTGTTGTATGCTATGGAGGAATTGAAGCTTTAAAAGGAATTAGCTTTAATGTAGATCAGGGTAAAATAGTTACTTTAATAGGAGCCAATGGAGCAGGTAAAAGTACTACTTTAAGATCTATAGTGGGACTTGTAAAAGCCAAATCTGGGAAGGTAAATTATTTAGGAAAGGATTTGTTAACTCTCCAAACTAAGGATATGGTCAAGGAAGGAATAGTGCTTGTACCTGAGGGAAGGAGAGTATTTCCAGATTTAACTGTATTGGAAAACCTAAAGATAGGAGCTTTTACGAGGAAAGACCAGAATAAGATAAAAGAGGATATGGAGTGGGTATTCAGCTTGTTTCCAAGGTTAAAGGAGAGAACCTGGCAGCTTGCAGGAACACTATCTGGAGGAGAACAGCAGATGCTTGCTGTAGGAAGGGCCTTAATGTCAAGACCTAAACTTATGATGATGGATGAACCATCCCTTGGACTTGCACCTTTAATAGTAAAAGAAATATTTGAAATAATAAAGGAAATAAATAAACAAGGTGTTACTATACTTTTAATTGAGCAAAATGCAAATGCAGCCCTTCATATTGCAGATTATGCTTATGTACTTGAAACAGGAAGAATAACTATGGAGGGAAAAGGAAGAGAACTTTTAGAAAATGAAGATGTAAAAAAAGCATATCTTGGACAGAGTACGAAATAAAAAGAGCCCTAAGGCTCTTTTTACATCTTTTCTACTACATCGATTCCAAGAAGAGAAAGACCATTTTTAATTACAATTGTTGTAGCTTCAACAAGCTTTAATCTTGCAGCTTTTAAAGACTCGTCTTCACAGGATAGTATTGGATAGAGGTTATATATTTTATTGAAGGTTTTAGCTATATCGATTATATGTCTTGTAAGTATTGAAGGCTCATATTTGCTTATAGCAGATAATATTGCTTCATTAAATCCTGAAAGAAGTTTAATAAGCTCAAATTCATCAGTTGAATTAAGTTTGCTATAGTCTGGAACAGCTTCAAAGCCTTCTGCCTTTCTTAATATGCTTTTACCACGGGCGTAAGTGTACTGAACATAAGGCCCTGTTTCTCCATCAAAGTTTAGCATATCATCAAAGCTGAACATTATATCCCTTTCACGATTATTCTTTAAATAAGCAAACACAACAGCACCTATACCTACCTTTTTAGCAATCTCTTCTTTGTTTTCAAGGTTTGCATTTTTTTGAGTAATAAGCTCTAATGTACGGGATACGGCTTCATTTAATAAATCCTCAAGGAATATTACATCTCCTTTTCTTGTTGATAGTTTTTTATCTGCAAATTTAACAAGACCAAAGCCAACATGAACACAGTCATTAGCCCACTCATGTCCCATAAGCTTTAATGTTGTAAATATCTGTTTAAAGTGAAGAGCTTGAGGAGAACCAACGACATATATATTTTTATAAAAGTCGTAGGTTTTCTTTCTATAGATTGCTGCAGCTAAATCTCTTGTTGCATATATAGTTGCACCATCGGATTTTTTTATTATACAAGGAGGGATATTATATTCATCAAGATTTACAACAAGAGCACCATTACTTTCAGTAAGAAGTCCTTTACTTTGAATTTCATCAACAACAGCATCCATCTTATCACTATAAAAACTTTCACCTGCAAGGGAATCAAATTTTATATTCAACATATCGTATATTTTGTTAAACTCTTTAAGGCTTAGATCCTTCATCCTTTCCCATAGCTCAGTTTCTTCTTTACAGCCATCTTCGAGGTTTTTAAAATGCATCCTTGCAAGATCTTCAAGGGATGGATCCTTTTCAGCCTCATCATGAAATTTAACGTAAATTCTAAGAAGCTCTTTTATAGGTTCCTTTTCAAGGGCTTCTTCATCAACCCACCTTTTATAAGCAACTATTAATTTACCAAATTGTGTTCCCCAATCTCCAAGGTGATTTACTCCTATAGTATTATATCCTTCAAATTTCATCATTTTATAAAGTGCATTTCCAATTGCTGTTGAATATAGATGTCCTACATGGAACGGCTTTGCAATGTTAGGGGAAGAGTACTCAACAACAACGTTTTTACCCTTTCCAATATCAGAAGATCCGTATTTATCTCTTTCGGATAAAATTAAATCAAATACATGCTTTGTATATGCACTTTTGTCAATAAAAAAGTTTAAGTATCCTCCTACACTTTCAATCTTTTCAAGATAGTCATTGTTTATGCTCACTTTTAATTCTTGAGCAATAATATTTGGAGCTTTTTTCATTGTTTTTGCAAGCTGAAAACAGGGAAAAGCATAATCACCCATTTCGGGCTTTGGAGGGATTTCAATAAGTCTTTCTATAGTTTCAATTCCAATGTTAGTTTTTTCGTTTATTTTTTCTGCAATTATTCTTTTATAGTTCATGGTATACCTCCTTATATTTTAGGTGTTTAAATATTCAAAAGAATAATAAATAAAAAACCGTCTCTAAAAAGAGACGGTTTAACCGCGGTACCACTCTAATTGGCATTTGCCCACTTGATATTATAACCCTTTTAAGGGGCTTACCATACTGATGCAGTGCACTTTCCGGCAGCGTCTTAAGGGCTCTTTTCCCAAGGCTAAGGCTACAGAGCTTACACCCTCCTCTGCTCGCTTAAAGCCGTCACAATGGTACTCCTCCCCATCATCGACTTTAGTATAATTTTGCTAAATATTATACATTAAATATAAAAATAAATCAATAATGTTTGAACTATTACTTAAAGAAAAGTAAAAATAAAATACTAAAGATATAATTATAAAGAAGAAATATTAATCAAGCTGTTGCAAAGTCCTAAAACAAAAAGGCGGGTCTTTGACAGTTGCAAGACAAAAAAAGTGCCTTAAAGCCTTGATATAGGCTTATTTTTTTGTCAAATTTTAAATTTTTATAGTGCACAATGTGTAACAATGTGTTATAATATAGATATAAATATATGAAGAGATGTGAAAAAATGAGATTACAAATTGTTAAATCAAAAAATGCAGCATCCTTATACGTAGTTAAATCTGTTTATGAAAAAGGCAATCGTACTTCAAAAGTAGTTGAGAAGCTTGGCACTTATGATGAACTTTTAAAAAAACTAAACGGACAAGACCCTATAGAATGGGGGAAGAGGTACGTTGAAGAGTTAAATAGAAAAGAAAAAGAAGAGAAAAGAGAAATATTAGTAAAATACTCGCCTGTTAAACAAATTAACAAAGACGAACAGCATACTTTTAATGGTAGTTACTTGTTTTTACAAAAAATATATAACGAGCTTGGGCTGCAAAATATCTGTAAAAATATTTCGGATAAACATAAATTTAATTTTAATCTAAATTCAATACTATCAAGATTAATTTATGCAAGAATTATTTATCCATCATCTAAGCTTGCTACATACGAACTATCAAAAAAATTTATTGAGCAGCCTGATTTTGAGCTTCAGCATATTTATAGAGCTTTAGAAGTAATTTCAGAAGAAACAGATTTTATTCAGTCAGAATTATATAAGAACAGTCTTAAAGTTTGCAATCGTAATAAAGGAGTTCTCTATTATGACTGCACCAACTATTTCTTTGAAATTGAACAGGAAGAAGGATTAAAACAGTATGGAGTATCGAAGGAACATAGACCCAATCCAATTGTTCAAATGGGACTTTTCATGGATGGAGACGGCATCCCCCTTGCATTTTGTATAAACAAAGGTAATACTAATGAACAAGTAACTTTAAAACCTTTAGAGCAAAAAATTATATCCGAATTTGGGCTTTCAAAATTTATCATTTGTACAGATGCAGGGCTTGCATCTACAGCTAATAGAAAATTTAATAATATACAAAATCGAGCTTTTATTACTACACAATCTATTAAAAAATTAAAATCACATTTAAAAGAATGGGCGTTAGACCCCAAAGGATGGCATCTTAGCGATTCAGACAAAGTATATAATTTAAACGAAATTAACGAAGAAGCAGATATTAATAAAATTTTTTATAAGGAACGCTGGATAAAAGAAGACGGGCTTGAACAAAAACTTATTGTAACATTTTCCTTGAAATATAGAAACTATCAAAGAACTATAAGAGGTAACCAAATAGAGAGAGCTCAAGAGGTTATTGATACCAATCCTACAAAATTGAAGAAATGTAATGCTAATGATTACAAACGCTTTATTTCAAAGACTCACTACACACCTGACGGTGAAGTAGCTGAAAAAGAATTATACAGCATTAATGCTGATTTAATAGCACAAGAGGCAATGTATGATGGTTTTTACGCAGTATGTACAAATATAAGTGATGATGCTGCCGCAATTATAAAAATTAATAGAAGGCGTTGGGAAATAGAAGAGTCCTTCCGTATTATGAAATCAGAGTTTAAGGCAAGACCAGTATATTTAAGAAGAGATGATAGAATAAAAGCGCATTTTACAACTTGTTTCATTTCCCTGATGATATATAGGCTATTAGAAAAAAAGCTTTCAGAAAAATATACGTGTAGCGATATTATATCAGGACTTAGAGAAATGAATTTTTATGAGATTAAGAATGAGGGCTATATTCCAATATATACAAGGACTGATTTTACAGATGATTTACATGACAAATTTGGCTTTAGAACGGATTATCAAATAATTAATATGAAACAAATGAAGAAAATTTTTAAAGACACGAAAAAATAAAAAACATTGTTCACTTTTTTGAAAAGTATAAAAGCCTGAGAGCCCTTGATATTCAATGGTTCTACAGGCTTTTTGCTTCTCGCAACTGTCAAAGATGAGATTATACATTAAATATAAAAATAAATCAATAATGTTTGAACTATTACTTAAAGAAAAGTAAAAATAAAATACTAAAGATATAATTATAAAGAAGAAATATTAATCAAGCTGTTGCAAAGTCCTAAAACAAAAAGGCTTTGTTGACAATTTGAAAATATTAATATAGCTGCTGTTAATGGCTTTGAAAATATGGAATAATAAAATATATGAAAAATATTATTGAATTATAAGATATACAAGGAAGGGATATTGATGATAAAGCTTATAAAAGGAGTAAAAATTTTTTCTCCAGATTATTTAGGAGAGGGAGATATACTTATAATCTGTGATAAGATAGGTGCAGTATCAAAATTTATTGATATAGATAAAATTGCTGAGGTTGAATTAGAAATAATAGACGGGACAAATAAAATAGCAGTCCCAGGTTTTATAGATTCTCATGTCCACATATCAGGAGGAGGAGGGGAGGGAGGATATAAAACAAGAACACCAGAGATTATGCTTTCAGATTTAATAATCGGAGGCATAACAACAGTAGTAGGATGCCTTGGAACCGATGGGATAACAAGGAGTATGGAGGGGCTTTTGGCAAAGGCAAGGGGGCTTGAAGAGGAAGGCATAACTGCTTATATCTATACAGGTTCTTATAGGGTTCCTATAACTACTATAACAGGAAGTGTTATGAAGGATATAATGCTAATTGATAAGGTTATAGGAGCAGGTGAGATTGCTATTTCAGATCACAGATCATCACAGCCAACCATCGATATGATAATGCAACTTGTTGCAGATGCAAGAGTTGCAGGTATACTATCTGGGAAGGCTGGGATTGTAAATTTTCATCTCGGTGAAGGAGGAAGGATGCTTAATTATTTACATGAGATTGTTATAAAAACTGAAATACCATACACTCAATTTTTGCCTACCCATATAAATAGAAATGAACAGCTACTTAATGAAGGAATAAAATTTGCAAAAGCAGGGGGATTTATAGATTTTACAACCAGTTCAGACTCAGTTTTTTGGGAAAAAGGAGAAGTTAAAGCAAGTAAGGCTTTAAAATTGTGTATTGAAGAAGGAGTAGATATTAATCATATAACCTTTACCTCTGATGGGCAAGGAAGTTTGCCTATGTTTAATGATAAGAAAGAGTTTATAGGACTTGGAATAGGAAAAGTTACATCTCTTTATTATGAAGTTAGGGATGCAATAATTGAAGATAATGTTCCATTTGAAAAGGCAATAAGGGTTATAACATCTAATCCAGCATTTTTATTAAAATTAAAAAATAAAGGAAGAATTGAAAAGGGATTTGATGCAGATATAGTACTTGTTGATAAGGAAACTTTAGATATAGATACAGTAATTGCAAAAGGTCAAGTGATGATGCAGAATAAAGAATTAAAGATAAGGGGAACCTTTGAAAATTAATGTTATAAGGCAGGTATTAGCCTGCCTTATAACATCTTTATTACTTTATATATGGAATCTATTGTATAGTTTATATCTTCCATGGAAGTAAAATACCCTGGAGAGAATCTGACTGTTCCCTTAGGGAAGGTTTTTAATGTTTTATGGGCTGATGGTGCACAATGAAGACCAACCCTTGTCATAATACCAAATTCCTTATCTAACATAAATGCTACTTCGGAATTGTCATGATTAGTAAAGTCCAGGGAGATGGCTGCTGTTCTTCCTTCAATACTGTCAAGACCACAAAGTCTTATGCCATCAATATTTTTTATACCCTCAATAAAGTGCTTTGTAAGTTCCATTTCTTTTTCGTGTATTGCGTCAATCCCTATTGATTTTATAAATTTTAATGAAGCATTAAGTCCAAATATGTTAGGTATATTTAAAGTTCCAGATTCAAATTTATCAGGCATGTAATCAGGCTGAACTTCTGATTCAGATAAACTCCCAGTTCCACCTTCAATTAATGGGGTAACTTTATTAACAAAATCATCTTTTATTATAAAGCCTCCTACACCTTGAGGTCCTAAAAGTCCTTTATGGCCTGTAAATGCTAATGCACTAAGATTTAATTTATTAAAGTCTATTGGGAGTACTCCTGCACTTTGAGCAGAATCAAGTATAAAATGTATTCCATGCCTTTTGCATATTTTACCTACCTCTTCAATTGGCAATATTGTACCACATACGTTTGAAGCGTGGGTCATAACAATAAGTTTTGTATTAGGTTTAATGTATTTTTCAATATCAAAAGGGTTTAATCTTCCATGAACATCACACTGAACTTTATCAAAGGTTATTCCTTCTTTTAATAGGGAGGTTAATGGTCTCATTATTGCGTTATGTTCCATAGAAGAAACAATAACATGGTCATTTTGTTTTAAAAACCCTTTTAAAAGGATATTGAGGCTTACTGTTATATTCATTGTAAATACAACGTTTAAAGGTTTATTAAAATTGAATAGCTGACATAAAAGTTCTCTTGTTTCGTAAACAACATGTCCTGCGGTATAGGAGGATTGGTATGTACCTCTTCCAACGTTTCCACCTATACTTTCTATATAATTGCAAATGCTTTTGGAAACATTAGGTGCTTTGGGAAAGGATGTAGCAGAATTATCAAGATATACTTTTTTCAAAATACCAACTCCCTAAAATTTTTTGCTTTAAAAGCCAAATTATTGTATGTTAAAATTAAAAACATTATAATTAATTTTAAGAGAATACGGAAATATACTTAATAAAATTATTTTATCATTTTTAATTATAAATTAGAAGTAAATCGAGGTGATTTTATGGGTAAGCCTTTTATAGGAATAACAGGGGATTATATGATTTCTGAAAAAGGAATGTCATTAGGGCAGGAGAGATATTTTATATCTAAGGAATTTGTAGATGCTGTTCTTGAAGCAGGTGGAGTACCTGTTATTATTCCAATTATTAATAAAGAAGAGGACATTTTAAAGATTATGGATTCACTCGATGGGATAGTGTTGTCGGGAGGGTTTGATGTAAATCCTATTTATTATGGAGAGGAACCTAGTAAGTATGTAGGGTTTACATACACTCCAAGAGATCTATGTGAGCTTTTCATTGTTAAAGCTGCAATTGAAAAGGATATGCCAATCCTTGGTATAAGCAGGGGTCAACAGGTTATTACAGTTGCCTTTGGAGGAAAACTATATCAGGATTTAAGTGATAACAATACATTTTATATAAATCACATGCAAAGAGCAAGTATAAATGATATAGGACATTATGTGGATATAGTTCCAGGGACACGATTATTTAAAATATTTGAAAAGGATAGGCTTCTTGTTAACAGCTTTCATCATCAAGCTGCTAAAGTAGTACCAGATAATTTTATTGTATCTGCGACTTCATCTGATGGTGTTGTTGAAGCTATTGAGCACAAAACAAAGCCTATTATGGCTGTTCAGTGGCATCCGGAAATAATGATAAAAAAACATCCGGTTATGTTAAGGATATTTGAGGAATTTATCAATTGGTGCAGGTAATATAAGGAATGGTTTATTTGAGAAAAAAGAAAGTATTTGTAATAGGAGTAGTGTAAAAGGAAACAATAGATTATTCTTATTAATATATTGTTGCGATATTATATGGTAGGAACATCATATAAATCTTGTTTAAATTTTTTTACTATTTTTTTAGAATTTTGCTTGACAAGGAATAGTAGGCTATGTATAATTATTAATAAATAAAGGCAAATACAGTGAAGGGAAGAGTAAGTACAGAGATAGTTATAGCGAGTTGATGATGGTGGAAGATCAACACAAAGGCTGTACTGAAGAACATCCCGGAGTATCTAACCAAAATTAGGATGTATGCCTAAGAGTAGACTTAGACGGAGCCAAACCGTTATAGATTGGACAGTATCGAATATTGTATATTCCGTACTGATTGAGTGAGCTTTTATGCTAATTTGGGTGGCACCGCGGAAATTAACCTTTCGTCCCTTGGATGAAAGGTTTTATTTTTTTATTATTGCATGGCCATGCTTTGAATAAAAATGAACATATTGCAAATAAATATAAATTTATAGGAGGAATATATATGAGTGATATGCTAAAAAGCCTAATTATACCAAAAGAATATAAACCATTACTTGATATAAAGGAAACTGAAATAGCAATAAAGAAAATAAAGGATTTCTTTCAAATTGAACTTGCTAAAAAGCTTAATCTTACAAGAGTATCAGCTCCGCTATTTGTAAGACCGGAAACAGGTATCAATGACAACCTTAATGGATATGAAAGACCTGTATCCTTTGATGTTAAAGCTATAGGCTCAAGGGATGTTCAGATAGTTCATTCCCTTGCAAAATGGAAGCGTTTAGCACTTAAAAGGTATGGGTTTAAAGTTGGAGAAGGGCTTTATACTGATATGAATGCTATAAGAAGGGATGAAGATCTTGATAACCTTCATTCAGTTTACGTTGATCAATGGGATTGGGAAAAAGTAATTAAAAAAGAGGAAAGGAATGTAGAAAAACTAAAGGAAATAGTTCAAGATATTTATAGTGTATTTAAAGCTACAGAAGACTATGTTACAAAACTTTATCCTCAGATATCAAAGGTACTCCCAGAAAAATAAGCTTTATAACAACTCAAGAACTTGAAGATATGTATCCAAAACTTACTCCAAAGGAAAGGGAAAATGCTATTGCAAAAGAAAAAGGAGCTGTATTTATAATGCAGATAGGAGGAGAGTTAAAATCCGGAATAAAACATGATGGAAGGTCTCCTGACTATGATGATTGGACATTAAATGGAGATATAATATTCTGGAATCAAGGGATGTTCAGATAGTTCATTCCCTTGCAAAATGGAAGCGTTTAGCACTTAAAAGGTATGGGTTTAAAGTTGGAGAAGGGCTTTATACTGATATGAATGCTATAAGAAGGGATGAAGATCTTGATAACCTTCATTCAGTTTACGTTGATCAATGGGATTGGGAAAAAGTAATTAAAAAAGAGGAAAGGAATGTAGAAAAACTAAAGGAAATAGTTCAAGATATTTATAGTGTATTTAAAGCTACAGAAGACTATGTTACAAAACTTTATCCTCAGATATCAAAGGTACTCCCAGAAAAAATAAGCTTTATAACAACTCAAGAACTTGAAGATATGTATCCAAAACTTACTCCAAAGGAAAGGGAAAATGCTATTGCAAAAGAAAAAGGAGCTGTATTTATAATGCAGATAGGAGGAGAGTTAAAATCCGGAATAAAACATGATGGAAGGTCTCCTGACTATGATGATTGGACATTAAATGGAGATATAATATTCTGGAATCCTGTTCTTGAAATTGCTTATGAGTTATCTTCTATGGGAATAAGGGTTGATGAGGAGGCTTTAGAAAAACAGCTTAAGATAAGCGGATGTGAAGATAGAAAGGAATTACTTTTCCACAAAATGCTTTTAAATGGGGAACTACCTTATACAGTTGGTGGAGGAATTGGTCAATCAAGGATATGCATGTTCTTTTTAAGGAAAGCACATATAGGAGAAGTTCAGGCGGCAATATGGCCTGATTGGATGGTAGAAGAATGTACAAAAAATAATATATTTTTACTTTAACAATAGTGATATTAAGATGCCTGTTGATATTTGTATTGCAGGCATCTTATTTTATATATACTAAAATTACTATTTAAAATAATAAAATTTTGAACAATATTAACTTGAATTGACTGTATATAAAGATTATTATAATAATTATAAAAATAAATTTAAAATCGGGGGTTTAATAATGAAATTAAAAGATATAGCAGAATTGCTAAATGCAGAAGTACTCTGTGGACATGAAAAGCTTGATTATGATGTGGGTTATGCTTTTGGATGTGATCTTATGAGTGACGTTTTATCTCTTGTAAATAAAGATACTATTCTTTTAACTGGTCTTACTAATATACAAGCTGTAAGAACTGCTGAAATGATGGATATAAAATGTATAGTATATGTTAGGGGAAAAAGTCCTGATGAAAGTGTTATAAACTTGCAAAAGAGAAAGATATCTGTGTTATGACAACTAAACATATAATGTTCAATGCATGTGGTATTTTATATGTAAATGGTTTAAAAGGAGCTGAAATCAATAAATGCAACAAGAGTTTATAAAGCTCCACTATGATATTATAAGTGGAGATTATATTAGGGGTGGAGAGGCTTCAAGTAACCTTAAAAAGGCTTTAATGCAGCTTGGGATAGATAGCAGCATTGTAAGGAGAGCTTGTGTAGGATGCTATGAAGCAGAAATGAATATAGTTATTCACAGCTATGGAGGAGAAATTGAAGTAGCTATTTATAAAAATAAAATTGAAATTACTGCAAGGGATAAGGGACCTGGAATTGAGGATATTGACCTTGCAATGAAGGAAGGATACTCTACGGCTTCTGAAGAAGCCCGTGAGATGGGATTTGGTGGAGGAATGGGTCTACCTAATATGAAAAGAAGCAGTGATGAGTTTGTTATCGAATCTGTAAAAGGAGAATATACGATTGTAAAGATGACAATAAATATTGAATAGGGTGATTAAATGAAAGGTTTATACCATTCAGTAAAATTGATAGAAGAAAACTGTAAAGGCTGTACTAAATGTATGATGAGTTGTCCTGTTGAAGCAGTAAGAGTTAAAAATTCTAAGGCCGTTATTTATACTGATAGATGTATTGACTGTGGAGAATGCATAAGAGTATGTCCTTATAATGCTCATGTTGCACAAAAGGATACTATAGATTCTATAGATGAATTTAAAGTAAAAAGTAATACCTTCAGTAACGATATATACACAATTTGGAGATTATATAAATCCAAATATAGTAAATGAGGCTATAAAAAGCCTTGGCTTTGATGAAGTATATGATATTACTTATGCTTGTGAAATAGTTACCGAAATTACAAGAAAGGAAATTGAAAACGTTAGAAAGCCAGCAATATCTCCATTTTGTCCAAGTGTTGTAAGACTTATAAATGCAAGCTATCCTGAGCTTATGGAACATGTAATAAAAGTTTTAACTCCAATTGAAGTGGCAGCAATATTGATAAGAGAAAAATATAGAAAGATGGGCTTTAAAGATGAAGAGGTAGGAGTATTTTTTTTAACACCTTGTGTTGGATGGATTACTAAGGTAAAAAATATTCAAAAGAATACCAAATCACAAATAAATGGTGCAATAGCAATATCTGATGTATATTCCAAGATATTAAGGTATATTAGCAAAAATAATAAGAATATTGAAACAAATGGTACTGTAGCGATGTCTTATTCTGGGCTCAGATGGGCAACTGTTGGAGGTCAAAGTACCTCAATGCATTTTAAAGAGCATATAGATGTTGATGGGGTTAAAAACGTTATAAGGGTACTTGATGATATTGAAAAGGGAAAGTTTGATGATGTTGAATTTATAGAGGCTCATGCTTGTACAGAAGGGTGCCTTGGAGGTATACTCCTTGTGGATAATCCTTTTAATGCAAAGAGAGTTTTAAAAAAGTTTAGTAGTCAGCTTAATTTTACAAATAGAATGAGTAAAATAAGTGAACACTATAAAAATGAGTTTTTAAGTGACGGATATATAAAAACCTCAAAGGGGTTAAAGCTTGCTGATGATTTTGAAAGTGCTGTAAAAAAGATGAAATATATGAATGAAATAATAAATATGCTTCCTGGAATTGATTGTGGACAATGCGGATCACCATCATGTAAAGCCTTCGCTGAGGATGTTGTTAGAGGCTTCTCTAAGGTTGAAGAATGTATTATGCTTAAAAAAGGAGTGAAAAACTATGAAGGTTAAGGATATAGTAGAAAAATTGAATTTAAAAGTTGTTTCAGGAGAGGATGGTTTAGATAGGGAAGTAAGAGGTGTATATTGTTGTGACCTTTTGAGCTGGGTGATGTCTCATGCATCAAAAGGCAATGTATGGATTACAGTTCAAATACATCCCAATATTGTTGCTGTTGCATCTTTGCTGGAGTTATCCTGCATAATTGTACCTGAAAATATTGAAATTGAAGGTGTGACTATTGAAAAATCAAACCAGGAAGCAATACCTATACTTCAAGCAGGTGTTAATTCATATCAGCTCTGCTTAAAACTTAATAGTATGGGAGTTTAATATGCGAATATATATAGATTTGCACATTCATACTGCTTTATCTCCATGTGGAGATGAGGACATGACGCCTAATAATATTGTAAATATGGCAAAATTAAAAGGCCTTGATGCTATTGCTATAACTGATCATAATAGCTGTGAAAATGCTAAAGCCTGTATGGAATTAGGACAAAAATTAGGGTTAATTGTTATCCCTGGAATGGAGATACAAACAAGAGAAGATGTACATGCTTTGTGCCTTTTTAAAGATATTGAATCAGCTATTGTTTTTCAAGAAAAGGTTTATAGCTCTCTTCCACCAATAAAAAATAAGTCTGATATATTTGGAAGGCAGATAATATACGATAGTAATGACAATATTATTGGAATAAACGAAAGAATGCTTTTAATATCTGCTGATATGTCCTTTGATGAAGCCTGTTGCATAACTAAAGAATTAAATGGGGCTTTTATTCCAGCACATATAGATAGGAATTCCAATAGTGTTATATTAAATCTTGGATTTATACCGGAAAATCTTCCTATAAAAACATTAGAGTATTATAAATCCGAAGGATTAATGAAACTAAAGGAGGCAAATTTAATAAAACCCACTTATAACTTTATAAAATCCTCTGATGCTCATTATCTTTTGGATATACTTGAAAGAGAGTCTTATATTGATGTTGATGAATTTACAATTTCTAATATTATTGATATATTATGAAGCTATTAACAGCCAGTAATTTTTATAGGCTGTTTTTTTTGTGCACCACGATTAAAAATTATCATTTTTGTCAATAATGATAAAGGAATATTATATAGGTGGTGTTATAAGTGACAGACAAAGAAAAGCTAATGGCTTTTGAAAAATATATGAGGGATGTAGGCTATGACAAAGATACTATAGACTTCAACTTAAAAGTAGTTAAACTTTTAATAAATAAAGTTTTGTTTTTCTTTCAAGAATCCCTTGAAACAATTGATTCATTTTGCTTTGAAGAGTTTACAGACATGATTACTATGATAGACAGTGAATTTGGTGGAAGAGATGGAATATCTAAAATGCTAGATGCTATGATGGTTCTAACTGAATTTCTAAAAGTCAATAAATTCATAAAGGGCGGTAAAATAGCCTATTATAAAAAGATGTTTTCAGATGTAAATTATTATCTTGATAAATATGACAGATTAACAGGGAGAAAGGATGATTCAAAGGAATTTATAAAAGAAATAACAACAAACAGGTTTGCTTCTTCAGTTGTAAGAATTGTTGAGGATGTAAATGTATATGATTTTGAAACAATTGATTTAATAGACAGAATACTTAATGATGTTCCAATAAGTGAAAAAAATGAAAATGTTGATGTTTTAAAATCAATATTATGTTATTTAAAGCTTTTAGAACAGAAAAATAGTCATTATGAAGCTACTAAAAAGGGAAGATGCCTATCAAGGCTGCCAGCGGAAGAAAGGTATGCAGCTATTTTGAATCTTTTACTCTATTATGTTAATTGGAACTTTTTAAAGATTGATGATATTGACATAGATTTAAATTTTAGGGACGTAGTTTCAACTTTTGCATCTATCTTTAAAGATAAAAAAGAGCTAATAGTAGATATTAATGAACTGTTAAATGTAAATCAAGACGAAATATTGATAGAGATGTCAAAGGATGTTTTTAGAATTGCTAAGGCTGAATCTATGCCCTTTAGTCAATATTTTGTTGATATATGTTTTAAAGGAATGGGACTTTTAGATGTTACTCAAGATGAAAATAATGTATTTACATATTCTACTAATGACTTTGGACAAAATATTTTTAAAGCAATTTATAATGAAAGTATTTCAGATATAAAATTAGAACTTGAAATAATTGGACTTGACATTCGTAAAAGAAATGACTATGACAATATTGAAAAAAAACTAATAAAGTTTATTTCTACCTATGGTCCTTTTTTCTTCCAGGTATAAACAGGATCAAATATTTTAAGAGGTTTTCCTTCGTCAATAATCTCATTTGCAAAGGTTATAATATCTGCTATTGCTTGTTTGTAGCTTTATCAAAAAGCCTATATATCTGCTTGAATCCAGGATTTGTTATTTTTTCTGCATTTTCGCTAATTTTAATTTTGGGAATTATTTTACCATTATCTTCTACAGCAACAAGCTTATATACTCCACCAAACACTGGTTCAGATTTAGCAGTAATAAGCCTTTCTCCTACTCCAAAACTATCAATTTTAGCACCTTGGGATAGAACATCTCTTATTATATATTCATCGAGTGAATTGGAAATAACTATACTACAGTCACTAAAACCTGCATCATCAAGCATCTTTCTTGCTTTTTCGGTTAAATATTTTATATCACCACTATCTATTCTTATACCTTTTGGTCTTATACCTTTAGGGAGAAGTTCTTCTTTAAAAACTTTTATAGCATTAGGTATTCCTGATTTTAATACGTTATAGGTATCAACTAATAGAAGGCAATTGTCGGGATAAGCTCTTGCCCAAGCTCTAAAAGCTTCGATTTCACTATCAAACATTTGAACCCAGCTATGAGCCATTGTACCAACTGCAGGTATTCCAAAGAGTTTTTCTGCAATAGTACATGCAGTTGAGCAACATCCACCTATATATGCAGCTCTTGCACCGAATATTGCACCATCATAGCCTTGAGCTCTCCTTGAACCAAATTCAAGAACAGGCTTTCCTTGAGCTGCCCGTACTATTCTGTTTGCTTTTGTTGCAATTAAAGTTTGATGATTTATTGTAAGAAGAATCATCGTTTCAAGGAATTGGGCTTGCATAATGGGTCCCCTTACTATTATTAACGGCTCATTGGGGAATACAGGCGTTCCTTCAGGAATTGCCCAAACATCACATTCAAATTTAAAATTTTTAAGATAATCTAAAAATTCTTCATCAAAGATGTTTTTGCTTCTCAAATAATCTATGTCGTCTGATGTAAATTTTATGTTTCTCATGTATTCAATAAGCTGCTGTAAACCAGCCATAATGCAAAAACCACCGTTATCTGGAACCTTTCTAAAGAACATATCAAAATATGCTATTTTATTTCCAATACCATTTCTTAAATATCCATTGGCCATTGTAATTTCATAAAAATCAACAAGAAGTGTTAAATTTCTATCCTCTTTCCAATCAAAAATATATGACATTGCTTTTTCTCCTTTATGTTTTAATATCATGTTATATTATATTTTAGTATTATAATTGTTTAAATTCAAGAAAATATATTTATAAAAGCTTTAAAGTTGTCCTTTAGTTTTTTATAATAATAAAGAACAACCATCGAAAGGAGAATGTTAATGGCTTCAATAGGAGAGGTTAAAAAAAGACTGCCTAATGATTTTATAGAAAGACTCTATAATCAGTTTTCACCAATAACTGCTGATAGAATTTTATCAGGTATGGCAAATACAAGGTATACAACCCTTAGGGTAAATACTTTAAAATATGATAGACAAAGCCTTATGAAGGATTTTAGAAATCTAAATATTAAGTTTGAAAGGGTTATGTGGTATGAAGATGCTTTTATAATAAAAAATGCTAATGAAAAGCAGATTAGTGAACTTGATATATATAAAAAAGGATACATTTACCTTCAAAGCCTATCGAGCATGATCCCTCCTATTATATTAAATCCTAAAAATGGAGATAGAGTTCTTGATATGGCAGCAGCCCCTGGAAGTAAAACAACCCAGCATGCTTGTTGATGGGAAAGAAGCAATCCAAGATGGCTTGTTTGATGGGAAATGAAGGATTCATACTTGCTAATGAGGTTGATAAAATAAGGGCTGAAAGATTAAAGTATAATCTTTCAATGCAAGGAGTAAATATAGTTGAAATACGGATTGGAAGAGGGGAAAAGATTAAGGATGAATATGAAGAGGAATTTGATAAGGTACTTCTTGATACTCCTTGTAGTGGTGAGGGAAGATTTATCTATAATGAGCCTTTAACATATAAAGGATGGTCTTTAAGGGAAGTGAATAGGCTTTCTAACCTTCAAAAAAAGCTAATTGAAAGTGGTGCAAGGGTACTTAAAAAGGGAGGAACTCTTGTATATTCAACTTGTACGTTGAATTATGAGGAAAACGAAAAAATAGTAGAATATGCTTGTACAAATTTAGGGTTAAAGTTAGATAAGATTGATATTGATTTTAAAGTAAATAATTTTGTTGATGAAAAAAAAGAAGGTATGATTAAAATAATGCCTTCTAAGGATATGGAAGGCTTTTTTATATCTAAATTAAAAAAACTTTAATGAATTTATATTTTTTATTCTGAGTAAACTTAAAATTTGATTTAATTATTAAAATAAATATAAAGACAACTACATAAAAAGCCTGTGAACTTTTGTTAAGACATAAAAGTTCACAGGCTTAAAAAGTAAACTACAGCTTTTGATTTTATGCTGCAACTATTCTTTCAATGTCATAGCTATCAATAGTTTCTTTTTCTAAAAGTTCAAAAGCAATTTTATCAAGCTTTTCTTTGTTCTTATTAAGAATATCGATTACTTCATTGTATAAATTTGAAATAGTTTCGCGGCATATTTTTAGTATTTCCTGGGAATTATTTACACCTTCCCTTTCGAGTAAATCGTAGTTTAAGAGACCTGTATTGTTAAACATACCGTAGTATTTTGCCATTAATATTAATGTGTTTGTGGCATTTTCTAAATCTTTATAAGCACCTGTAGTGATGTTTTCTTTTCCAAAAATTATCTCTTCAGCAGCCCTTCCACCAAGGGCTATTTTAATGTTATTTAAAAGGCTGCCTTTTGTTTGATAAATTCTATCAGGGGATATATTTAGTGTATATCCACCAGCACCCTTAGTGCTTGGAATTATAGTTACTCTTTTTACAATATTTTCAGGGCAAACAAGTTTTGATATAAGTGCATGTCCTGCTTCATGATAAGCAGTTATCTTTTTATCTTCATCCTTTAAAAAGCTTCTGTCTTTTTTCTCTGCACCAGCAATTACAATTCCAAAGGCCTTATCTATGTGTTCCATAGTTATATAATCAGAACTTTCTTTAGCAGCAAGTATTGAAGCTTCATTCATGAGGTTTTCAAGCTTAGCACCTGAAAAATAAACTGTCATTTGGGCTACTGAATAAAGATCTACATCTTCAGCTAAAGGTTTATTTTTACTATGAAGTTTTAGTATTTTATATCTTGCCGTAACATCAGGAAGGCCTACTTCTATGTGCCTGTCAAATCTTCCAGGACGTAATAGAGCTTCATCTAAAGTATCAAGTCTATTTGTTGCAGCCATTACAATAATTCCTTGGCTGTCTTTAAAACCAGACATCTCTGCAAGAAGTGCATTTAAAGTTTGATCCCTTTCATCAGAACCTCCATCACCTCTTGCATCCCTTTTTTTACCTATAGCATCAATTTCATCGATGAATATAACAGCTTTACCTTTATCTCGTGCTTTTTTAAATAAATCTCTAATTCTTCCAGCACCAACTCCTACATATATTTGTACAAAATCGGAACCGTTTACTGCAAAGAAAGGAACATTAGCTTCTCCTGCAAGAGCTTTTGCGATGAGTGTTTTTCCTGTTCCTGGAGGCCCATATAGTATAACCCCTCTTGGCATTCTTGCATTATATTTTGAATACTTTTCTGGGTGTTTAATGAAGTCAACAAGTTCCTTTATACTTTCCTTTGCTTCTTCATTTCCTGCTATATCATTAAAGGTTATATTTGTAGTTTTTTCTGGTTCTGCATCAATTGATGAAAGCTTAAAGGCTCCAGAAACATTTTTTCCCCTTGAAGAGATAAAATATAAAGTTGCGGATATCATAAGAAAAGAGAAAAGTGAAAGAGGTATAATTTGGCTAAGTCCTGAAGAATCTCCTTCATGTACATTTATTCCTTTAAGTAGGAGAGATTCTTTAAAAGTATCAGTTCTTGGGTTTTGAGTGTAATATATCTTATTGTTCTTTAATATTATCTTTATATTTTCGCTATTTGATATATAAACATCAGTTACGTTTCCTTTATCAATTTCTTCTAAGAACTGTTTGTATTGAATAATTTTTTTGCTATTTAAAGAGTGCTTGTAATTAAAGAAAATGCCGGCAATTAATATAATAAGAACAAAGGGAATTAGTATACCTTTTTTCTTAATATTCTTCATATAATCCCCTCCTTTATTTAGTATACATAATATATATTATATTTGTTTTATTGTTATTGTAAAATTATTTACATATATATTTCCATGTTATTTAATGTTATTACAGTGAAGATATATATATATTGATAGAAAAATTGGTATAATTATATTTAAATCACAATAAAAAGGAGATAGTGTTATGAAAAAGGTTATAATCTATGCGGATGGCGGTTGTAGGGGTAACGGCAAAGATAATGCCATTGGTGGATATGGAATAATCTTAAAATATAAGGATCATTTAAAAGAAGTAAAAAAGGGTTTTAAAAATACTACGAATAATATAATGGAGCTTACAGCAGTTATTGATGCTCTTTTAATGTTAAAGGAACCTTGCGAAGTTGATTTATACAGTGACTCTGCTTATGTAGTAAATGCTTTTAATAACGGATGGATTGAAAAATGGCAAAGAAATGGTTGGGTGACAAGTGGGAAAAATAAAGTAAAGAATAAAGAACTTTGGGAGAAACTAATAGAACTTACTAATTATCATAAAGTAAGGTTTATAAAAGTTGAGGGACATTCTGATGATGAGTTGAATAATAGGTGTGATGAACTTGCAAACATTGCAATGGATGAATTGGAAAAAGAGAATAATATATAGACAAATGAAAGAATAGCATCATAAATATTCAAATTTGAAATAATCCCTTCAATGATGTAAAATATAATTAGAAAAATATGAAGGGAAGAGATTTATATGGAAATTGAAAAATATTTAAATAGAATTGGATTGATAAATATAAGAAATATTTATAGAAATCTTCCAGCATGTAAATTAATTGAGCAATCAATATTAAAAGGAGAAGGGAATCTTACAATATCAGGAGCTTTAAATGTAAATACTGGAAAATATACAGGGCGTTCACCTAAAGATAGATTTATTGTAGATCAAGCACAAGTAAGAGATGATATATATTGGGGTAATTCTAACATACCAATTGATGAATCAAAATTTGAAACATTATATGCAAAATTGATGGCATACTTTCAAAATAAGGATGTTTATGTATTTGATGGATTTGTTGGAGCAGATAAAAGATATTCAATGGCTGTAAGGTTTATAAATGAGTTTGCATTTCAAAATTTGTTTGCTCATCAACTTTTTATAAGGCCTACTCAAAGGGAGCTTGAAAATTTTGATCCAGATTTTACTGTTGTTTGTGCACCGGGATTTAAAGCTGATATTATAGCAGATAAAACAAACTCTGAGGCATTTATTATTATTAATATTGTAAGGAAAGTAATTATTATTGGCGGTACAATGTATTGTGGTGAAATTAAAAAATCAATATTTTCTATAATGAACTATTTTATGCCAAAGTATGGAATATTATCTATGCACTGTTCTGCAAATGTTGGAAAAAACAATGATGTTGCTTTATTCTTTGGACTATCAGGAACTGGTAAAACTACACTTTCAGCAGATTCTGAAAGAAGGCTTATAGGTGATGATGAACATGGATGGTCAGAAGATGGAGTGTTTAACTTTGAGGGAGGGTGCTATGCCAAGTGTATAAACCTTTCCAAGGAGAATGAACCCCAAATTTGGGATGCAATAAGATTTGGTACTATTTTAGAGAATGTTGTGCTTGATAGTGAAGGAAGAGAAGTTTTTACCGACAATAGATATACCGAAAATACAAGAGCAGCATATCCAATAGATTATATACCAAATTGTGTTAAGGAAGGAATAGGGGGGCATCCTAAAACAATACTTTTTCTTACAGCTGATGCCTTTGGAGTGCTTCCACCTATATCAAAACTATCTAAGCATCAAGCAATGTACCACTTTATATCAGGATATACCAGCAAAATAGCTGGAACAGAAAGAGGAATAAAAGATCCACAGGCTACCTTTTCAGCTTGCTATGGAGAGCCTTTCATGCTTTTAAATCCTTTATACTATGCTAAAATGCTTGGAGAAAAAATAGAAAAACACAATGTAAATGTATATTTGATAAATACTGGATGGATAAAAGGTCCTTATGGAGTGGGAGAAAGGATAAAATTATCATATACAAGAAATATGGTAAGGGCTGCTATAAGTGGCGAACTTGAAAAGGCAGAATTTGAGGTTCATCCTGTGTTTAATCTACTAATACCAAAAACATGTAAAGATGTACCATCGGAAATATTAAATCCTATAAATACTTGGAGAGATAAACAAAAATATAATGAAACTGCAAGGCTACTTTTAGAAAAATTTGAAAATAACTATAAAAAATATGATAATAATATAAATTATAATGAAGTAGCACAGACTGCAAGATAAAGGAAGGTCTGGGCCTCTTTTTTATTAAGAAAATAAGTTTTTGTACGATATATAATAATAAGCTAAAAAGGTTGGAGGATTCTTATGAAGGTAAATAAGACCAAGAATACTACGAATATAAATAAAACCTCTACAATAAGTAGAAATATAAAAACAGAATCATTTTCACTTGCTCTTGACATGGCAAATAAGGATCAAGCTGAGCAAAGGCTTTTAGAATTGCTTAATGATATAGAAAAGCTTGGTAAAAAACTTATTTCAACAAGAAGTTTAGAGGATGCAAAAGAATATAAATCAAAGATACAGGAGTATTTATCTTATGTAGTTAAAAATGTTTACATATTAAAAAAAGAGGCAGGACCTTTTAATTATGGAATAAGGGTTAGAATTGAAATAATAAATAAAAAGCTTGATGAAATAACTAAGGAACTTATAGAAAATCAAAAAGATACAATTGAGCTTGCAGATAAAATTGAAGAGATAAAAGGATTGCTTATAGATATATATAAATAAGCTACCCTCTCCCCCTTGGGTAATTATTGAGAAAATTGGTTTTATATTTCTCTTAACATAATAAATTTATTTTGTTATAATAAACTTACGATAAATCCTGAGATGTTCGTCAGACCTGTAATTTCAACCGACAGATTTAATAAGGGAGTCCGCGTCGAGGTAATGATGCAATGTCTGCAATGGTAGAACTGCAGAGGTACTTCGTAGGGCACCCACCTGCAGAGAGTGCGGGTATGAAATTAACAGGCAGCGGCATATTGGGAGTTTTTTTATATTCTGCTATTGACATTATATTAAAATATGATAAACTAATATTTGTCAGTGGTCCTATGGTCTAGTGGTTAGGACACCGCCCTCTCACGGCGGTAACAGGGGTTCGAATCCCCTTAGGACTACCAATTTAATATGGTCCTATGGTCTAGCGGTTAGGACGCCGCCCTCTCACGGCGGTAACAGGGGTTCGAGTCCCCTTAGGACTACCAGTAAATCTATCCTATTCAGGATAGATTTTTTATTATTTTTTGGGCATATTTTTATTTTTATAGTAAATACTATCTTTGGAGGTGAATTTTAATTGGCTGATACTTCTAACGAAAGGCATCACAGTTTTTTGGGAGTTATTATAAGATTTTTTGTTGCTGCTATTGTTCTGCTAATAACTAGTTTTTTAGTTCCTGGGTTTTTTGTTGCTGGAATGGGAACAGCTATTTTAGCAGCAATAGTTATAGCACTTCTTGATTACCTTATAGCAGCTTTATTTAACTTTAATGCTTCGCCTTTTGGAAAAGGTTTGGTTGGCTTTTTGGTTTCAGCACTCATCATATATCTAACCCAGTTTGTTGTTAAAGGAGTTGCTGTAAGTGTATGGGGAGCAATATTGGCTGCATTGGTTATCGGATTAATCGATATGATAATACCTACAAGGATAATGTAACATTATTAAGCAAGTAGATTACTCTACTTGCTTATTTTGTATATGACAATATTTAAATAGAAAATATTATATGTTATAATATTTTGAAGAATCAATTTTTGGAGGTTTTTGTATGGAACGATTTGATATTGCAATGGGTATCGTAAGGGTTACAGAGGCAGCAGCTTTATCTTGCTCAAAATATCTTGGAAGAGGAAGCGTTGAGCTTATAGAAAGAGCAGCAGTTGATGGAGTAAGACATGCCTTTGAATTGTTACCCATTAAAGGAAGAGTGGTTATTGGAGAATGTGAGCTTGAAAAAAATGCTATACTTTATATCGGAGAAAAAGTAGGTATGTGGGAAGATGGACAAGAGGAGTATGACATAGCAATGGATCCTTTAGATGGTTCAATACTCGTTGCAAAAGGAAGTTCTAATGCTATTTCTGTAGTTGCTGTTGCAAAAAAAGGAGGTATTTTTAAAGCACCTCAGATTTATATGCAAAAAATTGCAGTAGGGCCAAAAGCGAAAGGTGTTATAGATATCAATGCATCCTTAAAAGAAAATATATATAACGTAGCAGAGGCAGTAAATAAGGATATAGCTGAGATTACTGTGATGATACAGGACAGGCCAAGGCATGAAAATTTGATAAAACAAGCAAGAGAAATAGGAGTAAGAGTAAAACTATTTAAAGAAGGAGACGTGGCAGCTGCTCTTGCAACAGCCTTTGAAGATACTGGTGTTGATATGTTAATTGGAATAGGAGGAGCACCAGAGGGAGTGCTTGCAGCAGCAGCTTTAAAGTGCCTTGATGGAGAGATGCAGGTAAAGCTATTACCAGAAAACGAAAAGCAAGTAGCTATGTGTAAAAGAGCAGGAATAGAGGATGTAAACAAGGTGTTAGGTATAGGAGAACTTATAACTACAAATGATGTATATTTTGCAGCAACGGCAATAACTGATTGTGACATATTAAAAGGAATTACCTATAAGCAAGATATAGTTAAAACTCATTCTGTTGTTATGAGATATGAAACGGGTGTTGTACGTTTTGTGGATGCAATTCATAAGTTAAATAGCAGTTTAATAAATATAAGAGAGGATTTATAAAATTATAAAGTAGGTTAGAGTCTATATACGTCTTAACTGATTTTCTATAGAGCTTAAGAAGTATGTAGGCTCATTTTTTAAATAAATATAAATGTTATTAATAACAATAAAGAATAGCTTTGGGGTTAATTTTTAGTTGTAAATTATAACTTTTTCTGATAACTTAAAATTTAAGGATTTTGAAAGGTGGTATTAATATGAGAACATTTATTACACTTGAATTTGATAAAGATACAAAGGATGAGATAGTGAAAATTCAAAAGTTTATTAAGGACAACAGTTTTTCAGGCAGGTTTAAATATATAGATAATTTCCATCTAACATTGAAATTTTTAGGAGAAACAGATTTAAAAACTATAGAATTGATATATGAGGATTTGAATAAAAAACTCAAAGACTTTAAAAGTTTTAAGTTGAATTTTAGTGGAATAGGAGCCTTCGGAATTAACAAAATTATAAGAACAGTTTTTATAAAAGCAAAAGAACCTTTAGAGAGCATTCAAAACTTATATTATATTGTGGACGAGATAACTTCTAAATATGGATTTAAATCAGAAAACAAATACATACCTCATGTTACAATAGCTCAAGATGTAGAGCTTAAAGTATCTTTTCAAAATCTATGTGATAAGGCAATATCTCTATTTAATAAAGAAATTTTATTTGACAAGATTGTTATTATGAAAAGTGAACAAATAAACGGTAAAAGGATTTATACACCTCTTAAGGTGATTTTTTTAAATAAGTAATTGTTAAAATGCATAATATAGTATAAAATTCTTTGGGGATGATTAGATGTTAAAAAAAAGGCCAATAACTATATTATTATTATGCATTCTAATTATAGTTATACTTTACTTTAGAAAAGATATAGTATATATTACAAAAAGCCCGGAATATTTCAGGGACTTTATGAAATCTTATGGGAAATATGCTATAATCTTATATTTGATTTTGAGCCTAATACGCTCATTATTTCTTCTTCCTGCAGGAGTTTTTGCTATTGCTTCAGGTATAACATTTGGTGCATTTTGGGGCTCTATATTAACCTGTGTTGGAGTAACTTTAAGTGGTATACTTGCTTTTGAAATATCCAGGTGTTTTGGAAGTGATTATTTAATTAAACTATTTGGAGATAAGATAAAGCCAATTGAAGAAAAATTAAAGGGAAAAGGTGCCTTATATATTGCTACATTAAGGATGATACCTATATTCCCTTTTGATGCCATAAGCTATGTTTCGGGACTTTCTAATGTTAAATTATCAAGCTTTATATTTGGAACATTTATCGGTAGCTTACCAGGAGCATTCGTTTATACATATCTTGGAAGTAACCTTATTAATATACATTCAAAAAAGTTTATTTTATCATTATGTTTGGTTATAATAGTTTCGTTAATACCTTTAATATATAAATATGTTTTAAAGAGAGGATGATATTATGATAACAAAGGAACAAATTCAAAGAATAAACGAGCTTTATAAAAAACAGGTTAATGAAGGATTGACTGAAGAAGAAAAAATTGAACAGCAAATGCTAAGAAGGTTATATGTAGAGGCAGTTAAAGAGAATTTAAGAGCTCAACTTGAGAATATAAAGATAGTTGATGAAAAGGGATATAAACATAATATACAAAAAAAGTGTGGCTGCGATGAGCACAAACACTAAGCATGGAGAAGTCATATATGAAAAAAGAAATAAGAAAGAATATGATATTATTAAGGAACAGCTATGATGAAAAAATTTTAGATGAGATTAGTACTAAAATAACTGATAATATATTTGATTGGCAGATATTTAAAGATTCGAAAGTTGTAATGCTTTATAGCAGCATAAAAAGTGAGGTTAGAACTAAAAAGATAATAATAAAGGCATTAGAGGATTTAAAAGTGGTAGCTTTGCCAAAGACTTTAAAGGATATAGGGCAAATCATTGCCTGTTCTATAAATGATATGAATGGGCTTTCTATTGGTACTTATGGTACATTAGAGCCTAATGATACTAAGATTATAGATAAAAACGATATAGATATTGTTTTTGTTCCAGGAGTTGCTTTTGATTATAAAGGATTCAGGATAGGATATGGAGCTGGATATTATGATAGGTATTTAAAGGACTATGATGGAATAAAAATAGGTGTATGTTATGGCTTTCAATTAATTGATGATGTATTTCATGATGAACATGATATAAAAATGGATTATTTGGTAACTGAAAAGGGAATAATTAAAATTGGTGATATTTAATGAATGTATATTCAATTGATGAGGAAATTAATGAGATCGATTACAAAAATATTAATTTTGATGATAAATGCTTTTACTGGATTGATTTAAATCCGAAGGAATTAAGGGAAATAAATCAAAGCCTTTTTTCATTTGAATATGATACCTTATGTGAATGTGAAAGCATAAGTCAGTTTGCAAAGGTGGATTTTTATGATAATTATACATTTCTTGTTTTAAACTCATTAAAATATGAGAATGGAGTAGTAAAGCCTGATGAATTTAACATATATCTTGGCAAAAATTACATTATAACGGTTTCCAAAAATGATGTAAAGATACTAAAGGAACTTAAGGAAGAAATATTAAACTATAAAAATAGCTTATTCTTTTCAAAGGACAGATCTCCTTCCAAATTTCTGTATTATATTTTAGATAGATTAATATTAAACGACTATGAGATTATAAGTAAACTTGAAAATACAGCAGATGCACTTGAAATACAGATGATGAAAAATCCTGAAGGCTCCTTTTTACAGGCATTTTTGCATTTAAGGCATCAGGTTCATACATTAAGAAGATGTGTTGCACCTTTAAGATATATAGGGGATAACCTTCTTTGCAATGAAAACAATATAATTGAAAAAGTATGTATCAAATATTTTAACCAGATAAATTTAAAGATTGATAAACTTATGTTTTCTTTAGAGAGTTTAATACAGTATATTGTACTTGTAAGGGAAGCCTTTGAAGCTGAACTTGCCAATAAGACTAATAGTCTTATGAAACTTTTTACTATTATAGCAATATTTTTTTCACCACTTACTTTAATTACAGGAATATATGGTATGAATTTTAAAATACCTGAATACTCTTGGAAGTTTGGTTATTTTTATTCTTTATTTCTTATGGCTTTTGTATCTATTTGCCTCTTTGTTTATTTTAAAAGAAAAAAATGGTTATAAATATGGGGGATAATGATGGGATTTAAAGATTATAATGATCTAAAAATGGTTAGAAAGTGCCTTTGGAAGCAAAGGATAAATGATAAGGAATTATATTATTTTACAGATGAATTTAAAGATTTCATGTCTAAGGTTAAAACGGAAAGGGAAACTATAAACTATTGTATAGAAGTTGCAAAGAGACATGGCTTTATGGACCTTGATGAAGTAATTTCTACGGGTAGAAAACTTAAAGAAGGAGATAAAGTTTATAAAATAAATAGGGGCAAGGGAGCCGCTTTTTTTGTAATTGGTTATGAAATCATGACTAAAGGTTTTAATCTAATTGCAGCCCATACTGATTGTCCAAGGCTTGATATAAAGCCAAAGCCTTTATATGAGGACAGAGGATATGTATTACTTGATACCCATTATTATGGCTCAATAAAAAAATATCAATGGACAACATTACCTTTAGCACTTCATGGTATTGTAATAAAAAAAGATGGGGGAATAATAGAGATAAACATTGGAGAAGAAAATAAAGACCCTGTTTTTTATATTAGCGATTTACTAATACATTTATCAGAGGAGCAGATGCAAAAGAACCTATTAACAGGTATTAATGGAGAGGATTTGAACATAGTATTTGGTAGCATACCTAGTGATTTCCCTGTTGATGAAAAAGTAAAACATAACATTTTAAATATTTTAAATGAAAAATATGAGATTAATGAAGAGGATTTAGTTTTTGCAGAACTTGAAGCAGTACCTTCAGGAATTGCAAGGGATTCAGGTCTTGATAAAAGTATGATAATGGCTTATGGACAGGATGATAGAGCAGGGGTTTTTACATCATTTAGTGCCTTGTTAAAAGTTAAGGATAGCTATAAAACAAATGCGGTACTTTTAGTGGACAAAGAAGAAACGGGCAACTTTGGAAGCACAGGTGCTCATTCTAAATTCTTTGAACAGGTTGTATCTGAAATATTAGATTTAACCTGTGGTTATAATGGATTAAAGCTTCTTGAAACATTAAAGAATTCAAAAATGCTTTCTGTCGATGGTATATGTGCTTATGATCCTAATTATAGTTCAGTGTTTGATGTAAATAATACTGCCTATCTTGGATGTGGTGTTGTAATAAATAAATATAACGGTGTTAAAGGAAAAATTGAAACTAATGATGCGAGTCCAGAATTTTTAAATTATTTAAGGAGTATTTTTTACGAAAACGATATAATATGGCAGCATGCAGAGTTTGGAAAAGTAGATGGGGGAGGAAGTGAAACTATATCCTATATACTTGGGCAATATGGTGCTGAAGCTGGAGATATTTCTTTACCGATAATTGGTATGCACTCTCCATTTGAAATTACAAGTAAGGCAGATATATACGAGCTCTACAGAGCTTGCAGAGCTTTTTTTACAAGCAAAAAGTAGGAGATTATCTCCTACTTTAATTTTATGCTAAGTTTTTCTATCATATCCTTTGTCATAAGAGGAAGGTCATACTTTGGCTTCCATCCCCATTCTTCTCTTGCGGCAGTATCATCAAGGGAATTTGGCCAAGACTCAGCAATTTTCTGTTTTATAGGATCAATATTGTAGTCCATTGTAAATTCAGGTATTATCTTTTTAATTTCGGCGTATATATCTTCAGGTGCAAAGCTCATTGCTGTAATGTTAAAGGCATTTCTGTGAATTAACTTATCAGGGTTAGCTTCCAAAAGGGTTACTACAGCATTAAGTGCATCTGGCATATACATCATATCCATATATGTTCCTTCTTTTATATAGCATGTATATTTTTTGTTTTTTACTGCTTCATAGTATATGTGAACAGCATAATCTGTTGTTCCTCCACCTGGAAGGGCCTCGTAGGATATAAGCCCCGGAAATCTTACGCCTCTTGTATCAACACCGTATTTATAGAAGTAATAATCACACAATAATTCTCCAGCTACTTTTGTTACTCCATACATAGTTGTAGGTCTTTGAATAGTATCCTGTGGAGTTTTATCTTTTGGAGTTGAAGGCCCAAAGGCAGCTATTGAACTTGGAGTAAATACTGCACAACCATTTGATTTAGCAACTTCAAGTACATTATAAAGCCCATACATATTTACGTTCCATGCAAGAGCTGGATTATTCTCTCCTACTGCTGATAATATTGCTGCAAGGTGGATAATAACATCAGGTTTATATTTTTCAACAACTTCATTTATTCGTTTTGCATCAAGTACGTTCACGATTTCAAAAGGTCCTGCTTTGAGAACCTTTTCAGGTCCTTTAGGGGCAATGTCACTTGCTATTATGTTTAAATTTCCGTATATTTCTCTAAGATATAGTACAAGTTCAGTACCTATTTGCCCTAAAGCACCAGTTACAAGTATTTTTCTCATTCTATTACTACCCCCTAAGATTTATTTGAATGTAATAGAGGAAATAATTATAGTGGTTAATGTTATAAAATAAAAAATAATAACTAAAAATTAATTAAATTATGATTATAAAATATATTCTATATTTTAATTATAAAACATAATAGTTAAAAAGAAAAACACAATTAAATGTTATATATTGGGATTTACCTATTATTGAGCTATTTTATTTAAATTATAATTAAATTTTTATAAAAAAAGTAAAGGCTTCTCAATTAAGAGAAACCTTTACTTTTGGTGCCGAAGGCGGGGGTCGAACCCGCACGGATTTTACTCCACCGGATTTTGAGTCCGGCGCGTCTGCCAGTTCCACCACTTCGGCAAGAACAATATCATAATATCACAATAATAAGATTATGTCAATATAATGGAAAAGACTTCTATAAAAGAAGTCTATTTCACATCTTTATTTTTTGCTCTTGAAGGTTTTGCTTTAGGCCTACCTATTATTGGTTTATTCTTTTCGGCTTTGTTTATTTTTACAATTTCCATATATGAAAGAAAAGATAAAGACACTAATAAGATTTGCAAATATTGAATCCAAATTGATGACGTAAATTGTTTTTGAAAAATTAGCGGAAGAATAAATATAATTATTAAAAGTACAAGAAAATAATTCTTGTTAATTTTGTATTTTAATAGTATGGTTGCTCTTATGTAATAGAATATAACTAAAGAAAATGTGGCAAGCCCAAATACAATAAGCAATTGTTTCCAAAACATAATATTACCTCCTTTCATTATTAAATAAAACTATATATATTATATCAGCAATTGTACAAAATTGCATATAATTATCTAATGATGTTAGTCTTATTATATGATAAAATAAATAAGAAAACTTTGTTTTGATTTTTAGGGGTGATGTTTTTGATATGGTTACTTGATGCCGGCAAATCCATGGGGAGAGCTCGGGTCTTTGACAGTTGCAAGACAAAAAAAGTGCCTTAAAGCCTTGATATAGGCTTATTTTTTTGTCAAATTTTAAATTTTTATAGTGCACAATGTGTAACAATGTGTTATAATATAGATATAAATATATGAAGAGATGTGAAAAAATGAGATTACAAATTGTTAAATCAAAAAATGCAGCATCCTTATACGTAGTTAAATCTGTTTATGAAAAAGGCAATCGTACTTCAAAAGTAGTTGAGAAGCTTGGCACTTATGATGAACTTTTAAAAAAACTAAACGGACAAGACCCTATAGAATGGGGGAAGAGGTACGTTGAAGAGTTAAATAGAAAAGAAAAAGAAGAGAAAAGAGAAATATTAGTAAAATACTCGCCTGTTAAACAAATTAACAAAGACGAACAGCATACTTTTAATGGTAGTTACTTGTTTTTACAAAAAATATATAACGAGCTTGGGCTGCAAAATATCTGTAAAAATATTTCGGATAAACATAAATTTAATTTTAATCTAAATTCAATACTATCAAGATTAATTTATGCAAGAATTATTTATCCATCATCTAAGCTTGCTACATACGAACTATCAAAAAAATTTATTGAGCAGCCTGATTTTGAGCTTCAGCATATTTATAGAGCTTTAGAAGTAATTTCAGAAGAAACAGATTTTATTCAGTCAGAATTATATAAGAACAGTCTTAAAGTTTGCAATCGTAATAAAGGAGTTCTCTATTATGACTGCACCAACTATTTCTTTGAAATTGAACAGGAAGAAGGATTAAAACAGTATGGAGTATCGAAGGAACATAGACCCAATCCAATTGTTCAAATGGGACTTTTCATGGATGGAGACGGCATCCCCCTTGCATTTTGTATAAACAAAGGTAATACTAATGAACAAGTAACTTTAAAACCTTTAGAGCAAAAAATTATATCCGAATTTGGGCTTTCAAAATTTATCATTTGTACAGATGCAGGGCTTGCATCTACAGCTAATAGAAAATTTAATAATATACAAAATCGAGCTTTTATTACTACACAATCTATTAAAAAATTAAAATCACATTTAAAAGAATGGGCGTTAGACCCCAAAGGATGGCATCTTAGCGATTCAGACAAAGTATATAATTTAAACGAAATTAACGAAGAAGCAGATATTAATAAAATTTTTTATAAGGAACGCTGGATAAAAGAAGACGGGCTTGAACAAAAACTTATTGTAACATTTTCCTTGAAATATAGAAACTATCAAAGAACTATAAGAGGTAACCAAATAGAGAGAGCTCAAGAGGTTATTGATACCAATCCTACAAAATTGAAGAAATGTAATGCTAATGATTACAAACGCTTTATTTCAAAGACTCACTACACACCTGACGGTGAAGTAGCTGAAAAAGAATTATACAGCATTAATGCTGATTTAATAGCACAAGAGGCAATGTATGATGGTTTTTACGCAGTATGTACAAATATAAGTGATGATGCTGCCGCAATTATAAAAATTAATAGAAGGCGTTGGGAAATAGAAGAGTCCTTCCGTATTATGAAATCAGAGTTTAAGGCAAGACCAGTATATTTAAGAAGAGATGATAGAATAAAAGCGCATTTTACAACTTGTTTCATTTCCCTGATGATATATAGGCTATTAGAAAAAAAGCTTTCAGAAAAATATACGTGTAGCGATATTATATCAGGACTTAGAGAAATGAATTTTTATGAGATTAAGAATGAGGGCTATATTCCAATATATACAAGGACTGATTTTACAGATGATTTACATGACAAATTTGGCTTTAGAACGGATTATCAAATAATTAATATGAAACAAATGAAGAAAATTTTTAAAGACACGAAAAAATAAAAAACATTGTTCACTTTTTTGAAAAGTATAAAAGCCTGAGAGCCCTTGATATTCAATGGTTCTACAGGCTTTTTGCTTCTCGCAACTGTCAAAGATGAGATTATATCAGCAATTGTACAAAATTGCATATAATTATCTAATGATGTTAGTCTTATTATATGATAAAATAAATAAGAAAACTTTGTTTTGATTTTTAGGGGTGATGTTTTTGATATGGTTACTTGATGCCGGCAAATCCATGGGGAGAGCTCTTATTGAATTTTTTAATATTTTTCTTTTTAAGAATGTGATTGATATAGATATAAAAGATAAGAAGCTTAAAAGAAGTCAAAGGATTATAAATAAAATTAATAATATAAATTATATTTATGAAAATTCAAGTAATAGGAAAATTTCAATAGGAGTTTTAATTGATACGATATGTATGGAACTTTTAAAAGAATTAATCGTCAAAATAATAAATAGGACAATAAATATTATAAATATAATTGATAGTAGTATGGTTAACTTTAAAGTTATTCATGTTTATTTTAAATTAAAATCTTCAATTGTAGGATATATTGATTTATGTAAAAACAATATAAAGAATATATTTAAGAATTTATACATAATCCCCACCCATGGAGTTATTAGCAATAGTGTAATTATCTTTGAATTTATAACAGAATTTTTTAAGAAATTCTCTGGTTATCTAATAGAGAAAACAAAAAACTCCTATGACATTTATGTGGGCATAGTAGTAAGGGGGTAGGGATATGGAAGAGAGAGAACTTATATATAGATGCCAGCAGAACGATATAGAAGCTTTTGAAACTTTAATATTAAGCTATGAAAAAAAGATTTATAACCTGTGTTATTATATGTTGAAAAATATGGAAGATGCAAAGGATGCATCACAGGAGGTAAGCCTTAAGATATATAGATCAATTCAAAAATTTAAAGGGGAAAGCAAGTTTTCGACCTGGGTGTACAGGATTACATATAATACATGTATGGATTACATAAAGAGAAGAAAGGAAGAACTTTCCTTTGAAGATATTTTAAATTCAGAAGGTCATATAGAAAGTAAAGTTGAGAATGTAATTGAAAATAGAGAATTGCAGCATGATATTAAAAATTGCATATTAAGACTTAGCAATGATTTTAGAACTATAATTATTTTAAGGGATATAAGCGGTTTATCCTATCAGGAGATAGCAGATGTATTAGGTATTGAAGTAGGAACTGTTAAATCAAGGCTAAACAGGGCAAGGGAAAGCCTTAGAAATGAACTTATAAAATGTGGTATAGTAAGGGGGTGCTGAAATGAAGTATCATGAATATGTTAATAAAATTAAGCAAAAAGAATATGACATTGAAGCAGGAATGCTTTCCCAGCTTGAAATTGAAGTACCTGATGAACTTCATGGAAGCATTATGAAAACAATAAGAAATGAAAAAGTAAGGAGAAGAAATCTGTGGTATAAAACCTTTTCTTCAATTGCAGCTGCGATACTTGTTTTTATAATTTCAATTACTGGAATTAAGGATACATTGAAATCTCCTCAAAAATCTGAAAATGAAACTGTAAAGAGCAATATTGAATTAAATGTATCTAATAGTGAAATAAAAGATGATAGTAGTCATATAAAAACCAATAATATTGTAGCAAAGGAAAATAGTAATGCAACTTCTCTTGTAAGTGAAAAACAAAATAATACAACAAGTAATAGAGCAAAGACTTCTAAAAAAACTACAAAGACTACAAAAACATTAATAGCATTAGATAATAAAAAAGTTGAAAAATCTGTTGTTAGCGATGTTGGAAGTGGTAATATATATACGATAACTTCAGAAGATAGTCAAAGTGTTCAGGATAATTCAAATTCAGATGAAGCATTATTTTCTTTGCAAAGCACAGGTACTGATAGTGGTGTATCAAAAAGCTCCTTATTTACTACATTAATTGCAACTTCAATTCCAGTTGATTATATAGCAACGGTTGATAAAAATCAGGGAAGCGTTTTATCCTTTATATATAACAATCCTAATATAGTACTGATAGATACAAAGAATAGCATATATAGAATTCAAAGGCAGGATTTTAGTGTTTTATATGATATGATAAACAGTCAATCATCAATGTATAGTAATACAGGTATTTCGGGAATAAATAGCTACAGCCAAAATAAAGAATATTATTTTATTAAAATTGTAATAAAATAGCCTTCGGGCTATTTTTTATTGTCCTTTTATATATTATTTTTTTTATATATAATTAATATGTAAAGTTGTTTTTATTTTTCTAATGTTAGGAGAGATTATAGTGAATAAGGAAAAACTTGTAATATTAGATGGAAATAGCTTATTAAATAGAGCATTCTATGCTCTCCCTCCTATGACAACTTCAAAGGGGGAGCCGACAGGAGCGGTATTTGGATTTACTACGATGCTTTTAAAAATCTATGATGAAATAAAGCCGGATTATATAGCTGTAGCCTTTGATAAATCAAAAGTAACCTTTAGGCACAAAGAATATGAAGAATATAAAGCTGGAAGAAAGAAGATGCCAGAGGAGCTATCAAAGCAGTTTGAACCAGTAAAAAGGCTTCTTAATGCTTTTAACATAGGAATATTTGAACTAGAAGGTTATGAGGCTGATGATATAATTGGAACAATATCTAAAAGATTTGAAAGTGAAAATCTTGAGGTTATTATATATACAGGAGACAGAGATGCCCTTCAACTTGTATCTGACTATACAAAGGTTGTGATAACTAAAAAAGGTATCTCTGAAACGGATATTTGCGATAAAGAGTTTATAATGGAAAAATACGGGCTCGAACCTAAAGGAATTATAGATTTAAAAGGACTTATGGGAGATTCTTCAGATAATATTCCAGGTGTTCCTGGTGTTGGAGAAAAAACTGCCTTAAAACTGCTACACGAATATAAAACTATTGAAAATGTGTTTAATAATGTTGAAAATATAAATGGTAAAAAGCTAAAAGAAACTCTTATGCAGCATAAAGAACAGGCTTTTTTAAGTAAAAGGCTTGCAACAATAAATAGAGATGTACCTATTGATATTGATCTGAATAAAATAAGAACGAAAGACTATGATGTTTTACAGATAAAGCAGTTATTTTCTGAACTTGAATTTAAAAGTTTGATGGAGAGAATAAATACCGTAACACTAAATAATGCCAAGATAAATAAAGAAATAAAGTGTGAAATAAAGCCTTATGAAAGAGACATTAAAATAATCAATAAAATAGTTGAAGAGAAAGTATTTAATTTTATTTTTATATATGACGATAATAAAGAAGTTGAAGGAATGATAATTAACGGGCAGTATTTTGTTTCAGATAGCTTTATCACTGATTTTAAGGAGGTTTTTGAATCTGAAGCAGTAGGTAAAAATACATATCGTGCAAAGTATGTATACAATTATTTAATCAGTAAAGGTATTAAATTGAATAATTTAGCTTTTGATGCTGAAATTGCAGCATATATTTTAAATCCGACAGAAAATAGTTATGATTTAGTAAATATATTAAAAAACTTTGCAGGTATATTGTACGATGAGGATTTAAATGATATAAAACAATTAGGAGCACTATTTATTGAAAATTTTGATGCTATTAAGGAGAATATGCTAAATAAAATTGATAATTTACAGATGAATACACTTTTCAAAGAAGTTGAAATGCCTTTAATTAAAGTTTTAGCTAATATGGAGATTAGAGGCTTTAAAGTGAACAGGGAAACTTTACATAATATTGGATTTGAATTAAGTGAGGAAATAGATAGACTTACTGGGGAAATATATGACTTGGCGGGAGAAGAATTTAATATAAACTCTCCAAAACAGCTAGGGGTTATTTTGTTTGAAAAGCTTAACTTACCAGTAATTAAAAAAACAAAAACTGGTTATTCAACTGATGCTGAGGTATTAGATGAACTTTATGATAAACATGAGATAGTTGAGAAGATTTTAAACTATAGACAAATGGTAAAATTAAAATCAACTTATGTAGATGGATTACTTGCATGTATTTCAGAAGATAACAAAATTCATTCAAGTTTTAATCAGACTGTTACTGCAACAGGAAGAATTTCAAGTACAGAACCTAATCTTCAAAATATACCTATAAAAATGGAGCAGGGAAGACAAATAAGAAAAGCTTTTGAACCTTCGTCTTTGGATTATGTTATACTATCTGCTGATTATTCTCAGATAGAGCTTAGAGTCCTTGCTCATATATCAAAGGATGATAATTTGATAGATGCTTTTAGAAATAATCAGGATATACATAGGAGAACGGCATCAGAAATTTTTGGAGTATCTATGGAAGAGGTTACCCCTCTGCAAAGAAGCAGAGCTAAGGCTATTAATTTTGGGATAGTATATGGTCTTGGTGACTTTAGTCTTGCTAAAGATTTAAAAATAAGTAGAAAGGAAGCTAAGAGTTATATAGAAAATTATTTTAAAAGATATGAAGGAGTAAGAAAATATTTAGATAGTGCAATAGAGGAAGGGCGTAAAAACGGATATGTAAAGACAATATTAAACAGGGTAAGATATATACCAGAAATAAATTCAAGCAATAGAACGCTTAGGGCATTTGGGGAACGCCTTGCTATGAATACTCCTATTCAGGGGTCAGCAGCTGATATAATAAAAATAGCCATGGTTAATGTTGATAGAAGGCTTGAAGATGAAATGCTAAGATCAAGACTTTTGCTACAGGTGCATGATGAGCTTGTTTTAGAGGTCCATAAGGATGAGTTGCAGTATGTAGCAGAAATGGTTAAAGAAGAAATGGAAAATGCGGTTGAGCTTTTAGTTCCATTAGTAGCTGAGGTTAAATGGGGAAAAGATTGGTATGAGGCAAAGTAGGTGAGAAGTATGAAAATAATAGGACTTACAGGAGGAATAGCATCAGGAAAAAGTTATGTATCGGAAATACTAAAAAGTAAAGGTATACCTGTAATTGATGCTGATGCTATTTCACGGGAGATAGTAAATAAAGGTAGTGAAGCCTTAAAAGAGATAGAAAGTGAATTTGGTAAAGAAATTTTAAATGAAGATGGCACTTTAAACAGAAAAAAGCTTGGATGTATAGTTTTTTCTGATAAAAACAAACTTGAGACGTTAAATAGAATAATGCACCCCAAGATAATAAAGGAAATATCAGAAAGGGTTGAAAAAATAAAATCAGAAGGTTTTAAGTTGTGCTTTATAGATGCAGCACTTTTGATTGAAACTGGACTTTATCGTATAACAGATATTGTAATACTTGTTTATGTAGATAGACAAACACAAGTGGAAAGACTGATAAAAAGAGATAATATATCCTTAATAGAAGCTGAAAAAAGAATAGAGTCTCAAATGAGTTTTAAAGAAAAAATGAAATATTCACATTATATAATTGATAATAACGGAAGTAGAGAATATACAAAGCAACAGATATGTAAAATTATAGAGGAAATAATTTCTATGGAGGACTGAATGATTAAAAGAATAATTAAGTTTGTATTAATAATTTTTATATTTATTTTGATAGTAAACCATAAAACTGTATTAAAAAGATTTTATCCCGTTTATTTTGAAGAAAAAGTAAGTAAATATTCTCAAAAGTATGATTTGGATCCTTATCTAGTTTATTCATTGATTAGGGCTGAAAGTAAGTTTAATCCATCAGCAAAATCAAATAAAGGAGCCCTTGGGCTTATGCAGATAACTCCAAGCACAGGGGCTTATATTGCAAAGCTTATAGGTGATAGTGATTTTAAAAGTGAAATGCTTTATGATCCAGAGATAAATATAAAATATGGATGTTTTTATCTTGCAAAGTTGTTTGATAGTTTTAATGGGAATATAGATTGTGTACTTGCGGCATATAATGGAGGAGAAGGAAATGTAAGAAAATGGCTTAAGGAAGGAAAAGATGGATTTAATTTAAAAATTGAAGAGCTACCCTTTGATGAAACAAGAAAATATATAATAAAGGTAAAGCGAAACTATAAAATATATAATTATATATATAAAATAAAAGCATTTTATCTCTTTTTATAATAAAAAATTAAGACAAAAAATTTTATTTAAAAAAATTAAGGAGAATAATGAAATTTTTGTTGACACAAAATTATATCTTTGATATAATAAATCGTGTCGAGCGAGAGTGGCGGAATTGGCAGACGCGCACGTTTGAGGGGCGTGTGTCCATGACGTACGGGTTCAAGTCCCGTCTCTCGCACCAAGAATTTAGCGCAAGATCTTTTGAATTAAGATCTTGCGATTTTTATTTTTAAGCATTATTTTTTAAATATTTTATGATAGTTTTAATAGAAGATTAGGATAGTGAGTGTTTATTCTTAGAAACAAAAATATTCTTAAAATTAGAAAAGGAATTTATTGTTATATATAGAATACAAATTATATTAAATAAACTGTAAAAGTAGTGATAGGAGTGGAAAATATTGATTCCTATTGAAATTGTTAATGATAACTATGTAATTAGGAATATTTGCTTAGAGGATTTAGAAAAAGCCCTTGATTGCATAAATCAATCAGAGGAAAACTGTAAAATCCTTGGAAATGAAGAGTATATTTCATATAACTATATTATGGAGCGTTATCTTGAAACGTTAACCAACTCCTTAGAGTTTTTTTGTGGAGTTTTTATAGATGAAAAGTTAATAGGAATAATTAAAGGAAGAATTGAAAATAATATGCAAAAAGAAATTTGGATAATGTCTTTTATAATTATGGAAGAATATAGGAACAAGGGGTTAGGAACAAATATATTAAAATCATTTGAAGATTATTTTTTAAAAAGTTATTATATAAAAATATTTTGTGCAATTGTTTTTGATGACAATATTTCAGGTATAAGTTTTTGGGTTAAAAATGGATATATAAAATCAAGGATTATTAAAGGAATGGTAACGAATAATAAAAATATAATAATATACAAAAAAGATGTTGAACAGAAATAATTACCATATAGAACAATTATTAATATTATTGAAAAAATAGTTATTTTATTATATTATATTAATAGAATTTATTGCCGAATCCTTGAAGGTACGAGGAACCAAAGGTGGGGTGAATCTGGTATTTTCCAGTAGGGAATCCTTCTCCGAACCCGTCAGACTAACTTCGGAGGACAGGAAGGAGAAAGATATGAAGAAAGCAGTTTTTTAAATTGTATCTTGCTTAATTTTTTTGCTCATAGTACCAACTACAGATTTTAAAGTAATGGCAAAGACGAAAAGCTCAAAGACTAAAACGGTAAAGAAAACAACTAATGTTAAAAGAATACCAAAAAATCAACTAAAAGCACTAAAAAGAAACAAAAAAGCTATTCTACAAAAAGAGGGGTTGCCTATTCCAGAGGATCGGGAATGGTACTTGGAAAAGGGGATACAGAAAGAATTATAAATTATGCTAAAAAGTTTTTAGGAGTAAAGTACGTGTACGGATCTTCATCTTCAAAAGCATTTGATTGTTCAGGATTTACTATGTATGTATTCAAGTCATTAGGTATTAACCTTCCTCATTCAGCATCTGAGCAGTCTAAGAAGGGACTTGCAGTATCTAAGGACAATTTAAAAGTTGGTGATTTAGTGTTTTTTGAAACTAGTAATAGGGGGATATCCCATGTTGGTATCTACATAGGCAGCAATAAGTTTATACATGCTTCATCAGGAGCTGGACATGTTGTAATAACAAGCCTTTCAGATACTTATTATGCTTCAAGATATAGAGGTGCGACACGAATAGTTAATTAAAAAGATACCATTAAAGGTATCTTTTTAATTAACTATTATTTGTCAATGTAATTTTTCAGAAAAATAAAAAATAAAAAATTACTTTTATTATCCGCAATATTTTGGTATAATTTTAGAGAACCTCATAGAGGATGAGGTGGTATTATTATGAGGTTTAATTTAAAAGATATTTGGGATAAAGTTAAAAACTCCAAAAGAGCAAAAGCCTTATTAATGTTTTTTGTTGTACTTCCTTTAGTTTCAATTATATGTGGTAGTATTATAGCAAAGAAAATTATTATTCCTATAACAAATAAAAGTATAGAAGGTAAAAATCAAGATACAGAAGCTGTAACGATAAATAACCATATCTATAATTATTATTATGTTCAAACTGGAGTATTTACAAATCAAGAAAATGCAAAAATGCTTAAAAAAGAATTGAACCGTAATGAAATAGATTCTGCAATTGTTAAGGATAAGGATGTATATAGAGTAATTGTATCCATATCTTATAAAGATGAATTTGAAGATTTAAAGAAAAGGCTTAAAGAGCTTAAAATAGATTACATAGTAAAAGAAGTTAAAATAAATAGTATTATTAATAATGGTAAAGAATTACAAGTAATCAATAAATATATAGAGCAGATATCTGATGTATTATATAAGCAAATAGATATGTATTATAGCAAGGATTTAGAACAAGACGATAAAAATTTGCAGAATATAATACAGCTTATGAAGAATATGGCAATGAATAACATAGATAATAAAATTGAGGAAAATTTTAAAACATGTAACAATATAATAATTAAGGACGTTGAAAATTTTACTGCAAATAAACAAAAAGGAGCTAAAGAAAGTATGCTTGAAAATCTGGCTAATGAAATTTTTACTATAAAATCCTTTTATGATTTTGTTAGCCAGTATTATATAAACTGAATAAATAAAACATGATATTGTTAGTCAAATAACAAACGAAAGGAGAGTTTATTATGGGCAATGAACAAAAATGCTGTTGTGGCTGCAGTTGCAATGAAAAAGATGACAGATATGAAAAGGCTCTGGAAATAATAAAATCTTACAAAGAGGTTAAGGGTGGGTTAATGCCTGTTCTACAGCAGATACAAAATGTTTATGGTTACCTTCCTGAAGATATATTAAAGAAAGTTTCTGAGGAACTTAATATTCCAATGACAGAAATTTATGGAGTTGCTACATTTTACTCATTTTTCTCTTTAAAACCAAAGGGTGAGCATATAATAAGAGTTTGCCTTGGTACTGCATGTTATGTTAAAGGTGCTCAGCAAATAATTGATAAACTATCAGAAGTATTAAGTGTAGAGGTTAATGATACAACAAAAGATGGGAAGTTTACACTTGAGGCTACTCGATGCCTTGGAGCATGTGGACTTGCACCTGTAATGATGATAGACAGTAAGGTTTACGGTAGATTAACACCAGATGATATTCCAAATATAATAAAGGAATTCGAATAGAAAAAATATGAGAGAGCTATCTCTTCACATTATGGATATACTTGAGAACTCAATAAATGCGAAGGCAACTCTTGTATATATTGAAATTATAGAGGACAAGTGTAAAAACATACTAAAAATAGTAATTAAGGACAATGGAGTTGGAATAAAAAAAGAAGATATTGACAAGGTAAAGGATCCTTTTGTTACATCACGAAAGACAAGAAAAGTTGGATTGGGAATATCGCTATTTGAAGCAGCATGTTTAAGGTGTGATGGCAAATTAAATATATATTCAATTGAGGGTGAAGGAACAGAAGTAGAGGCTATTATGAAGTATAACCATATAGATAGGGCACCTTTAGGAAAAATAGAAGATACAATAATAAGTGCTCTTCTCTATCAAAATATTGATATTGTTTATAAACATATTGTAGATGGCAATGAATTTCACTTTGATAGCAGAGAAGTAAAAAAAATAGCTGGAGAAGATTTGACAATACCTGAGGTACTTCAGTGGATAAGACAATATATAAAAGAAGGTATTCAAGAAATAGGTGGAGGTGTATTTTAATGAAGACAATAAAGGAACTTGAAGAGATAAGAAAGAAAACCCTTGAAGTTGTAAACCAGAGAAAAGATAGAACAACAACAAGAATAGTAGTTGGAATGGCAACTTGTGGTATAGCAGCAGGAGCAAGACCTGTACTTTTAGCTATAATGGACGAAGTTAGTAAACTTGGCCTTACTGATGTTATTGTTGCGCAAACTGGATGTATTGGACTTTGTAGGCTTGAACCGATTGTTGAAGTTATAAGACCGGGAGAAGAAAAAGTTACTTATATAAAAATGACTCCTGAAAAAGCAAGAAGAATTGTAAAAGAACATGTAGTTGAAGGTAAAGTCGTTGATGAATATGTGATGCACGTTGTTGATGGAAAAGTACTGAATGATTATTCGGTACAAAACGATTGATAGGAGGGTAAAATATGGCATTTTATCGTTCACAGGTATTAATATGTGGTGGTACAGGATGTACTTCGTCTGAATCAATGATTATATTGCAAAACTTGAAAAATGAACTAAAAAAGCATGGAATTGAAAATGAAATTGAAGTTGTTAGAACGGGATGCTTTGGACTTTGTGAATTAGGGCCGATTGTTATTGTTTATCCTGAAGGAGCATTTTATAGCAAAGTAAAGCCAGAAGATGTTCCAGAGCTAGTTGAGGAGCATCTTGTAAAGGGTAGAATTTTAAAAAGACTTGTATATCATGAAGCAATGGAAGATGATAGAATTAAGTCATTAAATAATTTCGGATTTTATAAAAAGCAATACAGGGTTGCATTAAGAAACTGTGGAGTTATAGATCCAGAGAATATAGATGAATATATTGCTTTTGATGGGTATAAAGCTCTTGAAAAGGTTTTAACAGAGATGACTCCTGAACAAGTAGTACAAGTTGTAAAAGATTCAGGCCTTAGAGGAAGAGGAGGCGGAGGTTTCCCAACAGGATTAAAATGGGAACTAACAGCTAAGGAAAAAGCAGCTCAAAAATATATAATTTGTAATGCTGATGAAGGTGACCCAGGGGCATTTATGGATCGTTCAGTTCTTGAAGGAGATCCTCACTCTGTGCTTGAAGCTATGGCAATAGGAGGCTATGCAATTGGTGCAAATAAAGGGTTTATTTATGTAAGGGCTGAATATCCGATAGCGGTTCAAAGACTTGAAGTTGCAATAAAACAAGCAAGAGATTATGGACTTTTAGGAGATAATATACTTGGAACAGGATTTAAATTTGATATAGAGTTAAGATTGGGTTCTGGAGCTTTCGTATGTGGAGAGGAAACAGCTCTTATGCAGTCAATTGAAGGAAAACGCGGTATGCCTGTACCAAAACCACCTTTCCCAGCACAATCAGGGTTATGGAAGAAGCCAACTGTAATAAATAATGTTGAAACTTATGCTAATATTCCTCCAATAATATTAAATGGTTCACAATGGTTTAGAAGTATTGGAACTGAAAAGAGCCCAGGAACTAAAGTATTTGCTCTTGGAGGTAAGATTACAAATACTGGGCTTGTTGAAATACCGATGGGTACAACACTAAGAGAGATAATATTTGAAATTGGTGGAGGAATTCCAAAGGGTAAAAAGTTTAAAGCTGTTCAAACAGGAGGACCATCCGGTGGATGTATACCAGCTGAGCATCTTGATACTCCTATTGAATATGATACACTTACAGCTCTTGGTTCTATGATGGGTTCAGGTGGTATGATAGTAATGGATGAAGATAACTGCATGGTTGACGTTGCAAGATTTTTCCTTGAATTTACAAAAGACGAGTCTTGTGGAAAATGTACTCCATGTAGAATTGGTACAAAAAGAATGCTTGAGATACTTGAAAAGATAACACAAGGAAAAGGAACATTAGAGGATATAGATAAGCTTGAGAAACTTGCGAAGGAAATAAAAGTTTCTGCACTTTGCGGACTTGGACAAACAGCTCCAAACCCTGTACTTTCAACATTAAAGTATTTTAGAGATGAATATGTAGCCCATGTTGTAGATAAGAAGTGTCCAGCTGGAGTATGTAAAGCACTAATGAGATACACTATAGTTGATAATATATGTAAAAAGTGTGGAATTTGTGCAAAAGCATGTCCTGTTGGAGCTATTAAAGGAAGAGTTAAAGAACATTTTGAAATTGATCAGGATAAGTGTGTAAAATGTGGTGCATGTATGGAAAAATGTCCTTTCAAGGCTATTATTAAGAAGTAAGAAGCATAAGAGGTGAATGATATGGAAATGGTTAAGTTTAAAATAGATGGGATTGAACTTGAAGTTCCAAAAGGTACAACGGTTCTTGAAGCTGCAAGAAAAATAGGAATAGAAATACCAACTCTTTGTTATCTTAAGGATGTAAATAATCCTGCTTCCTGCCGTGCATGTTTAGTAGAAGTAGGACCAAGACTTATAGCATCTTGTGCTCTTGTTGCTGAGAATAATATGGACGTTAAAACAAATACTCCAAAGGTTAGGGAAGCAAGAAAAACAGTTATAAAACTTCTTTTGTCAAATCATAAGAGAGAATGTACAACTTGTATAAGAAGTGAAAACTGTGAACTTCAAAGGCTTGCAAAAGAACTTAATATAAGAGACGTTGAATATGAAGGAGAAAGAACAAAGGGTATAGCTGATTACTCTTCGACTTCAGTTGTAAGAGATCAGGAAAAATGTGTACTTTGTGGAAGATGTATAAGTACATGTGGAAACATTCAAAGCGTACATGCTATTGGCTGGGCAAGAAGAGGTTTTGAAACTAATGTAACCCCTGCCTATAGTAGGCCATTAGCTGATACTGTTTGTGTAAATTGTGGACAATGTATAATTGCGTGTCCAGTTGGAGCCTTACATGAAAAAGAAAATATAAAAGATGTATGGAAGGCCTTAAATGATAAAGATAAATATGTTGTTGTTCAGACAGCACCTGCGGTTAGAGTTGCAATTGGAGAAGAGTTTGGGCTTCCAATGGGGACAAGAGTAACTGGAAAGATGGCAGCAGCACTTAGAAAGCTTGGATTTGATAAAGTATTTGATACAGATTTTGCTGCAGATTTAACTATTATGGAAGAGGGTACTGAGCTTTTAAAGAGATTAAATACAGGAAAGAACTTACCACTTATGACTTCATGCTGTCCAGGATGGGTAAAGTTTGTAGAGCACCAATATCCTGATATGATAGATAATCTTTCAACATGTAAGTCTCCTCATCAAATGGAAGGAGCATTAATAAAGAGTTATTTTGCACAAAAGATGGGAATAGATCCTAAAAATATAGTTGTTGTATCAATAATGCCTTGCGTTGCTAAGAAGTTTGAAGAACAAAGAGAAGAATTATCCTGTGATGGACTTTCAGATGTTGATTATGTTTTAACAACAAGAGAGCTTGCACAGATGATAAAAGAAGCTGGAATTGATTTTGTAAATCTATCTGATGAAGAATTTGATAATCCATTTGGAGAATCAACTGGAGCTGCTGTAATATTTGGTGCAACTGGAGGAGTTGCTGAAGCAGCATTAAGAACAATATTTGAACTTCTTGCAGGCAAAGAGCTTGAAACAGTTGATTATACAGCAGTTCGTGGGCTTGAAGATATAAAGGAAGCAGTTATTGAGCTCCCAGATGGAAGAAAGATAAATGCAGCTGTTGCTCATGGACTTTCTAACGCAAGAAAAGTTCTTGAAATGGTTAAAAACGGTGAAAAGCATTTTGACTTCATTGAAGTTATGGCATGTCCTGGAGGTTGTGTAAATGGAGGCGGACAGCCAATAGTTAATGCTAAGGTGAGAGAAAAAATAGATGTTAGATTAGAAAGAGCAAAGGGAATATATAGAGAGGATAAGGATCTTCCATTAAGAAAGTCTCATAAGAACCCATATATTAAAAAGCTCTATGAGGAATTTTTAAAAGAACCTAATAGTGAAGTAAGCCATAAATATCTGCATACTCATTATGTAAAAAGAGAAAAATATTAAATTGGTTACCAGGGATTTTTCCCTGGTTTATTTTTAAATATTATATTAATTTTATATATTGACTTTTATGCGACTTGTTCTTAATAATGTAAAATGCTAAACTATTATAGGTAGAAAAAATTAAAAAATCTGTTTAAAAAACAACAGAATAATCAATAATTATAAGAGGGGATTTAATATGAATAGATCTTTAAGGGGAGTAGGTTATCTTATACTTTTATTATTGCTTTTTGGACTTGCAGGAGGTGCATTAGGAGAAATAATAGGACGAAACTTTAAAAGCCTTTCTTATTTAGGGCATTATTCAACTATTGGGATGGCAAAGCCTATAACTTTTAATTTAAAGCTTTTATCCTTAACCTTTGGAATTAATTTTAATATAAATATATTATCAATTATTGGAATGATATTAGGAATTTTTATATATAAAAAAATGTAGGTGGTTTTATGAAAAGAATTATACTTGCATCTAACTCTCCAAGAAGAATTGAGCTTTTAAGTTTATTCAATATCAAGTTTGAAGTTATGTCTTCAGAATGTGATGAAAAAATTGAAGATGATATGTCACCCTATGAAATGGCGTGTACTCTTGCAGAGAAAAAAGCATCAGCTGTTGCGGATAGGGTTGATGGAGATTGCATTATAATTGGTGCAGATACAATTGTATATAAAGATGGAAATATATTAGGAAAGCCAATAGATGAAAAGGATGCATATAAAATGCTTTCTTTTCTTAGTGGTAATTCTCACAATGTAATAACAGGTATATGTATTATTGATAAAATGAATAAGGACATATACAAAAGTTATGAAGAGACTTTGGTATATTTTAAACCATTGACTAATAAAGAGATTATGGATTATATTAAAACAGGAGAACCTTTTGATAAAGCTGGTGCATATGGTATACAAAGATTTGGAAGTTTATTTGTTGAAAAAATAGAAGGTTGCTACTTTAATGTGGTTGGCTTTCCTATAAATAAAATATATAATGCATTAGGGAATATGGGGGTAAATCTTTTAACAGGAGAAAGTTGATATGGAGAAAACAGAATTAACTATAAAGGATATACCCATACAGGACAGACCACGAGAGAGACTTATAAAGTTTGGTCCAGAAGCCTTATCTAATTCAGAGCTTTTGGCTATTATAATTAGAACAGGTACAAAAGCTGAAAATGCATTAAGTCTTTCTAACAAGTTGATTGCTTATGGTAAAGGATTAGAATTTTTATCAAATTGTACTGTACAAGAGCTTAGCAAAATAAAAGGTATTGGAACTGCAAAGGCTGCTCAGATTAAAGCAGCTATTGAGCTTGGAAAAAGATTAAGAAGCTATCGTAGTGATAGGACAATAACTATAAATAGTCCTAAAGATGCTGCAGAAATAGTTATGGAAGATATGAGATACTATAAAAAAGAGCATTTTAAGGTTATTTTTCTAAATACAAAAAACGTTGTTATTGATGTAAAAGATTTATCGATTGGCAATTTAAATTCTTCTATTGTACATCCAAGAGAAGTATACAATGAAGCAATTAAAAAAAGCAGTGCATCGATTATTGCTATTCATAACCATCCTTCTGGGGATCCAACTCCAAGCCAGGAAGATATAAATATTACAAAAAGGCTTGTTGAGGCTGGAAAAATAATAGGAATAGATCTTCTTGATCACATAATTATAGGGGATGGTTGCTTTATAAGTTTAAAAGAAAAAGGTATAATATTTTAAAATAGATTTATCAATACTAAAATGAAGGGAGAAATAAAATGGCTTTATTTGGATTTTCAAAGGATATGGGAATAGATTTAGGTACAGCAAATACTCTAATATATGTAAAGGGTAAAGGAATTATACTTAGGGAGCCCTCTGTTGTTGCTATAAAAAATGATAATTCTAAAGCTGTTCTAGCAGTTGGAAATGAAGCTAAGGAAATGATTGGAAGAACCCCAGGAAATATAGTTGCGATACGTCCATTAAAGGATGGAGTAATTGCTGATTTTGATATTACTCAAACTATGCTTAAGATGTTTATAAAAAAGGTTACAAATAATAGTACTTTTGTTAGACCAAGAATAGTTGTATGTTTTCCATCAGGAGTAACTGAAGTTGAAAAAAGAGCAATTGAGGAGGCAACAAAGCAAGCTGGAGCAAGTGAAGTGTATCTTATGGAAGAACCTATGGCTGCTGCAATAGGTGCAGGACTTCCAGTAAGTGAGCCAACTGGTAGTATGGTTGTTGATATTGGTGGAGGTACAACAGAGGTTGCAGTGATATCCCTCGGAGGAATAGTAACAAGTAAATCGCTTAGAATAGCTGGAGATGAACTTGATCAGTCAATTGTTACTTATGTTAAAAAAGAATATAATCTTATGATAGGTGAAAGAACTGCAGAACAGATAAAGATGGAAATAGGCTCAGCTTTTCCAAGAGAAGAAGAAAAGACTATGGAAATAAAAGGGAGAGACCTTGTTACTGGGCTTCCTAAAATTATAACGATAACATCAGAGGAGATAAGGGAGGCAATTAAAGAGCCAGTTTCAGCAATAATAGATGCAATAAAGTCTACCCTTGAAAAGACTCCTCCAGAGCTTGCAGCAGATATTATGGATAAGGGAATTATGATAACAGGAGGAGGAGCACTGCTTCAAGGTCTTGATCAACTTATAAATAGGGAAACTCACATGCCTGTTCATATTGCAGAAAATCCTCTTGATTGTGTTGCACTTGGAGCAGGAAAGTCTCTTGAGCATATTAATAAATATGGAAGAGCTTATGCTTCATCACGAAAATCAAGGTAGAAAGAGGGATATAGATGGACTTTTTAAAGAACAAGTTACTTACAATAGTACTTGTTCTTTGCCTTGCTTTTACTATTTTTGTTGGTATAACTGCAAATAAAAAGGATAATACAGGTATTATTCAGGGAGCAATAACTTCTACAATTACTCCTATACAAAAGTATATATATATTGCAGGGCAAAGGATAAATAATATGTTTTATTATATACTTTCAATATCTTCTTTAAGGAAGGAAAATATAAGGTTAAACACTGAGGTTCAAAATTTAAATCAAAAATTAATAGAATATGAAAGATACAAAAGAGAAAACCAGGAGTTAGTAAGTTTGCTAAACCTGAAGAATACCTATAAGAATATTAAATTTTTATCCGCAAATGTTATTGGAAAAGTAGGAGAAAATTGGTTTGATATTATTATTATAGATGTAGGAGAAGATGATGGGATAAAAAAAGGCCAATATGTATTTGCAGGGCAAGGACTTGTTGGACAAGTGATTGAAGTTAATAAAAATACATCAAAGGTCCTTACTATACTTGATGAGAAGTCTAATATCCCAGGAAAAATATCTTCAACTGGTGAAGATGGAATGATAATTGGGGAAGGGAATTCTCTAAAGGATAAGATTTGCAAAATGGATTATCTTCCTCTTGAAACTAAGGCAAAACCTGGAGATTTAGTTGTAACATCAAATATAATAAACAATGAAGATGTATTAATACCTTCAGATATATTAATAGGAACAATAATAAAAGTTGAAGAGGAAAAATCAAACCTTATGAATGCGGCCTATATAAAGCCAGCTGTTGATTTTTCAAGGCTTGAAAAGGTTTTAGTTGTTATTAGATGAGGAGATAAAGATGAAAAAATATGCTTATATTATATTTATTGCCATAATTGCAATTGTTATACAACAATCTTTGATTTCAAGTATCAATATATTTGGAGCAAAATTTGACATTGTATATGTATTAATTATATGTTTTTCTTTATTAAGAAATGAATTAGAGAGTGTTGTTTTTGCATTGATTTGTGGTATTATTAGAGATAGCTTTTTTCCTTTTGTATTTGGAATAAATTGTATTATATATATTATAACTGCTTTTCTTTTAGCAAAGCTGCAGAAACGAATATATAGGGATTCTCTAATAATACCTGTTTTTTTTACTTTTGTTTTTACTATATTAAAAACAATTCTTTACTATTCATATTTCTACATTGCATCAATTAAATTTGATTTTAAAGTTCATGTTTCCCAGCTCATTTTTTTGGAGTCTGTTTATAATTCGATTGTAAGCATATTTTTATATAGAATTACTAAAAATATATGTCTTAAGGATGTAATGCAAGAAGAATGGAAATTTTAGGAATGGTGATAAAATGGAAAAAAAACCAGATAGAGTAACAGTATATGTTGTAATTGTTTCAATAATATTTAGCCTTCTTATTTCCAGATTAGTATATCTTCAGATAATAAAAGGGGATTATTATAGAAGCGTGGCTGAAGATATGGGTGGAAAAGAGATACTTGAACTTGCACCAAGGGGTGAGATATTAGACAGAAACGGGGTAAAGATTGCAACAAATAGGCAAAGCTTTAATATTATATATGCTAATATAAATCAAAAACAAAAAAATGATGAGATAAATAATATATTACTCGAAGTTATAAGAATAATAAATAATAATGGAGATGGAGACAAAATAAATATCCAAAACCTTCCTATCAAAGTAGAGGGAAATAATTATTTTTTCCAATTCAACACAAATAGTGATAAATTAAAAGCAACTCTTGAAAGGAATTTTAAGAAAAAATATAAAATAGATGAAGACCTTGATGCAAAGGAGACTTTTTTAGCACTTGAAGAGGAATTTGGATTGTCTGAAAGAAAAGATATTAATATTGATGAAATACAAAAACTAATTTCATTAAGATTATCTATAAAGGATGTTGGTTATTCACAATATAAAACTATATATATAGCAAAAAATGTAAGCAGGAAAACTGCTTTTACAATACAAAGTAAAAACAAAGATATACCAGGGATAATATGCAAAGTTGATCCTATGAGATATTATCCTAATAATGAAGTTGGAGCGGCTTTTATTGGATATCTTGGTAAAATTGATGAGAGCGAATCAGATTATTATAAAAGTCTGGGATATGATATAAGTAGGGAACTGGTTGGTAAACTTGGACTTGAAAAAACACTTGAAAATAATAAAGATTTAAATATTGCTTTAAGAGGAGAACCGGGAGTAAGGTATGTTCAAGTTGATAAGTACGGGAGGATAATGAAAGAAATTGCAGCCCTCGAACCTATATCAGGTGATAGCGTTAAAACAACGATAGATTTAAAACTTCAGAAAGTTGCCGAACAAGCACTTCAAGATACAATGAGAAAAATATCAACAGGAGAGATTAAGACTGATGAGCCATACCCTAATGCTAATAGAGGAGCTGCAGTTGTAGTAGATGTAAATACTGGTGAAATACTTGCCCTTGCAAGTACAACTTTAAGAAGCAGTCCAGAGGATCCAGTTTATAATCCTAATTTATTTGCTGAAACAGGTTCTATAAAGGATCCTAATATTGTCAAAAAGCTTTTTGGTGATCCTAATGATAAAGATATATATGATTTAAAGCCTAAACCTATGTTTAATTATGCAACTTATGGGTCAGGTCCTCCAGGTTCTACTTTTAAACCTTTAACAGCTATAGCTGGGCTTGAAGAAAATGTTATAACTCCTTCAACTATAATTACATGTAAAGGGCAGTATGATTCCTACAGAGCTTGTTGGATATGGAATGAGCAACATAGAAGTCATGGACCTGTTGATGTTTCAAGGGCGCTACAGGTTTCTTGTAATTATTTTTTCTTTGAACTTGGAAGCAGATTAGGATATGAGAAGTTTGCTAACTGGACATGGAAATTTGGGCTTGCATCAAACCCACAGACAGGAGAACTCCCATATACAGGCATAGAAATCGATGAAAAACCAGGGGATGTAAGTAGTCCTTTCAATTATAAGATTAAAAATATAAATAGTGCTATGAACAATATCATAGAAAAACTTGCTACTGAAAAATATGGTTCAATTGTTATAACAAAGGGAACGCAAGAATATAAGATAATAGAGCAGATGCTTATGGATGGTGAGTTTGACGAATCGCAGCTTGAAAAGCTACAAATTAATAAAAACACTCCTTCGGGAAAGAAAGCGATAGATTTTATAAGGCTTCAGGTAAAATCATTTGAAACAAAAGCAAATAGCAGAGGGGAACTTTTAAATGCTGCTATTGGTCAAGGATCTACGCTTCTTACTCCACTGCAGATGGTTGGATATATATCAACCCTTGCTAATGGAGGAACAAGATATAAGCTACATCTTATAAAACAGGTATTAAATTCTGATGGCTCGGTAAAAATGGATATTCAGCCAGAAGTAATAAGTAAGATTAATTTAAATCCTAATAATTTAGCGGCGGTAAAGCTGGGTATGGCTAAGGTTACTGAAGAAGGTGGTACTGCTGCTTCTGCTTTTGCAAATTTTTCTATACCTACGGCTGGTAAAACAGGAAGTGCATCTGTGGGTAACGCTCAAAAAAAGGCTGGAAGAGCTGCTTATGGTTGGTATGTTGGATTTGCACCTGTTGAAAATCCCAAAATTGCTGTTGCAGTTGTAATATATGATGCTGGCCATGGTGGATATGTTGCAGGGGTTGCAAGATCTATATATGAAGCTTATTTTGGGCTTAATGATACAGTTAAGTAGCAAAAGTAAATATTATAGTAGAGGATGAATACCTTTTTCAAAGTCCGTATACTGAAGCAGTATATGGACTTTTGCATTTTGTCGAAAATTATTGATTATTATATTTTTTTATAATGATTTGTATGATAAAATAGTAGACATAAAAGATACAAAAAGAAGGAAAAAAGGATGATTTGAAGAATATAAAAATATATAGCCTCTGGAGGTTTGCAATGGACAATATAACTATTAAAGGTAATAAAAATGGGATTGTAGTATATATAAATTCAGGCAGCTATGATGAAGTTATTAAAGAGCTGAAATTTAAAATTGAAAATGCAAAGGATTTTTTTGCTGGAAGTGATATATTTATTGTAGATAAGGGTAAGGTATTAAAAGACTACGAGGAACTAAAAGCTCAATTAAAAACAATGTTTAATATAAATATATTAAGTTATAATTCCGATAAAATAATTGAAGGGAATGAAAGAGTTTTTTCAGGTATATATGAAGGCAGGACGAAATTTTATAAATCAACAATAAGATCTGGACAGCATATCGATTATAATGGAAATGTTGTAATAATTGGAGATGTTAATTCTGGGGCTGAAGTAATCGCTACAGGCAACATAATAGTACTTGGGGTACTTAGGGGAATTGCACATGCAGGATGCAACGGCAATAAAAGGGCAATTGTTGCAGCATATAAGCTTTTACCTTCACAACTTAGAATAGCAGATTTAATTGCAAGATCTCCAGATAGCTATGAAGATAAGCCGATAGTACCTGAGATTGCTAAAATAAAAGATGGTTCTATAATAATTGAACCATACTTGCCTAATAAACATGTTTGGTGATGGAGGGATTAAGATGGGAGTATCAATTGTTGTTACATCCGGTAAGGGCGGTGTTGGAAAAACTACTACAACTGCAAATATAAGTACAGGGCTTGCAATGCTTGGTAAAAGGGTTGTTGCAGTTGACGCTGATACAGGTCTTAGAAATCTTGATTTACATCTCGGCCTTGAAAACAGAATAGTCTATAACCTTGTTGATGTTGTTGAAGGAGTATGTAGGCTAAAACAAGCATTAATAAAGGATAAACGTTTTGAAAACCTTTACCTGCTTCCAACAGCCCAAACAAGGGATAAAACTGCTGTTAAACCAGAGCAAATGCAAAAGTTGGTTGAGGATTTAAAAAATGAATTTGATTATGTTATAATTGATTGTCCAGCAGGTATTGAACATGGTTTTGAAAATGCAGTAGCAGGAGCTGATATGGCAATAGTAGTAACTACTCCTGAAGTTTCGGCAGTTAGGGATGCAGACAGGATAATAGGTAAACTTGAAGTAAAGGGACTTGACAATCATCAGCTTATTATAAATAGAATAAAATATGAAATGACTAAAAAAGGTGAGATGCTTAATATTGATGATATGACAGATATACTTGCAATAAAGCTCCTTGGAATTGTTCCAGAAGATGAAAAAATAGTTATATCTACCAACAGAGGAGAACCAGTTGTTACAGATGAGAATGCAAAAGCAGGACAAGCTTATAAAAATATAGTTAGAAGAATTTTGGGAGAGGAAGTTCCATTTATGGAGCTTGAGGATGAAGATACAGGATTTTTTATGGCTATTAAAAAATTCTTCTTTAAGAGGTAAGGAGGGAAATAATGGATATATTAAAAATGTTTGGGAAAGAACCTCCATCGAAGGATATTGCAAAAGAAAGGTTAAAGCTTATATTAATTCATGACAGAGCAAATGTATCTCCACAGTTCCTTGAAATGGTTAAGGGAGATATAATAAAGGTAATATCTGATTATGCAGAGATAGATGAAAGTGGACTTGAAATAAAGTTTACAAGGTCAGGTGAAAAGGGTAGTGAAGTCCCAGCTCTTGTAGCTAACATTCCAATAAAAAAGATGAAAGAAGTAGGAAGGTATTAATTTGTTAAAGATAAGAATTGCAAATATTCTTATCTTTTTTGCTTTAGCTAACTATTTATTCTTACTTATTGTTTAAAAAAAATAAGAGTTGTGTTATAATCTTTTATGATTATGTTTATGAGGTGCGATATTTATGATTATAAATAAAAAGCTGTTAAAAAACCTTGATTATAGTATAGCTTTAAGTATGATTATAATTGTTTTAATAGGTATTACAACAATTGCTAGTGCAACTATTATTACAACATCCGATGGTATTAGCATGAGTGCTTTAAAAAGTACTGCCTTTCAAATAATGTATTTTATTGTTGCCATGATACTTGGTTTTGTAATTTTAACAATAGATTATAATACTATTGGAAGTTATTATAAATTACTCTATATTGTGAGTATATTTTTATTAATACTTGTACTTGCAGTAGGATCTGTTAGAAATAATGCAAAATGTTGGCTCGGTATAGGCCCTTTTGGTATACAGCCTTCAGAGTTTGCTAAGCTTACAACTATTATTACGATTTCAAAGTTAATGGAGGAAATGGATAACATAAATAAGCCTAAGAATTTGTTAAAGCTTGCTTTGACAGCACTTATCCCTATGGGGCTTATACAGCTTCAACCTGATACTGGTACGAATATTATATTTTTTATGACTATATTAGGTATGCTTTTTATAGCTGGGCTTGATTTAAGATTTATTTATGGAGGAGCAGCCACAGCAGTTGTATCTATAGTTGCAATATGGAAGCTAAACATTTTAAAACCTTATCAAAAGGATAGGATTCTTGTATTTTTAAGACCTGAAACAGATAAGCTTGGAAAAGGATATAATGCTCTTCTTGCTAAAACTGCCATTGCATCAGGTAAATTCTTTGGTACAGGATGGGGAGGAGGGCTTACAAATGGTAAATTCATTCCTGAATCACACACTGATTTTATATTCTGTGTTTTTGCAGAAAAATGGGGTTTTTTAGGGGCTATGATTCTTCTTGCTCTTTATCTTAATATAGTATTAAGAAGTATAACAATTGCAAAAACATCTAAAGATAAGTTCGGATTTTATGTGATTACAGGAATTGTTACAATGTTTTTGTTTCAAATATTTCAAAATATAGGAATGGATATAGGGCTTATGCCTATAACAGGTATCCCACTTCCACTTGTAAGCTATGGAGGAAGTTCTCTTTTAACAAGTGTGGTATCTATAGCTTTAATTCTTAACATAGGAATGAGAAGACAAAAAATAAACTTTTAAGGGGGATGAAGAATTGAATATAGCACTTATTGCACATGATAAGAAAAAGCAGGATATGGTTGAGTTTGTGAAGGAGTTTAAGGAAATATTAAAAAATCACAGGCTCTATGCTACAGGAACAACAGGGAAATTTATAAGCGAGGCAAGCGGTCTTGAAGTTAATAGGTTTTTGTCTGGACCAATGGGAGGAGATCAACAAATAGGAGCAAAGGTTGCATGCGGGGAGATGGATCTTGTTATTTTCTTAAGAGATCCTTTAACAGCTCAGCCTCATGAACCAGATATTACAGCACTTTTAAGAATTTGTGATGTTCACAATGTACCTCTTGCAACAAATCTTGGAACAGCAAAGATGTTAATCAAAGCAATATAAGAATAGCCCATGTACTTTTTAATTTTAAAAGTATATGGGCTATATTAATTTAACAGATTATAAACATAATAATAAATGTAATTTAATCATTATTGTAAAAATATATATTTAGTAATAAAATCATAAAATATTGTTTAGTAGGAGGGGGAATATGAGCTATCAAAATCCTTATTATAAAAATAAAAACGATAATTCTTATTTAAAAAGACTTTCATTACAGCTGTTAATTGTACTAATCATAATGCTTTTTTTATTGATAATTAAATTTGTAAATAACGATGTTGCATCCACAATAAATATGAGAATAAAAGATAGCTTTTATAAGGATTATACTAATGAAACGGTTGAAGTCTTTAATACTTTTATTCCAAATACTAAAGATGTATTTAATAAAATAATAATTAAAAAAAATGAATTTATTATTGATAGTTTACCAGTTGAGGGAAAGATAACAACACATTTTGGAGAGAACATAGAAGCAAATAAAAAGTATAACAGCAATGGAATTAAAATAGAAGTAGCAGAAGGAAGTGAGGTTAAGTCAGTTTATAGTGGTAAGGTTGAAAGGATAGATTATGATGATCAATTGGGAGTATCAATAATTATAAATCATGGAAATAATTTCAAGTCAAGATATGGGTATTTGTCAGATATTAAGGTAAGCGAAGGTGAAAACGTAACTAAAGGAACAGTTATTGGTCTTTCGGGAAAGGACAATAGTTCAAAATCCTGTTTGTATTTTGAACTATTAAAAAATGATGAACCTGTAAACGTTGAGGAATATATGAAAAAGTAGTATACTTATTTAAGCAATATTTATTTTAAATATTATTATATTTGGTAAATTTAATTTAAAAATTATGTTCTAATTATTATATACTTAGGAGGAGTTTAAATGGTACATATAAAGGATGAGATACTAAGCAAAGTAACAAAGCCTGCAAGGTACACAGGAGGAGAGGTAAATCAGGTTATTAAAAATCCTAAGGATGTTAAGGTAAGATTTGCTATGTGCTTTCCAGATGTATATGAAGTTGGCATGTCTCATCTTGGTATAAGGATACTTTATCATAAAATAAATGATAGAGAAGATTGCTACTGTGAAAGGGCTTTTGCACCATGGGTTGATATGGAGGAATTGATGCGAAAAAATGATATACCTTTATTCACTCTTGAAACAAAAAGCCCTTTAAAGGACTTTGACTTTGTTGGATTTACTCTTCAGTATGAGATGAGCTATACTAATGTAATTAATATGCTTAATCTTGGGAAGATACCGTTAATGTCAAAAGATAGAGGTGATGATGATCCTTTTATTATATTTGGAGGACCTTGTGCATATAATCCAGAGCCTTTAGCGGATATGGGGGACATATTTGTTTTAGGAGAAGCTGAAGAAGTAATAGATGAACTGCTTGATTTATATATAAACTGGAAGGAGTCTAAAAAGGACAGGAAGGAATTTTTAGTAAAAGCAGCATCTTGTGAGGGAATATATGTGCCTTCTCTTTATGATATAGAATATAACGAAGATGGTACTATAAAACGAAGAATACCTTTAAAAAGTGGGATACCTGATAAGATAAGAAAAAGATTTATAAAGGATTTGAATGAGTCCTACTTTCCAGAAAAAATGATTGTTCCTTTAACAGAGATAGTACATGATAGGATAATGTTAGAAACCTTTAGAGGATGTACAAGAGGATGTAGATTCTGTCAGGCAGGCATGATATATAGACCTGTCAGGGAAAAAAAAGTTGATAAACTTATGGAATTTGCTGAAAAGCTGCTTAAAAGTACAGGCTATGATGAGATATCTTTAACTTCCCTTAGTATATGTGACTATTCTGATATCAAAAATCTTGTATTAAGCCTTATAGAAAAGTATGAAAAAGATAGGGTTTCAATATCCCTACCTTCTTTAAGAATAGATTCTTTTTCTGTTGATCTTATAAATGAAATTCAAAAGGTTAGGAAAACAGGACTTACCTTTGCTCCAGAAGCAGGGACACAGAGAATGAGAGATATTATAAATAAAGGGGTTACTGAAGAAGATTTAATAAAATCAGTTAGAAGTGCTTTTGAGTCTGGTTGGAGTACTATAAAACTTTATTTTATGATAGGTCTTCCTTATGAAACAATGGAAGATGTTGAGGGTATTGCTCATCTTGGGCAAAAGGTTGTTGATACCTATTTTTCTATTCCAAAAGATAAAAGAAACAAAGGGCTTAACGTTACTTTAAGTACTTCTTGCTTTGTACCAAAGCCTTTTACTCCTTTTCAGTGGAAAGGGCAGGATACTACTGAAATGTTTATACAAAAGCAGCAGTATTTGAAGGATAAAATAAAAAGTAGATATATAACATACAATTGGCATGAACCATCCATAAGTTTTCTTGAAGCCGTCTTTTCAAGAGGAGATAGAAGGCTGAGTAAGGTTTTAATAAAAGCCGTAGAAAAAGGGTGCAAATTTGATGGATGGCAGGAGTTATTTAAATATGATGCTTGGATGGAGGCATTTAGAGAATGTAACATAGATCCACATTTTTATGCTACAAGGGAAAGAAATATTGATGAAGTACTTCCATGGGATTTTATTGATATTGGTGTAAGCAAAGAATATCTAAAAAATGAACTAAGGAAGGCTCAAAAGGGAGAGCTTACAAGGGACTGTAGGCTATCATGTACTGGTTGTGGGATAACAGGATTTACAAAGGAGGTAAAATGCTTCAATGGAGCGATATTTAATAAAGTTCAGTAAAAAAGATTCAGTAAAATATATATCACATCTTGATACAATGCGTACATTACATAGGGCAATTAGAAGAGCTCAACTTCCAATAAGCTATTCAAAAGGTTTTAATCCTCATCCAAGTATATCAATAGCAGCTCCTTTATCATTAGGTATTGCAAGCTGTGGCGAATATGCTGATGTGGAATTTGAAAGTATAATAGATGAAGAAAGAGTTAAAAACTTACTTAATTCATCTTTACCTGATGGAATAAGGATTATAGATTCTTTACACATTCAAGGAAAAATGCCATCTTCAATGGCACTTGTTGAAGGAGCAAGATATACAGTACAACTTAAATTTAAAGGAAAAGCAGAAGAGATTAAAAGGAGTATTAATAATATATTAGCTTCTCAAAATATTGAGAGAGTAAAGAAAACAAAGTCTGGTGAAAAAATTGAAAATATAAGGCCTCTTATAAAAGATATAGTATTAACGGGGTATGAAGAAGAAACTTTTAATTTTGAGTTTTTACTTTTTACTGGTAGCAGAGGTAATCTTGCACCAAATGCTGTTATAGAGCTTATGCAAGAAGAATTAAATAATGATTTGACTTGTGAAGGTATAACAAGGGATGAACTATATTGTATAAAGAATAATAAATGGATAGATTTGTTGTCTTATTTTAAGGGGAAGTGATTGCTTGAGAGAGATATACATAGATAGAGGTATAGCTCAAAGTAGGATTGCAGTTTTTAGTGATAATAACATTGAAGAACTTTATGTTGAAAACCATAATAATATAAACCTAACAGGTAATATTTATTTGGGTAGAATAGAGAACATAGCTTCTTCCCTTGAAGCAGCTTTTGTAAATATAGGTATAGGAAAAAACGGAATACTTCATATAAATGAAACAAGGGAAAAGAGTAAACTTAAAATTGGAAAAGAGATAATTGTGCAAGTTATTAGAGAGGACAGCAAAGAAAAGGGACCTAAACTGTCTCAAAATATAAGCATACCTGGAAATTTAATAGTACTTATACCGAATATTGATTACATAGGTATTTCTAAAAAAATAGATGCAGAGAAAAGAGAAAAACTTAAGGAACTAGCACAAGAAATATATATTAATGGTTGTGGATTGATATTAAGGACAGAGTCTCAATATGCAAAGAGGGATGATATACAAAGAGAATATAGATACTTAATAGATATATGGGAAAAAAATATTAAAAAGTCCGTTTATATAAAATCACCTTTTTTACTTTATGATATTAGGGATTTTTTAAGTTTTGCAGTTAGAGAATATATAAAAAGCAATACTGATAAAGTATATATAAATAGGAAAAGAGACGTTGAAATACTTTCAGATATGTTATCTTTTAATAAACTTTGCAAGGATTGTGAAGTCTTATGCAATGAATATGATTTTTCTAAAGTATCGATAATTGAAAAAAAGATAAAGGAAGTACTTGAAAGAAAAAAAAAGCTGTCGTCAGGAGGAAATATAGTTATAGATAAAACAGAAGCATTAACAGTAATAGATGTTAATTCAGGAAGCATAAAATCTAATGTAAATAAGGAGGAATACGTTTTAAATACAAACATTGAGGCTTGTAAGGAAATTGCTGATATAATTAGGCTTGGAAACATATCAGGTATAATTATAATTGACTTTATTGATATGAAGGATGAAAAGTCAAGACAAAAAGTCATTAAATATTTAAATGAACATCTTTCAAAGGGAAATATTCAACATAAAATTTATGGGTTTACAAAACTTGGATTGCTTGAGATGACAAGGGCTAAAAAAGGAAAAAGTTTAAGGGAACTTATATATAATAATGAAAATAACGATACATATTCTTCGGCATATATTTTAAAGTCCATAGAAAATATGTGTTTAAGAATGTTAAAACACTATAATAAATATAAGTTTAACGTCACATTAAATGAAGATATATATATAGAAGCTAATAATGTGTTTCCTAATTTTATATCTGACATGAAAGATATCTATAGTATTGAGATAAATTTATTTCCTTCGAGTGAGGTTCGTGAATTTGAAATTAATTAAGTTTAAGATTGACATTAGTTTTACATTATGTTACAATGCAATTTGTAGACCGCTCATGAAAGGCTTTAAAAGCATTATGCTGCCTTTGTCATGGCGAGACTGGATAGAGGAGGTGCACTTATGTACGCTGTAATTAAAACTGGAGGAAAACAGTACAGAGTTCAAGAAGGAGATATTATATTCGTTGAAAAACTTGCTGCTGAAGTAGACTCTACTGTTGAAATCACTGATGTACTTGCTGTTTTAAAGGATGGTAAGCTTGTAGTTGGAAAGCCAGTTGTAGAAGGAGCTAAGGTTACTGCTAAGGTTGTAAAGCAGGGAAAAGCTAAAAAGATAATAGTTTTCAAGTATAAGCCAAAGAAAGACTACAAGAAAAAGCAAGGTCATAGACAGCCATATACTCAGTTAAAGATTGAAAAAATAGAGGCATAACTTATATAGAACCTTTTTAGAGGAGGTGGAATAAATGGCACATAAAAAAGGAGTGGGTAGTTCCAGGAACGGTAGAGATAGCGAGTCCAAAAGACTTGGAGTCAAGAGATCAGACGGTCAATTCGTTCTTGCAGGAAACATACTTGTAAGACAAAGGGGAACTAAGATACATCCAGGTGAAAATGTTGGTATCGGTAAAGATGATACTTTATTTGCTTTAAAGGATGGAATCGTTAGGTTTGAAAGATATAAAAAAGATGGCAAGAAGGTTAGCGTATATCCAAAGGAAATTGCCCAATAATATCAGCACCCATAAGGGTGCTTTTTAATTATGATTTTAATCTGTATACATATTTTTAATTTTTGAGAAAATAATAGAAGGAACTTATTCAATTTGAGAGTAGGTGATACTGTGTTTGTTGATGTTGCAAAGATTTTTATTAAATCTGGAAATGGCGGGAATGGAGCTATATCCTTTAGGAGAGAAAAGTATGTACCCTTTGGAGGACCTGATGGTGGTGATGGAGGGAAAGGTGGAGATGTGGTTTTTTTAGTCGATAAGAACATGAGAACACTTCTTGATTTTAAATATAAAAAGAAATACGAAGCAGAACGGGGACAAGATGGCGGAAAAAGCAATATGTTTGGAAAAGACGGTAAAGATCTTATTATAAAGGTTCCAGCTGGAACAGTTATTAGGGATGCAGAAACAAACAGGGTTATTGCAGATTTAACAGAGGATGGACAAAGTGTTGTAGTTGCAAAGGGTGGAAGAGGAGGACGAGGAAACGCCCGATTTGCAACACCTACAAGGCAAGCTCCTGACTTTGCAGAGCCTGGAATGCCTGGAGAGGAGAAGTGGGTTACATTAGAACTTAAACTTATTGCTGATGTTGGCTTAATTGGTTTCCCTAACGTTGGAAAGTCAACTATCCTTTCTATGACAACAGGGGCAAAACCTAAAATTGCAAATTATCATTTTACAACCCTTACTCCAAACCTTGGTGTTGTAGATATGCCTGGGATAAATAGTTTTGTTATGGCAGATATACCGGGCCTTATTGAAGGAGCCCATGAGGGAACAGGGCTTGGAATTGATTTTTTGAGGCATATTGAGAGAACGAGGCTTCTTATACATGTTGTTGATGTATCAGGCATAGAAGGTAGAGATCCTATTGATGATTTTAATAAAATAAATGAGGAATTAAGGCTATATAGTGAAAAGCTTGCTTCAAAGCCTCAAATAGTTGCGGCTAATAAAATAGACATAATGGAAGATGAAGAAAATTATGAAAGATTTAAAGCTGAGATGGAAAAAAAGAATTTAAAGGTATTTAAGATTTCAGCTGCAACAAACCAAGGATTAAGGGAGCTTATGCTATATGCTGCAGAGCTTTTACAGTCTTTACCTGTTGAAAAAGAAGAAGTTGAAGAAAAATATTTTCCAGAGGAAAAAAGGTTTACTTATGAAATTAAAAGAGATGATGATGGTGCATTTGTTATTACTGGTTCCTTTGTCGATAGACTCCTTCAAAGTACCAATATATATGATAGTGAATCATTAAAATATTTCCATAAAGTATTAGAGAAAAGAGGTATAATCCAACAGTTAAGAGATATGGGAATTGAAGAAGGGGATATAGTAAGAATGAACGATTTTGAGTTTGAATTTATTGAATAAGGAGGATGCTATGCTTACAGGAAAGCAAAGAAGTTATTTAAGATCCCTTGGGAATAATATAGAATCCATTCTTCAAATAGGTAAGAATGGAGTTGATGAGGCTTTATTAAAGCAGGTTGATGAGGCTTTAGAAGCAAGAGAAATTATTAAATGTAATGTGCTTAAAAATTCTCTTTTAACAGCAAGGGAAGCCTGTGATATTATATGTGAAGCCTTGGGGGCTGAACCTGTTCAGGTAATAGGTAATAGGTTTATAATCTATAGGCCTTCAAAAGAAAAACCGTCTATAAAGCTTCCATAGTAAAGGTGGATTTGAGTCCACCTTAATATTTTATTATATCTGTTTTTTTGCTATAATATAAAAAGCTAATGAAAAAAGAACAAAAAAGGAAGAATATACTATGAGAGGTATTGGTATTTTTGGAGGCACTTTTAATCCTATTCATATAGGACATCTTATTGTAGCACAAGAGGTACTTTCAGCTTTTAAGCTTGATAAAATAGTGTTTATACCAACGGGGAATCCACCCCATAAGGATAAGGAAGAGGTTGCCCCTGCTTTAGATAGGTATGAAATGATTAGACTTGCTATATCTGGTAACAGTGGTTTTGAAGTTAGCGATATAGAGATTAAAAGAGAAGGATACACCTATACTTATGATACGTTAATAAATCTTAAAAATGTGTATAATGATAAAATGTTTTTCATAACCGGTTATGATGCTTTTAAAGATTCTATTACTTGGAAAAATGCAGAAAAAGTTTATAAAATGGTATCTTTTATCGTTGTAAATAGAGGAGAATTAAATGACAAATTAGAGAAAGAGATAAATGAAATAAGGATAAATTTTGGAGTTGATGTTAATGCCTTAAAAATACCCAATATTGGCATTTCGTCTACAGAAATAAGATATCGGGTATCAAAAGAACAAAATATAAGATACATGGTACCAGATAGCGTACTTACTTATATAAAAGACAATAAATTATACAGAGGTGAATAAGTTGAAGGATTATTACTTCATACAAAATGAGGTTAAAAATATGCTTACATTTGATAGATTCATACATTCTCTTGGGGTTGAAAAAGAAGCAATAAAGCTTGGGGAAAGATATGGCGTTGATATTAATAAATGTAGAATTGCTGCAATAGTTCATGATTGTCAGAAAGATTTAAGTGATGAGGAACTTATTAAAAAGGCAATGGAATATAAAATAGATGTAGATAAAATACAGCTAAAATCTCCTCAGCTTCTTCATGGCCCTGTTGGGGCTTTATATTCAAAGGAAAAGTTTGAAATAGAAGATGAAGAAATAATAAATGCAGTTTACTATCATACAACGGGAAGGGAGAACATGTCATTACTTGAAAAGATAATTTATATTGCAGATATCATTGAGGAAAATAGGAAATATTTTCCTCAACTTGAAAGTATAAGACATGAAGCCTATAAAGATTTAGATAATGCATTAATAATGTCAGCTGACAGTACAATAACTTATGTTATAAAAAGAAGATGTCTTATTCATCCTCTTACAATTGAGTTTAGGAATAGTTTGCTGTTAGGGGTTAAATGAGATGAGAAAAGTTAAAAGGGTTTTTATATTTATTTTGTTATTAATTTTTATATTATTTATCGCATCAATAGGATATATAACATCTATTGAAAAAAACATAGCTTCATCAGAACTGCCTTCTAAGGAAACTTATGGGAACATGCCTGTAAATATATTAATTCTTGGCGTTGATGCTGGAGATTATGATAATAAAAATAACAACTGTAAAAGGTCTGATACCATAATAATAGCAAGGTATAATCCAACTAAAGATAAGATATATATACTTTCTATACCCCGTGATACGAGAGTAAACATAAACGGACACTATGAAAAGATAAATGCTGCCCATGCAATAGGAGGGGTGCCTCTTACTGTTAAAACAATTGAAAAAATGCTTGGTATAGAAATTAATTATTATATTAAGATTGACTATGAGGCATTTAAAAAGTGTATAGATGCAATAGGAGGAGTTGACGTTGTAGTACCTTATGACATGAATTATGATGCTTATGATATAAGCATACATTTTAAAAAAGGGGAAAAGGTTCATCTTAATGGTGAAGAAGCGGAAAAGTTTATAAGATGGAGAAAAAATAATGATGGCAGTGGTTATGCTATGGGAGATTTAGGAAGGATTGCAACACAGCAAGAGTTTATTATAAACGTAGTTAAAAAGCTTAAAACAATATCAGGAATAATTAGGATTCCAAATCTTATAAATACTTTTTCTAAATATGTAAAAACCAATATGGACAGTAAAACTATGATAAGATATGCTTTTGTATTAAGAGATATAGATACTTCAAAGATAGAAAAAAAGCTCTTACAAGGGGAGCCAAGGTATATAAGAGGAGTATCTTACTTTATATACAGCCAAGAGGAAAATAAAGATTACATTGCCAATTTTAAAGATAATACAAACATATTAGAAGAAAAAATTAAAGTTATGATATTAAATTCTACAGGAAAAAGTGGACTTGCTGGAGAATATAAAAATAAATTAATTTCACTTGGATATGAGGTTGTTAAAATAGGTAACTACTCTAAAAAGCTAAATACTACACTAATTAATTATTATAGCGATGAAGAGAAAGGAAATAAGGTTTTACATGATTTGGGATTTGGAAAGTTAAATGAGGATAAAAAAGAAAATGAAGCAGATATTATTGTAATTTTAGGGAAGGATGCTATAAAATAAGTATTGCTTTAATATAATTATTAGCATATAAATATATTAAGAAGAAAAGTGAGGAGGGTTTTTGTTGAAAAGTTCTGCAGGTATTGCCTACTATATTAGCTGTGCTGCTGCAAATAAGAAAGCATTTGACATTAAAATTTTAAATGTAAGCGATATCTCACCTATAGCTGATTATTTTATAATTTGCAGTGGGAATTCACAGGTTCAGGTAAAAGCTATTGCCGATGAAATTGAAGAAAAAATGAACGAGAAGGGATATTCAATAAATCATAGAGAAGGATATAGTAGTGCAAGATGGGTACTTTTAGATTATGGTAATGTAATTGTTCATGTTTTTCATAAGGATGAAAGGGAATTTTATAATATAGAAAGGTTGTGGGCAGACGCTGTAGCTGTTAACGTATAAAAAATGAGCCTTTTAGGCTCATTTTTATTTTATGACTATGTTATAAATTTTATTTGGTACGTATATTTCTTTAACTATTGTTTTTTCTTCAAGTAATTCCTTTATCTTATCGACAGACATAACCTTTTCTCTTACAGAGTCTTTTTCTTCATTAAGAGCTATAAGTGTAGTTGCTCTTAGCTTGCCGTTTATTTGGATAGCTATTTCAATGTTATCTTCAATAGTTTTTTCTTCATTCCATACAGGCCATTTTTGCTGATAAATTCTACCTTCAAAACCTAATATTTGCCACATTTCTTCTGTAATGTGTGGAGCAACTGGATTTAAAAGAGTAAGGAAAGTCTTTATTTCTGCCTTTGTAATCTTTCCTATGCTATAAAAATCGTTTATAAGTGCCATCATAGCTGCTATTGCTGTATTAAATTTCATTTGTTCAAAATCAAGGCTAACCTTTTTTATAGTTTGGTGCATTTTAACTTCAAGTTCCTTTGAGTATCTATCTCCTTCAACTACTAAATCTTGTAGTCTCCATACTCTATCAAGAAATCTCCTGCAACCTCTAACTCCTTGAGAGGACCAAGCAGCACTCTGATCAAAGGCACCAATGAACATTTCATAAGTTCTTAAGGTATCAGCACCAAATTCTTCAACAATATCATCAGGATTTACAACGTTTCCTCTTGATTTTGACATCTTTTCGTTGTTTTCACCAAGTATCATTCCATGAGAAGTTCTTTTTTGGTAAGGTTCTGGTGTTGAAACATATCCTAAATCATATAAGAATTTGTGCCAAAATCTTGAATACAAAAGATGAAGTGTTGTATGTTCCATACCACCATTGTACCAATCAACAGGAAGCCAATAGTCAAGTTCTTCCTTTGAAGCAAATGCCTTATCGTTATGAGGATCAGTATATCTTAAGAAATACCAAGAGGAACCAGCCCATTGAGGCATAGTATCTGTTTCTCTTTCAGCATAACCACCACATTTTGGACAAGTAGTTTCAACCCATTCTCTAATATTAGCAAGAGGTGATTCACCAGTTTCTGTTGGTACATAGTTTTCAACCTCTGGCAAAGTAAGAGGAAGCTGATCCTCAGGAATTGGAACCCAACCACATTTTTCACAATATACAAGTGGAATAGGTTCTCCCCAGTATCTTTGCCTTGAAAATACCCAGTCTCTTAGCTTGTAATTAATTTTTCTTTTTCCTATGCCTTTTTCTTCAAGCCAAACTATTATTTTTTCTTTTGCATCTTTTACTTCCATGTTATTTAAAAAGTCAGAATTAACGAGTACACCAGTTTCTGTATCGGTAAAAGCTGCTTCATCAACATTTCCGCCTTTTACAACTTCAATGATTGGAAGATTAAATTTTTTAGCAAACTCCCAGTCTCTTTCATCATGTGCAGGAACGGCCATAATAGCTCCAGTACCATAAGACATAAGAACATAGTCAGATATCCAAACAGGAATGGATTTTCCGTTTACAGGATTTATTGCATTTATTCCTTTAAGAGGAACTCCTGTTTTTTCCTTTGAAAGCTCAGTTCTTTCAAAATCAGATTTTTTACTTGCCATTTCTCTGTACAATAAAACTTCATCATAATTTGTAATTATATTCTTATATTTATCTATGAGAGGATGTTCTGGTGACAGAACCATATAGGTTGCACCAAATAGAGTATCAGGGCGAGTTGTAAATATTTTTATAATGTCATCTTTACCTTCTATCTTAAAATCTACCTCTGCACCTTCAGAACGGCCAATCCAGTTCTTTTGAGAAACTTTAACCTTTTCAATATAATCAACTAAATCTAAGTCCTTTAATAGTTTTTCAGCGTAATCGGTTATCTTAAGCATCCACTGACTTTTAACCTTTCTTACAACTTCTCCTCCGCAACGCTCACAGACGCCGTTTACAACTTCTTCGTTTGCAAGACCAACTTTACATTGGGTACACCAATTTATAGGCATTTCTGCTTTATAGGCAAGCCCCTTTTCAAAAAGTTTTAAGAAAATCCATTGGGTCCACTTATAATAGCTTGGATCTGTAGTATTAATTTCTCTTGACCAATCAAAAGAGTACCCCAGAGATTTTAACTGATTTTTAAATCTTGCAACGTTATTTTCTGTAACAATCCTTGGATGTATTTTGTTTTTAATAGCAAAATTTTCAGTTGGAAGTCCAAAAGCATCCCAACCCATAGGGAATAAAACGTTATATCCTTCCATCCTTCTTTTTCTTGATATTATGTCTAATGCTGTATAAGGCCTTGGATGACCAACATGAAGCCCTTGACCAGAAGGATATGGGAATTCAACAAGGGCATAGTATTTTGGCTTTGATTTTTCATAGCTTGTTTTAAAGGCTTCTTCCTTATCCCAAATATCTTGCCATTTTTTCTCAATAAATTTTGGGTTATACTCAATGTTTGCCATGTTTTTTCCTCCTTAACTATATGTAAAAATAAAAAAATTCTTTCGATTTAGAGACGAAAGAATTTCCGTGGTACCACTCTAATTGATAGTAAAAACTATCCACTCGATATTATAACGGAAAAACCGGCTTAGACTACTAAGTTTCATCTAAGCAGCTCCTGGACGAGTTCAGATATATAAAGCACTGCTTTGCACCATACAGCAGCTCTCTCAAGCTTTTTATATCTTACTACTTCCATTCAAAGCCTTTATTAGATTTATAATGTATTTTAACAAATTGTGTTATAAAAATCAATGGTATATAATATAATTATTAAAATAGAAAGGAGCTTGATAATGGAAAAAATAGTTATAAATACTTCAAATGCACCAGCAGCAATAGGTCCTTATTCACAGGCTATAAAAGTAGGAAATTTTATATTTACTTCAGGTCAGATACCGATAGATCCAAAAAGTGGAGAGATTGTTTCCAAAGATATAAAATCTGCTGCAATACAGTGCCTTGAGAATTTAAAAGCTGTTCTTGAAGCTGCTGGAAGTAGTATTAATGAAGTTGTCAAAACAACAGTATTTTTAAAAGATATGAATGATTTTGCTGCTGTTAATGAAATTTATGCTACATATTTTACCGAAAAGATGCCAGCAAGGTCAGCAGTTCAAGTTGCAAAGCTTCCCAAGGATGCAATGGTTGAAATTGAAGCTGTTGCAATAATATCTTAAATTAAAAGGTCAGATTTTACCTGACCTTTTTTTATATTTAATATAAAATCCTCTTGCAATGAAAAGGCTAAAGAAAATTCCTATAGGTATATATAGGTATTTTTTAATAAGGACTTTTTTATAATTATTATTGTCTTGTGATTTTATAACATAAGGTCCAAAATCATAATTTTCTCCTGCAATAAGGTTTATTTTATTTTCTATATTATTATCATTATCGGATATTTCTACATATCCTACTACTTGTCCTTTTGTTATTGATTTATATGAAGTATCTAGAACTATTTTTTTATTTACATCAAACTGAGCAGATTTTGGCAAAGTAACAAAGTAGTCTTTTTCACAAAATACAGGGATTGATACATTATTTTCAATTTTAATTTGAGTTATTGGCTCATCTTTGCTTATAATCTTTTTTGTTGTAAAGTAATTGAAACCGTAATCAAATAACTTTTTAGCATCATTGTAGTAGGTTTTATCGCTATTTAAAAATACTACAAGTAAATTCATACCGTTTCTATTTGCAGAGCCTACAAAAGTATGCCTTGCTTTAATCGTATATCCTGTCTTTACTCCGTTGGCCCCTTCATAAATATAACCGCGGGTAGTAAGTAGTTTGTTATGATTTAAAATATATCTTGTTTGTGATTGCTTATTAGTTGGGGGTATTTGATAGCTTTTGGTTGCAACTATTTCTCTAAATATTGGATTTTCCATAGCCTTTCTTGCAATTATTGCAAGATCCATAGCACAGGTGTAATGATTATCGTCATAAAGTCCATTTGGATTAACAAAATGGGTATTTTTGCAGCCAAGCTGTATAGCTTTTTCGTTCATAATTTGTGCAAATGCTTCCTTTGAACCTGCTATATATTCTGCAAGTGCAAGGGCAGCATCGTTAGCGGATTCTATCATCATTGCATATAAAAGTTGCTTAACTGTAAGTTCTTCACCTTCAATTAGATATATTTTACTTCCATCTTCATAAGGAGGATTTTTACCGACTATAACTTTTTCATCAAGATTACACCTTTCAAGGGTTATAAGTGCAGTCATGATCTTTGTTGTGCTTGCCGGTGCAAATTTTTCATTTATATTTTTGCTGTATAGAATTTTACCAGAATCTAAATCCATAAGCAAACAGCCCTTTGCAGCTACATCTATATTTGCAGCTAAGGTCATTGTTGGATTAATTATTAGAGAAAGTAAAATTAAGAAAGTAATTATTTTTTTTGTCATGTCTAGCCTCCTTTTTATTGTGCTTTATTTATTATATCAAAAAAAATTATCAGTATACAGACTTTAAAAGTTTAAAAAGTGGCTTTTATGTAAAAAATTCTATAAGGTGGTGTATATGGATTTAACTAAACGTGAAAAAATAGGAATCTCAATTTTTGTATTAATTTTAATAGGGAGCTTAATATTTTCATATCATTTGAATAAAAGTAAAACTAATATTGAAATTATAAGCAGCAAAAATGAGGAAGAAATTAACAAAGAAAAAATAAATTATATTAAAGTTTATATAACTGGGGAAGTTAAAAATCCAGGGGTTTATTCTTTAAAAGAAGGTGACAGACTTGAAAAGGCAATAGAGCTTGCAGGAGGTTTTACAGAAAATGCAGATAAAAATTCAATCAATCTTGCAATGAAACTAAAAGATGAAGACTTTATAAAAGTTTTAAAAGTAAACTTAAATTCTTTTGAACAGAGTGTAAACACTATAAATGAATTAAAGAATTCAAAAATTAACATTAATACAGCAAATAAGGAAGAGTTAAAGTCTCTTCCAAGGATTGGGGATGCACTTGCCCAAAGAATTATAGATTATAGGGATAAGAACGGACCTTTTAAAAGAATTGAGGACATTAAAAAAGTGAGTGGCATTGGAGAAAAAATGTTTGAAAATATTAAAGATAAAATAACGATTTATTAATATTGAAGAATATCTGTATGTCATATAAAATAAGTTTGTAAGTTTGATATAAGGGGGGATATTATGTCTGATAAAATAAAACTTACACAATTAACAGAAGCTTCCGGATGAGCTGCAAAAATTGGGCCCGATGCTCTGGCACAGGTTCTGTGTCATTTACCTAAAACTTATGATGAAAAGCTTTTAGTTGGAATAGACACCAATGATGATGCTGCGGTTTATAAGATAGATAATAATACAGCAATTATACAAACTATAGATTTTTTTACTCCTATAGTTGATGATCCTTATATGTTTGGTCAGATTGCAGCTACTAATTCATTAAGTGACGTTTATGCTATGGGAGGGAAACCTGTACTTGTTATGAATGTTGTATGCTTTCCATCCTGCATGGACATGAGAATACTTACAGAGATTTTAAAGGGTGGGGCAGATAAAGTAATTGAAGCGGGGGCTGTTATTGCAGGAGGACATACAATTGATGACAAAGTACCAAAGTATGGACTTTCTGTTATGGGAATTGTTCACCCAGATAAGGTTTTACCTAATGCTAATTCTAAAGTAGGAGATATTTTGATACTTACAAAACCTTTAGGAACAGGGATTATAAATACAGCAATAAAAGGAGAGCTTGCAAGCCAAAAAGAGATAGATGAAGCTATTAAGGTCATGTCTACTTTAAATAAATATGCTGCTGATGTTGCAGCCAAATATGACATAAATGCATGTACCGACATAACTGGCTTTGGACTTTTAGGTCATACTCTTGAAATGGCTGAGGGGAGTAATGTATCGATACACATTATTAGTAAAAATGTAGAATATATAAGTGGTACAAAGGATTATGCAATGATGGGGATTATTCCAGGAGGAGCTTATAGAAACAAAAAACACGTTGAAAAGGATTTGGAAATATTAATAGATGATGAGTATTTAATAGATATTTTAGCAGATCCTCAAACATCAGGGGGACTTTTATACTCACTTCCTGAAAAGGAAGGCTTAAAATTGTTAGAGGATCTTAAAAATTCAGGAGTAGATGCTTTTATTGCAGGATATGTGGAGGAATTTAGAAATAAGAGGTTGTATATTGAGTAAGCTTAGGAAGGAGACATTAAAATGGAAAATAAAACTCTACTATCATCGCTTCCAAAGGTTGATGTTATTTTAAATGACAAAAGTATATCCTCCCTTAAGGACATTCCAAGAAGTATAGTTCTTGATGGAATAAGAGAAACAATTGATGATTATAGAAAAAATATACTTGAAGGAAGTATTAATAGCTTTACCTTTGAGGATATTGTTAAAGATGCTCTAATAAAAATTAAGAAAAAAAATTCTATGCATCTTAAAAGGGTAATTAATGCGACAGGTACAGTGCTCCATACTAATCTTGGAAGAGCAGTTTTGGCAAAATCTGCAATAGATGCAGTGGTTAATATTGCTTCAAGATATAGTAATCTTGAGTTTGATCTTGAAAAAGGTGAGAGAGGCTCAAGATACAGCCATGTAGAGGAATTAATATGTAAGATAACAGGTGCTGAAGCTGCAATGGTTGTAAATAATAATGCTGCCGCCGTTATGCTTGCTCTCTCAACATTATGTAAGGGTAAGGAGGCAATAGTTTCAAGAGGACAGCTTGTAGAAATAGGAGGTTCCTTTAGGGTTCCTGCTGTTATGGAGCAAAGTGGTGCAAAATTAGTTGAAGTTGGAACAACAAATAGAACTCATCTATATGATTATGAGAATGCAATTAACGAAAATACGGGGGTTATTCTAAAAGTTCATCAAAGCAATTATAAGATATTAGGCTTTACTGAAGAAGTTTCAATAGAGGAGCTTATGAAGCTTGGGAATAGATATAACATACCTGTAATAGAAGATATTGGCAGCGGAGTTTTTGTTGATATGTCAAAATATGGTTTGACTTATGAACCAACTGTTCAAGAAAGCATAAAAAAAGGAATTGATGTGGTAACTTTTAGTGGAGATAAGATGCTTGGAGGCCCTCAGGCAGGAATAATAGCAGGAAAGAAAAAATATATTGATAAGATGAAAAAAAATCAGCTTACAAGAGCTCTAAGGATTGATAAGATGACCATTGCAGCCCTTGAAGCAACTTTAAGGTTATATATTGATGAAAGTGTTGCAATTAAGGAGATACCGGGGCTTAGAATGCTTACTTTGGATATTGAAACTATAAAAAGAAATTCTAAAAAGCTTTTAAAGATGATAAAATCAAAAATTGGGGATAGGTGCGATATTGAAATTATAAAAGAATACTCTCAAGTTGGTGGAGGAGCAATGCCCCTTGAAAATCTTGAAACTTATGTTATTGCAATTAAGCCATATAATATATCTTTGGAAGAATTAGATTGTAAGTTAAGAAACCTTGAAATACCGATTATTGCAAGGATATATAAGGATAAGATGCTCTTTGATGTTAGGACGTTATTTGAAGAAGAGTACAGGATTATTACAGATTCTTTATATAATATTTTTCAGGAGTGATTTTATGCAGCATATAGTTATTGGGACGGCAGGACATATTGATCATGGCAAGACCACACTTATTAAAGCATTAACTGGAAGGGATACTGATACATTAAAAGAGGAGAAGGAAAGAGGAATATCTATTAATTTAGGATTTACTTATTTTGATTTGCCTTCTGGAAAAAGGGCAGGTATAGTAGATGTTCCAGGACATGAGAAATTTATTAAAAACATGCTTGCAGGTGTTGGAGGGATAGATGTAGTTCTTCTTGTTATTGCAGCAGATGAAGGAGTTATGCCTCAGACTGTTGAACATGTAAATATACTAGAACTTTTGGATATTAAAAGGGGAATAGTTGTTTTAACTAAAAAGGATTTAGTTGATGATGAATGGATTAAAATGATAACAGAAGATATAAAGAAATTTTTAAATTCAACATTTTTAAAGGATGCGCCTATTATCCCTGTATCTTCTGTTACGGGATTTGGACTTGATCTATTGACTAAAACTATAGATGATATGACTGAAAAAGTTGAAGAAAGGGATACGGTAACTGATTTTAGACTTCCAATAGATAGGGTATTTACAATTAGTGGATTTGGTACAGTTGTAACAGGTACTTTAATATCAGGTGTTATAAAAGAAGGCGATTCCTGTGAAATATATACTAAGGGGATAAAAACTAAAATCAGGAGCATACAGGTTCATGAAAACCCAGTAAAAGAAGCATTTGCAGGCCAAAGAGTTGCAGTAAACCTTGCTTCAATAAAAACAGATGAAGTGGAGAGAGGAGATGTAGTATCTAAAATAGGTGCAATGGAAAACTCTCTAATATTAGACTGTAGGTTAAAATATTTAAAGGATGCACCAAAATCTTTAAAAAATAGAGACAGGATTAGGATATATCATGGTACATCTGAAATATTAGGAAGAGTTATAATACTTGATAAGGAAATTGTTAATCCAGGCGATACTGCTCTTATACAAATAAGGCTTGAAAAAAGCATTGCAGCAAGAAGAGGAGATAAATATGTAATAAGAAGTTATTCTCCTATGCATACTATAGGGGGGGAACCATACTTGAACCTAATGCTGTAAAACATAAGCCTTTTGATGAAAAGGTTATTGAAGAGCTGCTTTTAAAGGAGAAGGGGAACCCTAAAGAAGTTGTTGAAAAGACAATTGAAAAGTATAGTAACCAATTTCCTAAAAAAGAGGATATAATAAAATTTGTAGGTTGTGGTGTTGCTGATTTGGATAATATTTTAAACACTTTAATTGAGGATAAGAAAGTTTATGAGATAAAAATTAGTGAAGGTAGTGTATATATACATAAAAATTATATAGAGAAAATACAAAAAGATATAGAAATGCAACTTGAAGAGTACCATAGATTAAATCCTCTTAAAGTTGGAATTTTAAAAGAAGAGCTTAAAACGAAGATTTTTGGGAAAAACGTAAAACAAAAGATATATGATGAGATACTTATTATTTTAAATGATTCAATAAATATGAGTGAAAATTATATATGGAAGAAAGGTTTTGAAATAAAGTTTGATAAAAGACAAGAATATATTAAAAATGAAATTTTAAATATATATAAAAATGCAGCTTTTCAACCTCCAAAAGTTGAAGATATATTAAAAGGCTATGGTAAGGAAGAAAAAACAGCTAAGATGGTTTTTGAATGTCTTGTTGATATAGATGAAATAATAAAGATAAACGAAGAAATGTATTTATTAAAAGAAAAATATCTTGAAGCTAAGAATATAGCGAAGAATTTAATAAAAGAAAAAGGCTTTATGACTACAGGAGAATTTAGAGACAAAGTAGGAACAAGTAGAAAATATGCTGTTGCTTTATTAGAACACTTTGATTCTATTAAATTTACTAAAAGGCTTGAAGATAAGAGGATATTATATAGATAAAAATAATAAGTTCCAAATAATGCATTTGATAATATAATAATAGTGTGATATAATATAAAACGTGTCTTTGGGAGTAGATAGGTGCTGGTGTGCCTGCCGGTCTTCAAAACCGTGTTGCCGTGCTAAGACCACGGTGGGTGGGTTCGATTCCCACATACTCCCGCCAAGAGAAAATATGAGCCGTAAAGCCAGTTAAATCAAGGGATTTAAGGTTTTACGGCTTCTTGATTTTTTGATAATTTTAGGTCATTCCCACACTTTTCCCACACTAAAAAAGTATAAAATAAAAAGGGTTAATTTTCCCACAATAGCTATTCGAATAAATCGTTAAGTTTTTCTACGGCAGAAATTTTTTCTTTTGGCATTACATGAGTATAAATTTCTGCTGTAATTGATATATCACTATGCCCTAATAGTGTCTGTACGGTTTTTAAAGGTACTCCCTTCTCAAATAATTTTGTGGCGTAAGTATGGCGTAATGAGTGAAATTTTTTATGTTTTATTCCTGCTTTATTAAGAAGACTTTTATAGATGTTAAAAAGATTCTTTGTAGTAATAGGGTTGCCAATTCCTGTTGCAAAGACTAATTTATTATCATTATATGAATTTCCAGCTTCTTTTTTTTCTTTTTCCTGTAATTGTTTATGCTCTTTTAAAATATTAATTAAATTTGATGGGAGTGGGATAATTCTATTAGATGTTTGTGTTTTTGGAGTTTGCTCTATAATTTCACGCTTACTTGTTCCATCAGAAGCAATTATTTTTACATTTTTAATCGATTTATTAACTCTAACTTCACAATTATTAAAATCTATGTCGTCCCATTTTAAGGCTAATAGCTCACCTTGTCGCATACCTGTTCCTAATGCCATTAAAAATAGACATTTTAGCCTATGATTTTTTAGTGCATCCTTAAAGGCCTTAATTTCTTCATCTGAAAAAATTTCAATTTCTTTATTCTCTATTTCACTTTTGTTTTTGGGAATAATAATTTTACTTTCCGAACAAGGATTTTTCAAAATATAACCTTCATTAATGGTAAAATTAAAAAAGTTCTTAAGAGCTTGTTAAGGTTTGCTATTATATTACTACTCTTACCACTTTCATATAACTTATTATAATATCTTTGTATTTGAATTGTCTTTATATCGCACAATCTTAGGCCATAAATTTCACTGTTCAATATGTAATTTCTATAAATACCTTCATATATTTCAAAAGTTGCAGGTTTAACTTTTATTCTTACAATTTCAAATAGCCAGCAATGTATTAAATCACCAAGGATTGCAGTCTGATAATTAATATTTAATCCTTGCTTTATACCATTCAAATATTCATCTCTTTTGTCTTATGCTTCTTTCTTTGATTTACCATAGAATTCTTTTCTGATTAGTTTCCCGTTAGCGTCACGCCCGATTGTTGCCGTAACTCTAAAATATTCATTTCCGTTTTTATTATAGTTTGTTTTACTGGCCATGGTATCACCTCACACAGTAAAAGAAAAGATAACCGCCTATATTTGGTGGTTATATATATATATACCATTAACTATATGATGCAATGATAATATTGTTCCTTCTTTTTTTTCATATCTTTATAAGTAATTTTTGAAAGTATAATGATAGTTTCTTCTTTATCGTTGTTAATTAGATAAATATTATATTTAAAAAGTAAATATAAAGTAGGGTTGATATAAATGAGGTTGTTTTTTATAAAAAAGAAAGCAATAAATAATAATAAAGTAAATACTATTACAGATTGAGCATTAGCTTTAGAAAAATCAGAAAATATCGAATTCACAAATGTGAAGATATAAACAATATAAAAATTTAATATCTCAAGAGTATTATTTTCTCTTATTGATATTATTTTCTCATTCATTTTATAACCTAAATTTTGATTTAGCATAATGTTTTTGAATAGAGTTTAAAAAGGGGGTAGGGTTCTAATTTTGAAGAGGGTTGTAGTGCCTGGATGACCTCCACAATTTTTTAAAATATTTTTCACCCTTCGGCTAACCTAATGCCACTAACTACAATATATCTGAAACGCATATACAAGCCCATAGAAAGATAAAGATCGCAAAAAGGTATAATAGGTCAATTTAAAAGGAATAATTGCTTAAAATGGCTATAAATGCATTTAAATTAAAAACCTCCTTTTTAAAATATAAAAAGGTATCTGGGAGTGATAAAAATGAAGTTGCCTGATAAATTAAAAATTGGTGGGATAATACTTAATGCGATAACAGATGAGCATTTAGCAGGAGCCGATGATAGATTTGGGGAATGTGATTTAATAAGAGGAAGGATAGTTATTGATGGGACACAACCAGACGACCATAAAGATGTAGTGTTATTGCATGAGATATTAGAAGTAATTAATAAGGAGCATCAATTGGAGTTAGAGCATAGACAAATTACAAGTTTAGCAAGCTGTTTGTATCAAGTATTTAAGGATAATAAGATTAGTTTTGAATAGATAAATTAAATAATAAAATAAAGGGGAAATAAATAGGAGGTGGCATTCAGTGAATAAACTTACAGAAAAACAAAAGGCATTCTGCGATTATTACATCGAGTCGCTGAATGCCACAGAATCATATAAAAAAGCTTATAATTGTAGTGACAGGGTCGCAAACATAAATGGTCCTAAATTGCTAGTAAAAACTAGTATTAAAAATTATATTTCAGAAAGATTAAAACAAATTAATGATGAACGTATAGCCAAGGCTGAAGAAGTACTTGAATTTTTATCAAAATCAATGAGAGGAGAAATAAAAGAGGAAGTTGTAGTTGTAGAATCAGTTGGAGAAGGTGCAACAGAAGCGAGGATAATTAAAAAGCAAATAGCGGCAAGAGATAGAATAAAAGCTGCAGAGCTGTTAGGCAAAAGATATGCATTATTTACTGAAAAGGTAAATGTAGATGGTAATATGGGAGTTGTGATTATAGATGATATAAAGGAAGATGGTGCAGATGAAAATTAAGTTAAGTGAAATAATAGCACCTTCTTTTTATGAGATACACAAAGATATAAAAAATGATAGATATACACATTATTGGTTAAAAGGTGGTAGAGGATCAACTAAGTCATCTTTTGTAAGTATTGAAACAATAACAGGGATTATGAAAGACCCAAAGGCAAATGCAGTTGTATTAAGAAAGGTAAAAGAAACACTTAAAGATAGTGTATTTGAGCAGCTGGTATGGGCTATAGAAAAGCTGCAGGTAAGTGAATACTGGGATATTAAACATAATCCTATGGAACTAACATACATTCCAACGGGGCAAAAGATACTTTTCAGAGGAGCAGATAAGCCTAAAAAGATAAAGTCAACCAAGGTAAGTAAAGGATATATAAAATTTATATGGTATGAAGAAGTAGATGAATTTAATGGCATAGAAGAAATAAGAATGATTAACCAGTCTTTAATGAGAGGTGGAGAAAAGTTTATTGTATTTTATACATACAATCCACCTAATAGTGTAAGGAGCTGGGTAAACGAAGAAGTTTTAATTGAGAGGGAAGACAGAAAAGTTCATCATAGCACATATTTAACTGTTCCGAGGGCGTGGCTTGGTGAACAATTTTTTATTGAAGCAGAACATCTTAAAAAAGTTAATGAAAAAGCATATAGACATGAATATTTAGGGGAAGTAACAGGAACAGGTGGAGAAATATTTACTAACATAACCGCAAGAAAGATACCAGACGAAGAAATAAAAACATTTGATAGGATAAAACGAGGATTGGACTTTGGTTATGCAGTGGATCCGCTTCATTATGCAGTTTGCCACTTTGATAAAACACGTAGAAGGTTATATATTTTCTATGAAATACATCAAGCAGGGTTAAGCAATAGAAAGGCAGCAGAATTAATTAAAAAAGAAAATATTTCAAATGGTTGGATAACAGCAGATAGTGCAGAACCAAAGTCAATAGCAGAACTTAAAGAATATGGATTACGAGTAAAGCCTGCTAAGAAAGGACCAGATAGTGTTGAATATGGGATAAAGTTCTTACAAGACTTAGAAGAAATAATAATTGACCCAGAGAGATGTCCTAATACATTAAGAGAATTTTTAAACTATGAATTAGATAAAGATAGTAACGGTAATTTTAAAGCTGATTACCCAGATAAGAATAATCATAGTATCGATGCAATTAGGTATGCTTTAGAAGATGAAATGTTAAACAGAAAGCCTGTAATAAGTAAACCTCAAGGATGGTGATGATATGTTAACAAGTCTAAATCAAATAGATATAGGAAAGCCTTGGCCAGCAGAAAGTGAAATAGAAAGATTAAGAAGATATGAAGCAAACAAAAACTTATTTGAGGGTTATCATGATTTAGTTTTTGGGGATTGGGTTAGAAGATTGTATAGAGATGAATATAATACAGCGGTGTTTATAGTTACTAACTGGGCGAAGAGATTATCAACATTATGGGCGGATTTACTTTTAGGAGAAAGGCCAAGGATAACAGCAGGAGAGCAAAAATCTAAAGAGCAGCAACAATTAGAAAAGATAATAAATGATAATGATTTTTTCAATGTTGCTTATGAAGTTGCACTTGATATTTCACGTTATGGGACAGGTATATTCAAGGTTAGATATGATAAAAGACCCATTATAGAAGCAGTGCCACCTTCTCTATGGTTTCCTGTTGTGAGCCCAGACAATATAAAAGATGTTCAAGCCCATGTATTAGCATGGACATTTGAAATAACAGAAAAAACTTTACTTGGTGGTCAAAGAAAAAGAACATTTTAAAGGGTTGAAATACATGAGAAAGGCAAAATAACAAATAAGTTATTTGAACTTGATAATGGCGTTATAAAATTAAAGCTGCTACTTGCAACATTTTATCCTGACCTTCCAGATAAACAAGAAACAGGTATAGATGATTTTCTTGTTATTCCTGTTTATAACTTAATGACAAGCGATAGAGCTTATGGGTTAGACGATTATCAAGATTTAGACGGAATTATTCAGGAATTAGAAATTAGGCTTTCTCAAATAAGCAGAATACTCGATAAACATGCAGACCCTAATATGTATGGCCCTGATACAGCACTTGAGCAAGACGAATACGGCAATTGGTATGTAAAAGGTGGTGGTAAGTACTTCCCAATAGGACAAGGTGAAGAACCGCCAGGATATGTAACATGGGATGGACAACTTGAAGCTGCATTTAAACATATTGAGCAGCTATTAGAGCAATTTTATGCATTAAGTGAAACAAGTGCAGCTGCATTTGGACAACTAAAGAGTGGACTTGCAGAGAGTGGAACAGCATTAAGGCGTCTAATGATGGCACCTTTATCAAAAGTGAACAGAATTAGAATGAGGCTTGATCCAGCTATAAAGAAGGTGCTAATGATAGCAAGTCAGCTTGATGCTAACTTAGGAAAAGGTGTTAAACTTGAAAATATAAATATCGCTTGGAATGATGGATTACCACAGGATGAAAAAGAGCAGGCTGATATTTACTCAACACTTATTCAAAATGGATTAATTTCAAGGGAAACAGCATTAAAGAGATTATTTGAATTTGATGCGGAAGCGTTAAGAGAAGAACTTACGAGGATAGCAGTTGAAGCTAATCAAGAAGCTCCAGCATTGTTTAAAGTTAACTTGCAAGAAGGTGAACAAACAGGCGGTGAAGAATAATGCCTTATGATGTTGAAAAACAAATACAGGCTTTGGTTGAAATATATAGACAAGGTTTTATTGAAGTATTGAAAGTGTTATTACAAAAGGAAGCAAAAAAGCAAAATACAGTATTTTATAAAGACCAATTAAAGCAAATAATGAAGATACTTAATCAGATAGATAAAGATGCTGCAAAGTGGATACAAGAAGTTATACCTCAAGTTTATCAAGATAATTACACACAAGTTTTAGCATACATCAATAAAGTAGGTATGCAAAAAGACATAAGACCAGAGTTTGCTCAAATTCACCAAAGAGCAATAGATGTTATTGCACAGAATATGTATGATAATTTAAAGCAAGCAACACAGTTTGCAGGTAGAAGAATAAATGATTATTACAGACAAGCAGCACTTGAAGCGTCAGCTAAAAAATATTCATCAGGTCAGACTATAAAAGATATGAAAAAAGAATTGCAACAAAAATTATTAACACAAGGTCTTACTGGATTTAAGGATAAGTTAGGTAGAGAGTGGCGATTAGATAGATATGCAGAAATGGTTGCAAGGACGACAACAGCAGAAATAGCAAGTGTTGCGACATTAAATACTTGTGAGGAAGCAGGAATTGACTTAGTAAAAATGACAACACATTATCCAACATGTGAAAAATGTGCACCGCTGCAAGGGAAAGTGTTTAGTATAAGCGGTAAAGATAAACGTTATCCAAAGCTTGAAGATAGATATAGGCCACCGATTCACCCTAATTGCAGGCACTCGATTCATCCTTATGTAAGAGAATTTGACGATAATGCAGAAGAAACAGAAAAGTTTAGCAATACTTCCCTTACAAAAGACCCACGCAACGAAAAAGAAAAAGAAGCATACAAAGAAATAAGGGATAAGGTAACTATTCAAAGTAATAGACGCAAAGCAAGGGAAGTATTATATAATGAAAATGCACCATTATTAGAGAAGATAAAAGCTGCCGAGAAACTAAAAAAGAGTTATGAAAAAACGGGAACAAAGCCTGTTGGTAAAGATGCAAGTATAATTAAGCAATACAAAGAATATATAGAAAAGTTGAATTTAGGTAATATAGTGAATATAGATGAAAAAAGTGGTATAATAACAATAGAAGGAAGAAGAATACCAAAAGAAGCTATTCCAAATGCAGTTATAGACCTAAAAATTGAGAATAAAATTATACAAAGAAGAATTTTTGATAATAAAGGATTTCCTAAATTAGATATAGATTTGACAGACCATAATAAGCCATGGGCACATGCTAAACCACATGCTCACGATTGGGTAAATGGAGAACGTAATAAAAAGTGGCGAAAATTAAATGAAGATGAATATAATTCAATAAAAGATTTATTGGTTGGTGATGAAGATGGAATATGATAAGTATGATAGTTTAAAACAATTTATTGATGACATAAAAGAGATAGGAGAAATAATCTTTAGATATGGCAAAAAAGAATATTCGCTTAATTATGATGGAGAAAAAGTATATATAGCTGAAAGTTTTAAACAAGAAACAGAAAGAGTTTTTGATAGTATAGAATTATTTTTAAATGAATTTACATGTGAAGGGGAAAAAATAAAGGATATTTTTAAAGAATTAAAAATTGTATTCCATTAATTGTTTTCAAGTACTTGCGATTGCAGGTGCTTTTTATATTGCCCTTTTTGGTATTGCAGGGCCTAAAGAACAAGACCGCAGCTGGAGCCGACCAGCATAAAAGGCAAGTGGGAATAAAAAAAGGAGGTTAATGTTATGGACTTAAAAGAACTTTTAGGAGAGGAACTATACAAACAAGTAAAAGAAAAAATAGGGGATAAGGAGCTAATATTAAATGATGGCTCATATATCCCAAAGGCAAAGTTTGATGAGATTAACGAACAGAAGAAACTCTATAAGCAGCAAGCCGATGATTTAAATAAGCAACTTGAAGAGATGAAAAAACAAGCAAAAGGTAATGAAGAATTGCAAAATCAAATTCAGGAGCTCCAAGCAAAACTTCAAGAATCAGAGAATAAGATTAAAGATGTAAGCCTAACTGCAGCAATAAAAATGGCTGCAATTAAATCAAACGCAAAAGACCCAGATATTGTTTCTATGCTTATTGATAAGTCAAAATTAAATATTAAAGAAGATGGATCCATCGAAGGCCTTGATGAGCAATTAAAATCAATTGCTGAATCAAAGGCTTTTTTATTTGGTGAAGTGCAAAGCAAAATAGGTAGTAGTTCTAATCCTGCAGGAGGAGCAAATTCAACAATTAAAAACCCATGGGCAAAAGAAACATTTAATTTAACAGAACAAGCAAAAATTTTAAAGGAAAATCCTGCATTAGCGGAACAACTTAAGGCTTCAGCAGGAGTAAAATGATAAACAAAAAAGGAGGAACAAATTATGGCTATTACAAAAATTCAAGATGTTATAATTCCAGAGGTATTTAATCCTTATGTAATTCAAAGAACAGCTGAACTTTCAGCCCTATATCAAAGTGGTATTTTATCACATACACCTGAGTTTGACAGATTAGCTTCAGCAGGAGCAAAAACAATAAATATGCCATTTTGGAATGATTTGACTGGTGATGATGAAGTTTTAAGTGATAATTCAGCATTAACACCAGATAAGATTACTGCAGGTCAAGATGTAGCGGTAATATTAAGAAGAGGAAAAGCTTGGGCAGTAAATGATTTAGCAGCAAATTTAGCAGGAGATGACCCAATGAGAGCAATAGCAGATTTAGTTGCTGGCTATTGGGCAAGACAAATGCAAAGAACATTATTATCATTACTTAATGGGGTATTTGCTTCAAATTCAATGACAGGAAATTTACATGATGTGTCAGCAGCCACAGGAGATGCTGCAAAATTTACTGGGGGAACATTTATAGATGCTGTTCAAAAGCTTGGTGATGCAAAAGATAAATTAACTGCAATTATTATGCATTCAGCAGTTGAAGCTTCACTTGCAAAGCAAAATCTTATTCAAACTGTTCAACCATCAGATGGTTCACCATCAATTAAAACATACATGGGTAAGAGAGTTATTGTTGATGATGGATGCCCATACGACAGTGGAACTGGTATATTTACAACCTACATCTTTGGAGAAGGTGCAATTGCTTATGGTAGTGGTAATCCAGTAGGATTTGTAGCAACAGAAACAGATAGAGACTCACTTGCTGGAGAAGATTACTTAATCAATAGAAAGACATTTATATTACATCCAAGAGGAGTAGCATTTACGTCAGCATCAGTTGCAGGTTCATCTCCAAGCAATGCTGAACTTGCTACAGCTGCAAATTGGAATAGAGTATATGAAAATAAGAACATCAGAATAGTTGCATTTAAACATAAGATATGATATAAGGCAGGGTAATCCTGCCTTATAAAATTTTAATAGGAGTGGTATAATGAGCGTAACGGCATTCAATAGAGTGAGAAGATTAAGGAGTGAAGAACAATGGCACTCACAGAAGGAGTTGACAGCTTCTGCACACTCGAATGGGCAGAAGAATATTTTGGAGAAAAACTTTACTGCGATGAATGGACAGGAGCAGACCAAGGAACAAAAGAAAAAGCACTCAAAGAAGCAACAAGACGAATAAATAAACTAAGTTTTAAAGGAATGAAAGCAGATCCAGGACAAATACTGCAGTTTCCAAGGATAATAGTTAACATTGGACAAAGGATAGGCTTTTTTGGAGTTATAGAACAGCCTACAATTCCAGACGAAGTTAAAGCTGCAACTTGCGAAGAAGCTTTAGCACTACTTAAATATGGGAATAGTGCAAGGACTAAAGCACAAGAGCAAAATGTAGTTAGAGTTACGTTTGGAGATGTATCAGAAGAATATGCGGGATATGGGAAATTACTTAGTAAAGAAGCGTTAGATTTATTAAAGCCTTACATTGCTGGGGCGGTGGTGATAAGATGAAGGAATATTTTAATCAAAAGGTTAAATGGTATAAGAAAACAGGTAACAATGCCTATGGGCAACCTGTATATGCTCCAGCAGTTGAAGTAATGTGCAGGTTTCAGGGTGGAATGAAGCTTATAAAAGACAAACAAGGTAAAGAATCAGTATCACAAGGGGTATTTTACTTAGAAGAAAAGGTAGAACTTGATGATAAGCTTGAATATGAAGGTAAACAATATAATGTTATGAACTATTCAGACACTGTCGATTTAGACGGTGTTTTTATTTTGTTTTATGAATACCACGGGCTATGCCCGTGGTTCTAAAAAGCTTATAGCTATGGGTAGAAAAAATTTTCCTCCTTTGATAGAATAAATGATAACGGTCTGCCAACCGAAATCAAATCAAAGGAGGAAAACAATATGGATAATGAAAGTTTATCACATACCAAATGGAATTGTAAATATCATATTGTATTTGCACCAAAATATAGACGGCAAATAATATATGGGAAAATAAAAGAAGACATAGGCAAGATATTAAGAAAATTATGTGAATATAAAGGAGTAGAAATAATAGAAGCAAACGCATGTAAGGATCATATACATATGCTTGTAAGTATACCACCTAAATTAAGCGTAGCACAGTTTATGGGATATTTAAAAGGGAAAAGTTCATTGATGATATTTGATAGACATGCAAATTTAAAATATAAGTATGGGAATAGACAGTTTTGGTGTAAAGGATATTATGTAGATACAGTAGGCAGAAATAAAAAAGTGATAGAAGAGTATATAAAGAATCAATTACAGGAAGACATAGCGTATGATCAAATAAGTTTGAAAGAATATATAGACCCGTTTACGGGTGAGCCGGTGAACAAAGGCAAAAAATAAGCCCCTTTAGGGGCAGCCTGAAAAAAATATGCGGTTGGCAGACAATTCAGCGTGTCTTTAGACACAGCCAGTAATATGCCCTTATAGGGCTAATGCAAACCACCCGTTTTACGGGTGGTCATGATTTTCAGGAAGGTGTGGGTATGAGTGGTTTTGACCTGAAATGGAGAGGTAATTTAGCAAAAGATATGGTGAGAGAAACAGCTAAACAGGTTTTATTAAAATGTGGTGCTGATTTACAAGGTAAATCAGCAGAGCAAGCTCCTATTGATAATGGGGATTTGAGAAGGAATTGCAGCGTAAGTCCAATTCAAGATAACAATGGAGAAATTAATATAAAAATAGGTTATGATTTGCCTTATGCACGAAGACAACATGAAGGATTGCATTTTAAACATCCTAAAGGTGGCAAAGCAAAATTTTTAGAGGATCCATTCAATGAAAATATAGATAAGTATGACTCATATATTCAAAAAACGATAAAATATGCCCTCAAGAAGGGGTGATTGAATGTTGCTTGATGATATAGGACAATATTTAGAAGAGCAAAACATCGGTCGATTAGGAACCGATATTTTTTTATCACTGTTGCCAGAAGATATAGATAATTGCATAGCATTGTTTGAATATGGTGGTGAAGCACCAGAACTGCATAGTAATATTGAAAAACCAAGGTTGCAGGCAATGGTAAGGAATGTTGATTATCAAACAGGAAGAATGACAATTGAACAGATAAAAAATATATTACATGGTTTATCAGAACAAATTATCAATGGTAAAAGATATCTATTAATCATGGCTTTGCAATGTCCTGAATTTTTAGGCTATGACGAAAATAACAGATCCGAATTTGTTTGTAATTTTGAAATTATAAAGGAGGTATAGTTATGGCAATTAGCGGTAAAGGCGGAAGTGTATATATTAGTACAAACAAAGTTACAGAGATTTCACAATGGTCTATTGACTGTGGAGCAGACAATATTGAAACAACAAATTTTGATTCAAACGGTTGGAAGGAATTTATCACTGGATTAAAAGAGTGGAGCGGTAGTTTTGAAGGAAACTTCAATCCTTCTGATACAAATGGGCAAAGAGCACTTATTACGGCATGGCAAAATGGGCAAACAGTATCCCTTGAACTTAGAATTGATGCTACAAAGAAACTTGCAGGGACAGCTTATATAAATTTTTCAATCGAAATGCCTGTTGATGATAAGGGAACATTTAAATGTGATTTCCAAGGAACAGGTGCATTAACTATAACCTTAACATAATGAGGTGATAACATGGCTATAACTGGTATGATAGGAGCGGTATATGTGAGCGATATAAATACCGCTCCTATTTCTTTTACAGATCAAGCTACAACTAAAGATGCAACGTTGACAAGATATCAAGTAACAAATACAGCATATAGATATTGGCCATTGGATGCAACGATTACAGTAAAAAAGAATGGTACTGTTGTATCAAGTGGTTATAAACTTGAAAGAGCAGGTGGATATGTTGTATTTGATTCACCACTACAAGGGACAGATGTTGTTACAGTTTCAGGACAGGCATTAACACTTGTTCAGTGCGGCGGATTTTTTGATTGGAGTATTGATTTTGAACAAGAAACAACAGAATCAACTACATTTGCAAGTGGCGGATGGAAAGAATATACTGCAACAATAAAAGGTTGGAAAGGATCAGCAGAAGCTTATTGGGGAGACGACAGATTCTTTAAGTCGCTTGGAAACATAATTGTTGTTAAGCTTTTTACTGATTCAGGTGCAAGTCAAAAATGCTTTGAAGGATTTGCGATAATAACAAGTGAAGGAATCGAAACGTCTATTGATGAGCTTGTTAAGGATAAAATTGATTTTGAAGGCGTAGGAGAATTGTTTATAAGATTATAAGGAGGCTAAATCATGAGAGATAGAATTGTTACTGTAGCAGGTAAAAATATAAGTGTTACTGAAAAAAAAATAGGCGAACTTGAAAAGCTTACAGCAGAGCTTTTCCCTGGTTCAAAAGGAAAGATAAAGGATATTCAAAAAGCCTTAAATAACTTAGAGATAGATTGGGATTTACTTTATGATAAATTACCAATAATATTCCCTGAACTTACAAAAGATGATATTAAAAATGCGTATATGTCTGAAATAGAATCGTTAGTCCAAGGGTTTATTGATGTAAATTTTTTCGGGATAAAGAAGATAGCAAATCAAATGATGCGTTTAATTCAGACTTCATTACAACAGAAATAGTTGTATTACTTGCAAGAGAGTTTGGGTGGAATGTTGAAGATATAAAACAATTAAGACCAAGTGAGCTTGAAGCGGTAATAAAAGAGTTGCAAAAGCAAAGAGAAATTCAAGAATATGTAGAATTCAAAGGTAAGTGGGCGTTTTTAGCGGCAATAATAACTAACGGATTTGCAGCAATAGCAAGTATGTTTAGTAAAAGAAAACCAAAAGAAGTCAAGATAGATGATTTTATAGATAAAAAATATGCAGCAAAAATAAAAGGATATTTCAAAGAGGCTCAAGATGATAAATGGGCCTCTTTAATAAAAGAAGCGAAAATGAAAGGATTAAAGGGGCCGTGGTAAAGGTGGTGATAAAATGAAAGTCGGGGAATTATTTGTAGCAATGGGTGTTGATTTTTCACAATATGAAAAAGACTTAGATAAGGCAGAAAAAAGAGCCCAAAAGACAGGGGCTAATATAGGGGATATATTTAAAAATGCATTATCATTTACCATAGGTATGGGTATGTTTGAAGCTGTTAAATCAGGCTTTAAAACTATTACAAGCAGTGCATTAGACTTTAACAGTATGATAGAAAGAGCAACAATAGGTTTTACTACAATGCTTGGTAGTGCTGAAAAAGCTCAAAGTTTTTTAGATAAAATGGGCAAATTTGCAGCAGGAACACCATTTGAGTATCCTGACCTATTAGATGCATCTCAAAGGCTTATGGCAATGGGTTTTACAGCTGATGAAGTACTTCCAACATTAAAAGCTATTGGAGATGCAATGGCGGGAATGGGAAAAGGTACGAATGAAATTAATGGTGTGATATACGCATTAGGCCAAATGCGTATGGCGGGAAGAGTTAATGCACAAGATATGATGCAGCTTGTTAATCAAGGTATTCCAGCATGGCAGATTCTCGCTGAAGAAATGGGCAAAACTACAGCTGAAATTAGAAAGATGTCTGAACAAGGGTTAATTCCTGCTGATTATGCAGTAAATGTTCTTATCAATGGAATGGAAAAGCGTTTCCCTAACATGATGAAAAATATGGAAAATACATGGCAAGGGGTTACATCGACCATAAAAGATATATGGAGAATGACAATAGGAGCTATTACACAGGATTTGTTTAAAGGATTAACAAGTTGGTTAACAAAAATAAGAGATACTGCTGCAAACTTTTATAACTTATTTAGTTTTTTAAAAAAACATGGGATAGATACAACAAATGCTTTAAGAATTGCAATTAGCAACACATTTGGTACAGATTTGGCAAATATCGTATATACATTTATTTCGTCAATACAAGCATTAGGTAAAACAATGATAACTGTTGCAAGTTTTATACGAAAGCATTGGGAAAAAATTAGACCTGTGTTACTTATTGTTTTAAATACTTTTTTACTATTTAGAGTTGTTATACCTTTATTAGGTGCAGTTAGAAATGTAATAAATCTTATTGATGCAGGATTAGGAGCAATGAACATTCTTGTTGCTTTAGCAATAGTAGGAATGACTGCATTAGCACTTATTTGGAATCAGTATTTAAATTCTATGGAACAGGCAAGTATACAGGATATAATGAATTCATACAATGCTGCTATGAAGGAATATACTGATAGTTCAAAAAGTGCTGCTAATGCTACAAACGAGGAAACTACTGCATTAAAAAATGCACAAAAAGCAGCTGAAAAAAATATACAATCATTTGATGAGGTTCATAATATTATGGATAGCATTGAAGATGCAGCAGAAGGAGCAGCAAATAGTTTTACAGATGTTGCAAATAATTTACAGTTACCTGATGTGGAAAATTCTCTTAGTAATTTAAAGCCAACTGAACAGAAAGGATTTTGGCAATGGCTTGCAGATGATTTAAGTCAAACTCTTGATAATATAAAAAATAAGCTTATTATATTTTTTGCTGAAATAAGTTCTATGCAACCACCACAAATACCACCACCGAACATTTCACCAGTTACAGATAGTCTTGCAACTGTAAACAGTTTAATAAAAAGCTTAGGAGATACAATAAACAGCTGGGCAACAGAAACACAAACAGTAATTAATAATTGGTCTAATGAAATAAGTACTTGTTTTAATCAGTGGAGTTTGTCAGTTACAACTATTTTAAATAACTGGTTATTAAACGGGATTGGAGTAATATCAAGATGGGCAATTAATACATTGACAGAAATTAATTTATGGGTACTTGATACTGCAAACATAATAGGAACTTGGGTTACAAATACAGAGTTATCAATAAACACATGGGTTCAAAATACATGGTCAACAATTAGTAATTGGAAAAATGTAATTATACAGAGTATTGCCAACTGGAGTACATCAACATGGACAACAATTAGTACATGGGCAACAAATACTAAAACTGCATTTTTATTATGGAAAGAAAATGTAATTAAAAATATTAATGAATGGATTATAAATACAGAAACAGCATTACAAAATTGGGCAAAAAACACTTATGATAATATATGTAATTGGATAATAAGTACAGCAACTAATATTGGAGAATGGGCAATAAATACAAGTGATATCATAGCAAACTGGATAACTACTACATCTTCAAATGTAGCAAACTGGGCACAAAATATCGGAACAAATATATACAATTTTGCAAGTCAGGGCTACAGTCTTATCTATAACTGGGGGCACAATTCACTAAGTGTATTTAATAGCTTTTTGGATACAACGGCTAAAAATGTTGTTAACTGGGCTAATTCAGTAGGAGAAACTTTAGCAAAATGGGCAAGTGAAGCATTTTCAACAATTGCATCTTTAGCTTCTGCAGTTGGAGCAAGTATAGGGAGTGCATTAAATGTTACATTTGAAAAAATACAAACAGGATTTCAGGCTGTTAGTGAATGGGCAAGCGAAAATAAAAACTGGCTTATTCCAGTTACAATTGCAGCTGGTATTACAGCTGCTGGGATTGCTACAATAGCAACAGGCGGAGCAGCAGGTGCTGCACTACTAGCAGCAATACCAGCTTTTGCAAATGGTGGAATAGTAACACAACCAACAGTAGGTTTAGTTGGTGAGGCAGGGCCAGAAGCTATCGTACCAATAACACAACTTAAAGATGACATATATGGAGCAGTACTACAAGGAATAAAAAATTCAACACAGACAAATGTAGTATCACAACCAGAAATACATCTGCACATAGGAACATTAATTGCTGATGATTATGGGCTTAAAAAATTAGAGCAAAAGTTAAGAGAGTTTAGAATAAATGAAGAACAGCGTTTAGGAGCTGATAGAAGATGACTATAAATGGAATTACAATTAAAACGCCTACGGATTTAAAAGTAGGCGTTTTTCGTATAACAAAAAGCGAAAGAACTGCATCTGGGAAAATGATGATGGAAATTATTGCAGTTAAAAGAAGATTAGATTTGCGATGGGAAATTATTAGTGATATAGATTTACAAATAATATTAAATATTCTTGAAAGTAAAGTATTTCACACTGTTGTTTATCCAGATCCACAAAACGGTGAAACTGCAACGATAACTGCTTATGTGGGTGATATAAACATGGAAGCGTGGCAAAAGGTAGGGAACAGGTATTACAAGAATGTTAGTTTGGCACTCATTGAACAATAGAAAGGAGGAATGGTCTAGTGTATCAAGTAACAGAAGATTTTCTTAATAAGGTCAAAGCAAATGAAAGACGTATATACGCTAAATGCCAAATTGATTACACAGACCCCTTCCTAGACCAGAGTATCCAATGCACTGCTAATGAGCAGGCAAACGTATCCTATCCAGCACAAACAGCCGATGCAGTTACAGAGCCAGTCGGTAAAATTGCATCTCTTGATGGCACATGGGTATTAGGTGAAGATTGGGTTCTTGCACCTGGAGCAGATGAAATTGAAACAAAGCAGATGGGCTGGTGGGGAAGTCAGCTTGCCGGTGCTGATGGTAGCTTTACAGCACATTATCCGACGTTGACGGTAACATTTTTTAGCAGACCAATCACTCAATTAAAGGTAGTCGGGGATAGCAAAAGAGACGAATACCCCGTTGACTTTGACATAAATCTATATGACACAAACGGGACCATTCTCTATACAGAAACGGTAACAGACAATACACAGGTAGTGTGGCAAAATACATTAGCAAATCCTGTAACGCAGGTTACAAAGATGGATTTGATTGTAAAGAAATGGTCTCATCCCGGCAGGCAGGTGAAGATACTCGAGTTCTTTACGTCAATTCAAGAAGTTTACGAAGGCGACGACATACTACTCATTCACTTGTTAGAAGAAAGGGAAGTATCGCAGGGTTCGCTTCCTGTAGGGAATATATCGTCAAACGAAATAGATATCCGCTTGAACAACGCAAGTAGGAAATTCGATGCAGGGAATAAGCAAAGTTCTTTATATCAATTGCTCAAACAGAACAGGCGAATAAAAGCATGGCTTGGCTTGAAAGGAGATGGTGATGGTGTGAATATTCAGCAAAGCGTAGATTTCAATCAAGGCACATTGAATAATCTTATTGTAGTGAACAACAAATTACAATTGCCTTCTGTTGATGCACCAACATTTTCAAGAAACAGCATTGCTTATTTAAGTGACGGAACATTGGTTAATAGTAACTTACCCAGATTTGAACAAGGTGCTTTTGCAGGAGATAAGGCATTGATGATTGAGGAAGGGACTACAAACAGTATTAAATATCCATTAGAGCCAGATATTTATGATACAAGTAGCTGGAGTATTCAATTATTAGATAATTATACAGTAAAAGTAACAGTATTAAAAGATAATCCAACACCAATTTCACAATATCAAGCATTTTTGTTCAAAACAAAAGATAATACTCTAATACCTGCTAATACACCATGCACTTTGTCTTGTATAATTGAAGAGAATACAAATCCTTATTTATTTGTTAAATGCATTGGTTTTGGTTCTATACAGGAAGGTGTATATGGTAGTATAAATAATTTTTACTGGAGAACAATAACTCATACAACTGATTGGCACTATACATTAGGACTACATTCTTATGATTATTCAAAAATAAAAGCAGGGGATTATATTATACTTAAAAATTTACAAGTAGAAAAAAACCATATCCTACCAGCTTTGTAGATGGCACAAGACAGTCAGAAATTATGAAGATACCGACAGCGGGGATATTAAATCCACAAGAGGGGACAATTGAATTTCGGGTGAAACCACTTGTATTAAAAGATTGGAATAATTACTTTTATATGCTAACAAGTAATGGTAGATTTCTATTATTTTTCTGTGCTAATGGTAGTGCATGTTTTGATTATGGTCCTGATAATTCTGGGGTATTCACTTCTTCTAATATTATTAGAGTAAATAATTGGCATTATATTGCTTTACGTTGGTCGGTAACTATAGGTAAACAAGCTTTGTTTGTAAATGGAATTAAATATGAGAAAAATTTACCTAATGGTGTAGCAACAAGTTTTCCTTCAACAGTATCTATTGTAAATAACTATTCAGCTCTCATTGACACCCTCCGCATCTCCAACCGTACCAGAACAGATGAAGAGATAATGGAGGCGTACCAGAGTGAGCAGGCATTACCTGTGGATGAGTGGACAACATATAAACTTAATTTTGATAATAACCTTAATTTCGGTCAAGGAGGCTACTACATCAGCCCAGAATTTGACCTATCAGCGGTTGGTACAGCTGCAACAAGTGCTATATCATGGCAAGAAGATGCAGACGGGATACAGAGAACAGTATATGCAAAGTTAGACAACCAAACTAATTGGGTAGAAGTGATAAATGGTGGTAAACTGCCTATTAATGCTGGTGATTTGTTGACAGGGAGGAAACTGCAACTTAAAACTAAATTACTGAAGGTGGTATAAATGCAGAATATGATGTTTGAAATTAAAGAATTAAAGCCTATTGTGGTAAACTTATATGGACATAATACAACAGCAGAAATTATCCAGAACAAAGCAGACTTAAAGGAGGTAAAATAATATGTTTGTTATTGAGTTTACACCATTCGAGGCTAACAACAACGCACAGCTAACGACTATTGCAACAGTAAAAAATTCTGACACAGGTGAGATATATTGGACGGAGCCTGTCATTGTTGATGTTACAGCTGATATGACGCCTGAACAGATAAAAGATATAGTCAAACAAAAAACATCAGGCTTTACTGCAAGGGTTGAAGCTATTGAACTAGCAAAGACATTTGAAGGCGTAATCCCACAAATATAAGGAAGTGATAGCTTTGAAATTTGAGATAAAACAAAACGATACACTGCCACCGTTGAAAGTCAAATTGACCCAAACGGACGGCAGTGTTCTTGATTTGTCAGGAGCAACGGTGAAACTTGTCATCAATGGGATAGGCGAAAAAACAATGGTGATAGAGGACGCAGTACAATGTATTGCCCGATATGATTGGCAGGTAACAGACACATCAAAAGCTGGGGTGTATCTTGCAGAGGTTAAGGTACAATACCCAAACGGTACGAGGCAGACCATACCAACAGTTGGTACAATCGAGATACACATATATAAGGAGCTGACAGCTAATGTTTAATTTAGCGTTTATAGTCAATCACGAGGAATGGGTACCTCTTGGCACATTTTGGAGTGGCGACTGGTCTGCTCCCGAGGACGGTATTTATGCACAGACAACAGGCAGGGATAGGCTGGAACTGCTTCGCAAGTCCACATATAGCACAAGCACAGTACAACAAAACAAGACGCTATACGATTTAGCAGTTGCAATATTCCAGGATGCAGGATTAAAGCCAGAGGAATATTGGATTGATACCGAACTTAAGCAATACACAATCCCTTATGCATATTTTGAGAGCCAAAGTCACAGAGAAGCTTTAAGAAAGATAGCTGAAGCTTGTTTAGGACAAGTTTATTGCGATAGAAACGGTATAGTAAGAGTAGAAGGACCAAGCTATCTTGCAAGCAAGATTACAGCAGATTTGACAATTACGCAAGATGATTATTTTAGGAAGGATAACCCTGTGAAGTGGGGTGAAATTGCAAATTATGTGGAAGTAGAAACCAACCCATTAAGACCTGATGTGTTGCAAGAGATATACCACAGTAATGACCTTGTGAGCATAGAGGCAGGGCAAACATTGACGCTAACGGTATATTATAATCAAACACCGTGTATAAATGCAACAGCAAGCCTTGTAGGTGCAACAAATACTGTAATGACTGCTGCAACATATTACGCTTGGGGAGCAAATATAACGCTCAAAAACAATGGCACAACAGCGGAAAGCATAACGATAGTTATCAACGCACAACCACTTAAAATAATGAACAAGGAGAAAGCAATAGCAAAAGATGACGCTTCAATCACAGATAATGGCTTGATACGATATACATTCCCCACTAATCCTTTGATACAGACTTTGAGCATGGCACAGACAATAGCCAATAAGCTACTGCAAAGCTTCAAAGACCCACGCAGGGATGTAGAGGTTGAGTGGAGAGGCAATCCTGCACTGCTACTTGGCGATAGGATAAGTATAACAGACAATGTCGAAACAAATGAATATTTTGTTATAAATCAAGAGATAGAATATATTGGAGCATTGAGAGCAAAACTTTCAGGAAGGAGGGCTACATAATGGGCACAGCACCAAATGGATACAATACACCGAAAACAAACTGGGCTGCTGGAAATGTTCCAGCAGCTTCTGACTTTAATAGGATAGAAGGTAACATATATGCAGTAGAAGAAGGGAGTAGAACAATAGACCAGGCACAAACACCGTCAAGTAATCAAGGAAATTTAAGGCAATTCTTAGACTGGTTTGCAAACAGAATCAAAGCTATAACAGGAAAAACAAACTGGTATGATGCACCAAGTAAGACACTTGAGGACCTAAATAATCATATTAACGCAGCATCACCTCATACTGGACATGCAACAACTATAGATTTGAATACACACGCAACGAATAATACTCATATATTTTATGCTGTCTGTGATGGAAGTGCAAATAACTATACAGTTACTGTAAGTGGAATAACAAGTTATACAGAAGGAATAGCAGTATCGGTAAAAATAAATGTTGATAATACAGGTGCAAGCACTATTAATGTAAATGGAATAGGTGTAAAAAGCATTAAAACAGCAGATGGGGATGATGTTGTTTCTGGAGATTTAAAGGCGGGAAGTATATATACTCTCCGTTATAATGGTACAAATTTTATATTACAGGGTAAAGGAGGTGGTTTAAAGGGGTTAGTACCCATTTATTATTCAGCAACTGCCCCTACAACAAGCGTAATTGGTGCAATATGGGTTGAAATGTCAACAACGCCTGCAAGACAGGCTTTAATATCTCAGGATATACCTGCTGATTGGACAATTCAGGATGATGATATGTGGCTCAGAATTCTTGCTGGACAGACATATATTGATAACCTTGAACTTGATATAATAGCAAAAAATATAGCTCAGGCAAAGTTTAATATAAATAAAGGTAGTAATAACCTTTGGCAGATGTATTCTGATAAGAATATTAGTATAAAGCTTCCTTATCCTAACAATGTACTCCACAGAGAATCAGGAGTATGGAAGGCTAAAAATGCTTATTATTGGGACGGAACGCAGTGGGTTAAATTCTTTAACGGATATAACTATTTGTATAATTCTGGGGTTGAATATGTACCTTTTGAAACAGGTTATACGGCTGGTATAGGCGGAACAGTAACAAAAAATAGTGATAATATAAATGTTTATACTCCAACCGCTGATATTTCAGCAACAATAACAGCAGTAACATCACAAGCAATTAATATAACTGGTGCAAAGAAAATATGGATTGATTGGGTAAATACCGGTTCTGGTTTAAGTGTCAATTCCTCATTTGGATTAATTACTACTAAAACTACAGATTGTTATACTTTTGGTATAGCGAAAATTAATAAATCGGGTGCATTCACAAGAGTTACTGAGTCGTTAGACGTGTCTTCACTTAGCGGAAATTATTTTGTTGCAGTAGAAGCACGTAAAGGTGGTACATCAAATAGTAATATAAAACTTTATTCTATATGGCTTGAATATTAATATAAATGAGGTGATAGCATGAAATATTTATTATATCGAGAATCAGATGGTTTAGTTGTAAGTATATCTGATATAATACCAACCATAACAGAAGGTTATAGAGTAGCAACTTCAGACCAGTTTAAACCTGGTGATGAATTTACTTATACGATTTATGTTAATGGAATTGATGAAAACGGTAATGTGACATCTTCGGCAATGATAAGGCAAAGAGGGCTAATACAGGAACAAATAAATCAACTCCAAGTTGAAAATAATCAGTTAAAGCAAGATATTCTTATTCTTATGGATGCATTGGCTACTGTATATGAGGAAATCTTGAACATGCAAGGAGGTACAGTATAATGGTGGTGTTAGTATATTAGTGTAGACACAAAAAGCCGAACGCCTTAAAATATAAAAAGGGAAGGAAGTGTCTACAATGGCAAAAGGGCAAAAGTATTATACAGAAGAATTTAGAAAGACAATTGTAGAGCTCTATAACTCTGGTAAGAGTTTGGCAGAGCTTAACAGCGAATATGGCATATCAAAATCAACAATCAATGGATGGATTAAGAAAGCTAAACCAATAACTGTGGATAAAGATACAATTATGACATCAGAAGAGTATCAGGCAATGTTAAAGAAGATGGCAAGGCTTGAGGAGGAAAATGAAATATTAAAAAAAGCCATGGCCATATTCGCAAAGAAGTAACCTCTATTTTTGAGTTTATCAATGATCATAAAGAAGAGCACGATATCAAGCTAATGTGTGAAGTCTTAAAGGTTTCAAGAAGCTCTTTCTATAAGTATCTATACAAAACCGAAAGCAAAAGAAGCATAGAAAACAAGATGTATGAGGAAGAAATACTGAAGATCTATAAAGATAGTAAAGGTCGTTATGGTGCTCCAAAAATACATAAAGTGTTGCGTGAGGAAAGAGGACATGCCATAAGCCTTAAGAGAGTCCAAAGGATTATGAAAAAACTAAATATAAAGTCCATAATTATCAAAAAATTCAGATCTCAATCTTCCAAAAGCAAAATAGAAGCTAAAGAAAACGTTTTAAAAAGAGATTTTTCAACAACTACAATAAATGAAAAATGGGTTACGGATATAACTTATATTTATACACTCAAGGACAGATGGTGCTATCTTGCTTCAGTTTTGGATCTTCATACAAAGAAAATTATTGGCTATGCTTTTTCAAAGACTATGGATACAGAACTAGCTATAAAGGCTGTAGAAAATGCCTATATAACTCAAAAACCAAAGAATACTGTTATACTCCACAGTGATTTGGGCTCACAGTATACAAGCTCTAAATTTGATGATTATCTTAAAGAGCATAATATAATTCATTCCTTCAGCGGCAAGGGATGCCCCTATGACAATGCTTGTATAGAATCCTTTCATGCTACACTAAAAAAGGAAGAAGTAAACTTAGCTACATACTATGACTTTGATGCTGCAAGGATAGCTATATTTGAATACATAGAATCCTGGTATAATAGAAAAAGGCTTCATAGCAGTATCGGTTATATGACTCCTCAACAGCTTGAAGATGCCTTAAGAAAAACTGCATAAAAGTTTGAGTTTTTGTGTCTACTATATTGACATAAATCCATGGTTGAATTATATGTTGCTTTAATAAAAGCAGGCAAAAGAACAATTGAACAAGTACCCGAAAAATTTAGAGCAGGGGTACAAGCATTATTGGATAGTGAAAGCAATGGTTAATTCTTTAAAAACAATATTAGGAGGGAAATGTGGTAGATTTATATCAGAATAAACATAAATTTTGTTTACAAGGACTATTTTACAGAAGATAGCCCTTCCTCTTCATTCTCTTAGGTGATATAATATTTTCATTGGAGGGGATAAAGTGGATAATGAAAAGTTATTTGAATTAATGACTAAGATGTATTCAGAATTACAATCTACAAAGACTGAAATGCAAAATGGATTTAAGGAAGTAAAAGAAAGACTTGAAAAAGTTGAAAATGCCGTTACAGGGTTAGAATATGAATTAAAAGAGACAAAGAAAGCTTTATACGATGGTTATGCTCAAAATACAGAAAGCATTAAAAGAATCGAAATTAAATTAGATGAAATATCAGAAAAAGTAGATAAGCATGACATAAAGATACAAGTAATAGAAGGCGGGAAAAAAGCTTTATAACAAAGGTATAACAAAGAAGCTGGAGCATCCGGCTTTTTTAATTTTACTTTGGAGGTTCAACAATGAGTGAATACAGCGAAAAACTTTGTAATGAAAAGCATAAACAGCTTGAATCGAGAATTGATACTCATGAATTCAGGCTAAATAATCATTCTGAAAGGCTTGATAAAATAGAGCAGAGAGGAGCAGCAGTAGACGCAAAAATTGAGAGCCTTTGCGACCAGATAAAGTCTTTAGTAGCAATAATGAAATGGTATATAGGTTTAACGGTAGGAGCTTTAGTAAGCTTCTTTTTTTATGCAATTGAAAAGGGATTATTTAAGTAGGGAGATGATTAAATGCTACCAATAACGCAAATGTTACTTGTAAACCATAACAGACCCAAAATAAAACTTAAAAAACTCAAAGGCGTAGTAATTCATTGGACTGCAAACACAGGCAAAGGTGCAAATGCTAAAGCGAATAGGGACTATTTTAACACGACTAAAACAGTAGCATCAGCTCACTACATTGTTGATGATAGCAAAATTATACAGTGCATACCAGACGGCGAGGTTGCTTGGCATGTTGGAGCGAGCAAGTATACGGCAACAGGAGAAAAAATCAGAGAAAAGCCGTATAGTCCTAACTACTTTCTCATTGGTATAGAGATGTGTGTAAATAGTGATGGGGACTTTAAAAAGACCTATCAAAATACTGTAGAACTTGCTGCATATCTTTTGAAAAAATATAACCTAACATTGAATGATTTATATAGGCACTATGACATTACAGGCAAGGACTGTCCAAGAATGATGGTAAATGAGAATGAGTGGGCAAAGTTTAAGAGTGCAGTAAATGCAGTATTAAACCCTGTAAAAACGACACAAACACAGCAACAGCAGTATAAAAAAGGCGTAGTAACTGCAACAGTCTTAAATTGCAGAGCAGAGCCTTCAACATCAGCAACTATAAACGGAAAGCTGCAAATGGGAGCCGTAGTTACAATTTATGCAGAGCAGGGCGATTGGTATTTAGTTAATAAACTTAATCCGCAGTGGGTTTGCGGAAAATATATAAATATAACTTAAGGGAGGTTTTAGAATGTTAAAAGATTTATTAATGCAAGGCTTAACAATTATTATTCAGTTGGTGGTGCTCTTTGTTATGGGAGCACTTTTTAATTACTTAAATAAAAAAATAGGCAATGAAAAGGTTAAAAAGTATTATGACTTGGCAAAAAAAGCAGTACAAGCTGCCGAACAGTATTTCGGTGCAGGCTGCGGAAAAGATAAAAAAGCATGGGTATTAAGTTATCTTAAAAACAAAACAAAAGGTAAGCTATCAATAATTGATATTGATTTATTAATAGAAAGTGCAGTGCATGAAATGAATTTATTCTTAAAAAATAAAGGCTTGGAAAAGTAGTTATAACGGACTTGCAGGATAACAACCTGCACTCAATAGCAATTTTTAGCAAATTTATTAATTGGAGGACTATCCAATTTTGGAGAGTCCAAACCCCGGTGTAATGCCGGGGCTTTTCTTTTTTTGAAATTTTAACAAAATATCCCAAATAATATTGACAGTAGTTACTACAAGTAGTATAATATAATTGTAGGAAGGAGGTGAGGAAATGAAGATGGAGCAAAAAATAAAAGAGTTCAAACAAGTGATAGCGGCACTTGTAGAACTCATACTGGAAATAGGTACCCTGATAGCAGTTCTAAAGATGGTATTAGGGAGCCTAAAACAGTAGAGGGGGGATAAAACCTCCCTTAATCCCAATATAACATATATCCGTCTTCATTACAATATGAATAAATTATTCAAAGAAAGCATAGGATTAGCATTTAAAATCGTACAGTTAATAGGTGCTATAGCCTTATTAGTATATGCAGTTAAGTATTTATTTACAAAATAAGGAGGGATATCTAATGCCAGAAAAAGCAAAGCAGACAGTAGCTAATCAGAAATGGGAAGCTAAGAACAAGGAATATGCAAATTACCTAAAAGCAAGAACTGCAGCAAGAAGTTTTATAAGGAACAAAGCCACTTTACAAGATTTAGAGGAATTAAAAGAGCTTATCAAAGAGAGGGAAGAAGCTTTAAAAGAAAACGTATAATTTTAACCTGGTGCTGTCGAAAGATAGTGCCAGGATTTTTTTGTTTTGTTTACGTAATACACTTGACTTTTGTATTTATAAAACTATAATCTTAAAAAGAAAAATATCTAATTTAGTGGGGTGGGGAATATGGATATTTTGAAACCAATAAAAAATGTAAAAATGACAGTTGATTGTTGTGTAAGTTCTTTAGGAGAAATTGCAGCTACACTTGGTATGACGTATTCAGTAGAAAAAAAGCATGACAAAGAAGTGCATTTTATGCCAAGTTATGAAGAAGATAGAGGATTAATAAGGATTTATGATACTAAATCTGGATTAACGATAGATCCAACTTTGGGAGAAAATAAAAAAATAAATGCGACAATTATGAAAGAATTAAATACAAGATTATTAAATGGTGGATTTATGTCAATATAGTAGACACAAAAACTCAAACTTTTATGCAGTTTTTCTTAAGGCATCTTCAAGCTGTTGAGGAGTCATATAACCGATACTGCTATGAAGCCTTTTTCTATTATACCAGGATTCTATGTATTCAAATATAGCTATCCTTGCAGCATCAAAGTCATAGTATGTAGCTAAGTTTACTTCTTCCTTTTTTAGTGTAGCATGAAAGGATTCTATACAAGCATTGTCATAGGGGCATCCCTTGCCGCTGAAGGAATGAATTATATTATGCTCTTTAAGATAATCATCAAATTTAGAGCTTGTATACTGTGAGCCCAAATCACTGTGGAGTATAACAGTATTCTTTGGTTTTTGAGTTATATAGGCATTTTCTACAGCCTTTATAGCTAGTTCTGTATCCATAGTCTTTGAAAAAGCATAGCCAATAATTTTCTTTGTATGAAGATCCAAAACTGAAGCAAGATAGCACCATCTGTCCTTGAGTGTATAAATATAAGTTATATCCGTAACCCATTTTTCATTTATTGTAGTTGTTGAAAAATCTCTTTTTAAAACGTTTTCTTTAGCTTCTATTTTGCTTTTGGAAGATTGAGATCTGAATTTTTTGATAATTATGGACTTTATATTTAGTTTTTTCATAATCCTTTGGACTCTCTTAAGGCTTATGGCATGTCCTCTTTCCTCACGCAACACTTTATGTATTTTTGGAGCACCATAACGACCTTTACTATCTTTATAGATCTTCAGTATTTCTTCCTCATACATCTTGTTTTCTATGCTTCTTTTGCTTTCGGTTTTGTATAGATACTTATAGAAAGAGCTTCTTGAAACCTTTAAGACTTCACACATTAGCTTGATATCGTGCTCTTCTTTATGATCATTGATAAACTCAAAAATAGAGGTTACTTCTTTGCGAATATGGCCATGGCTTTTTTTAATATTTCATTTTCCTCCTCAAGCCTTGCCATCTTCTTTAACATTGCCTGATACTCTTCTGATGTCATAATTGTATCTTTATCCACAGTTATTGGTTTAGCTTTCTTAATCCATCCATTGATTGTTGATTTTGATATGCCATATTCGCTGTTAAGCTCTGCCAAACTCTTACCAGAGTTATAGAGCTCTACAATTGTCTTTCTAAATTCTTCTGTATAATACTTTTGCCCTTTTGCCATTGTAGACACTTCCTTCCCTTTTTATATTTTAAGGCGTTCGGCTTTTTGTGTCTACACTAATATACTAACACCATGGAGAAATTAAAACAGTTAAAAACATAAGTTATAGTTACTACAAATTAAAAAATAAAGAAACTCAAACAATTTACGAAAAAATAAAAGAATTTTTTGATACTGATGAATATATTTTTATTGAGGTTAAAAAAGGCCAAAATTTTAAATGGAATATAGAAATACAGAATAAAGTAAATAGGCAAAAGTTGTGCATAAATTGTTATACAAATAATACAATACAACTTCAAGGATTAAATCATATGTTGTGGGAAGATGTATGCCAAATTATTGAAAGAAATAAGGAAGCTTTAACTGTAAATGATATAATTGATAGAATTATGTTAAATGAAACTAAACAAAAAGAACAGGGTAAGAATTATAATAGCTATGAAGAAAAAGTAAAAAATTATTTAGGACAAGCAGCATATAATTATTTATCTGAATATGATAGAATGTATATTGTATCTGCACAAATACTATTAAGTCAAAATATTATATTAAATGAATATAGTCCTGTTTTATGCCCAGTAGCAAAAGCACTAGAAGGGTATTTAAAAAAGACATTGGTTGAAATTGGTTTAGAAGATAGAAAAAATATTATAAAAAGTAATTGGACTTTTGGAAATATTATACATAATAGAAAAATAGAAGAGGAATGTTTAAATAAGGTTAAACAAAAATATAAAACAAATATAGAAAATATAAAATGCACTATAATAGACGTTTATAATGAAATACAAACATTTAGAAATAATATTAGTCATAGTAGTGGAGGTTTAAAAAATCAATTAATTGTAGATAATTATAATGATGCAAAACATAAATATGATGAAATTCTATTATTGATAAAAGATACATATAAAAAAATTTTTGATTGTAATAATTAATTATAATCTATAATATAAATTATAAAGGTGGTGATTATTATGAGATCACAACATGAATTTATTTTTAAAAAAGAGTGTATTTTTGAACAAAATACTGATAATATAGATTTTGAATTTTACATTTATAATATAAATGGAATAGTTACTGTTATATTGGAAGCTAATAAATACGATGACCCAGCAGATTATCTTGAACAAATATATAATAAATTTAGAGATATTAACTTTACCAAAACAAACTATATTTATGTAGATTTATCAAACTATTATGGTGTGAATTGTAAGTATTGGTTGTATAAATGGAGTTTTATAGAAGAAAACAATCAATTAGTTGATGTGGAGTTTGAACCAATATTATATATAAATAAAATTACAAACGAATTTGATAAACAAGTTATTTGTGAATATCTTCAAAAAAAATTTGGTAAATTTAAAAATAATTAATTTTATGTGTAGGCTCCCAGTGGGCTTTTTCTTTTTGCGTGAGCTGGCGGGGGGAAATGTGGTCTAAAAGTGTGAGTTGCTTTTGACTGTTTATAGATGAGTATATGAAATAACTGCATTTTAAGCTGATTTTTATTCCCACACTTTTCCCACAATAGTTTTAGATAAAGGTAAAATGCTTTAGTTTGATAAAGTGAAAGAATCCAGTATTATCAATGCTTTTAGGGATTTGTAGAAATATATAAATACAAAAAATTCGACGGGTGGGTTCGATTCCCACATACTCCCGCCAAAATTTAGTAAAATAAAAAGGTTATAATTACTTTTACTAAAGTAGTTATAACCTTTTTATTTAGTTGATATGTAATTATAATAAATACTTATTCGTAAAGATTATATGGTGTTTGTTGATAAACATAATAATTAAGCCAATTTGAAAAAAGTAAATTTGCATGACTTCTCCATCTAACAATAGGTTCCTTTGTAGGATCGTCATTGGGGAAGTAATTTTTAGGTATTTTAATTTCTAAATTTAGATTTAAATCCCTTTCATATTCAGTTTTTAATGTTAAAGGATCGTATTCCGAATGACCTGTTACAAATATTTGTTTTCCATCATTTGATGCAACAATGTAAACACCTGCTTCTACAGATTCTGATAAAATTGAAAGTTCCTCAACTTGTTCAATCTCTTCTCTTCTAATTTCTGTATGTCTCGAATGTGGTACATAAAATTCATCATCAAAACCACTTAGGAGTTCTGTTTTCTTAGTAATATGATGAGGAAACACACCAAACATTTTTTCAGGTAGTAGATATTTTCTTATATTATAATGATAGTAAAGCCCTGCCTGAGCTCCCCAACATATATGGAATGTTGAGGTCACATTTGTTTTGCTCCATTCAAAAATCTCAGTGAGTTCATCCCAATATTCAACTTCTTCAAATTCCATTTTTTCAACTGGTGCTCCTGTAATTATAAGTCCATCAAATTTTTGATTTTTTATTTCATAAAATGTATTATAAAACGTAATTAAGTGTTCAGCAGGTGTATTTTTAGATGTATGTGTCTTTGTATGAATAAGTGAAATTTCAACTTGGAGTGGAGTGTTGCCAAGAAGCCTTAATAGCTGAGTTTCTGTAATTATTTTAGTTGGCATTAAGTTAAGTATTGCGATTTTTAGTGGACGGATGTCTTGATGTATAGCACGTTCATGCATCATAATAAAAACATTTTCATTTTTTAAAATTTCTTTTGCTGGAAGATTATCAGGTATATTAATTGGCATTTTTATTCCTCCTTATATGCTTTGTTAAATATCAGTATTAACATTAAATACTTTCTGTGCAATTCTAACGGCTTCCATAGCATCCTTTGCATAAAAATCTGCACCTATCATATCTGCGTATTTTTGTGTCAATACAGCACCACCTACCATTACTTTGCAGGATAGGTTGGAATCCGATAAATATTTTATTGTATCCTCCATACTTTTAACTGTAGTTGTCATAAGAGCACTAAGACCAACAAGTTTTATATTATTTTCCTTTACTGCTTTTAGTATTTCTTCAGGCGGTACATCTTTTCCCAAATCAATAACTTTAAATCCATAGTTTTCAAGTAATATTTTTACGATATTTTTTCCTATATCGTGTATATCACCTTTTACAGTTGCAAGAACTATTTTACCAAATGTTGTTTTACTATCTTCTTTCATATTTTCTTTAAGTATTTCAAAGGATTTCTTTGCAACTTCAGCAGCTTTTATTAGTTGGGGTAAGAATAATTCTCCTTTTTCATATTTCAATCCCACAACATTAAGTGCGGGTATCAAAAAAAGGTTAATAATATCAAGAGGTTTATAACTATTTAAAAGTTCCTTTGTTTTTTCAGTAATCTGTTCTTTTGAAGCATTGATTAGTATATTTGAAAAATCATTATTATCAGTTACTGGAATTAAATTCGTATCTATATTTTTTTGCTCTTTTTCATAGGTATTTTTATATTCTCTTTTGATAGCTGTGTATGATGAGCTACTGCAATATTTAATATATTCTTCTGCTTCTTTATCCATATTTGACAAAACTTTAAAGGAATATATAGTTTCAAGCATATCATAAGATAGAGGATTAATTATTGGGGCATCAAGTCCAGCTGTTAAGGCCATTGCAAGAAAAGTTCTGTTAAGTATTTCCCTGTTTGGAAGTCCAAAAGAAACGTTGCTTACTCCAAGCACAGTTTTAACTCCAAACTCTTTTTTTATTATTTCAACAGCCTTTATTGTTTCAATTACTTCTTTTTGCTGTGCAGATGCTGTTAAAACGAGACAATCGATTAATATATCTTCTTTTGGTATACCATAATTATTTGCAGTTTTAATTATTTTTTCTGCAATTAAAACCCTTTCCTTTGCTGTTTCAGGAATTCCTTTTTCATCAATAGTCAATCCAATTACTAATGCACCATATTTTTTTACTATAGGAAAAATCTTTTTCATATTTTCTTCTTTTCCATTTACAGAATTAATTATTGGTTTACCATTATAAATCCTTGCTGCTGCCTCAAGTACCTCATAATTAGAGCTATCAATTTGGAGAGGAATATCCATAATACCTTGAATTTCACGAATTATTTTGGTAATCAATTCCTTTTCGTTTATTTCAGGGAGTCCAACATTTACATCAAGTATATCTGCACCAGCTTCCTTTTGAAGGATTGCTTCATTTAATACATAATCTATATTGCTTTCTTTAAGAGCCTCTTTTAATTTTTTCTTTCCTGTTGGATTAATTCTTTCACCAATTATTTTTATGCCATCATCAAAAATAACACTTTTTGTTGAAGAACAGGCTACTGTTAGGCGTTTTACATCAATTTCTTTAGGCTCAACTTTTTCAATATATGATTTGCACTTTTTAATAAACTCAGGAGTAGTACCGCAGCAACCGCCTACAATTTTTACTCCTTTTTTTACCATAATGTCTATGTAAAATGCAAATTCATCTGGTGTTATATTATAAAATGTTTTTTCTCCATCATAGCTTGGTAAACCTGCATTAGGTTGAACCATTACAGGTATTGTTGAATATTTTAGTATCTCATCTACAATTGGCATTATTTCTTTAGGTCCAAGCGAGCAGTTAACTCCAACAGCATCAACTCCAAGGCTTTGAAGTACAAAAACCATTGTTTTTGCGTCAGTTCCCATCATTGTTCTGCCATTTTTCTCAAAGGTCATTGTTGTAAAAATTGGAAGGTTGCTGTTTTCTTTTGCAGCAAGAACAGCTGCTTTAGTCTCATATAGATCTGTCATTGTTTCTATTAGTATCAAATCAACACCTGCTTTAGTTCCGGCTATTACCTGTTCCTTGAAAATATCATAGGCTTCTTCAAATTTTAAAGTTCCAGAGGGCTCAATAAGTTGTCCAATAGGACCAATATCCAGTGCGATTAATTTATCGCTACAATAAGACTTTGCTATTTTAACTGCTTCTGTAATTATTTTTTCCACAGTATATCCAGTATTTTTTAGCTTATATCTATTTGCTCCAAAAGTATTTGTAGTAATAACATCAGCACCAGCATCCTTGTATTTTTTATGAATGTTTGCAACTATATCTTGATGAATTATGTTATAAACTTCTGGTATTTCTCCTCCTAAAAGTCCTGCTTCCTGAAGCATTGTTCCCATTGCTCCATCAAAACAAATAATTTTCTTATTTAAAATATTATGTATCTTGTTTTTCACAGTAGTTCTCTCCTTTTCTATAGAAACAGTTAGAGTTATTCTTGCATTTGTTGCATTTTGAACTTTCTTTTATTATATAATCATCTTGAAATCCTATAATAGCTGTTACTGATTTCCTAGGTATTAGTATTAAACTATCAGTTACTGTAAGGCCAATCCTTTTGTTTGCATCAAGTAAATTAATGATAGAAGGTTGGTATTCAAGACTTAAATCTCCATATCCAGGACTGTATCTATTTGTTATATTTTTTTTATACTTTTCTAAAGCAATTGCTTTTATTTCTTCTTCTACCATATCACATAATTCTTCTATTGCTGTTGTAGCACATGCATCCAATATTATACTTCTTGTAAAATCTGTTTTTTCATAATATTTTATTTTATTATCAATATTACTTCCTAAAGTTGCTGCTAAAAAAGCACACATATCTGATTTGGATAGATGATTATAAATATCTCTTCCTTTTAATACTAATGTTGTTTTATTAATAGCTATATAGTTTATTTTTTTTCCAAATTAAATATCTTAAAGATATATTTAGGGTCAATGTACTCTAATGTTTCTTGTATACATGAGTCAACAATTGAATCTAGTTTTTTATCATTAAGGTTACTTTTTATCCCAAGGTATCTTAAAACTTCATTTTTGTTTATATTCATATTATCACTTTCTATTATGCAAAATTTACTTGATTAAGAGCATTTTTTATTTCACTAATATTATCTATAATTTTTATAGCAACTTCGGCTTTATTCATAGTATAAAGGTGTATTCCATCAACTCCCCAAGAGAGTAAATCTATAATCTGCTCTGTAGCATAAGCTATTCCTGCTTCAAATAGTGCCTTGGGACTGTATTCGTATTTATCCAAAATCCTTATAAATTTCTTGGGGAGAGATGCACCAGATAAAGTTATAATTCTTAATATTTGGCTTTTATTAAGTACAGGAAGGATTCCTGCTGTAATGGGTACATTTATTCCGTATTTGACAGTTAAATCTTTAAAATTATAAAACATTTCATTATCAAAAAACAGCTGTGTAATTAGAAAATCAGCGCCTGCATCTACCTTTTCCTTTAAGTATTTAACATCTTCTTCTAAGTTCTCAGACTCAATATGTCCTTCAGGGTATGCAGCTGCACCGATACAAAAACCGTTCATTTTAACAATTTGAGAGATTAAATCCTTTGCATACATATATGACATACAGCTATTGGAATCTAAATCTTTTGGTAAATCTCCTCTTAGTGCAAGAATATTGTCTATACCATTATTTTTAAGATGATGTAGAATTTCCTGTATTTCATTTCTTGAAGAAGCTATACATGTAAGATGTGCAAGAGATTCTATTCCATAGTTATTTTTAATGGTAGATGCGATTTCAACAGTTCTATCTCTATTTCCTCCACCGGATCCGTAAGTTACGCTGATAAAGTCGGGGTTTAAGTCTTTCAGCTTTTCTATTGTTTCATATATAGTGGATATAGGATATTCTTTTTTTGGAGGGAATATTTCAAAGGATATAACAGGCCTTTTTTGATTAAAAATATCTTTTATAAGCAATAATATCACTCCTATCCTAATGTTTATTTAACGAGTTGCTTTATGTAATGCTTGATCTATGTCATAAATTAGATCATCTACATCTTCAATTCCTATTGAAAGTCTTATCATGTCAGGGGTAACCCCACATGCTTCTTGCTCTTTTTTAGATAATTGAGAATGAGTAGTACTTGCAGGATGAATAACAAGAGATTTAGCATCTGCAACATTAGCAAGAAGTGAAAAAATTTCAAGACTCTCACTGAATTTTTTACCAGCTTCTGCTCCCCCTTTAACACCAAATGTAAATATAGAGCCAGCACCCTTTGGAAGGTATTTTTGAGCTAAATGATAGTATTTATTTCCTTTCAAACTTGGATAGTTAACCCATGATACAAGGGGGTGATTGTTTAAAAATTCAGCTATTTTTTTAGTATTTGATACATGTTTTTCTACTCTCAATGAAAGTGTTTCAAGTCCTTGTAAAAGTAAAAAAGAATTAAATGGACTAATTGAAGCTCCTGTATCTCTTAATAGTTGTACCCTTGCTTTTACAATATAAGCTTGTTTTCCAAAAGTTTCATAATAATTAATTCCATGATAACTTGGATCAGGCTCTGACAAACCTTTAAATTTACCACTTGCAGCCCAATCAAATCTACCCGAATCAACAATTACACCACCAATTGATGTTCCATGACCACCTATAAATTTCGTTGCAGAATGAATTACTATATCTGCACCAAACTCAATTGGTCTTATTAAATAAGGAGTTCCAAAAGTATTGTCAATAATAAGAGGAATTCCATTTTCATGAGCTATCTTTGCAACCTCTTCAATATCAACAAGGTTTATTTTGGGTTACCTATTGTTTCAATGTATATAAGCTTTGTTTTTTCAGTAATTGCTTTTTTAAAATTATCAGGGTCATCGGAATTAACGAATATAGTTTTGATTCCTAATTTTGATAATGTATAATTAAATAGGTTATATGTTCCTCCATAAAGGGTGTTGGAAGATACTATCTCATCTCCACAGCTAGCAATATTTAAAATTGCATAAGTAATTGCAGCTGATCCAGATGCTACGGCTAAAGCCCCAACTCCTCCTTCAAGGGCTGCTATTCTTTTTTCAAAGACGTCAGTTGTTGGATTCATCATTCTTGTATATATATTTCCGGATTCTTTTAAAGCAAATAAGTTAGCTGCATGATCTGAATCGTTAAAAACATAAGATGTAGTTTGATAAATTGGAACAGCTCTTGAACCTGTTGCAGGATCTGGTTGCTGACCTGCATGAACTTGCAACGTGTCAAATTTTAATTCTCTTTTACTCATAATATATCTCTCCTTCTATATAAAATTTTATTAACCAAAAATAAAACCTCTTTCATCATAGTATGATGAAAGAGGTTATTGTACTTTTAATAAGAGCCTTCCTCTCTCATCTTTCGCTTGTTTTATCAAGCGCAGGAATTGGCACCTTTCAGGCAAATGAGCCTGTAGGTTGCCGAGGCTTCATTGGGCCAGTCCCTCGACCTCTCTTGATGAGAATTTAATATAAATAATTTTGTTCAATATTAGCATTACTTTATAACTTTGTCAAGTATTTTTTATATGCAGACATCATATAAACTTAAGGTTTACTTTTTGAATATTTACAACTTAAAAGAGTAGTTTTTTATTTAAAATGCAAAATTACACTATTTATTATAGGAATTGATACAGAAGCATATTTTAATATTGATATATAAATTAAGCATGGTATAAGTATAGCATTTATTGTATGAAAATTAAAACATAATGCATTTAGTTAATAAAATAACTATGTTGCAATGGCTATTATAATAATATAAAATAAAAATTGTATGGTCGAATGTTGTCACCGTATTGGATGGGATTAACATTAGATGTGCTTCATTTTCAAAAAAGAATGGAGGATTTGTTATGAGCGTTCTAACATTTAAAAAAGGGGTGCATCCACCTCATGGTAAGCACTTTACAGAACATAAGCCTATTGAATATTTATTACCAAAACAGATTCTTGTATTTCCAATGATACAGCATATAGGTGCTCCATGTGAACCTATAGTAAAGAAAGGAGATAGGGTATTACTGGGGCAAAAAATTGGAGAAGCTAAGGGATTTGTTTCATCTCCAATACACAGTAGTGTATCAGGAACTGTTAAAGATGTTGTACCAGTACTTCATCCAAATGGTTCAAAGGTACTTTCTGTTATCGTAGAAAACGATGGACTTTATGAAAAAGTAGAAGGTATGGAAAAAAGAGAGGACTATAAGAATCTTACAAAAGAAGAAATACTAAAAATAATACAAGAAGCTGGTATTGTAGGTATGGGAGGAGCAGGATTCCCAACTCACGTAAAACTTGCACCACCTCCTGATAAGAAGATAGATACAATAATTGTAAATGCTGCAGAATGTGAGCCATATCTTACATCTGACCACAGAGTTTTACTTGAAGAAACTAAAAGAGTTGTGGATGGTCTAAAAATCGCACTTCATTTATTCCCAGAAGCTAAAGGATACATTGGAATAGAAGATAATAAGATGGATGCGATTGAAGCAGTACAAAAGATAGTGAAAGATGAAAAGAACATAGAAGTTAAAGTTTTAAAGACTAAATATCCTCAAGGAGCAGAAAAACAGCTTATATATTCAATAACAAAAAGAGAAGTTCCATCAGGAAAGCTTCCTGCAGATGTTGGATGCATAGTTCAAAATGTGGAAACAATGGTTGCAATAGAAAGAGCTGTTCTTAGAGGAAGGCCCCTTATGAGAAGAATTGTAACTGTAACGGGCGGTGCTATTGCTGAACCTAAAAATCTTAATGTAAGGCTTGGTATGTCGTTTAGAGAACTTATTGAAGCTTGCGGTGGATTTAAGAAAGAGCCTGCAAAAATAATTGCAGGAGGTCCCATGATGGGAACAGCAGTTTTTTCCATAGATATTCCAGTTGTTAAAGGCACCTCTGCAATATTATGTTTAACTGAAGAAGAAGCTGCTATCCCAGAGGAATTTAACTGCATAAGATGTGGTAAGTGTGTTGAGGCATGCCCGATGAATTTACTACCAGCAACATTAAATTCTTTTGCTTTAAGAAATGATTTAGAGCAATTTGAAAAACTTCATGGAATGGATTGTATAGAATGTGGAAGTTGTTCCTTTGTTTGTCCGGCAAAAAGACACCTTGTTCAGTCTTTCCGTACGGCAAAGAGAACAATACTTGCAAATAGAAAGAAAAGCTAAATAGGAGGGATATTATGGCTGAAATGAAATTTACGGTCTCATCTTCCCCTCATATTCGTTCAAATGATACTATTAAGGGGATTATGAGAGATGTTATAATTGCACTACTTCCAGCTGCAGCTGCTGGCATTTATTTCTTTAAAATTCAGGCATTATTTGTAATGATTGTATCAGTTGCATCATGTGTTCTTTCTGAATATGTTTGGCAAAAACTAACAAAGCAGAAGATAACTATAGGAGATTATAGTGCTGCTGTAACCGGGCTTTTACTTGCATTTAATCTTCCACCAACAGTTCCACTTTGGATTCCAGTAGTTGGAGGAATATTTGCAATAATAATTGTAAAACAGTTTTTTGGTGGATTAGGACAGAATTTCATGAATCCTGCCCTTGCTGCGAGAGCATTTTTATTAGCATCATGGCCAGTTCAGATGACTTCATGGGTGGTTGATGGAGTATCAAGCGCAACACCACTTGGAATATTAAAAGAGGGTGGATCTGCTCTCCCATCATTGTTTGATGTTTTTATCGGTCACGTTGGAGGATGTATAGGTGAAACTTCAGCCCTTGCTCTTATTATTGGAGGGTTATATCTTCTTTATAAGAGAGTAATATCATGGAGAATACCAGTTACTTATATAGGAACAGTATTTGTATTAATGGGAATATTAGGTAGACATGGATTTATGTCAGGAAATCCTGTGTATGAAATATTTGCAGGTGGACTTATGCTTGGTGCTATATTTATGGCAACTGATTATTCTACATCACCTATAACTCCTTTAGGTCAGATAATAATGGGAATAGGATGTGGACTTTTAACATCAATAATTCGTATATATGGAGGATATCCAGAAGGAGTTTCCTATTCAATAATAATAATGAACTTATTCGTACCTATTATAGATAAATATACAATCCCAAAAGTTTTTGGGGAGGTGAAGTAAATGAAGGAAAATTTAAAACTTGGTGCAATACTTTTAATAGTTACAGCAATAGCTGGATGTCTACTTGGATGGGCTTACTCAATTACTAAAGAACCAATAGCTCAGCAGGCAATAAAAGCTAACAATGAAGCCATGCGAGAAATACTCCCAATAGCAGAACAATTTAATAAATTAGAAGCAACAATACCAGATGGTAGTATAGTTAAAGAAGTTAATGAAGGGAAAAAAGGAAATGATGTTGTAGGGTATGCAATTAAAGTAACACCAAAGGGATATGGTGGAATGATAGAAATGATGGTTGGAATATCAACGGACGGGAAAGTTAGTGGTATAAAAATATTATCTCACTCAGAAACTCCAGGTCTTGGAGCGAATGCACCAAGTAAAGAGTTTTCTGGACAGTATAAAGATAAAGCAATAGATCCACTTTTAGAAGTAGTAAAAACAACACCTTCAAAACCTAATCAGATACAGGCAATAACAGGTGCTACAATTACTTCAAAAGCGGTTACAAAAGGTGTAAATGAGGCAATAAACTTTTATACCTCTAATTTGAAAGGAGGAAGCAAGTGATGAAGGTAGCTTTTGAAAGGTTATATAATGGAATTGTAAAAGAGAATGCTATATTTGTTCAGGTACTTGCTATGTGTCCTACACTTGCGGTTACTACAAGTGCAACTAATGGTATAGGAATGGGACTTGCTACAACTGCAGTTCTTGTAGCTTCAAATATTGCAATTTCTTTGATTAGAAAACTCATTCCTTCAAAAATAAGAATACCAGCTTATATAGTAGTTATTGCTTCCTTTGTTACACTAATTCAGTTTTTACTTCAAGGATTTGTTCCAGGGCTTTATAAGTCTCTTGGTATATTTATACCATTAATAGTTGTTAACTGTGTTATATTAGGAAGAGCCGAAGCTTATGCATCAAAGAATGGAGTATTTGCTTCAATGTTTGACGGGCTTGGAATGGGACTTGGTTTTGCATTATCACTTACTATTCTTGGTACAATAAGAGAACTTCTTGGTACCGGAAAAGTATTTGGTTTCCAAATAATGCCTATGGCTTATAAACCAGCAATAATAATGATACTTGCACCAGGGGCCTTCTTTACTCTTGGAATATTAATGGCACTACTTAATGTATATAGAATAAAGAATGCAAAGGATGGAGAGGAACCAAAGCTCATAGAGCCTGGATGTGCTGGCTGTGGACTTTGTGGTAAGTGTGATTCAAAATAAAGGAATAAGGCAAAGTAAGGATGGTGAGAAAGAAAAATGAGAATATTTATTATACTTTTTAGTGCAATTCTCATAAATAACTTTGTACTTTCAAGGTTTCTTGGAATATGTTCATTCCTTGGTGTATCTAAAAAAACTGATACGGCATTTGGAATGGGACTTGCAGTTACTTTTGTTATGACTTTAGCCTCTATAATTTCTTATGTTGTATATCACTTTATATTAGTACCTTTAAATATAAAGTATCTTTATACTGTAGCTTTTATATTAGTTATTGCCGCACTTGTTCAGTTTGTTGAAATGGTTATTCAAAAGACAAGTCCAGCACTTTATAAAGCTCTTGGAATTTATCTGCCACTTATAACAACAAACTGTGCTGTGCTTGCTGTTGCTGTTATTAATATGAACGAAAATTACAATTTTATTGAATCAATTGTTAATGGAATTGGTGCAGCTCTTGGATACTTTCTCGCAATTGTTCTTCTTGCTGGTATTAGGGAAAGAATTGATAATAATGAAAGTATGCCCCTTGCACTTAAGGGATTTCCAATATCCCTTATTACAGCAGGACTAATGTCAATAGCTTTTCTTGGTTTCCAAGGATTAATTAAATAGGGGGTGAGAATATGGATATGAACAGTATAATATTCCCTGTGATTAGTTTAGGAGGACTTGGAGTATTATTTGGATCTCTTCTTGGTTATGCTTCAAAGAAGTTTGCTGTTGAAGTTGATCCGAGAGTTCCTATAGTAAGGGATATCCTTCCAGGGGCAAATTGTGGTGGATGTGGATATGCAGGATGTGATGCCTGTGCAAAGGCAATGGTTGAAGGAGAAGCAGCACCAAATGCATGTCCTGTAGGAGGACCAGAAACTGCAAAAAAAATAGGAGAGGTTCTTGGACTTGCAGTAGATGCATTAACAAAAAATGTTGCCTTTGTTAAGTGTAATGGAACATGCAATAACGCAAAGAATAAATATGAATATACTGGTATTGCTGATTGTAGAGATGCGGCTTTATTACCAGGGGGAGGCTATAAAGGGTGCTCTTATGGATGTCTTGGACTTGGAAGCTGTGTAAAGGTTTGTGAGTTTGGAGCATTAAGTATTGTTAATGGTGTTGCTGTTGTTGATGAAAATAAGTGCACAAGTTGTGGTAAATGTGCAAAAATTTGTCCAAAGGGACTTATTGAAATAGTTCCTGCTGATAAAAAAGTAAGAGTTGTATGTAATTCAAAGGACAAAGGAAAAGATGTTAAAGATAATTGTGCTGTAGGATGTATTGGATGCAGAATGTGTGAGAGAGCATGTCAGTTTGGAGCAATAATATTTGAAAACAACCTTGCAAAAATAGACTATGAAAAATGTACACAGTGTAATGCATGTGCTGTAAAATGTCCTACAAAGGCAATTAGGGGACTAATAAAAAGCGAACCACAACAAGAAGTTGTTAGTTAATATATTAAATTAAAAATATTTATAGCTTGAATTAAAATAGGATAAGGGAACCGATATATTATTTTAGCTGATATGATTGTGGAAATTTTTGTGAAGCTTTAAACAAAAGTAAAGAGCTTTTAAATAAAAAGCAAGATAGATTTCATAAAGCTACATGAGAATCTATTGCTTGAGAACAAAAATCAGCTAAGTGATGTATAGGTTCCCTTTATATTAATATACTGAAGCTGTACATATATTGTTAAAATTTATATTGATATTATAGGTAAATATTGTTAAAATTAAAAATGGAATATTTATTTAAGAATAATATAAGAGGATTAAAAAATTTTATAAGTTGGTGATTAAAATGAGTATTGAAGAGCAGCTTGTTGAGCTAATAGAAATATTTTTAAACTATGCCAATGAACTTTTAAAGAAAGGTAGCATCGATCCTCTTACTTATGAAAAGATAACAAAAAATAAGAGAAACTTTTTAAACCAAATAAGTAGCAAGAAGATGTGATAATATGCAAGACCAATCAATGGTTGATGGTAAAAAAAGTATAAAAAAACTTATTACCCTGTCAATATTCTTATTACTTATAATTGCTTTAGTTGTATATTTAAGATTATATGACATAAAAAATGTAGAAAAGATTGTTGAGTCTTATGGCAAGTTTGCCCCATTTATTTTTTTAATATTATGCATTATAAGGCCCATAATTCTTTTGCCAATAGGCTTGTTTTCTGTACTTGGGGGAATTCTTTTTGGAACAGTAAAAGGTACTGCTTATACAGTTGCAGGGAGTACAATTGGCTCAATAATAGCATATTATATGGCAAGATATTGGGGAAGAGAATGGGTTGAGGGGTTGCTTAAGGGTAAACTGAAAAAACTTGATAACAAATGTAAGGAAAAAGGATTTACTATAACTTTTTTAATGAGAGTTATACCGATTCTTCCCTGCGATGTTGTTAGTTATATATGTGGTCTTTCGGATATTGGTATTTTTAAATATATAGCAGGGACAATACTTGGCATCATACCAGGGACTTTTATCTATAGCAACTTTGGAAGCTCTTTACACAACATATATTCATGGCAATTTGTTTTTTCAATTATTTTTTTAATTTTGCTTTCTGTTATACCAATAGTAATAAAAAAGTTTTATAATAAGGATTTAACAGAAGAGGTAGGTATTGAATTTGAAAATAAAAAGCAGCAAGAAAAAGATATGTAAAGAAATTTGAAGGCATTATCCAAAGTACAGGTAATGTCTTCAATTTTTTTAGTTTTGCCAATATAAATTTTAAAATTTATATTGACAAAACTAAAAAAATAAATAATATTATCTTGAAGGTTAGTTGCAACTAATGTATCGATACATTAAAGGGGGTATTAAAATGAATAAAAAAATTAAGAATATTGTCTATACTTCATTAGCAGTGGCACTAGTTACAGTAGCAACCATGATAATCAGGATACCTTCTCCAAAGATGGGATATATAAACTTTGGTGATATTATGATTTTTATAACTGCTGCAATTTTAGGAAGAAGAATAGGTTTTGTTGCAGGAGGACTCGGTTCTGCCATTGCTGATATATTAGGAGGTTATTTTATTTATTCTCCAGCAACTTTTATAATAAAAGGTCTTGAAGGTTTAATATTTGCTGTTCTTATTAAAAAAGATGTTGATGGTAATTTAAGGTCAACTTCTATTGTTATTGCTTCAATTGTTGCAGGAATGTGGATGGTACTTGGATATTTCATTTATGAATATTTTATGTTTGGTATTGGTAATGCTTATCCTAATGTTCCTGCAAATATGATACAGGCAGGAGTTAGTGCAGCAGCAGCTATTCCAATTGTGATTGCAGCTCAAAAAACTGGAATTACACTAAAACTTAGAATAGACAGATAACTGCCATTTTGGCAGTTTTTTTATAGGAAAAGTATTAAATAATACCAATTATGGGAAAAATATAAATAAGATAACTGAATGATAGAAATTTGTTAGAAAATATAATATGAAGAATTGTGGGGTTTTAAATATTTATGAAAAGGATTGCTCTATATCTATATCCTTTTTTTATTTTAGGTATTATATATTTCAACAATAGAAGCTATCTTTATATTAGTGCAGTATTATCTGCACTATTTTTAATATTTTTTATTTTTAAGAAAAATAACATAGTATATTTTTGTATAATAATTTTTTTTATTGGTATATTTGCAGCATACATTAATATGAAGATTTTTGATTATAAATATAATACAATTAAAAGCTATAAAAGCTTAGAAGGCTATGTCATTGAAAAGGCTGATAATAGCTTAATTATAAAAAATTATAAGGATAGGTATATGGTAATTCTTAGGGTTTATGGTGCAAATAACATAAAGGCAGGGGATTATATTATTTTTACAGGAGAAGTTAGGGAAAGACCTTATTATAGGGTTTTATTAATGAATGCAAATAATATTAATGCTTATATTTCAGCATACAGTTACGAAATTAAAATAAAAGACAGAAAAAATATAATTACGTTACCAATAAAATTTAAGTATAGAATAATAAATGGGATTATGAGTATAGATGATAAAGGAGGAGATTTTATTTGCAGTCTTTTATTTGGATATGATAAGAATTTAAATAATGAAAATAGAGAGAGTTTTAATCAGCTTGGCATATCTCATATACTTGCAGTATCAGGGTTTAATATAGGTATTATATTTTATTTTTTAAAATATGTTTTAAAAAATATCCCTGCAAATATAAGAGATATAATAAGTCTTTTGCTGTGTTTTATATATACATTTCTTTCAGGGTTTCAACCTTCTATATTAAGAGCCTTCTTATTGATAGTATTGATTACTATTGCTAAAATAATAAGAAGAACAGTTGATTTAATAACAATGATAACAATAGTTGGATATATTATGCTTATTATAAATAGTTATTATATTTATAATCCTGGTTTTTTACTTTCTTTTTCTGCAACTTATGGAATAGTATTGTTAAAAAATAAAATAAAATCTTTATTTCCTGAGTTAAAGATATTTAAAGATGAGGCTGCTACTGCAATATCGGCTTTTATTGCAACTTTACCAATTGTTCTTTGGTATAATGGATATGTGTCTTTAATATCTGTTATTGTAAACATTATGATTTCTCCATTAATTGCTTTTTTAACTATTTTGAGTTTTACTTCTTCTATTATATATGCTGTAATTAGGTTAAGTTTTATATTATATCCAGTTGTATATTTAGGAAGTTTATTTATTAATATTGTAAATTTTTTAACTAAAATAAATAGTATATTAGTTTTCGGAAGACCAAATCTTGTTTTTATAATTTCTTATTATATACTTATTTTATTGTTTTTTGATTTTATAAAATATAAAAAAGAATATTTTTATATTAATACTGTTATTATATTCTCTATGGTTTTTAGTTTATTTTATAATCCTCATACACTTAAAATACATTTTTTAAATGTTGGTCAGGGAGATAGTATATTTATTGAAACTCCAGAAAGGGGTAGCATACTTATAGATACTGGCCCAGAGTTTAGTGAATATTCAGCAGCAAGAGATGTAGTAGCACCTTATATAAAAAGATGTGGTTATAATAAAATCGACATGCTTGTATTAACCCACTTACACAATGATCATGCAGGAGGGTTTGAATATTTAGTTAATAATTTTAAAGTTAAAAGTGTTATTTCCTTTAAAAAGCTGATTGGAAAAAATTATGATTTTATTGAGTTATCAAAGGGTGATAGTATTAAAATTAAAAATTTAGTTATTGATGTGCTTTATCCTGATGGTGATGAAGAAAGTTTAGAAGGTAATGAAACTTGTATTGTATTAAATTTAAAGTATAAAAGATTTTCAATTCTATTAACGTCTGATGCACAAAAAAGTGTTATGGACAGTATAGAAGGGGATTTTGATGTGGTAAAGATACCTCATCATGGTTCGAAGGAATCTTTTAGTGATAATTTTTTTAAAAACTCTAAAATAAATATTGCAGTAATAAGCGTTGGAAAAAACAACTTTAATCATCCATCACAAATGGTTATTGAGAAGCTAAAAGAAAAAGGAGTAAAAGTTTTGAGAACAGATGAGTTAGGAAATATAACCATTGAAACTGATGGAGAAAAATATAGATTATATTATAGATAAAGGTGATAATATGATAATAAATACATATAATGATTTTTTAAATATAGTATCGAAAAACAAAAGAGGCATTTTTTTGATTTGCGGACAAGAAAAAAATCTAATTAGAAAAAGCATTAAAGTTTTATATGATTTAATAACTTTTTTTCCAGAAATTAATTTAATAACTCTTTCAGGTGAAAATATAAATGTTGATTCTATTATAAATTCTTGCGAAACAATGCCTTTTTTTTCAGATAGAAAACTTGTACATATAAAGAATCCAGATTTTCTAAAGAAAACAAAAAAGGAAAGCTCAAATAAAAATCCTTCCCTTACAAAAGAAGAAAGTGTGGAAAATATTAGTGGAAATTTAAGTTCAAATGATATAGTATCATTTTTAAGTAAATATATTTTAGAACTTCCTGATAATATAATTTTTCTTATAAGTTATAATGATGATATTGATTTAAATAATAAATTCGTAACCTCTGTGAAGAATTCAGGATATCTTGTTCAGTATAACTTGCTTAAAGCAAAGGACATTGAAAATATAGCCGTTGAAATGTTTAAAGATAGAGGAAAGGATATTAAAAAGGCTGAGCTTGCTTATTTTATTTCTGATATTTCGTCTATAGATGAACTTGAGATGGAGATTGATAAAATTTGTGCTTTTGCAATTGACGAAAAGATAATTACAAAAGCTCATATAGATGCAGTTTCTTATAAAGGAATTGAAAGTAATATATTCAAGCTTGTAGATGCTGTTATAAAGAAAAATGCTGATGGAGCTATTTCAATAATTAATAATCTTCTTTTTCAAGGGGAAAACCACCTTATAATACTTGCTATGATAATACGACAGTATAGATTAATTTATAATGTTAAAAGGTATTTGCTCCTTAAAAAGGAACAAAGCGAAATAAAAAGAATATTGAAGATTAAAAGTGACATTATATTAAAAAATTTAATTGTTCAATCTAACAATATGAATTTTGATGAACTAAAAAGAGCCTTTGATTTGTGCCTTGAAGCGGATTGTAACATAAAAAGAGGAAGAATATCTCCTAACCTCTCCCTTGAGATGCTTATAGTTAATCTTTGTAATTAAAAAAACACCCTTTAGGGTGTTTCTTTTTTAGTTTGCAGCTGCTTTATTAAGTATTACAGCAAGTCTTGATTTCTTTCTTGCAGCGTTGTTCTTATGAATAACTCCTTTTGCAGCAGCCTTATCTATTAAATGAGAAGCTCTGGATAAGAGAACCTTTGCCTCATCAAAATTTCCTTTTTCAACAGCAGCTTCAAATTTCTTTATTGCTGTCTTTATAGCGGATTTAACCATTTTATTTCTTTCTGTTCTAATTTTAGTAATCTTTATTCTCTTTATTGCTGATTTAATATTTGCCATTTTCTTCCCTCCTTTTGAAAATTAAATATATTAAGGCAGATTGTGGGGAATCTGCGTACGAGTTTCTATATTGACAAAGGATATTATAACATTAATGATTAAATTGTTCAAGTAAAATATGTTAAATAAAAAGTAATTATCAGGTTTAATTTTATATTTCATTTAAGAAATAATTTGTTTATTACTAAAAATATTTGGAAAAAATATTTTTAGTATAATAAAAGGAGGATTGTTATGTTTAATATAAGAACGGATCTTGCAGTAGAAGCCAGAGAGATATATAAGAAATCAAATAAAAGAGAAGTACCAGGGGTAAAGGTCGATGTTGAAGAGGAAATGGAAGGTATAAGAATAACAACTGTAGAAGTCGAAAATGAAGTTGGTGCTAAAATTATAGGAAAACCAATTGGAATCTATATAACAATGGAAATACCCGGTATAAGACACTACGATGCAGATTTTCATGATGAGCTTAGCAAATCACTTGCAAAACAACTTACTAAACTTGTTCATCTTGAGAAAAACCAAACTGCTCTTGTTGTTGGGCTCGGCAATTGGAATGTAACCCCAGACTCATTAGGACCTAAAGTTGTATCAAAGCTTATGATAACAAGACACCTTAAACAATATATGCCTGACCAAATTGAAGAAGGAATATATTCTGTTTGTGCTCTATCACCTGGAGTCCTTGGAATAACAGGAATTGAAACTGCTGAAATAATACAAGGGGTTATTGAAAAAATAAAGCCTGATGTATTAATTGCTATAGATGCTCTTTCTTCAAGAAAAATGGAGAGGGTAGTGTCTACAATCCAGCTTGGAAATACAGGGATAAGCCCTGGATCAGGTGTTGGAAACAAGAGAATGGAGCTTACATATAAGTCTCTGGGCATACCTGTTATTGCGATTGGAGTACCTACGGTAGTTGATGCTGCAACTATGTCTAATGATACAATTGATCTAATGATTGATACTTTAATTGAGCAGAGTAAGGATAACAAAGATTTTTATAATATGCTAAAAAGAGTTGATAAAGAAGAAAAATACGGAATGATAAAAGAAATATTGAATCCTTATATAGGAGATCTAATGGTAACTCCAAAGGAAATAGATAGTTTGATTGAGGATATGTCAAAAATAATAGCAAATGGGATTAATATATGCCTTCACCCAGCCATTGAACTTAAAGATGTGAATAGATATGTGCATTAAAAATAACTTTTGTACTATAAATCTATTTAAATAACACTATTATAATCTGAAGCAGCTTTTGCTGCTTTTTTTGTTATAACCTATAGGTTTATTTCATATAATGTATGGAACTATATTTAGCAAAAATATATTGTAGCACAAAGGGGATGAGAGTATGAATAAAAAGTACTGTGAAGAGATTATAGGAAAAATAGTCTTTTTTATAATTGGATTATATGTCCTTATAAAGATTTTTATACCCATTATATATCCCGCAAGTTTAGCATCGGGTTTATATGATAAATATGAAGTCTATAAGAGAATTTTAGATAAATCAAATGCTTATATTGAAACTATAATGGATTATAACGATTTTGAAGAAGATAAAAAGGAGCTAATATCTATAATTTTTAAGTATCTTACAGATATTGACATATCAGATCCAAGAACATATTTAACTTCACAAATTCCAATGTTTCAACTTATAGATATAACTTCTCTAATATCAAAAGAAAGTGGTCCAGTTGTAGTTGTACCAAATGTTGCACAACAGGATGTTGAAAATGAAAGTGATAGTGAAAATGAACAAAATAATAATAATTCAACAAATAATAGTGTAAATAATTCTGCTCAAGATGATAAAACACAACAAAATAATAATTCAGATTCTCCTTTAAAGGTTAAATTAGGTAATATAAAACCTATAAAGAAGATGAAGCTTGATCCTAAAAAGCCCTTGGTTTTAATATATCATACTCATACAACTGAAAACTATAACCCTCAAAATAGAACTAATGAAGATTATACTACAGATCCAAATAAGGGAGTATGCAGGTTAGGAGAAGAAATAAAAAATGAGCTTCAAAATGTTTACGGAATTGCAACTATACATGATACTACTGTACATGATCTTCCTAAAAGAGAAGGAGCATACGCAAAGTCAAGACCTACTGTTCAAAAATATGTAAAACAGTACTCAAGCCTTAAAATAATAATAGATCTTCACAGGGATGGCAATGTTAATATAAACAAGACAACTGCAATAATAAGTAATGAAAGGTATGCAAGGGTTATGTTTGTAGTTGGTACAAACAACAAGAACCATTCAAAAAGTGAGCTTATGGCAAAAAAGATTAATGATGTTTTTGAGAGTTTATATCCTAACTTTTCAAGAGGACTTATGTTTAAAAAAGGAATATACAATCAGGATGTATCTTCAAAGATAATATTACTTGAGGTAGGATCTGATGGAAATAGCCTCGAGGAGGCATTAAGATCAGCAAAGGTAATTGGAAGGGTAATAGCTCAGTGCTTAAATTAAAATAATGCTTTTTGTTGACATGATAATTAAAATATATGATATAATTTACATTGATTCATAATATATTTAAAAGATTTTATACTAACTTTAATATAACTACCATAATAATAGGAGGAATTATATGCCAAGCAAAAGACAAGAAAAGATAAGGAATTTCTGCATAATAGCTCATATAGACCATGGAAAATCAACTTTAGCAGATAGATTAATTGAAGCAACTGGAACATTAACAAAGAGAGAGATGGAGGATCAAGTTCTTGATACTATGGAGCTTGAGAAGGAAAGAGGAATTACTATAAAATCTCAAGCTGTAAGACTTATATATGTGGATTCAAAGGGAGAAGAATATATACTAAATCTTATAGATACCCCTGGTCATGTGGATTTTAACTATGAAGTATCAAGAAGTCTTGCAGCCTGTGAAGGAGCTATCCTTGTTGTTGATGCAACTCAGGGTATACAGGCTCAGACTTTAGCAAACTGTTATCTTGCACTTGATCATGACCTTGAAATAGTGCCTGTTATAAATAAAATTGATCTTCAAAGTGCAAGGCCAGATGAGGTTAAAAAGGAGATTGAAGATGTAATAGGACTTGACTGTTCTGATGCACCGCTTATTTCTGCAAAGGTTGGAATAGGAATTGATGAAGTTTTAAAGGCTATCATTGATAAAATACCATCACCAAAAGGGGATGAAAATGCTCCACTTAAAGCATTAATTTTTGATAGTATATACGATTCTTATAAAGGTGTTGTATGCTTTGTCAGAATTAAAGACGGTACTGTTAAAAAAGGTACAAAGATAAAGCTTATGATGACGGGAAAGGAATATGAAGTAACTGAAGTGGGTATATTCAGACCAAGTTTTATGGAAGTTACAGAGCTTAAAGCTGGTGATGTTGGATATATTACTGCTAGTATTAAAAATGTAAGAGATGCAAGAGTGGGGGATACTATAACTGAAGCTGAAAGAGTAGCCGATGAGCCATTGCCTGGTTATAGACCAGCAATTCCTATGGTATTTAGTGGTTTCTATCCTGCTGATAGTTCAAAGTATGAAGAGTTAAAGGAAGCTCTTGAAAAACTTCAACTTAACGATGCAGCTTTAACCTTTGAACCTGAAACTTCTGTAGCTTTAGGGTTTGGATTCAGATGTGGTTTTCTTGGCCTTTTGCATTTGGAGATAGTTCAAGAAAGACTTGAACGAGAATATAACCTTGACCTTGTAACAACAGCTCCAAGTGTTATATATAGAATAATATTAACAAACGGAGATGTTTTAGAACTTACTAACCCTACGAATATGCCTTCTCCTACAGAGATAGATTATATGGAAGAGCCAGTTGTTAATGCTTCTATAATATGTCCAGATGAATATGTAGGTTCAGTTATGGAACTATGCCAGGGAAGAAGAGGAACATTTAAAAATATGGAATACCTTGAACCTACAAGGGTAATGCTTCATTATGAAATTCCGTTAAATGAAATAATATATGACTTCTTTGATGTGCTAAAATCGAGAACTAAAGGTTATGCATCCTTAGACTATGAACTTGCAGGCTATAAAAAGTCAGAGCTTGTAAAACTTGATATATTGTTAAATGGAGATGTTGTTGATGCTTTATCTCAGATAGTACCTAAAGAGAGAGCTTATCATAGAGGCAGGGCAATAGCTGAAAAGCTAAAGGAAGTTATACCAAGACAGCAATTTGAAATACCTATACAAGCGGCGATTGGTTCAAAGATAATTGCAAGAGAGACAATAAAGGCTTTAAGAAAAGATGTACTTGCAAAGTGCTATGGAGGAGATATATCAAGAAAGAAAAAGCTACTTGAAAAGCAAAAGGAAGGTAAAAAACGAATGAAGCAGATTGGAACTGTTGAAGTTCCACAAGAAGCTTTTATGGCAGTATTGAAGGTGGAACAATGATAAAATCGCTTTATGTGCACATACCATTTTGCATTAAAAAGTGCCTCTACTGTGATTTTAACTCTTATGTAAGATTAAATGAGCAGGATGCATATATTAATGCTCTTTTAACTGAAATTAGAAAAATTAAACAGAATAAATTTGATACAATATTTGTTGGTGGGGGTACTCCCACCATTTTATCTATATCAAACTTAAAAAAGCTTCTTGAACAGTTAAAGTTTTTTGAGCCTTTAGAGTTTACTTTTGAAACAAATCCTGGAACTGTAGATATTGAAAAGGTTAAACTTTTAAAAATGTTTGGAGTCAACAGGATTTCCATTGGTCTACAGGCATGGCAGGATACTCTTCTACAAAAACTTGGAAGGATACACAAATTAGATGATTTTTTAAGAACCTATGATATTTTAATCAAATCGGGCTTTGAAAATATAAATATAGACTTAATGTTTGGAATACCAGATCAAAGCATGGAGGACTGGATAGAAACAATAGAAAATGTTTTGAAGTTAAATCCAAAACATATATCCTGTTATAGTTTAATAGTTGAAGAAGGTACACCATTTTTTGAAATGTATAACAAGGGGAAACTTATTCTTCCTGATGATGATATTGAAAGAGAAATGTATTATTATGCGGTTAAAAGACTATCTGCTCATGGAATTCAAAGATATGAAATATCAAATTTTTCGAAAAAAGGATATGAATGTAGACATAATATAACCTATTGGATGGATGAAGAATATATAGGTATAGGAGCAGGTGCCCATTCATATATTAAAAATGTTAGATTTTCAAATTATAGAGATATACAAAAGTATATTGAAGGAATCAATTTAGGGAATGCTATTATGGAGAGTGAAACTATAGATTATAATGATGAAATGGCAGAATTTATGTTTATGGGACTTAGGATGGCAAGTGGCATTAAGAAAGAAAGATTTAAAAAAAGATTCAATAAAGATATAAATGACGTTTATAAAATTGAAATCAATAATCTAATCAGGCAGGGACTTTTAATTGATGTTGGTGATAGTATTAGGCTTACTGATAGGGGAATAGACTTTTCAAACAAAGTTTTTATTAATTTTTTAAAATAGAATTTTTGTATAAAAAATTGTGGGGATATTGACAAAATTATTCAATAGTGATATTTTATTATCGTAATAATTAGCACTCAATAGGTTAGAGTGCTAACAAAAGGAGGTGGAAGTATGGATTTGGGCGAGAGGAAAAAGACTATTTTAAGGGCAGTGATAATAGACTATATAGATACAGCAGAACCAGTAGGCTCAAGAACAATAGCCAAAAAATATGAGATGGGGATTAGTTCGGCAACTATTAGAAATGAAATGGCTGACCTTGAGGAGCTTGGATATCTTGAACAGCCTCATACTTCTGCTGGAAGAATTCCTTCTGATAAAGGATATAGATTCTTTGTAAATGAAATTATGGAAAAACAAAAGCCATCAATATATGAAATAGAAAATATTAAAAATTATTTTGAAACAACTGAAATTGATGAGATTGATAAGACAATAAAACAGATATCAAAGCTGCTGTCAAATTTAACTCAATATACTTCAGCAGTGCTTTCACCCTCTGTAAAAAAAAGTTCAGTAAAATCGATACAGCTTATACAGCTAAGTTCTACAGATATAATTGCAGTAATAGTAACTGATACTGGAATAATAAGACATTGTAAAATAAAAATACCAAGACCAATATCAAATAACACTTTAACAACAATAAATAATATGTTGAATGCAAAACTTGTAGGACTTACAGTTGAAGATATAGACTTGTCTGTTATTTCTTCTATACAGCTTGAGTTGAAGGGGTATAATGAAATATTAAGTTCTATTATACCAGTGCTTAATGAAAGCCTTAAATCCTATGATTGTGACATAATACTTGATGGAACAACCAATATTTTTTATTATCCTGAGTATAACGATTTAGAAAAGGCAAAAAATTTTCTTTCACTGCTTGAGCATAAAGAAAAGCTTTTAGATATATTCTCCGATGATGATAACAATATAAGTGTATCTATAGGAAAAGAGAATATATATGATGAGATAAAGGAATGCAGCATTGTAAAAGCTACTTATAAAATTGGAAATAAAGCAGTAGGAAAAATAGGAGTTATAGGACCAACAAGGATGAATTATGCAAAGGTTATTGGTATTTTAATGTATTTTACAAATATATTAAATCAAATGCTTAGGAACCATATAGATGAATAAAATAATTTGGTAGAAGGTGATAAAGTGACAGAAGAAAATGTAATGAAAAATGAAAACATTCAAGATGAAAAAAATATGAGTAATTATTGTAATGAAGAAAGTAAAGTTCAAGACAAAAATATTGAAAATGATGTTGAAACTAAAATCAATGAAGTCAATGATGAATTAAAGCAAGATTTTCAACAACTTTATTTAGAACTTTTAAAAAAGTATGAGGCTAAGGAAAAGGAAGCTAATGATTATCTTGATATGTTAAGGCGTAACATGGCTGATTTTGATAACTATCGTAAAAGAACGAACAAAGAAAAAGAGAGTATGTATGATGATGGCATTATAGATGCGGTAAAGAATCTTTTACCAGTTCTTGACAATCTTGAAAGGGCACTTGAGTATAACAATGAAAGTGAAAGTCTTATTGAAGGAATTAAAATGATAGTTAAACTTTTTAAAGATACCATAGCAAAGATGAATATTCAGGAAATTAATGCTTTGGGAGAAAAATTTAACCCAGAATATCATAATGCAGTAATGCATGTGGAAGATGAAAACTATGGTGAAAATGAAGTTGTTGAAGTCCTACAAAAAGGATATAAATATAAAGACAAAATACTGCGTTACAGCATGGTTAAAGTAGCTAATTAACAATGAATAATATAAAGGAGGAAGAAGATTATGGGAAGAGTAATAGGTATTGACCTTGGTACAACTTATTCATGTATGGCTTACATGGAAGGAGGAGAACCAGTAGTTATACCAAACTCAGAGGGTGCAAGAACAACAGCTTCAGTTGTTGCATTTAAACCTAATGGTGAGAGAATAGTAGGTCAGGTTGCAAAGAGGCAGGCTATAACAAATCCAGATAGAACTATAATGTCAATTAAAAGACACATGGGAACTGATTATAAAGTAACTATTGACGGTAAGTCCTATACTCCACAGGAGATATCAGCAATGATACTTGCAAAGTTAAAGGCTGATGCAGAAAGTTATTTTGGGGAACCTGTAACTGAAGCTGTTATTACAGTTCCTGCATATTTTAACGATAGCCAAAGGCAAGCAACAAAGGATGCAGGTAGGATTGCCGGACTTGAAGTCTTAAGAATAATAAACGAACCTACAGCAGCATCACTTGCTTATGGACTTGATAAGATGGATAGAAATCAAAAAATACTTGTATATGACCTTGGCGGAGGTACCTTCGATGTTTCTATACTTGAAATAGGAGATGGAGTATTTGAAGTAAAATCAACTAATGGTAATACACACCTTGGTGGAGATGATTTTGACCAGAGGATAATGGACTATCTTTGTGATAATTTCAAAGCTGAATATGGTATTGACCTTAGAAACGACAAAATGGCACTACAAAGATTAAAGGAAGCTGCTGAAAAGGCAAAAATAGAATTATCAACTTCTCTATCTACAGAGATAAATCTTCCATTTATAACAGCAGATGCAACTGGTCCTAAACACATAAACGTTACATTAACAAGAGCAAAGTTCAATGAATTAACAGCTGACCTTGTTCAAGCAACATTAGAGCCTATGAAGAATGCCTTAAGAGATGCTGGACTTGAAATCAGCCAAATTGATAAAGTGGTTTTAGTTGGAGGATCTACAAGAATACCTGCTGTTCAAGAACTTGTAAGGAATTTTACTGGTAAAGAGCCAACAAAAGGAATAAACCCTGATGAGTGTGTTGCAGTAGGTGCAGCTATTCAGGCAGGAGTATTAAAGGGTGAAGTAAAGGATGTTCTTCTTCTTGATGTAACTCCTCTTTCCCTTGGAATTGAAACCCTTGGAGGGGTATTTACAACATTAATACCAAGAAATACTACTATACCGACAAGAAAGAGCCAGATATTCTCAACTGCTGCTGATGGTCAGACATCCGTTGAGATACACGTTCTCCAAGGTGAAAGACCGATGGCCAGAGATAATAAGACACTTGGAAGATTTACTCTCTCTGGAATACCACCTGCTCCAAGAGGAGTACCTCAAATTGAAGTTACTTTTGATATAGATGCAAATGGAATAGTTCATGTTTCAGCTAAAGATTTAGGTACTGGTAAGGAAGCAAACATTACTATAACAGCTTCAACTAACCTTTCAGAAGAAGAGATACAAAAGGCAGTTAAGGAAGCTGAAAGGTATGCAGAAGAGGATAAGAAGAGAAAGGAAGAAATTGAAGTTAGAAATAATGCTGATTCTATAGTGTACCAGACAGAAAAAACATTAAAGGATCTTGAAGGAAAGCTTTCACCAGAGGATAAATCAGAAATAGAAGCAAGGTTAAAGAAGGTAAAGGATGCTCTTAATGGTACAGATATTCAAGCTATAAAAAATGCTACTGATGAACTTACACAAAAATTCTATGAAGTTTCATCAAGGATATATCAGCAGTCTGCAGGAAATGCTAATGCAAATCCAGGAGGTAATACTGGTAACCCAAACGATATACATGCTGACTACGATGTAAAGGACGACAAATAGCATAGGGAGGGATTTAATTCCCTCCTTACTGTATGTGGAAGGTGGTGAGGCAAGTGGCGAAGGATTACTATGCAATACTTGGAGTTAGCAAAAATGCAACTGACGAAGAAATAAAAAGTGCTTTTAGAAAGCTTGCATTAAAATATCATCCAGATAAGAATCCTGGAGATAAAAATGCTGAGGAGAAATTCAAAGAAATAAATGAAGCTTATCAGGTTCTATCTGATCCTCAAAAACGTGCACAGTATGATCAATTTGGTACGGCTGATTTTAATGGTCAAGGTGGATTTGGCGGTTTCGATCCATCAAACTTTGGTGGGTTTGGTGGCTTTGGAGGCTTTGAAGGTTTTTCTGATATATTTGGTGATATATTTGGTGATATGTTTGGTGCAAGACGACAAAAGAATGGTCCTCAAAGAGGAGCTGACTTAGAGTATAATCTTGAATTAACTTTTGAAGAAGCAGCTTTTGGAGTAAAAAAGGATATTGAAATTTATAGATATGAATCATGTGATAAATGTCATGGTACAGGAGCAAAGCCGGGGACTTCTCCAAAAGCATGTCCTAAATGTAATGGTACAGGGCAGATTAAAACTCAAAGAAATACGCCTTTTGGAAGCTTTGTAAGTGTTACTACTTGTGACAGATGCTATGGAGAAGGAAGAGTAATAGAGACACCGTGCCCTAACTGTGGTGGAAAAGGTAAAGTTAGAAAAAAGAAGATTATATCAATAAATATACCTGCAGGGGTAGATACTGGAAATACAATTCCTTTAAGAGGAGAAGGAGAACCAGGTTTAAGGGGAGGAGCACCAGGGGATCTTTATATTAACATTAAGGTAAAGCCTCATAAAATATTTCAAAGAAAAGGCTTTGATATAACCTGTGAAGTTTCTATATCCTTTATAAAGGCAATACTTGGAGGAGAAATTGCTATACCTACTCTTGAAGGAGAAGAAAAGTATACAATTGTACCAGGAACTCAGCCAGGAACTATTGTAAGATTAAAAGGTAAAGGCATAAATAAAATCCGTGGAGGAGGAAGAGGAGATCTTTTTGCAGAGCTTAAGGTAGAAATCCCTAAAAAACTTACTGAAAAGCAAAAAGAGCTTTTAAATAAGCTTGCTGTTGAGTTCGGAGAGGATATAAAGGAAGGAAAAAAATCCTTTATGGATAAATTTAAAGATGCCTTTGGAGGATAAAATAAGAAAAAGGTCAGATGAGAGCCAAAAAACATCTGACCTTTTTTAATAATCAATGTTTTTTACATTATAATAATAATATAGTATAATTAATAAAAAACGAAAGGATGAATATTGTGAATGGGAAATGGATTGAAATAAAGATAATTACAAGTAGTGAAGCAGTTGAGCCTGTGTCGGGCATATTCTATGGACTGGATGTTAAAGGAGTTGCAATAGAGGATCCAAACGATATTATAAAAAGGGATCAAGGAGAGCTTAGCTGGGATTTTGCTGATATTTCAATACTTGAATACAAAGGCAGTGCAGCTGTTGTTAAAGGATACTTTAATCCAAATGAGGATATAGATAAGATAGTTGAATACATAAAAAATAAAATAAATGAACTTAACGATTTAGGAATTGATATAGGTCAAGGTAAGGTAATAACTAATGTAGTATATGATGAGGATTGGGCAAACTCATGGAAAAAATATTATAAAACAACAAAGATAGGTAAAAACATAGTCATAAAACCCAAATGGGAGGATTATGAGAAAAAAGAAGATGAAATAGTGATAGAGCTTGACCCTGGTATGGCCTTTGGAACAGGCACCCATGAAACAACAATGATGTGCATTGAGCTTCTTGAAAAATATGTAAAAAAAGGAGATATAGTATTTGATATAGGAACTGGTTCAGGAATACTCTCAATTTCTGCATCAAAGCTTGGAGCTGCAAAAGTAATAGGAGTAGATATAGATGAAGTAGCAGTTCATGCAGCAAAGGAGAATGTAGAATATAATAATATTAAAAATGTAGAGATAAGGCATGGAAATTTAACTGATGTTGTTGAAGGAAAAGCAGATATAATTGTTGCAAATATAATAGCTGATATAGTTTTAAATTTGATAGAAACAATAAAGCCTTTTGTGAAAGAAAATGGAATATTCATTGTGTCAGGTATAATTCAAGATAGGAAACAGGATGTACTATTAAAATTCAAAGAAGAAGGCTTTGATATTTGTGATATCAAAGAGATGGGTGAATGGGTTGCAATTTCTGCAAAGGTAAGCTAAGGAGGATATATGCATAAGTTTTTTGTTAACAGTGAAAATATAAATTATAGTAATAATAAAATACTAATTGAAGGGGAAGATGTAAATCATATAACGAAGGTTTTAAGGCTAAGAAGTAAAGATAGAATATTGATTTGTGATGGAAAAGGGAATGAGCATGTATGTACTATAGAAAGTTTTAATAAAAAAGAAGTATTGTGTACTATAGAAGAAAAGTTTCAAAACAAAACTGAACCAGATATAAAAATATCCTTATTTCAAGCCCTTCCAAAGTCACAAAAGATGGATCTTATTGTACAAAAATCCGTTGAGATTGGAGTTTGCAATATATATACAGTTATTACCAAAAGGGTTGTAGCTGATATTGGAAGCAAAGACATAAGCAATAAAATTGAAAGATGGAGAAGGATTTCCATGGAGGCTGCAAAACAGAGTAATCGCGGTATGATACCCATGGTAATTGAGCCTATTGATTTCAAAAGGGCAGTTGAAGAGCTAAAAAAAATGGATATTGCATTTGTACCTTATGAAAATGAAAAATCAATTGGTTTTAAAAATGTTTTACATCAAAAAAACAATATAAAAAATGTAGGAATATTTATAGGTCCTGAAGGAGGATTTGAAGAAGAAGAAATAAAACTTTGCATAGAAAATGGAATACATCCTGTAACTTTAGGACCAAGAATACTTAGAACTGAAACTGCAGGTTTTGTAGCATCAACTATAGTTTTATATGAACTTTCAGATATGGGAGGAAGTAAATGAAAAAAGTTGCCTTTTATACTTTAGGTTGCAGAGTAAATCAATATGAAACTGAAGCAATTGCAGAAGTTTTTATAAAAGATGGATATGAAGTTGTTGATTTTGATGAATTTGCAAATGTTTATGTTATAAACACTTGTAGCGTTACAAATATTAGTGATAAAAAGTCCAGAAATATGATTAGAAAGGCTAAAAAATTGAATCCCGAAGCTGTTGTAGTGGCAGCAGGATGCTATTCTCAAGTAGCGCCTGAAGAAGTCGCTTCAATTGAGGGGGTAGATATTGTTGTAGGAACGACAGATAAAATAAAGATACCCCAAATAGTTAAGGAATATTTAAAAGAAAAAAAGCCAATAAAGCATGTTGAGAATATAATGAATATACGAACCTTTGAAGAGATGGAAATTGAGGAATATCAGGACAGAACAAGAGCTTTTCTAAAGATACAAGATGGTTGCGAAAATTTTTGTTCCTACTGTTTAATCCCCTTTGCAAGGGGACCTGTACGAAGTAAAAATCCAGATAAAGTATTAAGCGAAGTTAAAAAATTAGCTTTAAATGGGTATAAAGAAGTAATACTTTCAGGAATTCATGTTGCATCTTATGGGAAAGATTTAGGGAATGTTGATCTTGTATCTTTGATTGAAAATATAAATGATATTGAAGGAATTGAGCGCATTAGAATAGGTTCAGTAGATCCCACATTTTTCACAGATAATAGAATTGAAAGTTTAAGTAAAGTTAAAAAGCTTTGCAATCATTTTCATCTGTCTCTTCAAAGTGGATGCGATGAAACATTAAAACGCATGAATAGGCACTATACGACAGGAGAATATAAGGGTATAGTTACAAAGTTAAGAGAGAAGATACAAGATGTTTCTATAAGTACTGATATTATTGTAGGTTTTCCAGGGGAAACTGATGAGGAGTTTAATGAAACTTATAAATTCTTAGAAGATATAAAATTATCAAAGATGCATATATTTAAATATAGTGAGAGAAAGGGTACAAGGGCAGAAAAGCTTCCTAATAAAGTAGATCCCTTGGTAAAAGAAATTAGAAGCCAAAAACTTATTAAACTTGATGAAATATTTGAAGAAAGCTTTATTAAAAAGTTTATAAATAGTGAAATGAAAGTGTTATTTGAAGAAGGAGACGATGGAATCTATTTTGGTTATACTACAAACTATATTAAAGTAATGGTAAAATCTAAAGAAGATATAACTGGTAAAATTATGAATGTAAAGTTGGTAAATTGTTTGAAGAATGTTGCAGAGGGTAATTTAATTTAGCATAAAAGAAGGAAAATAAAGATTTATGTTGAATTAAATAATATGAATGGAGGTGAAGATAATGAATTGTATATTTTGTAAAATAGTAGAGGGAACTATACCTTCTCAAAAAGTCTATGAGGATGAGAAGGTAGTTGGTTTTAAAGATATAAGCCCTGTTGCTCCTGTACATATTATAATAATCCCTAAGCATCATATAGAATCAGTAATGGAAGTTGATGAAAATAATGCTGATATAGTAAGTCATATAATTCTTGTAGCAAAAAAAATAGCAAAAGAGCTTGGAATTAGCGAAAAGGGATTTAGAATAGTAAACAATTGTGGTAAAGAGGGAGGGCAGACAGTACCTCACTTGCATTTTCACCTTTTAGGTGGTAGAGATATGCAGTGGCCTCCAGGTTGATTCTAAATTATCATTATTTATTGACAGTATTTACACCCATAATATATAATATAATATGTATTTAAAATACAAACATCACAGCACTTTATTTATTATTATCTATTATTGAAAATAGCGGAGGGAGGGAGAACAGGTGTCAGAAATCAGAGTTGGAGAAAATGAATCAATTGATAGTGCACTCCGTAGATTTAAAAAGAAATGCGCAAGAGCTGGTGTGCTTGCAGAAGTAAGAAAGAGAGAACACTATGAAAAGCCAAGCGTAAAGAGAAAGAAAAAATCTGAAGCTGCAAGGAAGAGAAAGTTTAAATAATGAAAGAAGGGTAAGCATGTCGCTCAAGGATAAATTACAGGAAGACTGGAAGGCTGCCTTAAAAAATAAAGACAGCTTTAGAGCTAATGTAATTAGTATGGCAAGAGCTGCTGTACTTCAAGCTGAAAAGGTTGATGGCTCAAAACTTGATGATGAAGGTGTAATTGCTGTCCTCTCTAAGGAAGTAAAACAACGAAGGGATTCAATCCTTGAGTTTGAAAAAGGGAACAGGCAGGATCTTGTTGAGCAGGCCAAAAAAGAAATAGAGATTTTGCTTGAATACCTTCCTCAGCAGTTATCAAAAGAAGAACTAACTGAAATAGTTAAAAGTGCTGTGAATGAGGTAAATGCTACAAGTATTAAAGAGATGGGAAAAGTTATGGCAGCAATAATGCCTAAAGTTAAGGGGCGAGCCGATGGAAAGCTTGTAAATGAAATAGTAAAGCAAATTTTACAATAATAAGACCCGAAGAGGGTCTTTTTAATTTTTTGATTTATAGGATACATAAGTATTCTTTTGTTATTTTAAAAAAAAAGAATGCATAATTATATTGTATAGAAATAAATAGAGGCCTTTTTATGCAAAAAGAAAGAGTTAATAAATTGAAAAGTAGGGTATCAGAATCCCTTGACATTCCAAAGGATGTTACCATGGGAGTCCCAAATATAAAAATGATTGGTAATATTGAAGTTTCTATAGAAAATCATAAAGGAGTAATTGAATATTCTAAAAACATATTAAGAATCAACTCACATATAGGAATAATAAAGATTTATGGAAAAGAGCTTGAGGTAAAAGAAATTAATCAGGAATTTATAACGGTAATTGGAAATATTGAAATAGTTGAATTTATTAAATGAGGTGTGAAGATGGCAAGTAGGAGCTCTAATGAATTTTTTAGTGGATATATCGTGGTAAGATTAGAAGGATTAAATCCAGAAAAGTTCATTAATATGGCAATTAAGTATGGAGTAACTCTTTGGGATGTAAAAAGAGTTAACTTTACGACTGTAATTTTTAAAATGAAATATGACCAGTATGGAATGCTTAGAGGTATAATTCAAAAGACAGGTGTAAAGACAAAAATAATTAAAAAGGTAGGAATGCACTTTATATATAAAAAAGCTTTGAGAAGGAAAGTTTTTGTTTTAGGGATTGGGATATTTTTAGCTATAATAGTTTATATGTTAAATATAATATGGCAAATTGATATTGTTGGGAATAAAACTGTTAACACAGATATAATATATGAAGCTGCTAAAAAAGCAGGACTTAAAGAAGGAACCTTAAAGTATAAGTTGAATCTAAGAGATATTGAAGATTACATTTTAAATAATGTAAAAGAAATTTCGGTAGTAACAATTAAACTTCAAGGTATTAAAGCTAAAATTGAGGTTGTTGAAAGAAAGATGCCACCACAAATAAAAAATTTAGAAGAGCCTATAAACGTAATAGCTTCAAAGGATGGAATAATATTAAAAATTTCAGCATATATGGGCAAAGCCATGGTTAAAGAGGGAGATTATGTAAAAAAAGGTCAAGTTCTTATTTCGGGAGTTTTAACTGACACTCAAAATGTACCTATAAAATTAGTTCATGCCTTTGGAGAGGTAATTGCAAAGACATGGTATGAATCAGTTAAAGAAGTAAATATAAATTATAAATATGAAGAGAGAACTGGTAGAACAGCAAAGAAAGTATATTATAATTATTTTGGTAAGGATATATATATAAAAAACGATAACATTCTATTTAAAAAATATGATAAAATAATAGAAAAAAAAATATTTAAAATAGGAAATTTTTCTATGCCAGTGCAATTAGTTACTGAATATTATTATGAAAAGACTGATAAATATAAAATTATAAGCTATGAAGAGGCTACTAATATTGCACTTAATGATGCTGAAGAAGATGTAAAAAAATATCTTCCAAAGGATGCAAAGATATTAGATAAAAAGGTAGACAAGATTATAGGTAATGGTAAAGCCAAGGTAAGAGTTCTTTATATTACTGAAGAAAATATTTGTATTGAACAGGAAATAAATTAGAATGGAGGAAATGAATTGGAAAAAGAGAGAAGAATAGAAATAGACAAAGTTGAGGATATAATAAATTTATTTGGAAATTATGATGAAAATATTAAAGTTATAGAGCAAACATTTGATGTTAATGTTATAAGTAGAGAAAACGAGATAAAGATAACAGGATTAGGAAACGTAGAACTTGCAACAAGTGCAATACTTAAGCTTTTAGATATTATAAAAAGGGGTGAAACTATAAATCTTCACACGGTAAACTATATAATAAGCCTTGTTATGGAAGACAAATCAGATGAGATTGAAAAGATATTAGAAGATGTTGTAATAGTAACTGCAAGGGGTAAATATGTTAAATGTAAAACCCTTGGACAAAAAAAATATGTAGATTCAATCAAAAAAAATGACGTGGTATTTGGAATAGGACCTGCTGGTACTGGTAAAACATATCTTGCAATTGCAATGGCCGTAAAATTTTTAAAAGACAAAAAAGTTGGAAGAATAATACTTACAAGACCTGCTGTTGAAGCAGGTGAAAGATTAGGTTTTCTTCCAGGAGATTTGCAGGAGAAAATCAATCCATATCTTAAGCCTTTATATGATGCCTTATATGATATACTTGGAGTTGAAACTTTCCAAAAATATATGGAATCAGGTATAATAGAGGTAGCACCTCTTGCATATATGAGAGGGAGAACTTTAGATGATTGCTTTATCATTCTTGATGAAGCACAAAATACAACCCCTGAGCAGATGAAAATGTTTTTAACAAGGTTTGGCTATGGTTCAAGAATAGTTGTAACTGGAGATATAACTCAAATAGATCTTGGAGAAGGAAAAGTTTCAGGGTTAAAGCATGTAACTAAAATATTAAAAGATATAAACGGTATCGATTTTATATATTTTTCTCATAATGATGTTGTAAGGCATAGGCTTGTTATGGAAATAATTAAAGCATACAATAGATATGAAGAGAATAAAGATAGGTGATAAAATGGAAGTTAACAGAAGATTAACTCATGGGTTTATATTCAAAAATACAAGGATTATAAAGATGATTATTTTTTTATTTACTTTTTTTATATTATTTGCAATATCTTCCATGGGGGTAATACCAAAAAAATATAATTTAAAAGAAGGGGACATTGCACCGACAGATATAAAAGCACCGAGAGATTTTATAGATGATGTTGAAACTCAGGAAAAAATTAATAAAGCCATTTCTTCGGTAACTGATAAGTATAGTAAAAACGTTAATATTAAAAATGAAGCAGTTGAAAAGGTTAAAGCTTTTTTTGATAAGGTAATAGAATATAAATCAATGGATATTAATGAAGAAGAGAAGATTGATAAAATAAAATCACTTTCAGAGTTTGAGTTAGATTATAATGATTATAAGGTTTTAATACAGCTTAAGGATGAAGAAATTAAAAACATGTCAACTTTTCTTCAAAATTGTTTAGATAAAATATTATCTCAAGATATAATGATTAATGATGAAGAGGATCTTAAAAAAGCAAAAGATGATTTTAATTTTTACGTTGAAAACTTATCTATGCAAAAAAATATAAAAAAAATATGCAGTCAAATAGGACTACCTTTGATAAAGCCTAACCTTTATTTTGATGAACAGCAGACTAATGAATTAAAAGAAGAGGCAAAAAAGCAAGTACAACCTGTAGTATACAAAAAAAATCAAAATATAATATTAAAAGGAGAAGTTGTCACTTCAAAGCATATATATTTAATGAGAAAAGCAGGGTTGCTTGAGGAAAATAAAATGGCTGATATTTGGCTATATATTGGAGTAGCCTTAACAATCTTGCTTTTGGAAATGATAATAGGTTTTTATTTATATAGGTATAGAAAAAATTATTTTTATGAAAATAATAGGCTGTTGATTATTGCTATAACATTATGTATAAATGCATTATTTACTATGGGGATGAATACAATATCAGGATATTTAATTCCTGTAGCTTTAAATGCAATTCTTATAACTCTTATATTTGACTCTTTAACAGCTTTTTTTATAAGTATACCTTCAGTTGTGATAATTTCTTTTATAACGAATTTTAGTTTTGATCCTCTGTTGATATATATTATTGGGTGTATTTCAGGGATACTATTTATTAGTAATGTGCATGAAAGAAATAATATACTTCTAAGTGGTCTTTATACTGGTATAACAAATGGAGTTATAGTGCTATCAAGTAATTTTATAAACAACAATTTAAATATTCCCCAGATTCTTCTTCAGTGTTTTAGTGCTATTGGAGGAGGAATGTTGTCAGGGATGCTTGCTATAGGTATACTTCCTATATATGAGCAGCTATTTGATATAATTACTCCGATAAAGCTTTTAGAACTTACAAATCCTAATCATCCACTTTTAAAGAGACTTTTGTTTGAAGCTCCAGGGACTTATCATCATAGTATACTTGTAGGAAATCTTTCGGAAGCAGCAGCTGAAGAAATTGGCGCAAACTCTCTTTTAGCAAGAGCTGGAGCATATTACCATGATATTGGAAAAATAAAAAGACCATATTTCTTTAAGGAAAATCAAATAACAAATGATAATCCTCATGATAAGATAACCCCAAAACTTAGTGCGCTTATTATAACCTCTCATGTAAAGGATGGTTTAGAGCTTGCCCAAAAATATAAACTTCCGGGAGCGATAAAAAATTTAATAGAACAACACCATGGTACAACCCTTGTTAAATATTTTTATGCTTTAGCTTCAAATAATTCAAAGGAAGATATTGAAGAAGCTTCTTTTAGATATGAGGGACCAAAGCCTAAAACTAAAGAAGCATCTATAGTAATGCTTGCAGATAGTGTAGAGGCGGCTGTTCGTTCTCTTAACAATCCAACAATTCAAGAAGTACAATCTATGGTAAATAAAGTAGTTGAAGATAAAATAAAAGATGGACAGCTTGATGAAACAGAGCTTACATTAAAGGATATTGATACTATAAAAAAATCCTTCATAAAAGTAATGATAGGTATATTCCATAACCGTATAGAATACCCAGAACTAAATGATAAAAATAAGGAAGGAGAAGATACAATTGATAGAGTTTGATAACAGACAAAATAAAATTGAATTTACACAGGAAATACAAGATATTATAGAAAAGAGCATATATAGTACACTGCAACATGAAAATTTTTCAAAACCTTATGAAATAAGTGTAGTATTAACTGATAATGATAAAATAAAGGAAATAAATAAGGAATTCAGAGGCATTGACAGGGAAACAGATGTATTATCTTTTCCAATGCTTAATGAGAAATTCATTGATAATAATTTTAACTTTGAAGATATAAATCCTCAAACGGGAGAAGTCGTTTTAGGAGATATAGTCCTATCCCTTGAAAAAGCAAAAAGCCAGGCTATTGAATATGGCCATTCCTTTGAACGAGAAGTTTCATTTTTAACTGTTCATAGTGTTCTACATCTTTTAGGGTATGATCATGAAAGGGATGAAGATAGAATTATTATGAGGCAGAAGGAAGAGAGTATATTAGAAAAAATTGGTTTGGTGAGGTAGAAATATAACTATGAAGATAAAGAAGATTTCTGATAGTTTTAATAATGCGATTGATGGAATTATATATACTGTCAGAACCCAACTTAATATGAAAATACATTTTACTATAGCTATAATAGTTCTTCTACTTAGTCTTTTTTTTGATTTTTCTAAAATAGAAATGCTTATTCTATTTTTTACCATATCCCTTGTTATAGTTCTTGAAATGATAAATACTGCAATTGAGGCTACTATAGATGTGATTGCAAATTATTATCATCCTTTGGCAAAAATTGCAAAGAACGTTTCAGCAGGAGCTGTCCTTATTGCTGCTATTAATTCAATTGTTGTTGGATATCTTCTTTTTTTTGATAGGTTAAAGCCTATAACGCTAACTGTATTTATGAAAATTAAACAGTCAAATACTACGGTAGTTTTTATATGCCTTATACTTACGGTATTAATAACAATTGTAATAAAAGCTATCTATGGAGAGGGAACACCGTTAAAAGGAGGAATGCCAAGTGGTCATAGTGCCCTTGCATTTGGCATTGCAACATCAATATCTTTAGTAACTAGCCAATTACTTATAATTACTCTTTCTTATTTTTTAGCTTTCCTTGTAGCACAAAGCCGTGTCGATGCAAAGATACATAGTATATTTGAAGTCGTTGTAGGTGCAGTACTTGGGATACTTATATCAATATTGATTTTTAAGCTGTTTTAAAGTTTTAAAAAATCAAAAATAGTATAGAATAATATAAACTATGATAAAATAAAAAGGAGGAATATAATGGATGATTTTGATTTAATAAAATTAGCAAATGAAGCGAAAGAAAAGGCTTATGCACCATATTCAAAATTTAAAGTGGGGGCTGCGATTTTAACTAAAGAAGGAAAAGTGTTTACTGGATGTAATATAGAAAATGCTTCTTTTGGTAGTACAAATTGTGCTGAAAGAACAGCACTTTTTAAGGCAGTTTCAGAAGGATATAGGAATTTTTCAAAGATAGCAATAGTTGCTGATAGTGAAGATTTTACATATCCTTGTGGCATTTGTAGGCAAGTTATTGCTGAGTTTGGAACTGATATAGAAGTTATAGTTGCAAATAAAAAATTAGAATATAAAGTTCATCAACTTTATGATCTTTTACCTTATGCATTTTCAAAAAAGGACATTGAAAGGAGATAATATATGACAGAGTTCAAATCAGGATTTGTAGCAATTATTGGTCGTCCAAATGTTGGGAAATCTACGCTGCTTAATAGGATTATAGGTGAAAAGCTTTCTATAATATCAAATAAGCCTCAAACAACTAGGAATAATATTAAAGCAATATATAATGGAGAGAATTGTCAAATAATTTTTATGGATACCCCAGGAATACATAAACCTAAACACAAGCTTGGAGAGTATATGGTAAGTTCAGCTCAGAGCGTTTTAAAGGAAGTCGATGTTGTTTTATTTATAACTACACCTCAGGAAGATCTACATCCATCAGATAAACATATTATTGAAAGATTAAAACAAACGAAAGTTCCAATTTTTCTTGTAATAAATAAAGTAGATTCAGTTAAAAAGGAAGTTGTTGCTAAAACAATTGAAAGCTATACTAAAGAATATAATTTTAAAGAAGTAATACCTATTTCAGCTCTAATCGGAAATAATATTGATGTATTACTTAAGGTTTTAATATCTAACCTTCCTAATGGTCCACAATATTTTCCACCGGATATTATGACAGATCAGCCTGAGAAATTTATAGTATCAGAAATAATTAGAGAGAAGCTGCTTCATTATCTTAAAGATGAAGTTCCCCATGGAACAGCAGTTGAGATTGTAAGAATGTTTGATGATAAAGAAACAGGGATAACTAATATAGATGCAAATATATATTGTGAAAAGGACTCCCATAAGGCAATAATAATAGGAAAAGGTGGGGCAATGCTTAAAAAGATAGGGCAAGATTCAAGGATTGATATAGAAAGATTTCTTGGAAATAAAGTTTTTTTACAGCTTTGGGTAAGAGTTAAAAAGGACTGGAGGGATAGTCCATCTTTATTGAAATATCTTGGTTATTAAAAATAGGAGGTGGTGGTTTTGTCACTTATAAACGTTCAGGGAGTAGTGCTTAAATATATTAAGCTTGGAGAGAGTGATAAAATCATCACTTTATTAACGGATAAACTTGGTAAGATAGATGCTGTAGCTCATGGAGCAAGAAGGACAAAGAGTAAATTTATGGCATCAACTCAACCTTTTTGTTATGGAGAATATCAGCTACATAAAGGTAAAAATCTTTATACTATTAGTCAAAGTAACATAATCAATTCTTTTCAGACTATACTTATGGATCTTGATAAAGTTGCTTATGGTATGTATTTCCTTGAACTTATAGATAATATTACTGAAAATGAAGTTAAAAGTATAAGTATTCTTGCACTTATTTTAAAAACATTATATATTTTGACTCATGATGAGGTTGATCTAAGGCTTTTAAGGCTTGTTTTTGATTTTAAAGCCATATCTATTTCTGGATATATGCCTCAGATTGTTAATTGTGTAAAGTGTGGTAGAAGGATAAAAGAGGGATATTTTAGTATTAACAGGGGTGGAATGATTTGTACAGATTGTAAAGACAACCAAGCAGTCTATGGTATTAATAAAGAAACTTTGAATAATTTACATATAATTAAAAACATAAAATTAGAGAATTTGAGAAATATTAAATATGATGAGAAAAGTATAAATTATCTTCAAAACATAATGACTAAGTATATTTTATATCAGACTGAAACGGATTTTAAAAGCCTTAGTATTTTAGATAAAATAAAGAGATAAGGAGAGGGTTATATGGAAGAAATTAGCCTTGAAAAGATTGATATTATAAGGCAAAGAACAGGAGTTGGATATGCACAAGCAAAAGAACTACTTGAAAAAAACAATGGGAATGTAGTAGATGCATTGATTTACTTTGAACAAAATCAAAAAAACTTTGCTCAAAACATTGCTAATGTTAGTAATGATTTAATAGAAACTGTAAAGGATATAATAAAAAAGGGAAATGTCAGCAGGATAAAGATTAAAAAGGACAATAGAGTTTTAATAGATATTCCAGTTAATGCTGGAATTGCTGCAGGGGCTCTTGGATTATTTTATCCTGCACTAATTGCAGTAGGTGCTGTTGCAGCATTGGCAACTAAGATAGTAATTGAAATTGAAAGACCAGATGGGAAAATTGATATTGTAAATGATGTTATAAAGGAAAAATACGATGACGTTAAAGAAAAATTTGAAGATGTTAAAAATAAGGCTGAGGATGCTGTAAATAATATTAAAGAGGATATAGGTGTTAAGTTAGAAAATATGAATAATGACGAAAATGATAAAGATAATGTTGATAAAACAGAATAAGTCAGTTTTACTGGCTTATTCTGTTTTATTAATGTATTGAAAAATAAAACAATTTAAAATAAAATATATTATATAAAAAGTATTAAATATCAGAATAAAACAATATTTAAAATAGACAAAATATTTTTTAAAAGTATTGAGTTTGAATAATAGAGTTTATATAATAGTATATATAAGAAAATAGCAAAATTTTATATTTATAGCAATTTGTTTAAAGAAGGTGATTTTTATAAAACTTACAAAGCGTCAGGAAGAAATTATTGAACTTGTTAAAAAAAATCAGCCTATAACAAGTGAAAAAATTGCAAAATTATTAAATGTCACGAGAGCAGCACTAAGGCCTGATCTTGCAATACTTACAATGACAGGAATTCTTGAGGCAAGACCTAAGGTAGGATATTTATATTCTAAAAAGGGAAATAATAACATCATATATGATTATATAAAAGAAATAACCGTAGCAGATATTAAGACAAAGCCTGTTGTTGTTACAGAAGATACAATTGTTTATGATGCAATAATTCAATTGTTTTTAAATGATGTAGGAACTATATTTGTAGTACATAATGGATACTTAACTGGTGCAGTTTCAAGAAAAGATTTTTTAAAGATTGCAATTGGTAATACTGATGTACATAAGGTACCGGTGGGCGTGATTATGACAAGAATGCCTAATATAATTACTGTAATGGATGAAGATAGTGCTTATGATGCTGCAAAGAAAATAATTGAGCATGAGGTTGATTCTCTTCCGGTTATTGAAAAAGTAGTTACAGAAGAAGGGAAAGAAGCTTTAAAGATTACAGGCAAAGTTTCTAAAACAAATATTACAAAACTTTTTGTAAATTTATGTTCTATGTAAATGTGATTTTTTTGAACATAATTGGGACATTATATGTCCCTGTGGGTTGTTTAAAATTATTTTAAATATAAAATATAAAAACAGGGGGTCTTAAAATGTCTGGTCATCAAAAAAAGTATGTTTATCTTTTTAGTGAAGGAAATGCAGGTATGAGAAATCTTCTTGGCGGAAAAGGTGCCAACCTTGCTGAGATGACTAATATTGGTTTACCTGTGCCTCAAGGTTTTACTGTAACCACAGAAGCATGTACAAGGTATTATGAAGATGGACAAAAAATTGGAGATGATATTAAGGCTCAAATATTTGAATATCTTCAAAAATTGGAAGGTATAACTGGAAAGAAATTTGGTGATCCATCAAATCCACTTCTTGTTTCTGTACGTTCAGGTGCAAGAGCATCTATGCCTGGTATGATGGATACAATACTTAACCTTGGACTTAATGATGAAACAGTTGTAGGTCTTGCTAAGTTAACTAACAATGAAAGATTTGCTTATGACAGCTACAGAAGATTTATACAAATGTTTAGCGATGTTGTTATGGAAATAGACAAGAACAAATTTGAAAAAATACTTGATGCAGTAAAAGAAGAGAACGGTGCAAAATATGATACCGATTTGAATGCTGAAAATCTTAAAGAAGTAGTAAGAAGATATAAGGCACTTTATAAAGAAGAAAAAGGAACTGATTTTCCACAAGATCCAAAAGAGCAATTGTTTGAAGCGGTAAAAGCAGTTTTTAGGTCATGGAATAACCCAAGAGCTATAGTTTATAGAAGATTAAATGATATACCAAGTGATTGGGGAACAGCAGTTAATGTACAGCAGATGGTATTTGGAAACATGGGAGAAACATCGGGGACAGGCGTTGCTTTTACAAGAAACCCTGCAACAGGAGAAAACAAGGTGTTTGGAGAATACCTTATTAATGCACAGGGTGAAGATGTTGTTGCAGGTATTAGAACTCCTCAGAGCATAGATACATTAAAAGAAGTTATGCCAGATTGTTATAATGAGTTCATGAAAATTGCGAACATTCTTGAAAAACACTATAAAGATATGCAGGATATGGAATTTACTATAGAGCAAGGAAAACTTTATTTCTTGCAGACAAGAAATGGTAAGAGAACAGCACCAGCAGCATTAAAGATAGCTGTTGAAATGGTACAAGAAGGACTTATAACAAAAGAAGAAGCTATTTTAAAAGTTGATCCAAAGCAGCTTGATCAGCTTTTACATCCAGCATTTGACCAAACAGAGTTAAAAGGAGCAAAGGAAATTGCAAAAGGGCTTCCAGCATCACCAGGTGCAGCTTGTGGTAGAGTATACTTTACAGCAGAAGAAGCTAAACAGCATAAGGCAGCCGGAGAAAAGGTTGTTCTTGTTAGAGTTGAAACATCACCAGAAGATATTGAAGGTATGGTTGCAGCAGAGGGTATTCTTACTGCAAGAGGCGGAATGACATCCCATGCAGCAGTTGTTGCAAGAGGAATGGGTAAGTGCTGTGTGGCAGGTTGTGGAGATATACAGATTAATGAAGAAGGAAAATATTTTGTTGCAAACGGAGTAAGAATTAACGAAGGAGATTACATATCCCTTGATGGAAGCACAGGTAAGGTTTACGGACAGAAGATAAAGACAGTTGAACCAGAAATTACAGGATATTTTGGAACATTCATGGCTTGGGCAGATGAAATTAGAAAGCTTAAAGTTAGAACAAATGCTGATACTCCAAGAGATTCAGCACAGGCAGTTAAGTTTGGTGCAGAAGGTATAGGCCTTTGCAGAACTGAGCACATGTTCTTTGATGAGGATAGAATCCCAGCTGTTAGAGAGATGATAGTAGCTAAAAATGAAGAACAAAGAAGAAAGGCATTAGCAAAGCTTCTTCCAATGCAAAAGAATGATTTTATTGGAATATACGAAGCAATGGAAGGCAGACCTGTGACTATAAGGCTTCTTGACCCACCACTTCATGAATTTTTACCAAGTGAAGATGATGATATAAGAGAAATTGCAAACAATATGGGTATAACCTTTGAAGAGCTTAAAGCAACAGTTGAAAGCCTTCATGAGTTTAACCCAATGATGGGCCATAGAGGATGTCGTCTTGCAGTATCATATCCAGAAATAGCTGAAATGCAGACAACAGCAATTATTGAGGCTGCAATTGAAGTTAATAGAAAACATGGATGGAATATAATACCAGAAATAATGATTCCTCTTGTTGGTGAAATTAAAGAGTTGAAATATGTAAAAGATATTATTTTAAAGACAGCTAATGAAATAATAGAAAAAGAAGGAGTAAAACTTGAATATAAGGTTGGAACAATGATTGAGATACCAAGGGCAGCTTTAACAGCAGATGAAATAGCAAAGGAAGCAGAATTTTTCTCCTTTGGAACTAATGACCTCACTCAGATGACATTTGGTTTCTCAAGAGATGACGCAGGAAAATTCTTAAATGACTATTATGATAAGAAAATATTTGAATTTGATCCATTTGCAAAACTTGACCAAAATGGTGTTGGCAAACTTGTAAAGATGGCATCAGAGTTTGGAAGACAAACAAGACCAGATATTAAGCTTGGAATATGTGGAGAGCATGGAGGAGATCCATCATCAGTTGAATTTTGTCATAATGTAGGACTTGACTATGTATCCTGCTCACCATTTAGAGTTCCAATAGCAAGACTTGCAGCAGCTCAAGCACAGGTTAAAAATCCAAGGTAAAAATTTGGGGAGTAGTTTATACTACTCCCCAAATTTTTTATATATATAATTCTTCATCTTATTGCAGAAATTTTCATGATCCTTTTGCTGACTTGAAATCTTCTTTAATATTGTAATAAAAGCATCTTTGTTGCATTCTTTAATGTTTTTAAAATAGTCTCTGGAAACCTTCCAGTACTTTTGAGGGAACATAAGCATGGCATATAAAAGCATATACTCCTCATAGCTTAATCTTCTTATTTTTTCATAGCTTTCAATTGCACTTAAAAAAACATCAAAATTCCATGAAGTTTTTTCTCTTTTTAAAATTCTTTTTAAAAATACGCTAATATCATGTACTGGCATATCAATCATGGTTCTGTCAAAATCAATTACATAAATATTATTATCCTCCGAAAAAATTATATTCTTATTTACATAGTCAAGATGACATATTGCATTTCTACTTACATCATCTCCTATATTTTTTGAAAAGTCTATTTTTGATAATATATATATACTTTCTCTTGCTTTGTATAAATTATAATCAAAACTTTCAAGATAGATTTTAGAAAATTTATCTTTAATACGGAACGCTGTGTTTGAAAGTTCAAGAAGTTGCAAAAAATGTTTATTGTAACTATAAAGATAATCCTTATCTGTAATCCTAAGTTTACTACCATCTACTGGGTAGAAACCCTTAGAACATTTATGTATTTTTCCCAGATTTTCTGCAATTGCTTTAATGTCATCAATATTATTATAATCACATTTTCTTCCTTCAATCCAATCTGTTAATATAAAAAGATTATTACAATATTTAACAAATTTAAGCCCATTTTTTGTAGAAATAAATCTTGGACAATGTATTCCTCTTGAATTTAGCCATTCAATAACTGAATAAATAAATAGGAGATCTTCTTCATAATAATATACCTTTTTAAGACATTTAACTCCTTTATCTGTAATAACTTTATATACGGCCCTTTGTTTTTCAGTGTCTTTAAATTTTATACTTTCAATGTCATATATAACAAGGTTATAATAGTTTAATATATTTGATTTTAACTCTTCAAAGGATAAAAATTCAAAGTCTGTTTTTTTGTTAATAGATTCCATTATATCACCTAAAACACGTGCTATAAAAATATATGAAGAAATTTCTATCTATATACTTATAAATAAATTAATTTAAAAGTTTATTTATAAAAATATTGTATAAAAAATTATAATTTATGAAAAAATGATAAATGCTATGAAATTTAAAGTTTATTAAGATTATTCCTCTAAAATCAGTTATAATTTTTTATAAATTAAAAAGAAGGGATATTGACTTTTTTGTTGTATATAATATATATGGATGCATTTAAGAGTGGTGATGATATTGAATATCAGAAAACAATATGAAGAGCTTGAGGAGAAAATATTATCTCCTATGGCAACATTAAGTAAAAATTCATTAGGAAGGCAAAACTATGAAGAAAAGTGCAGTATTAGAACTGATTTTCAAAGGGATAGAGATAGAGTAATACATTCAAAGGCTTTTAGAAGACTTAAACATAAAACTCAGGTATTTATTGCTCCAGAAGGAGATCATTATAGAACGCGTCTTACTCATACCCTTGAGGTGTCTCAAATAGCAAGGACTATTTCAAGAGCAATAAGGCTTAATGAAGATTTAACAGAGGCTATTGCGTTAGGGCATGATCTTGGGCATACTCCTTTTGGACATACAGGAGAAAAAGTTCTTAATGACATAACTAGTTGTGGTTTTAAACATAATGAACAAAGCCTTAGAGTTGTTGATTGTATTGAAGGTGGAGGTGGATTGAATTTAACTTATGAAGTAAGAGATGGTATATTGTGTCATTGTGGAAATCTTGAAGCTAAAACAAATGAAGGTAAAGTAGTCAAACTTGCCGATAAAATTGCATATATTAATCATGATATAGATGATGCAATGAGAGGCGGAATAATTACTCTCGATGATTTACCTAAGGAATGTTTAAATGTTTTAGGTAATACCCATTCCCAAAGGATAAATTCCATGATTAAATCTGTTATAGACTATGCTTTGAAATTTGGAGAAATCAAATTATCTGGTGAAGTGGGAGAAGCAACATGGGAGCTTAGGGAATTTATGTTTAAAAATGTATATATAGGATCAAGTGCAAAGAAAGAAGAAGAGAAGGCTGTGCACTGTATTAAAGAGCTATTTAAGTATTATATGGAAAAGCCTGAGAAGATGCCCACTGAATTTTATGAAAGAATAAGAAAATGGGGTGTTGAAAGGGTAGTTTGTGATTATATTGCTGGCATGACTGACAGATATGCACTTTCTGAATATATAAATCTTTTTGTGCCTTTACCATGGGGAAAAATATATTAAAAAAAGGATTTTTAAAATTTGTGTCGAATATAATTATATTTGATGACTTTATGTAAAAATTTATTTAAACTTTTGTTAATAGAAAGTTCAAACATTAAGTTTATAAAATGACTATAATAAGAAGGAAAATTTGATATTGTGTAGAAAATATAATTATGTTTAGGGTGATGATATGGGACGAATTCCAAAAGATTTAATCGAAAAAATAATTGAAAGAAACGACATTGTTGATATAGTGTCGGAATTTGTTCCATTAAGAAAAACCGGAAGAAGTTATATGGGTGTATGTCCTTTTCATAATGACAAAGGACCCTCTCTTAGTGTTTCTCAAGAAAAACAGCTTTTTCATTGCTTTGGTTGCGGTGCTTCAGGGAACGTTATTGGATTTGTTATGAGAATTAAAAACCTTGATTATTTAGATGCTATATCATATCTTGCAGACAGGGCTAATGTTCCACTGGAGTTTTCGGAAGATGATAAAAATACAAGAGAAAATGCAGTTAAAGAGCAAATTTATAGAGCTAATGTTGAGGCCGCGAGGTTTTTTTTCTCAAATTTGAAAAGAAGCAATAAAGCAATTACTTATCTTAAGAGTAGAAATGTAGAAAGTTCAATCATTTTTAAATTTGGAATTGGGTATAGTATAGATAGCTGGAATTCTTTATATATCTATTTAAAAAGTAAAGGTTTTAGTGATGAAATACTTTTAAAGGCTGGTCTAATTGTAAAGAGCCAAAAAGATTATTATGACAGATTTAGAAACAGAATCATGTTCCCAGTTATTGATGTTAAAGGGAGAATAATAGGTTTTGGAGGAAGAGTGCTTGATGATTCAAAACCTAAATATCTCAACTCACCGGAGACTCCGGTATTTAAAAAGGGAACTAACCTTTATGGTTTAAACCTTGTTGCAAAACAAGGAAATGTTGAAAATTTAATAATAGTTGAAGGTTACATGGATTGTATTACTCTTCATCAGTATGGAATTAATAATGCAGTAGCTTCTCTTGGTACTGCATTAACTATGGAGCAGGCAAAGCTACTTAAAAGATATAGTAAGGATATTTATATTTGTTATGATGCAGATGCTGCAGGAAAAGCTGCAACTTTAAGAGGGCTTGATATTTTAGAATCGGTTGGGTGCAATGTTAAGATTATTGAGGTACCAAAGGGTAAGGATCCGGATGAGTTTATTAAGAGCTTTGGAGTAGATGAATTTAAAAAGGTTATTGAGAATTCCCTTCCTGTTCTTCAATATCGCATTGAAAAGGCAAAAGATGGAAAAAACCTTAAAGATGTAAATCAAAAAATCGTGTTTATAAATGATGTTGCTAACATATTAAGCGAAGTTGAAAACCCGATAGATGTTCAAGTATACGCTGCCAAAGTTTTTGATGAAACTGGTATTGAAGTGCAAAGCATTCTTGAACAGGTAAAAAAGTTAAAGAACAATAAAATAAACAAGAATAATAGGAACAATATGAGAAATAATATTGTAAATGGTAATGTTTTTAATATTGAACCTGCATATAGAAAAGCTGAAAGATTAATTTTAAATTTATGTATAAAGGATATTGAGCTTTATGGCTATATCAGCAAAAAAATAATACCAAAGGAATTTATTACTGATGAATATAAAAAGGCAGCAGAGTATATATATAATAAGTGTGAAAAAGGAGAAAAGATAGATGCTAATGAGATTCTTATAGAGTTTGAAAGTGATAAAGGCATAGGTGATGTTGCTTCTATTTTTATAGAATATGAATATAGTGAAGACTTATATGAACTTGCTGATGATTTGATTAAGACAATTAAAAAATATAACCTTGAAAATAAAATAGATGAAATAAATGAACAAATAAAAAGCTATGAGGAAGCTAACGATATTGAAAAATCTGCAATTTTATCCAAAGAACTTATTGAACTTAGAAGACAGCTTAGTCTATTGTAATCCTTTTAAGGGAGGTTGTACATTTGAAAAAAGAAAATAATAATGCTAAGATGAATATCGTAAAACAATTAATAGAAAAAGGTAAAAAATCAGGTGTCTTAACATATAAGGAAATAATGGATACTTTGGAAGATGTGGACTTATCTCCTGAGCAAATAGAAAAAATATATGAGATACTTGAATCTATGAACATTGAAGTGATTAATGACGAAGAGGATTTCAACCCTGAACAAATGCTTGAAGAGGATCTTGATTTAACCCTTCCTGAGGGAATCAGTATAGATGATCCTGTAAGGATGTATTTAAAAGAGATAGGAAAGGTGCCTCTCCTTTCAGCAGAAGAAGAGATAGAACTTGCAAAGAGGATTGAACAAGGCGATCAGGAGGCAAAGAAAAAACTTGCTGAAGCAAATTTAAGGCTTGTTGTAAGCATTGCAAAACGTTATGTTGGAAGAGGTATGCTTTTTCTTGATTTAATTCAAGAGGGAAACTTAGGGCTTTTAAAGGCTGTTGAAAAGTTTGACTGCAAAAAAGGTTTTAAGTTTTCAACCTATGCAACTTGGTGGATAAGGCAGGCAATAACAAGAGCAATTGCTGATCAGGCAAGGACTATTAGAATACCTGTTCACATGGTTGAAACGATTAATAAACTTATAAGAGTTTCAAGAAACCTGCTTCAGGATCTTGGGAGAGAGCCTACCCCAGAGGAAATAGCTAAGGAAATGAATATGGAAGTTGAAAAGGTTAGGGAAATAATGAAAATAGCTCAAGAACCTGTGTCCCTTGAAACTCCAATTGGAGAAGAAGAAGATAGTCATCTTGGCGATTTTATTCCTGATGAAGATGCTCCAGCTCCTGCTGAAGCAGCTGCCTATACTATGTTAAAAGAACAACTCATGGATGTGCTTGATACATTAACTCCAAGAGAAGAGAAAGTCTTAAGACTACGTTTTGGTCTTGATGATGGGAGGGCAAGAACCCTTGAAGAGGTAGGTAAGGAATTTAAAGTTACAAGGGAGAGAATTAGGCAAATAGAAGCAAAAGCGTTAAGAAAGTTAAGACATCCAAGTAGAAGTAAGAAACTTAAGGACTATCTTGATTAATATATTTAAGGCTTACAGGTTTGTAAGCCTTAAATATTGCTTTTATTAGGAGGGATTTTATGAATACAATATTATTTGATCTTGATGGGACACTTCTACCTTATAAGTGGGAGGATTTTGAAAAAGAATACTTTAAAAAAATGGTATATAAATTAAAAGATTTATTTACTCCAAAACAGACTATAGAATATATATTGGATGCTACAAAGGAAATGATTATGAATACTGATTGCAATAAAACTAATGAAGAAGTATTTATGGATAAGTTTTGCAAAATATCTGGGCAAGAAAAGGAAAAGATGTATAAAATATTTAAGGATTTTTATGATAAAGAATACAGAACTATATCAGGTATTTTTACCCCCTCAAAATATGTAATAAACTCTATAAAGACGTTGAAAGAAAAAGGATATACCTTAGTTGTTGCTACTAATCCTATATTTCCAATGGAAGCAATAATTCAAAGAGTTAATTGGGCAGGACTTGATGAAAAGGATTTTATTCTCATTACAAGTTTTGAGATAATGCATTATTGTAAGCCACAAATAAAATACTATGATGAGATACTTAATGTAATAGATAAAAAACCATTTGAGTGTATGATGGTAGGTAATGATGTAAGCGAGGATTTGATAGCAGGTAAACTTGGAATTAAAACCTATTTGATCACTGATTACATGATTAATAAAAATAATATTGAACCTAAGGCTGATTATGTAGGAACTTATGAGGATTTTTATAATTTTGTACAAAAACTTCCTTATGCTTTAAATGATGAGGCTGTTGCACAATGATAGTTTGTAGGAGGAATTTATGAAGCTTTCAAATCGTTTAGATAATATAGCAAGATTCATTCCTAATTGCAAATGCATTGCTGATATAGGTACCGATCATGGTTTAATACCTATATATGCTGTTTTAAATGGAATATGTGATAAAGCAATTGCTTCAGATATAAAAAAAGGACCTTTGCAAGCAGCAAAGAAAAATATAGAATATTATGGCCTTTTAGATAAAATAGAATTAAGATTAGGTTCTGGTCTTGAAGTTCTTAAATTAGGTGAGGCTAATGTTATAGTAATTGCAGGGATGGGAGGATACACTATAAGTAATCTTTTAGAAGCTGAAGAAAAAATAGCAAAAGAAGCTGAATTTTTAATATTGCAACCTACTCAACATCCAGAAGCTTTAAGAAGATATCTTGTTAATTTTGGCTTTAAAATATTGGATGAGGAACTTGTTAAAGATGACAATAAGTATTATCATATAATTAAGACATCTAAGGGGGAGGAGCCTCCATATAAAAATGAAGCAATATACTATTTGGGTTTAAGGCTTATAGAAAAGAAGCATTATCTTTTAAGAGAATATTTAACATTTAATCTTAAAAAGCTTTATAATGTATCAGAAAAACTTGATCCTAATACACAAATGGATAGATATAAAGAGGTTCATGAGCTTATAAAAGGATTTGAGGATGTGATGAAATGTCTATAGTTTGCAGAAATATTATAAACGAAATAGAAAAAAAATTTCCTCTTTATCTTGCTGAGGATTTTGATAACTGTGGGCTTATAATAGGTGACTTTGAAAAGGTTGTAAAAAGAATACTTTTGTGCCTTGAAGTGAATTTAGATGTTGTTAAAGAAGCAGTTGAAAAAAAGGTTGATATGATAATATCCCATCATCCTATTATTTTTAGGCCCATAAAAAGGATAATAAAGGATAATTACATATCAAAATCAATTTTTGAGCTTATAAAAAATGATATAAATTTATATGTACTTCATACAAACTTTGACAATGCAATAGGAGGAATGAACTATATAATAGCAAATATATTAGAACTTGATGGAATAAAGCCTCTCTCCTACAATAAATCCCAGGAGCTTTATAAATTAACTGTTTATGTTCCTAATACTCATGTTGAACAAGTCAGGGAAGCTTTATTTAAAGCTGGATGTGGCTATATTGGTAACTACAGTTGCTGCTCATTTAATATTAAAGGTGAAGGTACGTTCATGCCCCTTGAAGGTTCTAATCCATATATTGGAAAACAAAATGAGCTCGAAAAAGTTGATGAGATAAAGATAGAAACTATTGTAAAAAATCAGGATATTAAAAAGGCAATAGAATGTATGCAAAAAGCACATCCTTATGAAGAAGTTGCTTATGATATATATAAACTTGAAAACAAAATAAATGATGGAACAGGTACATTTGGAGAACTTAAAAATGAAATGATATTTGGTGAGTTTTGCCAGTATGTAAAAGAAAAATTAAATATTCCATATTTAAATGTTGCAGGACACTTTAATAGGAAGGTTAAAAGAATAGCTGTTGTTGGAGGTGCTGGTGCAGAGTTTTATAAGGATGCAATCAATAAAAAATGTGATGTGCTTTTAACAGGAGATGTTAAGCATCATCAAGCTATTGATGCTGTAAATGAAGGAATAAACCTTATAGATGGAGGGCATTACTTTACAGAGGTAGTTGCTATCCCTTATATTGCAAATTATTTATCATCATTATTTGAAGTTGAGTGTATAGTTTCAAAGGTTAATACAAACCCGTTTTATAAGGCATAAAAATTATAAGATTTTTATGCCTTTTTTTATAAACTTTTTAAACAAAGAATTAGGAGTGATGCTAGTGGATTTAGATTTATTGTTTGAAGTATCAAGAATTGATGAAGAATTAAAGGATATTGAAAAGGATAAGAACATAAAGGCAACAGCTATAAAAATAAGATACTACAAAGAAACTTATGAGAATTATAAGAACGAATACAATCAGATAAATAGAAACATTAAGGAACTTGAAAATTTAATAAAAGATACATTAAAGGATATTGAAAGTTTAAATAAGGAAGTTAAGGAAGCAGAAGAAAGACTTTATTCAAGTAACAGTTTAAAAACTATAGATGCATGCCAGAAGCTTTTAGAAAATAAAAAGGCTGATATTAATGAGAAAGAAGAAAGAGTATATAATTATATGGAAAAATTAGATGCAATGAAGGTAGAAAAAGAAAAGCTATTAAAAAAGGGAAATGAGGTTAAAGAAAGCTATAATTTGCTTAGAGAAGAATATATGAGGCTTTTAAATGATGTAAATGAAAGGATAAAGATACTGAATGAAAAAAGAGAGCTTATAACAGAAAAAATTATGCCTGTATTTATTGAAGAATATGAGAGAATAAAAAATATTAAAGGTTATGGTATGTGTTTACTAAATGGGGAAATATGTTCTGGTTGCGGAATAGACATTCCTACTGCTATAATAAGCGATGCAAAGGATAAAAGAAAGATTACAAAATGTCCTCACTGTGGAGTTATTCTATATGTAAATGAATGATTATTACATTATTTGACTAAAGTTATAATATTTATGTATTTACTTTTTACTTAAAATATTGTATTATTTAATCCTGGAGTTTATATATTTGAACAGCAATGATTAATTGAGTAAGCCAGATGGTCGCTGCCGCGTATGCGGGAGAGGAAAGTCCGAGCTCCATAGGGCAGGGTGCTGGGTAACCCCCAGTGGAGGCGACTCTAAGGAAAGTGCAACAGAGATATACCGCCAGAATCAGCATTGGCTGATGAGTGCAGCTTAGCTGCCTGGCAAGGGTGGAAAGGTGAGGTAAGAGCTCACCAGCACACTGGCGACAGTGTGGCTCTGTAAACCCCACCTGGAGCAAGACCAAATAGGAAAGCATTTAACGCTGGCCCGGCGTGCTTTCGGGTAAGGTTGCTTGAGCTGTATGGTAACATACAGCCTAGATAGATGACCATCAAATACAGAACTCGGCTTATAGGCTTACTCAATTCTATTGCCTTATACACTACGTTTACTCGTAGTGTTTTTTGCTTTTTTGTAAACATGGATGCAATATAAATGAAATTTTTAAATTAATTTGATATAATTAGCAGGAGGTGATTTTATTGAATGAATTTTTAAACCGCTTTGTTGAATTAGTTCAATCCTACGGAATTATAGGGCTTATATCTTTAGCCTTTGCTGAATCAACCTTTTTTCCTATACCTCCTGATGTACTTTTGCTTCCGATGGCTTTTATGAATAGAAGCCTTGCAATAATATATGCACTTTTGACCACTATATCTTCAACTTTTGGAGGAATTTTTGGGCATTATCTTGGAAGAAAATTTGGTAAACCTCTTCTTAAAAAACTTTTTAAAGATGATAAAATAAAAAAGGTTGAAAGCTATTTTAAAAAGTATGGAGGATGGGCTGTTGGAATAGCTGGATTTACTCCTATACCTTATAAAATCTTTACAATATCTGCAGGAGCCTTTGGAGTTAAACTTTCTATATTTACATTGTCATCACTGATTGGAAGAGGTGCAAGGTTTTTTCTTGAAGGCTTTATAATTTTCTTTTATGGGGATACTGCTAAATATTACATGACAAATTACTTTGAATTAATAACATTTACTTTGACCTTGTTAATTATTTTAATATATTATGCTGTTAAAAAAATAAATGTAAATACGAATTTAATTAATAACAGAATAATAAATAAAATTAAGATGTTTACAAACAGATTAAGCACATTTCATAAAAAATATAAAAAATATGATGAAGCAGCTTTTATATTATATTCATCAATATCAATATCTTTTATTGCTCTGTTTGCATTTCTTGAGCTTGGAGAGGATTATTTTGAAAGAGGAAGTTGGAACTTTGATATTAAATTATTGAACATTGCTATACAAAATAGGAGCGAGAGCTTAAACAAAATCTTTATAGCTATAACGGCTTTAGGTAATTTTTATAATATGATTATATTGACTATAATTGTTGTATTATTGCTAATCTATTTTAATAAAAAAAAGCTGTCATTATATTTTGCAATTAATACTATTGGGGTATGGCTTTTTAATGAATTTTTAAAGCAGATTTTTAAAAGAAAAAGACCAATAGGAAATTGGCTTGTTAAAGCTAGTGGTTATAGTTTCCCAAGTGGACATGCAATGATATTTTTGTGCTGGAGTATAGTTTTAATATATATCTTGTTTGCTTTAAAATTGAAAAAAAGTAAATTTTATGTTTTTTCTTTAATTTTAATTATTACTGCATTTTTTCTTGGATTTAGCCGAATATATCTTGGAGTACACTACCCAAGCGATGTTATTGCCGGATGGACTGCAGGTATCCTCTTTGCATCAAGTAGTATAGCAATCCATAGGATTCTTATTTATAAAGGAGAAGTAAAAAAGTAATAATAAAATTTATTGCCTGACAAGTAAACCTTGCAGGCTTTTATTTTGCTTATAAGAAATATGAGAGATTAAACTAATTTTTTTTTGATTTCGACCGAAATATACATATATAAAGAAAAATTTTATTTTGTTATAATATAAAATGGGGGAATTTAAATGAAATATTTAGGAAAAACCCTTGAAGAGGCATTAGAAAATGCAAAGAAGGATACAAACAGAAATGTAGATGAGATGATTTATGAAATAATTGAACAAAAAAATAGCTTGTTTAAAAAGCAGGTAGCAATAGAGTTAAAGGGCTTTAAAGAAAAAGGGCAGATAGGCATAAAAGAAGGTAAAATAGTTTATTATCCTAAAGAGCTTTTGCCTTCTATTATACCTGGTGAAGGTGTAAAAGTTATTGTAAATAATAAAGTTATTACGAACAAAACTAATGTTAAAGAAACTGACGAAATAATTATAGAAGTAGAAAATAAAGAGGCTAAAAGAAATATTGAAATAGATGTTTCAAAGGATAATATGCAGGCATTTTTAAAAATATTATATCAGCCTAAAGTGGTATATAAGTTAAAGGATAAAGAACCAAGTAGTGAACTTCTAATAGAAGCAGAAAAATTTATTGAAGAATTTCCTGAAAAATATACAAAGGAAGATGTAGAGAATATTATTTTACAAAAGAAGATAAAGTATGGCATACAATGGGAAAATATAGCTAAAGTACTTGATGAGGGAGGAGAAGTACTAATAGCTAAAGGTACTACGCCTATAGAACCGGTAGATGATACAATAAAATATTTTTTTATGACTGAAGATATAATAACACCTGTAGAAAAGAATGGAAAAGTCGATTATTACAATATAGGAGAGATAGAATGTGTTGAAGAAGGACAACTCCTTGCTGTAAGGCAGGAAGGCAAGGATGGGAAAGTTGGTTATGACGTTTATGGTAATATAATACTCCCAAGAAAAAGAAAGATTCAAAAAATAATAAAAGGTTCAGGATGTGAGGTTTTAGATAACGGAAATAGGGCAATTTCACAAACAAAAGGTATGCCAACCCTTAAAAATGAAAGGATATCTGTAAATCCTGTACATATAGTTAATGGAGATGTTAATTTAAAAACTGGAAACATTGAATTTAAAGGTAATATAGTTATAAAGGGTAGTGTCAGGGAAGGAATGAAAATAAGAGCCGGCAAAGAAGTTATGATAATGGATGATGTGGAAGATGCGCAAATTTTTGCTGGAGGGAATATAAAAATAGGTAAAAGTGTTATATCAAGTACTATAAAAGCAGGTGAGAAGCAATTAAATGATAGTTTGGCTATTGAATATTTAAATGATTTTAGTGAGTTTATAGAAAAGATAAAAAAAATTTGGCATGAATTAGAGGAATCAGGAAAGTTTAATTCAAATATAAAAATTGTACATGCTATTAAAATACTTCTTGAATCTCAATTCAAACCAGAAAAAGAAAAAATTTTAAAGCATAATAAATTTATTGTTGAAAACTTTTTTGAGGATAATTTTTGTGATGTCTGGAATAGATGCATTAATTTATATTACTTGATTGAAAGGGAATCAATTTCAAATTGTAATATATTAAATCAATTTAATGAATTTCTAAGAAATTTCATCAATTCTTATAAATTTGAAGATAATTTAGCAAATGTAACATTGTATTATTGTCAAAATAGCGAAATATATGCAACAAATGATGTAGAGATTAAAGGAAAAGGCTGTTATAATACAAATATATTTGCTGGTAATAGCGTTGTTTACAATGGATATTCAGGGGTTTATAGAGGAGGACAAGTTTATGCTAAAAACTTTATAAAACTTGCAGAGGTAGGATCACAAGCAGGAATTATAACAGTTTTAAAAACATCTTTTGATGGCATTATAGAAGCACAAGTTGTTTATCAAAATACAATATTATATTTTGGTGAGTCCAGTTATAGGATAGAATATCCTTGTAAACAGCTTAAAGCTTATGTAAAAAATGGGGAAATTACAATTGAAAAATTTAAGTTATAAGAGGTGATATGATGTCAAAGGAAAGAAAGATTGTAGTGTTTAGTATTAATGGAGAAGAGTTTGCAACAGATATTTTTCAAGTTGAGAGAATACTCGGATATACAGAGCCAGTTAAAGTTCCAGAGGCTCCTTCTTATGTTAAAGGAGTAATAAAATATGAAGGGAAAATAATACCAATTATAGATGTTATAAAAAGATTTAATCTTAATGAAACAAATACAAATTCCGATAAGAAGATAATAGTTGTTAAAAATGCAGATAAAAAGGCAGGACTTATTGTTGATAATGTCTCAGAAGTTACTGATATTAATGGAGATATTATTGAGGATGCACCAGATATTGTAAAAGGAATAACGAACAAATATGTAAGTGGTATTGTAAAATTAAATGAGAGGATAATTATATTAATTAATACTGAAAATATTCTTTCAAAAGATGATATAAATGTTTTAAATTCAATAATGCAGTAATAGATGGAGAGATATTATGGAGGTTAGGGAAATTAAGGTAGGAATAGGTGATTTAAATGTTGCAACTCCTCCAGACAGGCTTATAACTTTGGGGCTTGGTTCTTGTGTGGGAATTGCTATTTATGATAGTGTTAATAAAGTAGCAGGTCTTGCACATATAATGCTTCCAGATAGTAGTGGCTTTACTAATCAGAGCAATCCAATGAAGTTTGCAGATAAGGCGATACCAATATTAATAGATAAATTAAAACAAATGGGTGCCAAAGAGCGATATCTAAAATCTAAGATTGCAGGTGGAGCAAGTATGTTTTCATTCCCCGATAAAAATTCAATTATGGATATTGGTGTAAGAAACGGGGTAGCTGTTAAAAAAGTACTTGAAGAGTATAACATACCTATTTTAGCAGAGGATTTAGGTGGAAACTTTGGAAGAACCATGATTGTTGAGTCTGATACTATGAAGGTATATATAAGGACGGTAGGTAGAGAAATAAAGGAGTTGTAGATATGATAGATTACATAAAGGTTCTTGTGGTTGATGATTCGGCGTTCATGAGAAAAATGATCTCAGATATGCTAAATAGCCAGCCTGACATGAAAGTTATTGATACTGCAAAGAATGGAGAGGAGGCAATAAGTAAAGCAAAAAGTTTAAAGCCAGATGTTGTAACATTAGATATTGAAATGCCTAAGGTAAATGGTCTTGAGGCATTAAAAGAAATTAAAAGTATTGAAGGAATACAGGTTATAATGTTAAGTAGCTTAACTTACGATGGATCAAAGGCTACGATTGAAGCATTATACAATGGAGCTTTTGATTTTGTTCAAAAGCCATCAGGATCTATTTCTTTAGACATCGAAAAGGTAAAAGACGAGCTTATAGAAAAGATAAGATATGCTAAGTTTTCGTTTAATGCGAGAAAAAAAAGACAAAATTTATTATATAATACATCAGATAGAATTGAAATCACTTCTAATGTAAGTAAATATAAGACAAACAAAATAAATGCTGTACTACTTGGAGCCTCAACTGGTGGGCCGAGAGTTTTATATGATGTGATAACTAAACTTCCTAATGATTTAGGAGTTCCTGTTTTTGTTGTACAGCACATGCCACAAGGTTTTACTAAGGCTTTTGCTGAAAGGCTTGATAAAAATAGTTTAATTAAAGTTGTTGAAGCAAAGGATAATGAAGATGTTTTAAATAACATTGTATATATTGCCCCAGGAGGATATCATCTTATGGTAAAAAATGAAAAAATTCATCTTGATTTATCTCCTCCAATTCATGGAGTAAGACCAGCCGTCGATAAGCTTTTTATTTCTGCTGGGGAATATTATAAAGGAAACATATTATGTTGTATATTTACAGGCATGGGGAAAGACGGAGCTGAAGGAGTTAAGTTTATAAAATCATTGGGAGGATATGTTATAGCTCAGGATGAAGCTACATCGATAGTTTATGGTATGCCAAAGGCTGCTTTTGAAACTGGATGTGTTGATGAGGTCCTTCCTGATGGCAAAATAGCTGATAAAATTATTAACATGGTCAGGAGGGTTTAAAATGGATTTTGCTAAGATAGATGATTATGTATTAAAGGAATATGGAGTTGACCTTAAAGCATATAAGTCAAAGCAGCTTATAAGAAGAGTAGAAAGTTTTATGTCAAGGGTTGGTGCTGAAAGTACAGAGGATTTTATACATATATTAAAAAAAGATTTAAATATTAACAAAAAGTTTAAGGATTATTTGACTATAAATGTTTCAGAGTTTTTTAGAAATAAAGAAATGTTTTTAGAACTTGAGAAAAAAATTAAGGACATATTAAAACCTGAAAAAAATATTTTAAAGATATGGAGTGCTGCTTGCTCTAATGGAGCAGAGCCATATACCCTTTCAATTATTATGGATAGGTTAACTCCAAACAAAATACATGATATACTTGCAACTGATATAGATACAACAATACTTGAGGTTGCTAAAAAAGGAATATATACAAAAAACGATGTAAAAAATGTAGACAAGGATTTGATAGATAAATATTTTAAAATAGAAAATGGAAATTACATTATAAGCGATTACATAAAACAGAGGGTAAGATTTAAAAGGCATGATTTGATTTTAGAAAGCTACGAATCAAATTTTGATCTTATAGTGTGTAGAAATGTTGTTATATATTTTACACAGGAAACAAAGGATAAAATATATAAGAAATTTTATAATAGCATGAAGCCTGGTGCTCTACTATTTGTTGGGGCAACAGAGAGTATTTTCAATTACAGAGAGCTTGGTTTTGAAAAAGCTGGAACATTTATATACCAAAAACCGGGAGGTAATTAATATGGATATGTCCCAATATCTTGATATGTTTCTTGAAGAGTCTGTTGAAAATTTGCAATACCTTAATGATGGTATTTTGGCTCTTGAAAAAAATCCTGATGAGAAGGAAACAATTAATTCTATATTTAGAGCTGCTCATACTTTAAAAGGTATGGCTGGTAGTATGGGCTTTAATGATATTGCAGATCTTACTCATAAGATGGAAAATGTTCTTGATAAATTTAGAAATGATGAGTTAAAAGTTACATCAGATATTATAAGCGTACTTTTTAAGTGTGTTGATGCTCTTGAAAATATGATTAACAATATCCAAAATGGTGACAATAAAAATTTCGATACAAAAGAATTGATTGATATGCTTGATAACGTATATAATATAGGTTCAGCTACAGAGGAAAAAGAAAAAAATGATACAAACAATATAGTATATGAACTTAATGAGTACGACAATGAAATTATTAGGCAAGCAAAAAGTAAAAACTATAATATATATAAGGTTGATACTACTCTTTATAAAGATTGTGTTTTAAAATCAGCAAGGGCATTTTTGGTTTATAAAACATTAGAAGAAGCAGGAGAACTTATTAAAGTTGTTCCTTCTGTTGAGGATTTAGAACAGGAAAATTTTGATAGGGAGTTTAGTATTATACTTATTACTGAAAAGAAGATAGATGATATTAAAAAACTTGTTAAGAATATTTCAGAGATAGAAAAAGTTGAAGTAGTTGAGTTAGAAAGTAAAATAAAAGCTGAGACAGCTGCAACTTTAGATGTTGAAGCTGAAAACATTGAAGAGAATGGTAATAAAAATAAGGATAAAGATGAGGAAAAAATAAGTAAAAAGTCTCATCAGTCAATTAGAGTAGATCTTGAAAGGCTAGATAAGTTTATGAACCTTGTCGGGGAACTTGTAATGCATAGAACAAGGCTTGAGCAGATAAGTAGCGATTTAAAAATGACAGAACTTCATGAAACACTAGAGCAGGTGGGGAGAATAACATCAGATCTTCAGGATCTTGTTATGAAGGTCAGGATGCTTCCAATTGAAAAGGTATTTAACAGATTTCCAAGAACAGTAAGAGACCTTTCAAAGGAATTAAATAAGGATATTGAGCTTATCATTGAGGGTGAGGATACAGAACTTGACAGGACAGTTATTGATGAAATTGGTGAACCAATAATGCACCTTATAAGAAATGCAGCTGATCATGGAATTGAACCTGTTGAAGAAAGAATTAAAAAAGGAAAGAGCCCAAAGGGAATTATAAAGCTTATGGCATATCAAGAGGGTAATAAAGCTGTAATAAAGGTTGAAGATGATGGAAGAGGCCTTGATATAGATAAAATTAAAAATAAGGCTAAAAAGTTAGGGATAGATATAGAGGGAATGAGTACAGCAGATATTAGGAATCTCATATTTATGCAGGGGTTTAGTACAAGCGATAAAGTTACCGATATATCAGGAAGAGGAGTTGGAATGGATGTTGTTAGGACTAAGATTTCCTCACTTGGAGGAACTGTTGATGTAATGAGTGAGCCAAATAAAGGTACAGCCTTTATTATAAGGCTGCCGCTGACATTATCCATAATCCAAGCACTTCTTGTTAAAGTAGGAGGAGAAACTTTTGCAATATCCCTTGGTTTTATTGAAAAAGTTATAACTATGAATGTAGATGAAATCAAAAAGACAAATAAAAAGGATGTTATAGTATATAGGGATAATATAATTCCGGTTATAAATCTCTCAAAGAAATTAAATTTGATGGAAGAAGATTTGAAGCAAAAATATATAGTTATTGTGAAGGTAGGGGATAAAACAGCAGGGCTTTTAGTTGATTCTCTTTTGGGTCAGCAGGAAATAGTAATAAAACAAATAGGAAGGACATTGCAAAGCTTAAAAGAATATGTAGGTGCTACGATACTTGGGGATGGTCTTGTAACATTGATACTAAACGTTGCAGCATTTGTGTAAAGTAGGTGATAAATTGGAAAGAAATTTAAATGAAATACAGATTGATGCTTTAAAGGAAGTGGGGAACATTGGCTCAGGTAATGCAGCAACGGCTCTATCCCAAATGCTAAATAAAAAGATTGATATGACTGTGCCAAAAGTTAACATACTTCCCTTTGAAACTACAATTGAAGAAGCCGGAAAAGAAGAGGAGCCTGTTATTGCTGTAATGTTAAAGGTATATGGAGATGCCCCTGGTAACATACTCTTTGTAATGAATAATGAAACAGCAAAGGATATTACTAAAATGCTTCTTGCAGGTTTTGATGATGTAACTGAAGATATATATATTTCAGCTTATCAGGAAATAGGAAATATTATGGGAAATTCTTATATAAATGCTATTAGTAGATTAACAGGATTAAGCCTTCTTACTTCCGTTCCGGCAATAACAATGGACATGCTTGGGGCGATACTTAGTAGTACATTTTTAGATGCTGAACAATATAGTGACTATGTTTTATCTATTGATACAAATTTTATTCAAGATGGAACTGAAAAAGAAACTAATTTTTTCTTTATACCAAAGCCTGGATCATTAAAAAAAATATTAAATAATCTTGGATTATAAAAGGAGGATAAAAAATGCCAAAAGTTTTAATTGTAGATGATGCAGCATTTATGAGAATGATGTTAAAGGATATTTTAACTAAAAATGGCTATGAAATAGCAGGAGAAGCTTCTAATGGAATTAAAGCCATTGAAATATATAAAACAGAAAAACCAGATATAGTAACGATGGATATAACTATGCCTGAAATGGATGGAATACAAGCTGTTAAGCAGATAAAGGCAATAGATCCTAATGCAAAAATTATTATGTGCTCAGCAATGGGACAACAGGCCATGGTAATGGAGGCTATAAAATCTGGTGCAAGAGATTTTATAGTAAAGCCATTCCAGCCAGAGAGGGTACTTGAAGCTTTAAAGAAAGTACTTGGATAGAGGTGGTATGATGCAGATTGTAATTTTTACTTTAGGAAATGAGAGATATGCATTAGAAACAGATATAGTACATGGAATTGAAAAGATGATGGGGATAACGAAGGTTCCAACTGCACCCTATTATGTAAAGGGTTTGGCAAACCTTAGAGGAAGTATTATAACAATAATAGATCTTAAGGCATTTATGAATATTGAAGAACAAGGACAAGAAGAAAATATAATAGTTGTTGAGATTGATGATGAAAAGGCGGGATTTATTGTTGATGGAGTAGAAGAGGTTGTAGAAATATCTGATGATATGATAGAAAATGTTGATAATGATAATGAATATGTTAAAGGAGTTATAAATTTTAATGAATATATTGTAACTCTGTTAAAAGGAGAAACGCTAGTTTTAAGATAGGGGGAATAGTATGGGTGAAATTTTATCACAAAACGAAATAGATGCCCTGCTGTCAGCCTTATCATCAGGTGAACTAAACCTTGAAGAACATGGTCTTGAAGAAAAGCAAAAGGTTAGGAAGTACGATTTTAAAAGACCAAATAAGTTTTCTAAGGAACATATAAGAACTATTGAAATGGTTCATGATAACTTTGCAAGGATTGCTTCAAATTATCTTACTGCACACCTTAGAAGCTCTGTGCAGATTAAGGTTATTTCAACTGAACAAATAACATTTGAGGAATTTATACATTCAATTCCAAATCCAACAATACTTATAAGTTTCTTTTTGGAGCCTTTTACGGGAATAATGATGTTTGAAACAGGGCCGCAGTTTGTGTTTCAAATTTTAGAAATACTATTTGGAGGAAGCGGTAAAAACATAATAAAGATTAGAGAATTTACTGAAATTGAAAAGAACATAATGAAAAAAATAAATTTAAAGCTCCTTGAAAATTTAAAGATGGCATGGGAAGATATAATAGATGTTGATGTTAAATTTGAAAACCTTGAAACAAATCCTGTATTAAATCAGGTGATGGCACCAAATGAGCCTGTTGCGCTTGTTACAATGTCAGTTGAAATAGGACAAAATCAAAGCTTTTTAAATATGTGTATTCCATATATTTCATTAGAAAAATATATGGACAAACTTATAATACAATATAAAACATCTGTTACAGGAAGAGAAGATGTTGAAAATAAGAGTATGATGCAGGCCAATATTATGGGGGTTAAGGTTGACACTTTTGCTCAACTTGGCAAAAGCTATATTACAGTTGAAGATTTTTTATCTTTATCAGTAGGTGACTGTATAACTTTAGATAAAAAAACAAATGACATGTTAGATTACTATATTGAAGGATGTCATCACTTTAAAGTATATCCTGGTACTATAGGCAAAAAAATAGGAATACAAATTGCAAAAATAATCGGTAAGGATGTGGAAGATAATGTATGATGGTTTGCTTTCTCAAGAAGAAATTGATGCACTACTTGGAAATGTAAGTAAACCTTCCCCTCTATCCGATAGTGATAAGGATCTTTTGGGGGAAGTAGGTAATATTGCCATGGGTTCTGCATCAACTGCTCTTTCAACTATACTTGGGAAAATGGTAAATATTACAACGCCAAAGGTAAGTATAACATCTATTAATAAAATAAAAGAAAGATTTGAGGTACCAATAGTATCTCTTGAAGTTTTATATACAGAAAATCTTAAAGGTGCTAACCTTTTACTTATAAAGTTAACTGATGCGGCAGTTATAGCAGATATAATGATGGGGGGCAGTGGGGAAAACACAGGAAGTACACTTTCGGAAATAGAAATAAGTGCAGTTTCAGAGGCTATGAATCAGATGATAGGTTCAGCAGCAACATCTCTTTCAACAATGTTAAATCTTCCTGTAAATATATCTCCTCCAACTGCAAGAATATGGGATGATAATTCAAAAACCTTATCTGATAATGTGGATCCAGATGAAGATATAGTTGAAATTGCTTTTAGGTTAACGATTGAAAATCTTCTCGATAGCCAGATTATGCTTTTATTATCAATAGAAACAGCAAGAAGTATTGTTGATAAGATGACAGGAGGGGCAAGTGATGAGGCTGCAATAAATGGAGGAGAACATAAAGCTACCAATAATTCAGCTCCAAATGATAAGAATTATGAAATTGAAGAAGAAGAGATAAAAATAGAGCCTCAGGTTAATGTGCAAAAGGCAAAATTTGCTCCACTTACACCTCTTTCAAATCACGAAAAGCAGAACATAGATTTGATACTTGATGTCCCGCTTGAGATATCTGTAGTTCTTGGAAGAAGTAAAAAGACAATTAAGGAAATTCTTGAAATGGGACCAGGCTCGTTAGTTGAACTTGATAAGTTAACTGAAGAGCCTGTTGAAATACTTGTTAATGGTAAAAAGGTTGCATTAGGGGAAGTTGTTGTAATCGATGAAAACTTTGGAGTTAGAATAACAAGCATAATTAGTAATGCTGACAGAGTAAAGAGTCTGCAAGGGAAATAACTTGCAGGCTCTTTATAAAGTTTATTATAAAATATACGATATTATGAATATAATTAAGATAATCGATCTATAGGAGGGATTCCATGAAGATTGATATGAATATAAACAGGGTTATTAATATTTATTCTAAAAATTTAAATATATCTAAGACAAATGAAAATAAAATAAGTTTAAATGACTGTATAGAAATATCAAAAGAAGGAAGAGAATTACAAAAGTATATAGATTTAGCTAAAAATACAGAAATTAAAAATGGAAGAGTTGATGAAATAAAAAGACTTATAGATGAAGGTAATTATAATTTTAATGCTGAGGAACTTGCTAAAAGTATAATGGAATATATAAAGGAATGTGATAAATAATGGATATTAATGAGATTGTTAAAAAACAAATCGAGATTCTATTAAGCCTTGATAGCCTTCTTGATGTTGAGAAGGATGTATTGATAAAAGATAAAGCAAGTGAACTTCCAAAGATTATTGAAGAGAAAAAGGAAATTGCAAGGAAGATAGTTGAAATTGAAAAGATTAGAATAAGCATATATAAAGAAAAAACAGCAGAAGAACTAGTAACAGAAGGCATTTTAGATAAGGATAAAGTTGATAAATTAAAATCTATTGTTAAATCAATTAAGGAAAAAGAAGAAACAAATATGGTTTTAACAAAACAGTCTTTGAATTATATAAAAATGATTACTTCGGCTTTAAATCCAAATAAAAATGTTATCACTTACGGAAACAGTGGTAAAATAGAAAACGGTAAAGTAGTAAACGTTTTTACTACCAAGGTATAGGAGGAATAGCATGAGCGGGCTTTTTAATACTTTTAATATAACTAAAAGGGGAATGTTTGCACAGCAGACTGCTTTGAATGTAGTTGCACATAATATTTCCAATGCAAATACGGAAGGATATTCTGTTCAAAGAGCAAATTTAAAAACAACTCAGCCCTTTGGTATGCCATCTTTAACTACTGCGGCAGAGCCAGGTCAGCTTGGAACTGGAGTTGAAGTTGCAAGCATTACAAGATCACGGGATGTGTTTCTTGACAGCCAAATAAGAAAAGAAAATTCAACCCTTGGTAAATATGAAGCAAGGCAACAGTTTTTATCGGAGATTGAATCAATTTTTACTGAACCATCAGATACAGGGCTTTCAACTATGCTAAGTAATTTTTGGGATTCATGGAGCCAGCTTTCTAATACCCCTGAGCCTAATTCAACTGCAAGGACTCTTGTTGCACAAAATGCAGATTCTTTATGTACAGCTATCAATCATAACTATGAGCAGCTTTGTACTATGCAGTCTAATGCTTCAAGCATCATTCAGCAGAAGATTTTTGAAGTAAATAGTATCTTAACTCAAATACAGGATTTAAATGTGCAGATAAAAGCTGTTTCAATAACAGGACAGCAGCCTAATGATTTGCTTGACAGGCGTGATTTGCTTCTTGACCAGCTATCAGAAATGTTTAGCTTTAGTGTTGATGAAACTAATTATAAAGGAATACAAATTAATGCTAATATTGTAAAAGATGATGGAAGTGTAGATGAACAGATACTATTAAAAGATGGATCAATAAATTATGGGGTTGCTTATATAAATAAAATTGAAGCTGATAGTTCAGATCCAACAAAATATAATATGGAAATATATATCAATGGAGATCCAAATAAAAAAGTTACAATTAGTGGAATTGATAAAGATAAATATAAGGATACACAAATCCTATTTTATGATAAAACAAATTATGAAAAAAACGGTACTTTAAATATAAGTGACATATCTCCTGCTAAGTTTAATAATGGAAGTTTAAATGGATATGAAAGTATAAATAAAGAAATAGAGGAATATAAAATTCAGCTTAATAATCTTGCAAGGTCGCTTGCAATAGCAGTAAATACGATACATTCAGATAATGGTGTAGGGATTGATTTCTTTGATGCTAGTGCTGAAACTGCAGAGGAGCCTGCTGCTGTTATTAAAGTAAGCCAGGATATACTTGATGACCCCAAGAAAATAAATGCAGGAAAGGTTATTGATACAAGTGATTCAAATTACAGTGAAGGAAATGGTGAGAGGGCACTTTTAATAAGTCAGATAAGAAATTTAAAAATGGATATACTAAGTATTAAAGTTAGAGATGATTTTATTAATGATGTTAGCTTTGACAGTACAAATTTAACAATAAAAGGTAATTCAAAGGGAATGACAATAGATAATTACTTTAAAAGCACAATTACTTCCCTTGGTGTATCAAGCCAGGAAGCAGAAAGAATGGTAACAAATCAGGAAGCACTGCTTTCACAGCTTGAAACAAGAAAAGAATCAATATCCGGAGTATCAATTGATGAAGAAATTACAAATATGATTCAGTTTCAAAGGGCATATCAGGCAAATGCAAAGATGATAAGCGTAATAGATGAGCTCCTTGATGTTGTTGTAAATGGGCTTATAAAAAGGTAGGTGAATTATAATGAGAATAACAAATAAGGTTCTTGTAAAGGGATATCTTAGCGATTTAAAAAACAATTTGCAGAATATGAAAAAATATCAGGAGCAGCTCTCATCAGGAAAAGAAATTAAAAGGCCATCTGATGATCCATTTAAAGTTGCAAGGTCTATGGAGCTAAGCAGCAGTATTTCTGCAAATGAAAGATACAAATCCAATATAGATGAAGGTCTTGGATGGCTTGAAACAACTGATGAGGCATTAGCACAAATAAATGATTCCCTCCAAAGAATAAGGGAGCTTGTTGTACAAGGTAGTACAGATACATATGATGCAACACAAAGGCAGGCTATTCAAAAGGAAATAGACCAGCTAAAGGAACAAATTATGCAGATAGGAAATACTGCATACGATGGAAGATACATATTTGGTGGGGACAAGACTACCAATCCTCCCTTTGAAGCTGATTCAACAGAATCATCAGGTATTAAATATAACGGCTCAACTAATGGACTTTTAAGAGAGTTTTCACAGGGCGTAACAATGGATATTGCAGTAACAGGAAATAAATTATTGGATATATTTAGTGTTGTTTCTAAGATTTCTAACGACCTTGGGAGTGGTAATTCACCTGGAGATTATTTAGATGATATTGATGATGAAATCGATAAAGTTTTAATTTTAAGGGCTGAAGTTGGTGCAAAGTCAAACAGGCTTGAGGCTATGAGCAGCAAGAATGAGGAAGAAACGTATAACATGACAGAGCTTCTTTCAAAGACTCAAGATATTGATATTGCTGAAAAATATATGGAGTATAGTACAATGAGCAGTGTTTATACTGCTTCTCTTAAGGTTGGTGCTCAAATACTACAGCAAAGTATTTTAGATTTTTTAAGTTAGGATGATTAATATGAAAATATATACGAAATTTTTTGGCGAAATAATAATAGATGATAATGATATCATAACATTTAATAGTGGAATACCTGGGTTTGAAGAATATAAAAAATTCATAATTCTTGATTTGGAAAGTAAATCTACATTAAAATGCCTTCAAAGCACGGAAAGCAAAGATGTATGTCTTGTAATTATAAATCCTTGGGATTATTTTAATGATTATCAGATTGAATTATCTGATGATGAAGTTGACTGCCTTGAAATAGAAAAAGAAGAAGATGTATTAGTATATAATGTACTTACAATAAGACAGGATAAAATAACTGCAAATCTTCTTGCACCTATCGTAATTAATTCATTAAAAAAGAAGGGAAAGCAAATAATATTATCAAATACTAATTATAAAATAAGGCAGGAGATAGTATGCTTATAGTATCAAGAAAAGAAGGAGAATCTGTATTGATAGGTGAAGAAATAGAGGTTTGCATACTTGAAATTGGAGAAGGTGTGATTAAAGTAGGGATTAATGCTCCAAAAAGCATAAAGATATTAAGAAAAGAGCTTATAAATGAAGTTAGAGATGAAAATATTGAATCAACAAAAAATATAGAGGAATTTATAAATAAGATAAAATAATCTCAAGCAAAGGAGGGAGATATAAGTGAGCAGTGTTTCTTCTACAAGTTCATCATCAAGTTCAACATCTATTAATGTATCAACAAGCAGTTCTACTTTAAGGATAACTGGTCTTTCAACAGGCCTTGATGTTGATAGCATAGTTGAAAAAATGCTTTATTACGATCAGGCAAAAATAAATAGAGCAAAGCAGGATCTTCAGATTCTTCAATGGAAGCAGGAAACATATAAGGACATAATCTCTGAAATAAAAACATTTCAAAATAAATATTTAAATTCATCCTTATCATCCTCAAATATGCTTTCCTCAAAGAATTATTCTGCTTTTGATGCTGTATCAACTGTATCCGGAGTTGCAAGTGCAACGGCTACAACAGGTGCTGTTGAAGGAACTTATAGTGTTAATGTTCTTCAGACAGCAAAAGCTGCAAGTATTAGTGGAAATTCACTTTTTACTCAGGCTAAAATAAGCAGCAGTACTGACTGGAATGGTAAGACGATACAATTTGACATAAATTCAGATGGAAGTTCGGATACAAGCATAACTATTGATTCTGATTTTTCAGGCTCAATGGATGACTTAATAAGTCTTATAAATTCTAAAATAACAGCTGATTCAAATTTAAAAGGGAAAATATCAGCATCTCTTCTATTAGATTCTTCAGGAACATACATAAGGCTTAATTCTATAAGTGGCAGTACTAAAATTACAGATGATGGAGGGACAGGCTTTGGAAGCAGAAGTATTATAACTCCATCAATAAATACAAAGCTGACGGATTTAAATTCTAATACAAACAAAATAATGTATTTGAACTTAAACTACAACGGTACAGATATATCAATTACAATAGACAATTCAGATGGTACTAAAAAGATAAAAGATGTTATTGATGCAATTTCAACAGCTACTTCAAATAAGGTAACTGCAAAATATGACCAGTTATCGGGACAGTTTGTAATTCAAAATGCAAACACAGGAAGCACATCAGCTTTAAAGGTAATTAAAAGTATGAGCGGATATTCAGATACAGATACCGATTTGCTATCTTCATTAAATTTATCAACAAATCTATCTGGAAATGTATATGGATCAGCTTCCCAAGGGCAGGATGCAAAAGTTACAATAACTTCACCAGGAGGAACTGCAACAACAATAACCCAAAGCAATAATAGTTTCACAATTAATAATGTTACCTATAATCTTACAGGAACAGGTAGTACAGATATTACAATAACCCAGAATGTTGATACAGTATTTAACAAAATAAAGGATTTCATCGACGGATATAACAGTATTGTAGATAAAATATATACTATATTAAATGAAAAGAGGGATTATGATTATTCACCTCTTACAGATGCCCAGAAGAAAGAAATGTCAGAGGATGACATAGAAAAATGGGAGGAAAAAGCGAAGCAGGGTATTTTAAGAAACGATACCAATCTTCAAAATCTTCTTGTAAGCATGAGAAGAGCCTTCTACGATGCCGTAGAAGGAGCAGGAATTAGTTTTAATTCAAAAACCCTTGGGCTTGATTCAACAAAGGAAGGGAAAATTGAATTTATAGATGGTGGAGAAGAAATATTAAAAAATGCATTAAAAGAGAATGGTGAAAAAATTGCAAATCTTTTTTGCAAATATTCAAGTGATGCGGACTCTAATACTAAGTATAAGAACCAAGGTATATTCCAAAGAATAAACGACATAATAGTAAAAAATGTTGGAGTGGCAGGAGTAACATCAAATTCAGCGATACTTACAAAAATGGCAAATAAGCAGAATGATTACAGTATATATGGTTCAACTGGTTCGAATACATTTCCAGATCAAATATACAGACAAAGTATTTTAATACAGAAGCTAAACCAGAAATATTCTGATGATAAGGAAAAATATTATGATCAGTTTTCAAGCCTTGAAACTGCAATGGAAGAGTTAAACTCTCAGATGAGCTGGCTATATCAGCAGCTTGGAATATCTTAATTATTTTAAAGGTGATAATTTTATGGATTTAAATGAACTTTTAAATCAGTACAAAAATAAAACATTAGAGATTATAAAATGTTTAGAAAATGATAACTATGATTTAAAATCATTAATTAAGGAAAGAGAAGAAGTAATAAATAAGATAAAAAGATTTAAGTATACTCAAGAAGAATTTAAGAGAATATCTTATAGTCTTGGATTATATGAACTTGAACAAGAAATGATATCTTTAATAAACACAAAAAAGAATCTTGCAAAAGAAAATTTAGATAAAGCAGTTAAAAGAGATCAGGTAAATAGTACATACAATAAAATTCAGTCAGAACCTTACATTTTAAGTCAAAGATTATAAAAAAATATATTTTTTATATAAAGTTATTAAAAATAATTCCGATTAATAAAGTGTAAGATAAGAGCTTTAAAGCTAATAAAAAATTAGTCGAGTGGCCATAAGACTAATTAAAATTATAAATGTAAGCAGGGAAGCTTACTAAAAATTCAAGGAGGGAAAACAAATGATAATCAATCACAATCTTAATGCAATGAATGCACACAGAAATATGTCAATCAATGTTAATGCAGCAGCTAAATCAATGGAAAAGCTTTCTTCAGGTCTTAGAATAAATAGGGCTGGAGACGATGCTGCAGGTCTTGCTATATCAGAAAAGATGAGAGCTCAAATCAGAGGGCTTGATCAGGCTTCAAGAAATGCTCAGGATGGAGTTTCACTTATTCAGACAGCAGAAGGTGCTTTAAATGAAACCCACTCAATACTTCAAAGAATGAGAGAGCTTGCAGTACAGGCAACTAATGATACAAATGTTTCAGCTGATAGAAGCCAGATACAGTTGGAAATCAGCCAGTTAAAAAATGAAATCAACAGGATTGCAAGCCAGACTGAATTTAACACAAAGAAATTATTAACTGGTACAGCAAGTAACGTAGTATTCCAGGTTGGTGCAAATAGTGGACAAACTATTACATTAGCAATTGCAACTATGGATGCAGCAGCTTTAAGTGTTGATGGAATAGATGTAACAACAAGTGCAGCTAGCATTACTGGACAAATTGATAAAATAAATGCAGCTATTAATAAAGTATCAAGTGAAAGAGCAAAGCTCGGATCATATCAGAACAGGCTTGAACATACAATAGCTAACTTGAATACTTCATCTGAAAACTTACAGGCTGCTGAAAGCAGAATCAGAGATGTTGATATGGCTAAGGAAATGATGGCTTACTCAAAGAACAGCATTCTCCAGCAGGCTGCACAGGCTATGCTTGCTCAGGCAAATCAGCTTCCACAGCAAGTTCTTCAGTTATTAAGATAGTTTTAAAAAGAACCAAGATATTCTTGGTTCTTTTTTTAAGAAAGGGGTAAAAAATGGTAATAGAAAATAGTTTTGACAATATAGAAGTGATTAAAATAAATTATAAAGATAGAAGTATCTATTTAGGCAGTAAGTATAATATGAGAAGGGAAATTGAGAATTTCAGAAATAAGTTTTTACCCGTAAATAAAAACTATAAAATAATTATTTTTGGTTCATCAGGTGGAAAGTGGATTTATGAATATATTGATGAATTTAAAGAAAGAGATATTATTTTTATAGAACCAACAAAAGAATTAAAAGAAATTTTAGAAGAGAATATATCAAAAACTAATTTAAACATTAAAGTATTGTCTTTGGACAGTAATAGTTTCAAAAATGAACTTAAAAATTCAATAGATAAAAGATTTATTGAATTTATTATTTTTTCAAATTACGATTTGGTATTTCCAAATGATGTTTACAATTTGAAAGAGATGATAAAGGACTATGTAATGGATAAAACAATAAATGAAAATACAAGGATAGTGTTTTCAAAGGATTGGTTTGAAAATTACATATACAATCTTCCATCAGTCCTTATTGATGAAAAACTTGATGAATATAAAAATGTTTATAAAGATAAACCTGCTATAATTGTATCAGCAGGGCCTTCTTTAGAAAAAAATATTAATTTACTTAAAGGCAATGAAGATAATTTTATTATTATAACAGGAATAAGAACATTAAGTACATTGCAAAGAGAAGGTATAAAATGCGATTTTGCATGTGTAATAGATGGAAGTGAAGCAATGTATAAAGTATCAAAGGAAGCATTAAATTATGATACACCACTATTTTACAGCGAAGGGGCAAATAAAAATATAATAAAAGAATATAAAGGTAAAAAAATATATTTTTCTTCTCCAACATTTTATCAAATAAGCTGTAAATTAGGAGATTTTAAAACGGACTTATTATATCAAGGCGGTTCTGTAGCTCATTCATGTACTGCAATTGCTCACTATTTAGGATGCAATCCTATAATATTTATTGGACAGGATTTGGCATATACTAACAATCAAATCCATGCAAAGAATGCTACTATAGAAGGAGAAAAAATACAGCCTGATAAATATGATCTTTTTGTAAAGGATATATATGGAAATGAAGTACCAACATCCTATGGATTAGATTCTTTTAGAAAAAGTTTTGAGGAATTTATTAAACATTTTGATGACAGGACATATATTAATGCCACTGAAGGCGGCGCTAATATTGAAGGAACAAAGGTTATGAAGCTTAGTGAAGTTATTGAACAGTTTAAAGACAATAAGATTGATAAAAGCTACATAAAACAATATAAAAAAAGAAATGAAGATATTGCTTTGGTCATAAAAAATTTAAAAGAAAACCTAAATGAATTAATAAAGGCAAAGAAAATGGCAGAAGAAGCAGTATTTGAAAATAAAAATTTACTTTATAAATATTATAACGATTATAAAAGCTATAGAAAAAGTCTAAAAAAATTAGATTATATCGATGAAAAATTTAATAAGAAGCAGAGAGAGTTTTTACTTATTAATACATTATTTGCACCTATAATAAAAGAAATAGATATTGCCTTTTATGATAAAAAGATTGGCAATTTCAACGATGAAGTTGAGCATATTAAGTTTGTAGCTGAAAAAGGGAAGGTATTATATGAAAATATAAATTCTTGCATAGAATATGCACTGCCGCATATAGAAGAAATAATAAAAAAGCTGGAGGAATTGATTAATGAATCAAAATGAAAATATAGAAATACTATCTGAAGCTGTAGGCTATTGTGAAAAGCTTTATAGTGGGATGAACAAAATGGTAATCAATATTTCAGAAAGGAACTTAATTGATATAGAAACATATTTTAAAAATATTTTAGAAGGATTTAACTGGGTTTTAGAAGTTTCAGTTTATGCTTCTAGAATTATTGGTGAAAAGCTTGATTTAAAACAAATACAGGAAAAAATACAAAAATATATTGATGGATATAATAACTTGGATTTATTATATGTTGCTGATGTTGTTGAATTTGAGCTTATGCCTCAGGTTGAAATATTTTACGATATTATAAATAGAACTTTGAGTAACATATAAAAGATAAAGAATGAATATTTTAATACGATAAATAAAATGAAAGTTTTTTTAAAGGACTGATAAAAATGAAAAACAACATAGATAAATTACTTGTTTATAAGAATGATTCAATTAAGGATGCATTAAAAAAATTAGATTTAGGAGCCAAAGGTATAGTCTTATTGGTTGATGATGAAAAAAAGCTCCTTGCAACAATAACTGATGGAGATATTAGACGTGGAATTTTAAATGGAATATCTTTAGATGAATCTGTAGAAAAAATAGCACACTATAACCCCATAGCAGCAAATTCAAATATGACAAGAAGCGAAATTAAAGATTTATTTATTAAAAAGGCTGTTAAAGATATTCCTATTGTAGATGAAAATAATATAGTTATTGATTTAATAACTATTAATGATATTCTCCTTCCTGTTGGGAAAAAAAATATAGTTGTTATTATGGCAGGAGGATTAGGTACAAGACTTAAGGATCTTACAAAAGAAGTTCCAAAACCAATGTTAAAGGTAGGCAATGATCCTCTTCTTTTTCATATAATAAACAATTTCAAACAGTATGGGTATAATAAATTTTTATTATCTTTAAATTATAAGTCGGAAATAATTGAAAATTATTTTCAAGATGGGATAGCTTATGGTGTAAGAATAAACTATGTTAAAGAAAAAAAACGTTTAGGTACTGCTGGAGGAATAAAATTATGCAGAGAATTTATTGATGATGATTTTTTTGTTATTAATGGAGATATATTTACTAATTTAAATGTTGATTCAATGATGAAGTACCACAAAGAAAATAGTTTTGATATAACAGTTGGAGTAAGAAAATATTTATTTGAAGTACCATATGGAGTTATTGATGTAGATAATAATAGAATAAAAGCGTTAAAAGAAAAACCAAATGTTGAATTTTTAATAAATGGGGGGATCTATTGTTTATCGCCGGCTGTGATTGATTTTATTCCTGAGGACTCCTATTTTGAAATAACAGATCTAATAAATAGCTGTATAGAAAAAGATATGAAGGTTGGATATTATGAAATAAATGATTATTGGATGGATATAGGAAGGCTTGAAGATTACAACAAAATCAATGAGGATATATATAAATTAATATCAGTGGAAAAAGAAGGATGATTTTATGATAGGAAATAAATGTGTTGTAGCAATTATACCAGCAAGAGGTGGATCAAAAGGAATTCCAAGAAAAAATATAAAAAATTTAAATGGAAAACCGCTTATCGCATATACAATAGAAGAAGCTTTAAAAAGTAAATATGTAGATAGAGTTATTGTTTCAACTGAAGACTTAGAAATAGCAGAGATTTCTAAGTCTTTTGGTGCAGAAGTCCCTTTTTTTAGACCAAAGGAACTTGCACAGGATGATACCCCCGGAATTGAACCAATAATTCATGCTATAAATTATTTATTAAATGATGAAAACTATAATTTTGACTATGTGATGTGCCTTCAATGTACATCACCTTTAAGAAATTCAAAGCAAATAGATGAGGCAATTTTAGAGATGTATAATAAAGATGCAGATTCTGCTGTTAGTGTGTGTGAAAGTGAAGTTAATCCCTATTGGATGAAGGTTATAAAGAATGGGAAAATGGTTGATTACTTAAATGATAACAAGTTTTATGCAAGGCGGCAGGATTTGCCTATTGTTTATAGGTTAAATGGAGCAATTTATATAGCGAAAGTTGGAATAATATTAAAAAATAAGAATTGGTACACAGATAATACAGTTCCTATAATTATGGATAAAATTTCATCAGTAGACATTGATGATGAAATTGATTTTAAATTTGCTGAGTTTATATTAAAGCAAGGAGCAGATAACTATGGAAAGATTATTTAACCAAAATAAATGTTTTGTTATTGCAGAAGCAGGAGTTAATCATAATGGAAGTTTAGAAATAGCAAAAAAATTAATTGATGTTGCAAAGGAAGCAGGTGCTGATGCAGTTAAATTTCAAACATTTAAGGCAGAAAACCTAGTTACAAAGGATGCACCTAAGGCAAATTATCAAGTAAATACCACTGGAAGAGGTACACAATATGAAATGCTAAAAAAATTTGAACTATCATTTGAAGACCATGTTATTTTAAAAAAATATGCAGAAGAAAAGGAATTAATCTTTATTTCTACTCCATTTGATTTTGAAAGTGTTGATTTATTAGAAAAACTAAGTTTAGATTTATATAAAATAAGTTCAGGGGATTTGACAAACATTCCACTTTTAAGATATATAGCAAAACTTAATAAACCTATGATAATTTCAACAGGTATGGCGAATTTAGCAGAGGTTGAATGTGCTGTTAATTCAATAAAGCAAGAAGGAAATGATAAAATAATTTTATTACATTGTACATCAAATTATCCGACAGACTATGAAGATGTTAATTTAAAAGCAATGGTTACATTAAAGGATGCTTTTAAATTACCTGTTGGATATTCAGACCACACAATAGGAATAGAAGTTCCTATTGCTGCAGCTTCTTTGGGTGCAGTAGTTATTGAAAAACACTTTACACTTGATAAAGATATGGAAGGACCAGATCACAGGGCATCATTAAATCCTAAAGAGTTAAAAAATATGGTACGAAGTATAAGAAATATTGAAAAAGCAATGGGAGACGGAATAAAAAGATGTAATATAAATGAGGAAAATACAAGGTTTTCAGCAAGAAAATCCATAGTTGCAAAAAGAGAAATTGAAGCTGGAGAAAAATTGAGCCTTGAAAACTTGACATTTAAAAGGCCAGAAAAGGGATTAAGTCCTGTATATATAGATATGATATTAGGTAAAATAGCAATTAAAAATATCCAAAAGGATGAAGTAATTACATTTGATATGATTAAGTAGGTGAGCTTATGCGAAAAATACTTGTTGTAACAGGAACAAGGTCAGAATATGGATTATTATACTGGACTATGAAGAGGATACAGGAAGATAAAGATTTAGAACTTCAACTTATAGTTACAGGAAATCATCTTTGTCCAGAGTATGGATATACAGTTGAGCAAATAAAAAAAGATGGGTTTAAAATTGATGAAGAGATAGATATGCTTATAAGTTCTAAAAATAAGAGTGCTATAGTAAAGTCAATGGGATTAGAACTTATACAAATGGCACAAGCTTTTGATAGATTAAAACCAGATATTTTATTAATACTTGGTGATAGGTATGAAACTTTTATAGCAGCAACTTGTGCAATGATGATGAACATTCCTATTGCTCACATGAATGGAGGGGAATCAACAGAAGGTGCTGTCGATGAGCAAATAAGGCATGCAATAACAAAGATGGCACATATTCATTTTGCAGGGGCTGAATATTATAGAGAAAGAATAATAAAAATGGGTGAAGAAGAGTGGAGAGTATTTAATGTTGGGCAAGCAGGAATAGAAAATATTATGAGGATGGAATTGTTAGATAAAAGTGAGTTAGAAGAGGAATTAAATGTTAATTTAGATAAGTTAACATTTCTAATAACATATCATCCTGTAACACTTGAAGTAGAAAATACAGTAGAGCAAATAGATAATTTACTAAAAACAATACAAAAGTTTGATGCTAATTATATATTTACATATCCTAATGCTGATTTTGGAAGCAAAATAATTATAGATAAAATAAATGAGTTTGTTAAAAATCAAAGAAATGCATATATTTTTCATAGCTTAGGTCAAAAAAAATATTTAAGCTTAATTAAAAATTGTGATTTAGTAATAGGTAATTCATCAAGTGGTATTATAGAAACACCTATATTTAAAAAACCTGTTATTAATATAGGAAATAGACAAAAGGGTAGATTAAGATGCGGTAATGTGATAGATTGCAATTATTCAGTTATAGAAATACAAAATGCAATTAATATTGCACTTTATGACGATAAATTTAAAAAGAATCTTGATTATGTTAACAACATTTTTGGGGATGGTACAACAAGTATAAAAATTGTTGAAAAGTTAAAAAGTATAAAGTTGGATAAAAGGCTTTTAGAAAAAAAATTAACTTTTTAATATGGTGAGTATTATGAAAAAAATTGTTTTAGTAGGCGCAGGTGGGCATTGTAAGGTTATTATAGACATTATAAAAAGTATTGAAGAGTTTGAAATAGTAGGAATTACAGATAAATCAAATATATGTGGTAATTTGCTTGGAATACCTATAATAGGTGATGATGAAGTTTTGCAGGATTTATTTAACAAAGGCGTAGAATATGCCTTTGTTTCGCTTGGTTCAATAGATAATTTAGCATTTAGATATGAATTATATAAAAAGCTTAAACAAATAGGATTTAAAGTTCCAACACTTATACATAAAAATTCAATAGTTTCACCTTATGCTTCAATTGAAGAAGGAGTTTGCATAATGGCAAATGCAGTTGTTAATGCTAATGCTTATGTAGGCAAAAATTCAATAATAAATACATCTTCTATAATAGAACACGATTGTATTATTGGAGATAATTGTCATATATCCCCTGGTGCAAAATTAGGAGGTAATTGTAAAATTGGTAATAATGTACATATAGGTATTGGTGCAACAGTTATACATAGTATCAATATTGGTGAAAATACTACCATTGGTGCAGGGGCTGTAGTGATTGATAATATTGGTGATAATAAAGTCGCTGTTGGAGTTCCTGCTAAGATTATAAAAACAAAGGTATAAAGGAGAAGATATAGATGGACTTAAAGGGCAAAAAAGTTTTAATAACAGGAGCAGAAGGGTTTATAGGCAGCCATTTAACAGAAAGATTAGTTGAATTAGGGGCTGATGTAACAGCTCTTGTACAATATAATTCCTTTAATAATTGGGGTTGGATTGAAACCTTTGATAAAAATGTAAAAGACAATATAAATGTGGTTTTGGGAGATATAAGGGAATATGACGGTATGAAAAAGATAATTAATGGGCAAGAGGTAGTTTTTCATCTTGCTGCACTTATTGCGATACCGTATTCTTATGTATCCCCTATGGCATACATAAAAACTAATGTAGAAGGAACAACTAATGTATTAGAAGCTTGTAGAGAATATGATGTACAGAAAGTGGTTCATACATCCACTTCAGAAACCTATGGTACAGCACTATATGTACCAATTGATGAAAAACATCCTCTTCAGGGGCAATCTCCATATTCTGCATCAAAAATTAGTGCAGATAAAATAGCTGAAAGTTATTATAGGAGTTATAATTTACCTGTTGTAACATTAAGACCATTTAACACTTATGGTCCAAGACAATCTGCAAGGGCAGTTATTCCAACCATAATAACTCAAATATTATCTGGTGCCAGTAAAATTAAGCTGGGAAGCTTAACACCAACAAGGGATTTTAATTATGTAAAGGATACAGTTGAGGCATTTATAAAGGTTGCAGAATGTGAAAATACAATTGGTGAGGTTATTAATGCAGGTTCAAACTATGAGATTTCAATTGGAGATTTAGTGAAGAAAATAATTAATATAATTGGAAGAAAAGTTGAGATTGTATGTGATGAAGAAAGAATAAGACCAGAAAAAAGCGAAGTTAATAGGCTTTGGGCTGATAATACAAAGATAAAGGAGTTAACAGGTTGGATGCCAAGGTATACTTTAGAGGAAGGATTAAAAGAAACAATTGAGTGGTTAAAAAATAATTTGCATTTATATAAGACGAATATATATAATGTTTAAAAAATTAAAAGGGAGATGAATAAATTGATTCCTCTTTGCGTGCCAGAGATAAAGGGAAATGAATGGAAATATATAAAGGAATGTTTAGATACAAATTGGGTATCTTCTGTTGGAAGCTATGTAGATAAGTTTGAAAGAGATTTTGCAAAGTTCGTTGGTTCTAAAAGTGCTGTTGTAACTGTAAATGGTACTTCAGCACTTCATTTAGCTTTAGAGGTTCTTGGAATTGGTGAAGGTGATGAGGTTATAGTTCCATCTATGACATTTATTGCACCTGTTAATGCAGTAAAGTATGTAGGTGCAGAACCTGTTTTTGTAGATATATGCAGAGATACATTCGTTATGGACGCAGACAAGATAGAAGAACTTATAACACCAAAAACAAAGGCAATATTACCGGTTCATATCTACGGTAATATTGTTGATATGGACAAGGTTATGGAGATTGCAAATAAATATAATTTGTATGTTATAGAGGATGCAACAGAAAGCTTAGGCTCAATATATAAAGGAAAACATACTGGAACTATTGGACATATTGGATGCTTTAGCTTTAATGGTAATAAACTTATAACAACAGGTGCAGGTGGAATGCTTGTAACCAATGATGAGCAATTAGGTAAGAAGGCTAAATTTTTATCAACACAATCTAAAGTAACATTGGAGAATAAAGGATTTTATCATACAGATATAGGATTTAACTTTAGAATGCCTAATATTTTGGCAGCTATGGGATGTGCACAGCTTGAAAATATTGAAGAATATATAAAAATTAAAAGAGAGAATGCATCTTTTTATTATGAACTTCTTAAAGGTATTGAAAATATTACTTTACCAATTGAAAAATCACAAACCAGGAATGTATTTTGGTTATATTCAATTTTGATTGAAGATGGTTTTCCTGTTTCAAGGGATGAACTTATAAAAATAATGTTCGAAGAAGGAATTGAAACAAGACCATTCTTTATTCCTGTTCACACAATGCCACCCTATAAAAATTGTAGATGTGGAGATTTAAGTATTACAGATGAAGTAAGTTTAAAGGGAATTAATCTACCAAGTTCAGTTTCATTAAAAAAGGAAGAAATTAAAAAGATTTGTGAAGTTTTAAGGAATATTTAAGATTAATTTTTAAAACTAAAATAACATAAATTATCTGTTATTATAAGCAACGATGGATGGTTTAAATAGAGCAATGAATTATAATAAATTTAAATCAATTAAAATTTTGTATCATCCCTAAAGATAAAAATTAGTTTACCGATACTTAGATTAGAAAAAATTAGGGGTGATGGTATGAATTTAGCAAAAATCTCTTCAAATATCAATATTTCGGTAACTGATTCTAACCAGGTACTTAACATGCAAAATATGAGTAGCTTGAATAACAATCAAAATATTGATACAGAAGTTGATTCTGAAAAGATAATAAATAAAAGAGAGCTCCAATCAGCAGTAGATAAAGCTAACAAAGTTCTTTTTAAAAATAATACACATTTACAGTTCCAGATTCATGAAAGAACAAAGGATGTTATGGTAAAAATAATTGATGATGAAACAGGTGAAGTTTTAAAAGAGATTCCACCTGAAAAGATACTTGATATGGTTGCAAAGCTCTGGGAAGTCTGTGGAATTTTTGTAGATGAAAAGAGGTAGGTTATATGCCTATTAATCCAATTACGCTTGATAAGATTGAACCAATAACGATTAAGCAAATTGAATATAAAGTTATAGACAGGATTGTTCATCAGATAAAAGGTTCTCAGATACAAAGAGAAAATAGAAAAAAAGAGGAAAGGTTTAATAAGGAGAAACAGGAAAAAGCTGCAAGGCAGTTTGGTTTTTTTCTTTCTAAATATAATTTAAAATTTCAATATAAAATAAATGAAGATAAAATAATATTAAAAATAAAAGATAGTGAAGATAAAGAATTAATTGAAGTAGAAATAGATGATATTGATTCACTTTTTGAATCAATAAAAAATGAAACTGGAAATATTATTGATATGAAAGGTTAGGGGAGGGTTATATGCTAAAAGGTTCGAATGCTTTAAATATTTATCAGCAGAATAGTGTGAACACAGCATCGAAGGAAAAGCTTTTGTTAATGCTTTATGATGGCCTTGTAAGATTTATAAAACAGGGTATAATCGGATTAGAAGAAAAAAATATATCCAAATCAAACACTAACTTTATAAAAGCACAAAATATAATATTAGAGTTTATGTCAACACTTAATATGGAAGTTGGAGGAGAAATTTCAAAATCATTAATGGCATTATATGATTATATGTATAGACGGCTTGTTGAGGCAAACATAAAGAAAGACAAGGATATTGCTCAAGAGGTTCTTAATTTTGCTGAGGATTTAAAAGAAACATTTGAGGAGGCATATAAAAAAATAAAAGAATAAATATAATTTAGTATGGCTCAAGCTGAAAGCTTGGGTTTTTTATTTTATAAAACAGTTAGTTATATTTTAATATAAATATAAATATTATAAAAAAAAATATTAAAATAGCAAAGAGATAAATATTAAAATTAATGTAAAATTATTGACATATAGATATTTATGTAATAAATTAGTATTTAGGTAGAAAAAATTACTATTTATAAGGAGATATGTGTTATGGTGGAGAAAATTGATGAAATATCATATAGCTTGCTAAAAAAAAGTCTAGATGCATCTTCTGAAAGAGGAAGGGTTATAGCAAACAATATAGCAAATGTAAATACAAAGGGTTTTAAAGCAAGTAGGGTAGTGTTTGAAGATAAATTAAATGATGCTCTTGAAAATAGGAGTATTGATCTTGCTACTACAAACGAAAAACATATTAAAAAAGGAAATAGTCTGTCAAATCTAAATTATGATGTTGTAAAAGACAAAAGCACATCAATGAGAACAGATGGAAATAACGTTGACATTGATAATGAGATGGTAAACCTTGCAACAAATACTATTTTATATAATGCTCTTATAAACCAAGCTAATTCACGAATTTCAATGAGAAGACTTGTTATTAAATGATGGGGGGAAATAATAATGAATATTTTTTCAGCTTTTAGAATAAGTGCAAGTGGTCTTTCAGCTGAAAGGTTAAGAATGGATCTTGTAGCTAACAACATTGCTAATGCTGAAACTACAAGAACTTCAACTGGTGAGCCATATAGAAGAAAAGTTGTTTCCTTTGAAGAAAACCTATCAAGAGAAATAAACAAAAAAACAGGAAGATATGAAGATAAGATGAATGGTGTTAAAGTTGGGAAAATAACTGATGATCAAAGTCCATTAAAAAAAGTCTATGATCCATCTCATCCAGATGCAGATAGTAATGGATATGTTACTATGCCAAATGTTGATATTTTAAATGAAATGGTTGATCTTATAGCTTCATCAAGAGCTTATGAGGCAAATGTTACAGCGATTAATTCTGAAAAGCAGATGGCACTTAAAGCTTTAGAGATAGGAAGGTAGATTATATGAGGATTGATGCAATTTCTACATACAGTATTCCAGAAATACAAAGTAAAAATCAGAATAACAATTTAGGCTTCGAAGATTATTTAAAAAATTATTTAGATAAAGTAAATGATATTCAAATTAATGCTGAAAATGCAACGATTGATATGATTAAAGGGGATGTAAAGGATTTACATGAGGTTATGATTGCAACGGAAGAGGCAAAGCTTGCTTTAGAGCTTACTGTTCAACTAAGAAATAAACTTGTAGATGCATATCAGGAAATTATGAAAATGCAGATATAGCCCTAAGGAGTGCAGGAAATGAATAAAATACAGGATATTTTTAATAAGCTCAAGGAAAAATGGAACAATCTTAGTGTAAACAAAAAAATATTAATAACAATAACTGCTTTTGGAATCATATTTTCTTTAATATTGCTTTTTACATATTTTAATAGAGTTACATATTCTACACTTTTTACAGATGTTGATGCTCAAGATGCTTCAAAAATAATTGAAAAATTAAAGAGCGATAAAATTTCATATAAAGTAGAAGGGAATACAATACTTGTACCAAAGGACAAGGTTGATGAACTTAGAATTTCAGTACTCTCTGATGGATATTTACCATCAAATGGTAAGGGATGGGCGCTATTTGATGAAAGTAAATTTGGAGTTACAGATACTGAGGCTAAGGTAATGTATCAAAGAGCATTACAGGACGAACTTGCAAAGACAATAATGAGCTTTGATGAAGTTGAAAAGGCAAGAGTTATGCTTGTTCTTCCAGATGATACTGTGTTTGCAAGGGAAAGTGAAAATGCAAGGGCTTCTGTTGCTTTAAAACTTAAAGGGACAAGTACTCTATCACAGGCTCAGGTTAAAGCAATAATTGCTTTAGTATCAGGTAGTGTTAAAAATCTTCCTAAAGAAAATGTTGAAGTAATTGATAGCAATATGAACCTTTTAAGTGAAAATATATTTGATGATGTAAATTCTGGTACGGTTTCAGCATTTAAGCAAAGGGATATTGAAAAACAGTTTGAAAGCAGCCTCCAAAATGATCTTAAAAAAATACTTGGTGATGTTTTCGGATATGACAAAGTTTCTGTAAAGGTAAATGCTGATCTTGATTTTGATTCAAAGCAGGTAACAACAATTAAATATGATAAAGATTCAATAATAAGAAGTCAATCAAAAATAAAAGAGACTTCAAATGATTCGACAGGTAATAATAGTGGAACAAGCCCAATTGATAACTTTATGACAAATACTACAAATAGTACAACAAATCAATCATCAAGTACTAATAGGGAAGAAGAAACAACTAATTATGAAATAGGTCAGACTGAAGAAAAAACAATAAAAGCACCTGGTGAAGTTAGGCGTATGACAGTTTCTGTTCTAATTGATGGAAATATTAATAATACAGAAAGAAATCAGATTAAGAATATTGTTGCAGCAGCTACAGGTTATGATGAAAAAAGAGGAGACCAAATAAGTATTGAGGCTATGCCCTTTAATAATGATTTAAAAGAAAAACAAGAAGAACAGCTAAAGCTAATGCAGGAGCAAGAGGCAAGAGAAAAGAAAATAAAGCTTTATACAACTATAGGAATGGCTTCTGGAGCAGGGATACTACTTATAGCATTAATAATATTCATTACAAGGAAGTTGAAAAAAAGCAAAAAAGATGAAGATTTACAACCTAAGCCAATAATAGATGTTGTGGTTGGAGATGATGTAATTAAAAAGCAACCACCAATATATGAACCTGTATTAGAAGAGGAAGAAGATAGAATGGACATTGAAAAGGAGATTAAACAATATGCAAGTAAGAAACCAGACCAAGTAGTTGAAGTTATAAAGACTTGGCTTTCAGAGGACGAGAGGTGATGATATGGCAAGGGAAAAACTAACAGGTGTTCAAAAAGCAGCAATACTTTTTATTACACTTGGGCCTGATGCATCAGCTCCAATATTAAAAAAATTGCCAGAAAATGAATTGCAGAAAATTACATTTGAAATAGCAAATATGCCAAAAGTTAAAAAGGAAGTTAAAGAGGAAGTTTTAAAGGAATTTGTTGATTTAAATAAAGCAAAGGACTACATACTTGAAGGCGGTTTTGAATATGCTAAGAATCTATTAAGTAGAGCTCTTGGTGCTCAAAGGGCTTTGGAGATTATAGAAAAGGTTACAGAAATAACACAGCAGTATAGGCCCTTTGGAATTGCAAGAAAAGCAGATGCTCATCAGCTTCTTAATGTAATTATGAATGAGCATCCTCAAACAATAGCACTTATTTTATGCTATCTTCAATCTGATAAAGCTGCACAAATAATCTCAGGGCTTCCAGAGGAACTTCAGGTTGATGTAGCAAAGAGAATTGCAACTATGAGTAATACTTCACCAATTGTTATAGAGGAAGTTGAAGAAATACTTGAGAAAAAATTGTCTAATGTTATAAGAGCAGATATTGCAACAATTGGAGGGGTTCCAGCTCTTGTTGATATTTTAAATAATGTAGATAGAGGGACGGAAAAAACCATACTTGAAGAACTAGATAGGGAACAACCTGAGCTTGCTGAAAAGATTAGAGAGAGCATGTTTATATTTGAAGATATTATAACCCTTGATAATATATCAATACAAAGAGTTTTAAGGGAAGTAGATATGAAGGATTTAGCCCTTGCTATAAAAGGTTCTTCAGAAGAAGTTGCACAGGTTATATATAACAATATGTCAAAGCGTGCAGCACAAACTCTAAAGGAAGATATAGAGTTTATGGGACCTGTAAGGCTTGTTGATGTAGAAAAGGCACAGCAGGCTATTGTTGCAATTATAAGGCGTCTTGATGACGCTGGAGAGATAGTAATATCAAGGGGTGGTGAAGATGCAATCATCGTATAAAATTATTAAATCAACAGAAACAATTAATGATGTTCTTATAACACCACCTGTTATAGAAACTATTTATGAACAAATTAAGATAAACAATAACGATAATAGTTTTAAAATTGAAGAAATTGAAAAGGTTATACTTGAGGAAATAAATTTAGAGAAAAATAAAATATTAGATGAAGCCCAAAAAGAGGCAAAAAATATTATAGAGTCAGCAAAAATAAAATATGAAGAAATAATTAAAGAAGCAAGAGAAAATGGATACCAAGATGGATATAAAGATGGCTACAGCCAAGGATATGAGTATGGAGTTAATGAAGCAAATAGAGAATGTGAAAATATGAGGGAAGATGGCATAGCTTTTCTTAAAAGCTGTCATGAGGAAGGAAAAAATTATATTAAAAAGTTTGAAAAGGATATAATAAATCTTGCTGTTGATATTGCAAAACATGTTATAAAATCTGAGTTAGCAATTAATACTGATGCTGTATATAAAATAGCAGAATCCTTAATATCAAAAGCTATTGATAAAAAGCAGATAATACTAAGGGTAAACCCATTAGATTTTAATGTAATAAAGAGCCGTAAAGAAGAGCTTGGAATTTATGTAGAAGATCATAATAATATTATTGTTTTAGCTGATCCTCAGATTGAGCAGGGAAGCATGACTGCAGAAACTCCTTCTGGATTTTTAGATGGAAGGATTGATGTACAACTTGACATCATTTTAAAAAATCTGTATGAGGGAAAGTATGATTAGCATTGATTTTAATAAAATATCAAATAAATTAAAAAACATAAATACAATAAAGCTAACAGGAAAGGTAAAAAAAGTTGTTGGGCTAACTATTGAGGTTGAAGGAATTCAATCTTTTGTTGGGGAGCTTTGCAAGATACATACTGCATCTAAAGAAGTTTTAGCAGAAGTTGTAGGTTTTAGAGATAATGTTATAATTTTGATGCCTTTAGGAGATTTATCGGGAGTTGCAGCAGGCTGCCCTGTTGAAGCAACTGGGAAGGTTTTAAGTGTTAAGACAGGAAGTAAACTTTTAGGTAAAGTTCTTGACGGACTTGGAAGACCTATGAAGGATGATGTATTTGAATATGATAGTGAATATCCATTGGATAATGATCCACCCAATCCTCTTTTAAGGAAAAGAATTGATACTATAATGTCAACAGGAATTAGAGCTATTGACGGTTTTTTAACTTGTGGTATTGGCCAAAGGATTGGAATATTCGCAGGAAGTGGTGTTGGTAAAAGTACACTTCTTGGAATGATAGCAAGATATAGTGATGCAGATGTTAACGTCATTGGTCTTATTGGTGAAAGGGGAAGAGAAGTCAGAGAATTTATAGAAAAGGATTTAGGAGAAGAAGGGCTTAAAAAATCTGTTGTAATTGTTGCAACTTCAGATCAACCTCCACTTTTAAGGCTTAAAGGGGCATTTACAGCTACTGCTGTTGCTGAATATTTTAGGGATAAAGGACTTAAAGTAATGCTTATGATGGATTCTGTAACAAGGTTTGCTATGGCACAAAGAGAAGTTGGTCTTACAGTTGGGGAGCCTCCTGCAACAAAAGGTTATACGCCTTCAGTTTTTGCAATGCTTCCAAGGCTTATGGAACGATCAGGAAATTCCGATAAAGGATCAATTACAGCTTTTTATACAGTTCTTGTTGATGGTGATGATTTAAATGAGCCAATAGCTGATGCTGTAAGAGGTATACTTGATGGACATATTGTTTTATCAAGAAAACTTGCTAATAAAAACCATTTTCCAGCTATTGATGTATTAGCAAGTATCTCGAGGCTTATGCCTGAAATAGCTGATGAGAAATTGAAATTAAAAGCCGGGGAATTAAGAGATATAATGGCTACATACAAAGATTCAGAAGATCTTATAAATATTGGTGCATACCAAAAGGGGACAAATTCTAAAATAGATAAATCCATAAATATAATTGGCGACATTGAGGCATTTTTAAAACAAGGTATAAATGAATACTCCTCTTTTGAAGAGACATATAGGAGAATTACCTCAATAGGATAGGTGATTAAATGGAAAAATTCAAATTTAAATTTCAAAATGTACTGAACTTCAAAATTGAAGTTGAAGAAAAAAAGAAGAATGAGTTTGTAAAGATGTTTAAAAATTATTTAATTCAAGAAAAAAGATTAAATGAGCTAATAGAAAGAAAAGATGAAGCTCAAAAGAAAAAAGGAGAGTTAAAAACAGGAATAGACTGTATTAATTATTCAAGGTATTTAAGCTATCTTGAAAATTCAATAGATATTCAAAGACAAAATTTATTAAAAGCAAAGGATAGCATGGAAAAAGCAAAGGAAGAACTATTAAAATCTATATCTGATAGAAAGGTACTTGAAAAACTTAAAGAAAAAGCAAAAGAAGAGTTCAATTTCTATGAAAACAAAAAAGAGCAGAGTTTAAATGATGACTTTGCATTATTTTCATATATAAGAAATGAAAGGAGGTGAGGATGTGGATATTAATGCAGTTAACAGCTTTTCTGATGTAAAGAGTTTTTTGCAAAAAGATACTAAAATATCAGAGGACTTATTAAGTGAACTTTTTAGCTCACTTATTGCAAATCTTTTTTTAGTAAATCAACAAAATCAGCAAATTAGCCTAAATACAGAAGTTAACCAAAGCAGTGATGTAGAAAATACTAATTCATGTCAAGCTGATTTATTAAATGAAATAGGAATAGTATCTTTTTTAAATCAATTTAAGTTACAAGATAAAAACATGGAGAGTATTTTGGATTTAAAAAATGAATTTAATTTAATTATTAGTGCTTCTAAGACCAATATAGAAAATACAGATACAAATATAAACGCAAATACAAATACAAACGTAAATGTAAATGCAATTGATGAACTTAATATGTTTTTAAAGGAATTAGGCATTGATGAAAAGAAAAGTGATTTAAATAATAGCATTAATACTCTATTAAGTTTTATAGAGGAAAAAGCTGAAGGAAATGCTTATGGGAATAAAAATAATACTGTAAATATACTCACTGATAAAAATAGCTTAGATTTAAATCAAGATAAAACTAAAAATGGTTTAACAAAAAATATTAATAAAAATGCTTCTGATAATTTACTTAAATCAACAACAACAGATACAGATATAAAAGATTTTGGATTAAATAAAAATAAACAAGAAAAAGAAATAAATAATGAAAAAATTATTCTTAAAACAAGTAATGAAGTTAAAGAAGAAGGTAAAATGTCGCCACAAATTTTACATAATTCAGTCAAAGTAGACGATAAAGATGCCTTATTAGACAAAAATACTTATATTATAAAAAATGAAAGCGATATAACTGAGGTTATTGTTGAAAAGTTTAAGACATTGAAGCTGCCAGGTTTTACTGAGGTTAGGGTAAAATTAAAACCTGAAGACCTTGGAGAAGTAGTTGTAAAGGTTGTACTTGAAAAAGGAGAAATTAACGGAAATATAATCACTGATAAAAAAGAAGTTGCAAATATGATTATTAATCAAATAGAAACGTTAAAAAATGATCTTAAAAATAATAACATTAATTTAAATAATATTTCAGTTAGTGTTGCAAGCGATGATAGCTATGCAAATCATCAGAATAAAAATTTTTCTCATGATAAAAGAAATTCTGATAAATTTATTGAATTTCAGCAGGAAGATAAAAAAGAAATGTCTCAGGAGGGTTTTAGTATATTGGTATAGGAGGTTATTAGTATGGAAGTTAGTAGTGTAAGTTCAAATGTAAGTACTACAAGAACTGTAACTAATAACATTGTCGATAAAGATGCATTCTTAAAAATTTTAACAGTAGAACTTTCAAACCAGGATCCATTGAATGCAACAGATAACACAGAATACATATCGCAGCTTGCACAGTTTACAGCACTTGAACAGATGCAGAATTTAAATTCTAATTTTGAAAAAATGTTGCTACTTCAAAAATTTACAGAAGGTGCAATGCTTATTGGCAAAAATGTTGAATTTTCAACTTATGATAGCAGTGGAAACGCAACAACGGTAAATGAAATTGTAAAATCAGTTAAAATAGGAAATGACAATATATATCTTATAACTGATAGTAACCAATATAGCATTGATGATGTTGTAGGTGTAGGTGATGCAGAAAGTGATAAATAGAATAGAAAATAATAACATCAATAGTTATGATATTAATAAAAAAATTAATAAAGCAATAGAGTTTTCAAAGATTCTTGAAAAAGTTGAAGTTAATAAGGAATTAAAATTTTCTGCTCATGCAATGGACAGGCTTAGAGATAGAAATATAAACCTTACAGAAAAAGATATAGAAAATTTAAAATCAGCAGTTGAAAAAATTAAAAGTAAAGGTGGGAAGGATGCATTAATTTTATATAATAACATTGCTTTTATAACAAGTATAAGAAATAATACCATAATTACAGCTGTTGATAATGATAATATTAAAGAAAATGTATTTACAAACATTGATAGCGCAATGATTTTATAGGCTGGACCCTTTATGGGAGGCCCTGCCGTGGAACGACTGAAGCGGCAAATTAAATATTTAGGAGGGTTAATATGTTAAGATCACTTTTTTCAGGTGTAAGTGGAATGAGAAATCAGCAGACAAAGCTTGATGTTATAGGAAACAATATTGCTAATGTTAATACAACTGCTTTTAAAGGTGCAAGGGTAACATTTAAAGATATGTTAAATCAAACTCTTCAAGGTGCAAGTGATTCAGCTAGTGGAAAAGGTGGAATAAATCCAAAGCAGGTAGGACTTGGCGTTGCAATAGCAGCAGTTGATACAAATATGAATCAGGGTGCACTTCAGTCAACTGGCAGATCAACAGACCTTGCTATTGAAGGAAATGGCTTTTTTGTAATTTCTGATGGAAATGAGACAAGGTATACGAGAGATGGTTCTTTTTCAATAGATAAGAATGGATATCTAGTAACATCAGAAGGTTATCATGTAATGGGGCTTACAGCAAGTAATATTACAGCAAGTCCTCCAAATCTAAGTTCGTCAGCTGCTATAACAGTTCCAAATCCTATTTCTAGTTTGGATAATATAAGAATTCCTCTTGAAGCGTCTGTTGATGGAGTTGATTCTAAATTGACAAGTTTTAGTATAGATCAGGATGGCAAGATTAAGGCGATTTATGGGGATAAAACAGTAGAAGTAGGTATAATAACACTTGCTAATTTTCAGAATCCTGCTGGTTTAACAAAACTTGGTGGAAATTCATATAAAGAATCATCAAACTCAGGAGCTGCCGAATTTGGTACTGCAACATCATCAGGCTATGGCAACATACAGCAAGGGCTGCTTGAAATGTCCAATGTTGATCTTGCAAATGAATTTACTGAAATGATAATAACAAGCAGAGCCTTTCAGGCAAATTCAAGAACAATTACTACCTCAGATGAGATGCTCCAGGAACTGCTTAATTTAAAGAGATAAAGAGGTTATAATTTATGATTATGCTTACAGGTTTTAATCACAAAATATTTTATTTAAATAATGATTTGATTGAGAAAATAGAAGTTACTCCGGATACGGTAATTACTCTTACAACTGGAAAGAAGTTTGTTGTAATGGAAACTCCGGAGGAAATAATAAATAGGATAGTAGAATTTAAAAGAAGATATACAATAGGCAATCCGGAGGTAATAAAATGAAGAAAAAGGACATATCAACAACAATAGGACTAGGGCTTGGGTTTATTGTTATATTAATTGGTATGGCTATGAATAATGGAAAGATAACATTAAGCGGTCTTAAACTGTTTTGGGATTTGCCTTCGATTTTTATAACTGTTGGAGGTTCCTTTTTTACAATACTTATTGCATATCCGCTGGAAGCTGTTAAAAAGCTTCCAGCCATGATAAAAAATGCATTCTTTGATAAAAGCATACCACAATTAGAAATTATTAATAAGTTTGTTGAGTTGTCAAAAAAGGCAAGAAGAGAAGGATTGTTATCCCTTGAGGATGAAATTCAAAATATAGATGATGATTTCTTGAAAAATGGAATTCAAATGGTAGTTGATGGAATAGAACCTGAAACTATAAGAGAAATATTGGAGCTTGAAACTTATGAAATGCAAAGAAGGCATTCAGAAGGAATAAATATATTAAAATCATGGGCAGGTTATGGACCAGCCTATGGAATGATAGGAACTTTAATAGGACTTGTTCAGATGCTTGCAAATTTAAACGATCCAAAAGCTTTAGGGCCTGGTATGAGTAAAGCTATAATAACTTCTTTCTATGGTTCAGTAATGGCTAACTTTATATTTGGACCTTTAGCAGGAAAGCTTGAGCTTAAAAGTGAAAAGGAAGCAAAGATTAGGGAGATGATGTTAGAGGGAATATTATCGATACAAGCAGGAGTTAACCCAAGGATTGTTGAGGACAAGCTAAAGACATATTTATCCCCTGTAGAAAAACTTAAGATGATTAAAGAAAACCAGCAGGGAAGCATGGTGACTGAAAATGAGTAAGAAGAAGGAAGTTGAAAAAAAGCAGATAAGCCAGGAATGGCTTACTACATATTCAGATATGGTAACTTTAATATTAACATTTTTCGTACTTCTTTATTCCTTTTCACAGATTGATAATATTAAATTTAAGGCAATAGCTATGTCCCTTGCAAAATCCTTTGGAGCAACGTCAGGCTACATAGTAAATGGAGGTAACATTGCTCCAACCCCTGTAGAGGCTAATCCAGCTTTAGAAAAAGATAGCAGTGGGGATATAAGCTTAGATAATGTAAAAATAAATGAAACAGAGAAAATATACAAGCAAGTAGAAAATTTTATAAAGGCTAATAAGCTACAAGGTAAAGTAAGTATAAAACAAGATGCAAGAGGAGTAGTTATTGAGCTTCAGGAAAAGATTTTATTTGATTCTGGAAGTGCACAAATAAAAAAAGAGAGCTTTCCACTTCTTGAAAAGATATCTGAGCTTTTAAGTAGTTTCCCAAATGAAGTAATAGTAGAAGGACATACAGATAACGTCCCTATAAATAGAGGATACTATCAGACTAACTGGGAACTTTCCACAGATAGGGCTGTAAAGGTAGTGAGGTATTTTACAGAGGTAAGGAAGCTAAATCCAACAAAATTTATGGCTGTAGGCTGTGGGGAATTTAAGCCCATAGATACAAATTCAACAGCAGAGGGAAGGCAAAAGAATAGGAGAGTTAATATACTAATAGTTACATCAGAGAAGGAGAATAAAAAATGAGCGATAAAAAGAGCAATAAGATTATTATGATTCTTCTTATAATACTTTTAGTAATTGCAGTAGGCATTGCAGCATTTTTTGGATATAGCTACTATTCTAAATTAAAGGCTAAAAATCAGCCTCAAAAAGTTGTAGAAAGTACTGTTTCAGTAGATGATATAATAGTTAATTTAGCTGATGAAGATACAAGAGTTTATTTAAAAACAAAAATTAGCCTTGGTTATACTAAAAAAGGTGCAGAGAATGATATAAATGCTGTTATGCCTCAAATAAGGGATAAGATAAATTCATATCTTAGAACAAAAAAATCCAGTGATTTTCAAAAGGATGGGCTTAATAAAATCAGGGATGAGCTTTTAAAACAAATAAACGATGTTCTAGGAGATCCAGTAGTTACACATGTATATTTTTACGATATAATAATTCAATAGTTTGCAGGTGATTGAATGGACTATAGTTTTGCTTTAGATGCATTAAAGATTATAATTTTACTTCCGATGATTATCTTTTTAATATATGGAGTTTTCAGGTTCGGAAGTAAATATATAAAAAATGTAAATAGTGGAAGGATAATTAAAGTTTATGAAAGAACAAACCTTTCTCAAAATGTTTTTATATCAGTTGTATCTATATTAGATAAAGTGTATGTTATATCAAATACGAATAATGAAGTTAAGATATTATTAGAGCTTGATAAGGATGCTATATCTAATTATAAAGATAATTCCTATAAGAGTGATATAATCAAATTAAATTTTCTAAAGAGGAAGAGCAATAATGAATAGAAGGCTAAATAAAATAATATACTTTGTTTTAATGTTCACATTACTAATTTGTGTAACAGCTTATGCTGAACCAAATAATATACAAATACCTAAGGTTACATTATCAGTTGATAGTTCAAAGACTCCAAAGGAATATGTTGATAATATAAAGCTATTATTACTTTTAACTTCTTTAACTTTTATACCTGCAATGGTTCTTATGATGACTTCTTTTACAAGGATAATAATTGTTTTTGGGTTTGTGAGGAATGCGCTTTCAACACAGCAATCTCCTCCAAATCAAATATTGATTGGACTTGCACTTTTTATGACTATATTTATAATGTCTCCAGTTTATACAAAGGTTAATAATGAGGCTATACAGCCATACTTAAAAGGAGAGATTACTCAGGATAAGGCCATTGAAATAGGTAGCAAACCGATTAAGGATTTTATGCTAAAGCAAACCCGTGAAAAGGATATAGCTTTGTTTTATACAGCTGCAAATATAGAAAAGCCAAAGGATAGGTATGAAGTACCCTTTAAGATTTTAATACCCTCTTTTGTTATAAGTGAGCTTAAAACCGCTTTTCAAATGGGATTTTTGATATATGTTCCTTTTATTGTAATTGACATGGTGGTAGCAAGTATTTTAATGTCTATGGGGATGTTTATGCTTCCACCGGTAACTATATCCCTTCCTTTTAAGATTCTGCTTTTCGTTCTTGCAGATGGGTGGCATCTTATTGTTAAGGCTTTAATCCAAAGTTTCATTTAGGAGGAATTTTATGACAGAGTCCTTTGTGTTAGCAATAGGGAAACAAGCAATAATTACGGCAGTCAAAATTGCAGCACCAGTATTAATAGCTTCTATGGTTATTGGACTTTTGGTTGGAATTTTTCAAGCTGCAACACAAATTCAAGAGCAGACTTTAACTTTTGTACCAAAGATATTGACATCTATAGTGCTTTTTCTGGTATTTGGAGCATGGATGCTTAAGACATTGGTTAAATTTATTCAGGAAATGTTCAGTTATATAACCCTTATTGTAAGATAGGTGATTTAATGGAACAAAATTTTATAGTTTATTTATTGTCAACAGTAAGGATAGTCTCTATGCTTGTATCTTCGCCTATATTTTCAGTAAGACAAATACCAGCACTTTTAAAAGTTGGGCTTTCTTTATCAATAGGACTTATAATATCACCAACAATTAATTCTACTGAATTTTATATACCTCATACTCTAACAGAGCTTGTAATTTCAGTTGCAATAGAGATATTTATAGGGGTTTTAATTGGTTATGTAGCAACTTTAATATTTAATGCTGTGAGGGTTTCAGCGCAGCTTATGGATTTTACAATAGGCTTTTCAATGTCCCAATATTATGATCCATCAACTGCGGGAAATTCTACACCTCTTGAAAGATTTTTTAATTGGTTTGCAATAATAATTTTTTTAACTTTTAATTTTCATCATATCATTATATCGGCAATTATAAAAAGCTTTGAAGTAGTTCCTATAGGCAAAAGTGTAATAAACTTAAATTATTTTCCTGTACTTATTAGCATTTTTTCAAAAAGCTTTTATATTGCTATGCAGCTTGCAGCACCTATTGTTATTGTGATTTTTATTACTGATTTTACCTTAGGTCTTCTATCAAGGACGGTACCGCAGCTTAATATTTTTATGTTAAGTCTTCCTGCAAAAATTTTAGTTGGAATTACAGTAATATCTGCAATATTGCCGGGGCTTTTACATATTTATGTAAAAGTTTTTGAAAATATGTCAGGTAATTTTATAAAAATACTAAATGCCATACCTTTTATAATGCTATTTGCATCTGACGATAAAACTGAAGAGCCCACAGCAAAAAAATTGCAGGAGGCCAAAAAGAAAGGACAAGTTCCAAAGAGCATAGATTTAAATTCAGCAATTATTCTTCTTGGAGTTACAATACTTTTATCTATTATTGGAGAATTATATTATAAAAACGGAAGAAATTTTTTAATACAAAGCTTTAAATATATAACTAAGGAAGATTTAAGTATTCAAAAACTTAATAATGTAGTTTTATTTGGATTAAAAAACGGTTTTTTAGCTGCAATGCCAATAGTATTTACGGTTATGTTACTTGGTATCATAGCAAATATTTCACAAATGGGTTTGATATTAACTAATGAGAGTTTAAAATTTAAATTTGAAAGAATTAATCCTATTGAGGGAATGAAAAGATTTTTTAATAAAAGGACTTATTTTGAACTTATAAAATCGATTTTAAAAATTGGAATAATATCTTATGTAGTTTTTAGTTATATAAAAACAAAGTTGAGTGACATTTTAAAAACATCAGATCTTAATCCAAATGGTATATATCCTTTTGTTAAAAGCATAGTTGATGCACAGCTTGTAAGACTTGTAATTTTTCTGTTTGCAATCGGGATATTTGATTATATATTTCAAAAAAGGCAGTATAAAAAGGATTTAAGGATGACAAAACAAGAAGTAAAAGAAGAGTTAAAACAGATGGAAGGAGATCCTCAGATAAAGTCAAGAATTAAGCAAAAGCAAAGGGAGCTTGCAATGAGAAGAATGATGCATGAGGTTCCCAAAGCAACGGTTGTAATTACAAATCCTACTCATTTTGCTGTTGCACTAAGGTATGAAAGGGAAAAGGATCCAGCTCCAAGGGTTGTTGCAAAGGGCTGTGATCTTGTAGCACAAAAAATAAAAGAAATTGCAAAAAAAAATAATGTTCCTATAGTTGAAAATAAGGATCTTGCAAGGACTATTTATTCAAAGGTAGAAATTGATGATGTAATTCCTTATGAACTTTATCAGGCGGTTGCAGAAATTATTGCTTATATTTACAGCATTAAAAATAATTGAGGGTGAAGTAAATGGCTAATGACAAAAAATTTAATCTTTCTAAAAGCACAGATATTATAGTTGCAGTTGCAGTTATCTTAATAGTACTTATGATAATAATACCACTTAAAACGTGGATGCTTGATATATTGCTTGCTTTTAATCTTTCCTTTTCATTAACGATAATGCTTCTTACAATGTTTACAACTGAAGTTTTGGAGTTTTCAATATTCCCGACACTCCTCCTTATTACAACCCTTTTCAGATTAGGGCTTAACATTTCCTCTACAAGGCTTATTTTAGGACAAGCTCAAGGAGGAAAGATAATAGAAGCCTTTGGAAATTTTGTTGTAGGTGGAAACTATGTTGTTGGATTTATATTATTTATAATTATAGTTATTATTCAATTTGTTGTAATAACTAATGGTGCTGGAAGAGTTGCTGAAGTTGCTGCAAGGTTTACACTTGATGCAATGCCAGGGAAGCAGATGAGCATTGATGCAGACCTTAATGCAGGAATTATAAGTGAAGCAGAAGCAAAGGACAGGAGAAAAAAGCTTCAGCTGGAAGCTGACTTTTATGGAGCAATGGATGGAGCAAGTAAATTCGTTAAAGGCGATGCTATAGCCGGTATTGTTATAGTTGTTATAAATATTTTAGGAGGTATAGTAATAGGGATTTTATTTCATAATATGTCAGCTATGGAAGCATTGACAAGATATGCGCTGCTAACTGTTGGTGATGGTCTTGTAAGCCAGATACCTGCACTACTTATATCAACTGCGTCTGGTATTATTGTTACAAGATCAGCAAGTGATACTTCATTTGGTAAGGAATTTACAAAGCAGATAACATCTTATCCAAAGGTGCTTGCAATCTCATCGGGCATACTATTTTTATTATCACTTATTCCATCATTACCAAAGGCTGCATTTTTATTTATGTCAGTACTTTGTGGAGGACTATCATACTTTTTAATAAAAGAAGAGAAACAAAAAGAGGCTATTAAAGAAGTTGCGATGACAAAAAATACGAAAGTTGAAAAAAGTGAACCAGAAAATGTTATTCATCTTTTAAATGTAGAACCTCTTGAAATAGAAATAGGTTATGGCCTTATACCTCTAGCAGATATGGCAAATGGTGGTGACTTGCTTGATAGAATTGCAGGAGTAAGGCGTCAATGTGCAATTGAAATGGGAATAATAGTTCAACCTATAAGAATTAGAGATAACCTTCAGCTTGCAACAAATGAGTATTGTATAAAAATAAAAGGCATACCTGTTGGAAAAGGTGAAATATTTTGTAACCACTATCTTGCAATAGATGCAACAGGGGAAGGAATTAATATAGATGGTATAAAGACAGTTGAACCTACATTTGGCCTACCAGCGGTTTGGATTCCTGAAAGTAGGAAGGAAGAAGCTGAATTTAATGGAATAACTGTTGTTGATCCAACTACAGTGCTTGTTACCCATTTAACTGAAATAATAAAAAGTCATTCCTATGAGCTTTTAGGAAGACAGGAAGTTAAAATGCTAATTGATAATCTTAAAGAAAACTATAGTGCAGTTGTAGAAGAGCTTATACCTAACATATTAACTTTAGGTGAAATACAGAAGGTTCTTCAAAACTTACTTAAGGAGAGAGTTCCAATTAGAGATCTTGTAACAATATTTGAAACTTTAGCGGATAACGGCGTAAATACAAAGGATGTTGAGCTTTTAACAGAATATGTAAGGTTTTCCTTAGGAAGAACTATATGCAAAAATCTTGTTGATGAAAATAATTGTATAAGAGTACTGACACTTCATCCTGAAATTGAGCAGTTAATTGGAGATAGTATACAAAAAACATATCAAGGTTCCTATCCTGCCCTTGATCCGGATACAACTAAAAGGATATTTGAGTCGATTAAAATGTGCATAGAAACAAGCAATTTTAATAATGGACAACCAGTTGTACTATGTTCCCCAAGGATAAGACCTGTATTTAGAAAACTAACAGAGATTGTATTTCAAAATCTTACAGTATTATCAATGAATGAAATACCAACTGATGTACAAATAGAAACCGTAGGGATGGTGGCTATATGATAATTAAAAGATACATTGTTGATAATATGAATGAAGCTATGACAAGGATAAGATATGAACTTGGCAATGATGCTGTAATAGTAAGTCAAAGGAAGATAAGACAGAAAGGAATAATAGGTTTTATAAAACCTAAAAAAATTGAAGTTACGGCTGCTGCTGATGATAAATCTAAAAAAAGTAAGGAAAACTCTGATAAAGATAAAAATGAAAGTCTTCAAAAGGAAATAAACGAGTTAAAGGAGATGATGGCATCTCTTTTAGGCCAAAAGGAGCAATCTAAAATAAAGACTCAAGATAGAAGTAAAACTAAGCAAAGGCTTTTAGAAAATGATATACCAATAGAAATAATAGAAGATATTTATAATGCCATTAAAGAAAATAATGGAAATAAAAAGCTTAGTAGCAAAAAAATTGAAAAAGAAATTAAATTAATAATTGAAAAGATAATTAAAATTAATGAAAAAAAAGATTGCAGGCTTCAGGTTTTTATAGGGCCAACAGGTGTTGGCAAGACAACAACCATAGCAAAAATTGCAAGTATGTATAGTTTATATCAACAAAAAAAGGTGGGGCTTATAACAATTGACACTTATAGGATTGGAGCTGTTGAACAGTTAAAAACTTACTCTGATATCCTTGGAATCCCTTTTAAAGTTGCCCTTTCAATAAAGGACATTCCTAAGGCAATTGATGAAATGAAGGAATGTGATGTTATTTTAATAGATACTACAGGAAGAAATTGTAAAAACATGATGCAGATATCAGAAACTAGAAAATATGTTGAAACGATTAATGCTGATATAGTTCATCTTGTTCTTAGCATGACTACAAAGCAAGGCGACATTAAAAAGATTATTGAAAATTATAAGACTGTAAATTATAACAGCTTAATATTAACAAAGGTCGATGAAACGCTTACTTATGGATCAATATTAACAAGCTGCTTTTATGGGAATGTACCAATTTCATTTATTACTACAGGACAAAATGTACCTGAAGATATTGAAGAAGCAAACAAAGATAGGCTATTGAAACTGGTACTGGGAGATGATAACTAATGGATCAGGCTTCAAATTTAAGGAATTTGATAAAAAATAGAAAACAAAATAGTTCAAATAAATTTAAAGTAATTGCTATATCAAGTGGAAAAGGTGGCGTTGGCAAAACAAATGTTGCAATTAATCTTGGAATTGCCCTAAGTAAACGAGGCCTTAAAGTAACAATACTTGATGCTGATTTTGGTATGGCAAATGTTGATATATTGTTTGGAATAAAAACAAAATATACAATTTATGATATTTTATATAATAACAAGACTATAGATGATGTATATGCATTAACTGATGAAGGAGTTAAGATAATTCCAGGTGGATCTGGGATAAGTGGGCTTTTTGAGCTTAATGATGAAAAAAGAAAAATAATCGTAAATGAATTTTCTAAGATTCAGGATACAGATATTTTGATTATAGATATGGGGGCAGGATTGTCTAAAACATCCTTAACACTTTTAGAGTTTGCAGATGAAATAATAGTTGTAACAAATCCTGAGCCTTCAGCATTAACTGATGCCTATAGTCTTATTAAGATATTAATTAATGAAGGAATAAAAAGCAATATAGGAATTATTGTAAACAGAACAAGAAATATAATTGAAGGGCGTGATACTTTTGATAAACTTTTTAAAACAGTAAAGGCATTTTTAGGAAGAGAGGTTAAATACCTTGGCTATATTGTTGAGGACTCAAAGGTAAGACTTGCAGTAAAAGAACAAAGACCTTTTATATCTTTGTATCCAAAATGTGAAGCAGGACTGTGCATTTATAGAATATCATCAGAAATATTGGGGCAAGAAGAAAAAAATAAAAACTCAACTGTTAAGGAATATATAAGTAAAATATTAAAGTTTTTAGGGTGATATGTTATGTTGGATTATAAAATCAAATTAAATGTCAATCAAAATTTAGAAATAATTGAAAATGACATAACGTATAAGAGCAGTATTCAGGATATAAAAAATGAATACATACTCATTGGTATGCCTATTTCTGGAAGCAAATATATGATGATTCATATAGGTAGTATAATTGAATACTACATAGCAAACGAAAAAGAAGTATTTAAATGCCGTTCAGTTGTTTTAGGAAAAACGAAGGAAAAAAATATTCAGCTTGCAATGTTAAGTTTTCCTGAGGTAATTGAAAGAGTTCAAAGGAGAGAATATTTTAGACTTCCAATTGTTATGGATGTAAAGTATTTTATATTACCTGAAAATAGAGTATATATAGATTTAGCTGATGTTCCTATTGGATATTTTAAAAACCTAGAAAAAACAGTAACTATTGATATAAGTGGTGGAGGAGTAAAAATAATATCTAAAAAAAGTGCAAAGCATAATGATTTTATTTTACTTTCAATCAAAGTACCTGATGAAATTAATGTATTATGTAAAGTAGTAAGGTGTGATTATGATGAAGCTGGTAAAAATTATAAAATAGCATTAAGGTATGAAAAAATAGATGAAAGATTAAGGGATAAAATAATAAAATTTATTTTTGATAAGCTTCGTGAACAAAGTAAGCTGTTTAAGTAGGAGGTGAAGCTATGAAATGCTATCAACACTTTGATGAAAGGGAAGAGATGATTATAAAATATTTGCCTTATGTAAAATATATTGCATCAAGGCTTGTTGCCGGGAAACCACCAGGGCTTGAATATGAGGATTTGATTAGTTTTGGCATAATAGGATTAATAGATGCTATTGAACGGTTTGATCCTACAAAGGGTTTAAAGTTTGAAACTTATGCTACCTTAAGAATAAGAGGTGCAATTATAGACGAGCTTAGAAAGATAAGCTGGATACCAAAGAGTGCTTTTTCTAAATTGAATTATCTTAATCAATTAAAAAATGAATTAGAAACAAAACTTAATAGAGAACCTACCGAAGAGGAACTTTCAAATTATAGTGGGATGTCAACTGAAGAGATTAGGAACATTGAGTCCTATATAAATTACATATCAATCATATCTCTTGATGAAGTGCTTTTTAAATCTGATGAGGAGGATGTAAAGTTTAAAAGTATTATAAAAGATAGTACAAGCCCTCAGCCGGATGTAATAATAGAAGATAATGAAAAGCAAAATATGTTAAAAAAGGCTATAGATATGCTTTCAGAGAAAGATAAGATAATACTTAATCTATATTATTTTGAAAAGTTAACTTTAAAAGAAATTGGTAAAATATTAAATATTTCTGAATCGAGGGTTTCACAGCTGCACAGCAGAGCTATTGTAAGGCTAAGGGAAAACCTTAAGAAATTAAATTATTTATAAGGAGATTATTATGATTTATATATTGACTCTTTCTGGACTGATTATTATATATGTTGCTATCAGAAAAAGAGTTGAAAATAAGGAAAACTCTAAAAATGAAGTTAGTTCATTTGAATTTTTTGAAGATATGAATTCCATGAAAGAAAAGATTAAAGAATTGTCAAACCGAGTGAATGATTTAGAAAATTCTTTGATTATTTTAAATGAAATTATTGAACAATATGTAGAGAAAAAAGATACTGAAGATGAAAAAAGCGAAAATAATGATAATGATATAGAAAGAAAAGATTTAAACGATATTATATTTGAGCTTTATGATAAAGGAATGTCTATAGATGAGATATGTTCAAAATTGATGATAGGGAAGGGGGAGGTACTATTAAGGATTGGTTTAAGAAAACAAAAAAAATAATAAGTTATTTATTTAAAGATAGTAATTTCTTATTAGGTCTTGGAGTTGGAATAATGATTTCTACCTTAATTTTAAGTTCTTTTTCATATAGCCAAATACCTAAGTATAAAATTGAAATGATGGCAAGAAAAATGGGAATGATTTATCCCGATGAAATTAAAGCCTACTTTGAAGGCGATAAAAAATAGAAGGTTGAGGTGCAAACTATGATTAGAGGTCTATATATTGCTGCTTCTGGAATGATAACAAGGCAAATACAACAGGAAAACTTAAGTAATGATGCTGCTAATATAAATACTCCCGGATATAAAAAAGATAAGATAGCTTTAAAAACATTTCAAGATGTAATGGTTGAAAATAGGGATAAGATTATAAACGGAAAAGGATATAGAAACCCTTTAGGAAATTTGGGGATGGCAGTGGGAATAGATGAAGTTAAAACTGATTATTCTCAAGGAATATTAGAAGAAACTAACAGAAATCTTGACTTTGCAATTAATGGAGAAGGTTTTTTCACTGTAGTTGATGGCGATGGAAATAAGTTTTATACAAGAAATGGAAGGTTTAAAATCGATTCAGAAGGTTATCTTACAACAATGGAAGGATATAAAGTTTTAGGATTAGATGAAAATGACAATGAAATAGAAATAAGTGTAAAGGATCTAAATTTTGAACTTTCATCAGATGGAACTATTAATACTGGTGATAATATAGTAAAGTTCTATATTAGTAATTTTGATGATAAACAAAATCTAATAAAGGATTCTTCAAATAATTATACTTCAGATATTGAACCTAATATTGTAAACTCTGATGTAAAACAAGGATATCTTGAAAAATCAAATGTTGATGCTACAGAAATAATTACAGATATGATAAAGATTATGAGAAGCTATGAGGCAAACCAAAAAGTATTACAACAAATGGATGAAACTCTTGGGAAGGCAATAAATGAGGTTGGAAGTGTTAAATAAGAGGTGATATTATGTTAAAGATACTATGGAATGGCAGATCAGGTCTTTATTCTAATCAAAATAAACTTGATATTATATCAAATAATATAAGCAATGTAGATACTAATGGATACAAAAAAAATGATCTTGCCTTTGAAGATATTATGTATAATAAATTGGACAGACTTGGTGTTCCAATAACAAGTAGTAATCGTGATAAGCTCACTCAAGGAAGTGGAAGCAAAGCTGAAACTATTGTAAGAGATTTTAAGCAGGGCGTATTAACAGAAACTAATAAAATATCAGATATCGCAATAGATGGTAATGGATTTTTTAGGGTAAAGGACTCAGATGGTAACTATTATTATACAAGAGATGGTGCTTTTAATATAGATAAAGACGGAAATTTTGTACATTCATCTGGATATGTGCTTGATATTGATAACTATGATCCACAAAAATTAAGTGAGAAAATAAACATAGATAGCGAAGGAAATATATATTCTAATAGTGATACAATTGGTAAAATTAATATATATGATTTTGTTAATAGGGATGAATTAGTGTCTTGTGGTGAAAACCTTTTTAAAGCTCAAAATGATCCTGAAATTGCAAAGGGTATTTTAAAGCAGGGATTTATAGAAAAATCGAACGTTGATATGCCAAAAGAGCTTACTGACATGCTTATTACACAAAGAGCCTTTGAAATCAATTCAAGAATTGTAAAGTCTGCTGATGAAATGTGGCAGATTGCTAATAATTTAAGAAGTAAATAGTAGGTATAAAAATCTCCTTTAAAGTATATAATTTAAAAGTAAAATGAAACTTTAAAGGAGAAAGCTATGTTAGAAAAATATATAATTAAATTTATAAATGAAAATGATATTAATTATGCCAAAAAGTTAATAGAAAAAAATTTTAAAGATAATTATAAGCTCTATAATTACTATATGGGTCTTTGTTGCTGTTGTGAAAAAAAGTATTTTTCTGCGATTTATCATTTTAAAGAAGCTATAAAAAATGGACTTATAAATGCAGTAATATATTATAATCTTGGAACTGCGTACCTTGAAACTGATAATTATAAATTAGCAGTAGAGTGCTTTTTAAATTGTATTGAACTTGATTCTAAATTTATAAATAGCTACATAAACCTTGCATATATATACTACATAAACAAAGATTTTAAAACAGCATATAGAATTATAAAACTTTGTTTATCCTATAGTGAAGATGTTAAAATTAAAGATATTGAAAAAAAGCTATTAAGTCTGATATGCTATTCATAGGGTGCTTCCTTTTGGAAGCATTTATTTTTATAGAGGGAGTGGTAATTTGATAAAACCAAAGAAGTTAAAGATAGGTAGTAAAATAGGTATAATTGCTCCGGCAAGCCCTGCTTATGATAAAGATAGTATAGAAAGAGGAGTTAATATTTTAAAAGAGATGGGTTTTGATGTAGTTTTAGGAGATAGCTGCTTTCAAAGGCATGGCTTTCTTGCTGGAGAAGATAAAATACGTGTAAATGATATAAATAAATTTTTTATGGACAAGAGTATAGATGCAATAATATGCCTTAGGGGAGGCTATGGCACAATAAGAATACTTGATATGATTGATTATGATGTGATAAGAAATAATCCAAAGATATTTTGTGGTTATAGTGACATAACGGCACTACATTTTGCAATATTTAAAAATACAAAACTTGTAACATTTCATGGACCAATGTTAGCATCAGATATATCTGAAAATGATGATTTTACAATTAAAAAATTTATTGAATGCGTAACTGGCAATATCAAAGGAAAAGCTTATAGTTTAAATGCAATCAATCAAAAAGATGTTGAAGGTAGAATCTTAGGTGGAAACTTAAGTTTGATATGCTCTCTATTGGGTACTGCCTATGAAAATTTATTTAAAGATAAAATATTATTTATTGAGGATATAGATGAAGAACCATATAAAATTGACAGGATGCTCTATCAGCTCAAGTTATGTGGTGTTTTTAATAAAGTAAAAGCTGTTATACTTGGACAGTTTACAAATTGTGAGGCTGAAGATAAAGATAAAAGCCTTTCCTTTAATCAAGTTATATTTGATTTTTTTTCAAAAATACAGCTGCCAATATATTATGACTTTTTAGTGGGACATGAAAAAAGAAAAATTACAATACCGTTAAATGTAAAGGTGAGGATAGAAAATAATAAACTATATTTTATGGAGGATGGTGTAAGCAATGAATAATTTTTTAGAAAAAGCTAAAAACGTATATGATATGATGGTTACAATAAGAAGAAGCCTTCATAAGTATCCTGAAATTGATAATAAGCTTTATAAGACTACAGAGCTTGTTGAGTCTTATTTAAAAGAACTTGGTATTAAATATACAAAATACGATAATAATGGTATTATAGCTGATATTGGTTCCAAAAAGAATAAAATAGTAGCTTTGAGAGCAGATATGGATGCCTTAGAGGTTGTTGATTTAAAAGATGTACCTTATAAATCACAAATTGAAGGATATATGCATGCCTGTGGTCATGATGGGCATACTGCAATTCAAATAGGTGCTGCAGCAATATTAAAAGAAATAGAAAAAGAACTTGATGGTACAGTTAGGCTAATATTTCAGCCAGCTGAAGAGACTTATGGAGGAGCAAAGGAAATGATAGAATATGGTTGCTTAGATAAAGTTAAAGCCATAATTGCTCTTCATGTAGATGAAACTATGAGCTTAGGTAAAATAGGAGTAAAAAAGGGAGTAGTATGTGCAGCTTCAAATCCTTTTACAATAAACGTTAGGGGAAAGGGATCCCATGGAGCTCACCCTGAAGATGGAGTTGATAGTATATATATAGCTGCAAAAATAATTGATAATCTTCAAGGTATTGTTTCAAGGGAAATTGCAGCAGTTGACAATGCTATTATAACAATAGGAAAAATTAATGGAGGTACTGCACTTAATGCTATAAGTTCAAGTGTAGTTATGGAGGGTATAATAAGAACTCTTGGAAAAGATTTAAGAGATTATTGTGTAGGAAGAGTTAAAGAGATTGTTGAAAATACTGCAAAATTGTATAGGGGGAAAGCAAGCTTTGAATATATTGAAGGTTATCCATCATTTCAAAATGATAATGAGCTGTTTAATTTATTTAAGGATATTATAGAGAAAGATAAAATTGCTGAGTTTATCGAAATTGAAAAGCCTTCTATGGGAGTAGAAGATTTTGCTTATTATGCACAAATAATTCCCGCTTTATATTACAGATTAGGATGTAGGAATGAAGAAAAGGGTATTATAAATCCAGCTCATGGAAGCTATTTTGATATCGATGAAAGTTGTATGATAGTCGGATGTGCAGCACAGGCAGCTTTTGCATATAAGTTCTTAAAAGAATAAAATACTGTATACAGTTATGCAGGAATAATCTTCTATAAATGAAATAAATATGTTGACTTAGCTATATATTTTTTGTAATATAAATTTAAACTCAAAGGGAAGATTTGCCTTATGCCGCTTCTACGATAGTAGAAGCTATTTTTTTATTTAAAACAAGGCATAAAAAAAGTGCAAGGTTTTCTTGCACTTTGGTGGAGGGAGATGGATTCGAACCATCGAAGTCACTGACAACAGATTTACAGTCTGCCCCCTTTGGCCGCTCGGGAATCCCTCCTCGTATGGAGCCGGCTATCGGAATCGAACCAATAACCTACTGATTACAAGTCAGTTGCTCTACCGATTGAGCTAAGCCGGCGTATTATGAAATGGTGGGCCTTCAGGGATTCGAACCCCGGACCGACCGGTTATGAGCCGGTTGCTCTAGCCAGCTGAGCTAAAGGCCCTCTCGGATATTTCTTATTATAAAATATAGCTGCGCGTATGTCAATATATATTTTTAATAAATATATATCATAATATATATTATCATAAATGATAAATAAACAGGTAATAAATTACAAACATTATAAATATACTTTATTATAACATTTGTAAGGAGTATCTTATGCCATCAAATCTACAATCTAATAATAAAATAAATTATGATGAATATAGCAAAGTAAAAAAAATTTTAAAGCACTATGCAATAGAACCTGAAAGTATAGAAAAAATTAGAAACGTATACAAAATTAAATTCAATAATAAAAGTTATTGTTTAAAGAAAGTAAGGCATAGCAATAAAAAAGTTATAAAAAATTATCATTTAATTAAATATCTTAATAATAATGGATTTAATAATATAGCATCATTTATACTTACATCAGATGGCAAAGAATATGTTAAAACAAAAAAATCAATATATTACGTGACAGAATGGATTGAAGGTAGAGAATGCAATATATATGATATAGATGAGCTTAAAATGGCTATTAAATTGCTTGCTGAGTTCCATTTAAAATCAAAAGGTTTTTATTATAAAGAAATAAAAATAGAAAACAAGATAAAAAATTGGCCTTTAGAACTTAGAAAAAGAAAGCAAGATCTTTTAAAATTTAAAAAGATAATTGAAGATAAAAAAGTAAAAAGCATATTTGATATTCAATATTTTAATGCTATTGATGGAGCAATTAAATATATGGATATTTCAATTAAAATGCTTGATGAATCTAAATATTATGATTTACTTAAAAGAGCAAAGTACGAGAAAAGTATATGCCATGATAGTTTTTATTATCAAAATATTATAATAGATGATATTGGAAATGTATATTTAATTGATTTTGATAGTATAACCTATGATATTTGTGTTTACGATGTTGCAAAATTTATAAGAAGAATAATGCATAAAAGAATTTACTCATGGGATTTTAATAAAGCTCAAGAATTAATATTAGAATATTCAAAAGTAAATCCATTATCTTTGGAAGAATATGAAATAATGCTTGCCTTTATAATTTTTCCTCATAAGTTTTGGAAGTTAGGAATTAAAAGATATCATAAACATAAAAAGTGGGAAGATGAAAAATATTTAAAAAAGCTAAATCGAATTTTAAGATATATTGATATGCAGGATAAATTTATAGAGGACTTTATAAATTATTATGGTTTAAATAAATAAAAAAAGCAACTTTGAAAGTTGCTTTTGGTGGCCAGAGCCGGAATCGAACCAGCGACACGAGGATTTTCAGTCCACTGCTCTACCGACTGAGCTATCTGGCCGTATTAATTTAATGGTGGGCCTTCAGGGATTCGAACCCCGGACCGACCGGTTATGAGCCGGTTGCTCTAGCCAGCTGAGCTAAAGACCCAAGTGGTGACCCCTACGGGATTCGAACCCATGTTACCGCCGTGAAAGGGCGATGTCTTAACCACTTGACCAAGGGGCCACATTGTTATAATATATAGCTGACGAAATATAATATATCATGATATGAAGATATAGTCAATATGTTTTTTAATATTTTTTGTTATTCGACAATGGATTAACATATAATGTAAATATGTTGTATATTTTTGTATTTGATTACTCCACATATTTAGAAGGAAAATATTATATTTTAAAGAATATATATGTGGGGTGGTAATATGGGTGGAATAACGTATACATTTAAAGATGTTTGTGAAAAAACAGGATATAAGGCTTCGGTAATTAGATATTACGAAAAGGAATTCAATCTAAATATACCAAGGGATGTTAATGGCAGAAGGTTTTTCACTCAAAAAGAATTTGATAAATTAATTTTTATTAGACAACTTCAGCAGCAAGGTTATACTAACGGTCAAATTAAAAAAATATTAGAAGATAATAGATTTGAAGGATTACAGGAAATTGCAATAGCAAAGGATTTGACCTTTGATGGCAATGACGCTTCTTTACTTCCCTTAAGTCAGAACATAATAAAGATAATTAATGAAAAATTGCAGGAGATTAATTGTAATATAAATGAACTTAATAAAAACATTAGTAGCAAAGAAAGAGATGTACTTATCAGCGAAAATATGAAATTAAAAATGGAACTAAAGCAAAAATCTTATGAAATAATTGAACTGAAGGAAAAGCTAAAATATGAGAAAGAGCGCAAGAAAGGTTTTTTATCAAAAATATTTAAAAAAGATAAATAATTATGAAGGTGCCAAAATGCTTACAATTAATAATGCTAAAATTAAAGATATAATTTATATAAAGAGGATAATTAATAATGTATCACAAAACGCGAACTTTCACAGCGAATTTAATTCAAGCATTATAAAACATGTATTAAAAAAAACTTGCTTTTTAGTTTATGAAAATTATATATTACAATGCATATTATTTTTTCATAATGATTATGAAGTTTTTGTTATTCCAACAAACAAAACTTTTTCTTTTTTTAAGTTGCTTTATATTTTAAAAAATGATTTTAAAAATAACGAGTATAAATTAAAAATAAAATATAAAAAACTAAATATAAGCATGTATAAAAAATATTATAATATAAAAATAAAAGAAAACTATTTATATATGTATTTAGATATTTTGAGTAAAAATACGGAAATAGACTATAATAATAGTAATGATTTATTTGTAAGGAAAATGAAAATAGGTCATGAGGAAAACATTAGAGTAATGTTGCAAAATGACATTTTTTCAAAGGTTAAAGATAGAATAGAATTAACGTTAAATGAAGTAATTTATGAAGAAAATAGCAGTAAGTTTCTAAAAAATTTATGTTTTTTTATTGAATATAAAGGATCACCAATAGGATATGGGCAAATTATTAAGACACAGAATAGTTATTATCTTGTGAACTTTGGAATAGTACAAGAATTTCAAGGTAGAGGTTTTGGATATTATTTTTTAAATGAAATTATAAAAAGTTGCAAAGCAAACGGAATTGAAAAGTTATATCTTACTGTAGATAGTAATAATAAAAAGGCTATAAATTTGTATAAAAAATATGGTTTTGAGTTTTTATATGGAAGTGCTTCAATTATTTTAAAAAATAATAATTAATATTGCTTTAGTTTATTTTATATTATAAAATTATTTTAAAGCTATGATAGGAAATAGTAAGCATATCGACTTCGTAAAGCGAACCGGGTTTGGTGAGAGCCGGGACGAATAGAATGCTGAATGGGGCCTTGAGCTGCATCTGAATTAAGTAAGAATTGCCGTATTCCTGCGTTAAAGGTAAAGTGAGCATTATGCTAATTTGGGTGGTACCGCGGGTAACTTCTCGTCCCATTATGGATGAGGAGTTTTTTTATTATACATTTTAAGGAGGTTGTCTTATATGAAAGGAAGAATATTAACAGGTGATAGAACTACTGGAAAGCTTCATCTTGGACACTATTTTGGTAGCCTTCAAAACAGAGTAAAACTTCAACATGAATATGAAACTTTTATTATACTTGCTGATGTTCAAGCACTTACAACGCATTTTGAAAATCCGGGTATGTTATCAGAAAACCTTAGAAATGTAGCTATAGATTATCTATCGGTAGGTATAGATCCTGAGATTTCAACTATTTTTGTACAATCTTTAATTCCTGAAATTGCAGAACTTACCATATATTATTCAATGTTTGTTTCTGTAAATAGCTTAAGGCATAATCCAACTATAAAAACTGAAGCAAAAGAGAGAGGGTATGATGATTTAACTTATGGCTTCCTTGGATATCCAGTATCACAAGCTGCAGATATCAGTTTTTGCAAAGCTAACCTTGTGCCAGTTGGGGAGGACCAAGTTCCTCATATTGAAATGTGCAGAAAGATTGTTAGAAGGTTTAATGAGCTTTATGCACCTGTACTTGTTGAACCTGAAGCTTTAGTTGGAGATGTTCCAAGGCTTGTAGGGCTTGATGGAAAACTTAAGATGAGTAAAAGCTATGGTAATGCTATTTACCTTTCTGAAAGCTATGAGGAAATTATGAAAAAAGTTAGAAATGCAGTTACAGATCCAAATAGAATTAAAAAATCTGACCCCGGTAACCCAGATATTTGTACAGTTTTTTCATATCAAGGGATATTTAATAAAGAAGATAAGTGTAATATAGAAGAAATGTGCAAGGGTGGAAAGATAGGTTGTGTAGAATGTAAGAGAATACTTGGAGAAAAAATAAATGAGTTTATATCTCCTTTTAGAGAAAAAAGAGCATATTATGAATCTCATCCTAAAGTTGTAGATGAAATACTATTATCAGGGACTAACAGGGCAAGGGAAATAGCAAAAGAAACTATGCGTGAAGTTAGAGCTGCTATGAAAATAAACTATTTTGATTAAAGGCAGGGTATATACCCTGCCTAAAAAATTATTCTTTAGTATTTTTATATTCTTCAAGTCCGGCTTTTAAAATATTCATTGCCTTTTCTAAATCTTCACACTTTAAACAGTAAGATATTCTTACTTCATCAAGACCAAGGCCTTCCGTAGAATAAAAACCTGCTGCAGGTGCAAGCATTACAGTTTCATTGTTGACTGAAAAATCAGTTAATAACCATTTTACAAAGTCTTCAGCATCTTTTACTGGCAGTTTAGCAACAACATAGAATGCACCAGTTGGCTTTTGGCATACAACTCCAGGCATTTCCTTTAAAGCATTGAAAACAACATCCCTTCTTTTTTGATATTCTTTTTTAACTTCAAAGAAATATTCTTGGGGTGTATCTATAAGCTTTGCAGCACCTATCTGTTCAATAGTTGGAGTACAAAGTCTTGACTGACAAAGTTTTAAAATATTTGCAATAAGCTCTTTATTTTTACTTGCAACAAGACCAATCCTTGCACCACAAGCACTATATCTTTTTGATATACTATCTATTAAAATAACTCTTTTTTCTATTCCGGTAACCTTCATAAAGCTTGTGTATTCAAGGTTATCATAAACAAATTCCCTATAAACTTCATCAGCTATTATAAATAAATCATATTCTTTTGCTATTTCAGCAATAAGGTTAATTTCTTCTTTTGTATATACAACTCCAGTAGGATTACCAGGATTTGATAGAAGTATTGCTCTTGTTTTATCATTTATGTGTTTTACAATTTCAGATTTAGGTGGTAAATGGAAACCTTCTTCAGCTTTTGTGAGAAAGGAGGATACATTAACACCTGCGATTTGAGCAAAACCATTGTAATTAGTATAAAATGGCTCGGGTATTAAAACGTTGTCGCCATAATCACAAACACCCATTAAAGCAAATAAAATTGCTTCACTTCCACCATTTGTTACCATTATCTCATCACTTTCAAAATGGATGTCCCATTTTTTATAGTATTTTATAAAACTATCGATTAGTTCAGATATACCATGGGAATCACTATATTTTAATACTGGTTCATTAAAATTTTTTATTGCTTCATAGAAAACTTCAGGAGTATGTATGTCTGGTTGTCCTATGTTTAAATGATATACTTTTTTCCCTTCTTTTTTAGCATTGTCAGCTAAAGGAGCAAGCTTTCGAATTGGTGAGGCCTGCAGGTTTAATATTCTTTGGGATAATTTAGCCATATTAATAAACCTCCTTTAATTTATTATTTTCTTAATTTTACAAATCACCCACCTAAAAAGGTGGGTGATCATATTAAAAGTGGTCTTATTTAATTATAGACTTCTTAAAACTTTTCCAAGCCTTTTAATACCTTCAACTATCTTTTCCTCAGTCATATTTGAAAAATTAAGCCTAAAATGATTTGCATGACCTCCATTTGGGAAAAAGGAACCACCAGGTACAAAGGCAACATTTTCTTTTAAGCATATTTCAAGTATTTTAGCAGCATCTAATCCTTCAGGGAGAGTAACCCATGTAAATAATCCACCCTTAGGATGAGTGAAGGTACAGCTCTTTGGAAATTCCTTTTCCATAGTTTCAAGCATAAGATCTCGTCTCTTCTTATATACTTGTTTTATTTTATTAACGTGTTCATTTAAATCATAATTTTGCATGAATATTGCAGCTTCTCTTTGTGACATTGAGTTTGTTTGAAGATCTGCTCCTTGCTTTACTATTATATACTTTGATAGTATCTCATGGTCTGCACATACCCAACCAATTCTAAGACCAGGACAGAATGTTTTTGAGAAAGTTCCAAGGTAAACAACCAAGCCTTTCTTATCAAAACTTTTAATTGAAGGTAAAACTTCACCTTCATATATTAATTCTCCATAAGGGTTATCTTCTATTATTGGAATGTTATATTTCTCAGCAAGTTCAACCATTCTTTTTCTTCTATCTACAGAAAGGGTTTTACCGGTTGGATTTTGGAAATCAGGTATAGTGTATATGAATTTAGCATTAGGATACTTTTCTAATGCTTTTTCAAGTTCCTCCATTATCATTCCATCATCGTCCATTGGAATTTCAACAAACTTAGGTTCATAAGCCTTAAATGCATTAATTGCACCTAAGTAACTTGGACTTTCACAGATAACTATATCATCTTTATCAAGAAAAATTCTTCCTGTAAAGTCAAGACCTTGCTGTGAGCCACTTGTGATTAGGATATTACTTTCATCAACTTTTACACCAGAAACTATCATTCTTTGTTCAGCAATTATTTTTCTTAGGGGCTTATATCCTTCAGTAGGACCATATTGAAGAGCAAATTTTCCTTCATCTTCAAGTACTTTTTTTGTAACAAATTCCATTTCCTTTATAGGGAATAGTTCAGGAGCTGGCATACCTCCTGCAAATGAAATTATCTCAGGCATTTCTGCAAGTTTTAAAAGCTCACGAATTTCAGAAGCCTTGAGATTGTTCATTCTGTTAGCTAGTCTAAACGCCATAAAATAAAACACCTCCAAATAAAATTAATTTAAAATAAATTTTAAGGTAAAAATAAAATAAATAATGATTTGATATAAATTTTTATTTTTAGTCAAAATCTACATTTACATTATAGCAAATTAACAGTTATATAACAATAATTGATTATAATATTCTGTAATATGAAACATATAATTAATAAGTTGAGGTGATTTTATGTTTAAAATGATTGCTTTGGCTCTTGCACCATCAATTGCATTATTAGTTTTTATCTATCAAAAGGATAGATACGATAGGGAACCAGCTCCCCTTTTAACAAAACTATTTATATATGGTATACTTTCTGTTTTCCCGGTATACATTATTGAAAGATTTCTATCAGGTTTATCAAATTATGATAATGCTTTTTTTCAGGCATTTATAGTTGCTGGCTTAACGGAAGAATATTTCAAATACTATATAATTCTGAAAACTGCTTTTAACAACAAATTCTACAACGAAAAACTTGATGGAATTGTATATAGTGTTTTTACATCTCTTGGTTTTGCAACAGCAGAAAACATTTTATATGTCTTTAATGTTAAAGCTAATTATTTATATACGGGTATTGCAAGAGCACTTTTATCTGTTCCTGCTCACATGCTATTTGCTATAACTATGGGATATTATATATCCCTATATAAATATTCAAAGTATAAAAGTGAGTATATCTATAAGGCGCTTTTTATACCTGTAATTTTACATGGAATATATGACTATATTCTTTTTTCAAGAATATATAATTATTTTGTATTATTAATAGTATTTGTAATATATCTTTGGTATATAAATTTATCTAAACTTAATAAATATGTTTTAGAATCGAAAAATAGAGAGTGAATAAACATAAATATATTTATGTAAACTAAACTAATAATAATATATAATTTACAAAATAAAACAAGATTGTGTATAATAAATATGTTGAAATATTATATTGTAGAAGGGTTGATTAACTTGGAAAAAATTCATAAGAACAAGTCATATTTCATAGAAACCTATGGATGTCAGATGAATGAAGAAGATTCTGAAAAACTCGCTGGCTTATTAAAAGGCCTTGGATATACTAATACACAGGATGTTAACTTGGCAGATGTTATTATATTTAATACATGCTGTGTTAGAGAGCATGCAGAGCTTAAAGTTTACGGTAATGTTGGGAGGCTAAAAAAACTAAAGGAAAAAAGACCTGAAATTATAATAGCTGTATGCGGGTGTATGATGCAACAAAAAGGAGTACCTGAAATTATAATGAAAAAGTTTCCTTTTGTTGATATTGTTTTCGGAACCCATAATATACATAGATTTCCTGAATTGCTTCAAAATGCACTTCAAAGTAATTCAACAATAATTGAAGTATGGAATGAAGAAGGGGAAATTATAGAGGGTATTAATATTGAACGCCAAAGCAGTATTAAAGCCTTTGTAACGATAATGTATGGTTGTAATAATTTTTGTACTTACTGTATTGTACCTTATACAAGAGGACGCGAAAGGAGCAGAAAGCCTGAGGCAATAATAAATGAAATAAAGGATCTTGCTAATAAAGGATATAAAGAAATAACTCTTCTTGGTCAAAATGTTAACTCTTATGGTAAAGATCTTGAGGATATGAGTTTTTCAAAGCTATTAAGAATGGTAAATGAAGTAGAAGGAATTGAAAGAATTAGATTCATGACATCCCACCCTAAGGATTTAACTGATGATGTTATAGAAGCAATAAGAGATTGTGAAAAAATTTGTGAACATATACATTTACCTGTACAGTCAGGTAGTACAAATATACTAAAAAAGATGAACAGAAAATACTCAAAGGAACAATATCTTGAACTTGTTGATAAGATAAAGAAAAATATAAAAGGTGTAGCATTGACAACTGATATTATTGTTGGGTTCCCTGGAGAAACGGAAGAGGATTTTAAAGAAACACTTGATCTTGTATCAAAGGTTGAATATGATTCTGCTTTTACTTTTATTTACTCAAAAAGGAAGGGTACCCCAGCTGCTGAATATGAAGATCAAATACCTGATGATGTAAAACACGAAAGATTTAACAGACTTGTTGAACTTGTTAATAGAATCTGTGAAAGAAAGAATATGGAATATAAAGATAAAATAGTTGAAGTTTTAGTCGAAGGTCCAAGTAAAACTGATAAGACAAAAATTACTGGAAGAACAAGAACAGGAAAACTTGTTCATTTTACAGCTCCAAATATTAATATTTCTGAAGGTGAACTTGTAAACGTTAAAATAACAGAACCTCAAAACTTTATATTATTTGGTGAGTTTGAAAACAAAATAAGATAGGGAGGGTATCTCCCTTTTTTTCTTACGTATATTAAAAATGTATTATATAATTATATTTAATTGAGTATTATTTTTATGTCCTTAAAAGGAGGAATGAATTTTGGCTTTAACACCAATGATGATGCAATATCTTGAAATTAAAAAGCAGTGTGAAGATTGTATACTTTTCTTTAGGCTTGGAGATTTTTATGAAATGTTTTTTGAAGATGCTGAGATTGCATCAAAGGAGCTTGAAATCGCGTTAACAGGAAGAGACTGTGGACTTGATAAAAGAGCACCAATGTGTGGGGTTCCTTATCATTCTGCAGATGCATATATTTCAAAGCTTATTCAAAAAGGTTATAAGGTTGCAATATGTGAGCAGGTTGAGGATCCTGCACTTGCAAAGGGGATTGTTAAAAGAGAAATTATAAGAATAATAACCCCAGGAACTATTATAGAAAGTAATATGCTCGATGAAAGGTCAAACAACTATATTTCATGTGTTTATATTAATGATAATGAATTTTCTATTGCCGTTTGCGACATTTCAACAGGTGAGTTTTTAACAACAAGTGCAGAAGGCACGATAATGAGAATAATTGATGAATTATCAAAATTTAATCCGTCTGAACTTATAGTTATAGAAAATAATGAACCTTTGGATGTAAAAACAGAGAAAATGATTAAAGATAAATTCAATCTTCTTTTAACATATAAAAAATATTTAAATGATGATATTAATTCTTTAAAAGAAAGGTTTAATGATTTAAAAGATATTAGTGAAATAGAACTGATTGCATGTTCCTGTCTTTATAAATATATATGCGAAAATCAAAAAAGCTCATTATCTCAAATTACAAGCATACGAAAATATGTAATAAGCGACTTTATGGTTCTTGATGCTACATCAAGAAGAAACCTTGAGCTTGCAGAAACGATAAGAGGAAAAAATTCTAAAGGCTCTCTTCTTTGGCTTCTTGACAAAACAAAGACCTCAATGGGAGGTAGAATGCTAAGAAAATGGATTGAGGAACCATTAATAAGTATCGATGAAATAAATAAGAGGCTTGATGCTGTTGAGGAATTAATTAATAATGTATATGTAGCCTGTGATTTAAAGGAGTTTTTAAAAAACATCTACGATATTGAAAGGTTAATTAGTAGAATAAGTTGTGGCGCTGCAAATGCCAGGGATTTAGTTTCTTTAAAGGAATCTTTAAAGTATCTTCCAGACATAAAATCAGCATTATCATCCTGTAAAAGCGATCTTATTAAAAATATGTATAATGATTTTGATACCCTTGATGACATATACAATCTTATAAATGAATCTATAAACGATAATCCACCTTTACAGCTTAAAGAAGGAAACCTTATAAAGGATGGATATAGTAGTGATGTAGATAAGCTTAGGGATGTCATGAAGAATGGTAAAGAATGGATTGCTAATCTTGAACAAAAAGAAAGAGAGATTACTGGCATTAAATCTTTAAAGGTAGGATATAACAAGGTTTTTGGATACTATATAGAAATTACAAAAAGTAACCTTTCAAATGTACCTGAAGGAAGATATATTAGAAAGCAAACCCTTGCAAATTGCGAAAGATATATAACTTCAGAGCTTAAAGAGATGGAGGATCTTATATTAAATTCTGAACAAAAGATAATAGATATTGAATATGAGATATTCACAGAAATAAGAAATAAAGTTGCAAAAGAAGTTATAAGAGTCCAAAAGACTGCAAGACAAATATCTATAATAGACGTACTTTTGTCTTTGGCAACTACATCTTTTGAAAACAATTATTGTAAGCCTATAATAACAAAGGATGGTAAAATTAAAATTGAAGAAGGCCGACATCCTGTTGTTGAAAAAGTATTATCAAGTATATTTGTTCCTAACGATACTAATCTTGATTTAAAAGACAATATGATTGCTATAATAACAGGACCAAACATGGCAGGTAAGTCTACATATATGAGACAAGTTGCATTGATAACTCTAATGGCACAAATAGGATGTTTTGTTCCTGCAAAGTCTGCAAGTATATCAATAGTTGATAGAATATTTACAAGGATAGGGGCTTCTGATGACTTATCTTCAGGACAAAGTACTTTTATGGTTGAGATGGCTGAAGTTGCAAGCATACTCAAAAATGCTACAAAGGATAGTCTTATATTACTTGATGAAGTTGGACGTGGAACAAGTACCTTTGATGGACTAAGTATAGCATGGGCTGTTACTGACTATATTAGTAAAAAAATAAAAGCAAAAACTTTATTTGCAACTCACTATCACGAGCTTACAGAGCTTGAAGGAAAACTTCCTGGAGTAAAAAATTATTGCATATCTGTAAGAGAACATGGTGAGGATATAATATTCTTAAGAAAAATTATTCGTGGTGGTGCTGATCAAAGCTATGGAATTCAAGTTGCAAAGCTTGCAGGCCTTCCAAATGATGTTATACTAAAGGCTAAGGAAATTTTAAATAAACTCGAAGAAAGTGATATAAATAAAAATATAAAAGCAAATTTAAAGCAAGATGAGGTTGCTGTTTCTTTGCTTAGTGATAAAGAAAAAGAAATAAATCTTTTTAATTTTAAAGAAAGAGAAATTATAGAGGAACTTAAAGAGATTCATTGTATAATTAAATGCAACAGGTAAAAAATATTTAAACCATAGTGAAAATCATGTATGATATAGGTGACAAATCCAAACATACAGGAGGTTTTCACTATGGTTCATAAAAATAATTATAACACACCTATACGTTCTTTTAAACATCTGAAATCTTATGAACGTGGAGAAATTTTTGCCTTGCTTAAAGAAGGTAAAAGTATTCGTTATATTGCTAAAAAATTAGGACGAAGTCCAAGTACTATAAGCCGTGAAATTAAACGTGGTACTGTATCACAATTAAAAAGTGATTTATCTTATTATTCAAGTTATTTCCCTGAAACTGGGCAAGCTGTCTATAAAAATCACCGCTCAAATTGCGGAGCAAAAATTAAATTGGCTAAAGTAGAAACCTTTATAAAATTTGCAGAAGAAAAAATCCGTAAAAATAATTGGTCTGTTGATACTGTCGTTGGTTATTGCAAAACTGATCCTTCTTGGAAAGATGAGTTCATTGTTTCAACTAAGACCTTATATAACTATATTGATAGAGGATTTTTATCTATACGTAATATAGATTTACCTTTAAAAACACATTTAAAACCTAAAAAGAAAAGAATTAGGGAGAACAAACGCCTTTTAGGTAAAAGTATTGATTTAAGGCCTGAACAAATTAATTCTCGTCAAGAATTTGGACATTGGGAAATAGATACTGTTATAGGTAAAAAATCAGGCGATAAAGCTCTTTTAACTTTAACAGAACGTAAATCCCGTTATGAAATAATAATGCTTTTAGATAATAAAGATGCTAAGTCTGTTGATGATTCTATAAAGAGACTTATGGAAGTATATAAGGATAATTTTAAAAAGATTTTCAAGAGTATTACGGCAGATAATGGAGTTGAATTTAGTAATTTACAATTCATTCTTAAAAAATATGATGTTGAGGTATATTATACCCATCCCTTTTCTTCTTTTGAAAGAGGAACTAACGAACGACATAATGGTCTTATACGTCGTTTTATCCCTAAGGGAAAGAGTATAAAGGATATATCTATTGATACCATTAAAAGAATTCAAAATTGGATGAATACACTCCCACGAAAATTACTAAATTACAAAACTCCTGAAAAATTTTTTTACGAGGAATTATTAAAAATAGCCTAAATCATATTATGAATATTGTAGATGCCACTTGTGGTATGTCAAGGGTAAAGCTACGCCTGCTACGCAGCCCTTGACATACCCCTGCGTGACATATAGATTGATAATTAAGATGGATTTAAGGCTATTTTGACTATTTTTAGTCCTTATACTACATGATTTTTCACAGAGTGTTGCATTTATTATTGCAATTTAAGGAGGAACTTAAAGAACTAGATGTTTTAAATATGACTCCTATTGATGCAATGAACTATCTATATAAGATTTGCACGAAAGCCAAAAAAATTTAGGAGTGGTTAAATGGGTAATATAAGAATTTTAGATGAAAAAACAATAAATAAAATAGCAGCTGGAGAGGTAATAGAAAAACCTGCTTCTATAGTAAAGGAACTTGTTGAAAATTCCATAGATTCAGGTGCAAAGGAAATTATTGTTGAAGTTAAAAATGGAGGCATCTCATATTTAAAGGTTTCCGATGATGGCTGTGGAATAGATAATGAGGATTTAGAAACGGCTTTTTTAAGGCATGCAACAAGTAAGATAAAAAATGAAAAAGATCTTGAAAGTATAGCAACTTTAGGCTTTAGAGGTGAGGCTCTTGCAAGTATTGCTGCAGTATCAAAGGTAGAAATGATTTCTAAAAAGAGTGATGATAGTATTGGCTCAAGGATTGAAATTGAAGGAGGAAAAATATTATCAAAGGAGTATTGTGGTTCAAAGAATGGTACAACGATTACTGTTAAAGATATATTTTTTAATACTCCAGCGAGGCTTAAGTTTTTAAAATCCCCTTCAAAGGAAGGAATGTATATAACTGAAATAATGCAAAATTTAGCTTTATCTCACGTTGATATTTCATTTAAATATTACTTAAACGATAAGCTGATATTTGCAACTAAAGGTGATGGAGATTTAAAGTCCGTTCTTCTTGCAATACACGGAAGAGAAGTAATAAAAAACTTAATACAATTAAATCATATTGGCAATATTGCAACAATAAAAGGTTATATTGGTAATAGCAGTATTGCAAAGGGAAGTAGAAGTGGACAATCTATCTTTGTAAATAAAAGATATATAAAGAATAAAACAATTACCGCTGCTATAGAAACAGCTTATAAATCTATATTAACAATAAATAAATATCCTTTTTTTGTTGTAGAACTATATGTAAACCCTGAATTTGTTGATGTAAACGTTCATCCAGCAAAGTCAGAAGTAAAGTTTCAAGACGATAATGGTATATTTAAGGATGTATATAATGGTGTAAAAAATGCTTTGCTTTCACAGAATTTGATTGTTGATATTCAAGAATCTAAGCAAAATTTATTAAAAGAAATACCAAAAATAGATTATGAGCAGCAAAAAATTAGTATAGATTTTGATATGAATGAAAGCATAAAGGAAGAAAGGACAATTTTTAATAATAATTATGAAAATAGAAAGGAAAATAATTGTGTTGATAAAAAGAAAGAGGAGACAATATACAATAATAATGTAGAAGATATAACTAAAAAGATAGATGATAAAATTAGTTTTAAGATACCAAAATTCGAACCTTTAACGATTATAGGGCAAATGCACTTTACTTATATAATAGCTGAAGGAGAAAATGAACTTTATATAATTGATCAGCATGCAGCTCATGAGAGAATATGTTATGAAAAATATTTTGATGAATATAAAAATACGGGTATATATAGTCAAAGCCTTGCTGTGCCAATAATTATTGATCTTTCTATTAGTGAAAAACAACTGGTTTTAGATAACATAGATTTTTTTAAACAATTTGGATTTGAAATTGAAGAGTTTGGTGGGAATTCAATATCTATAAGAAGTATTCCAGTTATTTATGGAAATCCTAATACTAAAGAATTATTTATGGAGATAATGTCAATACTTAATAACGTAAATAATGAAAGAACAAATATAATAGATAAAACTATATATACATTAGCTTGTAAAAGTGCAATAAAGGCTGGTGATAAGCTAAACTATAAGGAGATGTTTGAACTTATTGATAGATTGAGATATTGCGAAAATCCATATACTTGTCCTCATGGACGTCCTACAATTATAAAAATGACAGTAAATGAACTTGAAAAGAAATTTAAAAGAATTCAATAGGTGATAGAATGAAGAAGGATATAGTTATAATAACAGGCCCAACGGCTTCAGGTAAGACTGAAATATCTATTGAGCTTGCTAAGAGAATTAATGGTGAAATAGTATCTGCAGACTCTATGCAAATATATAAATATATGGATATAGGTTCTGCAAAACCAACTTTAGAGGAAATGCAGGGTATACCTCACTATATGATAGATATAGTTGATCCAAAGGAAGAATTCAGTGTTGCTTTATATAGAAAGATGGCTGGAGAGTGTATAGATAATATAATAAAAAGAGGCAAAGTACCAATCGTTGTTGGAGGTACAGGACTTTATATTAATTCTCTTACATATCCCCTTGATTTTACAAATACAGCAAACGATAAGGAATATCGCTTATATCTTCAGGGCTTAGCTGAAGAATATGGAGGAGAACATATTCACCTTATGCTTAAGGAAGTAGATATCGAAACTGCTAATAGGCTACATCCCAATGATATTAAAAGAATTATAAGAGCTCTTGAAGTTTATAAAAATACTGGAAAAACTATGTCTGAATATCAAAAAGAATCAAAAAATAAACCAATTGAATATAATATCGCATATATTGGACTTTACATGGATAGACAAAAGTTATATGATAGAATAAATAAAAGAGTAGATAAAATGTTTGAAAAAGGTCTTATAGAAGAAGTTAAAAAATTAAAAGAAATGGGATATAATAAAAATATGACTTCTATGCAAGGTATAGGTTACAAAGAAGTTCTTGATTATCTTGATGGGCTTTATACTTTGGATGAAACTATAGATATAATAAAACAAAGTACAAGGCGTTATGCAAAACGTCAGCTTACTTGGTTTCGAAGAGAAAATAGGATATATTGGATTGATCTTGATAATTTTAATAGTCTTGATGAAATTTTAGAAAATATTATATTCTATATTGAAAGCAAAATCAATCTCGTATAGAATATATATATATTATAATCATATTTTGCCTTGGAGGATGATGCTATGAATAAAAACGCTAATAATCTTCAGGATGTTTTTTTAAATCAAGCAAGAAAAAATAAAGTAGGAGTTGCAATACATCTTGTTAATGGATTTCAGTTAAAAGGTTTTGTAAAAGGCTTTGATAGCTTTACCATAATACTCGAAAATGAAGGCAAGCAGATTATGGTTTATAAGCATGCAGTATCTACTATAACTCCTACAATTCCAGTACTTTATACACCTACATCAAATAATTCTGAAGAAAAAGAATGATATATGCCCTCAAATTGAGGGTATTTATTTTGCTTCATTATATTAAATTTGCTTGGAGGTTAATATGCTTGAAATATATAAAAGGATGCTAAAAGAACGCTTTAATATTTGTGATGAAGTTATTAAAATGTCACAAAAGGCTTTAGATGACATATCTGATATTATCAAAGAAATAGATGAGATTAAAGAATATAATCAATCAAAGGTTCTCTATGCAATGCAGCAAGAAAGGCTTTCTGATGCTCATTTTACAAATACAACAGGATATGGATACGGAGATATTGGGAGAGATACTTTAGATAGAGTTTATTCGAGAGTGTTTTGCTGCGAAGATTCACTTGTAAGGCCACATATAGTTTCTGGAACACATGCAATAACTCTTGCTTTAAGTGGTAATTTAAGGCCCAATGAAACCCTTTTATCTATAACAGGAAAGCCTTACGATACACTCCTTCAGGTGATTGGAATAGAAGGGGAGAATAATGGATCATTAAAAGAGTTTGGGATAAAATATAAGCAAATTGAGTTGCTTGAAAATGGGAAGATTGATATAAATTCTGTTGTTGATGCTATAAAAAATGATGAAAGTATAAAAATGGTTACTATCCAGCGTTCAACAGGATATGGTTGGAGGCCGGCTTTACAAATAGATGATATAAAAGAAGCTATTTTAGCAGTAAAAGCAATAAAAGAAGATATTATATGCTTTGTAGATAACTGTTATGGTGAATTTATAGATATTTTAGAACCAACAGAAGTCGGAGCTGATATAATTGCAGGATCCCTTATAAAAAACATAGGAGGAGGAATCGCTCCTACTGGAGGATATGTATGTGGGAAGAAAAAATATGTGGAGCAGGCAGCTTATAGGCTTACAGCTCCAGGACTTGGTAAAGAATGTGGTTCTACTTTTGGAGTTATAAGACATATATTTCAAGGTCTTTTTTTGGCACCACATATAACTTCAGAAGCCTTAAAATCATCGATATTCTGTTCAAGGTTAATGGAGATTGCAGGATTTGAAGTATCACCAAAATACAATGAGAAAAGAAGCGATATAATTCAAGCAATAAAGTTTAATAATGAAAAGGATCTTATTAATTTTTGTAAGGGTATCCAAAAAGGATCTCCTGTAGATTCCTTTGTAGAATGTGAGCCTTGGGATATGCCGGGTTATACAGATCAAGTAATAATGGCAGCAGGAGCATTTATTCAAGGATCATCAATAGAATTAAGTGCTGATGCACCAATTAGACCACCTTATATAGCATATCTTCAAGGAGGACTAACCTTTGAACATGCCAAAATAGGTATAATGATAGGTTTATCAAACGTTTTAAATAATAAATAGATATAAAAATAAAAAGTCCCAATTTGGGGCTTTTTATTTTATCTTTCTAAACAAACCAATTGCCTTACCAAGTATTTTGCAATCTTTAACTATTATTGGTTCCAAAGCCGGGTTTTCAGGTTGAAGTCTAATATAATCTTTTTCTTTATAAAATCTTTTAACTGTTGCACTGTCATCCACGAGAGCTACAACTATATCACCATCAATAGCAGTTGATTGTTGTTCTATAATGATATAATCTCCATCTAAAATTCCACTTCCTATCATACTGTCGCCTTTTATTTGAAGCATGAAAAGGTTATTTTTATTAGAAAAATAAGTTGTTGGCAGTGGAAAAGTATCTTCTATATTTTCAACAGCAAGTATTGGTGTACCAGCAGCAACGGATCCAACAATTGGTACGGATATTATCTCTTTATTATATGCTCTATCATCGAGTATTTCAATAGCTCTTGGTTTTGTAGGATCTCTTCTTATGTAGCCTTTCTTTTCGAGTTTTGCAAGATGGCCATGTACTGTAGAAGTTGATTTAAGGCCTACAGCACTACATATTTCACGTACTGATGGAGGGTATCCTTTAATTGATATCTCATGCTTTATAAAATCAAGAATTTCTTGTTGTTTATCAGATAAATCATTATTAATCATACCTTTACACCCCCTAATTTTAAATTTATATAAATTATAGCATAAAATAAAACAATGTTCAAACTTTTGTTCGAAGTATATTGACAACAGAACAAAAGTTCTTTATACTGGAATTAGAAATCGGGTCTTTGACAGTTGCAAGACAAAAAAAGTGCCTTAAAGCCTTGATATAGGCTTATTTTTTTGTCAAATTTTAAATTTTTATAGTGCACAATGTGTAACAATGTGTTATAATATAGATATAAATATATGAAGAGATGTGAAAAAATGAGATTACAAATTGTTAAATCAAAAAATGCAGCATCCTTATATGTAGTTAAATCTGTTTATGAAAAAGGCAAGCGTACATCAAAAGTAGTTGAGAAGCTTGGCACTTATGATGAACTTTTAAAAAAACTAAACGGACAAGACCCTATAGAATGGGGGAAGAGGTACGTTGAAGAGTTAAATAGAAAAGAAAAAGAAGAGAAAAGAGAAATATTAGTAAAATACTCGCCTGTTAAACAAATTAACAAGGACGAACAGCATACTTTTAATGGTAGTTACTTGTTTTTACAAAAAATATATAACGAGCTTGGGCTGCAAAATATCTGTAAAAATATTTCGGATAAACATAAATTTAATTTTAATCTAAATTCAATACTATCAAGATTAATTTATGCAAGAATTATTTATCCATCATCTAAGCTTGCTACATACGAACTATCAAAAAAATTTATTGAGCAGCCTGATTTTGAGCTTCAGCATATTTATAGAGCTTTAGAAGTGATTTCACAAGAAACAGATTTTATTCAGTCAGAATTATACAAGAACAGTCTTAAAGTTTGCAATCGTAATAAAGGAGTTCTCTATTATGACTGCACCAACTATTTCTTTGAAATTGAACAGGAAGAAGGATTAAAACAGTATGGAGTATCGAAGGAACATAGACCCAATCCAATTGTTCAAATGGGACTTTTCATGGATGGAGACGGCATCCCCCTTGCATTTTGTATAAACAAAGGTAATACTAATGAACAAGTAACTTTAAAACCTTTAGAGCAAAAAATTATATCCGAATTTGGGCTTTCAAAATTTATCATTTGTACAGATGCAGGGCTTGCATCTACAGCAAACAGAAAATTTAATAATATACAAAATCGAGCTTTTATTACTACACAATCTATTAAAAAATTAAAATCACATTTAAAAGAATGGGCGTTAGACCCCAAAGGATGGCATCTTAGCGATTCAGACAAAGTATATAATTTAAACGAAATTGACGAAGAAACAGATATTAATAAAATTTTTTATAAGGAACGCTGGATAAAAGAAGACGGGCTTGAACAAAAACTTATTGTAACATTTTCCTTGAAATATAGAAACTATCAAAGAACTATAAGAGGTAACCAAATAGAGAGAGCTCAAGAGGTTATTGATACCAATCCTACAAAATTGAAGAAATGTAATGCTAATGATTACAAACGCTTTATTTCAAAGACTCACTGCACACCTGACGGTGAAGTAGCTGAAAAAGAATTATACAGCATTAATGCTGATTTAATAGCACAAGAGGCAATGTATGATGGTTTTTACGCAGTATGTACAAATATAAGTGATGATGCTGCCGCAATTATAAAAATTAATAGAAGGCGTTGGGAAATAGAAGAGTCCTTCCGTATTATGAAATCAGAGTTTAAGGCAAGACCAGTATATTTAAGAAGAGATGATAGAATAAAAGCGCATTTTACAACTTGTTTCATTTCCCTGATGATATATAGGCTATTAGAAAAAAAGCTTTCAGAAAAATATACGTGTAGCGATATTATATCAGAACTTAGAGAAATGAATTTTTATGAGATTAAGAATGAGGGCTATATTCCAATATATACAAGGACCGATTTTACAGATGATTTACATGACAAATTTGGCTTTAGAACGGATTATCAAATAATTAATATGAAACAAATGAAAAAAATTTTTAAAGACACGAAAAAATAAAAAACATTGTTCACTTTTTTGAAAAGTATAAAAGCCTGAGAGCCCTTGATATTCAATGGTTCTACAGGCTTTTTGCTTCGCGCAACTGTCAAAGATGAGATTATAGCATAAAATAAAACAATGTTCAAACTTTTGTTCGAAGTATATTGACAACAGAACAAAAGTTCTTTATACTGGAATTAGAAATCAAGAACAGCTGTTCTGTTATAATGAGTATTGAAGAAAGAGGGGAGTTTAATGAAATCTATGAAAAGGTGTATATTATTTATAATGCTTATAATAATATTATTACTATCTTTTGCGTTTAATGATAAAACAAAAGCAGAGCGTACATATACAAAAATAACAGTATATAGTGGTGATACTCTTTGGAGCATTGCAAAAAAATATGGCTCTAATCAAAAAGATATAAGAAAAACTATATATGATATTAAAAAGATTAATAAACTAAATTCTTCAATAATAGTACCTGGAGAACAGCTATTAATACCTGTTGATTAGTTGATTAATTGTTATTTACTTTTTTAAAATAGTTTATTATAATTTAGTATAAAATAATGAAAAGGAATGATGAATTATGAGCAAAAATTGTATACTTGAAACAAGTAAGATATGTAATGGTTGTAATAAATGTAATATATGCGACCTTAATCCAGAAAAGATTTGTGATAATTGCGGCAAATGCCTTGAAATAGATGATAAAGATTACATTGAAATTAAAATAGAAGGGATTTTGGATGGGGAAGAAGAGATAGAAGAATATATCTTTGAAATAGAAGAAGGAGACAATGAAAGTTTAGAAGAAAACGAAGATGATGGATTTAATGATTGTTTATATATAGAAGATATCCCGAAGTTAAAAGAAGAATATGACAAAAAAATAAATGAAATACTAAGAAGAAAAAGAGTAGAATAGATACTACTCTTTTTCTTCTGATAGAGGATTAGATTTTATAGCTTCTCTTAACTTTTCGTCATCAATATGGGTATATATCTGTGTTGTAGATACACTTTCATGGCCCAATATTTGCTGTAGCGCTCTAATATCAACATGTCCATATTTATACATTAAAGTAGCAGCAGTGTGTCTTAACTTATGTGGAGTATACTTATTATCATATAAACCTGCTTTTTTTATAAATTTTTTTACAAGAACTTCAACAGTAATTTTGCTAATTCTTTTCTTTCTCTCACTAAGAAACAGAGCATCCTTATCAATAACCCCATCTTTTGGTCTTACAGCAAGATAGTTTTCTATAGCCTTAATGCAGGCTGAATTTAAATACACGGTTCTTTCCTTGTTTCCCTTACCAATTACCGTTAATGTATCTCCTTTGATTTTACTAATATCAATTCCTATAAGTTCTGATAGCCTTAGCCCACAGTTTAAAAATAGCACCAAAATAGCATAATCTCTTTCTTTGTTTCTTCCGTCAACAATACTTAAAAGCTGCTTGCTTTGTTCTAAAGTAAGATATACAGGGTGCCTTTTTTCTATTTTAGGAGATTCAAGCTCCCTTGCGGGGTTTTCTTTTATTATCTTAACTTTTGTTTCAAGGTAATTAAAAAATGATTTAATAGCTGCTGTTTTTCTTGCTCTTGCATAGGCGCTATTATCTCTTTTCAAGGTAACATAATTAATAAAAGAGTATAGATCAGAAAGTCTAATTGATTTTATGAATTCCTCATCTATATCGCCAATATAGATATCTTCAATATCGTCTTTTAAATTTTTCTTTACTTTTTTTATATACTTTAAAAATAATCTTAAATCAGTTTTATAACCATCTATTGTATTTTGAGATTTTCCTTTTATAGTGCAAAGATATCCCAAAAAATCATTTAATATTGAAGGAAGATTTTCATCAAATATGCTGATATGTTCCTCCAAGCCATCCCCTCCTCTTAATTTTATAAACATTATGCTAAATTATTATTTAGCATAATGTTTTCTCCCTCTCTCTTCATGTACTTTTGGGTTTGTATTTTGATTATGCTTTTTATTTTGTTTTTTAAAACTGCTTGAAGTCTCTATTAATAATATAAATGCTACAAACATAAATAATAAAATAGATGATATAAACAATATAACTCTCAATATTATCATTAAAATCCACCTCAAAACTATCTAATATTGTTTATATCGAGGTTCTTTTTGTAAGTGTTAATAATACATTCAATTATTGCACTTCTAAAGCATTTTTCTTCAAGTGTTCTAACTCCCTCAATTGTTGTTCCTCCAGGTGAACATACCATGTCTTTTAGTTCTCCAGGGTGTTTTCCTGATGTCATAGAAAGTTTTGCACTTCCAAGTAAAGTTTGCTGAGCAACTTTATAAGCATCATCCCTTGGAATACCTAAAAGTACAGCTGCATCAGCCATAGCCTCAATAAACATAAAAACATAAGCTGGGCCACTGCCTGATACTGCTGAATATGCGTTTATATAATTTTCTTTTGTTTCAATAACATAACTAAAAGAACTTAGTAATTTTTTAATTTCCATTTTTTCATTTTCATTAATAAGATTATCAAAGCAAAGTGCTGTAAGACCTTCTTGCACTAATGCAGGGGTATTGGGCATTATCCTTGCAACTTTTCTTTCTCCTATTATTTGTTTTATGCTATCTATTTTATATCCAGCAGCCATAGATATTAATACATTATCATCTTTTATGTAGTTTTTTACTTCATTCAATACATCATTATATACATTTGGTTTGATTGCTAAAAATACATATTTGCTATTTTTAAAAACATCTATATTATTTTCGCATATCACTATACCTTTTAGTCCCATAGCATCAAGTTTTTCTTTGTTTGGGTCAAATACACATATTTCGTTAGGATTTATATTATTTTTAATCATACCATTAATCATTGCATTAGCCATATTCCCGCAACCTATAAAACCTATCATATTTTTTACCTCCTGCGTTTTTATTTAATTTTATCATAAAAAAATGAAATTGATAACATGTCCAAAATTAATAACAACGGTGGATAATAGATGTTTATAACTTTGAATATTTTATAATATTTACTTTCATATTTATATTATTTTTTCGACTTTTATTAATTGATAATGTATATCAAATAAAAAATAAAATAGTTGTCGAATATAAATTTAATTTATAAATATATATTCGACATAAAATAAAAAAACAGAAGGCATTGTTAAATATAAAACAATACCTTCTGTTCAAATATTATACATTTATTTCAACAGAAATATTTTCATTACTTTCTAATAATATAGGGTCTACTTCAAACTTTATATATTCTTCAACTTGTTCTTTAGATCTGCCTATATAATTTTCGGGTCTTAGTGCGTTTAGTACTTCTTCTTTTTCAAGCTTAAAACTTTGATCTGCACAAATCCTTTCTATCAAATCATTGCTTTCTCCCATTTCTTTAACTTTTTTAGCTGCTTCCATAGAGTGTATTCTAATTTTCTCATGAAGCTCTTGTCTGTCCCCACCTTTTTTTACGGCTTCCATTAAAATGTTTTCTGTAGCCATAAAAGGTAGTTCTTCTTTTACGTGTTTTTCTATAACCTTTGGATATACAACTAATCCGGAAGTCACATTTATATAAAGATTAAGTATTCCATCTACTGCAAGGAAAGATTCTGGTATCACAATTCTTCTATTTGCGGAATCGTCAAGGGTTCTTTCAAACCATTGGGTTGAAGCAGTAATAGCAGGGTTTAATGAATTAATAATAACATATCTTGCAATAGATGATATTCTTTCACTTCTCATAGGATTTCTCTTGTATGCCATAGCCGAGGAGCCAATCTGATTCTTCTCAAATGGTTCTTCTATTTCTTTTAAGCTTTGAAGTATTCTAATATCATTACTAAATTTATAGGCACTTTCTGCAATAGAAGATAAAACGTTTAATACAAGCATATCCTGTTTTCTAGGATAAGTTTGACCAGTAACTTTAAAATATTTATCTTTAAATCCCATCTTTTCACATATTATTTCATCAAGTTTTTTAACTTTTTCATGATCATTTTCAAATAATTTTAAAAAACTTGCTTGTGTTCCTGTTGTACCTTTAACTCCTAAAAGCTTTAAATTGTCAATTACAAAATCAAGGTACTCAAGATCGCATACCAAATCTTGAATCCAAAGGCATGCTCTTTTTCCAACTGTTGTGAGTTGGGCTGGTTGAAGATGAGTAAATGCAAGGCAAGGTAGATTTCTATATTCAAAGGCAAAGTCTCTTAAATTTTTTATACATTGAATAAGTTTTTTACGTAATAAAAGTAAACCTTCTTTAATTATTACAACATCTGTGTTATCACCAACATAACAGCTTGTTGCTCCAAGGTGTATCATGCCTTTTGCCTTTGGGCATTGCATCCCATAAGCATGTACATGAGACATAACATCATGTCTTGTTTCCTTTTCTTTTTTTTCAGCTTCTTCATAATTTATGTCATAAATATGCTCTTTCATTTCATCTATCTGGTCTTGAGTTATATTAAGACCTAAATCCTTTTCTGTTTCAGCAAGAGCAACCCAAAATTTTCTCCAGGTTGAAAACTTACTTTCATCAGAAAATATTTTACACATTTCTTTGCTGGCATATCTTTTTATTAAAGGGCTTTCATATAAATCGTGCATATTCATCATCTCCTACGAATATTATTTAATTTATTCAATAAATATTACGATATATGCCGATTATAACATAAAAAAAAGAAAAAAGACAAGGCAATACCTTATCTTTTTAGCATACTTACTTAAGAAAATTTTCTAATCTATTTAAACCTTCAATTATGTTGTCCATTGATGTTGCATAAGATAGTCTTATATAATCATCGGCACCAAAGGCTATTCCTGGGATAGCTGCAACCTTTTCTTTTTCTAAAAGGGCATTGCAAAAATCAACAGAATTTTTTATTTCATATTCTTTTATTTTTTTATTTTTAATGTTAGATATATTTACCATAACATAAAAAGCACCTTGTGGCTTATTACATGATATCCCTTTTATTGAATTAATCTTTTCTACCATATAATTACGCCTTAATTCAAATTCTTTCCTCATTTTTTCTATTTCGCCCTGAGGCCCTGTTAATGCTTCAACACTTGCATATTGGGCAATAGAATTTGGATTTGATGTTGCATGACTTTGTACATTAGACATAACATTTGCTATGTTTTCTCCTGATGCGGTATATCCTATTCTCCAACCTGTCATTGAGTATGCTTTAGACATCCCATTTATTACTATAGTTCTTTTCCTTATTTCATCATTTAATGAAGCAATGCTTATGTGATTTATTCCATCATATATCAACTTTTCGTAAATCTCATCAGATATAATGACTAAATCTTTTTCAACAGCAATATCTGCAATCATTTTTAATTCTTCCAACGTATAAACTGCACCAGTAGGATTATTTGGGCTATTTAATACTATAGCCTTTGTTTTATTCGTTATAGCTTTTTCTAAATCTTCTTTAGTAAATTTAAATGAATTTTCCTCCTTAGTTTCAACGTAAACTGGAATAGCATCAACAAGTTTTATAAGCTCTGGATAGCTTACCCAATATGGTACAGGAACAATCACTTCATCTCCAGGGTTACAAATTGCAAAAAAAGCATTAAAAAGTGAATGCTTTGCACCATTTGAGATTACAATTTGAGATGTATTATAATCAAGATTATTTTCAGATTTGAGCTTTTGGCATATAGCTTTCTTTAGCTCATTAATACCAGAGGAAGGTGTATACTTTGTTTTGCCTTTCTTTATTGCTTCTATTGCAGCGTTTTGTATATTTAATGGTGTATTAAAGTCAGGTTCACCAGCACCAAAGCTTACAACATTTATTCCTTCCTCTTTCATTTTATTTGCTTTAGCTGTTATTGCAAGAGTTACTGATGAAGATATTTGCTGTGCTTTTCTTGAAAGTTCCATATTCATTCCTCCTTATTAATTTTTATAAATGGTTTTAAGAGTTGCATCAATTATTTTTAAAGATTCATCAAGAAGGGGCTTATATATTAGTTTAAGTTTTTCATATTGTTTAATTCCAATATCAGTTATTTTATAATGCCTTTTTGTTTTTTTATCGGGTTCATCCCACCATCCTTCAATCAACATATCATCTTCCATATCACGTAATAAAGGATAAATCATTCCAGGGCTTGGGCGCCAACTATAACTTAAACTTTTTTCAATTTTATCTATTATCTCATTCCCATAACAGCTCTTTTCTGATAAGAAGTGGAGAATAAATAGTTTTACTATAGCTGTTGTGTTTAGTTTATTTGGGAATTGTCTATTCCTATTATCTCCACTTGGCATTTTATCACCTCTTTACACTTTCTAAGCGTTTTAATAACGTACTATTAATACCATAGTTACCAAGTAAATATTCACCATTATTTAAAATACCATGACAATCACTACCACCAGTTATTACCATATCATTTTCTAATGCAATTTTATAAAGAAACTCTGATTGTTTATTGTTTTGCAGTGAGTGAAATACTTCGATTCCAATTGCACCACATTCTTTAAATTTAATTATAAGTTGTTTTATGTCATTTAAATTTAACTTTTCATCTATTACAAAGGGATGAGCAATAACAGGCAGTCCTCCTACTTTTTTTATTAAAGCAATTGCATCTTCAGTTGATAATTTATATCTTTCTACATAACCAGGTTTTCCTCTTTCTAAAAGATTTTCAAAGGCTTCTATGGTGTCTTTGAAATAACCTTTTTTAACAAGTAAACGCCCTATATGTGGTCTTCCTAAAGATTTTGTTTTACTATCAGCTTGCAATCTTATCTCCTCAATACTGATATCATAACCAAGATCTTTTATACGCTCTACCATTTTATTTATTCTTTGTATTCTTGATTGTTGTATGTAACTTAAAAATTCTAAAAGTTCTTCATTTTTATAATCAATATAATAACCTAATATGTGAACCTCAAGTTCATTAAAATACGTACTTAGCTCTATCCCTGGTATAAAATCTATTTTATATTTTTTAGATAAACTATTACAGGTGTCTAAAGCATAAACCGTATCATGATCTGTTATTGAAAAGCCTTTAAGACCTTTTTTCTTAGCAACTTCAAATATTTTATTAGGATCAAGAAGACCATCTGATGCAGTTGAATGTATATGAAGATCATATTCTATCATAAATATCACCATAATAACATTTTTATATTAAATATAGCATTTAATGTTTTTTGTGTCTATAGTTAAGTAAAAGATTTCTTGTAATGCTACTATTTATTTAAGAGAATATTTAAATACTAAAAGTTAACATAATATGTATTATGTTATTACTTTGAAATAAATTATAAATGCCATATATTTTATACATGGCATTTATATGAATAAACCAAATAAATAAAAAATAATAATACTATTATCTTGGTTCTACAATAAATTTAATGGCAGTTCTTTCTTCACCATCAATAACTATGTCTGTAAAAGCAGGAATGCATACGAGATTAAGACCACTTGGAGCCATAAAACCTCTTGCTATTGCTATTGCTTTTACTGCCTGGTTAATTGCTCCAGCCCCTATTGCTTGCACTTCAGCAGAGCCATTATCTCTTAACACACCGGACAAAGCTCCTGCAACAGCGTTTGGATTTGATTTTGCTGAAACTTTTAATACTTCCATTATAATACCCCCTTAAGGACTGATATAATTAGTCTTTTACATTAATATTCTACAAAGTAAAAAAATTTCCTTCTTAAAAATAAAAAATAATAAAGCAACAGATTTCTGCTGCTTTATTATTTTTACTTTGCGTATTCAATTGCTCTAACTTCTCTTATAACATTTACTTTTATTTGTCCAGGATATTCTAGTTCACTTTCTATTCTCTTTACTATATCCCTTGCCATTTGTATTGCTTCTACATCACTTATTTGTTCTGGCTTAACCATAATTCTAATCTCACGTCCTGCCTGTATAGCAAAAGACTTTTCAACACCTTCAAAAGAATCTGCAATTTCTTCAAGTTTTTCTAATCTCTTTATATATGCTTCAAGAGTTTCCCTTCTTGCGCCAGGTCTTGCAGCTGATATTGCGTCAGCTGCTGCAATTAAGATTGCCTCTATAGTTTGAGGTTCAATATCGTTATGGTGAGCCGAAACTGCATGAACAACAGCAGGAGACTCATTGTATTTCTTTAATATATCTCCTCCTATAAGTGCATGAGGACCTTCTATTTCATGATCAAGAGCTTTTCCTATGTCATGTAGCAATCCTGCCCTCTTTGCAATAGTTACATCAATACCAAGTTCTGCAGCCATTAATCCGGCAAGATATGCTACTTCTATTGAGTGATTTAAAACATTTTGTCCATAGCTTGTTCTATACTTTAACCTACCTAATAATTTTATTAGCTCTGAATGAATACCATGAACTCCTGTTTCAAAAGTAGCTTGCTCACCTTGTTCTCTAATTTCATTTTCAACTTCTTTTTTGGCTTTTTCAACCATTTCTTCAATTCTCGCTGGATGAATTCTACCATCGGTTATTAGCTTTTCAAGTGCTAATCTTGCAATTTCTCTTCTTATTGGATCAAATCCTGATAAAATAACAGCTTCTGGAGTATCATCAATTATTAAATCTATTCCTGTTAATGTTTCAAGTGTTCTTATGTTTCTACCTTCCCTACCTATTATTCTACCCTTCATTTCATCGTTAGGAAGATTTACAACTGAAACAGTTGTTTCAGCAACATGTTCAGCAGCACAACGTTGTATTGCACATGCAATAATTTCTTTTGCTCTTTTTTCACCCTCTTCACGGGCTCTTGTTTCAATATCTTTTATCATCATTGCTGCTTCATGTTTAACTTCTTTTTCAATATCACTTAATAGAAGCTGTTTTGCTTCTTCGGTAGTTAAACCTGCAAGTCTTTCTAATTCTTCAATTTGCTTATTATAAAGTTGGTTAATTTCTTCTTGCATGTTTTGAATTTCTTGTTGTTTTTTATTGAGATTTTCTTCTCTTGCCTCTAGTAATTCTACCTTTTTGTCAAGAGTTTCTTCCCTTTGAAGAACTCTACGCTCCATCCTTTGAAGTTCACTTCTTCGTTCACGAATTTCCTTTTCAAATTCAGTCCTTAATTTGTGAACTTCTTCTTTTGCTTCAATAATAGCTTCTTTCTTTTTAGATTCAGCTTCTTTTTCAGCTTCAGAAACTATTTTTTTTGCAAGCTCTTCAGCACTTTGAATTTTACCTTCAGCTATATTTTTTCTAACATAATAACCTGCAATAAAGGCTATTATAGAAACTCCACCAGATATTATATATACAAAAAACGAAATAAATAACACCTCCTTAAAAACAAAATATCACCAATTCCGGTAATAATATAGTATTAAATACCGGATTATGGATGTAATACCTGGCTAAGAGAATTTTAATCTGAAGCATATACTAAATAATGACCAAAATAATTAACCATTATTTGTCTTTATTTTATTATAGAATTAATATTATGTCAAGTTTATAAGTTCCACTGTACTAATGCCATCATTTATAGTAACTTTATAACATACATCAGCACTATGCAAAAGATGGTTATTATGTGTAACCATTATTACCTGCCTTTTAAAAGTTGTACTTATTTGTTTTATAAAATCAGCTACATTTACAATATATTCATCACTAACATGTTTTGCTGGTTCATCAAGTATTAATGGGCCGTCTATTTTGGGATTATGAATTTGTATCATGGCAATTCTAATTGCAAGGGATATTATATCAACAACGCCCCCACCCCTTGAATCCTGAGGCTTTGTAACTATCTGTTCGCCATTTATATTTGACACAACAAAAAACTCTGCTTCTATTCTATTTGATTTTTCTACTATATCTATTTTAAATTCCATTGAAGGATCAAATATATATTGAAGGCATTGGGTTATTATATATTCTATTTGTTTTTTTGATTGTTCTCTGGCAAATTGGGAAGTATTCTGTAGTAATATTTTTACTTTTTCATAGTTATCTATTTTATTATTATTTATTTTTAATTGAGCTTCTATTTTCTTCTTTTGTTCAATAAGATTATCCATCCTGCCCTTTTTAATAAAGTAATCTTGCTTTTTTTTATTTAATTTATTTTCAAGTTCGTAAATGATATCAGAATACAAATTATCACTCCTTTAAATATCAGAAGGTAACATACTCTCAATTTTATTTATCAAGTCTTTTATTTCACTATCAAGTTTTTCTATTTCATTATCAAGATTTTCAGGGGTTATACCTAAATTTTCAAGTTCTTTAACAATAGCATCCTTTTGACTTAGAAGCTGTTCAAGGCGAGTTTCTGCCTTGATTTTTTTATTTTTATATATTTCTATTTTACTTTTTAGTTCATTAAGTTTATTTTCATAATTCATGTTATGTTCCTCCTACAATTCGTTTATTATTTTTTTAATTGTATGTTCTTCTATAGGTGATAAGCAAAGGGGGCATTTGCCAAGTTCCTTTAATACTTTTGTATATTCTTTAATGTAATTATTAATGTTGTTGTTACATATTTTAATTTCATCATTTATACAAATAAGTTCACTATCTATTTTTAGAAGATTATTCTTTATTATATTTAATTTTAATGATTTTTCATTGTTGCTTTGAATAGCCTTGTAGGATAAATCTGCTTTTTCAAGATTGTCAAACTTAGATATATATTTATATCCAATTTTTAGTGAATTATTTATCTCATTTAATCTTGACTTGATATCTGTAAGTTTATTGTAATTATCATATTGACTTTCATACTTAGATAAAGTTTCCTTTGCATCATTAATATTTTTTAGTTTACTTAAAATTAAATTAAGTTGTCTAATTTCATTTACAAGTAATTTATATTGCATGTTTAATTTTTTTAACTCATTAGTTTTATTACAATTATTAACTGCTTCTATTAAATTAAGTACACAGTCATCTATATGCTTTGTTGCAATTAAAACTTTATTTTGACATTTAATTTCCTCTGTTATTTCCATAAATTTATTTTTTAAATCTGTAAGTTTGTTTTTTGTAGTTATTTTTGTTTGTACAATACAAGCTAAGTTAAATACATAATCCATATCTCCTATGGATATAATTAGATCTTTTGTTTCTTTTATTTCGCTATCTATTGCGATAAGTTCTCTTTTAATATTTTTTAATCTTTCTAATTTGGTATATTTGTTTTTTAACTCTTCAAGTTTCTTTTCAGATTCATCTAAACTTTTTCTTACATTTTCAAGGTTTTCAAATTCTTTAAGGTCGATATTTATGTTTTCATATTCTTTTGAAAGTCTTTTTACATCGCTTTGAACATTGAATAAATCTTTATTTAATTCCTTTAGAGCCTCATCTATTATATGCACCCCAACAAGCTTGCCTATGGCTTTAGCCTTTATAGAACCGGATTTATCAATGAGAAAAGGTCCTTCAAGTTGGCTCGACAGATTTATACTCTCTGGAGATTCAATATCTATATAGACTTTATTAATTCCATGAGCAGCAAGTATTTCTTTTGGTATATCATTACCAAATCCTTCAAATATCATTTCTTCTCCATTAGTATTAATAAGCCTATAGATATTTCTATTTTTTGATCTTTCCCTAACTATTGTTATACCATCACTAAATGTTATTGAAACTTTACATGTATTTTCGCCTTGAGTTATAAATTCTGTTCCTTTTGGTTCATTATATAATGCCCATCTTAATGCTCTAATTATTGCAGATTTTCCACTATCCGATGGACCACATATTACGTTATATCCATCTTCAAAATTAAGCTTTGAATATTTATGGGACTGAAAATTTATTATTTCTATTGTTTTAATATATTTCATAGCATCCCTTCTCTACTTGAAAGTAATATTTGTGCTTCTCCAATTCTTCTTATTGCCTCATTTTTAACATCATCTGGTATCTTTTCTCTTATTGAGATTTCATTAATTATTTTTTCAATATTTAATATTTCAAAGTTACCATAAGAATTTATTTGTTGAATAAACTCGTTAATCTTTTGTTCTTTAAGCTCTTCACGCTTTAATAGTTCTTTATCGAAAACTTCTTCTCCAGGTTTTGCACATTTTAAATTCTTTATATTAAATTTTAATTCCTTTCCTATATCTATAATAAGATAAGCTGGAATTCTTTCTATTTCTGAAAGTGTATTACTAATTCTTGATATAGAACCTATATTAACAAAGTACTTATCGTATAATTTTTTAATTCCATAACCTGTATGGTAATGCCCGCAAAGAGTTATGTCAGCACAGGTTTTATTTGCAACTTCATCTATTAAGGTATGTGGAACTCCTTTTATAAAAGGTCTATCAAGAAGCATACCATGAACGATATGAATAGAATAATTACAATTCTCTTTTTGCTTTACGATATACCCTTCTTTTTCACTTGAAGTATCTATATTATAATAATAATGGCTACCAGATAATTGTACTCTTATTCCATCCTTCTCAAGATATATTAATTCATTAGGATTAATAATTTTTAATATACCTATAGTATCTAAAATGCCTAAAACTGTTCTTCCTACTGTAGAAGGGTTTTGACCAAAAATATCATGATTTCCTAATACAGAATATATAGGAAAAGGGAGTTCTTTTAGATATATAACAAACTCATTAACTATAGATAATGACAAGTCTGGTCTATCAAACAAATCTCCACCAAAAAGTACATAATCTATATTTTCATCATATACAACCTGAACGATTTCTTTAAATTTTTCCTTTAAAGTTTCTATATAGTTGTCCTTTCTTGATTTTGGATTAGTCCCTCTTATATGAGAATCAGTAAAATATAATAATTTCATATATCTTCACCATCATCTTCTAATTTTATTGATTTTAAAGCTTCTTTTATCACATCATATTCAAAACCCTTAGACATTAAATGCCTTATAAGCTTATTTTTAATATCTTTATTATCCTTATAATGTTTAACCTTTTTTTGTATTATTTCAATGGCGTTTTTATATTCGCTATCTGAGTTAAAAAAAACTTCTTTTAATAAATCTAATTCTATTCCTTTCTTTTGAAGATAATATTCTATTTTCCTTCTTCCATACTTTTTTATATTTAAACAGTCATTTATATACTTTTTAGCATATCTCTCATCATTAATAATATCATACATTTTAAGCTTATCGATAGTTTTATTTATTACATTTAAAGAATATCCTTTATCTGATAGTTTTTTTGATATTTCGTATTGAGTATAATCTTTTTTGCCTAGAAGAAATAGAGCGTAATTATAGCATTTGTTTTCTTCACAGCATTCAATCAATATATCCAGTTGTTCCTTTGTTATTTCAGAATTAAGTTTTATTGAATATTTTACGATATCTTCAAGTGAAGCTGAAAAAGCATAATCATCATCAATGAATATATTATACCTGTTATTAGAGTTATTTTGTTTTATTATATCAGTTATTTTCATATTTCACCTCATAAGAAAAAACCTACAGAAGACAATGTAGGTTTTAATTAATAAATGAGAAAAAATATATTAGTCATTTTTAATTTTATTTTCTTCAACCTTAACGGGGATCAATGGTAATTTATATTTATCTCTTATTTTATTTTCAATCTCAATTGCCACAGAAGGGTTTTCTCTTAAGAAATTCTTAGCATTTTCTCTTCCTTGTCCGAGTTTTGTGTCGTTATAAGAAAACCATGCACCACTTTTTTGTACTATATCATTATTTACTGCTACATCTAATATGTTACCTTCTTTTGATATTCCTTCACCATACATTATATCAAACTCAGCTTGCTTAAAAGGAGGAGCAACTTTGTTTTTAACAACCTTAACCCTTGTTCTACTACCCAATATATCTTCACCTTGCTTTATTGAATCAACTTTTCTTACATCAAGTCTTATTGATGCGTAGAATTTCAATGCTCTACCACCTGGAGTTGTTTCTGGGCTTCCAAACATAATTCCAACTTTTTCTCTAAGCTGATTTATAAATATTGCAACACATTTTGATTTGTTTATAGCACCAGCAAGCTTTCTCAAAGCCTGTGACATAAGCCTTGCCTGAAGACCTACATGAGCATCTCCCATTTCTCCTTCGATTTCTGCTTTAGGAACGAGAGCTGCAACGGAATCTATTACTATAACATCTATTGCACCTGATCTTACAAGAGCCTCAGCTATTTCAAGAGCTTGCTCACCTGTATCAGGCTGAGATAGAACAAGATTTTCAATATCAACCCCAAGTTTTTTAGCATATACAGGATCAAGAGCATGTTCTGCATCAATAAAAGCTGCTGCACCTCCATTTTTTTGTGCTTCTGCTATTATATGAAGTGCAACTGTGGTTTTACCTGAAGATTCGGGACCATATATCTCTACTATTCTACCTCTTGGTACCCCTCCAATTCCAAGAGCAATATCAAGGTCTAAAGATCCAGTGGAAATGCATTCCACATTTAACTTAGCATCTTCTCCAAGTTTCATAATTGAACCCTTACCAAATTGTTTTTCAATTTGGCTTATAGCTAATTCTAATGCTTTTTGCTTTTCACTTAACATTATATCAATCCTTTCTCACAAAACGAACATTAGTTCTATTAAGTATTATAATATATCTATTAAATTAGGTCAAGTATATACATACAACTGTTTTACTAATTTTAATTAAAAGCCATTCATCTAACTTTTACATTAATAAAAAGATGAATGGCGTTGGTAATTTTGATTCAATCCTTTGGGCTTAAATTTTTTCTATTTTTATATATATAATCTACACCTGAAATTATGGTTATTATAACGGCAATAGTTATAAGATAATTGCTGTATGGTAGACCTGTTAATGAAGCTACAATTGCAATTATTTGTGTAACTGTTTTTGCCTTTCCCCATTTACTTGCTGCAATTACTACACCTTCAGAAGCTGCAACTGCTCTTAATCCTGTAATTGCAAATTCACGAGCAATTATTATCATTACAACCCAAGTTGGCAGCTTTTTCATTTCTACAAGGGATATAAGAGCTGCTGTAACTATGAGCTTATCTGCAAGAGGATCTAAGAATTTACCAAATTTTGTTACTTGATTTCTACTTCGAGCAATATAACCATCTAACGTATCTGTTAAAGCCGCAACTATAAAAACAGATGTTGCAATATAAATGCCATATTTAACTTTTATTGCTAAAATGAAAAGGAATACAGGAACAAGTATAATTCTTAAGATTGTTATTTTATTTGCAAGATTCATGATACACAACTCCCATTAAATCATAAGTTAAGGCTTTATTTATTTTTACTTTTATTATTTCTCCTATATTAATCACATCATCATTAGCATCTATAAGTACCTGTTGATCAATTGTAGGAGCATCCTTGCTTGTTCTACCATAATATTTATTATTTTTAACTTTTCCATCTACTATTACATCAACAATTTCTCCTATTAATGCTTTGTTTTTCTCAAAGGAAATTTCACTTTGTATCTTCATAAGAATGTCTTTTCTTTCATTTTTTGTTTCTTCATCTATTTGATTTGGTAGATTTGCTGCTATTGTACCTTCCTCAGGAGAAAAAGTAAATACACCAACTCTATCAAGTTTATACGAATGCAAAAATTCTTTAAGTTCATCAAAATCTTCTTTTGTTTCTCCAGGGAAACCAACTATTATTGATGTTCTAATAACTGCATCAGGTATCCTATATCTTATTTTATTAATAAGTGAAACTATATCTTCCTTTGTACTTGCACGATTCATTTGTTTTAATATTTTATTACTAACATGTTGTATAGGGATATCAAAATAATGGCATATTTTTTTGCTGTTTGCTATAGTTTCTATGAGCTCATCAGTAATCCTTTCAGGATAGCAATACATCACTCTTATCCACTCTATTCCATCTATTTCTTCAAGCTTTTTTAATAATTCATGGAGCATCTTTTTACCATAGATATCTGCTCCATACATAGTGCTATCCTGAGCAACTAATATAATTTCTTTAATGCCTTTTCTTGAAAGATATTTTGCTTCATTTATTATGCTATCTATATTTCTACTTCTGAAATTTCCTCTGATTTTTGGAATAATACAATAGCTACATCTATTACTACAGCCTTCAGCAATTTTAATGTAGGCATAATGATTTGGAGTTGTTAATATTCTTTCCTCATAATCAAAATTATAATTTAAATTATCAGTTTTTACAATTCCTTTTTCATTATTTAGAGTTTTATATACTATATCACATATTTCGTAATAGTTTCCTGTACCGACAATTGCATCTATTTCAGGAATTTCTTTTAGCAATTCTTCTTTATACCTTTCTGCCATACAACCTGTAACAATTAATGACTTACACCTGCCATATTTTTTGTTTTGTGCCATTTCAAGTATAGTATCAATAGATTCTTCCTTTGCAGAGTTTACAAAACCACATGTATTTATAATTATTATATCTGCTTGTATTTCGTCGTTTACAATATTATATCCTTTCTTCGAAAGTTTAGAAAGCATTATTTCAGAGTCAATTCTGTTTTTATCACACCCAAGAGATACTAAACCTACATTATAATTCATGTCAAATCCTCCTATCATAATTTCCCAGGTAATTTTATACAAATATTACTATTTATAATTAAATATCTAAAAATTGCACATTCATTCTTTTTTTCTTTTTAATTTACATACTTTGTATATATATGACATGTTTTTTTATTTTGTTATCATATACTATGATATCTTATTCAATATTTTTCGACAATCAAAAAATCAAAATATAATTAAATTGTTTATTTGATGTTATAAATATTTCCTTTTCATATAAAAATTATAATATTATTCTCCATATAAATTATCATCAATATCCTCTTTGCTTACAAGAACTTGTCTTGGTTTACTTCCTTCCTGAGGACCTACAATACCACGTATTTCCATCTGTTCAACTAATCTTGATGCTCTATTAAATCCAACACGTAGCCTTCTTTGAAGCATAGAAGCTGATACCTGACCATATTCTACTGCAATTTTAATAGCTTCAGGAAGAAGTTCATCTACTTCTTCATCAGTATTTAATAAGTCATTTTTATTTTCAATTACTTCTATTATTTCATCGTTATAAGTTACATTACTTGAATCCTTTAAAAAGTTTACTACTTTTTCAACTTCTTTTTCAGAAATAAAAGCTCCTTGAATTCTAATTGGTTTGCTTTCACCTATAGGAAGGAATAACATATCACCTTTTCCAAGAAGTTTTTCGGCTCCGGACATATCAAGTATGGTTCTTGAATCAACTTGACTTGATACTGCAAATGAAATACGGGATGGAATATTGGCCTTAATAAGTCCAGTAATGACATCTACAGAAGGCCTTTGAGTTGCAATTACAAGATGCATCCCAGCAGCTCGTGCCATTTGTGCAAGCCTACATATAGCATCCTCAACTTCATTTGGTGCAACCATCATTAAATCTGCGAGCTCATCAATTATTATAACTATTTTTGGTAGTTTTAGTTCAGGACTATTTTTTTCCATTAATTTATTATAGCTTTCAATATTTCTTACGTTATTTTCAGCAAAGAGTTTATATCTTTGAGTCATTTCATTAACAGCCCAATATAAAGCTGATGCTGCCTTCTTAGGTTCAGTAACAACAGGTATTAGAAGATGAGGAATTCCATTATATATTGAAAGTTCTACTACTTTGGGATCAACTAAAAGCATTTTTACATCTGATGGGGATGATTTATATATTAAACTTGTAATTAAGGTATTAATACATACACTCTTTCCTGAACCTGTTGCACCTGCAATTAATAGGTGTGGCATTTTTGATAAATCTGCAATCATACATTTACCACTTATATCTTTTCCAAGTGCAAAAGCAAGCTTTGAACTAAACTCCTTAAATTCATTTGATTCAAGTACTTCCCTTAGTGTTACAGATACTACTTCTTTATTTGGTACTTCAATTCCAACAGCAGCTTTACCTGGTATTGGAGCTTCTATTCTAACCATTGGAGCTGCGAGATTTAATGCTATGTCATCAGAAAGATTAACAATTCTGCTCACTTTAACTCCTGGACTTGGATGAAGTTCATATCTTGTTACTGAAGGACCTCTACTAACTTGTACAACTTTAGCCTCCACTCCGAAGCTTAATAAAGTTTCTTCAAGTATTTGAGCATTATTTAAAAGTTCTTTCTTATCTTGGATATTTCCTTTATTTTTATTTTCATTAAGAAGCTCTATAGGAGGAAAAACATATTCAGTTTTTTTGTGCTCAATTTTATTTTTATCTATTTCTTTTGTTATATCCTCTTGAAATTTAGTTTTTACATCACTTTTTGCATCCAAGTCTGAACGTTCATTAGAGTCTTTTATAAAATCGAGTATTTTTATTTTCTTATCTAAATTATTAATATTTTCTTCACATTTTTTCTTATCTATATCATGAATATTATTTTCAGTTTCTATACTAATAGATGATTCTGTTATAACTTCATTTACTTTTTGATTCTTGTTTTTAAAAGGAATATTTCGTTTTATTTTTGAAATAGCAGTATTTAATATATTTCCAATAGATATTTCAGTTGCAAGTATAATTAATATCAGAAGTAAACAAATAAGCACAATGTATGTACCTATTATATCAAAAATGTATAAAAGAGGTGTATCAATAAATTCGCTTATAACTCCACCACCCTTTTTTATAAGGCCTAATTCATAAGCTTTAAATAGTTTGTCCATATATTTTAAATTATTATAACTATAGGAATAATTAAGATGGATTGTTAATAACAAATTATATATTATAAGACATAGGCATATAAACCTTTGTCTTAGCTTAAATTTTGTTTTATTTACAATAAAAGCAATTCCAACTATAAAGATTATAGGAGGAAAAATAAATGCACCTATTCCTAAAAGTCCAAAAAAGAAATCTCTTAATATTTTACCTGCTACTCCTGATGGCTCTATATATATGCTAAAGCCAATTAATAGTGAAAAAGCAACTATTACTATTCCATAGATTTCATTATTGAAACTTCCTTTAGATGAATATTGATTTTTCTTTCTTGCCATATATAATCACCTCACAAATATATTCTATATGTTTAATAAATTCCCTTCAATAGAAAAAGGAAAAGCATAATATGTTTATTTTTGCTTTTCCTCTATCATCTGTCTTAATTTTTTAATGGCATTGCTTATTCCTCCTACTTCATTCATAAGCTTCAGGTCAACTGCTTGCTTTCCAATTAGTATTGTGCCCATGTCATTGAGCAGTTCATCAGTTTGAAGCATAAGCTCTCTTAACTTTTCTTCTGATATCCCTGAATTTCGAGTTATAAAGTTTATAATCCTATCTTGCATCTTTTTAAAGTATTCAAAGGTCTGAGGGACTCCTATAACAAGTCCATTCATCCTTATTGGGTGAATAATCATTGTTGCAGTAGGAGATATAAAAGAGTATTTTGCAGATACTGCCAGAGGAACTCCTATACTATGGCCTCCTCCAATCACTAAAGAAACAGTAGGCTTTGATAAGCTGTTAATCATTTCTGCTATAGCAAGGCCTGCTTCAACATCTCCTCCTACTGTATTTAAAATGATAAGAAGACCTTTTATATTAGGGTTTTCTTCAATTGCTACAAGCTGAGGAATTATGTGTTCATATTTAGTTGCTTTAGTTTGAGGTGGAACCGCTACATGCCCTTCTATTTGACCTATTATATTTAATACATGTATGTCTGAAATGAATTCAGAAATATGAGTATTACCTATTTCTTTTAAATTCTCTAACTTTTCGTTCTTATTATAAGAAGAATCTTCATTAGAAATTTTTTTTTCAATATTTACTTCTTTATTTATATTATTTTCATAAGTCATGATTACACCTCACATTAATTTTTATTTCTTTTATATTTTAACCATTGATGCAAAATATAAACAAAAAACAAGTTTTTTATTTTTATAATAGCATTATTTAAGCTTTCAAAAATATAAACCCCTTAAATCTTAATTGCCAATTACTTTATATTGGCATTAGAAGATTTATGGGGTTTACTAGTTTATAGATATATTTATATATTATAGTTCAAAAGCTTTATGAAGAGCATTAATAGCCTTTATAGTATCTTCTTCCTTTACAAGACACCATATTGTAGTGTGAGAATCTGCTGTTTGGAGTACCTTAATATTATTATCTTTTAATGTCTTTAATATTTTTGCCATTACTCCTGGTACTCCTCTTATTCCATTTCCTATAGCTGCAATTTTACTACAATTGTTTATAATCTTATAGTTATATTTTTTTGCATCTAAAATATACTTAATTTTATCAGAATCAGAACTATCAATAGTAAATACTTTATAATTAGGAAATATATTTATTAAATCAATACTTATTCCATACTCAGCAAGCAAATCAAATAATTCATCATTATCTTTTTCTTCATCTTCAAACATAATACTAACTTGTGTTCTATTTGGCAAATGAGTAATACCTGTTATTAACTTTTTATTATAAACTTCTGAACTTATAATAGTACCTGGAGCATTTGACATTGTATTTTTAATATATAAAGGAATGTTTCCTCTCATAGCATACTCTACCGCTCTTGGATGTATAACCTTTGCACCTTGATCTGCAAATTGAAATACTTCATTATAATTTATTTTTTCTATTATTTTAGCATCAGGTACAATTCTTGGATCTGCCGTCATTATTCCATCAACATCTGTAAATATTTCAATAGCTTCAGCCCTAAGAGCTTCACCTAAAATCGCGCCTGTAACATCACTTCCTCCACGACCAAGAGTAGTAAAATCTCCATTTTCAGTCATACCTTGAAAACCTGTTACTATAGGTATAATTCCTTTATTTAATAGTTCCAATATATTTGAAGTTTTTATAGTTTTTACTTCAGCATTTCCAAAGTTATTATCAGTGATAATCCCTGCTTGACCTCCTGTTAGTACTTTAACTTTATATCCCTTTTTTATAAATATTTCAGATAATACGACAGCTGATATTATTTCTCCGCAGCACATAAGTAAATCTATTTCTCTTTTATTTGAATCGTTTTTACTATTTATCAGTGATAATAGTGTATCTGTAGCATAAGGATCTCCTTTTCTTCCAATAGCTGAAACTACTACAACAGGACTAAACCCCCTATTTATTGCATCGATAACCTTGTCGCAAACCATTTCTCTTCTCTGATGAGTTGCAACAGATGTTCCCCCAAATTTTTGAATTAAAATTTTCATATAAAAGCCCCCTTATAGTTGTAAAACACAATTAACTAATATATATTATACAACTATATAGAAAGGTTGTGAAAAAAATTATATTTTGTGATCAAAAATTATTGTTTTCTCACATACTTTCATCATATCTTCCCATGGTAGTTCAATCATTGTATTATCTTTAAATGCAAAAAGTGAACCTTTTCCTTTATTAACTTGTATACCTATTATATTTCCGTTTGTTCTATCAAAAACAATTTCACTATCTCCTAAATATCCATATTTATCTCCATTAAATACATTAATAATTTCAAGATTAACTAATTCTGATAACTTTTTGCTCATCATAACACCTCCTTTTATACTAATTAATTATATTAAAAAAAAGTGGTTTATAGACCTGTTGATCCAAAACCACCTTTATCTCTTTCAGTTTTATCAAGCTCATTAACCTCAATTATTTCAGGTACTTCTATTTTATTAATTACCATTTGAGCTATTCTGTCACCTCTGTTTATTTTAAAGGGCTCACTACCAAAATTTATCATAATCACATTTATTTCACCCCTATAATCACTATCGATTGTTCCAGGAGTGTTAACAAATGATATACCATATTTTATTGCTAATCCACTACGAGGTCTTATTTGTGCTTCATAATATTTTGGAAGAGCAATTGCTATACCCGTTGGTATCATTTTTATCTCGCTTGGGTTTATAATTACAGGTTCAGCTACATTTGCATAAAGATCCATTCCAGCAGAACCCGATGTCATAAACTTTGGAATAGGTAAATCCTTGGCATTTTCAAGCCTTTTTATATAAAGCTTCATATCCTTCCTCCTAAAGCCTTTTCTAGTTTATATTCATCTATGTTGCGCCCAACGGCAGCTGCTGAAAGTATACCTTCCTTAAAAACAATATCTAATACTTCATCAACATCGTTAATTGTAATCATATCTATTTTATTTAATATTTCTTTTGGTTCAAACACTTTACCTAACATAAGCTCTGACTTTCCCATACTAAACATTCTGCTTGACATGCTTTCAAGGCCTAAAATATAGTTTCCTTTTAATTGTTCCTTTGCCTTTGTTATATCATTTTTACTCATTCTATGTTTTAGTATTTCATTTATTTCATGTAGTATAAGTTCCATGGCACTATTAATATATTGTTCGTTTAAAGCAAAATATATATTAAATGTTCCTACATTTTTGTAAACAGAAGGAAATGAATATATGGTATATACATATCCTTCTTCTTCCCTTAATTTTTGAAATAATTTAGAGCTTGTTCCTCCTCCAAAATAATTATTTATGGCAAGTAGAGTGTAAAGCTTATCATTTCCAAGTTCTATTCCATTTAAAGTTAATGCAACATGGATTTGTTCAATATCTTTGTTTTTAACAATTAAATCTTTTTTTATCTTAGGATAAGATAAAGAAAGATTTAATTTATTTTTATTATGCATTGTACCAAATGTTTCATTAAGTTTTTTAATTAATTTATCCTCTTCAAAGTTACCAGTTATTGATATAACAATATTTTCTGGTACATAAGTTTCATTAAAATAGTTTATTATTTTTTCTTTATTTAATTCCTTTATTGTTGTGTTAGTACCAAGAATAGGATAAGATAAAGGATCTTCTCCCCATGTTGCAATTGAAAGAATATCAGAAACAAGATCTTCAGGAGAATCTTCATACATATTTATTTCTTCTTGAATAACACTTTTTTCTTTTTCTATGTCTATCTGAGCAAACTTAGGATTTAAAAGCATATCACTTAATACATCAATTCCAATGTCATAATGTTCATCAAGCATCTTAATATAAAAACAAGTAGCCTCTTTACCTGTAAAAGCGTTAATTTGTCCACCAAGTTCTTCAATTTCGCTGGCTATTTGTTTTGCAGTACGATTTTTTGTACCTTTAAATAATATATGTTCTATAAAATGAGATACTCCATTATTGATTGTGTTTTCATAACGTGAACCACTTCCAATCCAAATTCCAATACTTATTGAGTTTACATAAGGAATATACTCAGTTATTACTCTTATATTGCTATTTAATATATATCTTTTGAACATATAGTCCTCCTGTGTTATAAATACAAATTTAAATATAATACATCCTTTTAAAACTAACATTATTAATTATAAATAATTATTTCATTATAAGCAACAGCATTGAAATAATATAATAAACATTATAAATGAATTCATGAAATGTTAACATAATATATTTTATGATAACATCATAATAAAAAAATTAAAAAAGGCTTTTATAAAAAGCCCTTTCATATTATTTGCTTTCTTTTTTGTTTTCTGTTTCTTCTTTCTTGATTGCATCTTTTCTTGAAAGATTAATACGTCCTTGATTATCTATATCTGTTACTTTAACAAGTATTTCGTCTCCTACGTTTACTACATCTTCAACTTTATTTACCCTCTCATTAGCAAGTTTTGAAATATGTACAAGTCCCTCTTTTCCTGGGAGGACTTCAACAAAGGCACCAAAACTTGTTATTCTATTAACTCTACCAAGATATATTTCTCCCACTTGTATTTCTTTTGTAATGCCTTCAATTATTCTTTGAGCCTTTTTACCATTTTCTACATCAGGTGCACATATAAACAACCTTCCATCATCTTCAATGTCAATCTTAACACCTGTTTCAGCAATTATCTTATTTATTGTTTTTCCTCCAGGCCCAATTACATCTCTTATCTTATCAGGATCTATCATCATTGTTATTATTCTTGGAGCATATTTTGAAAGTTCTTTTCTTGGTTCTGGTATTACTTTTAGCATTTCATTTAATATAACCATTCTTGCTCTTCTAGCTTGTTCTATAGCCCTTTTTATAACCTCATTTGGTAAACCAGTTATTTTTGTATCTACTTGTATTGCAGTAATACCTTTTTCAGTACCTGCAACTTTAAAATCCATGTCTCCAAAGAAATCTTCTATACCTTGTATGTCAGTTAGAACCTCAGCTTTTGTAAGATCATCGTTTGTTACAAGCCCCATGGCTATTCCAGCAACTGGCCTCTTAATTGGAACTCCTGCGTCCATAAGAGAAAGAGTACTTGCACATACGCTGGCTTGAGATGTTGAACCATTAGAACTTAAAACCTCTGATACAAGTCTTATAGTGTATGGAAACTCTTCTTCTGATGGTATTACAGGCTCTAAAGCTCTTTCTGCAAGTGCTCCATGCCCGATTTCTCTTCTTCCAGGACCTCTTAAGAATTTAACTTCTCCAGTAGAGTATGGAGGGAAGTTATAATGATGCATATATCTTTTAGACTCTTCATCTCCAAGCCCATCAAGTACCTGAACATCTCCTAATGCACCAAGAGTTGCTGCTGTTAATACTTGAGTTTGACCTCTTTGGAATAAACCTGAACCGTGGGTCCTTGGTAGCATTCCAACTTCACAATAAAGAGGTCTAATATCTTCAAATCCTCTTCCATCAGGTCTCCTTTTATCCCTTAATATCATTGTTCTAACATGTTCTTTCATTATTCTGTACATAACATCATCTACGTCTTTTTCTGCATCTGGGAAAATCTCTGCAAAGTGTTCAAATACTTCTTGTTTTACTTCATCGGTTTTATTTTGTCTTTCTTCTCTATCTGTATACTGAAGTGCTTCCCAAAGCTTATCAGTACAATATTCTCTAACTGCCTTTTCTATTTCCTCTGGAACATGATAAAGCTCTGGTATAACTTTAGGCTTTCCTATTTCTTTTGTAACATCTTCCTGAAATTTAATGATATCCTGACAAGCTTCAAATCCAAACATTATTGCGTCATACATTATATCTTCTGGAATCTCATCAGCCCCAGCTTCTATCATCATAACTCTTTCCTTTGTTGCACATACAGTAAGATGAAGATCGCTTTTTTCCCTCTCCTCAATAGAAGGGTTAATTATAAATTTACCATCTATTCTTCCAACTAAAACAGCTCCTACTGGTGTATTAAAAGGAATATCAGAAATACATAATGCAAGGGATGCTCCATTTATTGCAAGAATCTCAGGAGGATTATCAGGATCTACTGATAATACTGTACAAATTATTTGCACATCATTTCTGTACCCTTTTGGGAATAAAGGCCTAAGCGGTCTATCAATAGCCCTTGCTGATAATATTGCTTTTTCGGTTGGTTTTCCTTCTCTTTTTATAAAACCTCCTGGTATCTTACCAACAGCATAAAGCCTTTCTTCGTAGTCAACACTAAGTGGGAAAAAATCAATCCCTTCTTTTGGTTCTGGGGCTGCATTTGCAGTAACAAGGACTACTGTATCGCCATAGCTTATCATTACTGCTCCATTAGAAAGTAGAGCATACTTGCCTATATCAGCCTTTAATAATCTATTGGCAAAAGTAGTCTCAAAAATTTGTTGCATTAATTAACCTCCTTTCAAAATTAAAGCTACAAATGTATAAAATTTTTAAAAAAGTTTATACAATAATAGTTTTAGTATATATAGATAAAATTATTATTATTTATTTAATAGAATTCGAATAACATAGTTAATTATACCATAATTACCATAATAATTGCTAACTTTTTAATATAAATAATAAAGGCGGTTTAACCGCCCCATCAATTGAACTATTTTCTTATACCAAGTTCGTTAATTAAATAACGATATTTTTCAATATCAGTCTTCATTAAATAGTTTAATAAACCTCTTCTTTGACCAACCATTTTTAAAAGACCTCTTCTTGAATGATGGTCTTTTTTATGCATCTTAAGATGTTCAGTTAAATGATTGATTCTTTCTGTTAAAATTGCAATTTGTACTTCAGGTGAACCAGTATCACCTTCATGCCTTTCAAACTTTTTAATTATTTCCTGTTTTTTTGCTTTATCCATTATAACACCTCCAAATTATTATAAACGCCTAATACAAAGTTTACGCCGGAGATACTATAAACTTTGTATAGGTTACAAAGTTTATTATAACAGAATAACATTTTGATGTAAACAATAATTATTTTAATTGGAAATATTCCTTTGCAATATTTATATCCTTATAAACTCTACCTTTAAGCTCAGATATGTTACTAAATTTTTTTTCATCCCTTAGAAATTTCAAAAATTCAACTTTGATTGTTAAATTATAAAGATTTATATTACTATTTATATCCAAAATATGGGTTTCAAGTATTCTTTCATTATTTTTAATTGTTGGTGTAAATCCTATATTACTAATGGAGGGGTAAGCCTTGTCTCCTATATATGTTTTTGTCATATATACTCCATTTCTTAAACAAAGATCTAATGGAATACTTAAATTAGCAGTAGGAAAACCTAATTTATTGCCAAGATGCTTACCTTTAACTACTTCACCATAATAAAATAAATTATAGCCAAGCATTAGATTTGCATCTTCTATTTTTCCTTCTTCAATTTTTTTCCTTATTAAACTGCTTGATATGTTAATATCATTATAAGTCACTTTGTCTATTATTCTTAATTCGTATCCATATTTTAGTTGATAATTTTTTAAGAAATCTTTGTTACCTATTCCATACTTGCCAAATGTAAAATTATATCCACAAATAATAGCTTTTGCATTAAATCTATTGCATAAATAATCAATAAAAGTGCTAGGTTCTATATCTGCAAATTCTTTATTGAAATCTAAAAAAAATACATAGTCTACACCAAGAGATTCAAATATTAAGGCTTTTGTTTTATTGTTAGTTATTAGTTTTATACTGTACTCTGGTTTTAAAACATTAAATGGATGCTTATTAAAAGTTAAAACAGCACTTTTTATTCCTTTTGATTTTGATAATGAAACAGCTTCATTTATTAGCTTTTTATGGCCAATATGAACGCCATCAAATGTTCCAAGAGCAATACATAAATCCTCTTCAACTTTTATGTTCTGTATTTTGTCTTCAACAACTATCATATCATACACCTTTATACTAAAAGTTTTTCAACTAAAACATTTCCATTATATATTTTACCTATAGCTAAAAATTCATCTGGTTCAATATATATCTTTACTTTCTCATTATCTTTAAACTCAGAAAAATTTGATATAGGGAATTTATTTCCGTTAATAATGTTTTTGTAAAATTTTTTATCTACATATAAATTTTTCATTTCTAATGCATAATCTGTTCTTATTGCTATTTTTTTTATGTTTTCAAGAGATATCTCATCTAAAATATGACTATTTTCTAAAGTGAATTTTCCTGTTTGAGTTCTTATTAGAAAACTCATATAAGCTCTACAACCAAGCTTTCGTCCTATATCTGTACATAGACTTCTTATATATGTTCCTTTAGAACATGTTACTTTTAGCATTGCAGTTGGAGGAGTAAAGCTCAAAATATTAATATCGTATATAATTACTTCTCTTTCATTGATATCAGGAATTATTCCTTGCCTTGCAAGCTCATAAGCTCTTTTACCATTAACCTTAACAGAAGAAAATATAGGGGGAACCTGTATAATCTTCCCCTTAAAACTATTAGTTACGTTTTTAAAAAATGTATAGTCAATATTTTCATAATTTAAATCTACATTAAATAATTTTTTCCCATACTTATCATAAGTGTCAGTTTCATTTCCAAATGTTAACTCACAAATATATGTCTTTTTATCATTCATTATATAATCAACTATTTTTGTTGCCTTACCTATACATATAGGAAGAACGCCACAGGCTCCGGGATCTAAAGTCCCTGTATGACCAACTTTTTTTTCTTTTAAAGTTCTTTTAACATAAGAAACTACATCCTGCGAGGTCATTCCAGGAGGTTTTAAAACATTTATTATGCCATTCATTTATTTTATCACTTCCAAAGATTCTTTAATGGCATTTAAAACTTTATTCTTTACTTCATTTATATTTCCTTCAATAGTACAGCCTGCAGCTTTAATATGTCCTCCTCCATTAAACTTGCTTGCTATTTGACTAACATCAATATAATTTTTAGATCTTAAACTTACTCTACATTTTAAATCATCAATTTGTTTAATAAAAATACCAACTTCAACCGTATCGATGTTTCTTGCATAGTTTACAAAATCTTCTGCATCGTTTTCATTTGCATTACATTCTTTTAGCATTTCATTAGATAATGTTAAAAGAGCTACTTTGTTATTAAAATGAACTTCTAAAGTAGGAAGTACTTTACCTAATAGTTTAATTTGATACATTGTTCTTTCATCATAAATTTTACTATATATATCAGAAAATTTTATGCCTGTATTTATTAAATCTCCCACTATGCTAAAAGTAATAGACGTTGTATTTGTATATTTGAACCCTCCTGTATCTGTAAGAATTGAAGTATACAAACACATTGCAGTGTCATAGTTTATATTGTATCCATTTAGCTTAAGAATTTGATATATTATCTCGCCAGTACTTGAAGCATTAGAATCAACATAATTAATATTACAGTTTAAACTATTAGAAATATGGTGATCTATGTTTATACTTATATCACAATTGTTAATTAAATCCTTTAATTCTCCAAGCCTTAAAATATCAGCACAATCAAGTATTATAAGGCAGCTATATCTGCTTTGTTTATTGCATTCAGTTTTTATATTTTTATAACCTGGTAAAAAAGAATATTTTTCAGGAAGATTTTTCTCTACAAAAACATCTACTTTTTTACCGGATTCAATTAATGTATTATACAAACCAAGCATCGAACCTATACTATCGCCATCAGGAGATACATGGGATACAATTGCAAAATCATCATAGCTTTTTAATACTTGCCCTATTTTATTTAGTATCATCGTTGTTTATCCCTTTTAATATATTTGATATATGCATCCCATGTTCTATCGATTTATCAATTTCAAAAACCATTTCTGGAACATATCTTGCTTTAATTTTACTTCCTACTTCTTTTCTTATATATCCTGATGCACTTTTTAGTCCTTCTATACACTTTTCTTTTACTTCTTCGTCTCCTAATACACTAATAAATATTTTTGCATATCTCAAATCTTTTGTAACTTCTACATGAGTAATAGAGGTTAGCATGGGAACTCTTGGATCTTTTAATTCGTTTTGTATTATATTGCTTACTATTTTTTTTATTTCCTCTGATAATCTTGATGTTCTGTCAAATCCCATATTATACACCTCTTTATTATCTTTTTACTTCTTCAATAGTAAATGCTTCAATTACATCATTTTCTTTTATATCATTAAACTTTTCAATTGTTAACCCACATTCAAAACCTGCAGCTACTTCTTTTACATCATCTTTAAAGCGTTTTAAAGATGCCAGTTTGCCTTCATAAATTACTATTCCATCTCTAATAACTCTAACACTATTGTTTCTATTAATTTTTCCATCTTCAACATAACAACCTGCAATAGTACCTATAGAAGAAACTTTAAAGGTATTTCTAACTACAAGTCTTGCAGTTACGACCTCTTTATACTCAGGTTCAAGCATACCTTTCATAGCTGCCGTAATATCATCTATTGCTTCATATATTATTCTATATGTTTTTATTTCAACTTTCTCTTTTTCAGCAAGCTGAACAGCCATTGGTTCTGGTCTTACATTAAATCCTATAATAAGAGCATTTGACACTGATGCAAAGGTTACATCTGTTTCAGTTATAGCTCCAACTCCTCCATGTATTACATTTACTCTAACTTCATTATTGGATAATTTTTCTAATGACTGTCTTATTGCCTCTACAGAACCTTGAACATCAGCTTTTACAATTATATTTAAGTCTTTAACTTTACCTTCTTGAATTTGGTTAAAAAGATCTTGTAAAGATACCTTTGAAGTACTTGCGTAATGCTGTTCTCTCTCTTTATTTTTTCTAATTTCTGCAATCTCTCTTGCAGCCTTTTCATCAGCAACACAATACATTATATCCCCTGCATTAGGTACTTCTGAAAATCCAAGAACTTCCACAGGAATGGACGGAGATGCAGATTTTACCTTTCTACCTTTGTCATCAACCATTGCTCTAACTTTTCCATAAGCTGTTCCAGCTACAATGCAATCTCCTATTTTTAAAGTTCCTTTTTGCACAAGAACTGTTGCAACAGGTCCTCTTGCTTTATCAAGTTTAGCTTCAATTATTGTACCCTTTGCACTTCTATTTGGATTTGCTTTAAGTTCTTGCATTTCTGCTACTAATAGTATCATTTCAAGAAGATTGTCTATTCCTTCTTTTGTTCTTGCTGATACAGGAACACATATTGTGTCGCCACCCCAGTCCTCAGGAATAAGACCATATTCTGTCAGTTCTTGCTTAACTCTATCAGGATTTGCACCACTTTTATCAATTTTATTTATTGCAACTATGATTGGCACTTTTGCTGCCTTAGCATGATTTATCGCTTCAACAGTTTGAGGCATAACACCATCATCGGCTGCAACTACGAGTATGGCAATATCTGTAACTTTTGCCCCTCTTGCTCTCATTGCAGTAAATGCTTCATGACCAGGTGTATCTAAGAATACTATTTTACTATCATTTATATCAACAGTATAAGCACCTATATGTTGTGTTATACCTCCAGCTTCAGTATCCGTTACTCTTGAATGTCTTATTGCATCGAGAAGAGATGTTTTACCATGATCAACGTGCCCCATAACGGTAACTACAGGAGGTCTTGAGACTAAAGACTTTTCATCATCTTCAAAATCATTAATTAACTCTTCTTCTTTTTCCTTTTTTACCTCTTTTTCAAGAATTATATTATATTGTTCAGCTATTTTTTCTGCAACTTCAAAAGTTATTTCATGATTTATTGAAGCCATAACTCCATTTAAAATAAGCTTTTTTAGTACTTCTGCAACAGGTTTTTTTATTTTTTTAGCAAAATCACCTACTTTTATACTTTCAGGAATAACTACAATACCAATTTCTTCTTCCAATGAACTATTCTCTATTTTTTCTTGCTTAACTAATGCTTTTTTATTTTTCTCTAATTTATTAGATTTTTTTCTTGCTTTATTATTTTTTTCATATTCAATATCAAAATAATCAATATCTTCAAATTCATCTTCAACTGTGTTTTTTTCTTCTTCTATTTCATTTACATTGCTATTTTTAACTTGAGGTTTATTATCATTATTATTAGCTTTTTTATCGTTTATTTTATTTTTTAATTCTTCAACAAATTCTATTACAATATTAGCTTCATCTCCTTCAAGGACACTCATGTGATTTTTTACTTCTATACCGAACTCTTTATTGAGAAGTTCAATTAATTCCTTACTTGACATGTTAACTTGTTTTGCCAATTCATAGATTCTAATTTTTGGCACTATATTCACCCCCATTATTACTTTGGAACTTTTTTATTAATCCATTTGCAAAATTTGTATCTTGTATCCCTAAAACTGCTCTGTCAGGTTTCCCTATTCTCACTCCTATTTCCTGCTTTTTACCAAAAATAATAAATGGTATATTCCTTTCCTTTGCAAGCATAATAAATTTATTTTTTGTATTATCACTTGCATCCTCTGCAATTATAATTAAAGAACACTTTTTTTTTCTAATTGACTTCTCAACACTTTCATCGCCTGAAAATAGTTTACCTGATTTTTGTATCAATCCAATGAACGAGTAAATATCATCCATTTTCATTCATAAGCGCCTCTCTTAATTTATCATATAAATCATCGGATATTTTAGTCTCAAAAGCTTTTTCAAATCTTTTAGCTTTTACACATTTTTCAAAGCAATCAATATTTCTGCAAATATATGCACCTCTTCCGGCAGCTTTACCTGTAAAATCTATTTTAATTTCCCCTTCTTTATTTTTAACAACTCTAATTAATTCTTTTTTGGGCTTCATTTCTTGACATCCAAGACACATTCTTAGTGGAACTTTTTTTACTTTCATTCTGTTTCATCTCCTTGCATATTATTTTCCATTTCAGATTGTGCCTGTGATTGACTTTTAATATCTATTTTCCATCCTGTTAATTTTGCTGCAAGCCTTGCATTTTGACCTTCTTTACCAATAGCCAAAGAAAGCTGGTAATCTGGAACTATAACCTTTGCACTTTTTTCATCTTCGTTTACTTCAACGCTTATTACCTTTGCAGGGCTAATAGCATTTGCAATAAACTCTGAAGGATCTTTGCTCCACTTTACAATATCTATTTTTTCTCCTTTAAGTTCATTAACTATGTTTTGAACTCTTATACCCTTTGGACCAACGCATGCACCTGTTGGATCCACATTTTCGTCTTTCGAATGAACAGCTATTTTTGTTCTAGATCCTGCTTCTCTTGCTATACTTTTTATTTCAACAATTCCTTCAAAAATTTCAGGTACTTCTAGTTCAAACAATCTTTTAATTAGCCCTGGATGTGTTCTGGAAATAACAATATTTGGTCCTTTAGGTGTTTTTTTAACCTCAACTACATATAATTTTAATATATCACCATGATTATATTCTTCATTTGGCATTTGTTCATTAGGTGCAAGTAAAGTTTCGGTTCTTCCAATATCAACAAGAACATTTTGCTTTTCCTTTTTTTGTACTACCCCTGTAATAAGATCATTTTCTTTTTCAATGAATTCTTTATATATTATTTCTCTTTCAGCTTCTCTTATTTTTTGTATAACACTTTGTTTTGCTGTTTGAGCTGCAACTCTTCCAAAATCCTTTGGGGTAACTTCAACATCGACAATATCTCCAATATTATATTTTAAGCTTATTTTTCTTGCATCTTCAAGGCTTATTTCAAGAAGATTATCATAAACCTCTTCTACTACTTCCTTTTGAGCATAAACATGAATTTCACCAGTATCCCTATTGACATTTACCTTTACATTCTGTGCTGTCCCATAATTCTTTTTATATGCTGAAACAAGAGCTGATTCTAAAGCTGTAAATATGATCTCTCTGTCAATTCTTTTTTCTTTAACCAGCTCCTCCAGCGCTTCAATTAATTCAATAGTATTCATCTTAATACCTCCTTTAAAAACTACATAGCTTTACATTAGAGACTTTTGTCCTATCAATTTTTAATATATTATCATTTATCGAAATCAAAATGTTTTTTTCTTCAAGACCAAGTAGTGTTCCTTCAATAGTTTTTTTACCTTCAATAGGTTCAAAAAGTTTTATTTTTATTTTCTTGCCTACATTTCTTTCAAAATCCCTATCTTTTTTTAATGGTCTTTCTATTCCTGGTGATGATACTTCAAGATAGTAGCTAAAATCTATAGGATCTACTTCATCAAGTTTATTACTTAAAACTCTACTAAGACTTGTACAGTCATCTATAGTTACTCCACCTTCTTTATCAATATAAACTCTTAAATACCATTCGTTATGTTCTCTAACAAATTCTACATCTACAATTTCTAAACCTAACTCATTAGCTATTGGTAAAGAAATTTCATGAACTAATTTTTCTATATATTCAACATTCATAAGCTATCCTCCTTTTCTTTTCTCTATTATTTGTTATTAGCAAAGTGTTATTCACAACATAAAGTAAAGAGTGGGAAAACCCACTCTTTAAAGTAAAACATATTAAGCCTTATGAAAATTATAGCATTGCAATTAATAATTTGCAAGTTAAAATAGGGAAAGCTGGTTACTTTCAGGTAAATTTTTAATACATCCGTGGTTATCTAAAATTTCAATTACAGTTTTTGAAACCTTTGCTCTTATTCTTAAATCTTCCTTTGATAAAAAAGGTCCTTCATCTCTTGCTTTCACAATACTCTTTGCTGCTGTTTCGCCTACACCCTGAAGTGCTTTAAAAGGTGGTATCAAAGCATTATCTTCAATAATAAATTTAACAGAATGGGATTTTTGTAGATCTACTGGTACAAATTTAAATCCTCTTTTATACATCTCAAGGGCAATCTCCAGAACTGTCAGTAAACCTTTATCTTTTTGCGAAGCACTATTACCCATGCTTTCTATTTCTTTTATTTTACTTAATATTGTTTTTTCACCTTTTACAATTAAGTCAGCATCAAAATCATCAGCTCTAACTGTAAAATACGTAGCATAGTAAGCTAATGGATAATAAACTTTAAAATATGCTATTCTAACAGCCATCATAACATAAGCTACAGCATGACCTTTTGGGAACATATACTTTATTTTATTGCAGGAATTAATATACCAATCAGGTACATTGTTTTCTTTCATTTCTTGTATATCTTCATCACGTAATCCTTTTCCCTTTCTAACTCTTTCCATTATGTTAAAAGCATGTTTGGGCTCAACACCTTTATAAATTAAATAAAGCATAATGTCATCTCTTGTAGATATAACTTCTTTAAGAGTTGCATAACCTTCGCGTATAAGATCCTGTGCATTATTTAGCCAAACATCTGTACCATGTGATAATCCTGAAATTCTAACAAGTTCAGCAAAAGTTTTAGGTTTTGTGTCAAGAAGCATCTGCCTTACAAATTTTGTACCAAACTCCGGAAGTCCTAAAGTTCCTACTTCACAATTTATATCTTCAGGTTTTACTCCAAGGGGTTCTGTTGAAGTAAAAAGTTTTAATACTTTTTCATCTCCTAAAGGAATTGTCCTTGGATCTACGCCTGTTAAATCCTGAAGCATCTTTAAAACTGTAGGATCATCATGACCTAATATATCAAGCTTTAAAAGTCTTCCACTTATAGAATGATAGTCAAAATGCGTAGTTATAATATCTGAATTAACATCATCAGCTGGCCTTTGAACAGGAGTAAATTCATATATTTCTTTATCTCTTGGAACAACCATAACGCCTCCAGGATGTTGACCGGTTGTCCTTTTAACTCCTGTACATCCTTTAACAAGCCTTTCAATTTCAGCTTGGTTTATTGTTAGTTTTCTTTCTTCAAGATAGTTTTTAACAAAACCATAAGCGGTTTTCTCTGCAATAGTGCCTATTGTTCCTGCTCTAAAAACATGCCCTTCACCAAAGAGTTCCTCAGTATATTTGTGAGCAGTGCTTTGATATTCTCCAGAAAAGTTTAGATCTATATCTGGTTCCTTATCACCTTCAAAACCTAAAAATACCTCAAAAGGTATATCATGACCATCTTTATTCAATTGTGTATTACATTTTGGACATTTTTTATCAGGTAAATCAGCCCCTGAACCTATACTTCCATCTGTAAAGAATTCTGAATACTTACATGTAGGACAGACATAATGGGGAGGCAACGGATTAACTTCAGTTATTCCACACATAGTAGCAACAAAGGAAGAACCGACAGAACCTCTTGAACCTACTAAATAGCCATCTTTAATTGATTTTGAAACCAAACGATTGGCAATAAGATATAAGACAGCATAACCATTATTTATTATTGAATTTAATTCTTTTTCAAGCCTTTTTTGAACGACCTCAGGTAAAATATCTCCATAAGTTTCATGGGCTTTTGATAAAGTCATATTTTTTATTTCATCTTCTGCACCATCTATCTTTGGAGGGAATGTTTCATCAGGTATAGGTTTAACAGGTTCAACCATATCGGCTATAATATTTGTATTTTTAATAACAACATTATATGCTATATCTTCTCCAAGGTATTTAAATTCCTCTAACATTTCATCAGTTGTTTTAAAATATAGCGGTGCTTGGTCATCAGCATCTTCATACCCTTGACCAGCCATAAGTATTCTTCTAAAATATTCATCCTTAGGATCAAGAAAATGTACATCTCCAGTAGCAACAACAATTTTATTAAATTTTTCACCAAGGTATACTATTCTTTTGTTTATTTCAAGCAACTTTTCTTCGTTTTCAACAGTTCCATTTCTTATTAAAAACTCATTATTACCTCTTGGCTGAATTTCAAGATAGTCATAAAATTTTATGATGTCTTCCATTTCATTGTCAGAAAGACCGTTCAAAACTCCTTTAAAAACTTGACCTGCTTCACAGGCAGAGCCAATTATTAAACCATCCCTATATTGTTGAAGGAGGCTTTTGGGAATTCTTGGACGTTTATGAAAAAAATTTAAATGAGATTGTGATATTATTTTATAAAGATTAATCAGTCCTTCTTGATTTTTCACAAGAATTACAATATGATAAGTATCAGCTTTTTTTATATCAAAATTACCATTATAAAGAGCATTTACATCATCAAGGTTTGAAGCATTCTTTTGCTTTAACATATCAAGAAATTTAATAAATATATGTGCAGTTGCAGTTGCATCATCTACTGCTCTATGATGATTATTAAGAGAAACTCCTAAATGTTCTGCTATAATGTTAAGCCTATGTTTCTTTAAATCCGGTAAGAGCCACCTTGATAATAATAAAGTATCAACTATTGCGTTATTAAAATTAAGTCCTTGTATTTTTGAATTATTTTTTATGAATGACGTATCGAATTTAGCATTATGTGCAACTACAGGAGCATTTCCAACAAAGTTTAAAAACTCTGGTAAAACCGTTTCAATTGAAGGTTTATCTTTTACCATTTCGTTAGAGATACCTGTTAATTTTGTTATTTCATTTTTTATTTCCTTTTTAGGCTTTACAAGACTTGAAAATGTATCAACTATAGTAAAATTTTTGATTTTAACAGCACCTATTTCAATTATTTCATCATTGTTAGAATTTAAACCTGTAGTTTCAATATCAAATACAACAAACTCATCTTCCAAAGGCCATTGTTTTGATTTTATTATTGCTGGCTCTCCATCATCTACAAGGTATCCTTCTACACCATATATTGCTTTAATGCCTTCTTTTTTACATGATTCTGATACTTCTGGAAATGCTTGGACAACACCATGATCTGTTATTGCAATAGCTTTATGCCCCCATTCCTTTGCCCGCTTTATTAATGAAGTTGCAGAAGATACTCCATCCATTGCACTCATTTGTGTATGAAGATGAAGCTCTACCCTTTTCTCTTCGCATTTATCAATTCTTTTTACAGGTTCAATTTTTTCTATAGCAGAAGCCAAGATTATTATTTCTTTTATATATTTGTCATATACTACCTCACCCTGTACTTTTAGAAAAACTCCCTCTTTTATTTGAGATTTTAGTTCTTCAATCATTTCAACCTTTGGAAAAAATTTTATGGTAATAGAGCTTGTATAATCAGTAATAAAGAAACTAAAAATATATTTACCATTTTTAGTTTCTTTAATATCTATTTTAAATACTTCACCTGAAATCACAACACTGCCAAGTTCTTCACGAATAGATATTATATTGACATTTTCTCCTACAAGCTTTTTACCATATATAATTGAAGATTTTAAATTGTTATTGTTTTCTAATACTATATTCTTGCTGACTTTATTTTTTTCTTCAACTTTATTTTTATCAAGATAATTTATTAATAATTTTTTATCTTCTTCTTCTTTTATCATATTATACTTCTCAAATTCTAAAGCTCTTAACTCAAACTTAATTTTTATTTTTTTGCCTATTAAATTAAATATACTTTTGCTTATAATTTCTTCTGCATTTTTTAATTTCAACATGTTCAATGAAAATTCATTGTCAATATAAATTATAATATTTTCATCACTAATTCTATAATCTGATGCCTGAAGTAAACAACAAATATAAGGATTATTACAAAAAGCATTAGATATTATGTTCTTATATATTACTTTATTATTAATATCATTTAATGTAATATTGTTTTTAATATTGTTTTCTATATGGAATGTAACTTCCCCAGAAATATTAAATTTATTACATAAAAATTTTTTTATAGCTTCAATCTTATTATTGTCAATATCAGTATTAGTTATAAAATGAATTTCCCATGTATTGGTTGTTTTATTTATAAATGCTTTTTTAATATAAACAGACTTAGAAATATCCTTAATATCATTTATACCATCTTCATCATAAAGTATATCTTCAAGTACTATTGACATTTTTTTCCCCCTGTCTTTACATTTTTAAGCATTTTACTATTTCCCAATACATTTTCATTCTTGCAGCTATACCTTTTTTAAACCCAAGTTTTTCTTCTTTCATTATATGCGTCATATCTTTTAGCTCAACTGTTTTTACCCTATAGTTTTCTTTTTCAACGAGTTTTGTTAAAGCTACTTCAACTCCGTATCTTGTCATATCAATATTATTTATATTTGTTATTATTTCCTTTTTAATAGCCCTTTGTCCTGAAAGATGAGGTGCCACTTTTTGAGCAAGGTCAGTAGCTAATCTTCCATTTGAAAAGATTCCAATTGTCATATCAGCTTCATCATTAATAACCGGTTCTAATAACGATATGACATGCTGTTTAGTTAAGCCTATAAGATCAGCATCAAGAAAAAGAAGAATATCAGCATTTGCATTATCTATTCCAGCTTTTAAAGCAGCTCCTTTTCCCTTATTTTCTTCGTATTCAATTGTAAATACGCCCATATCCCTTGATATTTTAGCAGTATTATCCTTAGAGCCATCGCTAACAACTATTACTTCATCAATGATTTTAACGCTTTTTACTACTTCAATAACATCTTTTATTGTTTTTTCTTCATTAAAAGCTGGAATTATACATGCAGTTCTCATAAATATCACCCTATTAATTATAATTTGTTAATTTCATTAATTAATTCATCAAGAAGTAAATCTTCACTGACTTTTTTTATTATTTTACCATTTTTAAATATAATACCTTCACCTTTACCACCAGCTATACCTATATCAGCTTCTTGAGCTTCACCAGGGCCGTTAACAACACAACCCATTATTGCTACTTTTATTGGCTTATTTATATCTTTAAGTAAATTTTCTGCTTTCTTAACAATACTTATTAAATCTATATTTGTTCTACCACAGGTAGGACATGATATTATTTCTATACCAAATTGCCTTACTCCGCAAGCTTTTAAAATTTCTTTTCCTACTTTTACTTCTTCTATTGGGTTGTCAGTTAAGGATACTCTTATTGTATCCCCTATTCCGTGGTATAGCAAAGTTCCTATGCCAACTGCTGATTTAATACTTCCTGAAAATATAGTACCTGCTTCAGTAACTCCTAAATGGAGGGGATACTCTGTCCTCTCAGCTAAAAGCATATAGCCTTCAATATTTTCTATTACATTTGACGATTTAACTGAAATAACAATGTCAAAAAAACCATTCTTCTCTAAAATGCCAACATGCCTCAAAGCACTTTCTACAAGAGCCATGGGAGTGGGCCTTTTATATTTTTCAAGTAAATCTTTCTCTAATGAACCAGAATTTACACCAATTCTAATAGGTACTCCATTATGTTTTGCAGCACTTATAACTTCTCGAATTTTATCTTCACTACCTATATTACCAGGATTTAATCTTATTGCGTCTGCACCATTTTTGATAGATTCTATTGCAAGTCTGTAATCAAAGTGAATATCAGCAACAAGAGGAATATGAATACTTTTCTTTATATCAATTAATGCCCTTGCAGATTCCATATCAGGCACAGCTACTCTAATTATCTCACAGCCTTCTTTCTCAAGGGATAAAATTTGATTTACAGTTTCTTTTATGTTTTTTGTTTCTGTATTTGTCATGGATTGAACTGATATTGGGGAATCTCCACCAACAAAAATATTTCCTACTTTAACTTTTTTACTCTTTCTTCTCATCTATATCACCTTAATACGAACTCAGTCTTATTATATCTTTAAATGTTACAAGTATTGCAAAAGCCATTAATATTGCAAACCCTATTAAATTTATTAATCCAATTTTATTTTCATCTATTTTTTTCCCAGTTATTGCTTCATATAGCAGAATTATAACCCATCCTCCATCAAGTGCAGGAAAAGGAATAAGATTAAACACTCCAAGGTTAATACTTAAAAAGCCTGCAAAGAAAAGAAGGTTCCATAGGCCTACTTTTGCTGCTTCCCCTGACATTTTAACAATTGCAACAGGACCACCTACATCATTCGTAGAAAACTCACCTTTAAAAATTTTACCTAAGAAAATAATCATTTGCTTTATTGATGTAATAGTTTCACTAAATCCAGTTCTAATCGATTCAATCAAATCTCCTTTAACAAGCTTTGGAGAAATTCCTACTAAATATCTATCTTCATTTTTATTATAAACAGGCTTTAAATTTATCTCAATTATATTATTATCTCTTTTAACTGTCATTTTAAAAGGTTTATCTTTGTTTTCTGAAATAAATTCTTTAAATTGGTTCCAGGTATATATTTTTTGCTCATTAACCATCAATATCTTATCGTTTGGTTTTACTCCAGCACTCATTGCAGGATAACCTGCTTCAACACTGCTTACAATAGGTTTTACAACACCTAAGTTATAAGCAACTAGTATAAATAGTATTACTGCAATTAAAAAATTCATAAATGCTCCAGCAACTATAATTATTAACCTTTTCCATGGACTTTGATTACAAAATGCCCTTGGATCAGTACATTGCTCCTCTTCTCCAAGCATTTTAACATATCCACCAATAGGAAGTATTCTAAGTGAATAATCAGTTTCTTTTGTTTTGAAACCAAATAGCTTAGGGCCCATTCCAAGGGAAAACTCTAAAACCTTAACATTAGAAAGTTTAGCGGTTATAAAATGTCCAAATTCATGGCTTGTTATAAGTAGCCCAAATACAAATACTGCTGCTAAAAATGTTTGCAAATTGATCACACTCCTAATCAACTAAAGATTTAATATATTCTTTAATATAATTTTCTATTTCTAAAATTTTATCAACAGTTATATCATATATAACATTATGGTTTTCCATAACTTTTTTTATTAGTTCTGCAATTTCTAAAAATTTTATTTTATTATTTAGGAATAAGTTAACAGCTTCTTCGTTTGCTGCATTTAAAACTGCTGGCATACTTCCTCCTGTTTTGGCAGCCCAAAGACCTAATTTTAAGCATTCAAATGTTTCATAGTCAGGCTTTTCAAAAGTAATTTCACCTATATCGAATAAATTAAGATAACCTATTTGACTTTCATATCTATTTGGATAATCAAGAGCATACTGTATCGGGTGTCTCATATCGGTTTTACTAAGTTGTGCAATAATAGAACCATCAATGTATTCAACCATCGAATGTATAATGCTTTGAGGATGAATGACAACATCAATGAAATTATAATCTATATTAAAAAGATAATGAGCTTCTATCACTTCAAGAGCTTTATTCATTAATGTTGCTGAATCAATTGATATTTTTTTTCCCATATTCCATCTTGGATGTTTTAGAGCCATTTCAGGAGTAATATCTTTAAGTTCATTCTTTTTCATACCTCTAAAAGGTCCACCAGAAGCTGTTAAGATTAATTTCCTAACACTACTTATATTTTCTCCTTTAATGCATTGAAAAATTGCATTATGTTCACTATCTACTGGTATTATACTTGCCTTTGAATCTTTTAACTCACGTTTTATTATTTCTCCTCCGACAACTAATGTCTCTTTGTTTGCCAAGGCTATTGTCTTTCCTGCTCTTATAGAAGCTATTGTTGGTTTTAATCCAATCATTCCAACAACTGAATTCAATATTATATCTGCATCATTCAAAGATGCTATAAATTCGAGGCCCTCTACTCCACATAGCACTTTTGTTTTTGAATTGGATAATTTTAATTTAAGTTCACTATATTTTTTTTCATCCATAACAACTAAATATTTAGGATTAAATTCAAGGGCTTGTTCATATAGAAGGTCAATATTTGTATTTGCTGATAAAGCTAAAATTTTATATTTATCACTATTTTTTCTAATAATATCTATTGTTTGTTTGCCTATTGAACCTGTTGAACCCAAAATTGATATCTTTTTCATAAGTATAACCTAAATCTCCCTTCATAGTACTTATTATAAAGTTCTTTTGTTAAAATTATCATAAATGGGCCGAAAATTACTCCCCAAATACCAAATATCAAAATTCCAATATATAATGAAAAAATTGTTGTAACTGGGTGAAGCTTTAATTTCGTTCCTACAAATTTAACCTCAAGTATTTGCCTTATGATTTGCAAAAGAACATATAAAAGTATAAGGCCAATTGCAAAAGCAAAGTTTTTTATTATTACCTCATATACTATCCATGGTAAAAAAATTATTGCTGGACCAACAATTGGTAATATATCAAGTATACCACAAATTAAACCTATAGTTAATGCGTTATTTGTTCCCAATATATAAAGGCCAATAACAGTTTCAAATGTTGTTATTAATACGAGTTTTATTTCTGCTGTAATAATGTTATTTATTTTGGTTATTACTCCTTCTATGATAATAAAAGCTTCAAGAGGTAAAATTTTTTTTGATTCTTTTATTATTTTGGGCAAATCAATACTTATAAGAATAGAGGTCATAAGAATAATGAATAAATATATAAATCCATTTATTGTTGAAATTATAGTTTTAAATATTTTACTACGATATGTTATTATAAGATTTTGTAAAGATGTTATTAATTGTTTATAATTGTTATTTATATTTATAAATTTTATATTGTTTGTAAGCTCTTCCAAAAGCTTTGGAAGGTAATTAAAAAAATCTATTATTTGTTTATAAGCATAATTAGATATAAAGAAGACGATTAAAACCAAAGATATAAGAAAAAGACCATAGCTTAATATACATGCCAACTTTCTTTTAAGACCTGCTTTATTAAAAATATTAATAAGCGGTTCAACAAATATAATTAAAATGATTGATATAACAAAAGGCCATAAAAAAACAAGGCAAAGCTTAAGAATTATTGTTATAATAAATATTATTGCTATTATCTTAAGTATTGCCGAATTTTTTTTCAACATCGAATCATCTTATTAAGATTGCTATATAATAGTATACTATCGGTATAGTAAAAAGTATGCTATCAAATCTATCAAGCATACCTCCATGCCCAGGCATGATATATCCATAATCTTTTATTCCTACATATCTTTTAATTAAAGATGCAGATAAATCTCCTAACTGAGATACAATTGAACCTATGATTCCAAGAAATATTAGTAAAGTCCAGCTAAAAGATATGCTATTTTTGCAAATAATACCCCATATTATAGTTCCTAAAACACTTCCTACAATACCTCCAATTGAACCCTCAACTGTTTTTTTGGGGCTAACCAGTGGACAAAGTTTTCTCTTCCCAAAAAATTTTCCTGAATAGTAGGCTGCTGTATCACAACTCCAAGCTATTATAAAAACTAACCAAATTAAGTAGCTTCCTCCCTTTGAATAATCCCTTATTAAAGGTAAGAAACTAAAAAAACAAACTATATATATAAAACCTGTAATTGTTAAAGCCGATGAAATTATATTGTATTTTCTTTTAAAAATTGGTGTTGCCATACTTAATATTAAAATTAAATATATTATTGGTAAAATAAAATTTTTTAATGAATCCAAATAAATCAAAATAGATATCAATAAAAAACCTAATATTAAAACTGAGTTTATAATTTTGTAATCAGAATTTTTATAAGCTAATATGTATTCATATATACTTATGCCTGTTACCAAAACTACAGCTGACTTAAAGATTATTCCACCAAAGGTAACACAAAATATCAGTATTGGAATAGCAATAGCAGCACTTATAACCCTTCTATCAAGCATATTGTTGCCCCCTTATTTTACGTTTCCAAATCGTCTATCTCTACTCTGATAATCTTTTATGGCTTTATAAAGATGATATGGCTTAAAATCAGGCCAATAAACATCTGTAAACCACAATTCAGTATAAGCTATTTGCCATAACAAAAAATTGCTAATTCTTAATTCTCCACTTGTTCTTATCAAAAGATCAGGATCTGGTATGTTTGATGTGTAAAGATAATTTGAAATTAAATTTTCATCAATTTTATCAATTTCTATATTTTTATTATAAACTTCTTTTGCTATATTTTTAATAGCTCTAACTATTTCGTTCCTTCCTCCATAATTTAAAGCCAAATTAAGCATCAACCCTGTATTTTTTTTAGTTTTAATATTTGAATTAATAAGTTCTCTTTGACATATATCAGGAAGCATAGAAATATCGCCTATATAATTTATAATAACATTATTTTTATGTAGTTCCTCAAGTTCACCTTTTAAATATTCTACTAATAAATTCATTAATGCATTAACTTCATCTGCAGGTCTTTTCCAGTTTTCTGTTGAAAAAGCATATAAAGTTAAATATTTAACACCTATATTTGAACATACTTTTACAATTTCTCTTATTGTCTCCACGCCAGCTTTATGCCCAAAACTCCTTGGTAAATTTCTTTTTTTAGCCCATCTACCATTCCCATCCATAATTATTGCAATATGCTTAGGGATTTTATCTAAATCTATTTCTTTTAATAATTCTTTTTCTAATAAATTATTAGCGTTTTTAAAAAACATTTAGGTTCCTCCCTATTTAAAAATCCCCTCTTTTATGAGGGGTTAAAAATATGCAACATAAATTTCAACTATTTCATCTTTATATTTTATATTTATTATTCTAATATCATTGCCTAATTTTGTATTTTTGGTGTCAAATACTTCTATAATTTTGTAGTTAATATTGCTACTTTCTATTTGCGATTTAACGTTCTCAAGCTTAAATCCAATATATTGATTAAAATTCATTTAGACAGACATAATCTCCTTTTCCTTATTTTCTACTATTTTATCAACTTCCTTTATGTAATTATCTGTAAGCTTTTGAACTTCTTCTTCTGTTTTTTTAATTTCATCTTCTGAATGAGTATTTTCTTTTTTAATATTTTTTAACTTTTCGTTTGCATCTCTTCTAATTGATCTTATTGCAACTTTTGCATCTTCTCCATGCTTTTTTACAACTTTAACAAGATTTTTTCTTGTTTCTTCAGTAAGTTCAGGCACCACAAGCCTTACCAATTGGCCGTCAGATATTGGATTGATTCCAAGATCAGATTTTTGAATAGCTTTCTCAATAGGTTTTACCATACTTTTGTCCCAAGGTTGAATCACGAGCATTCTTGGTTCTGGAACTGAAATAGTTGCGACAGCTGATATATGAGTTGGTGTACCATAGTAATCAACAGTTATCTTATCAAGCATTGAAGCATTAGCTCTGCCAGCCTTTAAGCTTTGAAGCTCTTTTTTCAAAACTTCAATAGATTTTTTCATTTTGTCCTCTGTTATAGTGATAACTTCCTTTATCATAAAATAACCTCCTTTAAAAATTTCCAACAATAGTTCCAATGTTTTCACCACATACGGCTTTTTTTATATTACCAACTTCATCTAATGCAAAAACAATAATAGGAATGTTATTATCTTTGCATAAAGATGTAGCTGTTGAATCCATAACTTTGAGATCTTTTTCTAAGACCTCCTGAAAAGTAAGTTTATCGTATTTTTTTGCATTCATATTCTTATGAGGATCACTATCATAAACACCATCGATTTTTTTTGCAAGAAGAATAACCTCTGCTTCAATTTCTGCAGCTCTTAGTGCAGCTGCTGTATCAGTTGAAAAATATGGATTTCCTGTACCTGAGGCGAATATAACAACTCTTCCTTTTTCAAGATGTCTCATTGCCTTTCTTCTTATAAAAGGCTCTGCAATTTCTCTCATTTCAATTGCTGTTTGTACACGAGTTACAACTCCCATACTTTCTAATGAATCTTGAAGAGCCATTGCATTTATACATGTTGCAAGCATCCCCATGTAATCAGCTGTTGTCCTATCCATTTCACCTCCATTTCTACCTCTCCATATATTACCGCCGCCAACAACAGCACCAACTTCTACTCCCATTTCAACAATTTCTTTAATTTCGCTGCTAATTCTTTTTACAACATCAAAATCAATTCCATACCCTTTCTCTCCTGCAAGAGCTTCCCCACTGAGTTTTAACATAATTCTTTTATATCTCGGGCTATTCATATTATAACCTCCTAAAAGATATTCTACACAAAAGTGATATTTCCTTCTTCAAAAAAAGAGAACACAGGTGTGTTCTCTTTTAGCATTTAATTTGCTTTGCTACTTCTTCTGCAAAGTTTTCTTCCTTTTTCTCTATACCTTCACCTTTTTCAAACCTTGCAAACTTAACGACTTTTATTTCTGTGCCTAATTCCTTTGATTTATTTTCAATGTATTTTCTAATAGTCATATCTTGATCTCTTATCCAAAGCTGTTCAATTAAGCAAACATCCTTATAATATTTTTGCATTCTTCCTTCAACCATTTTTTCTATTATTTTTTCAGGTTTACCTTCATTTAAAGCTTGCTGCTTGTATATTTCTTTTTCCTTTTCTATTACATCAGCAGGAACATCTTCCTTATTTAAGAATAATGGATTAGCAGCTGCAATTTGAAGTGCAAGTTCTTTACCAACTTCTAAAAGACCTTCTTTATTTTGACCTTCTACCTGAACCATTATACCAATTCTTCCGCCACCATGTATGTAATCAACAAGTACACCATTATCAGTATTGAATTTTTCATATCTTCTAAGTTTCATGTTCTCGCCAAGCTTAGCAATAAGTGCTGTTATAGCATCTTTTACTAACATTGACTCATCAGCTATATATTTTTCTTCTAATAGTTCATCCAAGTTAGATGCTTTTGATAGTGTAGCTTGTTTTGCAAGGTTCTTTGAAAGATTAACAAAATCATCATTCTTTGCAACAAAGTCTGTTTCACAGTTAACTTCAATTATTGCCCCGGACTTTCCATCTTCAGATATGTATGTTTGTATAAGACCTTCTGCAGCTATTCTTCCAGCTTTTTTAGCTGCTGATGCTAATCCTTTTTCTCTTAATATCTCTATTGCTTTTTCAATATCACCATCAGCCTGTGTTAGAGCCTTTTTACAATCCATCATACCTGCTCCGGTTCTTTCTCTTAATTCACTTACCATTTTAGCAGTAATTACCATAACAACGCCTCCTTTATGATATTAAAGGTAAGGGTTAAGATATTCCCCTTTACCCTTACCTTATATTTATTCTGCCATCTGTTCTCCTTGACGACCTTCTATTACTGCATCAGCAATTTTTGAAGCAATAAGTTTTACTGCTCTTATTGCATCATCATTACCAGGAATTACATAATCAACTTCATCTGGATCGCAGTTTGTATCAACTATAGCAACAATCTTAATTCCAAGATTTCTTGCCTCTGCAATTGCATTCTTTTCCTTTCTTGGGTCTACAACAAAGACAACATCAGGAAGTCTTGACATATTTTTTATACCACTTAAGTTCTTTTCAAGCTTTTCTTTCTCATGTCTTAATTTTATAACTTCTTTTTTGGAAGAAGATCAAATGTACCATCTTGTTCCATTTTTTCAAGTTCCATAAGTCTTGCAATTCTTGTTCTAATTGTCTTAAAGTTTGTTAGCATTCCACCAAGCCATCTCTCATTTACATAATGCATTCCGCATCTTATTGCTTCTTCCTTTACTGAATCCTGGGCTTGTTTTTTTGTACCCACGAATAATATTTCTTTTCCTTCAGCTGCTTGGGATTTGACAAATTCATAAGCTTCTTCAATCTTTTTTACTGTTTTTTGAAGGTCAATGATGTAAATGCCATTTCTTTCTGTAAAAATATACTGGGACATCTTAGGATTCCATCTTCTTGTTTGATGTCCAAAATGTACTCCTGCTTCTAAAAGCTGTTTCATTGATATTACTGACATAAAAACACCTCCTGGTTTTTCCGCCGCCATATTCATTTTCTTAAAAGTCCTATAAGGCACCCTTTTAAGAATTGTATGACGTGTGTAATATTACCTTAAGTAGTATAGCATATAAAATCAGACATAGCAATAACATAAAAAAATTTTTTTGTATTTTTAAAAATAAAAATTCACAATAAATAGTTTTACCAATTTTATATTTTCTATTCATGCAAAAAGCTTAGAAGTATTTTAGCTTCTAAGCTTTTTAAGTTCATCAAGTAACTTGTCATTTAATATCTTAATATGCGTTCCCTTCATACCTAAGGATCTGGATTCTATTACGCCTGCACTTTCAAATTTTCTTAAAGCATTTACTATAACAGATCTTGTAATACCAACTTTATCAGCTATTTTACTTGCAACAAGTAAACCTTCATTTCCTTCAAGCTCATTAAATATATGTTCAACTGCTTCAAGTTCTGAATAAGAAAGTGTTCCTATTGCAAGTTGAACAACAGCCTTTTTCCTTGCCTCTTCTTCATATTCATCCTGTTTTGATCTTATAATTTCCATTCCAATTATTGTAGCACTATATTCAGCAAGTACAAGATCATCATTGTCAAATTCTTTATCATACCTTGCTATTATTAAAGTTCCTAATCTTTCTCTGTTGCCCATTATAGGTACAATCGTAGTTATTTTATTATGATGTAGGCACTCTGTATCGTGATCAAACACGCAAAGACCTTCTTCTTTAATATTTGGCTTTGTTTCTGTAATCTTTAAAATTTTATTATTATATTCTTCTGGAAACTTTTGTTCAGCAAGTACCTTTTTACTTACTATTTCACATTCAAAACCAGCAAAAAGACTGTAGCCTAATATTTTACCTTTTCTACTTACTACATATACATTGCAATCCATTATTTTACTTAATAATTCACATATATCAGAAAAAATTACAGGTTCAGTAGCTGATTTTTGGAGTATTTTATTTAGCATTCGTGTTTTATCTAATAGCGTCTGCATTTATTATTCACTCACCTTTCTATATTATATATTTATTTATATCTGTTTCTTTAATGTATTTTTTCATTTTTTCTTTAACATAGAGTTCATCAATAACAATTCTCTTTTCTTGTATATCAGGTGCTTCAAAGGATATGTCCTTTAATACTTCTTCAATAACTGTATGAAGCCTTCTTGCTCCTATGTTTTCATATTGCTGATTCATCTTATATGATACTTCAGCAATGTAACTTATAGCACCGTCATCAAATATTAATTCGATACCTTCTGTTTTTAATAATTCAATATATTGTTTAGTTAATGCATTTTTGGGTTTTAATAGTATCTGTTCAAAATCTTCCTTTGTAAGATTTTGAAGTTCTACATGTACGGGGAATCTTCCTAATAGTTCGGGTATTAAATCAGTAACTTTGGATACATGAAATGCTCCTGCAGCAATAAAAAGTATATAATCGGTTTTTATAGGACCATATTTAGTATTTACAGTGCTCCCTTCAACTATAGGAAGAATATCACGTTGTACTCCTTCCCTTGAAATATCAGGTCCATGGGTAGTACCTTTACCTGCTATTTTATCAATTTCATCTATGAATACTATTCCTTGTTCTTCAGCACGTTTTTTGGCCTCTTTATATACATCATCCATATCAATCATCTTTTCTGCTTCTTCTTGTTGAAATATCCTTAAGGCTTCTTTAACTGTGACTTTCTTTCTTTTTTTCTTCTTAGGGAAAATATTACCAAGCATATCTTGAAGGTTTATATTCAAATCATCTAAATTTCCACCTGCTATTATATCAAAGGGAGCTGCAGAATTATCCTCGATTTCTATTTCAATAAGCATATCATCAAGAAGACCATTTTCAATTTGTTTTTTAATTTGTTCTCTCTTTAAAAAGTTATCGTCATTATAATCTTTTTCTAAATCATCTTCTTGATATTTTTGATTTTCTCTTTGAGGGGCAAATAGATACCCAAAGGGATTTATTATATCATTTTTTTTCTTTGGATTAGGTGCAAGCTGCTCAGCTATCCTTTCAATAGCAAGTTCCTTTGCTTTACCTTCTGTAATTTTATATTTCTCCTCTTTAACAATTCTAACTGAATCTTCCATTAAGTCTCTAATAATAGAATCAACATCTCGGCCTACATAGCCTACTTCTGTAAATTTTGTTGCTTCTACTTTAACAAAAGGTGCATTTATAAGTTTAGCAAGCCTTCTTGCAATTTCAGTTTTTCCAACGCCTGTGGGACCTATCATTAAAATATTTTTAGGCATTATATCTTCTTTTATATCATCTTTTAATAGATTTCTCCTATATCTATTTCTTAAGGCTATTGCTACCATTTTTTTTGCTTCATTTTGACCTATAATATATTTATCAAGTTCTTCAACAATTTTTTTGGGTGTTAGATTTTCCAAATTAATCCCCCCTTACCCACAGGTTATCATAACTTCTCAACTATTATATTATTGTTAGTATATACACAAATCTCTGAGGCTATATTTAAAGATTTTTCAGCTATTTCAATAGCAGAAAGATTAGAATGCCTATACAACGCCCTTGCGGCAGCAAGAGCATACATTCCTCCTGAACCAATTGCTGCAATTCCATCTTCAGGCTCAATTATTTCCCCACTACCAGAAATGATAAGAATACACTCTTCATTTGCAGCTATCATTAATGCTTCAAGCTTTCTTAATATTTTATCGCTTCTCCACGCATTTACAAGATCAACTGCTGCTTTTTTAATGTTGCCTCCATGCTGCTGTAGCTTTTCCTCAAACATTTCTGATAAAGTAAATGCATCCCCAACAGATCCTGCAAAACCAATTAATACCTTATTGTTATATATTTTTCTTATTTTTTTTGCAGTGCCCTTTATTATAGTATGTTCACCCAAAGTTACCTGACCATCCCCAGCTATTGCGACATCATTACCTTTTTTAACAGCTACAATGGTGGTTGCTTTAAACATTTTTCCACCTTCCCCTTAGCCTTAGCCTGATATAGTTAGAATAGTTTGAAATGTTTTGAAGTTTAAATAAAAACAATAATTAGAATATATCATAAAAGAAATTATTAATCAATAGTTATTCGATTATTTTCTACATATTTCCTTAAAGATGATATTGCATTTTCTGAAATTTTTAAATTTTTCAATCGTTTATCTTTAATATGTTCCTTTATTGGAGGTATTATACCAAAATTTATATTCATAGGTTGAAAGTTTCTTACTGTACCATTTGAAATATATCTTGCAAGGGAACCAATTGCTGTATCTAATGGGAAAACAAAAGGTTCTTGGTTATTAACAATCCTTGCCATGTTTATGCCTGCAAGCATTCCCATTGAAGTTGATTCTATATACCCTTCAACACCAGTAATTTGTCCTGCAAACATTATCTTAGGATATTTTTTCATCTGTAGCGTTGGAAGTAACAACTTTGTAGAATTAATGTACGTATTTCTGTGCATTACACCATATCTTACAAATTCCGCATTTTCAAGTCCTGGTATCAATCCAAATACTCTTTTTTGTTCTCCCCATTTAAGATTAGTTTGAAAACCTACTATATTATATAAAGTTCCATCTGCATTGTCGCGTCTTAATTGAACTACTGCATAGGGTTGCTTCCCTGTTCTAGGATCAATTAACCCTACAGGTTTTAAAGGTCCATATAAAAGTGTATTAATTCCTCTTTCAGCCATTTTCTCGACGGGCATACAGCCTTCAAATACAATTTGTTTTTCAAAGCTTTTGATTTCTGCTCTTTGTGCATTTATAAGCTCAAAATAAAATTTGTCATATTCTTCCTTATTCATAGGGCAGTTTATATAAGCTTCTTCTTCACCTTTTCCATATCTTGATGCTTTAAATACTTTATGTAAATTTATAGACTCATAAGTTACAATCGGAGCTGCAGCATCATAGAAATAAAAATATTCACTATTTGTTATTTTTTTTATCTCTTCAGATAAAGCATCTGAGGTTAAAGGACCAGTGGCAATTATTGTATAAGTGTTAGTATCAATTTTTGTTACTTCTTGTCTTATAACTTTAATATTAGGATGATTTAATATTTTTTTTGTTATACATTCAGAAAAGGATTCTCTATCTACTGCAAGGGCCCCTCCTGCAGGAACAGAATTTTTATCTGCACATTCCATTATAAGGGATTTTAAAATTCTAAGTTCTTCCTTTAAAAGTCCTACGGCATTCTCAAGAAGATTAGATCTTAAGGAATTACTACATACAAGTTCCCCAAACTTATCCGTATGATGAGCAGGTGTAAATTTTTTAGGACGCATTTCATATAAATTCACTTTTATTCCTCTATTTGCAAGTTGAAAAGCTGCCTCACTTCCAGCAAGGCCAGCACCGATAACATTAACTTCCATATATATCACCTTTCAGTTTTTTTATATTTGCATTCTTCATTTAAGCATATAAACTGTTTTTGACCTTTTAAATTTTTTTCATAGAGTATTTCACCACAATTAGGACATTTTTCGTTAGTAGGCTTATACCAACTTACAAAGTTACATTCAGGATATCTGCTACATCCATAAAATATTTTGCCTTTTTTACTTTTTCTTATAACAACCTTCGATCCACATTTAGGACATGGAACATCTATTTCTTCAACAAGAGGTTTAGTATTTTTGCATTCAGGATACCCAGGACATGCAAGGAATTTACCAAATTTACCACGCTTTATAACCATATTTCTTCCACATTTATCGCATTTAACATCTGTAACTTCTACTTGTTCCTCGATATCTATCTTACTTATCTTCTCTTCTGCAGATTCAATTTGACTCTTTAAAGGTCTATAAAAATCGTCAACAATTTTTATCCAATATGCTTTTCCATCCTCAATCTCATCTAATTTATTTTCCATTTGAGCAGTAAATTCAACATCAACTATATCTTTAAAGTATTCTTTTAATAAGTCCGTTACAACAATACCAAGTTCTGTAGGATATAATGATTTTTTTTCTTTTACTACATATCCTCTTTCCAATATCGTACTTATAATAGGAGCATAAGTACTTGGTCTTCCAATTCCATTTTCTTCTAATGCTTTAACAAGAGTAGCTTCTGTATATCTTGCTGGAGGTTGAGTAAAATGTTGAGCTGGATCTAGGGATTTTAAACATAAAACTTGACCATTTTCAAGCTTTGGTATTTTATTTTCTTCTTCCTCATCCTCTTCTGTTTTATATACTGTTAAAAAACCAGGAAATTTCATTGTACTTCCATTTGCTTTAAATAAATAGTCTTTTGCTTTTATGTCAACAGTAATTGTATCAAAAACAGCTTCTGACATTTGGCTTGCAATAAATCTTGACCATATAAGATTATACAGCTTATATTGATCATTAGTTAAAGAATCTTTTATGCTATCAGGTTCTCTTTCTACCATAGTTGGTCTTATTGCTTCATGAGCATCCTGTGCATTTTCTTTTGTTTTATAATTTCTTTTTATTGCAGGTATATAATTATCTCCATATTTTATCTTAATATATTTTAAAGCACTTTCTTGAGCTTCGCTAGAAATTCTAACTGAATCAGTTCTCATATATGTAATAAGCCCTACAGTACCTTCATTTTTTAAATCTATGCCTTCATAAAGTTGCTGTGCAATTGACATAGTTTTTTTAGTTGTAAAATTAAGTTTCTTATAAGCTTCCTGTTGAAGCGTACTTGTAATAAAAGGCGGAAGTGGATTTTTCTTTCTTTCTTGATTTTTAATATCTTCTACTCTAAATTCACTATTTTTAATTTCATTAATTATGCTATTAACTTGTTCTTCTGAATCAATTGAAATTTTTTTGTTGTTTATACCATAAAATTTAGCTTCAAATGTCTTATTTGCTTCTTTAAACTTTGCAGTAAGGGACCAATATTCTTTTGGTATAAAATCTTTTATTTCTTTTTCTCTATCACATATAAGTCTTACGGCAACCGACTGAACTCTTCCAGCGCTAAGTCCCCATTTTACTTTTCTCCATAAAATTGGGCTTATCTTATATCCAACAAGTCTATCTAATATTCTCCTTGTTTGCTGGGCATCGACAAGATTTTTATTTATAGCTCTTGGCTTATTTATTGCTTCAAATACAGCTTTTTTAGTTATCTCGTGAAATTCAATCCTGCATTTTTCATTATCATCAAGTCCAAGAATTGTTGCAAGATGCCAAGATATTGCCTCTCCTTCCCTATCAGGGTCTGTCGCCAAAAATATTTTATCAGATTTTTTTGCTTCTTTTTTGAGTTCATCTATAAGTTTGCCTTTACCTCTAATAGTTATATATTTAGGCGTATAATTATTCTCAATATCAACACCTATTTGGCTCTTAGGCAGATCCCTTACATGTCCCATTGATGCTTTAACTTTAAAGTTTTTATCTAAGAATTTTCCTATAGTTTTTGCTTTAGAAGGTGATTCAACAATAACAAGGGACTGAGCCATCTAAATAACACCTCCGGTAATATTTACATTATGTACAATAACTGTATTATAACAAACTCTGTAATAAAATCAAGTTATGCTTTAATAAAATAATTACCATAAGCTTTCTTAATTATGCCTTTACATTCAAGCTTACTTAAAGTTGAAATCAAAATTTTTGTGTCAATATCTAAATTATTGCATAGTTGTTCAATAGTAGATCCTTCTGTTTTTAAATTATCTAATATAAAAGACTCAAATTCATCTAATGTTATATTAATGTGCTTTTTATCTGTAAGGTTAAATTCTTCAAGTATATCTTCACTGTTTAATATTAATTTAGCTCCATCTTTAATAAGCTTATTTGTACCAATACTTTTAAAACTAAAAATATTTCCTGGTATAGCAAAAACATCTCTACCTTGCTCTAAAGCAAATTCTGCTGTAATTAGAGCTCCACTCTTTTCTCCTGCTTCAACTACCATAGTATATTTAGAAAGTCCACTTATAATTCTATTCCTTTCAGGAAAATTGCTATAAAATGGCTTTGTATCAGGAAAATATTCAGATATAACACAACCTCTTTCTGCTATTTCATACATTAGTTTTTTATTTTCCGAAGGATAAATGTTTTTAAAGCCACTACCCATAACAGCAATTGTTATGCCTCCACTATCTAATGCTCCTCTATGAGCACATGTATCTATTCCCCTTGCCATACCGCTTATTATTATAATACCTTTGGCAGCAGCGTCAAATGATAACTTATAGGCTGCAGTCTTACCATAATCTGTTGCCTTTCTTGTACCAACAACAGCTAAAGAATTATCAATATTAGGCAATTCACCTTTTATAAAAAGTCCTACTGGTGGATTAGGTATATTTTTTAAGATAAAAGGATATTTTTCATCACTATATAAAACTAAGTTTATTTTTTCCTTTGACATATATGAATCTATATCTTTATAAACTTCAATTTTTTTTGATTTTTCAATTCTTTCTGCTTCAAGAATATTAATATTATGCTCTAAATAATCCTTTATACTCATTTTATAAAAGGATTCAGGAGATATACCATTTTTGAGTATATTTACTTTAATTTCCTTTTTTAAATTTATATCAAGAAACCATAAAGAAAGTAAATTAACATCCATAAAATCCTCCCAATATTAAGCCCAGTATTTTTTGTCAAGGGCTCTATATTGTATTGCTTCAGCAACGTGATTTTCTTTTATTTCATCACTTTCTTCCATATCTGCAATAGTTCTTGATATTTTTAGTATTTTATTGTATGCCCTTGTACTTAATGATAGTGTTTTAAATGCATTTTCAAGCAATTTCATTCCTTTTTTGTCTATTTTACAGTATTTTTTAATATGCTTTGTCCTCATTTGTGAGTTGTAACTTATATCTTCATCTTTAAATCTGATTTTTTGAATTTCCCTAACCTTAATAACTCTTTTTCTAATTTCTTCTGATTTTTCTTCTTTTTTATTACTACTTATTTCTTCAAACTTTATAGGTTCAATATTGATATGTATATCAATTCTGTCAAGCAAAGGACCAGACACCTTACTTAAATAGTTTTTTATTTGTGTTTGGGTGCAACTGCATTCTTTGAGCTGATAACCGTAGTATCCACATGGACATGGATTCATAGATGCAATAAATAAAAATCTTGCCGGGTAGATATATTTTCCTTTTACTCTTGATATTGAGACAACTCCATCTTCGATTGGCTGCCTTAGAGCCTCAAGAGTATCTCTTTTAAATTCTGGAAGCTCATCAAGAAATAAAACTCCATTATGTGCAAGAGATACTTCGCCAGGAATTGCATTGCTTCCTCCTCCAATTATTGAAATACATGATGATGTATGATGAGGACTTCTAAAGGGAGGCCATGATATTATTTTGCTATTATCCTTTAAAATACCAGCTATGCTATAAATTTTAGTAACTTCAATAGCCTGTTCATAGGTAAGTTGTGGAAGAATAGTTGGTATTCTCTGAGCAATCATAGTTTTTCCCCTCCAGGAGGGCCTATCATAAGCAAATTATGATATCCTGAAGCTGAAATTTCAACAGCTCTTTTTGCAAATTTTTGACCTATAACTTCACAAAAATCGACTTCATATTCTGGTATGGTAAATTGTTGGTATTCTTGACTTTTTACTCTTTCTAATTGGATGTTTCCATTTAAAAAATCTATGAGTTCTAAAAGAGTTGAAACACCATATATATCAATACCATCTATTATCTTTACCTCTTGACAGTTTTGTATGGGTATAAAAACTCTATTAAAATTAGAACGCTTAGCTTCTATTACCATAGGAAGTATTCCTTTTACACTTCTTACCTCACCATTTAGTGAAAGTTCTCCAATAAATATACTATTATTTATATCATCATTATTTATCTTACCACTACTAATTAGAATTCCAATAGCAACTGCTAAATCATAATATGATCCTTCTTTTTTTACATCTGCAGGTGCAAAATTAATAGTAATTTTACCTATTGGGAATTCATATCCAGAATTCTTTATTGCAGAACGCACTCTTTCTTTTGATTCTTTTATTACTGTATCAGGAAGTCCAACCATATTAAACGCTGGCAGTCCGTTATGTATGTCAGTTTCTATTTCAATTATAAAACTTTTTATTCCTATATAGGATGTTGAATAAGTTTTACTTAACATTTTCATCACTCCTATATAATGATTATTTCCATAAAAAAATAGCATAAACAAAAAAGTACTATAAAACTATAGTACTTTTTTGTTTATATGTAGCTATAACCTTCTAATTTAGTTTTCTGTACTTTATAATATACATTTATTGCTTTATCAAGCTCTTGACTTATTAATACAATTTCTTCATCCGTTAAATTACCTTTAACTTTTATTAACTCATAAAGATATTTTCTTGTCTTTTCAATATGGTTTTTAATCCTTTGTACATCTCCCATTGCATCACCCCTATGAAATGTTAATATAAAATTATGTATTTTTTATGGACAAAATATTACATTAATGCCATAATAATCAAAACAAATATTAAATCTATATAATAAATGACATAATTATATTTTTAGACCAAAATTTTTCAATTAAACATAATTTCTATAGAAATATTTGTAATCTTTAGTCAAAGGCATCTTTAATAATTAATATTGATTTAACATTATCGTCATTATCTAAAACTACTTCAACAACATCAAAGCGTACTTTAGAATTTGTAATTTTTTTTGATGCTAAATATAGGCTTGCAATATTTTTAATTCTTGTTTGTTTATATATATCTACTGCTTCACGAGGATATCCAAAGTTTTGACTTCTGCGAGCTTTTACTTCAATAAATACTAAATATTTATCATCCTTTGCAATTATATCTATCTCACCATACTTTGTTCTATAGTTTTTTTGAAGTATTATATATCCATTTTGTTTTAAATACTTAACTGCAATATCTTCTCCAAGCTTACCTGTAAGCTTTTTATTAAGCATATATTTATCACCTTTAAATAAAATTCTTTACAAATGACTTTCTATGCAAATCACAAAGACCATACTTTTTTATTGCTTCTATATGATCTTTAGTTCCATAACCTTTATTTCTATCAAAATTATATTGAGGATATTGAAGAGATATTTTTTTCATATATTCATCTCTTTCAACCTTCGCAATAATTGAAGCAGCACCTATTGATATAGATAAATCATCTCCTTTTATAACTGATATTTGAGGTATAGATATATCATCAAGATGCAAAGCATCTATCAAAAGATAATCTGGCTTTAATTTAAGACTCATTATAGCTCTTTTCATTGCAAGTTTTGTTGCATTTAATATATTTATACTATCTATTTCTTTTACGCTAGCAATACCAATTGCAAAGTCTAAACATTTTTTTTTGATATCCTTTGAAAGTTTATCTCTTTGATTAGATGAAAGTTTTTTTGAATCTTTAATTTCAAGTATGTCCAAGCTGGGATTTAAAATAACAGCAGCAGCGTAAACAGGTCCAGCAAGGGGGCCTCTCCCTACTTCATCAACACCGGCTACTGCTTTATAGTTTTGTTTATATAGTTCAATTTCATATTTTTTTCTGTTGTTATATTCTTCCATAATTTTTTAGAACGTTGAAATTTACTTTCGTATTTCTCAATCAAATCCCTTACGCTTTTTCTATCGTCTTGTATGAATAATTTTTTAGACTTATAAACTCTTCATAGGTACATTTTGAAAACATATCTTTTATTTCATTAACACTTTTTTTCATTATTATTCTACCTCTCCTGGTTTTTCAAGGCTAATTTTTCCCATTTTACCTGTCCTATAATCTTCAAGTATTATATTAGATGCTTTAGTAATATCTATATTACCTCCAGATATAATACATCCTCTTTTGCTTCCAATCCTCTTTAGAGTTTCAAATGGATCTGAGGAAATCTCTATATTATATCTCTTAATTATAGCATCAGGTTTTAAAGTTCCTATTTCTTTTATTAGTTCCAAGGCAAGTTCTTCAATGTCAAGTATCTCATCTTTTATTGCTCTTGTAAAGGCAAGATGTAGAGCAATTCTTTTGTCATCAAACTTAGGCCATAATATACCCGGTGTATCTAAAAGTTCAAAGTTATTACTAACTTTTATCCATTGTCTACTTTTTGTAACTCCAGGCTTATCTCCTGTCTTTGCAGAAGATTTAGAAGTAAGTTTATTTATAAACGTTGACTTACCAACATTAGGTATTCCTATTATAAGTGCTCTAATTGGTCTACCTATTATTCCTTTTTCAATTCTTCTATCAAGTTTATCCTTAACTGTTTCTTTCACTACATTATAAATCTTATTTATATTTTTGCCAGTAGATGAATCAACATCAATTGAATTAATTCCAACTTTTTTATAATATTTTATCCACTCAAAAGTTACACTATCTTCAGCTAAATCACATTTGTTTAAAACTATAATTTTAGGTTTATTTCCAATGATACTATCTACTTCAGGATTTTTACTACTTTCTGGTATTCTACTATCCAAAATCTCTATTACTACGTCTATCAGTTTTAAACTTTCCTGTATTTCTCTTTTTGATTTTACCATGTGACCTGGATACCACTGTATGTTCATTTTTGCAATAACCTACCTTTTTAAAACTTTTTTATATATTTTAACCTAATATAAAAAACTTATCAATTAAAATGAAAAAGGACCTAAACGGTCCTGTTTCATTTTATTCTATTATTTCTTTTACCTTTGTAGCAGATTTTCCAACTTTCTTTCTTAAATAATAAAGTTTTGCTCTTCTAACTTTACCTTTTCTTACTACTTCAATCTTATCAATCATTGGAGAATGAACTGGAAATGTTCTTTCAACTCCAACGCCATAAGCAATCCTTCTTACAGTAAAAGTTTCTCTTAATCCACCATTTTGTCTCTTAATTACTAACCCTTCAAAAATCTGAATTCTTTCTCTATTACCTTCTCTAACCTTTACATGAACTTTTACTGTATCACCAACTCTGAATTCTGGAAGGTCTTTCTTCATCTGCTCAGCTTCAATTGCTCTAATAATATCCATTACTTCTACCTCCTTCTTCATAGACGTTCATACATGCTGCTGCAGAGGAACGCCCGTAATACACATCTTGTATTTTAGCATATATTTGGTTATATGACAACATTTATTTCTTCTTTTCTTTGTTTTTTATTTCTTCTAGCATCTTTTTATCGTCATTTGATAATTCTAATTTTTTTAAAAGGTCTGGCCTTCTTAAATAAGTAATTTTCAATGCTTCATACCTTCGCCATTTTTTTATATTTTTATGGTGGCCAGATAATAATACTTCTGGAACCTTCATACCATTAAATACTTCAGGCCTTGTATACTGTGGATATTCAAGAAGCCCTGAGTAAAATGATTCATCTTCAAAGCTTTCATTTGAAGATAAGACTCCAGGTATAAGCCTTGATACAGAATCTATTATCGCCATACAAGCAATTTCTCCACCAGTTAAAATAAAATCTCCAATTGATATTTCTCTATCGATAAGAGGCATTATCCTTTCATCAATTCCTTCATAATGGCCACATATTAACATAATATGATTTATGGTGCTTAGCTCCTTTGATATATCCTGAGTAAATACGTCACCTTTAGGCGACATTAAAATTGTATAGGGCTTATATCCATATTTTTCTTTTATGAAACTTACAGCATTATATATTGGTTCTGCCTGCATGACCATCCCTACTCCCCACCATAAGGATAGTCATCAACCTTTTTGTGCTTATTATTTGTAAAGTCCCTTATATTATATACATTTATAGAGATAATCCCATTATCCCTTGCACGTTTAATAATGCTATAATTAAATATATCAAACATCTCTGGAAATAAAGTTAATACATCAAATATCATAATAGCCCCTCGATGATATTTATTATCATTTTACCTTCTATTAAATCGATTATCTTTATAACATCTTTTATAGCTGGTATATAATATTTTTTTCCATTATCATCAGTTATTTCATATACGTCATTACTTCCTGTAGAAAATACATCTGTAAGTTTTCCTAAATATTTATTATCATCAGAAACAACACTAAGGCCTATAAGATCAGCAATAAAATAAGCACCTTCAGGTAACTTTACGGCATTTTCTCTGTCTACATATATATATTCATTTTTCAGTTTTTCTGCATCATTCATAGTGTCTATATTAGATAACTTTAATATAGGAAATTGCTTTACATACTTTATTCCTTCAACATCTACTTTTATATATTCATCATCAACTTTTCTAAATACATACTTTAATTTTTTAAATCGATTTATATCATCAGTTAAAGGATATATTTTAACTTCTCCTTTAACTCCATGGGTATTTATTATTTGTCCTACCTTTAAATATTCTTTCATTTAATCACCCTTTTAATATTAAAGAAGAGTTAGGCTATCCTAACTCTTTTATAATTATATTATCTCAACAACTACTCTTTTATTCTGTTTTGTAGCTGCTGCTTTAACAACAGTCCTAATAGCTTTAGCTATCCTGCCTTGTTTACCAATAACTTTACCCATATCCTCTGGAGCTACCCTAAGCTCAATTATAACAGATTGCTCTCCAGCAATCTCTGATACTTTTACTTCTTCAGGATTATCAACTAAAGCCTTTGCGATAAGTTCTACAAGTTCTTTCATATCAATGCACCCCTATTATTCAATGATACCTACTTTTTTTAATAAATTTCTTACAGTATCTGATGGCTGTGCACCATTTGATAGCCATTTCTTTGCCTTTTCAGCATCAACCTTAATTTCTGTTGGTTCAGCAATTGGATTATAGTAACCAATCTCTTCAATGAACTTTCCATCTCTTGGTGATCTTGAATCAGCAACAACTATTCTGTAGAAAGGAGCTTTTTTTGCACCCATTCTTCTTAATCTTATTTTTACTGCCATTTACTTCACCTCCTTGATAAGTCAGATTTTATTTAAAGAAAGGAAATTTAAATTTCCCTTTTTTAGCATTTTTTTGCATATCCGCAAACTGTTTCATCATTTTTTTAGACTGTTCAAATCCACTTAATAGCTTATTTACTTCTTGAATTGAAGTTCCTGAGCCAGCAGCAATCCTTTTCTTTCTGCTCGCATTTATAATTGAAGGATTTTGTCTTTCTTGTTTTGTCATAGATTTTATTATAGCTTCTGTATGAGCTAATTCCTTTTCATCTATTTCTAAGTTTTCAAGCTTGCTCGAATCAACGCCAGGAATCATTTTTAATATATCTTTCAAAGGACCCATTTTTTTCATTTGCTGCATCTGCTCTAAAAAATCTTCTAATGTAAACTGCTGATGCATAAGTTTATTTTGTAAATCCATTGCTTTCTTTTCGTCAATTGCTTCTTGGGCCTTCTCTATTAAACTTAATATATCACCCATTCCAAGTATACGGGATGCTATTCTATCAGGATAAAACACTTCAATATCTGTTAGCTTTTCACCTACTCCAACAAATTTAATAGGTTTACCTGTAACAGCCTTAACAGATATTGCTGCTCCTCCTCTTGTATCTCCATCGAGTTTTGTAAGTATTACTCCAGTGATATCAAGAGCATTGTTAAATTGTTCAGCAACATTTACTGCATCCTGTCCAGTCATAGCATCAACAACAAGAAGTATTTCATTAGGACTTACAGCATTTTTAATATCAATAAGCTCATTCATCAATTCTTCATCTATATGAAGTCTTCCAGCAGTATCAATAATTACATAATCATATCCATTTCTTTTTGCATTTTCTATACCAGCTTTAGCAATATCAACAGGGCTCACCTTATCTCCAAGGGAAAAAACCGGAGCATCTATTTGTGATCCTAAAACTTGCAGCTGTTTTATAGCCGCTGGCCTATATATATCAGCTGCAACAAGCATAGGCTTTCTTCCTTGTTTTTTTAAATTCAAAGCAAGTTTTCCTGCCATTGTTGTTTTACCAGCACCTTGGAGCCCAACAAACATTATAACTGTTGGAGGTATAGGTGATATAATAAGCTTACTCTCATTTTTCCCCATTAAATTTATTAGTTCATCATTAACTATTTTTATTACATGCTGTGCAGGAGTTAGGCTTTCCATAACCTCCTGTCCAACAGCTCTTTCACTTACAGAACTTATAAAATCTTTAACTACTTTATAATTAACATCAGCCTCAAGCAATGCAAGCTTTACTTCTCTCATTGCATCTTTTACATCTTTTTCAGTTAGTTTACCTTTATTTTTTAATTTTTTAAAAGTTTGTTGGAGCTTTGAAGTTAACCCCTCAAAAGCCATATTTAGCCCTCCTATTAAACATCTATAAGCTCATCAATTATATCCATTGCCTTTTTTATATCTATGTCATTTATTTTATCTGCAAGTATAGTTTTTACTTTTTTCAATTTTTCTCTTTGTATCATAAATCGATTGACTAATCCAAGTTCTTTTTCATATCCTTCAAGAATCTTTTCACTTCTTTTTATAATATCATGAACGGCCTGTCTTGACACTCCAAACTCATTAGATATCTCACTAAGAGACATATCCTCCTCATAGTGTAAAGACATAAACATCCTCTGCTTATCAGTTAAAAGACCTCCATAAAAATCAAGAAGAAGGGCTTTTTCACTAAATTTGTCTATCATATTAACACCCATTACTATATTAACAAAAGTAAATTTGTCTGTCAAGTATTTTTACTTAACATCATAATATAGCATTTACAAAGGCATTTGCATCAAATTCTTGAAGGTCATCCATTCCCTCACCGACTCCAATCATTTTTACAGGTATTTTAAGTTCATCGCTAACGGCAATTACAATACCACCCTTTGCTGTGCCATCAAGTTTAGTCAAAATTATCCCATTTACATCAGATACTTCCATAAATTGTTTTGCCTGAATTAATGCATTTTGACCTGTTGTAGCATCTAATACAAGTATCGTTTGCTTATAAGCATCAGAATATTCTTTTTCAATTATCTTGTTAATTTTTCTTAATTCTTCCATAAGGTTTTTCTTATTATGAAGCCTTCCTGCAGTATCACATATTAAAACATCTACCTTTCTTGCTTTTGCTGCTTGAATCGCATCAAAAATCACAGAAGCTGGATCTGAGCCTTCCTGGTGTTTTATAACTTCAACTCCTACCCTATTCCCCCAAATTTCAAGCTGATCAATTGCAGCTGCTCTAAATGTATCCCCTGCAGCAAGAAGCACTTTAAGTCCTTTATTTTTTAAATAGTATGCCATTTTTCCTATAGATGTTGTTTTACCTACTCCATTTACTCCAACAATAAGATAAACTGCAGGTAGTTTTTCAGGCACTATTCCTTTTGACTCATTACCTATTATCTCTATTATAATATTCTTTAATAAATTCTTAACATCATCTGGATCTGATATTTTATTTTCTTTGACTTTTTTTCTTAATGTTTCAATTATTTTAGATGATGTATTAAATCCAATGTCTGACATTATCATAGCTTCTTCAAGTTCTTCATATAATTCTTCATCTATTTTTTTATTAATAGATAATATTTCTTCTATTTTATCTGTTATATTGCTCCTTGTCTTTGATAATCCTTCCTTTAGCTTTTCAAACCATCCCATATTAGTTTCCTCCTTTTAACTTTAATGAAATTACTTTTGATATGCCTTTTTCTTCCATAGTAACACCATATAGCATGTCTGCAGCAGCCATTGAACCTTTTCTATGAGTAATTATAATAAACTGTGTTTTTTTAGAATAGTCCTTTAAAAATTTTGCAAACCTGCTAACATTTGCATCATCTAAAGCTGCTTCTATTTCATCAAGAACACAAAAAGGTGTTGGCTTCATTCTTAGTATAGCAAATAAAAGAGCAATTGCTGCAAGTCCCCTTTCTCCTCCTGATAATAGCGAAAGACTTTGAAGCTTTTTACCAGGTGGTTGTACAATTATGTCTATACCACAGTTTAAAATATCATTACTTTCAAGTTTTAAATCTGCAAATCCTCCACCAAATAATTCTTTAAATGTTTGATTAAAATTATTTCTTATTATTTCAAACTTCTCTTCAAATTGTTCTTTCATTTTTTTTTCTATTTCATTTATAATGTCAATTAAAGAATTCTCAGCTTTAACAAGGTCCTCTTTTTGCTTTGTTAAAAAATCATATCGTTCAGTTACTCTTTTATATTCTTCTATAGCATTAATATTAATTTCTCCTAAACTTTTAATTTCACTTTTTAATTGACTTATTCTGCTATTAGCATCTGCTATACTTTTGAGGCTTTTCTTATATTGTATAGCTTGTGCAATACTTATTTCATAATCATCCCAAATTTTCTTTGTATACATTTCAATTTCAGATTCAAGTTTTGATTTTGATATTTCAATCTTATGCATTGAATTTATTATATTCATTATATCCCTTTCGATTTCTGAAAAATAACCTTCTTCTACTAATATAAGTTCTGACAATTGTTTTTTGCTGACTTCTATATCGTTAAATTTTTTCTTAAATAATTCAATAGTAACAACTATATTATCAATGTCATCTTTAGTTTTTTTCAAATCATTTTCTACTGATATAATTCTTTTGTCTATGCTTTTTATTTCATTTGCTTGATATTCTATTTTTTGCTTTATAGATTTTAATTCCTTTTCTAACCTTTCAATTTCGCTTTCTATTAATTCTACTGTTTTTTGTCTTTCTGCATAAATAATTTTTTTTGCTGTTAAATCCTTGGAAATTACATCCTTTTGTTCCTTCATATTTTTAAAATTTAATTGAATATCTTCTATTTCTCTTTCGATAGATTTTTGATTATTAAGATAGTTATCCAAAACAGCTTTGTTATATGTTTCATTTTGAGTATTTTTATTATTTTCTATATCAATCTGTTCAATTTCAATTTTTATATCTTTTACTATCTCTTTTATATTTGTAATTTCATTATTTATTATTTCTAGCCTCTGGTTTTCATTTTGTATCTTTGAAGATATGTCAACAATTTTCTGGTTATAACTATTTAAGCTATTCTTCTTTTCAATTACTTCTTGTGAATTTGCATATATTTCTTCAGATATCTTTTTTATTCTATCCTTTTCTTGTGATACTAAATTTTTAAGTTCTTCAATTTCATTCTTTCTGGCAAAAACACCTGTGGTCTTTATAGTATTGCTTCCACCTGTAAAAGCTCCTCCAACATTAACTACATCCCCTTCAAGGGTTACAATTCTATAATTATAGTTTGTTTTTCTTGCTATAGATTTTGCATTTTCTAAGTTATCACAAACCAAAACTCTTCCTAAAATGTTTGTGATTATGTTTTTGAATTTTAAATCATATTTTACAATATCTGAAGCAATGCCTAAAAAACCCAAACTATTTTTCCATTCTTTAGTATCTGAGATTTCTTTACCTTTAATTATAGATAAAGGTAAGAATGTTGCTCTACCAATATTATTTTTCTTTAAATAATCAATTAGCATAATAGATGTATCTTCATTATCAACAACTATGTTCTGCATTGTAGCTCCTAAAGCTATTTCAATTGCTGTTTCATATCCTTTTGGGACTTCAATTAAATCACTTACAGTACCAAATACCCTAGATTTATCTAAATAATTTTTGATTATGGATTTTACTGCCCTATTAAAACCTTCCATATCCTTATCCATATCTAAAAGAGTTTTATACTTTGCTTCATAAGTCTTTAAGTTTTCAAAACAAATTTTGCTTTGTTTATTAAGGTTTTCTTCTTTACTTTCCAATAATTTTATATAATTTGTTATATCTAAAGCTTCTTGTTTTATTATTTTTAAATCGTTATTATAGCTTTCTATAAATTTTAATATTTTTTCAACTTCAATATTTAATTCACTTATTTTATTATTCCTTAATTCTAAATCTCTATTTAACTGATTTTTTCTATTCTTAAGGTTATCAAGCATTATTGCTGATGAATTTATTTTATTATTTATATCAGATATATCTTTAATTACCTGAAGCAAATCCCCTTTTTTTCTTTCTAATAAAGCTTCGTATTCGTTGCATTTATTGTTTATCGCATTATATTCTTCTTCTAACATTTCAATCTCTGATTTAATTTTTAAAACTTCCTTATTTACTTCAGATCTTTTAATACAAATCAGCTCATGTTCTTTATTTAGATTCTGTGCATTTCCTTTTTCTTCTTCTTGTTCTTTAATCAATCTTTCTTTTTCATGTATTAAATTATTCTTCCTTTCATCTAAAAGGCTTAAATTTCCTAAGAGAGATTCATATTTTTTTTCAAGTGCAATTCTTTCATTGTTTTTTATTTCAAAGTCCTTTTCTATTTCATATAATTTTTCCTTATAGCTTTCAATTAACTTTAACTTTTCTTTCTTTTTTATTTCTAAATCATTTTTACTACTTTCAAGGTTTTGTATATCTAATAAATAATCATTAAGCTTATTTTTTGAGCTTTCATAACTGTGTAATAATACATTTATGTCAAGCTCTTTTAATTCTTCTCTTAAAACTAAAAACTTTTTAGCTTTTATCGACTGATGCTTTAACGGTTCTATTTGTTCCTCAAGATTATTTATTATATCTAAAATTCTAACTAAGTTAAGTCTTGTACTTTCAAGTTTTTTCTCAGCTTCTAACTTTCTTGTTTTGTATTTTACAATACCTGCAGCCTCTTCAAAAAGCATTCTTCTATCCTCAGATTTTGAACTTAATATCTCTTCAATTTTACCTTGGCCGATTAATGAATATCCATCAGTTCCGATTCCGGTATCCATAAAAAGCTCCGTAATATCTTTAAGCCTACATTGGGTGTTATTTATTAAGTATTCACTTTCACCAGACTTGAAGAGTCTTCTTGTAACAGTTATTTCTGAATAGTCATAAGGTAATATTTTATTTGAATTATCTATTGTTAGAGATACTTCAGCACATCCAAGGCCCTTTCTATTCTCAGTTCCAGCAAATATTACATCCTCCATTTTTGAGCCTCGTAAAGTTTTGGCACTCTGCTCTCCTAGAACCCATTTGATACAATCATATATATTGCTTTTACCTGAACCATTAGGCCCAACAATTGCTGTTATACCCTTTCCAAATTCTAAATCAACTCTATCAGCAAAAGATTTAAATCCCTTAATTTCCAGCCTTTTTAAATACAAAATAACACCTCTTTTTATCTAATAGGATTTATTTAAAAAGGGACTTACCCGGGCGGATAAATCCCTTTAAAGCTATTTTAATTTTAAAATTAATATAATCTATTGTCAACTTTTCATTTTATAGCAAAAACTTAAGGATAAAAACAAAATATAAAATAAGATAGGCCTTATAGACCTATCTTGGTTGAACTATAAACTTTATCGCTGTTCTTTCTTCACCTTCTATTTCAATTTCTGAAAAGGCCGGAATAACTACAAGATCAATTCCATTAGGAGCAACAAATCCTCTTGTAATTGCTATTGCTTTAACGGCTTGATTTACAGCACCTGCACCAACAGCCTGTACTTCAGCTGATGCTTTTTCTCTTAAAACGGCAGCAAGTGCTCCTGCAACTGCTTTTGGTTGTGATTGAGCAGATACTTTTAGTACTTCCATCTATAATTCCTCCTTCAAATATATAGTAAATATTGTTTATTAATAATTCTATAAGAAAGAGGAAAATCCTTCTTTAAATAGATAATTTTATATATTCATTAATTGACATTTTTTTAGTAAATCTGCCATCACTAATAGCTATTTCATATCTATCAATTGAATTATCTTGGCATATTTTTATTTGTTTTGTAGAATAAGATAACTTTAAAATATTAAAATATTTTTTCTTATCTGCTAATAGTTTAGAAATCTCCTTAGGATTTATATTTATAAAAATATTATTTTCTAGGTTAAAATACTTTTGTATTGTGTAATCAATAATTGACATGTATATTGAGGATTCCACGAGCTCTCTAAATGCTGGATGGAAAGGCCCTGCAATTACATCATTATCCATGTTTATCTCTTCAGACCTTTGAAGCCCGATACGTATTATTTGTATGTCATTCTTTACAAATAAAATATATATTTTTTTGCAAATCTCTACTGCTTCTTCTACACTTAGGGGGGTATATAACCCTTTTAAATATAAACTCTCCAACTCAGTACCTTTTATTACTAACGCTGGATATATCCTTACAAAATCAGGTTTTAACTTTATTATCTCATTTGCAGTAAAGATATCTTTTTCAATATTATCATTAGGTAGTCCAATCATCATTTGATGTCCTAACTTAAAACCAAATTTCTTTATCAAATTACTTGATTTAATTACATCGTTTGAAGTGTGACCTCTTTCTGCCATTTTAAGTACTTCATCATCCATAGACTGAACTCCAAGTTCAATAACACCAACGCCAAATCTTTTAAGATTTTGAAGGATGTATTCATTAATGTAATCTGGCCTTGTAGAGAGCCTTATATCATCTATTTTGCCATCATCAAGTGCAGCTTTGGCTACACTTAAAAGTTCATTTTGATAATCTAACGGTATTCCAGTAAAGCTTCCTCCAAAAAAAGAAATCTCAACAAAAGAATTTTTTCTATCAATAGTACTAAGATATTGAGCTATAGTCTTTTCAACATCACTTTTAGTTACTTCTTTTGTATTCCCAGTTATTTTTTTTTGGTTGCAAAATATACAATCATGTGGGCATCCTAAATGTGGGACAAAAATAGGTATAATATAATATCTTTTATTCAACTAAATCAACTCCAAGATTTATAAGAGCTTGTTTGGCTGCTCTTTGTTCTGCTTCCTTTTTGCTTTTTCCTTTTCCTTTACCAATTTGTTTTCCATTAACTTGAACTTCAACTTCAAATACTTTATCATGTTGTGGTCCTGATTCATTTATTATATTGTATTTAATTAAATATTCCTTATTTTTTTGTAAATGTTCTTGAAGCTTTGACTTATAATCATTAAATATTTCATCATTACTTACAGCATCTATTTTTTCTTCAAGGTAATTAAGAACAAAATTTTTAGCTGTATTATATCCTGCATCTAAATATATTGCAGCAATAACAGCTTCAAAAGCATCTGCAAGTAAGGAATCCTTATTTCTTCCTCCTGTAATTTCTTCGCCTTTTCCTATCTGAATATATTTATTTATCATTATCTTTCTTGCAATATCTGCAAGAGATGATTCGCAAACAACGCTGGCGCGAATTCTTGATAGCTTTCCTTCTTTTTTATTTTCAAATCTATTGTAAATATATTCACTTACTATAAGACTAAGTATTGAATCACCTAAAAACTCAAGCCTTTCATTATAATAAGAAATAGATGGGTGTTCGTTTGTATATGAGCTATGAGTTAAAGCCATATCAAGTATATATAGTTTTTTAAATTCAACATCTATTATTTTCTGAAATTCAGTTAGTTCATTTATTCTTTCTTTTGTCATAGAGCAACCTCCAAATGTAACCAAAGGTAAAGGCTTTTACCTTTTCCTTTGGTTATAGCATCTGTTTTACTAAAAATATTAAACATATTTTTTAAATACTACAACTGCATTGTGCCCTCCAAAGCCAAAAGAATTAGAAATGCCATAGTTTACAACTTTACTTATTGCCTTATTAGGAACATAATTAAGGTCACATTCTTCATCAGGAGTATTTAAATTTATTGTTGGAGGTATAATGTTATTATATATTGATAGTGCTAAAATTACACCTTCTATCCCTCCTGCTGCTCCAAGAAGATGACCTGTCATTGACTTTGTTGAGCTTACAGGTATTTCATATGCTTTGCTTCCAAATACTTTTTTAATAGCAATAGTTTCAAACTTATCGTTATATTCTGTTGATGTTCCGTGTGCGTTTATATAATTTATTTCTTCAGGCAGTATATTTGCATCTTCTATTGCTCTTTTTATTGCAAGAGCAGCACCTTCACCTTCAGGATCTGGTGATGTCATGTGATATGCATCGCAGCTTGCTCCAAATCCTACAACTTCAGCGTAGATTTTTGCATTTCTTTTTATTGCATGTTCAAGTTCCTCAAGAATTAATATTCCTGCTCCTTCACCAATTATAAAACCATCCCTATTCTTATCAAAGGGCCTTGAAGCCTCTTTTGGATTTTCATTATTTTCAGATAGGGCTTTCATGGAACTAAATCCTGCTACTGCAAGCGGAGTAATTGCAGCTTCAGTTCCTCCTGTAAGAACAACATCTACTTCTCCTCTTTGTATTGCCCTAAAGGCTTCTCCTATTGCATTGGTACCAGATGCACATGCAGTTACAATTGTTTCATTAATTCCACGAGCTCCAATTTTCATAGCAACTTGACCAGCAGGCATATTTGCAATCATCATAGGTATGAAAAATGGGCTTACTCTTTTAGGTCCTTTTTCCTTTAAAATTGTCATTTGATCTTCAAAGGTTTCAAGCCCTCCAACTCCACAGCCTAATATTACTCCAAGCCTATCTTTATTAGTTTCATTAAGGCACATTTTTGAATCTTCAAGGGCAAGTTTTGCAGCTGCAACTGCATATTGTGTTGCCTTATCCATTCTTCTTATTTCTTTTTTATCTATATATTTTTCTGCATCGAAATCTTTTACCTCTGCAGCAATTTTCACATTAAATTCTGTTGTATCAAATCTTGTTATATAATCTACTCCACTTACACCATTAACAATATTATTCCAGAATCCATCAACTTCACAGCCCAGTGGGGTTATAACTCCAAGTCCTGTTATTACAACTCTCTTCTTCATACTTTTCCTCCTAACCGTAAAGGTTCAGATAAAAAATTTATAATCTTAATATTTTAAAAGCCCCGAATAAATCGGGACCTATTTTTTACATATCTGTATGTTCCTTTATGTACTCCACTACATCACCAACAGTTTGAATTTTTTCAGCATCTTCATCTGGAATTTCTATATCAAATTCCTCTTCAAGAGCCATAATAAGCTCAACGATATCAAGAGAATCTGCACCAAGATCATCAATAAATGATGATTCCATGGTTATATCATCAGAATCAACTCCAAGTATATCTGAAATTCTTTCTTTCACTTTTTCAAATATCATTAAATTCACCTCCCTTCAAATAACTCACATATATAATATTACATAACCATTCCTCCGTCAACATTTATTACTTGGCCTGTTATATAATTTGATTCATCACAGGCCAAAAATAATGCTGCTTTTGCAATATCTTCCGGTTTTCCTGTCTTTTTAAAGGGTATTTTATTCAATATATCTTCTTTTATCTTATCGTTTAATGCTTCTGTCATCCTTGTATCAATATAACCTGGTGCTATTGCGTTGACATTTATATTTCTTGCTGCTAACTCTTTTGCAGCAGATTTAGTAAGAGCAATAACTCCTGCCTTTGATGCAGCATAATTTGCTTGACCAGCATTTCCAGTAATACCAACAACAGAAGACATATTTATAATTTTACCATATTTTTGCTTTATCATGTATTTTGAAACACATTTAATTGTATTAAAACAGCCTTTTAAATTAACATCTATAACTCTACCAAAATCTTCAACATCCATTCTCATTATAAGATTATCCTTTGTAATTCCTGCATTATTAACAAGTATATCTATTCTGCCATACTTATTAATTATATCATCAATCATATTTTTTACATTTTCAAAATTTGATACATCACATTTTATGCTCTCTGCCATACCGCCTAATGCCTTTATTTCTTCAACTACTTTTAATGCTGCTTCTTCATTTCCTGAATAGTTTACGATAACCACAGCACCTTCTTTAGCATATTCTATCGCAATTGCTCTTCCAATCCCTGTAGATGCTCCAGTTACAAGTGATATTTTCCCTTTTAGTTTCATTTTTTCACTCCTTTATGTAAGTTCATTTAGTAATTTTTCAAGTGATTTTATATTATCAATACTATATATCTGTTTATTTTTATCTATTTTCTTAACAAAACCAGATAATGTTTTTCCTGGACCAATTTCAATAAAAACATCTACACCATCATCTATAAGTTTTTTATGTTTTCTTCAAATCTTACAGGTGAAGATATTTGATATTTTAACTTTTTAATAGTTTTTTCAATGTCATCGTTATAATATTCATTATCATAGTTTGATAAAATATTTATGATTGGTTTGTAAATCTTTTTATCTTTTAGTATTTCTTCAAGTTTTATGCCTGCATCTTTCATTAAACTTGAATGAAAAGGTCCACTAACATTAAGTAATACAGATTTTAAAGCTCCCATTTCTTTTAACTTTTCACAAGCTTTTTTTACTGTTTCTTTTTCTCCTGTTATTACAATTTGACCTGGACAGTTATAATTTGCAACTTCAACTATGCCTTCTGATTTAAGCTCTATGCAACAATTCTCAACTGTTTCTCTATCAAGTCCAAGAATTGCTGCCATTCCTCCATATCCTTCTGGCACAGCGTTTTGCATTAGTTTTCCCCTTTTATAAACTATCTCAATTGCATCATTAAGAGAAAATACTTTTCCATAAGTTAATGCTGAATATTCTCCAAGGCTTAATCCTACTGCATAATCAGCATAGATATTTTTCTCATTGAGTATAGAAGCTATAGAAATTGAAGTTGCTAAAATTGCAGGCTGAGTATTTTCTGTTTTTGAAAGTTCTTCTTGCGGTCCTTCAAAACATAATTTTTTTATATCAATATTAAGTATATTATCTACATCATCAAATATTCTTCTTACACATTCAAAATTATCGTATAACTCTTTTCCCATGCCAACATATTGAGCACCCTGACCAGCAAATAAAAATGCTAACTTCATCATCTACACCATTCCTTTAGCTTTTTTAAGTTTTCTTCGTAATCTTTAATTAAATCAGAAATAATAGTTTTACAAGGTTTTATATCCTTTATAAGACCAGAAATTTGCCCTGCCATAACAGAACCATACTCAATATCACCTAAAATTGCTGCTTTTCTTAGAGCACCTGTCCCAAGCTTCTCTATTTCTTCCTTGTCCGCATTAGAATTCTCAAGCTTCTCAAATTCCCTTGTAAGCTTATTCTTTAAACACCTTACTGGGTGTCCTGTTTTCCTTCCAGTAGCAACAGCATCTCTATCCCCTGCCTCTATAATTGCTCTTTTATAGTTTTCGTGTACTACACATTCATTAGAGCATACAAATCTTGTTCCTATTTGGACACCTTCTGCACCAAGTGCAAATGCCGCAAGCATTCCCCTTCCATCGCCAATTCCTCCAGCTGCAATTACTGGAATAGATACAGCATCTACAACCTGAGGTACAAGGCACATTGTAGTAAGTTCCCCTATATGACCTCCTGATTCTGTACCTTCAGCTATTACTCCATCAACACCTTCTTTTTCCATTCTCTTTGCTAAAGCAACAGATGGAACAACTGGAAAAACCTTTGTTCCTTTTTCCTTTAATGCTTTAATATATTTGCCAGGATTACCTGCACCAGTTGTTATTACAGGAACTTTTTCTTCAATAATTATCTTCATAACATCATCAACATAGGGCGACATAAGCATAACATTTATACCAAAAGGTCTTTTAGTAATCTCTTTTATTTTTCTAATTTGATTTCTTACATATTCACCATCAGCACCACCAGCAGCAATTATACCAAGCCCTCCTGCTTCTGATACTGCTGCTGCAAGTTCATAAGTTGAAACCCAAGCCATGCCCCCCTGAAAAATTGGATACTCAATATTAAGCAATTCACAAACTCTTGTTTTCATACAATGCCTCCTATAACATCCATTTTATTAATACTGCTCCATAAGTCAGTCCTGCTCCAAAACCTACTAATATGATATTATCACCTTTTTTAATTTTTTTATTTTTAAAGTCTTCATATAAAGTTACAGGAATTGAAGCTGATGACATATTACCATATTTATCTAATGTAATGCCTACATTATCCATTGATATTCCAAGCCTTTTTGCAGCAGATTCAATTATTCTTATATTTGCCTGATGAGGTATAAGATAATCTATGCTTGATAAATTAAAACCTGACTTTTCAATTAGTTTTGTTACTGCTTCAGGCATAGCTTTAACTGCAAATTTAAAAACCTCAGGACCATTCATAAAAGTATAATGAAGCCTTTTATTCACAGTTTCAATTGTTGATGGCATTCTCGATCCTCCTGCTGGAAGCGATAGAAAATCTGCTCCTGAACCGTCAGCCATTATGTATTCATCGATTATACCTTTCTCTTCTGTTCTTGAAATTAAAACTGCACCACAACCATCTCCAAAGAGTACACATGTATTCCTATCTGTAAAATCTGTAACTTTTGAAAGCAAGTCACACCCAATAACCAATATGTTCTTATAAAAACCTGTTTCAATAAATTGAGTTGCAATAGTAACCCCATATATAAATCCTGTACAGCCTGCTGAAACGTCAAAAGCTGCAGCATTTACTGCACCAATATTATTTTGTACAATTGCTGCTGTTGCAGGATACAGCATATCTGGAGTAACTGTAGTAACAATTATAAGATCAACATCCTTTGCATCGATTCCTGCCATTAAAATTGCTTCCTTTGCAGCTTCTGTTGAGAGGTCCGAAGCAGCAATATTTTCGTCTGCTATCCTTCTTTCTTTTATTCCTGTTCTTGAAACAATCCATTCATCTGATGTTTCAACCATATTTTCAAGATCTTTGTTTGTTAGTACTTTTTTTGGTATACTTATTCCTATACCAGTTATCCCTGCATTATATTTCATAATAACCTCCTAACAATTAAGATTTATATCTTTTAATTTCATTTTTAATTTCTTCAACAACATTACCCTCAATACAAAGAATTGCTTGTCTTACTGCGTTTTTTATAGCTTTAGCATTTGAACTCCCATGCGCTTTTATTACAGTACCGTCAACTCCAAGAAGTATTGCACCGCCGTATTCAGTATAATCAAACTTCTTTTTAAATTTCTTAAATACAGGCTTTAAAAGTAACCCTCCAAGTTTAGTTACTGTAGAAGTCATAATCTCTTCTTTTAAAATGTCAAAAATAGTTCCTGCTACTCCTTCAAATAGTTTCAAAATAACATTTCCAGTAAATCCATCACATAATATAACATCAATATTACCCTCAGGTATCTCCCTTGCTTCTACATTGCCTTTAAAATTTATATTGCTGTTTTTTAATAGATTGTAGCACTCTTTTGTAAAAGAATTTCCCTTTTCTTCTTCTGATCCAATATTTACTATCCCAATTGTAGGTGATTGCTTTTTTAAAACCTTTTTGGAATATATATCTCCCATTATCCCAAAATCAAGTATGTTTTCAGGCTTACATTCCGCATTTGCACCAGAATCAATAAGCATAAAATAATTGTTTTTGCCAGGAATTACAGGAGATAGAGCTGCTCTATCTATTCCTTCAATTCTTCCTACTATAAAAAGGCCTCCTGCAAGAATTGCCCCTGTACTTCCAGCTGAAATAAAAGCATCAGCTTTTTTTTCCTTTAAAAGTTTCATTCCAACTACAATAGAAGAATCTTTTTTTCTTCTAATAGAAAGAGTTGGAGAATCATTATTTGTTATAACTTCTGTAGTATGTACAATTTCAATTTTATTAGTAGATATGTTATTATCATTAAATACTTTTTCTATTTTTTCCTTATCTCCAACAAGTACTATATCAATATTAAATTCATTTGATGCAAGATATGCTCCCTTTACTACTTCCTCTGGTGCATTATCTCCTCCCATAGCATCAACAATAATTTTCATTTTAATTCCTCCTTATTCTCATCAATGGCAACAAGTATAAATTTCCCTCTAAAAACTTCTTGCTGGTTAACGTATATAAAAACCCAAACAAAAAATTTATTACCTCTTGTTCTTACAATCTCGCCTTTAGCTACAAGCCTTTCACCTGCATATACAGGCCTTTTATATTTTATATTTGCAACTCCTGTTAAAGCTGCCTTTGCATCAACTATAGCAAGAGCTAATGTTTCCGCCATTGCATATATGTACTGTCCCTTAACAACCTTTGTCTTTTTAAACACCAAACTTTTATTTGTATCAAAAATTGAAATAGCATTCTTTCCTGGTGTTATATCTATAAGTTCTCCAACAAATTCTCTTCCTTCTATAGCCTTAACCTTTGCAAATTTATCCTCAGCTACATTTTTTATTCTCTCTCTGAGTTCTGGAATTCCAAGTTCTAACCTGTCTAATCTTATTGTTTGTATTGAAATATTAAATTTTTCAGCTAATTCTTCATCTGTAATGAAAGGATTTTCCTTTATTATTTCCATTAGCTCATTTTGTCTTTGTATTTTCTTTTCCCTACTATTCATAGGTCCCACTCCTTATATCTATTTTTATGACCTACTACTAATAATAAGTATATAAAATAAATTATAATAAATCAACTATAAAATACAAATTTAGAAAAAACAAAAAGAAAGTCCATAAAAGACTTTCTTTAAAAGTTATTTCTCTATAACTGTCCTATTTTTGTAATATCCACAGTTATCACATACCCTATGAGCTAACTTCATCTCATGGCACTGTGGACATTCAACCATTCCAGGCATTGAAAGTTTCCATGTCTGAGCTCTTCTCTTATCTCTTCTTGCTTTTGAATGTCTTCTCGCAGGATTTCCCATTATAACACCTCCTCAATTGCCTTTAAAAAAATCTTTGAGTACTGCAAATCTTGGATCAATCTCTCCTTTTTCGCAGTTACAACTGCCATTATTTAAGTTTTTACCACAAATTGGACATAAACCTTTACAGTCCTCACTGCATAAAAACTTTATAGGCATTGAAAGAATTATATTGTCAATTACCATGTTGCTCAAATCAATAGTACTACCATTATAGTAATAGGTCTCTTCATTTTCATGCTCTTTTGTAAAATTTTCGTCAAAATCAATGTTGCAATCATAATCAAAATTCTGAAGGCATCTTGAGCATTGTGCTTGAACAGTTGCACTAATATTTCCCTTTACCTTTACAAGACCTCCATCATAATAAGCATTGCCTACAACTTTTAGGGGTGACAAAAGCACAAACTTAAAATCATCCCTTTCAAGAACGTCCTTATTTAAAATAATCTCAAATGGCAAAACTTCAATATTACCTTTTATAAGGTCAGAAATATTAAGTAACATATGCTCACCTCAAATAAAAGCCACAATTTATTATATAAATTTGCTAAATAAAAGTCAAGTTGTTATTACAAATACCAACCAATTATTTAAAATAAAATTATACAAACAATATCCCATGTCGAATACATGGAATATTGTTTGTATTGATCAATTTATAGTGTGCTTACTATTTCCATAGTATCCCTTGCTATCATAAGTTCTTCATTTGTTGGAATAAGATATACCTTAACTTTAGAGTCTGAAGTAGATACTTCTGTTAATTTTCCCTTAACATTATTCTTATTTTCATCTATCTTAATGCCTAAAAATTCGAGTCCCTTACAAGATTCATATCTTGCCTCAGGGGAATTCTCACCAAGTCCCGCTGTAAATACAATAGCATCTACTCCACCCATTGCAGCAGCATAAGCTCCGATATATTTTTTTACTCTATAATAAAACATATCTAAAGCAAGCTTTGCTCTCTTATCACCATTAGCAGCTGCATCTTCAACATCTCTAAAATCGCTGCTTACTCCTGATATACCTAATACACCGGATTTTTTATTCATAACGTTGTTAACATCTTTAGAAGACATATTCGCTTCTTCCTGAAGGAAAGTTACAATTGCAGGATCAATATCCCCACATCTTGTTCCCATGACAAGTCCTTCAAGAGGTGTAAATCCCATGCTTGTATCTACTGATTTTCCATTTGCAACAGCAGCAACACTTGCTCCATTTCCAAGATGGCATGTAATTATTTTGCAATCTTTTATGTCTTTTCCAAGCAAATCTGCTGCAATTTTTGATACATATTTGTGAGATGTACCATGGAATCCGTATCTTCTTACTCCATATTTTTCATATAATTCATAAGGGAGAGCATACATATATGCATAATCAGGCATAGTTTGATGAAATGCAGTATCAAATACAGCAACCATAGGAGTATTTGGCATTAAAGCCTTACATGCATTTATACCTATTAGGTTTGGTGGATTGTGTAGTGGGGCAAGCCTTGTACATTCTTCAAGAACCTTCATTACGTCATCATTTATTAGAACTGATGAAGCATATTTTTCTCCTCCATGAACCACTCTGTGTCCTACAGCAGATATTTCACTCATATCATCAATAACGCCGTGGTTTTTATCTGTTAAAGCATCAAGAACTAATTTTATAGCGTCCTTATGATCTTTCATAGGTTGCTCAATAACTACCTTATCTTTACCTTCAGGTTTGTGAGTTAATACTGATCCTTCTATTCCTATTCTCTCAACAAGTCCTTTTGCAAGTAATGATTCATTTTTCATATTAATTAATTGATATTTTAAAGATGAACTACCACAGTTTACAACAAGTATCTTCATATATGTACATCTCCTTTTATTATAAATTTATTCCCTGGGCTTGAACTGCTGTTATAGCAACAACATTAACTATATCTTCAACGCTGCATCCCCTTGAAAGATCATTTATTGGTGCAGCAAATCCTTGACATATAGGTCCTATTGCTTCAGCGTTTGCAAGCCTTTGAACAAGTTTATATCCTATATTTCCTGCTTGAAGATCAGGGAATATTAATACATTAGCTTTGCCAGCAACATTACTTCCTGGTGCTTTTAGTGAAGCAACTTTTGGAACAATTGCTGCATCAAGCTGAAGCTCTCCATCTATCATTATATCAGGTGCCATTTCCTTTGCCAATTTTGTTGCTTCAACAACTTTGTCAACAAGTTCATGTTTTGCACTTCCTTTAGTTGAGAAAGAAAGCATTGCAATCCTTGGCTCAATTCCACAAAGTGACTTTGCTGTTCTTGCACTTGTTACTGCTATTGCAGCAAGTTCTTGAGCTGTAGGATTTGGATTTACAGCACAGTCTCCAAATACAAATAACCCTTTTTCTCCATAAGCTTCATTTGGAACTTCCATAACAAAAACACTTGATACTATTGATATACCCGGAGCAGTTTTAATTATCTGCATTCCTGGTCTTAACAAATCACCAGTAGAGTGAATAGCACCTGATACCATTCCATCGGCATCCTTAAGTTTAACCATCATTGTTCCATAATACATCGTATCAAGAACCATTTCCCTTGCTTTTTCAATTGTCATTCCTTTGTTTTTTCTTATTTCATAAAGCTGTTCTGCATAGTACTCTGTCTTGTCTGATGTCAATGGATTTATTATTTTAATTCCATCGATATTTGCTCCTTCACTTTGAGCAACATTTTTAATTTCAGCCTCATCTCCAAGCAATATTACTTCTGCTAAACCTTCTTTTTTTATTATTTCAGCAGCTTTAACAGTTCTTGGTTCACTACCTTCAGGCAATGCAATAACTTTCAGTTCGCTTTTTGCCTTTAACCATATTTTTTCCATTAAGCCCATCTTAATATCCTCCTTTTTATATCTTTTGTATGTTTATTTTTAAATATATACTTTAATATATAATTATGATTTGTTTAATTTAATAAAATAAACTAAAATAATAACAAAATACTTTACATTTTAGGAGGTTTTTATGTCTGTAACAGGTATAATAGTAGAGTACAATCCATTACATAACGGTCATATTTATCATATAAACAAAACAAAGCAAATAACAGGCTGTCAATATATTATTGCTGTAATGAGTGGCAACTTTGTTCAAAGAGGTGAGCCTGCCATTATTAATAAATGGGCAAGAGCTAGGGCTGCCTTACTTTCAGGAATTGACTTAGTAATTGAACTCCCTACTATTTTTTCTATCAGCAGTGCTGAAGGTTTTGCCTTTGGTGCAATATCTGTACTCAACTCACTTGGTATAGTAGATAACATTTGTTTTGGAAGTGAAGTTGGAGATATAGATAAGCTTTTTTATATATCAAAAATACTATACCAAGAACCTGAAGAATATAGACTTATGCTAAAAAAATATATTAAGTCTGGTTTGTCATACCCTGCTGCAAGACAATACTCCCTCTACAAGTATATAATAGATAAAAATGATGTCAATGTAAATACAAAAGATATCGAAAAATTAATAAATAACCCAAATAATATACTCTCTATTGAGTATATAAAAGCATTATTAACATTAAATAGCAATATTAAACCTTATACTATAAAAAGAATTATAAGTTCTTATAACGATGAAAAATTGTCAGGTAGTATATCAAGCGCTACTTCAATAAGGAAAAACTTTTATAACGATATAATAAAAAATTCCCTCCCACAATATTCTTATGAAATAATAGAGGAGGAAAAAATTAATGGTAGAGCGCCAATTATAATAGATGATTTTTCAAATATAATACTTTATAAGCTAAGAACTGAAGGATTAGACTATATATCATCAATTCTTGATGTAACAGAAGGACTTGAATACAAGATAAAAAAGGCAAGTGAAGATTCAAACTCTATTAATGAACTTATAAAAAATATAAAAAGCAAAAGATATACTGAATCAAGGATAAAAAGGATACTAATATATTCATTACTTGGTATTACAAAGGAATATTGGAAAAACAATATGAATTCTGCTTTAAAATATATAAGAATTCTTGGATTTAATAGCAACGGTAAAAAGCTTTTAAGAGAAATCAAAACAAAGTGTAACATTCCTATTATTACCAATCCATCACCAAAAGATTCAATATTTTTAGATATGGATATAAGAGCTACTGATCTTTATGTTTTAGGCTACAAAAATATTTTATATAAATATGCAAAGCAAGACCTTAAAACACCCCCAGTTATTATATAATTTTATTTACCCTCAATCTTTTGTTTTATTGTCTCAATAACATCTAAAGTTGCAGCTATTCCTTTTTCAACACATACATCTACAAGATCAAATCTCGTCGGGTCGATATCATTTAAATCGACCCGAATCATTATATCAGCATCTTGTTTTTTCATAAGAAATAGTTCCCTTTCCATCAAATCAATTGATTCATAAAGTACATCAAAAATGCTTTTACAATTACTGCTTGTTAAATTAAATCCTACATCAACTCCTATTATAATATCTGCCCCCATTTTTCTAACTGCTTTTGCAGGTACTCTTTCAATTACCCCTCCATCTACTAATATCATATCGTCTTTAAAATAGGGAACAAATACTCCTGGAACTGATATGCTTGCTCTTACAGCTTCATATACTTTACCCTCTGTAAAAATAACTTCCTTTTTGTTTTTTAAATCTGTAGCCACAACTGATAGGGGTGTTTTTAAATCTTTAAAATCACAGTCTTTTGTTATTAGTTTTAATATACTTTCTATTCTTTCCCCTTTTATAAAACCAAGCCTTGGTACACTTACATCTAGATATGCCTTCTTTGGCAACTGTTTAAAAAGAGCTTTAACATATTTAAAATCGATATCACAACAATATAAACTACCTATTAATGCGCCTATACTACTTCCAGAAACCATATCAATTGTTATGCCATATTTTAACAACGTTTCAATTACTCCAATATGAGCAAGTCCCCTTGAAGCACCAGAGCCTAAAGCAAGTCCCACTTTTAATCTTTCTTTCATATCTTCCACCTTGCTTTCATAGAAATATAATAAATAATTCTTAAAAGGTTTTGATATGAAATATATATTTTCAGTAATTATAACTATTACTTTTTTTATGTGTTTATTGAAAAAAAATAAAAAGTCTTTTACCTACCTTTTAATAGCATTTCTTTTATTGCTTATAGTTTATCCTAATGTATCTTTAAATGGTGCTAAAGAAGGAATTAATCTTTGGCTTTTTATTGTTGTTCCATCTCTATTTCCTTTTTTCGTAATTAACGATATACTTATGGCTATAAATGTTCCTGAAAATATTGCAATGCTTTTTACACCAATAGTAAAAAAATTTTTTAATGCTTCAGGTTATGGAGCTTATGCATTTATAATGAGCATATTTTCTGGATATCCATCAGGTGCTAAAATAGTTCGAGATTTAATTAAAGGAAATAAAATAAGCCCCAAAGAGGGGCAAAGAATTCTAACCTTTAGCAGTACATCAGGTCCTTTATTCATTATTGGTGCCGTTGGTTATGGAATGCTAAAATCAAATATAGCAGGTTATGTACTATATGTATCTCATATATTAGGAGCTGTATTAAATGGAATATTATTTAGATTCATTATAAAAAAAGAAAATAAAAATAATATATATTCTAATCCCTGTACTTTAAAGGATTATTCACCTTTTGAAATATTTGCAATTTCAATAAAGGATTCACTTATTACTTGTGGATTAATAGGTGGGTATATAATTTTTTTCTCTGTTATAATTTATCTTTTAAGGGAAATACAATACTTTAAAATAATAGAAATATTCCTCAAAAAATATCTTCATATATCTAACTTTTATGCATTAACTATTTCAAATTTATTAGAAGCTTCTCTTGAAATATCAAATGGATCAAAGATAATTTCTGCATTAAATAATAGCTTTATATATAAATTATATTTATTAAGTTTTATAATTGCATTTAGTGGAATATCAATTATTGGTCAAGTATCGGGTATTATAAATAAGACAGGAATAAACATTAAATTGTATATACTTTCAAAAATATCTCATGGTGCTTTTTCTTGCTTATCCTGCTGTTTATTAGTTAATCTGTTTAAAATTAATTTTTCCGTATTTAATAATACTATTTATTCAATTGAATTATCTGAAATATTTTTAATAGAAATATTTCTCATGATAATTTGGATTTTTATTGCTCTAAACCAAATTAAAAAGGTTTTAATAAAATAAATTCAAATTTTATTTTTTAATACTTTTATTTTATTTATTATATCTTCAATAATAACATCAGGTACAAGTTCTTTAATGCACCCTCCATACATTGCTACTTGCTTTACTGCACTTGAACTTAAGTATGAATACTTACTATTTGTCATCATAAATAATGTGTCTATATTGGGGTCTAATTTATGATTAAGAAGAGCCATCTGAAACTCATAATCAAAATCAGAAACAGCTCTTAGACCTTTAATAATAATATTTGCATCTCTTTTTTTCATAAAATTTATTAATAACCCCTTAAAACTTGCAACTTCAACATTTGCCATACCCTTTGTTGATTTTTTAATGAGCTCTACTCTTTCATCTATTGTAAAAAGAGGTGCTTTTTTTTCAGGATTTTCAAGTACAGCAACTATTACTTTATCAAATATTTTACATGATCTTTCAATCACATCAAGATGTCCATTAGTAATTGGATCAAAACTCCCTGGATAAACTGCTATTTTATTCATTTATTTCCTCCTCAGTCCAAAAAGATATACGGACCCTGCCATATTTTTCAGTTCTATATTTTACGTAATTATCTATTTTATCAGGTAATATATCTTTTTCATCATATTCCGTTATTATTATTCCTTCTTTATCAAGAATATTATATTCACTTATACTCTTTATAGCTTTTTCAATTAAACCTTTACTATATGGAGGGTCAAGAAAGATAATATCAAATTTCAAATTTCTTTGACTGCATTTTTTTAAAACAAAAAAAGCATCATGATTATATAATTCACAGCATGAAGAAAACCCGAGATTTATTACATTTTGTCTTAAATAACTAAATGTATTTTTATCTTTTTCGCAAAAAATGCAAAACTTTGCTCCTCTGCTAATGCATTCAAGACCAAGTCCACCACTACCTGCAAACAGGTCTAATACTTTTGAATCATTTATATTTAAATTATTAGAAATAATATTAAATAAAGATTCTTTAACTCTGTCAAGGGTAGGTCTTGTATTATTCCCTTCTGGTACCATTAACTTTCTTCCTTTTGCAAGTCCAGTTATTATCCTCATAGCATCACCTTTTTTTATTTTAGCACAAATTAAATATAATAAAACATGAAAATAAATTTAATTAAAAGTTATATCATTAAATTTATCATTAAACTTATTATCAACTTCCTTTACTAAATTCTCATAATCCTTATTATAAATTAAATTATTCTCAATTATTTTTTTTGCAACATCCCTTGTTTGCTTTAAAAGTTCAATGTCTTTTATGGGATCAGCTAACTTTAACTCTGGAAGCCCATGCTGTCTTGTGCCAAAGAATTCACCTGTACCTCTAAGTTCCATATCCTTTTCAGCTATAATAAAACCATCACTTGTTTTTGTCATTATGTTCATACGTTCTTTAGCATCATCAGTTTTAGCTTCTGATATGAGAATACAGTAGGATTTATAACTTCCTCTTCCAACTCTACCCCTTAGCTGATGTAACTGCGCAAGTCCAAACCTTTCAGCATTCTCTATTACTATTATTGTGGCGTTAGGAACATTTATTCCAACTTCTATTACTGTAGTGGATACAAGTATGTCTATCTCTTTATTTTTAAACTTTTGCATAACCAAATCTTTATCTGAAGAATTCATTTTTCCATGAAGAAGTCCTATCTTAAACTCTTTAAAATACATTTCTTGAAGCTTTTTTGAAGTTTCAACAGCAGATTCTGCTTCAAGTTTTTCTGATTCTTCAACAAGAGGACAAACAATATAGGCCTGTCTTCCATTTCTTATTTCCTTTTTTACAAAATCATAAACCTTATCTCTCATTGAAGGTCTTACGAAATAAGTGTCAACTTTTTGTCTTCCAGCAGGCAACTCGTTTATTATTGAAATATCCATATCACCATACATAAAAAGAGCTAAAGTTCTTGGAATTGGAGTTGCAGTCATAACAAGTACATGTGGATTATGTCCTTTATTTATAAGCTCTCCCCTTTGTCTTACTCCAAATCTATGCTGTTCGTCAGTTACGACAAGTGCAAGATTTTTAAATTCAACATTTTCTTGTATTAATGCATGGGTTCCTACAACGATATCAATTTCTCCCTGTTTTATCTTTTCTAATATTTCATCCTTTTGTTTTTTTGAAGTACTTCCGCATAAAAGAGCAATTTTTATTTGCCATTTTTTTAATAAAGATTCTAAAGATAAAAAATGTTGTTGTGCAAGTATTTCAGTTGGAGCCATTAATGCACCTTGATATCCATTCATTGCACAATTAAATAAAGCAGTAATTGCAACAATTGTTTTACCTGATCCAACATCCCCTTGCACTAATCTATTCATAGGTTTTGATTTTTTCATATCAATTAGTATCTCTCTAATTGTTTTAGATTGAGCATTTGTCAACTGAAAGGGAAGTGAATCCTTATATTCTTTCATTTCTTTACTAACAGGTATTGAATATGCATTTTCCATATTTTCAAATCGTTTCTTTGCCATAAAAATCCCTAATTGGAGAACAAGTAATTCCTCAAACTTAATTCTTTTTATACTTTCACTTAATATGTTAAAGTCTTTGGGATTATGTATATTTAAAATAGCACTTTTTATATCATAAAGTCCTAAGGATTTTCTTAAACTTTCAGGTAAAATATCAATTATTACTTTATCTATATATTTAAGACATTCATTAATAATTTTTTTAATAACCTTTTGAGAAAGATATTTGTTACTTGGATATATAGGATTAATTCCAAGTTTTAAATCATCAATATCCCTTTCATATTGTGGATCTATTATCTGCACTTCACCCATTTTTCTTGAAATTTTTCCATATAGAAAAACTTTCTGCCCTACTTTAAAATTGTTCTTTATATAGGGCTGATTAAACCAAACTCCAACTATATAGCCAGTTTCATTTTTAAATACAATTCGGTTTATATACATACCGTTATTTGCTCTTTTTGAAGGATATATTATTGACACCTCTGCAATTATTGAGGCTATATCTCCATCACAAAGTTCATAGATTGGCTTTATATTTCTTCTGTCTTCATAGCATCTTGGGAAAAAAAATATTGCATCTTTAACGCTATATATACCAAGTAAATTTAAGTATTTTAAGGTCTTTTCCCCTACTCCTTTAATATTTTTTATATCCATTAATATCACCTAAACAAAAAGTTCGAATATAATTTAAATTACATTCGAACTAATTATAACACATATTTATATTCATTTCATTTATTATTCTACAGATATAACATAATAATATAAAGGCTGACCTCCATAATTTATGCTTACATCACAATTATTGAATTTTTCTTTAACATAATCACTTATCTCATTAGTATCTTTTTCCTCAAGACCATTTCCATAGAATATAGTAATAAGCTCACTATTCTCATCAACCATCTCATCTAATACTTCTTTTGTTATTTGATTTATATCTTCTCCTGATTTTATAAGCTTACCATTGAAAATTCCAAGTATATTTCCTTCCTTAATGTCAACATCATTAAACACTGTATCTCTTACTGCATAAGTAATTTGACCAGTTTTCACCTTCGATATTGCCTTTAGCATTTCCTGTTCATTTTCTTTAACATCAATATCAGGATTAAAAGTCACAACTGCTGTTATACCTTGAGGAATACTTTTTGTAGGAATAACAATTACATTCTTATTGCTTACATCCCTTGCTTGTTGTGCTGCCATTACTATATTCCCATTATTCGGTAGAATGAAAATATTCTTTGCGTTTATAGAATTTATTGCTTCAAGAATATTTTGTGTGCTTGGATTCATAGTCTGTCCGCCTTCAATTACAATATCTACTCCAAGATCTTTAAATATACTCGTTATTCCATCACCAGCAGCAACAGTTATAATTCCATACTCTTTTTCTTCTTCTTTTACAGGTTCAATAACGTTTAATTTTTTTTCTTCCTCATCTTCTATAAGACTTCTGTGTTGTTCCTTCATGTTATCTATTTTAATTTTTGATAGTTCTCCTAACTTTACAGCTTCCTCAAGTATTATTCCTGGGTTATTGGTATGTATGTGTACCTTAATAAGGTTTTCCATACCAACAACAACTATAGAATCTCCATAAGATGAAATTCTATCTTTAAAACTATTGTAATTTACTGCATTACCTGTTTTAATAAAAAATTCTGTACAATAGCCAAACTTTATATTTCCTATATCTTCAACTTTTTCAACATCAAGTTTTGTAACCTTGTTTGAAACTTCGAAGGTATCAGGTGAAATTACTTCACCTTGAAACCACTTTAATATCCCACTATATATAACAACTAACCCTTTTCCTCCTGCATCAACAACTCCTGCTTGTTTCAAAACTGGAAGCATATCAGGGGTTTTATTAAGAGTTAATACAGCTTGATCATAAACTTTTTTCATAAAGTTTAAAAAGTCTACTTCATTTTTTGCAATTTCAATTGCTTTATCTGCAGATTCCCTTGCAACAGTTAATATCGTTCCTTCCGTTGGTTTCATAACGGCTCTATAAGCAGTATTAGCACCCTCTTTAAGTGCAAGGGCAAAATCCTTAGTAGTTAAATTAGCTTTATTTTTCAAATATTTAGAAAACCCTCTTAATATCTGTGATAATATAACTCCTGAGTTTCCTCTCGCTCCCATTAAAGAACCCATCGAGGCAGCATTAACTACAGTTTGAACAGAAATATTTTTTAATTTTTTTATCTCTTCAACTGCAGATAACATAGTAGCTGACATATTAGTTCCAGTATCTCCATCTGGTACGGGAAATACATTCAAGGAATTAACCATATCCTTGTTTCTTTCAAGTTCATAAGCTCCATTTAATAGCATCTCTTTTAGTATTTGTCCATCAATAATAGTATATTTCAAAGTTAGTACCTCCCTGCATTAAACTCTGATTCCCTGAATGTAGACTGTAACATTCAACACTTTAATACCAGTTAAGCTTTCAACTGTATATTTTACTTTTTGAATGATATTATTAGCAATTACCGAAATTTTTGTACCGTATTCAACTATTATATAGAGTTCAACTATAATACCTTCATCATTTGATATTATCTTTACACCTTTACTTAAATTTTCTCTCTTTAAAAGCTCCCATAGACCATCTGTTGCTCTTTTAGATGCCATTCCAACTACTCCGTAACATTCCATAGTAGCAGCGCCGGCGATATTTGCCAGAACCTCATCGGAGTACTCAACATACCCATAATCATTATTTAACTTTATTGACATCTCAAAACCTCCTAAAAAAATATTGAACATCGCCGATTAATAATAAATTCTTTGCTTTAATTTTATATTAAACGATAAATTTCTTCAAGATGATATTTATACGTATTGTAAAGCAATTATACTTTACAATACGTAAATTATTATATATAATAATTGTGTATTCCCTTTATACCTAATAATATTGTTGCAATCCTAAAATACATCTGATAAAATATAGTTTGTTTAAATGTGGTAATTCTGTTTGTCTTAAGCATAGGAGGTGTTACATTATGTCAAGAAGATGTGAAATATGTGAAAAAGGTTTAACTTTCGGGATTCAATACAGCCACTCACATCGTAAAACAAACAGGACTTGGGCTCCAAATCTAAAAAAAGTAAAAGCTATAGTTGATGGTGCCCCAAAGCGTATATATGTATGCACAAGATGCTTACGCTCTGGAAAGGTTCAACGTGCTCTTTAATTTATGTAAATAAAAAAATGTGCTATTTAGCACATTTTTTTATTTACAGTAACAATACCATGAGATATAAATCAGTGCAATACCTACAAATGCTATCCATAACTTGACTGGAAGGATAATGACAAGTATTATGCCAATACCCAAAAAACCAATAGCCAAAATTAAACTTTTATTTCTGCATAATCTATATAAAAAACTTTTTTTTCTATGCCCCATACCCACAACCCCTAAAATTAATATTTATAATAAATATTTATTCCAAGTACAATTAAAACTAATCCTATTAATGCAAACCATACCCAATACGGGAGCCATACAGCAAGAAGTACTATGCCTGAAAGGATTAAAATAAATGCACATATTATATTAGTCTTATAGAACTTTTGCTTAGACATAACAATCCTCCTATGACATATATATAATTATATTATGAAAGTAATATTAATTTTGTCATAGGAATGTTAAATTATATTTCACTTTGCTTTATAACCAATATCTCACCTGAACTTATTTTTATTTTACATATATCGTCTGTCATAACATTTGAAATACCTGTAGGATATCCAAACTTAATAGTATCATCTTTAAGTGAATATTGTAATCCTTCAGTCGTAATTCCTTTTGCATCGCCACCAAAGGGGATTATTGACACCAAATCACCTTTTTTACCTTTTAAGATTAAAATATCATTACAAATATATACGGTTTGATTTTCTGAAATTATACATCCATCTGCTCCAAAGGATTTTATAATATGTAAAAGGCCTATATTCCCAAGGCTATGATCAATTCTGCTACCTATTCCCGCAAAAATTATGATCTCATTGCATTTTTCCTCAAGGGCTTTGTATACACAAAGTTCAGTATCTGTAAAGTCTTTATTTTGGGGATATTTTTCTATTTTTACCTTCTTAAGTTTAAAATATTCTAATATATCATTATTAATAGAATCAAAATCACCTATAAGATAATGGGGGAGAATTCCGCATTTATATGCATATTCTGCCCCACCGTCTGCACATATTACAGTATCAAATGAAGGAAGCAATTCCTTTAAATAATTTACATCACCTATACCATGGGCAATTATTAAAGCTCTCATCTTTATGCTCCTAACCTCTTAAATTCTTCTATAGTCTTACTTATGTTATCACTATAAAATACTGCTGAACCTGCAACAATAATATTGGCACCTGCATTAACCACATCTTTTACATTATTAAGATTAATTCCGCCATCTACTTCAATATCAATTTTTAATTTATTTTCATCAATAATCTTTCTTAATTTTTTAATTTTATTAAGAGTACTTTCTATAAACTTTTGTCCTCCAAATCCAGGGTTAACGCTCATTAAAAGCACCATATCAACATCTTCAAGTATATATTCGATAGTTTCAATTGGTGTTGCAGGATTTAGTACTACTCCTGCCTTTGCTCCTGATGATTTTATATTTTGTATAGTTCTATGCAAGTGTCTACATGCTTCAACATGTACTGAAATTATATCAGCACCAGCATCTATAAATTGCTGAATATAATTATCTGGATTTTCAATCATCAAATGAACATCAAAAATAAGATTGCTTTTTTTTCTTATGGATTCAACTACTAAAGGACCAATTGTAATATTAGGAACAAAATGCCCATCCATTATATCTATATGCAGTAAGTCTGCACCAGCATCTTCAACTTTTTTAATTTCCTCATATAATTTTCCAAAATCAGCTGATAATATTGATGGAGCTAATTTTATCATCTTTTCATCCTCCTGCTACTTTGAAGTTCTTGTAATATTTCAATATAGGTATTGTATCTTTCAAAAGGTATAATACCTTCTTTAACTGCTTGTTTAATAATGCAATCAGTTTCTTTGTAGTGCATACATGATGTAAATTTACACTTTCCAATATAATCTTTAAATTCTTTAAATGCATACTGAAGTTCATCTGCTTTAATAAAGTCAAGATCAAGGCTTGAAAAACCTGGAGTATCTACAACATAAGTATCATAATCAATATCGATAATCTCTGCATGCCTTGTGGTATGCCTACCCCTACTTATTCTTTCACTTACATCTTGTGTTTCCATCTTAACTTTATTTTGTATTTTATTAAATAAAGTTGACTTGCCAACACCTGAGGGACCTGCGAAAACAGATACCTTACCTCTTAATATTTCTTTAAGCTTATCTATACCTTCTCCTGTTAATGCATTTGTTGTAATTACCTTATATCCAACTTTTTCATAAATGCTCTTAACTTTTTCAATTATTTGGCTATCATCAAGATCAGACTTATTAATACATATAACAGCTTCGATATTATTATGTTCTATCTGTATTAAAAGCTTATCAAGCAATGAAAAAACAATATGAGGTTTTTTAGCAGCAAAAACTACAATAGCCTGATCTATATTAGCAACATAAGGTCTTATTAGTAAATTTTTTCTGTCCATTATTTCTTTAATCACACCACTGTTATTGTCTATCTCTTCAATAAAAACTCTGTCTCCAATAACCGGTGTTAAATTACAATTCCTAAATTTACCTCTTGCCTTACATTCAATTGTTCTTCCATCCTTTACTTTTACATAATAAAATCCCGCAATGCCTTTTAATATAATACCTTCCTGCATACATTCCTCCTTTTATTGTCCAGTTTCAGTTTGCTGTGTATTTTGGTTATCATTATTAGCTGTGTTTAATTTATTTACAGTTATATTAATAATTGTTCCTTCTTTAACCTGAATATTTTGTGCAACATCTTGATCAATAACTACACCATCGGGATAATTATTATCTTCACTGTAACTTATAGTTCCAAGATTAAGATTTGCTTTTTTAAGTTCATTTATTGCATTATCAAGGCTTTTACCTAACAAGGACGGTACAGTAACAAGTTTAAGCTCTGGTCCATCGCTTATAACTATATTTATCTCTGTTCCTTCTTGAACCATAGTTCCCTTTTCAGGGCTTTGGCTTATTATCAAATCCTTTTGAACTGTATCACTATTTTTTCTTTCTATTATTCCTATTTTTAAGCCATTTTTTTTAATTAAAGACTCAGCTGTAATTAAATCCATATTTGCTAAATCAGGTACTTTAACTTGATTTGGGCCAGTACTTATAACAACTCTAACTGTGGAATTCTGCTTAACAGTAGTGTTCTCATCAGGGTATACTCTTATAACCTGTCCTGCAGGTTTTTTATCACTAACTCTATTAGCAACCTCCATAAAAAGCTTTCTACTCTCTAATACCTTCTTTGCTTCTTCCTCACTCAATCCTATAATTGAAGGTACTTTAACATCCTTAACTATAAAATATTTATTATATGCATAAACCAAAAAAGCCGCCGTTAAAATTAATATCAATGTAGTCATTATTACATATATTAATTTACCTTTTTTCTTTTTTCTATTATTTTCATTTAATGCACTGTTTATTTCGTTTATGCCTATTATTTTAGTCGCGTCTTCTTCATTTTCATTATAAAACAAAGGTATATTGGGGTTTTCTTGTGCCTTAGCTATGTCATCCAGCATTTCCTTAGCATTTTGATAACGTTTTGCTACATTCTTTTCCATAGCTTTTAAAACTATATCGTTAACAGCTTTTGGAATACTATCATCTATCTCTAAAGGGGTAATTAAGTTTTCTTCTATATGCTTAATAGCAATAGAAATAGGACTATCAGCATCATAAGGAAGTCTACCTGTAAGCATTTCATACATTACAACTCCTAAGGAATATATATCAGTTCTATGATCTGTATAACTTCCCCTTGCCTGTTCTGGAGATAAATAGTGAACTGATCCTAATATTTTATCCGTATTAGTTATAGTAGTGTTTGTTGATGCTCTTGCTATTCCAAAATCTGCAACTTTAACTATCTTATCCTCAGTTATTAATATGTTGTGAGGTTTTATGTCCCTATGAACTACTCCATTTTTATGAGCATGTTCAAGAGCAAGAGCTATTTGATTTATTATTTTTAGAGTTTCCCTAAATCCAATTTTTCCATTTCTTTTTATATATTCCTTTAGAGTTTGACCTTGAACATATTCCATTACAATATAATATATTCCATCTTCTTCTCCTACATCATATACACTTACTATGTTAGGATGAGATAAACTTGCTGCCGATAAGGATTCTCTTTTAAACTTTTTTACAAACTCCTCATCTGATGTAAACTCCGGCTTTAATATTTTAACAGCAACATATCTATTTAAAAGCTGACATCTTGCCTTATAGACAAGAGCCATGCCTCCTTCTCCTATCTTTTCTATGATTATATATCTTTTGCCAAGTACCTTACCAATTAAATTGGTCATTGCTCATCCCCCCTCTTGGCAACAATTACTGATATATTATCACTACCTCCTCTTTCGTTAGCAATATTTATAAAATAATCAACTGAACTTAATCCATGCTCCAATACAATATCTCTTATCTCATCATTATTTAAGTAACATGTTAGCCCATCTGTACAAAGTAATATATAATCATCTATAGAAAAAGCTTCATGCTTTGTATCTACAACAACGTATTCTTCAATTCCAATTGCCCTTGTAATTAAATTCCTTTGGGGATGAGCTAATGCCTCATTTTCAGTAATACTTCCCATTTTAACAAGCTCTTGTACATAAGAATGATCTTCAGTTATTTTTTTAATCTCATTTTTATTTATTACGTATGCTCTACTATCACCAACATGTCCAAAATATAAATCTGAACCATATATAAGACAGCAGGTTATAGTTGTACCCATTCCAATATATTCATTATTTTCCTGTGACTTTTCATAAACTATTTTATTTGCATTTAGTACAGCATCCCTTACAAGTTCTTCAATATCTTCATATTTATTAAAGTTTTCTGCTACAAAGTCCCTAATGCCTATAGATGCAAGTTTACTCGCAACCTCACCAGCATTATGTCCACCCATACCATCCGCAACAATAATTAACGAATATTTATTAGTTCTAAAAACTGTAATATAATCTTCATTGACATCTCTTATTTTACCTTTATCTGTTCTACACTCTATTAGCATAAGATCACCTACTTATTTTTTTGAATAAACCTTCTTCTAAGCTGTCCACATGCAGCATTTATATCACTTCCCATTTCTCTTCTTACAGTAGTTTCGATACCATTTTTTAATAATATATTTTTGAAAATATTAACCTTATCCATATCCGGCTTTATAAATTCCCTCTCATCAACTTTATTCAGTGGTATAAGGTTAACATGACAGAGCATTCCTTTGAGCTTTTTTGAAAGTTCCAAAGCATTTTCTTCTGAATCGTTTATTTCATTTATAAGAGCATATTCAAAGGTAATCCTTCTGTTTGTACGTTTAATATAATATTTACAAGCGTCTAAAAGCTCTTCCATACTGTATCTATTTGCTATGGGCATTATTTTTTTTCTAATTTCATCATTAGGTGCATGAAGAGAAATAGCAAGGGTTATCTGAAGGTTTAAATCAGCAAGCATTTTGATTTGAGGAACAAGTCCACATGTTGAAATAGTTATGTGCCTCATTCCTATATTAATTCCATTTGGGTCATTAATTATATTTAAAAATTTAATTACATTTTCATAATTATCAAAGGGCTCTCCTGTACCCATAAGAACTACATTAGATATTTTTTCTTTGATATCATTTTGAAGGGTTAAAACCTGTCCGAACATTTCCCCAGCAGTTAAATTCCTAATTTTACCTCCTATAGTTGAGGCACAAAAACTACATCCCATGCTGCAACCTACTTGTGTTGAAATACATATAGTATTTCCAAAGGTATACTTCATCAAAACACATTCTATAAAATTTTCATCTTTAAGACGCATAATGTACTTAGTTGTTCCGTCAATATTTGATGTATATTTTTCTTCTATTACCATATTACATATATAACCTTCATTTTTCAACTTTTCTTTAAGCCCTTTATTTATGTTTATGATATCATCAAAAGAATTAACTCCTTTATGTATCCATTGAAATATCTGTTTTGCTCTAAACTTTGGCTCATTAATTTTTATTATATAGTTTTCTAATTCTTTATAAGTAAAGTCTCTAAAATCAATCATATTTTTCACCATTTTCTTATGAGTTTTGCAATAAAAAATCCATCACAATTATTTAAATTAGGATAAAGTTTAACAAAACCATTTTTGCAACTATCATTCTTAAATTCCAATGGTAAATAGCTACATATGTCTTTTAATTCATAGTTATTATTATTTTTTAAAAAATCATCTATAACTTCTTCATTTTCTTCCCTTGTTATTGTACACGTACTATATAATAGTACACCATTAACCTTAACATACCTTGCTGCATTATTAAGTATGTTTTTTTGAATTTTAATTAACTGTTTTATATCATCTTCATTTGTATTCCACCTTATCTCAGGCTTTTTTCTTATGAGCCCAAGTCCGCTACAGGGTGCATCGATTAATACCCTATCCCCTTTTTGCTCTAAATCTTTATAATACAAAGTACTATCCCTCAGCTGTGTCTTAATAATATCAATGCCTAATCTTTTAGCATTCTCATTTACAAGTTTTAATTTATGATCGTAAATATCAAAAGCAAGTATCTCACCTTTATTTTCCATAAGCTGTGCTATATGGGTTGATTTACCTCCTGGGGCACTACATAAATCTATGATTGTTTCAAAGGGCTTTGGATCAAGTATTTTAGTTGCAAGCATTGAAGCTTCATCCTGTATTATAAAATAACCTTTACTAAATTCCTCTGATTTTTCTATATTGCTATATCCTTTAAGGATAAGAGATTCATCAAGCCTACCCTCATATACTTCAACTTTTTTAGATCTTAATGCGTTTGTAAGTTCTTTTTTTGAAATTTTCAAGCTGTTTACTCTTATTGTAAGATCAGAAGGCGTATTATTTTTATTCATAAGTTCGATTGCAAAATCTTCACCAGTTTCTTTTATTACTCTTTTAACAAACCATTCGGGATGAGAATATTGTATAGAAAGCTTTTTAAATTTATCCTTAACATCGATGTTATTAAATTCATCTTTATTTCTTAAAATGTTTCTTAAAATTGCATTTGTAAAGGATGCAGCTTTAGGTACTTTATATTTAACAATCTCAACTGATTGATCTACCGCTGCAAATTCAGGTACTCTATCCATAAAAAATATTTGATAAACTGCTATCCTTATTGAATTTAAAACCCAATTGGGTATATTGTTAATTCCTTTCTTAGCAAATTTGCTTATTAAATAGTCAATTTTAAGTTTCCATCTTATTGTGCCATACAGTATTTCAGTAGAAAAAGTTCTATCTATTGTGCTTAAATCATATTTCTTAAAATAATAATTCAATTTTATATTGGAATATGATTTTTTCTCATCTATATCGCATAAAGTTTTTACTGCGATTAATCTTGCTTTATCCTCCATAAAATCCTCCTAATCTCTGTCCCTTGCAATTAAAAGAAGCCTTATAAGCTGTGATATTGCAACAAATACTGCTGCAACATAAGTCAAAGCAGCTGCATCTAATACTTTCTTTGCACCTTCTACTTCTCCTTCATATAAAATGCCAACGTATTTTAGCTGTTTTAGCGCCCTTGAGCTTGCATTAAATTCTACTGGGAGTGTAATAACTTGAAACAAAACAACAGCTGCAAATAGCCATATTCCTAAATATACAAGGTTCATCCACCTTATAACAAGCCCAAGAATGACTAATATCCATGAAAGATTAGAACCTAAATTTGCAACAGGAACCAATGCATTTCTAATTGCAATAGGAACATATCCTTCATGATGTTGTATAGCATGACCTGCTTCATGAGCAGCTACTCCAATAGATGCAATTGAATCTCCATAATATACATCCCTTGAAAGCCTAAGTACCCTTGATGAAGGATCGTAATGGTCTGTTAGTCTTCCTGGTATAACTTCAATAGAAATATCATAAAGCCCATTACTATTTAAAACTCTTCTTGCAGCTTCAGCACCTGATATCCCTTTTAGTGAATGAACTCTAAGATATTTACTAAAAACACTTTGGATTTTCCCTTGAGCATAAAAAGTTAATAAAAGTGCAGGAATAAGTATTATAAAAGTAGGATCAAAACCATAAAACATATTCTCACCTCATTTAACTATTTTACCTTTTTCAATTTCATGCCCATTAATATATGATAATACATCCATACGCTTACCTCCTATTTCCTGGAGCTCTTTTATAATAATTGCACCTTTTTTGCAAGCTATCTTTATACCTTCCTGGTTTACATCTAATATTTTCCCTGGTATATCACATATATCTTCAATTTTAATTGCTTCCCATATTTTTATCATTTTATCATCATAGAAAAAATATGCTCCAGGCCAAGGTATTACTCCCCTTATAAGATTGTAGACATTATATGAATCATTATTCCAATCAATATGACCAAGCTCCTTATTTAGCATTGGCGCATAACTGGATTTTGAATCATCCTGCTTTTCTGGTACAATCATATTATTTTCCAGCATTTCTAAAGTTTTTATTAATAATTCTGCTCCAATTCCCATAAGCCTATCATGAAGCTCTCCAGCTGTTTCATTCTCTCCAATTTCAACTGTCTCTTTAAGAAGCATATCTCCTGTATCAAGCCCTACATCCATTTTCATAGTAGTAATTCCTGTATATTTATATCCTCGAATAATTGCCCAATTAATAGGTGCTGCACCTCTAAGTTCTGGAAGAAGAGAAGCATGAACATTTATACATCCATATTTGGGTATATCCAATATGTCCTTTGGAAGTATTTGTCCAAATGCAACAACAACTATAGCATCAGGAGAAATGTCTTTAATTATTTGTAAACTTTCTTTATCTCCCTTTAATTTTGCAGGCTGATATACTGGTATATCATATTTAAGTGCTGTTTCTTTAACAGGTGACATTTGCAATTTTTGTCCTCTACCTTTAGGCCTATCTGGTTGAGTAAAAACTGCAAGAACTTCATGTTTTTCATTTAGCATTTCAAGCGTAGGTACTGCAAAATCAGGGGTTCCCATGAATATTATTTTCATTTTAAATCATCCCCCCATCCTTTTTAACTTTATCTATAAATAAAATACCATCAAGGTGATCAATTTCATGACATAATGCCCTTGCAAAAAAATCTTCTCCTTCAACTTTTATTTCTTCCCCATTTTCATTTAAAGCTTTTACTATAACTTTTTTAGGCCTTTCAACGTTATCCCTAACATCTGGTACGCTAAGGCATCCTTCTACATCTATTTGTAATCCTTCAGAATATATTATCTCTGGGTTTATAAGTTTTACAGGTCCCTGCCCTATATCAACCACAACAACTCTTTTTAAAATTCCAACTTGTGGTGCAGCAAGACCTACTCCGTTAGCATGATACATAGTTTCAAGCATATCATCTAATAAGATTCTTATTCTATCATCTATTTTATCTACTCTTCTGCTTTTTTTTCTTAAAACCTCATCGTTTATTTTTCTAATTTCCCTCAAAGCCATGCAAATCACTCCTAAATCATATTATATGAATTAATATCTAAAGTATAATAAATTTTAGTATTTATTGTATAAAAATTTAATCTGTTATCTAATTCATCATATATATCAAAAACATTTCCCTTTATAATTATATGCCATCTATAGGATTTTTTTATTTTATATAAATGGCATGGAGCAGGCCCTATAACTTCTACTCTTTTACCTTCTGCAATAGTTTTCAATTCTCCTTTTATTTTTTGTGCAAATTCTATAAGTTCCTGCTCATTTTCTGAAGTTAAAAGAACATAAAGCATATCAGAAAAAGGAGGATAATTTAACATTTTTCTTATTATAATTTCTTTATTATAAAATCCTACATAATCATGTGTACTTGCATAGGAAATACTATAATGCTGTGGGTCATAAGTTTGTACAATAACTCTGCCAGTTTTCTCTCCTCTTCCAGCTCTACCTGAAACCTGGCAAATCAGTTGAAAAGTTCTTTCTGCTGCTCTAAAATCTGGTATGTTAAGATTTGTATCCGCAGCAATAACTCCTACTAAAGTAACATTTTTAAAATCCATTCCTTTTGTTATCATCTGGGTTCCGATTAATATATCTGCTTTGTTATTTTTAAATTCATTGTATATCCTTTCGTGGTCGCCTTTGTTTTTTGTTGTATCAACATCCATTCTCAAAATCCTTGCATTTGGAAAGTATTTTTTTAATTCATTTTCTACCTTTTCTGTTCCTGCACCAAAATATTTAATATATTTACTCTTACATTTTGGACAAAGTTTAGGAACCTCATACTCAAACCCACAATAATGACAGTTTAGCTTCCCACTGCTTATATGATATGTTAAAGGAACATCACAGTTCTTACATTTTAATATTAAGCCACATTCTCTGCAGGATATAAATGTTGAATATCCTCTTCTATTTAAAAACAATATAGTTTGCTCATCTTTATTTAAATTTTCATAAATTGAATTATATAGTTCTTTACTAAACATGGATTTATTTCCATTTTTAATTTCTTCTTTCATATCGATAACCGATATTATAGGTAACTTTTTATTGTCTACTCTATTTAAAATCTGAACAAGATTGTATTTACCATTTACTGCATTATAATAGCTTTCCATAGAAGGCGTTGCAGAACCTAATATTAAAAGCCCATTATTCTGGTTAACTATGTATTCAGCAACTTCCCTTGCATGATATTTAGGTGTCATCTCTGATTTATATGAATATTCATGTTCTTCGTCAATTATAATAAGCTTTATATTTTTCAAAGGAGCAAATATTGCAGATCTTGCCCCAACTACTACTTTAACTTCTCCTTTTCTTATTCTTCTCCATTCATCATATCTTTCTCCATCAGATAATCTACTATGAAGTACTGCAACTACATCACCAAATCTTCCCTTAAATCTTTCAACCGTTTGAGGTGTTAATGATATCTCAGGTACAAGAACAACTGCGTCATAGGCCATTTTTATAAATTTCTCAACAATGTTAAGGTATATCTCAGTCTTACCACAGCCGGTAACTCCATGCAAAAGAGATATATTTTGACCTTTTTTGTAATTTTCCATTATATTTTCAATGGCCTTTTTTTGTTCCTCTGTTAGTTCAACTCTTTCATAAAAATAATCATTTTTAACAGGATTTCTATATGTTTCTTTTTCTATTTTTTGAATTAACCCTTTTTTTTCGAGGCTCTTAACAACAGAACTGCTACAACCGCATACTATAGAAATTTCTTTTAATGTTAAAGGTTTATCATTAAGCATTATTACTTTTAAAACTTCACCCTGTTTTTTTAGTTTTTGTGAACAGGTTTCTATAAATTCCTCACATTTCTTTATATCTGTTGGTAAATAAATATCTACTTTTTTTGTATTTATTCTTCCCTTCATAACTCTTTCAATAGATATTATCCCATTACTTTCCATATCATAAAGCAAAGAACGAGGTACTTTATATTTGAGAATGTTACATAATTCTTTATACTCTATTGACTTATAATTCCTTAAAGTTTCAATTATTTTATTGCTATAATTATAGTTTTTATCAGATAAAAAATTTATTATAAGCTTTTCTTGTGCACTTATGCCTGGTGGCATCAAAGTTTTTAAAGCATCTATAAATCTACATCTATATCTTTGTTTTAAAAACATAGCAATTTTAATCATGTTTTCATTAAATATTGGCGATTCATCAAGTATATCAGCTATCTCTTTTAATTTTATATCATTTTCTATTTCTTCCCTTATATCAACTACAATTCCTTCAACATATTTATTCGCATTTCCAAAAGGAACTACAACTCTAAAGCCCTTATTTATCATATTAGAAAGTTTTTCAGGTATTTTATATGTAAATTCTTTGTCTAAAGCTTTAGCCGAATTATCAACTATAACTGATGCGATTTTAGCCATGGCTGACCCCCAAATCATAAATAGTTTATTAAAAAAAGCGCCTTAGCGCTCATTTTTTAATATTAAATTGAATATTTCATGGGCAACTTCTTCCTTTGGCATATTTGGATATTCCGTAATATTACCATGTTTATCAATTATTTTAACTGTATTGTTATCACTACCAAATCCAGACTGCTTCAATGTTACATCATTTGCTACTATATAATCAAGATTTTTCTTCATTATCTTTGCTTTTGCATTTTCAATAAGGTCATTGGTTTCAGCTGCAAATCCTACAACTATTTGATGTTTTTTTATTTTTCCTATCTCATATAAAATATCTTTATTGCGAGTAAGCTCTATATAAAGATCTGCATCGGATTTCTTTATCTTTATATTGCTTTTATTTAAAGGTTTATAATCTGCAACTGCAGCTGATTTTATTAGTATATCTGTACTATCAAAATACTCAAGAACTGCATTGTACATTTCTTCAGCACTATATACATTAACATGTTTTACTCCATAAGGAGCTTTAATATTAACCGGACCAGAGATTAATATAACATCAGCACCTCTATCTCTTGCTGCTTTTGCAATTGCATAGCCCATTTTACCTGTAGAACGGTTTGTGATATATCTAACGGGATCTATATCTTCTCTTGTTGGTCCTGCTGTTATTAGCACTTTTTTACCTTTTAAATCCTTTTTCTTACATAGCAACATATCGGTTAAGTCAACGATACTTTCTGTATCTGCAAGCTTTCCTTTACCAATGGCACCACATGCTAATCTTCCACTTTCAGGTTCAATAAAATAATAGCCTAATGATTTTAAAAAGGCTATATTTTTTTGAACTATTGGATTTTCATACATATTCGTATTCATGGCAGGTGCAATTAATACTGGTGATTTTGTAGCCATTACAGTAGTCGATAACATATCATCAGCAATTCCATTTGCAATTTTGCCGATGATATTTGCAGAAGCAGGTGCAATTAGAAAAGCATCGGCCCTTTCAGCAAGTGAAATATGTCTTATTTCAAATCTCTTAGGCTCTGCAAACATATCAATAGTTACATAATTTTGGCTTAAAGCTTGAAAGCTAAGAGGAGTTACAAATTTGGAAGCTGCTTTAGTCATTATTACATGAACATCTATGTTTTTTTTCTTAAGCTTGCTTACTATATCTAAAGCTTTATATGCTGCTATCCCGCCTGTTACTCCAAGTACAACTGTACTCAATTTTAAACACCTCATAACACAAAACTATTTTATACCTGATTTTATATTTTCATAATGAATCTTACCTTCATTTATTTCATTAATTGCTATAGTTACTGGTTTTGTTGAGTCTATATTTACAAGAGGCTTTTTACCATCGATAATCTGCCTTGCTCTTTTAGCAGTAACAACAACAAGGGAATATCTGTCACTCACCCTATTTAATAATGACATAATTGGTGGATTTATCATAGAATTACTCATTTTTTAATCCCTCCTGTAATTGTGTAAAAATATCAGATTGTTTTATTCTATCAACTCGACATTTTTCTGCAATAATAATACATTCTAGCTTTTTTACAGCCTCATCTAAAACATCATTTGTAACAACATAGTTATATCTTGATATATAGTTTATCTCTTGAAAGGCACATCTAAACCTTTTTAAAAGGGATTCTTCAGTTTCTGAGCCCCTTTTTTTAATCCTATTTTTTAACTCTTCCATTGATGGAGGAAGAATAAAAATAAAAACAGCCTCAGGATATTTTTCCTTTATCTTTAAGGCTCCTTGTATATCTATTTCTAATATTACATCATATCCTTCATTTAAATTTTTATCAACAAAGGATTTAGGAGTCCCATAGAAGTTATCATAGACTTGAGCATATTCAAGAAGCTCATCTTTGTCTATCATTTCTTTAAAGTTTTCATGAGTTACAAAAAAGTAGTTTACTCCATGGACTTCTCCATTTCTTGGCTGACGGGTAGTACAAGAAACAGAAAGTTTGAGCTTGTCATTTCTGCTTAACAAAGTTTTACATAATGTTCCTTTGCCAGCACCAGAGGGACCAGATATTACAATTAACAGCCCTTTATTCCCCATTTTATTCTCCTTCCTATTCATTTTCCTCTTCGCTTAAATCTTCTTCTTCACTCTTTTCAGATAATCTATGAGCTACAGTTTCGGGCTGTACCGCAGATAAGATTATGTGATCACTATCTGTTATAATAACAGCTCTTGTTCTTCTTCCATAAGTTGCATCTATTAGCATACCTCTATCCCTTGCTTCTTGTATTATCCTTTTTATAGGTGCAGATTCAGGGCTTACAATTGCAATAAGTCTATTTGCAGATACTATATTACCAAAACCAATATTTATAAGTTTTATTGCCATAATATAACCTCCTTATTCAATATTTTGAATTTGTTCACGAATCTTTTCAAGTTCACTTTTTATATCAACAACGATATTGGTTATATACAAATCATTCGTTTTTGATCCTATTGTGTTTGTTTCTCTATTCATTTCCTGTATCAAAAAGTCAAGTTTTCTGCCAATAGGCTCTAAACTATTGAGAGAACTTGCAAATTGATCAAGATGGCTATATAGCCTTACTGTCTCTTCTGTAATATTAACTTTATCAGAAAAAAACGCAACTTCATTTAGAAGTCTTGATTCATCTATATCTATATCTTTTAGATATTCTTCTATTCTCTGCTTGATTTTCATCCTATATTCTTCAACAACATCTATAGAGCGATCCTCTATTTTTTTTACCAAACTTTTTATATAGTTGATTCGTTCAATTATATCTTTGCTTAATTTTACGCCTTCCTTTGCCCTCATGTCAATAAGCATACTTAAAGCAGCATCAAGAGCAACTCTTAGTGTATTCCAAACTTCTGAAAGATCTTCATCTTTTTTTTCAACTGTAATTATATCAGGAAACCTTGAAAAAAGTGAAACTGATATATCATCAATTAGATTAAATTTCTCCTTTAAGAATATGAAGGAATTATAATATGCCCTTGCAACTTGCTCATCTACGTTTATTTTTATATCGTCATCTTTAAATTTATCTTGGGTTATAAATATATCTATTTTCCCTCTTGATATCCTTGAAGATACAAATTTTCTAATATTATCTTCTAATGCATTCATCTGCTTTGGGAGCCTTATATTTATATCGAGGTACCTGTTATTTACCGATTTTATTTCAACTGTAAAACTTCTCCCATCACTTTCAAAGCTTCCCCTTCCATATCCCGTCATACTCTTTATCATTAAATCACCTGCCAAAACATAAAATAATTTATTATTCTAATATAATATATTATTTTTTAATTCTTTCTCATTATACCTAATTATTACATAGTTTTTCAAGATATATTTAATCTTAAATGTACTCAAAAATTAAAAAAGCCCTTAGGGCTTTATAGTAACTATTCTATCCATTGCTTCTTTTAACTTACTTAAATCAATAGTCAAAGAAATTCTGCAATACCCTTCACCATATATTCCAAAAGCGCTACCTGGAGTTATTAAAACACCTGCTTCTTTTAATATTTTCTCACTATATTCAACAGAACTATATTCTTTTGGTACTTTAAACCATACATAAAAAGTTCCTTCAGAATCATAAACATGAATACCTTTTTTCCTTAGCTTTTCTACAACAATAATTCTTCTTTCTTTATATATATCATTAATATATTTAGTAAAATTATCTCCTGTATTTAAAGCTAAAGCTCCAACCTGTTGAATTGCGTTAAATTGTCCTGAATCAAAGTTTGTTTTAATTACCATCAATTTATTTAATATTTCACTACATCCAACAGCATAACCTAATCTCCAACCTGTCATATTAAAGCTTTTAGATAAAGATCCAAACTCTATAGCTATTTCTTTAGCTCTTGGAATTTGAAGTATACTAATCGGCTTTTTGTTTTTATAAATATCAAGATAAGCACCATCATTTACTATTGCAATATCGTTATTAAGTCCAAATTCAATAAGCTCATTATAAAATTCTTCATTTGCTAACGCTCCTGTTGGATTGTTGGGATAATTAACAACTAGTAATTTAGCCTTTCTTGCCACTTGCTTATCTATTTCATTTATATCTGGTATAAAATTATTCTCTTCATAGAGAGGCATTCTATAAATTTCACAACCTGCAATTAAAGCAGCAGCTTGATACACTGGATAAGATGGATCAGGCAATAAAACATAATCCTTTGGATCTGTTAAAGCAAGAAACAAATGTGCAATGCCTTCCTTTGAACCAATAAGTGCAACAACCTCTGTATTATAGTCAAGTTCTACATTGTATTTTTTCTTATAATAATTAGAAACAGCAACTTTAAACTCTTCTATCCCTCTATAAGGAGGATACCTAAAATTATCTTTGATTTTTAGAAATTCAACCATTGAATCTACAATAAACTTAGGAGTTGGTATATCAGGATCTCCAATACCTAAATCTATAATCTCAATTCCTTTTTGTTTTAAATCTTTTTTTATATTATCAAATTTTGAAAAAATATAGTGTGGTATTTTTTCAATCCTATAGCATTTTTTCAATATAATTCCCTCCAGATAATCATCTCAAAATCATATTATTCTGGAGGGGAATTATATGTTACTAATTATATGAACTTAATAATTTTTCTATCCAACTGTCTTTTGGCTGTACTATTTCATAATTATAATTTTTACCATCTGACTTTTTCAATTTTAAATTTATAGTATTATTTTTATCATTGTTAATTTGAGCTCTAAGTACTACCTTTGTGGCATATCCATCTTTATAAGCTATAACTGTAACTTCTCCATAGTCTTTTAATACAGGATAATTTATTCTGCTTGAATTGTCAAAGGGGACATCTACTTCAACAATTCCTTTTTTATTTGTACTAGAAGAAAGCTTTGCTTCTGGGATTACAATTTTAACCCCTTCAATAGGTTTACTTGATTCATCCGTAACTGTAATTTTATATTTAATCATGTTTTCAGTTTTAATTCCTTCACCTTCGAATCTTTCGTAGGCTTTTATTATGTTTTCAATATAATTAACATCAGGCAAATTGCAATTTGTTGTTGCTTTTTTATTTTTTGATAATTGAATTTTGGCAACTGAGGTTGAGTTTCCTGGATATAAGTTGTAATCAACTTCAAGATGCTTTCCATATCCCTCTTTAACAGCCACAATATTAACTAAGCCACAATTCATCCTATTTGCAACTTCATCAGTGTATTTTGAAAAATAGTCTTTATTTATTTCGACATCAATTTCAGGAGTTTTTCCCATATCATCTGTTGTATATACCGTATTATCTCCAACAATATATACTTTTGCATCTTTAATAGGAGCATTAGTTTGCTTGTCTAACACAACTACAATCATTTTTTGCTTCCCAGGAATTTCCGTAACTACATTAGTTGAACTGGATTTTTTTAGGCATCCAACAGTAACAATTACTAAAGCTATAATAGTAATCAATGCAATAAGCCTAAATTTCAATTACATCCCCCCATATATTTACTCTTTTATATATTTATTTGAGGGGAAATAAAAATATTACTTTATCATAAAATATTTAAATAAACTCCTTCACATATAAACTGTGCAGGACCTTCCATTATTATATTGTCATCTTCATAGTAAACTTTTAAATCTCCTGCAAAAAGCTTTGCAGTTACATTTTTATCAGTCTTATTATTTATATAACAGGCAACAGCGCTTGCACAGGTTCCTGTGCCACAAGCTAATGTCATACCTGCCCCTCTCTCCCATGTTCTAACCTTTATCGTATTATAATCAATTATTTGAACAAAATTAACATTTGTTCTTTTAGGGAATATTTCTAAATTTTCTATAATCTTACCAACTTCTATTACTTCCTTTTCATCAATTTCATCAACATATACTACCGTATGAGGTACACCTAATAGAAGAGTTGTTAAATTATATTTTTTATTATTAATTTCAATTTCATAGTTTTTATTATCCATATCACTATTAAAAGGTATTTTACTTTTTTCAAAGCAAGGAATACCCATATCAACTTTTACGCTTAAAACTTTATTATCTTTTACATCTAATTTAACATTCTTTATTCCTGCACCTGTTTCTATATTGAAGTTTTCTTTATTTACTATATTTTTTTCATAAACATATTTAGCAAAGCATCTTATTCCATTGCCACACATTTCAGCGTTGCTCCCGTCTGAGTTTATAATTCTCATTTTAATATCAGCTACATCTGATTTTTCAACAATAAGTATTCCATCCGCTCCTATTCCTAAATGTCTGTCACAGCACTTCTTTGCTAATTGATTCCAATCGATTGATAGGCTTAAAATATTATCATATACTATAAAATCATTTCCTAAACCATGCATTTTTGAAAAAAACATTTTAATCATCCCTGTCCTTTCATATTTTTTTAATTAGTGTTATACTTTTAATCATAAAAGCTTTGGAGGTGTAATTATGCCCTTAGATGGAGTATTTTTAAATGCAATTGTTAAAGAGCTTTCAACTGTTATAAATGGTAAAATTGATAAAATTCATCAGCCTTCAGACTTTGAAAGTATTTTTATTATAAAAAAAGATAGAAAAACTTTTAAATTATTATTGTGTGCAAACCCAAGTTTTCCAAGAGTACATATTACTGAGCAAAACTATGAAAATCCTATAACTCCCCCTTTATTTTGTATGACATTAAGAAAATATTTAAACGGAGCTAAAATAGTTGATATATATCAAATAAACTTTGACAGGATTATTGAATTTAAAATCGAAGGCAAAGATGAACTAGGATATCCTATTATATACTATCTTGTTATTGAGATAATGGGTAAGCATAGCAATATAATATTACTAAATGAAAAAAAATATGTTATTGATAGTATAAAACGAATTGGAAGTGAAGTAAATAGGTATAGACAAATTTTACCTAATGTTGAATATATTCAACCTCCTGTTGGAGAAAAGGTAAATCCTTTAGACCAAAGAGAGGAAGATATAAAAAATATTTTATCAAATTTTAATTTCGATAAGCCTTTATACAAATTTTTTACTGATAGCTTCCTTGGTTTTAGTAAAACATTATCCTTTGAAATTTGTGGCGATATGGCAAATATAAAGATTAAAGATTTATCAAGTAATCAAAAAGAATATATTGTTTATAACTTCTTTTATTATTTAGCTAAAATAAAAAGCAATGAATTTAAATATACAATATTTTATGATGGAACTTCAATGATTGATTATTATATTTTTGAGCTAAGAGAATATAACAACTTGAAAATTGAATACTACGATTCACCAAGTAAAGTACTTGACACTTTTTATGGTAATAAGGACTTAAAGGATAGCTTAAAACAAAAATATAGTACACTTTTTAAACTTGTATCTAATTTCATTGAAAGGACTGAGAAAAAAATTCAAATTTATAGAGAGAAAATTGAGGAATGTAAAAATTACGAAATATATAAAATATATGGTGATATATTGATGGCAAATCAGTATTATATAGATCTTAATTCAGATAAGGTTGAACTTCAAAACTTTTATGATCCAGAACTTAAAAATATAATTATACCAATAAATACCGATCTTTCAATAGTACAAAATGCTCAAAACTATTATAAAAAATATAACAAAGAAAAGAGCACCTTAGAGATTAGTAATAAATTGCTCAAAGAATGCATTGAAGAAAAGGAGTACCTTGATTCTATACTTTATAATCTTGAAAATGCTTCAGACATAGACACAATAGAAGAAATAAAATCAGAGCTTTATGAACAAGGATATATAAAAAGAAAAAACACTAAACAGAAAAAAGCTTCTCCCCATCATTTTAAATCAAGTGATGGATTCGATATATACGTTGGTAAAAATAATATCCAAAACGATTACTTAACTACAAAGTTTGCAGTAGGAAGCGATATATGGATGCATGTTAAGAACATTCCTGGTTCTCATGTCATTTATAAAATCCAAAACGGAAATGTTTCTGATACTGCACTCCTTGAAGGTGCTCTTTTTATAGAGTTAAAATTGAGGAATGTAAAAATTACGAAATATATAAAAATATATGGTGATATATTGATGGCAAATCAGTATTATATAGATCTTAATTCAGATAAGGTTGAACTTCAAAACTTTTATGATCCAGAACTTAAAAATATAATTATACCAATAAATACCGATCTTTCAATAGTACAAAATGCTCAAAACTATTATAAAAAATATAACAAAGAAAAGAGCACCTTAGAGATTAGTAATAAATTGCTCAAAGAATGCATTGAAGAAAAGGAGTACCTTGATTCTATACTTTATAATCTTGAAAATGCTTCAGACATAGACACAATAGAAGAAATAAAATCAGAGCTTTATGAACAAGGATATATAAGAAAAAGAAAAAACACTAAACAGAAAAAAGCTTCTCCCCATCATTTTAAATCAAGTGATGGATTCGATATATACGTTGGTAAAAAATAATATCCAAAACGATTACTTAACTACAAAGTTTGCAGTAGGAAGCGATATATGGATGCATGTTAAGAACATTCCTGGTTCTCATGTCATTATAAAATCCAAAAACGGAAATGTTTCTGATACTGCACTCCTTGAAGGTGCTCTTTTAGCTGCTTTTTTCAGTAAAGCCAAACATTCTTCTAACGTTCCTGTAGATTATACAGAGAAAAAGAACGTTAAAAAGCCTTCTGGTGCAAAACCTGGTATGGTAGTCTATTTTACAAATAAAACTATATATGTTACTCCTGAAGAAAGTAAAATAAAAAAAATTAACATTAGTATAATCATAGGTTCTATGTCAATAGTTGGGGTGGGCATTTTATTCAAATGCCTGCCCTTGCTAATTTTCAAGAAGTTTTAACGAATTAAAGAAAGTGAATCAAAAATTCTCTAAAAATGGGCATAACAAAAAGACCAAACTAATGTTGGTTTTTGAAAAATAGAGTACAGTAATCAATTACTTGCAACAATGCAGAATTCTATTTCTAAACCTGTTAAAATTTCTGAACCCAAACGCATTTCTTTTAATAACTTTAATCTTGTTGTTAAAACCTTCAACACATCCATTCGTATAAGGAACATCAAAGGAATTAACTATTTCCTTAAACCACCTGCTTAAAGTTTCTGCACATGAAATATATTCTTTTATACCGCTTTTTCTTGCTATCTCAATCCATTCCTTTAGTAATATTTTTGCTTCAGAAGCAGACCTTGCATCTGAAATTTTGTAAAAGGATTCCTTAAGGTAATGGGCATGTCTTAATTCATCATTGTATAAAAGCATAATTTCAAGTTGTCTCTTAGAGTCTTCATCTAAGGAATCTTTTCTAGCAAGAATGAGTTTTCGACTTTTTTTGTAATATCGCCTTAGTTTCTTATCCATATTCTTTTGAATGCGCTTTCTAACGTTTTCTATAGCCCAGGTGTTGTAGCGCATAAAGTGGAACTTATCTATGATGATAGTTGCATTTTTAAAGTATGTTTTAGCAATGTCAGCATATTGACTCCACATATCAATAACTACATATTTTACCTTATCCCTGTTTTTAAAATTTCTAAAGTAATCCGAAAGGATATGAAATCGTCTATCTTTAATAATATCAATTACTTTATGATTAACAGGATCAACTAATATACAGTGATATTTTGAGCCACCAGAATTACCTTTAAATTCATCAATAGATATAACTTCAGGCAAAGAATACGCAGTATAACTAACAGTATCAAAAATGCGTTTTACAGTATGGGTGGAAACATTGGCTTTTAAGGAAACATGCTTCATGCTATTAACATTAGATAGTTCGTTAATTATGAAGAAAGATAAGCGGTTTGTCATTCTATGATAGCGTGGAAGAAAATCTAGCTTTTCATAAAAGCGCTTACCGCATTCTGAGCATACTAATCTCCTTTTTCTAAGAATGATAAAAGTTTTTTTAAACTGAATGGGTACATCTTTAATTCTTTGTTTTCTGTAATCATGAACTTTAGATGTAGTATAGCCACAAACTGGACAAACATGTGGTTTCTTTTTAGTTTCAACAAATATCTCAATAAAATCATCTTTATTAACAACGTTTTTTAACAAAAACATCTTTTAAGTTTAGTAAATTGTTGATAAAATTATACTTAAGCACTTTATTGGATCCTCCTTTCTAAATTTTGTTTTGGGTTAATTTTATTTTAGCAAAAGTTGGCATCTGAATAAAGTGCTTTTTTCTGATTTAAATCATGACCACCCGTAAAAACGGGTGGTTTGCATAGCCTATAAGGGCTATATTACTGGCTGTGTCCTAAAGACACGCTGAATTGTCCGCC